>CAVRTI010000021.1:0-92284 GCA_963723975.1 uncultured Actinomycetota bacterium
CTCGCTCCTGGTCGCTCGACGCGGCCGGGTCCGGCTGCGCGGGGTGCGGACCTTCAAGTCCACCGTCGCGGCCGTCGCGGCGTACGTCGTGGCGCTGCCGCTGTCCGACAACCCCCGGCCGGTCCTCGCGCCACTGACTGCCCTGCTGGTCGTGCAGCTGACGCTGTACGACACGGTGCGCCGCGGGCTGCGTCGGGTGGCGGCCGTGGTCCTCGGGGTGCTGTTCGCCGCGGCGCTGTCGACGGTCGTGCCGTTGACCTGGTGGAGCCTGGGGCTGGCGATCGCGGTGTCACTGGTGGTGGGGCGGCTGTTCCGGCTCGGCGACGATATCGCGGAGGTGCCGATCAGCGCGATGCTGATCCTGGCCGTCGGCGGCGCGGGCACCGTGGTGGAGGGGCGGATCGCCGAGACCGTGATCGGCGCCGTGGTCGGCGTGCTGGTGGGTGCGGCAATTGCACCCCCGCTGTACGTGCGGCCGGCCAGCGACGCGGTGCAGGGGCTGGCCCGGGTCGAGGCCGAGGTGATGCGGCGGATCGCCGCCGAGGTCCGCGAGGAGTACACCGTCGAGCAGGCCGACGGGTGGCTCGAGGCGGCCCGCGGGCTCGGTCGCGACATCCTGCGGGCGGACCGGGCACTGGGGACGGCGGAGTCCAGCCTGCGCTACAACCCCCGCGCGATCAGCCGCCCACATGCAGGACGCAGCCTGCGGTCCGGGCTGGACGGGATGGAACGGGCGGCGGTGTCTCTGCGCGGCGTCTGCCGGGTGCTGGCCGACCTGGTGCACGGGGAGGGTGAGGAGACGGTCTACGGCGCCGACGTCCGCGAGGCGCTCTCGGACCTGCTCTCCGACGTGGCCGACTCGGTCGAGTCCTACGGCGCGCTGGTGGGTTCGGAGGTCACCGGGCCCGGGCCCGACGACCAGCGGCTGCGCGAGGCGCTGGCCGCGGCGTGGGCCGACCGGCACCGGATGGCCGGGCTGCTGCGCCAGGAGGACCGCCTGGCCCGCGACGAGTGGCAGCTGCACGGTCAGCTGACCTCGCACATCGACCAGCTGCTGCGCGACGTGGACAGCGAGGCGCGCGCCGAGCTCCGGCGCAGCTGGCCGACCCAGGACACCTCGCTCGGGCCGGTCCTGAGCCGGCCGGTGAAGACCGCGCGGGACCGGATCAAGCGCCCGTCGGGGTAGCGGAGGATCAGGTCGCGTCGAGCACGACGCAGCACCGGCCGTCGGCCGGCTCCAGACGGGCCGCCAGCCGCTCGTCGGCGGTGTGCTCGGCGACCGCGGAGACGAGGGCGAGGTTCATCCCGCAGACCAGCTCGGTGTGCCGGGTCGCCAGCGCGTGGAACGGGCAGTTGGCCAGCGTCACCCGCTGTCCCTCGCGGCGCGGCTCGTACCCGTGCCGCTCCAGCACGGTGCAGGCTGCCTCGACCAGGGTGTCGCGGCTCGGCCGGCGACCGGAGGACGCCCGCGCCTCCGCGCCGAGCCGGGCGCCGAGGGCAGCCGCCACCCGGTGCAGCGACTGCCGGACCGGCACGCCGTCGCGCGCCGACTCCTCGATCGCGCTGGCCATCAGCTGACCGGCCAGGTCGTAGCGCCGCTCCGGGACGGTGACCGAGACCTCGCGGCGGGACCGTCGGTACAGCTTGGTCGGCCGCCCGGCACCCGGGCCCTGGCGACCGGTCAGGCGGCGGAACTCGGTGTCCAGCAGGCCCTCCTCCACCAGCCGGTCCAGGTGGAACTTCGCGGTGTGCCGCGGGACGCCGACGCCCGCGCCGGCCTGGTCGCGGCTGACCGCCTCCGGCTGGGCGACCACGTAGCGGTAGAGGTCCCGGCGTACCGGCTCGGCCAACGCGGCCACCCCCGCGACCTGCTCCGCGAAGTCGTCTGCCATCGCACTGCCTCCCGAGGAACGCGCCATTGACCGATGCCGTCCGACGCTCTAACGTCAATATTAGTGTCCCTTAGACGTGGAGGCAACAGATGTCCTCAGGTGTCCTGGTCCCGCTCCGCGTGGGTCACGAGCCGGGCGAGGTCGACCTGGCCGCAGCCGAGGCCGCGGCCGGCGACTTCCTGGCCGCGCTCGGTGTCGGGCTCGGCGCGGAGGGCCTGCGTGGGACACCGGGTCGGATGGCCCGGGCGTACGCCGAGATGTTCCGGCCACGCCCGTTCGACCTGACGACGTTCCCGAACGACGAGGGGTACGACGAGCTGGTGATCGCCCGCTCGCTGCCCGTCCTGTCGGTCTGCGAGCACCACCTGCTGCCCTTCGTCGGCATCGCGCACGTGGGCTACCTGCCCGGCGAGCGCATCCTCGGCCTGTCGAAGCTGGCCCGGGTGGTGGAGCACTTCGCCCGCCGCCCCCAGGTGCAGGAGCGGCTGACCCAGCAGGTGGCCGACTGGCTGCACAGCCACCTCTCACCCCGGGGTGTCGGGGTCGTGGTCGAGGCCGAGCACCTGTGCATGACGGTGCGCGGCGTGCAGGCCGCCGGCTCGACAACGGTCACCTCCGCGCTGCACGGGGTGCTGCGTCAGGACGCCGCCGCGCGGGCCGAGTTCTTCGCGCTCGCCTTCCGTCCCGTCGCCGGCTGCGCCGAGCAGGCGGCGTCATGAGCGGCGACCGCGGGATCGTGATCGTCGGTGCCAGCCTGGCCGGTGCCAAGGCGGCCCAGTCGCTGCGCGACGAGGGCTTCGACGGCCGTGTCACGTTGGTCGGCGACGAGGCGGTCCGCCCCTACGAGCGGCCACCGCTGTCCAAGGAGTACCTGCAGGGGAAGTCCGAGCGCGAGAAGGTCTTCGTGCACCCGGAGGGCTGGTACGCCGAGCACGACGTCGACCTGCGCCTGAGCACCGAGGTCACCGGGATCGACCGGGCCGGCCACCACGTCGTCCTCGCCGGTGGCGAGCGCCTGGGCTACGACGCGTTGCTGCTCGCCACCGGGTCGGTGCCGCGCCGGCTCGCGGTCCCCGGCGCGGACCTCGACGGCGTCCACTACCTGCGCCGGCTGGAGGACAGCGAGCGCATCAGGGCGGCCTTCGGCGGCGCCGGCCGGGTCGTGATCATCGGGGCCGGCTGGATCGGGCTCGAGACCGCGGCGGCGGCCCGGATCGCCGGCCTCGAGGTCACCGTGCTGGAGTACGCCGAGCTGCCGCTGCTCCGGGTGCTCGGCCCGGACGCCGCGACCGTCTTCGCCGACCTGCACCGGGGCCACGGGGTCGACCTGCGGTGCGGCGTCGAGGTGGCGGAGCTGGTCGGCGAGGACGGCTCGGTCACCGGCGTACGGCTGGGCGACGGCACCGAGGTCGGCGCCGACCTCGTGCTCGTCGGCGTCGGGATCCTGCCCCAGGACGCGCTCGCGCGCGCGGCCGGGCTCGAAGTCGGCAACGGCATCACCGTCGACGCGCACCTGCGCACCTCGGACCCCGACATCTACGCCGCGGGCGACGTCGCCGACGCCTACCACCCGCGGCTGCGCCGGCACGTCCGCGTCGAGCACTGGGCCAATGCCCGACGCCAGGGTGTCGTCGCCGGCAAGTCGATGCTCGGCCAGGACGTCGAGTACGACCGGCTGCCCTACTTCTTCAGCGACCAGTACGACCTCGGCATGGAGTACACCGGGTACGTCGAGCCGGACGGGTACGACCGGGTCGTGTTCCGCGGCGACCGGAAGGCCGACGCGTTCATGACGTTCTGGCTGGCGGGCGGTGCCGTGCTCGCCGGGATGAGCGTCAACACCTGGGACATGATCGAGGCCGTCGAGGCCCTGGTGCTGTCCGGCCGCGCGGTCGACGCGGAGCGGCTAGCCGACCCGGAGGTCCCGCTCACCGAGGTCTGAACCCCCGAGCGACGAGGCTGCCGGAAGCTGCCGGCCACGCAGCAACCGGGCGCCGAGCGCCACCCATGCGGCGTCGAAGGTGAACAGCGCGAGGTCGTGCCACGGGTCGCTGAACACGAGGACGGCGGCCAACGCGCCCCCTGCCGCCACCAGCAACGCCAGCCACCATCGTCCGAAAGCGCCGGTGCGACGCAGCCGCAGCGCCATCATCGTGGTGCCGACCGCGGTCAGCAGCAGGCCCAGGGCGAAGAGCAGGAAAGAGACCTCCACCGGTTTCCCGGACACCAGTCCGGCCACCAGCACGGCCAGCCCGAAGGCGAGAAGCAGTCCGGCGCCGACCAGGCTGGTGCGCCGGCCGGCGAGCCGCCGGCGCTGGTCGGGCTGGCCCGTCGCCGCGCTGATCCCGGCGATCGCCACGATCAGCGCGGCGACGCCGAGGGTCCAGGCGGACAGCAGGACGGCGAACAGCAACGGCTCGGTCACCGTCCCGTCCGGGCGCTGGACCTTGTGGACCAGCTCGCCGGCCACGGACCCGAACAGCAGGACCCCGGCAGACACTGCAGCGATCCCGGTCCGACGCTGCGGACCTGGCGGGACGGCGTCCATGAGCTTCCTTTCGACGATGATCGACGACGACTCGACGGTAGGGAAGCGGCGTCGTCCGGTCGTCCGGCCGACGGCCGACACGGCGGCTCCGTCCCACGGGGGAGCGCGGGCACCCCGTGTCCTCCTCGGGAGGGACTCCGCCGGCGCGGTCCAGTGGCTACCGTTCCGCCATGTCATCGCGGCGGGTGCAGTGGGCGGCAGACGTCCTCGCGGTCGCGGTGCTCGCGGTGTCAGGGCAGGTCTCCGTCTGGGGGACGGCGGACGGCGCGTGGGACGGGGGCCCGCTGCTCCACGCCGCTCTGATGGGCCTGATCACGGTCCCCCTCCTGGTCCGGCGGCGTTGGCCGCTGGTCGTACTGGTGCTCGTGTCGGTGACCACCGGTGTGCAGTACGAGCTGGGCGGTGAGGTCTTCCAGCCATGGTTCGCCCTGCTGCTGGCCCTCTACGCGGTGGCAGCGCACGCGGACCTGTCGGTGGCGGCCGCCGGCGCGGCGGTCGTGGCGGTCGTCGTCCTGGCGGCCGACGTCCCGAGGCTGGCCGACGGCGCCGCGGTCGACGACGTGGTCCCCGCCTGGCTGGTCACGGCGGGGGTGTGGGGGTTCGGACGCTGGATGCGTCGGCGACGCGAACAGACAGCGGCGCTGTCGGCCCGGTTGGCGGCCAGCGAGCGGGACCGGGCGTCCCGGGCCGCCCAGGCGGTCGCCGAGGAGCGTGGCCGGATCGCGCGGGAGCTGCACGATCTGGTCGCCCACAGCATGGGTGTCATCGTGATCCAGGCGCAGGCCGGTCAGCGGGCACTGGAGGCCGATCCCGGCGCCGCCCGGCGCTCGCTGGCCGCTATCGAGACCACGTCACGGCAGGGCATGGCCGAGCTGCGGCGGCTGCTCGGGTTGCTCAGCGGCACGGACGACACCGAGATGGCGCCGCAGCCGGGGCTGCAGGAGCTCGACGGGCTGCTCGACCGGGTGCGGTCGACCGGCCTCCACGTCCAGGCGAGGGTCGACGTGGGCCGGCCCGGTCTGCCCGCCGGCGCCGACCTGGCGGCGTACCGGATCGTCCAGGAGGCCTTGACCAACGTGCTCAAGCATGCCGGCGCGACCTCGGTGGAGGTGGTCGTTCGGCAGACCGGTGGCTGCGTGGAGATCGAGGTCCGAGATGACGGCGAAGGCCCGGCCGCCGGCGCGGATGTGGGACACGGCCTGGTCGGCATGCGGGAACGCGCCGCTCTGTACGACGGCGCGCTCGAGGCCGGATCGGTGCCCGGTGGTGGGTACCGCGTCCGCGCCCGGCTCGGTTTCGGTGCGCTGCCGTGACCATCCGGGTGCTCGTCGTGGACGACGAGGAGCTGGTCCGGACCGGACTGCGGATGATCCTCGAGGTCGAGCCCGACCTGGAGGTCGTCGGGACCGCGGTGGGACGGAGCCGAGGCGGTGGCAGCGGTCGCGGAGCACGAGCCCGACGTCGTCCTGATGGACATCCGGATGCCCCGGGTCGACGGGCTGGAGGCCGTCCGGCGACTGCTGCGGAGGGAGCCACCGGCGACCTGCAAGGTGGTGGTCCTCACGACCTTCGACCTCGACGAGCACGTCTACGAGGCGCTCAGTGCCGGAGCGAGCGGGTTCCTGCTCAAGGACGCGCCGGCCGGGCAGCTGGTGCACGCGATCCGGGTGGTGGCCGCCGGCGACGCGCTGCTCGACCCCTCGGTGACCCGTCGGCTGATCTCGAACTTCACCCGACCCCCGGCGGCTCCGGACCTGGACCGCCTCGGTGACCTCACGCCTCGCGAGGCACAGGTGCTGACCCTGCTGGCCGAGGGCCTGTCCAACGCCGAGATCGCACAACGGCTGTACGTCGGAGAGTCCACCGTGAAGACGCACGTGGCGCGGATCCTCACCAAGCTCTCGGTCCGTGACCGCGTGCAGGCCGTCGTTGCCGCGTACCGGTGCGGGCTCGTCCGCCCGGGGGCGACCGGCTGAGGATCAGGCGGTGGCGAGACCGGTCAGGCCGGGAGGAAGCGGGTCGGAGTGCAGGACCCGCAGCCGCTGGGTCGGGCGGGTCAGCGCGACGTAGAGGTCATTGGCGCCGCGCGCGGAGCCGGTGAGGATGTCGGCCGGCTCGACCAGCACGACCGAGTCGAACTCCAGGCCCTTGACGTCGACCACGGCCAGCACCGACACCGGCCGGTCCAGCGTGCCGCTGCCTTCGCCGACCGTCCCGTCGGGCAGAGCCGCCGCGAGCGCGGCGCGCAGCTCGTCCTCGGCGCCGAGGACGGTCACCACGGCCAGTCGCCCCTCGCCGAGCAGCTCCAGCTCGGCGCGGACGGCCTCGGCGACAGCGGCCGGGTCGCCCCGGCGCATCTGCTGGGCCACCGGCTTCCAGTCCCCCTCGCGGACCGACTCGGGGGTGGGCGCCTCGATCCCGGCCGCGGCCAGCATGTCGGAGGCCAGCTGCATCACCTGGGCGGGCGTGCGGTAGTTCACGGTCAGCTCCGCCATCCGCCACCGGCCCGGCACGTAGCGGTCCAGCACCTCGGCCCAGGACGACGCGCCGGCCGCCGACCCGACCTGCGCGACGTCGCCGACCAGGGTCATCGACCGGGTCGGGCAGCGCCGCATCAGCAGCCGCCACATCATGGGCGAGTGCTCCTGCGCCTCGTCGACCACCAGGTGGCCGTAGGCCCAGGTGCGATCCGACTCGGCTCGCTCGGCGACCGTGAGCACCGGACCGCTCTCTGCGAACCGGTCGGCGAGCTGCTCCGCGGTCATGCCCATCGGGTTCGGGGCGTTGCGCAGGGCCGCCCGCGCGTTCTCCAGGTCCACCTCGCGCCGTTCCCGGGCCTCGGTGGCGACCCGGTCACCGATCGCGACGTCGCCGACCAGCTCGGCCAGCTCGTCGAGCAGCGGCACGTCGGCCACCGTCCACGCGGCGCCCCGCTCGCGCTGCAGCAGGGCGCGGTCCGGCGCGGACAGGTCGGGAGCGGCGGCGGCCAGCCTGCGCGGGTCCGCGAACAGCTCGGCGAGCAGCCGCTCCGGTGTGAGCGGCATCCAGGCCAGGTTCAGCTCGCGGCGCACGTCCGGGGAGTCGCGCAGGTCCTCGAGCAGGTCCTCGCGGTTGTCGCTGGTGAGCGTGGTGCCGATCGAGCCGGCCAGCCGGCCGGCCAGCACGTCGAGCAGGTCGCGGAGGAACGCCTCACGAGCCGCGTTGTGCGGCTTGCGGCTGCGCCGGGCCCGCGCCCGGGCGCCGGCAACGTCGGCCGGAGTGAGGGTGAGCCGTTGGCTGCCCACGGCCAGCACCCGCGCGGCGTCGGGCACCCGCTGGCGGGCTCGCACGGCGCGCTCCAGCACCGCTGCCATCCGCAGGTCGCCCTTCAGCGCGGCGACCTCGGCCCGCGGCTCATGCCCGCCGGAGACCCCCGGGTAGAGCTCGGCCGCCGTCGTGAGCACCACGCCGGTCTCGCCCAGCGACGGGAGCACCTGCTCGATGTAGCGCAGGAACAGCGGGTTCGGCCCCACGATCAGCACACCGCTGCGGGCGAGTCGCTCCCGGTGCGTGTAGAGCAGGTACGCCGCCCGGTGCAGCGCGACCGCGGTCTTGCCGGTGCCCGGGCCGCCCTGCACGACCAGCGGGCCGGCCAGGTCGCTGCGGATCACCTGGTCCTGCTCGGACTGGATGGTGGCGACGATGTCGCCCATCCGGCCGGTCCGGTGCGCACCCACCGCAGCCAGCAGGGCGCCCTCGCCGGTCAGCGAGCTGCGCTGCGACTGGTCCATCGAGTCGAGGTCGAGCGCCTCGTCCTCGACGCCGATCACGCTCCGGCCCCGGGTCGCGAGGTGCCGGCGGCGGACGACGTCACCGGGGGAGGCCGCGGTGGCCTGGTAGAACTCGCGGGACGCCGGCGCCCGCCAGTCGACCAGCAGCTGGGTCTGCTCGTCGTCGGAGAGTCCGAGGCGCCCGATGTAGCGCCGGACGCCGTCGCGCAGGTCGACCCTGCCGAAAGCGAGCCGGTCCTCCACGCCCTCCAGCTGGGCGAGCCGCTGCTCGTGCAGCGTGGCGAAGGAGTCCCGCTCGGAGCGGTTCTGGTGGGTGCCGACCGGCCCGCTGCGGCGCACGTTGGTCAGCTCGGCCGCGGTGCGGGCCCGCAGCACGTCGAGGCGCGCGTACAGCCGGTCGACGTACTCCTGCTCGAGGACGACCTCGTCCTGGCTCACTGGTTAGGGACCCCCTTCGGCGCGACCGTCCATCATGCCGCACGATGCGGTCCCCGCTGACCGGATCGCCCGAAGATCGTCGTGGAAGACTGGGGCGATGACCACCGAGCCTGCGTACCTGCCCGCCCCCGACCGCTACGACTCGCTGCCCTACCGCCGCTGCGGCCGCAGCGGCCTGGTGCTGCCCCCGGTCTCCCTCGGGCTCTGGCACAACTTCGGTGACGACAAGCCGCTGGAGACCCAGCGGGCGATCCTGCGCAGGGCGTTCGACCGTGGTGTCACCCACATCGACCTGGCGAACAACTACGGGCCGCCGTACGGGTCGGCCGAGACCAACTTCGGCCATGTCTACCGCGAGGACCTGCGCCCCTACCGCGACGAGCTGGTCATCTCGACCAAGGCGGGCTACGACATGTGGCCCGGGCCGTACGGCGACGGCGGCTCGCGCAAGTACCTGCTGGCCAGCCTGGACCAGTCGCTTGCCCGGATGGGCCTGGACCACGTCGACATCTTCTACTCCCACCGGCTGGACCCGGACACGCCGCTCGAGGAGACGATGGGCGCGCTCGACCAGGCGGTGCGCTCCGGCCGGGCGACGTACGCCGGCATCTCGTCGTACTCGCCGGAGCGGACCCGCGAGGCGGCGGCGATCCTGCGCGACCTGGGCACTCCGCTGCTGATTCACCAGCCGTCGTACTCGATGCTGAACCGGTGGGTCGAGGACGGGCTGCTGGACGTGCTGGGGGACGAGGGGATCGGCTGCATCGCGTTCTCGCCGCTCGCCCAGGGCATGCTGACCGACCGGTACCTCGACGGCATCCCGCAGGACTCCCGAGCGGCCCAGGGCAAGTCGCTGGACCCGGCGCTGCTCAGCGACGAGAGCCTGGCTCATGTGCGGGCGCTGAACGAGATCGCGAAGTCCCGCGGCCAGTCGCTGGCGCAGATGGCGCTGGCCTGGCTGCTGCGCGACGACCGGGTGACCTCGGTGCTCATCGGTGCCAGCAGCGTCTCCCAGCTCGACAACAACCTCGCCGCTCTCGACCGGCTCGGCTTCAGCGACGACGAGCTGGCCGAGATCGACCGGCACGCGGTCGACTCCGGCATCAACCTGTGGTCGCGGTCCAGCGACTCGTAGGCTCGGGTCATGGACGAGCAGCGGGCCCGCCGGGTCGTCGACGCCTTGCGTGAGCACGGGGTCGACGCCCGGATGGAGAAGGCGGGCGTCTACCAGTTCGGCATCGCGGTCAAGGTGCCCGACGCCCGGACCGCGGTGTGGGACAGCGACGGCACCCTGGGCCTGGAGGCGCAGGTCATGCGCAACGGCATGCTCGTCGGCTTCGTGCCGGTGATCGAGGGCTCCGAGGACTTCGACGACGCCCAGGTGATCGACGCGATCCTGCGCACGGACTACGACAAGCCGGTCGCGACCCGGAAGGCCATGCCGACGCCGCCCGCCGCGCCGCTGCCCCAGGAGGGCGGCGTGTTCCGCCGCTTCCTCGGCGGTTTCCGCCACGGCTGACGACTACGAGTCGTTGGCTGCGGCGCGGTCGGCCCGCAGGCTGCGCTCGCGGACCGCGTGCTCGTCGGTCTGCGCGTCGTAGCGCCAGAAGTCCTTGAGCCAGGCCGCCGTGGCGGCGACCCCGAGCACGCACAGGACGCCGCCGCTGACGATCGAGGTGCGTACGGTCGTCGCGTCCGCCACGAGTCCCGATCGCGCCTGGCCGCCGAGCGGGCCGACCGAGTAGGACAGCATCTCGATGCCGGCCAGCCGGCCGCGCTTCTCGTCCGGGATCGTCTGGTGCCAGATCGTGCCCCGGAAGATGCCGCTGATCATGTCCGCGCCTCCCGCCAGGCCGAGGAAGACCAGGGCGAGCCACACCGACGGCGCCAGCCCGGCCAGCGCGATCGCGGCGCCCCAGCACATCGAGGCGATGACGACGGCCCGACCGTGGTGGTGGAACCGGCTGGTCCAGCCACTGGTCAGCGTCGCGACGAGCGCGCCCACGCTCTCGGCGGTGTAGAGCAGTCCGAGCGTCTTCGGCTGGTCGAACACGTCCTGGGCCAGGGCCGGGAACAGCACGATCGGGTAGGCCAGGAACATCGCCGTCATGTCGATGACGTAGGTGCCGAGCAGGTCGCGGCGGCCGACCGCGTAGCGGATGCCCTCCACGATGCCGGCCAGGCTCGGCGGCGTGCTCCGGTCGGTCGGCGGGTAGGCGCGCATCGCGAGGAACAGCACGGTCGCGATCGCCAGCCCGGCGATGTCCACCCCGTAGGCCCATGGCACGCCGACGGTGCCGACGAGCAGTCCGCCGAGGGCCGGCCCGAGCAGGGTCCCGATCTGCATGCCCAGCGACGACACCGCGACGGCCGCCGACAGCTCGTCGTGCCGCACGGTGCGGGGGATGAGCGCCTCGCGGCTGGGCCGCTGCAGGGACTGCGCCACCGACAGCAGGGCGCCGATCACGTAGATGGCCCAGACCTGCGGGTCGGGGACCATCGAGTTGGCCAGCAGCCCGGCGGTGAGCAGCACCTGGGCGATCGCGGTCAGCACGAGCATGGTGCGCCGGTCGACGTGGTCGGCCAGCGCACCGCCGTACAGACCGAAGACCACCAACGGCACCAGCTCGACCAGGCCCATCGCGCCGACCGCGAAGTTCGAGCCGGTCAGCTGGTAGATCTGGTACGGCAGCGCGACGTAGCTGACCATGCCGCCGAGGTAGAAGACCGTGCCGGCCGAGAACAGCAGCCGGAAGTCGCGCGACGTGCGCAACGGGGTGACGTCGACCCGCAGGCCGGCCAGCCGGGCGCGGAAGCTCGGCCGCGGCGTCGCGGCGGGGTGGTCGGAACCCTCGGGCACGAGAGATCAGGTTGTCAGGCCGCCGGCGGCCGCGCAGCCCCGTTTCGGCACCCTCAGGACGGTGGGAAGCTCCACTGCAGCTCGTCCTCCCCGCCGTGCTCGGACACGACCTTCGACACCCGCCTGACCGTGCCGTCCCGGCTGACCCGCAGGATGGCGGCCTTGCCCTTGCGCCAGGTGTGGACGACGAAGGACCGGTCGTCCTCCCAGTAGGGCTGCACGAAGAACCCGCTGGTGCGCAGCGTCGCGAGGACCTTGTTGGTCTCGGCGACGCGCACCTGCAGCATGCCGGTGCCGGGTCCGTCCGAGCCGATGAACGTCGTGACCATCCGGGTGCCGTCGGGGGAGAACGCCAGCGGCCGGTCGGTGCAGCTGCGCCAGAGCTGGCGTGACGGCTGTGCCAACGGGGCGTAGACCAGGCACACGCCGTCCCAGCCGTGGACCAGGTCCTCCACCTTGACGACGGCCCGGTTGCGGCCCAGGTCGGCTGCCGACAGGACGACACCGCGCCGGCCGGTGACGCGATCCGTCCGCGCGAGGTACCAGAGCACCCGGTCCGGCCGGGACCCGCCGAGCAGCACCCGGCCCTGGAAGTCGAGCACCTCGACGTCGCCGCGGAGCAACCTCGACCCGACCACGGTGCCGTCGCTGGAGCGCACGACGAACACCCGGGTCCGGATTGGCCTGCCCCGGAGACTCCTCGTGTAGGCGATCCGGGAGCCGGTCGAGGAGACGCGCAGCTCCTCGCCGGTGCGGTAGCCGCCGAGTCCGCGCAGCCGGACCGCTGACCCGTCGAGGCGTACCCGCCACAGCGTTCGCTCGGAACCCTCGTCGTTGCGCGTGAGGACGACGTAGCCGGAAGGAGCCCGCCCGAGGATCTGCAGCCGGCCGGGGAGCGTGGTGACCACGGTGACCCGGCCGTCGACGATCGACCGGCCCTCGGTGTGCAGCGTCGTGGGCGCGGGTCCGCGTGGCACGGACGCCGGGTCGATCCGGTTCATGTCCGGGAAGGCGCCGGCAGCCGCCTCGGCGGGGACGGTCGCCGTCCCGGCGAGCGAGACTGCGAGCGCCAGGGCGGCGACACCCGCCAGCGCGCGTCGGGTGGTGCTGTTCGCGGTCATGTCGGCTCCCCGTCCGGCCCGGACTTGTCCTCGATCTCCCAGACGTGGTCGAGGACGTGCCAGGCCGCTCGTCGCAGAAAGTACCGTGCCGTCCACTTCGGCACGGCTGGCCGCGTCGCGCCGCGCGCAGGACGTCCTCGATCTCGGCGCGGCAAGCCTCGACCGCGCCCGGGTCGTCGTGGAACGGCGGGTGCCGGACGCCGATGGTGCGGGCGTAGGACCGTTCGGCCTCGATCACGTGCGCCACCACGTCGTCGCGGTCCCGGCCGCCGCCACGCGGACCCTTGCGCAGCTGCTCGGGCGCCTCGACCGCGAGCCGGTCCAGCTCCGTCCAGGCGGCGCGCAGCAGCCGGACCTGGCGGTCGGCCTCGGCGGCGGTGAGCTCCCTGCGGTCGGTGCCGCCGACGATGCTGGGGGCACCGAAGGCGGTGGTGGCGTCACCGGGCTGCTCGTCCACCACGGACAGCTCGTCCGCGGCGGCCCGTGGGAACCGGACGCCGGCCACCGGGGCGATGGCCGCGTAGCGCGAGGCGTAGGAGGCCAGCGTCTGCAGCGCCTCGTCCGGTGACTTCCCGGACCGGCACCAACCCGGCCAGTCGACGGCCGAGGCGAAGGCCCGGCGGTGGGTGACCTCGAGGACCACCTCGGTCGGGCGTCGGGCAGCGGACACGCCGGAGAGCATGGCGCAGGCCGGTCGAGCCCGTCCACGGTCGCCGGGTGCGGCAGGCTGTCGGCTGTGAGGTCGGTCCGGGTGTCGCTGGTCGCGTTGCTGCTCGCCGCCGCCCTCGGTGCGCCCGGCTCGGCCCGCACCGCCGAGGCCACCCCGTTGCCGCTGGCGGGGCGGACCATCGCGATCGACCCCGGGCACCAGCTCGGCAACAGCCGGCACCCGCGCGAGATCGGGCGCCTGGTCTGGGTGGGGCTGTGGAAGGCGTGCAACACCACGGGGACGGCGACCAACGGCGGGTTCCCGGAGGCCACCTTCACCTGGCGGGTGTCCCGAGCCCTGGCCCGACGGCTGGAGGCGCTCGGCGCCACCGTGCGGATGACGCGCCGCACCAACAGCATCGACGCCTGGGGTCCGTGCGTGGGGACCCGCGGCCGCTTCGGCGCGAAGGTCGGCGCGGACCTGGCGATCTCGCTGCACGGCGACGGAGCGGCCGCGTCGACGCGCGGCTTCTTCGTGATCCGGCCCGGGCTCCGGCGCGGCTGGACCGACGACATCCTCGGCCCGCTCGCGGGCGCTGGCGAGGCAGGTTCGGGCCGGCCTGGTGGGCGCAGGCTTCCCGGTCTCCACCGCGTACGGCGGTGACGGGCTCGACGTGCGGCGTGACCTCGGGACGCTCAACGCCGCCGACGTCCCGACCGTGATGGTCGAGCTGGGGAACATGCGCAACTCGCGCGACGCGCGTTGCATGACATCGTCGACCTGTCGCGAGCGCTACGCCGCAGGTCTCGCCGACGGTGTGGTCGCCGCGCTGGCCCGCTGAGCGCGAAAGGGGGAGGCGAGGCCGACGAGCGGTTTGCCAGGATGGCTGCGACGAAGGGACAGGTGAGCTCGTGAGCGACAAGAAGAAGGCACCCGCCGAGAACGACGTGCAGCGTCGGATGCGGGAGGCGCTCGAGGCCAAGAAGGCGCGCGACAAGGCCGGCCAGGGCGAGGACCACCTCGGCGGGCACGGCGTCGGACCGTCGCAGAACGACGTCACCAAGCGGCAGTTCAGGCGCAAGTCTGGGGGCTGAGAGCCGGGTCAGGGCTCGGCGACCACGCAGATGTCGGTCTCGGTGCGGGCCGCCGGGACGGCTGCGGCCGGCGACCGCCGGGTCGCGAGCACCGACCCCGCGAGGATGAGGACGAAGCCAACGGCGGTCGCGGGGGTGAAGGCCTCCCCGAGCAGCGTGACCCCGAGCACCACGGCGACCGCGGGGTTGACGTAGGTGATGACCGTCGAGCGGGTCGGGCCGACCTCGGCGATCAAGGCGAAGAAGACCAGGAACGCCACTGCGGTGCAGATCACGGCGAGCCCGACGACGGCCAGCGTCACGTCCGCGCCGGGCCAGGAAGTCGGCGCCTGGGCCACGCCGACCGGCAGGTAGGCGAGTGCGGTGATCGCGAGCGAGGCGGTGATGACGCCGATGCCCGGCAGGTGGGCCAGCCATCGGGACAGGATCAGCGGCCCGGCGGCGTAGCAGACCGCCACGACCGCGAGCGCAGCCACGGCGCCCAGGTCGCCGCCGCCGACCTCGAAGCCGACCAGCGCCGCGACACCGGCGAGACCCAGCAGCACGCCGGTCAGCCGCCGGCCGTCGAGCCGGTCGCCGGAACGGGTCGCGACGGCCAGTACCGCGCCGACCAGTGGCACCGACGCGATGAGCAGCCCGGTCAGCGAGCTCGAGAGCCGCTGCTCGGCCACCCCCAGCAGCAGCCACGGGATCATGATCTCGACCACCGCGAAGGCGACCAGCGGGCGCCAGGCGGACAGCACCGCACCGAGCCGGCCCCTGGCCAGAGCCACCGGCAGCAGCAGCACGCTGGCGAGCGCGGTGCGGGCCAGGACCAGCGTGCTGGGCGAGATCTCGTCGACCGCCACTTTGATCAGCAGGTACGGGATGCCCCAGATCACGCCCATCGCCAGGAAGAGGACCCAGCCCCGCCTGCTCATGACACCCCTCACGTCACGTTCCCTGTCAGGAGTCAGTGTGCACCATGCCCCTGACGCTTGGCGGACCGAGCGGGCGCTCAGGCGAGAGGCTGCCCCATGAACACCACGGTCGGCTTCCCGGCCGGCAGCTCCGTCCACCCGGTGGCCAGGTAGAAGCCACGGGCCCGCTCGTTGGCCGGCGAGACGCCGAGGTGCACCCCGCCGGAGCCCTCGGCGGTCAGCAGGTCGAGCAGCGTCGCGACGAGCAGCCGGCCGAGGCCGCGACCCTGGACCCGGGGCAGCAGGTCCACGTGCAGGTGCGACGGGTACCTCGCGACGACCTGGTCGGGGGCGCGCAGCGGGTGGTGCACGAGGTGGGCGAGCCGCTGGTCCGGCGTCCAGGTCGAGGGCGCACCCGGCGGGTCCGCGACCCGGTGCCGCAGCGTCGGCCACCATCGCTGGTCGCAGGCCTGCTCGAAGGTTCTGCTGTCGAGGGCGCCGAGGACGTAGCCGGCCACGCCGTCGGCGTCCTCGATCACCAGTGCGTGCTCCGGCTCGAGCGCCAGGTACGGGCCGGCCCAGACGTGGCCGAAGAGGTCGGGATCGTCGTGCCGGCCGGTGGCGTCGGCGCCGTCGGTCCCCGGTCCGTAGGCACACGTCGTACACCGCCGCGGTGTCGTCGGGCCGGGCGGTCCGGATCGTCGGTCGGGTCACAGCAGCGGCGCCACCGATCGGTCCAGCAGTGCCCCCACGTCGCCGAGCAACAGGTGCTCGCCGCCGGCTACCACCCGACGGCCGGAGACCACCACGTCCGTGACGTCCGCCGCGGTCGCGGCGAACACGACACGTTCCAGGGCGTCGGTGTCCGCGCCGCCGGCGGTGCGGACCGAGTCCAGCCGCACCGCCACCAGGTCGGCCACCGCGCCGGTGTCGATCATCCCGGCGGCGGGCCAGCCGAGCGACGCGTGGCCGGCGCGGGTCGCCGCGTCGAGCAGGGCGGCGGCCGACCAATGGCCTCGCTGCTGCGAGGCGAGCCGCTCGTCGAGCTCGATCGCGCGGGCCTCCTCGAGCAGGTCGACCACGGCGTGGCTGTCCGAGCCGAGGGTGACCGGCGAGCCCGCCTCGCGGACCCGACCGGCCGGCCCGACGCCGTCCGCCAGGTCGCGCTCGGTCGTCGGGCACATGCACACCGCGGTCCCCGAGCCGCCCAGCAGGTCGATGTCGTCGTCGGTGAGGTGGGTCGCGTGCACCGCGGTGCTCCGCGGGCCGAGCACGCCGCGCTCGTGCAGCAGCCGGGTCGGCGTGACGCCGTAGGCCCGCAGGCAGGCCTCGTTCTCCTTGCGCTGCTCGGAGACGTGCGCGTGCAGCGGCACCTCGTGCTGCGCGGCCCAGGCGGCAACGGTGCCGAGCTGCTCGGCCGGCACGGCGCGCACCGAGTGGGCAGCGGCGCCGACCCGGACGTCGGGCTGTCCCTCGTACGCCGTCCGGAGCGGGTCGACGCGGGCCGCCCAGCCGTCGGCGTCGCCGTCGCCGAACCGTTGCTGCACCCCGGCCAGCGGCTCACCGATGCCGCCCGCCAGGTAGCAGGTGTCCAGCAGCGCGACGCGCAGGCCGGCCTCCCGGGCGGCCTGGACCAGCGCGTGCCCCATCGCGTTGGGGTCGTCGTAGCGCTCGCCGCCGCGCGCGTGGTGCAGGTAGTGGAACTCGCCGACGGCGGTGACACCGGCGAGCACCATCTCGCCGTACGCCGCTCGCGCCAGCGCCAGGTAGGAGTCGGGGTCGAGCCGGTCGGCGACCGCGTACATCTGCTCGCGCCAGGTCCAGAACGAGCCCTCGCCGCCGGCGCCGCGCTGGGTCCGGCCGCGCAGCGCCCGGTGGAACGCGTGGGAGTGCGCGTTCGCCAGGCCGGGGAGCACCAGGCCGGGCAGGTGCTCGGCCCCGACGCTGCCGACGCCCTCGGTGACCTGCGCGACCCGGCCGTCCTCCACGTCCACCGTGACGTCCCGGGCCAGCCGTCCGGGCGGGAGCCAGGCGAGGTCGGCGTGGTACGTCGTCACGACCCGGTCCCGGTCAGGTCGGCCAGGACGGTGGCCAGCGCCTGCACCCCGGCGTGGCAGTCCTCGGTCTCGGCGTGCTCGGCCGGGGAGTGGCTGACCCCGGTCGGGTTCCGGACGAACAGCATGGCTGTCTCGACCCCCGCGCCGGCGAGGATGCCGGCGTCGTGACCGGCTGCGGTCGGCAGCACCGGGACACCGCCGAGCAGGGCGGCGAGCCGGTCGCGCAGTGGCGCACCGAAGGTGACCTCCGGCGTCCAGGACTCCTCGACCGCCTCGGTGCCCGCGGCTGCAGCCACCTCGGCGACCACGGCCCGCACGTCGGCCTCCGCAGCGCCGCGCGCGTCCAGCCAGGCACGCACCAGCGAGGGGATCGCGTTGGTGCCGTTGGGGTGCACGGCGACCCGGCCGACCGTCGCCACCGCGTCGTGATCGGTGGCCGCCTCGCGGGCGGCCAGGACCGCGGCGGCCAGCCGGAGCATCGGGTCGTCCCGGTCCTCGAGCCGGGTGGTGCCGGCGTGGTTGGCCTCGCCGGCCAGGTCGAGTCGCCACCGGCCGTGCGGCCAGATGCTGCGGGCCACCCCGACTGCGGCCCCGTCGTCGACCAGCGACCGGCCCTGCTCGACGTGCAGCTCGACCAGGGTGCCGATGCGACGCAGCGTCTCGTCGTCGCGGCCGAGGTGTGCCGGGTCGTGCCCGGCTGCGCGCATGGCCTCGGCCAGCGTGGTGCCGTCGCCGTCGGCCAGCCCGCGGGCCCGATCGGCGTCGAGTGCACCGGTCAGCAACCGGGAGCCGGCGCAGGCGATGCCGAACCGTGCGCCCTCCTCGTCGGTGAAGCTCACGACCGCCAGCGGTCGGGCCGGTCGGTGCCCGCGCTGGCGCAGCAGGTCGACCGCGGCGAACGCACCCACCACCCCGAGCGGACCGTCGAACGCGCCGCCGTCGGGCACCGAGTCCAGATGGCTGCCGGTCACCACGCCCGGGCCGTCGGCGTCCGGGTTCCCCCACCACGCCCACTGGTTGCCGTTGCGGTCGACGACCAGGTCCAGTCCGCGCCGCGCGGCCTCGGCCGCGAACCACTCCCGGCAGGCGAGGTCGGCGGGTGCCCAGGCGTGCCGCCGGTAGCCGCCGGTGCCGCTGTCCCGCCCGACCGGCAGCAGGTCGGCCCACATCCCGTCCATGGACGCCTGGCTCACGCCGGACACCCTAGGTGGCAGGATGCGGGCTTGCCCGACGCGCCGCCTCGCCGGCGGCGGCCCGTGCGGACCGGAGGAGTGCGATGCGCCTGCTGCTGATCGGTGCGCCCGGCTCCGGCAAGGGCACCCAGGCGGTGCGCCTCGCGGAGCACTTCGGGATCGCGCACATCTCCAGCGGTGACCTGCTGCGCACGCACGTCACCGAGGGAACCCCGTTCGGCCAGCAGGTGCAGCAGTACGTGTCGCGGGGCGACCTGGTCCCGGACCAGATGGTGCTCGACATGCTGCGCAAGCCGATCGTCGAGGCCAGCGCCAACGGCGGCTACGTGCTGGACGGCTTCCCGCGCACGGTCGAGCAGGCCGAGATCGCCTACGAGACCGCCAGCAAGCTGGGCGTGGCGGTGCAGATCGCGGCCTACCTCGACGTGGGCCGGGACGAGCTGATCCGCCGGCTGCTCGCCCGCGGCCGCGGCTCCGACGACACCCAGGAGGTCATCGAGCACCGGCTCGAGGTCTACGAGGCGAAGACCCGGCCGATGATCGAGTACTACCGGCAGCGCGAGCGGCTGGTCACGGTCAACGGCGCCCGCCGCGAGGACGAGGTGAGCTGGTCGCTCATCGTGCAGCTGCAGAAGCACAAGCGGGAGCTGCTGGAGGACTGACCGCCCGTCGGCCCATCCGTCGCGGCGACTCAGCTGCCGGCGAGCCGCTCGACGACCGGGCCGAGCTGGTCGAGGTCGCCGACGAGGAACGACGAGATGCCGAGGCGGTCGCGCAGCTCGGTGAACTTCTCGACGAACCGGTCGTGGGAGCCGATGAAGATGTGCGGCGAGTCGATGACCTCGTCCACGGTGAGCTCGTTCCCGCTGCGCTCCTTCATCGCGGCGACGACCTTCTCGGCCTCGCCGCCCAGGTCGTCGGTGACCGTGACCGGCCAGAACGACGGGTAGACGTTGAACGTCAGCTCGTCGAACCGCTCACCGGCCGCCTCCCGGACCCAGCCGATCTTCTCCTCGGTCGCCGCCCAGGTGAACGAGCGCGGGTCGGCCCGGCCGCCGCGCAGGATCCGCGGCGCCAGGCCGACGATCTGCGCCTCGCGCGCGGCCAGCTCCAGGGTGCCTCCGGCCGCCACCGCCGATGAAGAACGGCGGGTGCGGCTGCTGCACCGGCTTCGGCTGCGCGTCGTAGTCGGTGATCGTGTAGTGCTCACCGGCGAACGAGAACGGGCCGGCGCCGAAGCAGCCCTTGAGGACGGCCACCGACTCGGCCAGCCGCGCCTGCCGGACCCGGATCGGGTCGAACGGCAGCCCGATGGCGGCGTACTCGGACTCGTTCCATCCGGCCCCGAGCGCCACGTCGAGCCGGCCCTCGGACAGGGCGTCGAGCGTGGCCAGCTCCTGCGCGAGTACCGCGGGATGGCGCAGGTCGTTGTTGTGCACGAAGGCGCTGATCCGGATCCGCTCGGTGAGCGCGGCGACGGCGGCCAGGTACGGCACCGGCGCCGGCTGAGCAACCAGGTGGTCCGGCAGCACGAACGTGGTGACGCCGAGGTCCTCCGCGGCGCGGGCCCGCTCGCCGAGCTCGCGAGCACTCGACACGTCGAACGCGTCGGCGAGGAACGTGAAGGGCTTCGTCATGCCGACGATCATGCCGGTGGTGCCGTAGCTAGCCGAACGGTGACGCAGAGCCGCCCAGCCGCACGGGGCGTGACCGTGAGGGTTCCGTCGTGCCCCGGCTATTCCGCGCCGATCGTCATCGACGTGAGGGCTGCCTGCGCGATGGTCAACGGAAGGGGGCTCTGTCAAGGCCCACGACGCAGGCCACGGTGGCGGCTCGCGCGGTTGCCGGACATCGGATGTCAGTCGTGGCACCACACATGCTCGGCGGCACATCCGATGTCGCGGAAATTGATCGAGTCGTTGAGTCGGGTTTGGTTCTACCGCTGGAGTCGCCAGACCTCCTGACCGATCCGGCTAGGCTGCGGTGTGCCCGAGTTCACCTGGCGACCGGCCAATGAGGCAACGACGGAGGACGTCGAGGCGGTGTTCGACACTGGTGGCGCACGCAAGTGCCGCTGCCAGGCGCTGAAGTGCCCAGGCTGGATCTGGCGCGACACCACACAGGAGCAGCGAGACGCCGCTCTGCTGGCGCAGACCGGTTGCGGCACGCAAGGAGCCACGTCCGGCTTGATCGGGTACCTCGACGGCGAGCCACCGGCTGGGTCGCGGTCGAGCCGCGGGACAATTACCCCCGAGTGTGGAGCCGGAAGAAGTCGTGGATGCGGCTGGACCCTGAGCTCGTGGGCGTATGGTCGGTCACCTGTTTCGTCGTACGCAAGGGCTTCCGACGGCAAGGGCTGATGTACATGTTGGCCGCGGCCACCGTTGAGTACGGAAGGCAGGTCGGCGCCCGCGTCCTGGAGGGCTATCCCACCGAGCCGTCGCCCGGGAAGACCGTGATCTGGGACGAGGCGTCCGTCGGGCTGCTGCGGTCTTCCTCGCCTCCGGCTACGAGGTGGTGGCCTCTCCGACCCTGCGCCGGAGGGTGGTGCGTCACCGACTCGCCGAGCCGTCGTGACCGGCGAGCGGTGGCCGACTGGTGACGCCGCACGTGTCCGCGGGGCCGCCAGGCACGCCCACGGCGGCTTGGTTATGCGCCCTCATCTGTCGCGATGGGAGCGATCGGGATGTGTCATTCCGCGCTGCTTGAGCCCAGCCTGACGTGACCGAACGGTAGTGCCACCTCCGAGTCACACCGGCAGACGGTCGTGAACCGCCGCTAGTGCATCCGTGCCGGACGCGCTCTCACTCGTCGCTGGTGAGCCGCAGGGTGCGCAGCCGCCAGCCGGCGTACCAGGTGGACCCGACGATGACGACCAGCAGCAGCGGGACGGCCGCGCCGAGGCTGACGGCCGAGATGACGCCGAGCTGCTCGGCATCCGAGCCCACCAGCTTCTCGGTGATCGCGAGCGACCACTGCTGGATGCTCAGCGTCTGCGCCCCGGGCACGTAGCTGCCGACCAGGGTCTCCCAGATCAGCGCGTAGAGCAGCCCCACCACGACCGCGTGCCGGGTCAGGACCGCGAGCAGCAGGAAGAACGTGCCGTAGGCGACGCCGGCGACCACCGCGCCGACCGCGTAGCCGATCGCCAGGTTGTCCGACGTCCCGTTCAGCACCAGGCCCGCGGCCAGCACGCTGACCGACCCGAACACGGTGATGACGCAGACCGCCACCACTGCCTTGGTGAGCACGATCGAGAACCGGCTCAGCGGCTTCGAGAGCAGGTAGACGATCGAGCCGTCGTCGATCTCCGGGCCGATCGAACCGGTCCCCGCGATCAGCCCGAGCAGCGGCACGATCGTGGCCAGCGCGAAGCCGCCGAGGATGCCGACGGTGATGTCGGTGTCCTGGCCGGCGAGGCCGCGGACCAGCGCGGACAGCACCAGCAGGATCAGGGACAGGGCGAGCAGCAGGTAGGCCCGGCGCCGGCCGAGCAGGCCGCGTGCGGTGAGCTGGGCGACGGTGGCGTTCATCGCGTCACCAGGTAGGAGAAGACGCTCTCCAGCGACTCGTCGGCGGGGGAGACCTCGTAGAGGCGGATGCTGTGCCGGCTGGCCAGCTGCGGCAGGACCCGGACGAAGCTGGCGAAGTCGGTGGCCTGCACGTGCAGCGCGCTGGTCCCGTCCCGGGTGCCGACCGTCGCCCCGCCACGGCCGACCTGCCGGCCGCCGGTGGCCGCTGCGACCAGCTCGACCGAGGAGGCGCTGCGGTCGGCGATGATCGCCGCCGCCAGCGCCCGGTCGTCGTCCGAGCGGATCGTGTACTGGTGCGGGCGCTCGGTCATCAGCTGCCGGATCTCGCGGAAGCCGCCGGAAGCCGCGTGCCGGCCGGCCACCATCACCTGGATGTTGCCGGCGATCCGCTCCACCTCCTCGAGGATGTGCGAGCTGAAGAGCACCGTGCGCCCGGAGTCGCCCATCGCCTGCAGCAGGTCCATCAGCTGCAGCCGCTGGCGCGGGTCCATCCCGTTGAACGGCTCGTCGAGCAGCAGGACCGGCGGGTCGTGCACGAGCGCCGTCGCCATCTTGATGCGCTGCTTCATCCCCTTGGAGTACGTCGAGATGTCGCGGTCCTGCGCGTCGGTCATGTGCACGGTCTCGATCGCCCGTCGGGCAGCGGCCTGCGGGTCGTCGAGCCGGTGCAGCCGGGCGTTGGCCAGGACGAACTCCCAGCCGCTGACGACGTCGTACATCGCTTCCCGCTCCGGGACGAGCCCGATCCGGCGGTAGATGTCCTCGTTGCGCCAGACGACCTCGCCGTCGAGGGTCACCCTGCCGGAGGACGGGGGGAGGAACCCGCCCATCATGTGGATCAGCGTGGACTTGCCGGCACCGTTGGGCCCGAGCAGGCCGGTGACGCCGGGACCGATCGTCATGGTCACGTCGTTGACGGCGACCACGTTGCCGAACCAGCGGGACACGTTGTCCAGGAGCAGCGTGCTCACTAGATCGAGACCTTCCGGTAGCGGAGGATCAGCGCGCCGAAGCAGGCCGCGACGACCAGGCCGGTGGCACCGACGAACACCGCGCCGCCGAGCGCACCGGGTGGTTCGGCCTGCAGCACCTCCGGTGCGCCGAGCACCGAGGACATCACTCCCTGCACCATGGTGAACGGCGAGAACAGCCCGGCGTACCCGGCGAAGGTGTCCGCGCCCTGCTCCACCGCGATCGCCTGCACGGCGCCCTGGACTCCGGCCAGCACGGCGAGGACCGCGATGATTGCCGCCACCCCGAGGCCCCGACGAGGGGTGAACGCGGCGATGACCAGGCCGAGTCCGGCGAGCACCAACGCGGCGAGCAGGGCGCCGACCAGCGACCTGCAGGTAGTCGGGCAGCTGCTCGTCCAACGGCAGCTTCGCCAGCAGCGCACCGACGAACATGATGGTGAGCGGCACGGCCATCAGCACGAAGACCGCGGCCGTCATGGCGGCGAACTTGGCCACGACGTAGTCGATGCGCTCCAGCGGACGCGAGAAGTACAGCGACACCACGCGGAACCGCAGGTCGCGCGACACGCTCGCGGGGGCCTGGCCCGCGACGTAGACCATGACGAGCAGGCTCACGTTGAGGACGTAGGAGGTGTAGTCGCCGGGCAGCTCGTCGGCGTTGGTGACGGTCGCGATCACCACGATGATGAATGCGGGCAGGCAGATCGCGCCGAGCAGCAGCATCGGCATGATCTTCGACCGGGCGGACCGGCCCAGCCCGTACGCGCCCTTCGCGCTCTCCAGGAAGAGGGCCCGGGCGATGTAGCGCCGACCTGCGCGCGGTCCGTCGTAGTGCCGGTAGCCGAGGTCGTGGATGACCCCCTGTCCGGTCGTCGCCATCATCGGCTCCCGTCGGGCGTGGTGAAGATCTCGGACATCCGGTGCCGGCGGCGTTCCATCCGGATCAGTCCGACCCCGAGCCCGGCAACGGTGTCGCGCACGACGTCGTAGGTCGTGTCGTCCTGCAGGTCCACCTCGAGCAGCGGGCCGACCGGTCGCGCACCGAGCCCGGCCTCGCGCAGGGCGGCGGCGAGCTCGTCGGTCCGCCCGGTGACCTCCACGGCGATCAGCTGGCTGGCGGCGGTGACGTCGGCCGTGGACGACGAGCGCAGCAGTCGGCCGGCGTCGATGACCACGACGTGGTCGCAGACCCGCTCGAGCTCACCCAGCAGGTGCGACGCCACCAGCACCGAGATGCCGAACTCGGTGCCGATCCGGCGGATCAGCCCGAGCATGTCGTCCCGCCCCGCCGGGTCCAGCCCGTTGGTCGGCTCGTCGAGCAGCACCAGCTGCGGGTCGTGGACCAGTGCCTGGGCCAGCTTGACCCGCTGCTTCATGCCGGTCGAGTAGCCGCCGATCGGGCGGTACCGCTCCTCATAGAGCCCGACGTGCCGCAGCGTGTCGGCCGTCCGCTCGCGGGCCGCCGTCTTGGGCAGCCCGGACATCCGCGCCATGTGCACGACGAACTCGGTCGCCGAGACGTCCGGTGGCAGGCAGTCGTGCTCGGGCATGTAGCCCACCCGCTCACGGATCGCCGCTCCGTCGGTGGCGATGTCCAGGTCGAGCACGATGGCCGATCCCGAGGTGGGGGGCAGCAGGCCGAGCACCATCTTGATCAGCGTCGACTTGCCGGCGCCGTTGGCCCCGATCAGCCCGACCACGCCGGGGTCGATGTCGACGGTGAGCTCGGAGACGGCCGTGACCGACCCGTACCTCTTGGTGAGGCCGTCGGTCTTGATCAATGTCACGGCCCCGAGACTACGCAAGGGGCAGAGTCGCCCGGACCGGGCCGAACGGGAGTACGTTGATGGGGCAGTGTCCACTGCCGCTCCGGACCCCGGCGTCCATCGCCAAGGTTGCGAGAGCTGGCGGATCATGAAGGTCCTTCCCCAAGAACAGATGCGACTGTCCATCACCAGGCCGCAGGGCTCCAGCGTGGTCTTCGTCCGGATCGTCGGTGACGTCGACCTGTCCGACGTCAGGGCCCTCGCCGTCGCGACCCGGCAGCTGGTGGACGCCCCCGGCAGCGTCACCTACGTCGACCTCGGCGGCGCGACGCTGATCGGATCGACGCTGGTCGCCTTCCTCATGCACCTCGCCGATGCCCGCGGCCGGATCCGGCGGCCGCTGGTGCTGTGCCGCCCGTCGCCGCTGGGCGACCGGGTCATCCGGATCACCGGGCTGGACCGGGTGGCCGAGGTGCGACCCGACCTCCCGTCGGACTGGCCGGAGCTAGCGCTCGTCTGATCGACGCCGCGTCGGCTGGTCGCGTGCGTCACGCGCCCACCTAGCCTGGGCGGGTGAGCGGCAGCGCGCGGGTCGGGATCTCGGGATGGAACTACCCGCCGTGGCGCGGGGTGTTCTACCCGCCGGGGCTGCCGCAGCGGCTCGAGCTGGAGCACGCTGCCAGCCTGCTGAGCACCATCGAGGTCAACGGCTCCTTCTACGCGCTGCAGAGGCCGGAGAGCTTCCGGGCCTGGCACGACCGGACGCCGCCCGACTTCGTGTTCTCCGTCAAGGGCGGCCGCTTCGTCACCCACATGAAGAAGCTGCGGGGCGTCGAGGTTGCGCTGGCCAACTTCTTCGCCTCCGGCGTGCTCGCCCTCGGCGCCAAGCTCGGACCGCTGCTGTGGCAGCTGCCGCCGAACCTGGGGTACGACGAGGCGCGGCTGGCCGACTTCTTCGCGCTGCTTCCTCCCACGACCGCCGCGGCAGCCGCACTGGCCGCCGGGCACGACGAGCGGCTCGAGGGCAGGGCCTGGCTGACGACCGACGCCGACCGGCCGCTGCGGCACGCACTCGAGGTGCGGCACCCGAAGTACGTGAACCCACGGTTCCTGCCCCTGCTGCGGGAGCACGGCATCGCGGTCGTCACCGCGGACACCGCGGGGAAGTGGCCGCTGTTCCTGGAGCCCACCGCCCAGCACGCCTACGTCCGGCTGCACGGGGACGCCGAGCTCTACGTCAGCGGCTACTCCGACGAGGCCCTGGACACCTGGGCGGACCGGGTCGGGCAGTGGCGCGAGCAGGGGCGTGACGTGGTCGTCTACTTCGACAACGACGTCAAGGTGCACGCCCCGTACGACGCCCAGCGGCTGGCCGCCCGGCTGGCGGGTTGACGTCCCGAGCAATGCTTGTATGCTGCATCCAGTTAGATGATGCACGCAAGCAGTTTCGTCGTGCACCCAGCATCCCGCGCAGCCTCCGGAGGACCCCGTGACCGTCGGTCCCGACAGCGTGGGCGCTCTCGGCGAGCAGGTGATCCGCCTCCAGCGGGCCTTCGCCGCGATGCGTCAGCAGCTCGTCGCCAGCCGCAGCACCAGCGACGACGGCGTGGAGTGGGCGGCCTACGGCCTGCTCTTCCAGCTGGTCAACGACGGGTCGCGGCGCAGCTCGGCGCTCGCCGAGACGGCGTGCATCGACCCCTCGACGGTGAGCCGTCAGGTCGCCCAGCTGGTCAAGGCCGGACTGGTCGTGCGGCAGTCCGACCCGGAGGACGGGCGGGCCAGCCTGCTGGTCGCCACCGAGCGCGGGCGCGAGGCCTACGCCGCCAAGCTGGAGCACCGGCAGCGGATGTTCGCCCGCGTCCTGGAGGGCTGGCCGGCCGAGGACGTCGACACCCTGACGGCCCTCCTCGCCCGCTTCAACGACAGCTTCGTCGAGCAGCGCAGCGCGCTGACCGACCTCGCCCAGAGCCACGCCCTCAAGGAGCACGCATGAGCAGCCCCGCGGCCTCCGGCACCGTGGCGCACAGCCCTTCTTCCGGCGAGCTGAGCCACCGCCAGATCATGACCATCCTGTCCGGGCTGATGGCGGGCATGTTCCTCGCGGCGCTGGACCAGACGATCGTGGCGACCTCGATCCGGACGATCGCCGACGACCTGCAGGGACTGTCGGTGCAGGCCTGGGCCACGACCGCCTACCTCATCACCGCCACGATCAGCACGCCGCTCTACGGCAAGCTCTCCGACCTCTACGGCCGACGGCCGTTCTTCATCGCGGCCATCTCCATCTTCGTGCTCGGCTCCGCGCTCAGCGGCTTCGCCACCTCGATGACCCAGCTCGCGGCGTTCCGTGCGTTCCAGGGGCTCGGTGCCGGCGGCCTGTTCTCCCTGGCGCTGACGATCATCGGCGACATCGTGCCGCCGCGGGAGCGGGCGAAGTACCAGGGCTACTTCCTCGCGGTCTTCGGCACGTCCAGTGTGCTCGGCCCGGTGGTCGGTGGCTTCCTGGCCGGCCAGGACAGCATCCTGGGCGTCACCGGCTGGCGCTGGGTCTTCCTGGTCAACGTCCCGGTCGGCATCGGCGCGCTGCTGCTCGTGATGCGCAGCCTGCACCTCCCGCACACCCGCAGGGACCACCGGATCGACTGGCCGGGCGCGCTCGCGCTGGTCGTCGGGCTGGTGCCGCTGCTGCTCGTCGCCGAGCAGGGCCGCGAGTGGGGCTGGACCTCGGGCACGGCGATCGCGACCTACCTGGTCGGCGCCCTCGGCATCGTGGCCTTCCTGGCGGCCGAGTCCCGCTACGGCGACGACGCACTGATCCCGCTGCGGCTGTTCCGCGGCAGGACCTTTGGCATCGGGTCGCTGCTGAACTTCATCCTGGGCATGGGCATGTTCGGCGGCCTGGCGGCGCTCCCGTTGTACCTGCAGATCGTCAAGGGGGTCTCGCCGACCAGGGCGGGTCTGCTCCTGATCCCGCTGACCGTCGGCATCATGGCCGGGTCCATCGTCTCCGGCCAGATCATCTCCCGCACCGAGCGGTACAAGAAGTTCCCGATCATCGGGTCGGGGCTCCTGGTGCTTGCGCTCGCCGGCCTCGGTCAGATCGGCGTCGACACCGGGCTCTGGGTGACGATGTCGCTGGCCGCCGTCTTCGGGATCGGCCTCGGCTTCAACATGCAGCCGCTGACGCTCGCGGTGCAGAACGCCGTACCGCCCAAGGACATGGGCGTGGCCACCTCGTCGGCCACCTTCTTCCGGCAGATGGGCGGCACCCTGGGCACCGCAGTGTTCCTCTCGGTGCTGTTCTCCACGGTGGGCGGGAAGATCTCGGGGGCCTTCCGCGCCGACGCGGCGACGCCGGCGTTCCAGGCGGCGCTGACGGACCCGCAGGTGTTGTCCGACCCGACCAACAAGCGGGTGGTCGACGCGATCGCCGGCGGCGGCGGCTTGCCGAAGGGCGCGCTGGACGACACCTCGTTCCTCTCCCGGCTCGACGACCGGCTCGCCCGGCCGTTCCTGGAGGGGTTCACCGGCTCGATCGATCTGGTGTTCACCTCAGCGGCCGTGGTCGTGCTCGTCGCCTTCGTCGTCGTGTTCTTCCTGCCGGAGGAGAAGCTGCGCACGATGTCGGGCATCGAAGCCCGACGCCAGGACGCCGCGGACGCCGTAGCCGCAGCCACGGTCCCGGGTCAGGACGCGGCAGGTCGCGCAGCATCGGTCGCGGCGCCGTCCAGCCAGATGGTCGACGGTGCGACCCTCGACGAGGCGGGTCTCGACGAGGCCGGCCTCGGTCAGCCCGACCTGGGCGGGGTCCGCCGCTAGGTCGTCGGGCTCAGCGGAGGACGAACCAGACGTGCTTCCCGTCGTCCGCAGGGGCCACGCCCCAGTCGGCCGACATCTCGGCCACCAGGGCGAGTCCGCGGCCGCTCTCGTCGGTCTGCTTCGCGTCGCGCCGGGCGGGGAGCTCCGACGAGCCATCGCGCACCCGGACCTGCAGGGAGTCCTCCGCGCAGTCGACGGCAACCACGACCGGCGGCCCGCCGTGCAGGACCGAGTTGGTCACCAGCTCGCTGACCATCAGCACGGCGTCGTCCACGACCGCGCTGTGGTGCTCGCTACAGGTGGCGCTGCGCAGGAACGCGCGGGCCAGCGCCGGAGCCTCCCGCGAGACCGGCAGCTCACGCTCCTGTCGCGGTGTGGTCTGGCACATTGCGGGCGGCCTCCGGAACGGCGGGGGGTCGGCGCGCCGGGTGGGCGCCATCCCCCAGACTGCCCAGGACCTCGCCTGGTGAACCCCGTCCGCGATGCCGTGACCTTCAGCGCCCCGAGCAGGACGAACAGCGTCAGCAGCGGGAGGGCCGCGAGCACCGCGATCTCCGGGCAGTTCACCGCCGGGTCACCGATCCGAGGGCGTCCCGGCGTCGTCGGGGGAGGCGAGGGCCAGCCCGCGGGTCATCTGCTCGACGGTCCGGCCGCGCAGCGAGGCGTCCAGCACCTCGACGGTGTGGGCCAGCACGATCCGGCGGCCCTGCCGCTCGAGGGCCGCCGCGACCTGCATCAGGCAGCCGGGGTTGGCCGTGACCATGACCTCGGCCCCGGTGGCCAGCACCGACCGGGCCTTCCGGTCGCCGAGCTCGCCGGCGGCCTGCGGGAAGAGCAGGTTGTAGACACCCGCCGAGCCGCAGCAGATGTCCGGGTCGGCGACCTCGCGCAGCTCGAGCCCCGGGATGGCGCGGAGCAGGTCCCGCGGCGGGGTCCGCACGCCCTGCGCGTGACCGAGGTGGCAGGCGTCGTGGTACGCGACGGTGACCGGCAGCGGATGCCGCCCGGCGACCGGCCCGAGCTCGTCGAGCAGCTCGGACACGTCGCGCACCGAGGCGGCGAACCGGGCGGCCCGATCGGCGTACGCCGGGTCGTCGCGCAGCAGCTCGGCGTACTCCTTCATCGACGACCCGCAGCCGGCCGCGTTGACGACGACGTACTCGACCCCGGCTGCCTCGAAGGTGTCGACCGTGCGCCGGGCGAAGGCCATCGCCTCGGCCTCGCGGCCGTTGTGCACGCTGAGCGCCCCGCAGCAGCCCTGGCCGCGCGGGATGACGACGTCGCAGCCCTCCATCGCCAGCACCCGCGCGGTGGCCGCGTTCACCCGCGGGAAGAACTCCCGCTGCACGCAGCCGGTGAGCATCCCGACGACCGCCCGGCGCGGGCCGCGGGCGGCCACCCGTTCGGGCAGTCGTGGTGCGGGCCGCACCACGGGGGCCAGCGACTCCATCGCGGCCAGGCTCGGGGACAGCCGGGCCAGGACGCCGCTGCCCTGGACCACCCGCTGCAGCCCGGACCGCCGGTACGCCGCGAGAGGGCCGCGCAGCAGCCGCAGCCGCCGCGGGTGCGGGAACAGCGCGAAGATCATCCCGCGCAGCAGCCGGTCGGCGACCGGCCGTCGGTGGCGGCGCTCGACCTGGGCCCGGGTGGCCTCGATCAGCCGGTCGTACTGCACGCCGGACGGGCACGCCGTCACGCAGGCCATGCAACCGAGGCACGCGTCGAAGTGCCCGACCATGGAGTCGGACAGCGGCTCGCCGTCCAGACCGGCCTGCATCAGGTAGATGCGCCCTCGCGGGCTGTCCATCTCCTCGCCCCAGAGCACGTAGGTCGGGCAGGTGGGCAGGCAGAACCCGCAGTGCACGCAGTCGGCGGCCAGCTCGGCGGACGGCGGGCGGTGGTCGTCGAAGGCTGGCGTCACGGCCAGGGTCCATCAGATGCCTCCGACGAACCGACCGGGCGAAAGCCTGTGTGCTGGGTCGAGCTCGTGCTTGAGGCGGCGCATCACCTCGATGCCGGGAACCGGGCCCCACAGGTCGACCTGGTCGCGGACCTCGCCCGGTGCGGTGAGCACGGTGACCGTTCCGTCGTACGGCGATGCTGCCGCGCGCAGCCCGACGACGACCGCTGCGACCGCCGCCGGGTCGGTCGACCCCGGCAGCCCGGCGTAGAGCACACCGGCTGCCGAGCCGCGCACGGCGAGCGCGACGTCCTGGTGCGCCGCGATGCGCTGGGCAGCCGCGATCACCGGTGCGACACCGCGCAGCGACGAGGTGACCTTCAGGCCGGTTCCGTCGGCGTCGAACGGCAGGGTCCCGAACCCGGGCGGTGCCTCGGCCTGCTCGGTCGCGTCGCTGCCGAGCAGGTCCAGGACCACCGCCGTGCGCCCCTCGACGCCGGCCTCGACGCCTTCGACCAGCACGGTGACCGCCACCGTGCCGTCGACCCGCGTCGTCGAGCTCGACTGCCGTCGGCACGACCTGCGATCCGAGGACAGCCAGAGCCGCGCGCCCGGCCGAGGCGGCGTCGGGGCAGATCGCGATGACCGCGCGGCGGGCGGCCGGCAGCGGGTGCAGCCGGAACACCGCCTCGGTGATGACGCCGAGGGTGCCGAACGATCCGGTGAGCAGCTTGCCGAAGTCGTAGCCCGCCACGTTCTTCACCACCTTGCCGCCGGCCTTGGCGACGACCCCGTCAGCCCGGACGAAGGTGATGCCGATGAGCAGGTCGCGGGCGGTGCCGTAGAGCAGCCGACGCGGCCCGCTGGTGGCCACGGCGAGGGTGCCGCCCACGGTGGCGGTGGGGAACGAGCGTGTCCAGCGCCAACTGCTGGCCGGCTGCCGCCACGACGGCCTGCAGCTCGCTGACCGGCGTCCCGGCGCGGACCGTGACCACCAGGTCACCGGCGGCGTGCTCGACGACGCCGGTGATGCGGGTGGTGTCCAGGACGAGGTCGGCACGGGTCGGCGGTGCCCCCCAGCCCAGCGTGGTGCCGGCGCCGCGGGGGACGACGGTCAGGTCGTGCCGCGCGGCCACCCGCAGCACCTCGGCGACCTCGTCGGTCGAGGCCGGCGCTGCGACGTGGCGGGGGCGGACCCCGGCGACGTCGTCCCGCGCTCCCCGGACGGCCCGGGTCCGCGCGGCCTTCTTCAGGTCCTCACGCACCGGGTCGGCCGTCGCCACCTCAGAACACCTCCGCCAGCCCGGCCCGCTGGAGCGGGTGCGGGCCCTTGTGCCGGCCGGGAACCTCGCCGCACAGCCGCGGTGTCGGGAACACCTTGCCGGGGTTGGACAGGTGGTGGGGGTCGAAGGCGCAGCGCAGCATCTGCATGGTGTCGAGATCGTCGTCGGTGTACATCCTCGGCATGTACTTCGCCTTGTCGATGCCGACGCCGTGCTCGCCGGTGATCGAGCCGCCGTGCTCGATGCACAGGTCGAGGATCGCGCCGGAGACCTTCTCCGCCTCCTCCGCCTCGCCGGGCACGGCATCGTCGAAGAGCACCAGCGGGTGCAGGTTGCCGTCGCCGGCATGGAACACGTTGGCGACCCGCACCCCGGAGCCGGCCGAGAGGGCGGCGATCCGTCGCAGCACCTCGGGCAGCGCCGTCCGCGGGATGACGCCGTCCTGCACGATGTAGTCGGGGCTGATCCGCCCGACAGCGGCGAAGGCGGACTGGCGGCCCTTCCAGAACAGCGCCCGCTCGGCGTCGTCGACGGCGATCCTGATCTCGAACGCGCCGTTGTCGCGGCAGTACCGCTCGACCTCGCCGAACTGCGCCTCGACCTCGGCGTCCGGGCCGTCCAGCTCGACGATGAGCACAGCGCCGGCGCCCGCCGGGTAGTCGCAGTGCACCGCCGCCTCTGCGGCCTCGATGGCCAGCGCGTCCATCATCTCGATCGCCGCGGGGACGACGCCGGCCCCGATCACGGCCGACACCGCGCCGCCGGCCTCGTCGGTGGACGGGAAGGCCGCGAGCAGGGTTCGGACGGCTTCGGGGGCGCGCATCAGCCGGACCGTGACCTCGGTCGCGATGCCGAGGGTGCCCTCCGAGCCGACGAACGCGCCGATCAGGTCGTAGCCCGGCGGGTCGGGCGCCTTGCCGCCCAGCCGGACGACAGTCCCGTCGGGCACGACCAGCTCGAGGCCGGTCACGTGATTGGTGGTGAAGCCGTACTTCAGGCAGTGCGCACCGCCGGAGTTCTCGGCGACGTTGCCGCCGATCGAGCACACCTGCTGGCTGGACGGGTCGGGCGCGTAGTAGTAGCCGTCCGGCTGCGCAGCCTTGGTGACGTGCAGGTTGATGACCCCGGGCTGCACCACGGCTCGCTGCGCCGACGGGTCGACGTCGAGGATGTCGCGCATCTGCGAGGTCACCACGAGGACGCCGTCGGCGTGCGGCAGCGCGCCGCCGGACAGCCCGGTGCCCGAGCCGCGCGCGACGTAGGGCACGCTCGGCGTCGATGCACGCCCGCACCACGTCGGCCACCTGTGCGGTGCTGCGCGGCAGCACGACGACCGCCGGGGTGACCTTGTAGTGGGTCAGCCCGTCGCACTCGAAGGTGCGCAGCCTGGCCCGGTCGGTGATGACGGCGTCCTCGCCCAGCTCGACGCGAAGCCGCGCGGCCAGGCCGTCGATGGTCCCCGTGGTGGTCATGGCGTCGGCCCTAGGGCATCCGCTCGTAGGCCGGGATGGTGAGGAAGTCCTCGAAGTCCTCGGACAGCGCCATCTCGGTGAACAGTCCGCGCGCGTCCTCCCACCGGCCGTTCGCGAAGGCGTCGTTGCCCATCTTCGAGCGGATGGCTCCGACCTCCTCCTCGATCAGCCGCTCCACCAGCTCGCGGGTGACGGTCTCGCCGTTGTCGAGCCGGATGTCGTTGTGCAGCCACTGCCACACCTGCGACCGGGAGATCTCAGCGGTCGCGGCATCCTCCATCATGTTGTTGATCCCGACGGCACCCGAGCCGCGCAGCCACGCCTCGAGGTACTGCACGCCGACGCTGATGTTCGACCGCAGCCCGCCCTCGGTGACGGCGCCGGGGGTGCTCTTCACGTCGAGCAGCTGCTCGGCGCTGACCTGCACGTCGTCCCGGGTCCGGTCGATCTGGTTGGGGCGGTCGCCGAGCACCGCGTCGAACACCTCGGTGCACAGCGGCACCATCGCCGGGTGGGCCACCCAGGACCCGTCGAAGCCGTCGCCGGCCTCTCGGGTCTTGTCGTCGCGCACCTTCTCGAACGCGGCCTTGTTGGTCTCCTCGTCCTTGCTGGGGATGAACGCGGCCATGCCGCCGATCGCGTGCGCGCCGCGCTTGTGGCAGGTGCGCACCAGCAGCTCGGTGTAGGCGCGCATGAACGGGACGGTCATCGTGACCGCGTTGCGGTCCGGCAGCAGGAAGTCCTCGCCGCGGGATCCGGAACTTCTTGATGACCGAGAACATGTAGTCCCAGCGGCCGGCGTTCAGGCCGGCCGAGTGGTCGCGCAGCTCGTAGAGGATCTCCTCCATCTCGAAGGCTGCCGGGTAGGTCTCGATGAGCACGGTGGCCCGGATCGTGCCCTGCGGGATGCCCAGCGCGTCCTGCGCGTGGACGAAGACGTCGTTCCACAGCCGGGCCTCGAGGTGCGACTCCATCTTCGCCAGGTAGAAGTACGGACCGAGCCCGCCGTCGATCTGCTTCTGCGCGCAGTGGAAGAAGTAGAGGCCGAAGTCGGTGAGGCTGCCGGAGGTCCGCTCGCCGTCGACCAGGATGTGCTTCTCCGGCAGGTGCCAGCCGCGCGGTCGGACCACGATGGTGGCGACGTCCTCGGCCAGGGCGTAGGACTTGCCCTCCGGTGAGCTGAAGTCGATCCGCCGGTCGATCGCGTCCCGCAGGTTGAGCTGTCCCTCGACCAGGTTCTCCCACAGCGGGGTGTTGGCGTCCTCGAGGTCGGCCAGCCAGACCCGGGCACCGGAGTTGAGCGCGTTGATGGTCATCTTGCGGTCGGTCGGCCCGGTGATCTCGGCTCGCCGGTCGACCAGCCCGGGAGCGGCCTCGGCGACCCGCCAGCCGTCGTCCTCGCGCACGTCCTTGGTGTCGCTGAGGAAGTCCAGCATCCCGCCGGCGGCCAGCTCGGCGTAGCGCTGGTCCCGCAGGGCCAGCAGCTCCCGGCGGCGCGCGTCGAAGCGGCGGTGCAGGTCGGCGAGGAACGCGAGCGCCTCGTCGGTCAGCACCTCGTCGTACCGGTCCTTCATCGGTGCGTCGATCTGGACGCTGCTGTCGGTCATGCTGCTCCTTCCGGTTGCACGCTCGACCTGGAGGGGAGGGCGTGGAACGCCTGGGCCGCGAGCTCGCTCAGCAACGGCCCGGCGCGGGCCATCGCGAGCGCGAGGTCGGGCTCGAGGTCGAGGAGCGCATGGGTTCCGACGATACCGAGATCGACCAGCCGGGCCCGGTCGGCGGCGTCCAGGTCGACCCGCCCGGCCAGCACCACGACCGGCACGCCCGCGGCGCAGCCCCGGCGTGCGACGCCCACCGGCGCCTTGCCGGCCAGCGACTGGTGGTCGAAGGAGCCCTCGCCGGTGACCACCAGGTCGGCGCCGGCCAGGGCCTGGTCGAAGCCGACGAGGTCGAGCAGCAGGTCGATGCCGGGCGTGAGGCGGGCACCGAGGAAGGCCACCGCGCCGGCCCCGACGCCACCCGCCGCGCCGGCGCCGGGGATGCGGTCGACGTCCAGGCCGTGGTCGCGGTGCAGCAGCTGCGCAAGCCGGGCGAGCCCCGCGTCGAGCACGGTGACGTCAGCCGCGGAGGCGCCCTTCTGTGGTCCGTAGACCGCTGCCGCCCCGGTCGGGCCGGTCAACGGGTTGTCGACGTCGCAGGCGACGACGACCTCCGTGCCGGCGAGCCGGGCGTCCAGGCGGGAGGTGTCGACGCGGGCCAGCCCGGTCAGCGCCGCGCCGCCGGCCGCCAGCGGACGGTCATTCCCGTCCAGCAGGCGCACGCCGAGGGCCGCGGCCATCCCGGAGCCGCCGTCGGTGGTCGCGCTGCCGCCGACGCCGAGAACCAGCCGCTCGACGCCCTCGTCCAGCGCCGCGGCGATCAGCTCGCCGGTGCCGTACGTGCCGGCGTTGCGCGGGTCCGGCGTCCCGCCGGGCAGCAGCGTCAGCCCGGACGCGGCCGCGAGCTCCACCACCGCGGTGAGCGGCCCGGCGCCCTCGGGCGAGAGGGCGAACGCCGCGCGGACCGGCGCGCCGGTGGGGCCGACGACCGTGCGTTCGCGGCGTCGCCAACCGGCGGCCAGCAGGACGTCCACGGTGCCCTCGCCGCCATCGGCCACCGGGTGCCGGCGGACCTCGAGCGCGACCCCGGAGCTCGCGGCCGCGGAGCGCAGGCCGGTCTCGACCGCCGCCGCCACCTCGTGCGCGGGGAGGCTCCCCTTGAACGAGTCGGGGGCGACGACCACGGTCAGCCGCGACGCTGCGGTCACACCCGTCCTCCCCATCCGGAGGTCGATGTCTGCTGCGCGACCCTAGGGAGCAGGTCGTGGCCCGGTCAAGGCGGTTGGTCCGTGTTTGCGCCCGGGCCCCATGGACCCAGGAACCGGCGTACGGTGACCCCGTGACCGCTGACTCGATGGTCGACACACGTCGGCGAGTTCTCGCACGAGGCATTTCTCTACTCCTCGCTGCCGGAGTTCCTCGACGAGGTCTGCGGGTTCCTGAGGGAGGGCCTCGAGCGCGACGAGACCGCCCTGGTCGCCACCGGCGGTGAGCGGCTCGCCGCCCTGCGGTCGCTGTTCGGCGGGGAGCCCGACGTGCAGGTCGTCGACATGGCCGAGGTGGGGGCCAACCCGGCGCGGATCATCCCCGTGTGGCGCGACTTCCTGGCGAAGAACGTTGCCGCCGGTCGCGCGGTCCGCGGACTCGGCGAGCCGATCTGGGCCGGCCGCACCGACGCCGAGCTGGCCGAGTGCCATCAGCACGAGTCGCTGCTCAACCTGGCGTTCGCCGGCGGCCCGGCCTGGCGGCTGCTCTGCCCGTACGACGTCACCGCGCTGCCGGGCGAGGTCATCGAGGAGGCGCGGGCCAACCACCCGCTGGTCCTGGACGCCGGCACCTGGTCGACCAGCGACCGGTACCGGCCGGAGCGGCCACGTCGCGCCCTCCGGCACCGGCCCCTGCCGCCACCGAGCGAGCCCACGGTCGAGCTGGCCTTCGGCACCGGAGAGCTGCCGTCGGTCCGCCGGCTGGTCGACAGTGCCTGCGCCGAGCACGGCGTGTCGCCCGCGGCAGCCGAGGACCTGGTGCTGTGCGTCGACGAGATCGCGGCGAACAGCCTGATCCACGGCGGCGGGGCCGGGGTTCTGCGGATCTGGCGGGAGCCGGCTGCGCTGGTCTGCGAGGTGTCCGACGGCGGCACCATCGCCGACCCGCTGATCGGCCGCGAGGCCCCGTCGCTGGAGCGGCTCGGCGGTCGCGGGGTGTGGCTGGCCAACCAGCTCTGCGACCTGGTGCAGATCCGGTCCGGTGCCGCCGGCACGATCATCCGGCTGCACTCCCGGTTGAGCTGACCCCTCCGGGCCCGAGTCGGTGCGCGACCAGCGGCGACGGCCTATGTTCGACTCCCACCGACGGAAGGGGACGGCGGAGTGGAGTTCCTCGCGCCGAGCACGTGGGCCGATGCGCTGGCCGCGCGCAGCGAGCACCCCGGCGCGGTGCCCATCGCGGGTGGCACCGACGTGATGGTCGAGCTCAACTTCGACCGCCACCGACCGGACGTGCTGATCGACCTCACCAGGGTCCCCGAGCTGCGCGAGTGGTCGCGCGCGGAGGACGGCAGCATCCGGTTGGGCGCCGGCGTGACCTTCGCCCGGGTGATGACCGAGCTGGCCGAACAGGCACCCGGGTTGGCGATGGCGTCGCGGACGGTGGGGTCCCCGCAGATCCGGGTGCGCGGCACCGTCGGCGGCAACCTGGGCTCGGCCTCGCCGGCCGGCGATGCGCACCCGGTGCTGCTCGCGATCGACGCGGTGGTCGAGGTCGAGTCGGTGCGCGGGGTGCGGCAGGTGCCGGTGGCTGACTTCTTCACCGGCGTGAAGAAGAGCGCACTGGAGCCGGACGAGCTGATCTCTGCGGTGCTGCTGCCGCCGCTGGCCGGGCCCCAGCAGTTCGCCAAGATCGGCACCCGCAACGCGATGGTGATCGCGGTGACGTCCTTCGGGCTCGCACTACATCCTCAGCGGCGGGCGGTCGGCGCGGCGATCGGCTCCGCGGCTCCGACGCCGCGGCACGCGCGGACCGCCGAGCAGTTCCTCGCGGCTGCGATGGCCGAGGACGGCCTGTGGGACACGCGCGCCGACGTCCCCGACGCCGTCGCCACGCGGTTCGGTGACCTCGTCGCGGCTGACGCGTCGCCGATCGACGACGTGCGGGGCACCGCGGCGTACCGGCGGCACGCACTCTCGGTGCTGGCCCGACGAACGCTGGGCTGGGCGTGGCAGGACTACCGGCGGGAGGCGGCCTGACCATGCGGGTGGAGCTCACGGTGAACGGCGAGCGCCGGCAGGCGGACGACGTGTGGGAGGGCGAGAGCCTGCTCTACCTGCTGCGCGAACGGCTCGGGCTGCCCGGCTCGAAGAACGCCTGCGAGCAGGGCGAGTGCGGCTCGTGCTCGGTCTACCTCGACGGTGAGGTCGTGTGCGCCTGCCTGGTGGCGGCCGGGCAGGCCGAGGGCCGCGACGTCGTGACGGTGGAAGGCCTCGCCGACGAGGACACGGCCGAGCGGCTGCATCCGGTGCAGACCGCGTTCCTGGAGACGGGGGCCGTCCAGTGCGGCTTCTGCACGCCCGGCCTGGTGGTCGCGGTGCACGACCTGCTGCGGCGGGTTCCGGCCCCGGACGACGACACGGTGCGCGAGGCGCTCGCCGGCAACCTCTGCCGCTGTACGGGCTACGAGAACATCCTCGACGCCGTGCGGCTGGCGGCCGAACGGATGCGGACGTGAGCGACGTGCTCGTGGTCGAGGGCGCGACGGTCTGCACCGTGGACGCCGCGGGCACCGAATACCCGGCCGGCCACGTCGTGGTCGAGGGCAACCGTGTCATCGCAGTCGGCGCCGGTCCGGCACCGGAGGACGCCCGCCGGGCCGCGGACCGCGTGCTCGACGCGACCGGCTGCCTGGTCACGCCGGGGCTGGTCAACACCCATCAGCACCTCTACCAGTGGGCGACCCGCGGGCTGGCCGTCGACGCGACGCTGTTCGAGTGGCTCACCGCGCTCTACCCGGTGTGGGCGGGCATCGACGAGGAAGTCGTGCGCGCCGCATCGGCCGCGGCGCTCGGCTGGCTGGCACGCACCGGATGTACGACGAGCACCGACCACCACTACGTCTTCCCGGCCGGTGGCGGTGACCTGCTCGCGGCCGAGATCGGCGCAGCGGCGGCGGTGGGGCTGCGCTTCCACCCGACCCGGGGCTCGATGGACCTCGGCGCCAGCCAGGGTGGGCTGCCGCCCGACTCGGTGGTCGAGGACCTGGACGCCGTCCTGGACGCGACCGAGTCGGCCATCACGCGGTTCCACGACCCGTCGTACGACTCGATGCTGCGGGTGGCGGTGGCGCCTTGCTCGCCGTTCTCGGTGACCGCGAAGCTGATGACCGAGGCGGCCGGCCTGGCCCGCCGGCACGGCGTGCGGCTGCACACCCACCTGGCCGAGACCGTCGACGAGGAGTCGTTCTGCGCCGAACGGTTCGGCGCGACCCCCACCGAGTACGTCGATTCGCTGGGCTGGCTCGGCCCGGACGTCTGGATGGCCCACGCCGTGCACCTCGACGACGCGGCCGTGGCCAGGTTCGCGGCCACCGGCACCGGCGTCGCGCACTGCCCGTCGAGCAACGCGCGGCTCGGGGCCGGTATCGCCCGCACCCGGGACCTCGTGGACGCCGGCGTCCCGGTCGGGCTGGGGGTCGACGGTGCGGCGTCCAACGAGGCGGGCTCGCTGCTGGAGGAGCTGCGGCACGCGGCGTTGTTCGCCCGAGCCCGCGGCGGCCCGACCGGGCTCTCGGTGCGCGAGGCCCTGCGGCTGGCGACCTATGGCGGCGCCCAGGTGCTCGGCCGGGCCGACGAGATCGGGTCGATCGAGGTCGGCAAGCTCGCCGACCTCGCGGTGTGGCGGCTCGACACGCTGCCGCACGCGGGCATCGCCGACCCGGTCGCTGCGCTGGCCCTCGGCCTCGCCACCGCCGCTCGAGCTGCTGCTGGTCGACGGTCGTGCGGTGGTGGAGCAGGACCGGCTGGTGACCGTCGACGAGCAGGAGCTTGCGCAGGACGCCGCGGCGGCGTCCCGGCGGCTGCTCGAGAGGAGCTCCCGATGACGGCACCCGTCAGCACGCCGGTACGGACCGACGGTGGCGTCGGCACCGACGCGGCCCGGCCCGACGGCACCCTGAAGGTCACCGGCGAGTTCGCCTACGGCAGCGACCTGTGGGCCGACGAGATGCTCTGGGGGGTCACGTTGCGCAGCCCGTACCCGGCCGCGCGCATCCGGTCCATCGACATCGGGCCGGCGCTGGCGTTGCCCGGCGTCTATGCCGTGCTCACAGCCGACGACGTCCCCGGCGCCAAGCGGTACGGGCTGGAGTTCCAGGACCAGCCGGTGCTGGCCATGGACGTCGTGCGCTACCAGGGCGAGCCGGTCGCGCTGGTCGCGGCCGAGCACCCGGAGACGGCCCGCCGGGCCGCTGCACGGATCGTGGTCGGCTACGAGGAGCTCGAGCCGGTCACCGACGCCCGGGTCGCGCTCGCGGACGGCGCGGTGCAGGTCGGGCCGCGCGGCAACCTGATCCGGCACCTGAAGATCCGCAAGGGCGACATGGACAGGGTTGCCGCCGACTCCGACCTTGTCGTGGTCGAGGGCGACTACCAGGTCGGCATGCAGGACCAGGCGTTCCTCGGCCCCGAGTCGGGTCTCGCCGTGCCGGCAGAGGACGGCGGCGTCGACCTGTTCGTCGCGACCCAGTGGCTGCACGTCGACCAGCAGCAGATCTGCGGCGCCCTCGGGCTGCCGCCCGAGAAGGTGCGGCTCACCCTCGCCGGCGTAGGTGGCGCGTTCGGCGGTCGTGAGGACCTCTCGATGCACGTGCATGCCTGCCTCCTGGCCATGCACACCGGCAAGCCGGTGAAGATGTCCTACAACCGCGAGGAGTCGTTCTTCGGTCACGTGCACCGGCACCCGGCGCAGCTGCACTACGAGCACGGGTTCACCCGCAGCGGCGAGCTGGTCTACGTCCGCGCGACGATCTGGCTCGACGGCGGGGCCTATGCGTCCAGCAGCGCGGCCGTCGTCGGGAACGCCGGGCTGATGGGCATCGGCCCCTACGTCGTGCCGAACGTGCACATGGACTGCTACGGCGCCTATACGAACAACCCGCCGTGCGGCGCGATGCGTGGCTTCGGAGCGGTGCAGGCGGCGTTCGCCTACGAGTCGCAGATGGACAAGGCGTCCGCCGTGCTCGGCATCGACCCGGTCGAGCTGCGCTGCCGTAACGCCATGGAGGAAGGCTCGCTCGCGCCGACCGGGCAGGTGGTCGACAGCCCCGCACCGGTGGCCGACCTGCTCCGGCGGCTGCAGGCGATGCCGGTTCCGCCGGACCGGGTCGGTGAGGACCTGCGCCGGCTGCCCGGAGGGGTGGCGAACTCCACCCACGGCGAGGGCGTGCGCCGGGGCATCGGGTACGCGGTGGCGTACAAGAACATCGGGTTCTCGGAGGGCTTCGACGACTACTCGACCGCCCGGGTGCGGCTCGAGGTGACGGCCGGCGCGCCGGTGGTCACCGTGCACACCGCGGCTGCCGAGGTGGGGCAGGGCCTGGTCACCGTGCAGCAGCAGATCGCGCGCACCGAGCTCGGCGTCGAGAGGGTCGTGGTCGCTCCCGCGGACACCGCGGTGGGCAGCGGCGGGTCGTCCTCGGCGTCCCGGCAGACCTACGTGACCGGCGGTGCTGTGCGCGAGGCCTGCCTGCGGGTGCGCGACCGGGTGCTCGCCCGCACCGGGGTGTCGTCCTGGGACGAGGTCGACACCGAGACGCTGGTGGCCGCACTGGGGGACGGTGCGGTCGAGGAGACCGTCGAGTGGCGGCACCGGCCCACCGAGGCCGTCGACCCGTCCACCGGGCAGGGAAACGCGCACGTGCAGTACGCGTTCGCCGCCCACCGCGCGGTCGTGGACGTGGACGTGGAGCTGGGCCTGGTCAAGGTCGTCGAGCTGGCGTGCACCCAGGACGTCGGGAAGGCCGTCAACCCGCAGGCGGTCGTCGGGCAGATCCACGGCGGCAGCGCGCAGGGCCTCGGGCTGGCGCTGATGGAGGAGGTCGTCGTCGAGGGCGGCATCATCCGCAACCCGTCCTTCACCGACTACCTGATCCCGACCATCCTCGACATGCCGCCGATGACCGTGGAGGTCCTCGAGCTGCCCGACCCGCACGCGCCCTACGGGCTGCGCGGCGTCGGCGAGCCACCCACCATCTCCTCGGGGCCGGCGGTGCTGGCCGCGGTCCGTGCGGCGACGGGGCAGTTCCTCAGCCGGGTGCCGATCCGTCCCGAGCACATCACCGGGAGCGGCGACGTCCGGAGCGAGGAACGAGCGTAGGCGGAGCGCGACAATGTCATCGTCTGCTCGCACACCCGACCTCGTGCTGCACGCCGCCCGTGCCGTGCTGCCCGCCCCGGCCGGGGAGCAGGCGGTGACCGTGACCGTCGTGGGCGGGCGGATCGCGGGCGTCGGGCCGCTGGACCGCTCGGTCACCGGCAACCCCGGATGCACGGTGGTCGAGCTCGGCGACGATGTCGTCCTGCTGCCGGGGCTGGTCGACACCCACGTGCACGTGAACGAGCCGGGTCGCGCCGAGTGGGAGGGGTTCGCCTCGGCGACCCGGGCCGCGGCGGCCGGCGGTGTGACGACGATCGTCGACATGCCGCTCAACAGCCTGCCGCCGACGCTGGACCCCGAGGCGCTGGCGGTCAAGCGGGCGGCTGCCGAGGGCCAGTGCCTGGTGGACGTCGGCTTCTGGGGCGGTGCCGTTCCCGGCAACCTCGGCCGGCTGGGCGCCCTGCTCGACGCCGGGGTGATGGGCGTCAAGTGCTTCCTGCCCGACTCCGGGGTCGAGGAGTTCCCGGCGCTGTCGTCTGCCGGGCTGCTCGCCGCGGCCGAGGAGGTCGCGGCAGCCGACGGCCTGCTGCTCGTGCACGCCGAGGACCCGGGTGTCCTGTCCGGGGCGCCGGCGGCCTCCGGCCCGGCGTACCGGAGGTTCCTCGCGTCGCGCCCGCACAGCGCCGAGGACCGGGCGATCGACGCCGTCATCGACGCGGCGCGTCGCACCGGGGCCCGGCTGCACGTCGTGCACCTCTCCAGCGCCGCGGCCCTGCCGGCGCTGGCTGCCGCGAGGGCAGACGGAGTGCGGGTGACCGTCGAGACCTGCCCCCACTACCTGGTGCTGCGCGCCGAGGACGTGCCGGACGGGGCCACCTCGTTCAAGTGCTGCCCGCCGGTGCGTGACGAGGCCAACCGGGAGGCGCTCTGGGCCGGGCTGGCCGACGGCACCATCGACCTCGTGGTCAGCGACCACTCGCCGTGCACCGCCGACCTGAAGAACCTCGACACCGGCGACTTCGGCACCGCGTGGGGCGGCATCTCCTCGCTCCAGCTCGGGCTCCCGCTGGTGTGGACCGAGGCGCGCCGCCGCGGGCACTCGGCGGCCGACGTCGTGCGCTGGATGTCGTCCGCACCGGCCGGGCTGGTGGGTCTCGCCACGAAGGGTGGGATCAGGGCCGGGGCCGCGGCCGACCTCGTCTCGTTCGACCCGGACGCCGAGCAGGTGGTCGACCCGTCGCGGCTGCACCACCGCAATGCGGTGTCGCCGTACACCGGTGCGCGGCTCACCGGCTTGGTGCGCGGGACGTGGTTGGCTGGGGCGGCGGTCGGCGCTGACCGGCCGGGTCCGGCCACCGGACGGCTGCTGTCGAGAGGGGAGGCGTGATGGCCCAGGAGGCGACCAGCCAGGACCTGCTGGCCCTGCCGGACCTCGCGGTGCGGACCTTCGGCGGCGCGGTCGTGTGGGCCAACGACGAGCTGTTCGCCGGCCGCGAGAACCTGATCAACCCCGGACCCGCCGCGTTCACGCCCCGGACGTTCGGCGCAAAGGGTCAGGTCTACGACGGCTGGGAGACGCGGCGGCGGCGCGAGCCAGGCCATGACGAAGCCATCGTGCGGCTCGGGGCGCCGGGAGTCGTGCGCGCCGTGGTCGTGGACACCAGCCACTTCACCGGCAACTTCCCGAGCGAGGCGTCGGTCGAGGGGCTGGCCGTCGACGGGCAGCCGGCGGTGGCCGCTCTGCGCGAGGCCGAGTGGACGACGCTGGTCGATCGCTCGCCGCTGCAGGGCGACACCGCGAACGTCTTCGCCGTCGCGTCGGCGAGCCGGTGGACCCACGTGCGCCTCACCATCCACCCGGACGGTGGTGTGGCACGACTGCGGGTGCACGGCCAGGTCGTCGCCGACCCACGGCCGATCGAGGCGCTGGGCACCATCGACCTCGCCGCGCTCGAGCTGGGCGGTCGGGTCACCGGCTGCAGCAACCTGTTCTACGGGTCGCCGGACCGGCTGATCGCACCCGGGCTGGCCCGCTCGATGGGGGAGGGCTGGGAGACGGCGCGGCGGCGCGACGACGGCAACGACTGGGTCGAGGTGCGGCTGGCTGCGCGCGGCTCGGTGCGCGTCGTCGAGCTGGACACGACGTGGTTCCTGGGCAACGCGCCCGGGGCCGCGGCGCTCTCGGCGTACGACGGCGAGGGTGACCCGGCCGACCCCGGGTCATGGTTCCCGCTGCTGGAACGCACCTCGCTGCAGCCGGACACCCGGCACCGCGTCGTGCTCGCCGAGCCGGCGGCGCCGGCCAGCCACGTGCGCCTCGACGTCTACCCGGACGGCGGGATGGCCCGGCTGCGGCTCTGGGGTCGCCCGACCGACGACGGCCTGGCCGCGCTGCGGGACCGGTGGGACGCGACCGGATGACCCTGCCCGACGACGTCCTGCGCGAGCTGGACGACCTGCTCGCGCCTGCCGATGCGGCACTGGCCGCGGGCTGGCCGGGAGAGCCGGCCGGTCGGCAGCCCGTGCACACGCTGTACCTGCCGGCCGACCGGGCAGCCGCCGATGTCGTGACCCGCGCGGGCGCCGACGCGCTGGACGCGGTGGCCGCCGAGGACGCCGGGTCGATGGCGCGGATCACCGGGCTGGACGCCGCCCTGGTCGACGAGGTGTGGCCGCGGGTGCTGGCCAAGCTGGCGCGCGAGCCGGTCGAGGACCTGCGGCTGGACCTCGAGGACGGCTACGGCACGCGTCCCGACGACGAGGAGGACCGGCACGCGCAGGCTCGCCGGCGAGGTCCTCGCCGGGCTCGGCGGTGCGGGTGGGCCGTTCGCCAGCGGGGTCCGCGTCAAGTCGCTGGAGGCGCCGACCCGGCGGCGCGGCGTGCGCTCGCTGGACCTGGTGCTGGGTGCCCTCGGTGGCGCGTTGCCGCCCGGCTTCGTCACGACCCTGCCCAAGGTCACCTCGGCCGAGCAGGTGCGGGCCATGGTGCTGCTCTGCGAGCGGCTCGAGGCTGCGCACCGCCTGCCGCCCTCGTCGCTGCACTTCGAGGTGCAGGTCGAGACGCCGCAGGCGGTGCTGGGCGCCGACGGGACGGCGACCGTCGCCCGCGCCGTGCACGCAGCCGCGGGCCGGTGCGTCGGCCTGCACTACGGCACCTACGACTACAGCGCCTCGCTCGGTGTGGCTGCCGCGCACCAGTCGATGGAGCACCCGGTCGCCGACCACGCGAAGGCCGTGATGCAGGTGGCCGCGGCGCAGACCGGGGTGCGGGTGAGCGACGGGTCGACCAACGTGCTGCCGGTCGGAGACCGGGCGCACGTCGAGGCTGCCTGGGCACTGCACGCGCGACTGGTCCGGCGGTCGCTGGAGCGCGGCATCTACCAGGGCTGGGACCTGCACCCCGCGCAGCTGCCGACCCGCTACCTCGCGACGTTCGCGTTCTACCGGGAGGGGTTGGCGGCGGCGGTGGCGCGGCTGCGCGGCTACCTGGACCGCCAGTCGGGTGGGGTGCTCGACGAGCCGGCGACGGCGTTCGCGCTCGCCGGCTTCCTGCTGCGCGGCCTCGACTGCGGAGCACTGGACGCCGATGAGGTCGCATCGGCCGGCGGCCCGGACGGCGACACGCTTCGGCGGCTGGCCCGGCGCGACGGGCCGGGTCCGTGGCTCGACCGGATGCCTGCCGCCGAGCTCCGCGAGGCGCTGCTGACGGTGTGCGCCTCCCCGCGGTGGGCCGACCTGGTCGCCGGCGCCGCGCCGTACGGCTCGGCCGACGGGCTGCTCGACGCAGCCGAGCGGGCTCTCGGCGCCCTCGCCGAGCAGGACGTCGACGACGCCCTGGCCGGCCACCCCCGGATCGGCGAACGGTCCCGCGACGCGGCCTCGCAGCGCGAGCAGGCCGGTGTCGGTGACGCGGTGCGCGACGCGCTGGCCGAGGGTAACCGCGAGTACGAGAACCGGTTCGGCCACGTCTACCTGGTCTGCGCCAGCGGTCGCAGCGGCGAGGAGCTGCTCGACGTGCTGCGCTCCCGGCTCGGCAACGACCCGGCGTACGAGCGCACTGTCGTGCGTGCCGAGCTCGGCAGGATCAACCGGCTGCGGCTTCAGCGGCTGCTGGACGAAGGAGGACCGACCCGATGAGCGTGGTCACCACCCACGTGCTGGACGCCGTGACCGGCCTGCCGGCCCGGGGCGTCGCGGTACGGATCGAGGGGCGCGGTCTCTCGGTCGAGGCACGCACCGACGACGACGGCCGGGTCCGCGAGCTCGGTCCGGACCGGCTGGACCGCGGCACCTACCGGGTGGTCTTCGCGACCGGCGACTGGTTCGCCGCACACGGCCGCGAGACCTTCTACCCGGAGGTCGTCGTGACGTTCACCGTCGACGACCCGGACACCCACCTGCACGTGCCGCTGCTGCTGTCGCCGTACGCCTACTCGACCTACCGAGGGAGCTGAGCCGTGGGCATCGTGCTCGGGGACAACCGCTACGGCAAGGCGGAGACGCGGCTGGTGCGGGTGGTGCGGGACACGGCGCGGCACGAGATCCGTGACCTGACCGTGTCGACGTCCCTGCGCGGCGACTTCACCGCGGCGCACGTCGTGGGTGACCAGCGCGACATCCTGCCGACGGACACCCAGAAGAACTCCGTCTACGCGTTCGCGAAGGAGCGCGGGGTCGGCGCGACGGAGGAGTTCGCCCGCGAGCTGGCCCGGCACTTCGTCGACGACGTCGAGCCGGTCACCTCGGCGCAGGTCGTGGTCGAGGAGCAGGGCTGGGAACGTGCGTCGGTCGACGGGCGGCCGCACGACCACACCTTCGTGCGCACCGGCGCCGAGACCCGGACGGCGGTGGTCACGGCGTACGACGGCGGCGAGCACGTGGTGTCGGGGCTGACCGGCCTGGTGCTGCTGAAGTCGACCGGCTCGGAGTTCACCGGGTTCCTGGTCGACGACCTCACCACCTTGCCGCCGACCACCGACCGGGTTCTCGCGACCGCGTTGACCGCGCGCTGGCGGTGGGCGTCGGTCCCCGGCGACGGCTACGACGCGGCGTACGCCGAGGTCCGGGCGCTGCTCGTCTCGCGGTTCGGCGGCCTGCACAGCCTGGCCCTGCAGCAGACGTTGTGGGAGATGGGCCGGACGGTCCTCGATGCCCGGGCCGACATCGCCGAGCTGCGGATGTCGGCGCCGAACAAGCACCACTACCTCGTCGACCTCTCGCCGTTCGGCCTCGAGAACCCGGGCGAGGTCTTCAACGCCGGCGACCGGCCCTACGGGCTGATCGAGGTCGCCGTCGGCCGGGACGAGCAGGGGCCGGAGCCGGAGGCCTGGCGGGACGTCCCGGGTTTCGTCTGACTGATCTCCTCGGTTGCCGCGCTGGACGACGCGGGGGATCGCTGAGTCCGGAACACATTCGTGGCGGTTGTGCCTGGTGCGTCGAGCTGCACGTGCCGTTTCCCACAGCAGTCACGAATGTGTCCGAGAGTCAGGAACAGCCGGCGCCGGCGCGCGACCTCGATGATGCTGCTCTCGTTGGTGTCGCCGAGGCCCATGGCCAGCAGCCGGTCGAGGCCGTCCAGGGCTGCCCGGCCGAACGGGGCGGGCACGCCGAGCGTGTCGGCCAGCCGGACGCCGTAGTCGGCGTCCTTGCGGCGCAGGCGACCGGAGAACACGACGTCGTGCTCGTGGTCGCCGTCGGCCATCCGGCGGCTGTTGCGCACCACTTGCGGGCTGGCCGCCTGTCCGGCGGCGATGGCCCGGGCCACCTGGTCGAGATCGAGACCGGCGCGTTCGGCGAGTGCCATGCCTTCTGCTGCTGCGCCGATCTGGACGGCGCCCATCAGGTTGATGATCAGCTTGTAGACGGTGCCGGCACCGACCGGGCCGAAGTGCAGCTGCTCGGCGGAGAGCGGCAGCAGCAGGGGCGAGGCGTCCTCGAGGTCGGCTGCGTCGGCTCCGATCAGCAAGGTCAGGCGGCCGGCCGCGGCAGCGTCCGGCAGGCCGGTCACCGGGCAGTCGAGGTAGCGAAGCCCGCGGTCATGCACCGCCACTGCCAGCTCACGCACCCACCCGAGGGAGAGCGTCGAGCACTCGACCGCGAAGGCGCCCGGCGCCGGCTCGGCTGCGAGCACCCCGTCGTCGCCCCGCCACACCGTTCGGGACGCCTGGTCGTCGCTGACCATGACGAAAACCGCCGACGCGCCGTCCGCCGCGTCACGGGGGCTCGTCGCGAGCCGGGCGCCACGGTCGACCAGCGGCGTCGTCTTCTGCGGGCTGCGGTTGTAGACGGTCAGCTGGTGCCCGGACGCCAGGAGGCGACCGGCCATGCCGCTGCCCATCCGACCGAGACCGATGAACGCGATACCTGACATGCGGCCAAATCTAGGGCGTCGGAGTCAGTGCGCCGGCTTGCCGGCTTGGGTCAGCAGACCCTCCCGACGGGCGACGCGCACCGCGGCGAAGATCGTGACGGCGGCGGCGACGACCGTCATCGCGAGGAACGACGCGCTCTTCATCACGACGAACGTGGTGAGCGACTGCGACTCGTAGAGCCACAGCGTCATGACGGCCTTGGCGAGGCAGACCATCGCCCACATCAGGGTGAGGTGCCAGAACAGCCGCTGCAGCCGCGGGCGCATCGCCAGGTCGTCGGTCATCGGGTAGAAGTCAGCGGCGAGTCGCGCGACGAACGGGCGGGCCGTCGCCAGCGACAGCAGGGCAGCCGAGGCGATCACGGCGTTGCTGATCGCCGGCTGGATGAAGTAGAGGTAGGTGTTACCGCTGACGAACGTCATGGCCGTCTTCGCCGTCAGGCCGACCACGGTGAGGACGAGCAGCCCGGACATCCGTCGCCGGGTGGCCATCCGCCAGCCGATCGCGCCGTAGCACCACGCGAGCGCGGCCACCAGCGCTGCCCAGACGTTCATCGTGGCCAGGCAGATGTAGAACAGGGCGGCCGGCACGACGTTGGCGCTGAGCATGCTCAGTGCGAGGTGTCTGATCACTCGCCGCAGGCGGGGCCGGGACTCGCGCTCCTCGTGGGCGGTCGTGGGTGGTGCGGTGACCGGGGGTCGGGCGAGCATCGTGATCGAGCTCATGGGGCGGAACCTGTCTCCGGCTACGTGCGCAGCCTGGTGACCTCTTCGCCGGGGCGACGGAGACCGGTGTCCGCGTTCTGGAACTCCTCGGTGGCGCGAGTGTACGCCCGGGGGCTCAGACCCCCGGGCGTACCGCAGTGCGGAGGCTCAGCGCTGGTTCGGCAGCGCGATGGTGTCGACGGCGATCTGGTGGTTGGCCATCAGCGTGCCGTCGGGGTCCATCGACGCCCGGAGCGACTGCAGCCGTTCGAAGGAGTCGGCGTCGTAGCCGGACCGCGGGTCGCCGGGCTCCTCGAGGAAGTTCAGGTACTGCCGGCCGTTGGCCCAGGGCGCCATCGCGGCGACCAGGGCATGCGCGTCCGCCTGACCCGCGGCGCCCATCTCCGGTGTCGCGGCGATGGCGACGCCGAAGAGCATGAACTGCCCGTCGAGCTGCGGCAGCGCCCCGGCGCCACGGTGCGGACGGCCCAGGGCGCCACCGAGCTGGCGCAGCTCGGCCGCGAGCAGGCTCTGCTCCGTGCCGTGCCCCACTGTCGCGAGGAACGCGTCGACGGCCTCGTCGGGCAGGGAACCGAGCACCGTCGTCGCGCTGACGCCGGGCGTCGGGCCCTCGGGGTCCATGTGCAGGCGCACCAGCGAGGCCGACGGCACCCGGGCGAAGGTGTCGATCTCGGGCTCGAGCGCGCGCAGCTCGGCGATGATCGCCTCTGCTGTCGCGTCGTCTCCGAGCACAGCACCGTTGATCATCGCGAGCTGGCGACCGCGTACCGGCGCGGGGATCTCCTCGAGCGGTGGCAGCTGCAGGATCCGGAACGACGTCGTGACCGCGTCCGGCGCGTCGACCGCCCAGCGGGCCCAGGTGCGCAGGACCTTCTCCGCGTCGGAGCGGTCCCAGACCAGCATCCCGGCGTACGCCGTCTCGATCGGGAACAGCCGGAACTCCAGCGCGGTCACCACGCCGAAGTTGCCCCCGCCGCCGCGGACCGCCCAGAACAGCTCGGGCTCGGTCTCCGCGTCGGCCCGGACCAGCCGGCCGTCGGGCGTGACGATCTCGACCGCGGTGACGTTGTTGGTGGCCAGGCCGTGCTCGCGGGCGTACCAGCCCATGCCGCCGCCGAGCGTGTAGCCCATGACGCCGACGTCGGGAGAGGAGCCGTGCAGGGCGGCGAGCCCGTAGGGCGCGACGGCCTCGACGACGTCGATCCACAGCGCGCCGGCACCCACCCGTGCGGTGCGCGATGCCGCGTCGACGGTCACCTCGCGCATCGCCGAGGTGCGGACGAGCACGGCGTCGCTCAGGTCGCCGAGCGGACCGGCGTTGTGGCCGGTGCCCTGCGGGGCGACGCGCAGACCGGCGGCCGCTGCGGCGCGGACGACCTCGACGACCTCGTCGGCGTCGGCCGGATAGGCCACCGCGGCCGGGTGCTGCGGGACGGCGACGTTCCACGGCATCCGGGCGGCGTCATAGCCCGGGTCACCGGGCAGGTGCACGGCGCCGCCGCAGAGCTGGCGAAGATCCTCGGTGGTCGTGATGGGCTGGGTGGTCACACTGGCTCCTCGATCAGTACATGGGGCGCTGCTCTCGACGGGAGCAGCGTGCGGCCAGGCACTTGCGGGGACCTTGGAGTCCACTTGCGGGGCGCGTTGCCGCAGGTCAGGCGAGAGCGAGGGCGGACCCGAGCTCGGCGTCGGTCTGCACGCCGAGCCGCTCGCGGACCTCGGCGAGGGTGCGCTCGACCACCGCGGGGGTGAGGAAGAGCTGCTGCGCGACCGCGCTGGGTGCCGCGCCGGCCGCGGCGAGCTGGGCGACCCGCCGCTCGGTCGCCGTCAACGACACCACGTCCTCGAACGGCGCGGGCACGTCCGCGCCGTCGGCGACCAGCTCGTCCGAGACCTGGCGGTACAGCCCCGGGGAGCCGCACTCCGCGGCGAGGGCCAGCGCGCTGCCGAGCAGCGCCGTCCGCTCGGCCCTGTCGCCGGTCACCCGGGCGAGCGCCAGCTCGGCGCAGGCCCGCTCGTAGCGGGCCACCGTGGGCCGGAGCAGCTCGTAGGCCTCGCGCAGCATCGGCTCGGCTGTCCTCCCCGCCGAGCTCGCCCGCACACCGCAGCGTGCGACCGAGCACCGACGGCGCACCCCAGTGCCGGGCCAGCGTCACCTCCTCGGCCATCAGGGTGCGGGCCTCCTCGACCCGTCCGAGCGCGGCCAGCACCGGGGCCCGGTAGGTGCGCCAGGGGCGCCACACCGGGTTGATCACCGCGGTCTGCCTCGTCGACGCGGCCTCCAGGGCGGCCAGCGCCTCTGCGTGCCGGCCCTCCGCGGCCATCAGCCGGGCGTGGTTCTCGTCGAAGAGCCGAGCCCCGTCACCGATCCGGGTCTGGTTCAGCACTCCGTCGACGTACCGGCGGGCCTCGGCGACGTCGCCCATCTCCAGCAGGATGCCGATGCTGAACGCCTGCCCGTAGGCGCACGCCGACATCGGGTGCGCCCCACTGCTCGCTCTGCTCGTTGGACGTCTGCACCGAGCGCAGCGCCTCGCGCAGCTGGCCCCGGTGCCACAGCATGTGCCCGCGCCACAGGTGCACGGACAGCGCGGAGAACAGCGAGCCGCGGGCGAACGCGTCGGCCAGGGTGCGGTCCCAGAAGTCGCCCATGTCGACCTCGCCCATCTCCTGGACGAAGGCGGAGACCACCCAGAGCAGACCGGTGTCGACCCGTTGCAGGTGCCCGCCGGCCAGCGCGAAGCTGGCGAGCTCGATGCAGCGCAGCCGGTCGCCGTTGCTGATCAGCTCCTCCCAGGCCAGCGTCGCGGCGAGCATCCGGGCGCCGACGCCGTCACCGCGGACCTCCAGCCGGCCGCGTCCCCACTCGGACTCCGGCAGGCCGTGCATGTAGCCGCCGATCCGCTCCAGCCCGTGCAGGCCCTGCCGCGCGTCGTCGAGCTCGTCGGGCAGCGCTGCCGCCGCGTCCCGGGCGAACCGGGTCGCCTCGCCCGGCGCCGCCGGCGAAGACCAGGGTCCTGGCCAGCATGGTGGCGACCTCGGCACGGACGGCGACGTCGGTGACGGTCTCGTACGCCGCGCGCAGATGGGCGAGTGCAGCCGGACCGTCGGTCAGCGTGCCCAGGCGACCCAGCTCGACGAGGATGTCCGGGCGCTCCGCGTCCCGGGGCGGCTCGGCGAGGGCCCGCTCGAGGTAGGTCGAGGCGGCATCCGCGGCACCCCGCTCGGCGGCGGTGGTCGCTGCGAGCCGCAGCACCCGCACCGCGTCGGCGCTGCCCCGCCGCGGGGCGAGCAGCAGGTGTGCGGCCACCTGCTCCGGGTGGCGCCGCGCGCGAGGCAGCTCGGCGGCGGCCCGCTCGTGCTGCAGCTCGCGCTCCCCGGACGGACAGGGCCTGGTAGACCGCGTCGCGGACCAGCGGGTGCACGAAGCCCAGCCGGTGGTCCGGCGACAGCACCTCGGCGCGGGCCAGCGCGGCCAGCGCCGCCGCGGTAGCCGCCTCGTCCAGCCCGCTCAGGGCGGCGACGTCGGTGAGCCGGCAGCCGTCGCCGAGCACGGCGACCGCGCGGCCGACCGCGGTGCAGTCGGCCGGCAGCCGGGCGAGGCGCATCAGCACCATGCTCGACACGGCCCGCGACCCGATCGCGTTCACCGTGTCGGCGTGCGACGCGTCGGGTCGCACGCCCTCGACCTGCAGGGCGCGCAGCAGCTGGCGCAGCAGCAGCGGGTTGCCGCCGGTCGTGCGGTGGCAGGCGGTGACGAACGGGTCCTGCGCGTCGGCGCCGAGGCGGTCGCGTACCAGTTCCGCGGTGGCCTCCGGCGCCAGCGGCCCCGGGTGCACCTGCACGGTCGCCGTGGTCCTCGGCCAGCTCGGCGAGCAGTGGCTCGTCGTCATGCGTCTCACCGGTGCGCAGGGTCGCGGCGATGAGCACCGGCAGTCCCTCCAGCCGGCGCAGCAGGAAGGCCAGCGCGCGAAGCGAGCCGGTGTCGCACCACTGCACGTCGTCGACGGCCAGCACCACGGGCTGCTGCTCGGCCAGGTTGACGGTCAGCCAGTACAGGCCGTGCAGCACCGCGAACGACCCGTCGGCCCGCTCGGCCGGGTCGGCGGCGGGGATGTCGCCGAACACCGAGGCTGCCGACGAGGCCGACCCGCGCAGCAGCTCGATGCGCCGCGCCGGGTCGGCGAGGGTGGCCTCGAACAGCTGGCGGACAGCGCCGAACCCGAACGCGCGCTCCAGCTGGCTGCCCCGGGCGGTCAGCACCAGGGCGCCCTCCGCCTCGGCCAGGCGCCGCACCTCCTGCAGCAGCCGGCTCTTCCCGATGCCGGCCGGGCCGTGGATCAGGGCCAGCCGGCCCTGACCATCGACGGCGTCGGCCAGGGCGCCACGCAGCACGCTCAGCTCGCGGTCGCGCCCGACCATCAGGTCGGCTGCTGCCGCCCGTGGGTCGCCGCGGCCGGCCCGCGGGCCGGGTACGCCGGGCGCGGGCTCCCGCTCGAGCACTGCGCGCGCCGGGGCGTCCAACGACGGCGACTGGGCGAGCACCTCGCCCTCCAGCGCGCGCAGAGCCGGGCCCGGGTCGACGCCCAGCTCGTCAGCCAGCGTCGCGCGGGCACGGCGCAGCGCAGCCAGCGCGTCCGCCTGCCGGTGGGCCCGGTAGAGCGCGAGCACCAGCAGCCGCCAGCGTTCCTCGCGCAGCGGGTCCTCGGCGACGAGTCCCTCGATCTCGGGCACCAGCACGGCGGACTCGCCCTGGCCGAGCCGTGCCTCGAGCAGCTGCTCGCGGGCGACCTCACGCAGGCCGGCCAGCCGGGCGACCTCGCCGTCGGCCCAGCTCTCGCCGGCGTGGTCGGCGTACGCCGGGCCCCGCCAGAGCCGCAGCGCCTCCTCGAGCTGCCGCTGCGCGGTGGCCGGGTCGCCCTGCCGGCCTGCCGCAGCAGGTGTTCGAAGCGCCAGGCGTCGACCGAGTCGTCCCCGACCCGCAGCGCGTAGCCGGGGCCCTGCCGGGCGATCACGCTCTGCCGGTCGCGGGGTCCGCGGTCGGGCTCCATCCGCTTGCGCAGGTGTGACACGTAGGCCTGCAGCGCACTTGTGGCACTCGGCGGGGTGGCCTCGCCCCAGAGCGCGTCGACCAGGCGGTCGGCGGGGACGACGTCGCCGCGGGCCAGCACCAGCAGCGCCAGCACCGCTCGCTGGCGGGGGCCGCCGAGCTCGAGTGAGGCGCCGTCACGGGTGGCGACCAGCTGACCGAGGACGCCGACCTGCAGGCCCGCTCCGGTGACGACCTCGACGGTGTCCCGGGTGCCGGGCACCCGTGCCTGTTCCGACCCCACCGTCACGCCCCTACCCCTTCGTCCCGGGAAGCCTAGGTGGCCGCTCGTTCGTCCGGCAGGGCTTTTCGGCAGCCCGTGCGGGTCGGCTGGTGCGGCACCGGGCGCTGTGCGACCAGGTCGTGGCACGACGGTCGTACGCTCGGTGGGTGAGCAACCTGGAGCGGCGTCCGGCCGAGACGTTGACCGGATCGGCAGTGCCCAGGCCGCGCTCCGGCCGGCGGGTGCTGGCGCCTCGCGAGGTGCCGCTCGGAGGGCCGCGCGCGATGGTGGTCCGCCGCACCTTGCCGCACCGCGACCTGCGCACCATCGGCGCGTGGTGCTTCCTCGACGACTACGGCCCGCACGGCATCGCCGGCACACCCGGCATGCAGGTCCCGCCGCACCCGCACACCGGCCTGCAGACCGTCACGTGGCTGCTCGACGGCGAGGTGCGCCACCAGGACAGCCTCGGCAACGACGCCCTGGTCCGCCCCGGCGCGCTGAACCTGATGACCGCCGGGCGCGGCATCAGCCATGCCGAGACGTCACCGGTCGGCGCGACCGGGTCGCTGCGCGGGCTGCAGCTCTGGGTTGCCTTGCCGGCGCGTGACCGCGACACCACACCCGCGTTCGCCCACCATGACGGCCTGCCCCGGGTCGCGGGGGACGGGATCGACGTCACCGTGCTGCTCGGTGCGGTGGCCGGTGCTGCGTCCCCTGCCACCGTCTTCACGCCGATCGTCGGCGCCGAGGTGGTGTCTCGAGCCCGGTGCCCGCTGCGCGCTGCCGCTGGAGAGCGGGTTCGAGCACGGGCTGCTGGCGCTGTCCGACGGGCTCACCGTCGACGGCGAGCCGCTCGACGATGCGTCGCTGGAGCACCGCGCGCCCGGGCACCAGCAGGTGGTCCTCGGTGCCGGCCCGGAGGGCGGACGGCTGCTGCTGCTCGGGGGTGAACCGTTCGACGAGGAGCTGCTGATGTGGTGGAACTTCGTCGCGCGCAGCCACGACGAGGTGGTCGAGGCCCGGGAGGAGTGGACGGCTGCCGTCGGGGGAGCCGTCACCCGCTTCGGCGAGGTGACCGGGTACGACGGACCGTCGCTGCCGGCACCGGCCCTGCCGACCAGCCGGCTGCGTCCCCGCCCCAGCCGCTGACCGTCCCCACCCCACCGTCGAGTGGCGCGTTGCGGTCCGACTGCCGGCCCCACTGAGGTAGGTCAGCGCGGGGGTCTGGACATCGGGTCGGTCTGAGGGACTACCATGCGGGCGAACTCATGTGAACGCTCACACGATGGGAGTCCGAGCCGGGATGGCCACCAACGACCCTCAGGACCGGCTGCGGGCGCCGGTGATGGCCGACGTCGCGCGGCTGGCCGGTGTCTCGCACCAGACGGTGTCCCGGGTCATCAACGCCCACCCCAGCGTCACCCCGGACACCCGGGCCAGGGTCGAGACCGCCATCGCCCAGCTCGGCTACCGCCGCAACACCGCGGCCCGGGCCCTGGTGACCCGGTCCAGCCGGACCCTCGGCGTGGTCAGCGTCGACACCACGAACTTCGGCCCGTCGAGCACGCTGTTCGCCATCGAGGGCGCGGCGCGCGCGGCCGGCTACTTCCTCAACTTCGTCAGCCTGCGCCAGGTCGATCGCCAGCACATGGTCGAGGCGATCGACCATCTGATGGCCGCCGGCGTCGACGGGCTGGTCGCCATCGCCCCGCTGCGGGCGGCGGTCGAGGCCCTGCGCGGGGTCTCCACCCCCGTCCCGCTCGTCGAGGTGGAGGCCACTGACCTGTACGCCGAGTCAGGCGTGGTCGTCGACCAGCGGGGTGGCGGGATCGCTGCGACCCGGCACCTGCTCGATCTCGGGCACGACACCGTCGTGCACGTCGCGGGGCCGGTCGGCTGGCTGGAGGCGGAGGCACGGATCAGCGGCTGGCGGGCCTCGCTCACTGCTGCCGGCCGGGAGGTCCGGCCGGAGGTGCTGGGTGACTGGTCGGCCCGGTCCGGCTTCGAGGCGGGGCGCGAGCTGGTCGGCCCGGTGTCCCGTGGCGAGGTGACCGCGGTGTTCGTCGGCAACGACCAGATGGCCCTCGGACTGGTCCGTGCGCTGCACGAGGGCGGCCTCTCGGTGCCCGGCGACGTCAGTGTCGTCGGGCTTCGACGACATCCCGGAGTCGGCCTACTTCCTGCCCCCGCTGACCACGCTTGCGCCAGGACTTCGCCGAGGTGGGCCGGCGCTGCATCGAGACGCTGATCGCGCGGATCGCGGGCGAGCAGCTGGCGCCGCGGCCGCCGATCGAGCCCGAGCTGCTCGTCCGCGCCAGCACCGCACCCCCGCGCAGCCGCTGACCGACGCACTGACCCGGCCGGCCGGGGGGAGCGCCTCCCTGCGGCCATCCAGGTCACGGTGCGGTCACGGTCTGCGCGGGTCGGCGAGAAGTTGGCCGTGAGGCCTTGACGGCAGCCGCTGTGAGCGTTAACAATTTCGCAACACGAGCGATGTGAACGCTCACATCCGACGCGACCGTGACCAGCACTGAGGAGAGCCCGCCGTGCCAGCCACCCGGACCCCCTCGACCGACTCGCCGGTCGTGGTCGGCGTCGACTACGGCACGCTGTCCGGCCGGGCGGTCGTGGTGCGGGTGAACGACGGGGCCGAGCTCGGGTCCGCGGTGCACGCGTACCCGCACGCGGTGATGGACCACGAGCTCGCGGGCACCGGCGCGCCGCTGCCGCCGGACTGGGCGCTGCAGGTGCCCGGCCGACTACGTGGAGGTGCTGCGCCAGGCGGTGCCCAAGGCGCTCGCCGCTGCCGGCGTACCTGCCACCGACGTCATCGGCATCGGGACCGACTTCACCGCGTGCACCGTGCTGCCGACGCTGGCCGACGGGACGCCGCTGTGCGAGCTGCCCGATCTCGCCGACCGTCCGCACGCCTACGTCAAGCTCTGGAAGCACCACGCCGCCCAGCCGCACGCCGACCGCATCAACGCGCTGGCCCACGAGCGCGGCGAGCCCTGGATCGCGCGGTACGGCGGGAAGATCTCCTCCGAGTGGGAGTTCGCCAAGGGGCTCCAGCTGCTCGAGGAGGACCCCGAGGTCTACGCCCGCACCGAGCGCTGGGTCGAGGCGGCCGACTGGATCGTCTGGCAGCTCACCGGGACCTACGTCCGCAACGCCTGCACCAACGGCTACAAGGCGATCTACCAGGACGGCGCCTATCCGTCCGAGGAGTACCTCGCCGCGTTGAACCCCGAGTTCGCCGGTTTCGTCCGCGACAAGGTCGTGGCTCCGGTCGGCCGGCTCGGCGACGCTGCCGGCACGCTGACCGCCGAGGCTGCGGCCTGGACCGGCCTGCCCGAAGGCATCGCGGTCAGCGTGGGCAACGTCGACGCACACGTCGCGGCACCGGCCGCCGGTGCCGTCGAGCCCGGTCAGATGGTCGCCATCATGGGCACCTCCACCTGCCACGTGATGAGCTCGGACGTGCTGGCCGAGGTGCCCGGCATGTGCGGGGTCGTCGACGGCGGCATCGTGGACGGCCTCTGGGGATACGAGGCCGGCCAGAGCGGGGTCGGTGACATCTTCGGCTGGTTCGTGGACACGGTGCGTCCCGCCGGCGTACGTCGAGGAGGCCACCGGCCGCGGCATCGGGGTGCACGAGCTGCTCACCGAGAAGGCCGCCGACCCAGGCGGTGGGGCAGCACGGCCTGGTGGCCCTGGACTGGCACAGCGGCAACCGCTCGGTGCTGGTCGACCACGAGCTCTCCGGCCTGGTCGTCGGCCTCACCCTGGCGACCCGGCCGGAGGACGTCTACCGCGCGCTGCTGGAGGCCACCGCCTTCGGCACCCGGACGATCGTCGAGGCGTTCGAGGCCGGCGGCGTGCCGGTCACCGAGCTCGTGGTCGCCGGCGGGCTGATGAAGAACGCGCTGCTCATGCAGATCTACAGCGACGTGACCCGGCTGCCGCTGAGCATCGTCGGCTCCGGCCAGGGCCCCGCCCTCGGCTCGGCGATCCACGCCGCGGTCGCCGCCGGCGCCTACCCCGACGTGCGGGCTGCTGCGCGAGGCGATGGGGCGTCGCGAGGTCGCGGTCTACACCCCCGACGAGACCCGCGCGGTCGCCTACGACGCCTTGTACGCCGAGTACCGCACGCTGCACGACTGGTTCGGTCGCGGCGGCAACGACGTCATGCACCGGCTGCGCGAGATCCGACGGGAGGCGAGCGCTCGATGACGACCTCACCTCGGCGTCGACGTGGCCAGGGACGAGGCGGTGGCGGCCGTCCGCGAGACGGTCGCGACGCTGCACGGCCAGCTGACGGCGTACGGCTTGGTGGCCTGGACGGCGGGCAACGTGTCCGGTCGGGTGCCGGGTCACGACCTGATGGTCATCAAGCCCAGCGGCGTCGACTACCCGGACCTCACCGCCGAGTCGATGATCCTCTGCGACCTCGACGGCGCCGTGCTCGAGGGCGACCTGCTGCCGTCCAGCGACACCGCGGCGCACGCGTACGTCTACCGGGAGATGCCCGAGGTCGGCGGTGTCGTGCACACGCACTCCACCTACGCCTCGGCGTGGGCGGCCCGGGGCGAGCCGGTGCCGTGCGTGCTGACCGCGATGGCCGACGAGTTCGGCGGCGAGATCCCGGTCGGCCCGTTCGCCCTGATCGGCGACGACTCGATCGGGCAGGGCATCGTCGGCACGCTGCGCGGCCACCGGTCGCCGGCGGTGCTCATGCAGAACCACGGCGTCTTCACCATCGGCGCCGGCCCGCGCGACGCGGTCAAGGCTGCCGTGATGTGCGAGGACGTCGCGCGCACCGTGCACGTGGCCCGACAGCTCGGCGCGCCGTTGCCCATCGCGCAGGCCGACATCGACCGGCTCTACGACCGCTACCAGAACGCCTACGGCCAGCCCGGCCCGGACCGAGGGGACGGAGGCAGACATCGTGATCACAGCACCCGAGCAGGAGATCTGGTTCCTCACCGGCAGCCAGGCGCTGTACGGCGACGACGTCCTGGACCAGGTGGCCCGGCAGTCCCGCGAGGTCTGCGAGGCGCTGGCGGCCGGCATGCGCGCCACCCCGCGGGTCGTCTGGAAGCCGGTGCTGACCAGCTCCGACGGCATCCGCCGCGCCTGCCTCGACGCCACCGGCGAACGACGCCGTGGTCGGGGTCATCGCCTGGATGCACACCTTCTCGCCGGCCAAGGCATGGATCGCCGGCCTCGAGGCGCTCGGCAAGCCGTTGCTGCACCTGCACACGCAGGCCAACCGGTCGCTGCCCTGGGCCGAGCTGGACATGGACTTCATGAACCTCAACCAGGCCGCGCACGGCGACCGCGAGTTCGGCTACATGCAGTCACGGCTCGGGGTCGTCCGCAAGACGGTGGCAGGGCACGCGAGCGACCCCGGCGTGGCCGAGCGGGTGTCCGACTGGGCGCGCGCGGCCTCCGGCTGGCAGGCGTCGCGCTCGCTGCGGATGGCGCGCTTCGGCGACAACATGCGCGACGTCGCGGTGACCGACGGCGACAAGGTCGGCGCCCAGGCCCAGCTCGGGGTGTCGGTGAACGCCTACGGGGTGAACGCTCTGGTCGCCGCCGTCGACGACACCACCGACGCCGACGTCGACAAGCTGGCCGCCGAGTACGAGGACACCTACACGGTGGCTCCCGAGCTGCGTCGCGGCGGCGAGCGCCACGAGTCGCTGCGCTACGCCGGGCGCATCGAGCTCGGCCTGCGGCAGTTCCTCGAGGCCGGCGGCTTCACCGCCTTCACCACCAACTTCGAGGATCTCGGCGGGCTGCGCCAGCTGCCGGGCCTGGCCGTGCAGCGGCTGATGGCGGACGGCTACGGGTTCGGTGGCGAGGGCGACTGGAAGACCTCGGCGCTGCTGCGCATCCTCAAGGTGATCGCCGCCGGCCGTGCGGGCGGGACGTCGTTCATGGAGGACTACACCTACCACTGGGGTCCGGGTGAGCCGAAGATCCTCGGCGCGCACATGCTCGAGGTGTGCCCGAGCATCGCCGCCGGCACGCCGACCGTGGAGATCCACCCGCTGTCGATCGGTGACCGCGAGGACCCGGTCCGGATGGTGTTCACCGCCGCTCCCGGCCCGGCCGTGGTCGTCGGGCTCGCCGACCTCGGTGGCCGGCTGCGGCTCACCGCCAACGAGGTCGACGTCGTCGAGCCGGACGAGCCGCTGCCGAACCTCCCGGTCGCCCGGGCCGTGTGGAAGCCCCGGCCGAGCCTCACCACGTCCGCCGAGTCGTGGCTGCTCGCCGGCGGACCGCACCACACCGTGCTGAGTGCGGCCGTCGGCCGCGAGGCACTCGCAGACTTCGCCGAGATGGCTCGCACCGAGCTGCTCGTCATCGACGGGGACACCGACGTCCGCTCGTTCGCGAAGGAGGTGCGGTGGAACCAGACCTACCACCGGCTTGCGCAACGCCTGTGAGGTGCTCGTGATGCACCGCACCCCGCACCACGGAAAGAGCCCGACCGCGGTCCACCCATGTGGGCCGTTGACCACCCGACAGGAGAAGTAGATGCGGAAGATCCTCGCGCTGGCAGCCGCCAGTGCCATGGTGCTCGCGATGAGCGGCTGCGGCCGTTCGGACGACACAACGACAGGTGACGGTGGGGGCCTGAAGGAGAAGGGCACCATCGGCGTCGCCATGCCGACGAAGACGTCCCAGCGGTGGATCAAGGACGGCGACTACATCAAGGCCGAGCTGGAGAAGGCCGGTTACAAGGTCAACCTCCAGTACGCCAACGACGACATCCCGACCCAGGTGACCCAGGTCAACGACATGGTGACCCGCGGCAACCAGGTCCTCGTCGTCGCCTCGATCGACGGCACGGCCCTCGCGGGCGTGCTCAAGGAGGCAAAGGCGGACGGGATCCCGGTCATCGCCTACGACCGCCTGCTGCGCAGCACCGAGGCCGTCGACTACTACACGACCTTCGACAACCTGAAGGTCGGCGAGCTGCAGGCCAACTCCCTCGTCGAGGGGCTCGAGGCCAGCGGCGTGCCCAAGCCGTGGAACGTCGAGCTGTTCGCCGGCTCGCCCGACGACAACAACGCCACCTTCTTCTTCAACGGTGCGATGGAGGTGCTCCAGCCGCTGATCGACTCCGGTGACATCGTCATCCCGTCGGGAGAGACCGACTTCAAGACCGTCGCCACGCTGCGCTGGGACGCGGCCGTCGCCAAGAAGCGGATGGAGAACGTGCTCACCAAGGCGTACTCGAACAAGGACGTCCACGGCGTGCTCGCGCCGTACGACGGTCTGTCCCGCGGCATCATCGCGGCCCTCAAGGGCAGCGGCTACGGCAGCGGCGAGAAGAAGCTGCCGGTGATCACCGGTCAGGACGCGGAGATCGAGTCGGTCAAGTCGATCCTCGCCGGCGAGCAGTACTCCTCGGTGTTCAAGGACACCCGTGAGCTCGCCAAGGCCACGGTCAAGATGATCCAGGAGATCGCGGAGGACAAGGAGGTCGAGGTCAACGACACCGAGTCCTACGACAACGGCGTCAAGGTGGTCCCGACCTTCCTGCTCGACCCGGTCTCGGTGAACAAGGAGAACGTCAAGCAGGTCCTGCTCGACGCGGACTACTACACCGAGGAAGAGCTGGGCTAGCTCTTCGCCGAACCACAGCAAGAAGCCGCTCCGTGGCCCGGTCCCGTGCCAGCATGGCACCGGGCCACGGACGGGCAGGCGACAGCCCCCGGCAGCTTCAGCGACAAGGGTGTGCACATGGCGGACACGATTCTCTCGATGAGGTCGATCACCAAGGAGTTCCCCGGCGTCAAGGCGCTCTCCGACGTCAACCTCGAGGTCCGTCGCGGCGAGATCCACGCCGTCTGCGGTGAGAACGGCGCCGGCAAGTCGACCCTGATGAAGGTGCTCTCCGGCATCTACCCGTACGGGACCTACAAGGGGCAGATCTTCTTCGACGGCAAGGAGTGCCAGTTCAAGGGCATTCGCGAGAGCGAGGACGCCGGAATCGCGATCATCCACCAGGAGCTCGCCCTGGTGCCGGAGCTGAGCATCACCGAGAACCTCTTCCTCGGCAACGAGCACGCCAGCAGAGGGCGTCATCGACTGGCTCGACGCGACGCGGCGGGCCACCGAGCTGCTGGCGCGGGTCGGTCTCCGGGAGAACCCGAGCGCCCAGATCAAGAGCATCGGCATCGGCAAGCAGCAGCTCGTCGAGATCGCGAAAGCCCTGGCGAAGCAGGTCAAGCTGCTGATCCTGGACGAGCCCACCGCCGCCCTGAACGACGAGGACTCGCGGCACCTGCTGGACCTGCTCAGCGGTCTGCGCAGCAAGGGCATCACCTGCATCATGATCTCCCACAAGCTCAACGAGATCGAGCAGATCTCCGACTCCATCACGATCATCCGGGACGGTCGTGCGATCGAGACCCTCGACGTCAAGGCCGACGGGATCAACGAGGACCGCATCATCAAGGGGATGGTCGGGCGCGACCTCGACCACCGCTTCCCGCCGCGCACCCCGTCGGTGGGCGACGTCCTCCTCGAGATCGAGGACTGGACGGTCCAGCACCCCGACGACAGCAACCGGCTGGTCATCGACCGCGCTGCCCTCACCATCCACCGCGGCGAGATCGTCGGGCTGGCCGGCCTGATGGGCGCCGGCCGCACCGAGCTGGCGCGCGCGTCTTCGGGCAGTCCTACGGCCGCAAGATCGCCGGCGAGCTGCGCAAGGACGGCAAGGAGCTGAAGCTCAAGAACGTGCAGCAGGCGATCGACAACGGTCTCGCCTACGTCACCGAGGACCGCAAGAGCCTCGGTCTCAACCTGCTCGACAACATCAAGGTGTCGATCACCTCGGCCGGACTGCGCAAGATCCGGCGCAACCTGACCGTCGACGAGAACGCCGAGATCAAGGCGGCCAACAAGTACCGCAAGGAGATGAACATCAAGGCCCGGTCGATCGAGCAGAGCGTCAACACGCTCTCCGGCGGCAACCAGCAGAAGGTCGTGCTCGGGAAGTGGATGTTCACCGAGCCGGACATGCTGATCCTCGACGAGCCCACCCGCGGCATCGACGTGGGCGCGAAGTACGAGATCTACGAGATCATCAACCGGCTCGCCGACAGCGGCCGCGGCGTCCTGATGATCTCCTCCGAGCTGCCCGAGCTGCTCGGCATGTGCGACCGCATCTACACCCTCAGCGAGGGCGTGATCACCGCCGACTTCTCGCGCGAGCTCGCCGACCAGGAAACACTCATGCGGTACATGACGAAGGGAAGGAGCAAGCGATGACCTCCGACACCGTGGCGAAGGAGTCCCTCGTCAGCCAGGCCCGCAAGGCCATGGGCGGCAACGTGCGGCAGTACGGGATGATCATCGCCCTGCTGCTCCTCGTCCTGCTGTTCCAGGTGCTCACCGACGGGCTGTTCCTGCAGCCGCGCAACGTGACCAGCCTGCTGGTCCAGAACGGCTACATCCTCATCCTGGCCATCGGCATGGTCATGGTGATCATCGCCGGCCACATCGACCTGTCGGTCGGCTCGGTCGCCGCGTTCGTCGGTGCGACGGTGGCGATCAGCATGGACCGGTACGACCTGCCGTGGCCGGCGGCGATCGTGCTCGGCATCCTCGTCGGCATCCTCGTCGGCATGTGGCAGGGCTACTGGGTCGCGTACGTCGGTATCCCGGCCTTCATCGTCACGCTGGCCGGCATGCTCCTGTTCCGCGGCCTCGACCTGATGATGCTCGACGCATCCAGCGTGGCGGTGCCGGAGGGCTTCCAGGTCATCGCGAACGGCTACATCCCCGAGATGGGTCCCGACACGGGCTATCACAACCCGACCCTGGTCATCGCCCTGGCGCTGATCGTGCTGCTGGTGTGGCTCGAGCTGCGGAAGCGGGCCGACCTGGCCAGTCACGACATGGCGGTGCCGCCGATGGCGCTGAGCGTGATCAAGCTCGCGCTCGCCGGAGCGGCCATCATGGCGTTCGCCCTGATCCTGGCGTCCTACAAGGGTGTCCCGGTGGTCGGCCTGATCCTCGGCGGCCTGGTCGTGCTGTACAGCTTCATCATGAGCCGCACGGTGTTCGGCCGGCACGTCTACTCGGTCGGTGGCAACGCCAACGCCGCCCGCCTGTCCGGCGTCGACACCAAGCGGGTCGACTTCCTGGTCATGGTGAACATGGGCCTGCTCTCCGGCGTCGCCGGCATGGTGTTCACCGCCTATCTCAACGCGGCAAACCCGAAGGACGGCACCGGCTTCGAGCTGGACGCGATCGCCGCGGTCTTCATCGGCGGTGCGGCGGTTGCCGGCGGGGTCGGCACCGTGCTCGGGTCGATGATCGGTGGCCTGGTGATGGGTGTGCTGAACCTGGGTCTGGCCAACCTCAGCGTCGACTCGAACTTCGTCCAGATCATCAAGGGCATGGTGCTGCTTCTGGCGGTGGCCTTCGACGTCCGCTCGAAGATGCAGGGACGGCCGTCGTTCATCGGGATGATGCTCACCGCGATCGGCCGCGGCGCGCCGAAACCCGCCGGAGCCGCCGCCCCGGTCGCGACCGACTCGGCGCTGGTGGGCACCGACAGCAGCCGGTCGGCCGGCCCGTCCGGTGCACCGACCGTGCCGCAGGACCTGCCGCCCGACCTCGACGACACCGACCAGCCGGCCGAGACCAGGTAGCGGGCGACCCGGCTCACCACCGGGAGTGGACGTGCTCCCGGATGTCGGTGTCGTAGACCTGGCGCAGCTCTTCGAGAGTCTCCCCGGGGAGCGACGCCAGGTCGGCGGCGCCCGCGTTGGCGCGCGCCTGGGCGGCGTTGCGGGCGCCGGGGATCACCGTGCTCACGCCCGGCTGGTCGATGATCCAGCGCAGCGCCAGCTGGGCCGTGGTCGCGCCGTCGGGCGTCAGGGCTGAGACCTTGCGGGCCGCGCGCAGTCCCACGTCGAACGGCACTCCGGCGAAGGTCTCGCCGACGTCGAACGCCTCGCCGGAGCGGTTGAAGGTCCGGTGGTCGTCCGCGGCGAACGTCGTGCCCTCGTCGTACTGTCCGGCGAGCAGGCCGGAGGCCAGCGGCACCCGCGCGATGATGCCGACGCCGGCCTCGGAGGCGGCGGGGAGCACGCGCTCGAGCGGCTTGCGCCGGAAGGCGTTCAGGATGATCTGCACGGTGCCCAGGTTCGGTCGGGCGATCGCCGTGAGCGCCTCCTCGACGGTCTCGACCGAGACGCCGTAGGCCGCGATGACCTGCTCGTCGACCAGCGTGTCGAGCGCGTCGAACACCCGGTCGTCGGCGAAGACCGCCGTGGGTGGGCAGTGCAGCTGGACCAGGTCGACGGTGTCCACGCCGAGGTTGCGCCGGCTGCGGTCGAGCCACCCGCGGAAGGCGTCGAGGGTGAAGGCTTCCGGCACGTGCGGGTCGGCCCGCCGTCCCATCTTCGTGGCGACGGTGATGCCGTCGTCGCCCCGCTCTCGCATCGCTCGGCCGACCAGCGACTCGCTGCGCCCGTCGCCGTACACGTCGGCGGTGTCCAGGAACGTGACGCCGGCGTCGAGCGCTGCGTGCAGCACGGCCAGCGCGTCGCCCTCGCCGACGTCGCCCCAGTCGGCGCCCAGCTGCCAGCAGCCGAGGCCGACGACCGAGACCTGCCGACCGGTCCGTCCCAGCGCGCGTGACTCCATGGAGCCACCCTACGAAACCTGTCAGCTCGGCCGTGGACAAGATCGTTCGCGACGTTCGTTCGCACGACACGCCGTGCAACGCGGCGTGTCGTGGTCACCAGGGTCGCGAACGATCTTGCTCTAGCGGGTCAGCGGGCCCAGGGCGGCTCGTCGTCCACAGGCGGGGTCTGTCCACGGGTCCGCTGACGCGGACCGGCTGCACCCTCCCGTGCGCTCAGGCTCGACGACATGGACGACGACGAGACTGCCCGCCGGGACGACCTGCGCCCTTCGGTGGTCCGGCTGCGCGGGCCGGCCGACATCCTCGGCGTGCTGCCCTACAGGCTCGGCTTCCACCCCACTGAGAGCCTGGTCGTGGTCTGCCTCGAAGGTCCGCGGCGGCGGGACCGACTGGTGATGCGCCTCGACCTGCCACCGGCGGCCGAGGAGCACGAGGTGGCGGCGGAGCTGGCCGAACGCGTCGCCCACGTAGGGGCGTCGGCGGCTCTGCTCGTCGTCTACACCGGCGCCCGGTCCCGGCCGCGCCGCGGTCGGCTCGCGCGCTCGGGGCTGGTGCGGGGGCTCCGGCAGGCGCTGGCCGACCGCCGCGTCCGGCTGCACGAGGCACTGCTGGTCACCGACGGACGTTGGTGGTCCTACCTGTGCCACGACCCGGTCTGCTGCCCGGTGTCGGGGACGCCGCTGCCGGCCGAGCCGACCGAGGCCACCGTGCGCTACGCGGTGGAGGCGGTGGCCCAGGGCGAGATCGTGATGGCCGACCGTGCCGCGCTGCGTCGCAGCGTCGAGCCGTCCGACCACGCCGTGCCCAGGGCGGTGCGCGAGCAGGCGGCGCTTGCGGCCGAGCAGGTCCTGATATCGGCGGCGCAGGACGGCGCCGGGCTGGACGGCCTTCGCGAGGTGACCACGGCCCGGTTCCAGGCGCTGCGCGACCGGTGGCAGCGCGGCGACCGGCGGCTGCCGCCCGACGACGCCGCACTCGTGGTGCTCGGCCTGCACGACAAGAACTGCCGGGACGCCGCCATGACCGCAGTCCTGGACGACGACGCGGAGTCGCTGCTCGACCTGGTGGGCGCCCTGGTCCGCCAGGCCGACGACCCGGACGCCGCACCTGTCTGCACCCTGCTGGGCTGGGTGGCCTACGCCGCCGGCAACGGGGCGCTGGCTGCCGTGGCCGCCGAGCGGGCGGTGCGCTGCGAGCCGGGGTACGCGATGGCCGAGCTGCTGCTCGAGAGCATGGACCGGATGGTGCCGCCGGACCACCTGCACCGGATCAGCCGCGCGGTCCGCCGGGACCTGGGTCTGGACGGGTCGGACGAGGCCGAGGGGGAGGTCCGGGACGCCGGGTGAACCGTGCCGATCCTGCGAAGGACGACGGATATTGCGGGAACAATATTTGCTGAGGCAAACTTCTACCGGGTGACCGCTCGTCCCGCACCCCCAGGAGCACCCATGACCCGCTCGCCCCAGCTGTTCCGCCTCGACGCCAGCCTCGCCGGCGAGACCTCGGTCTCCCGCTCGGTGGCCGACACCTTCGAGCGGGTCTGGTCCCTCGAGCACCCCGACGGCAGCGTGCTGCGCCGCGACCTCGGGGCCGACCCGGTCCCGTTCATCGACATGACGGCCGTGGGCGCGCGCTTCGTCCCCGCCGAGGATCGCAGTCCCGAGCAGCAGGCGGCCGTCGAGCTAGCCGGCACGTTGACCGACGAGCTGCTCTCCTCGGACGCGTACCTGTTCGCCGTACCGCTGTACAACTGGGCCAACCCGGCCAGCGTGCAGGCCTGGGTCGACCGCATCCTCACCGCGTCGCCGCTGCGCGCCGGTGAGGGCGAGCCGATCGCCGGCCGCCACGCGGTCGTCGTGCACAGCCGGGGCGGCGGCTACGGCCCTGGCACCCCGCGCGAGGGCTGGGACCACGCGGAGCCCTACCTGCGGCGCGTCCTCTCCGACGTCTGGAAGCTCGACGTCACGATGGTCACCGCCGAGCTGACGCTGGCTGCGACGGTCCCCGCGATGGCCGACCTCAAGCACCTCGGCGCCGCCTCGCTGCAGGCGGCGCACACGGCCGCCGAGGACCACGCCCGCCGGATCGCCGAGCTGGTCGCGGCCGGCGAGCCTGCCGTCGACCTCTCCCGCCTCCGGACCGCTGTCTGACCGACGGCTAAGGTCGCCGCCGTGCGACGGCTGCGGCGGATTCTGGTCGGCGGTCTCGCGCTGCTGCTGGTGCTTGCCGTCGGCGCCGGCCTGTTCGTCACCTGGACGACGCGCCGCTCCTTCCCGCAGCGCGACGGGACCGTCTCGCTCGCCGGCCTCCACGCGGACGTCACGGTCTACCGCGACCCGCACGGGGTGCCCCAGCTGTGGGCCGACGACGCCGCGGACCTGTTCCGCGCCCAGGGCTTCGTGCACGCGCAGGACCGGTTCTGGGAGATGGACTTCCGGCGCCACGTCACCGCCGGCCGGCTGGCCGAGCTGTTCGGGCCGGACCAGGTCGAGACCGACGAGTTCGTCCGAACCCTCGGTTGGCGGCGGGTCGCCGAGCAGGAGCTGGAGCTGCTCGACCCGACGACCGTGCAGTACCTGCAGGCGTACGCCGACGGGGTCAACGCCTACCTCCAGCACCGGTCCGGCTCCGAGCTGAGCCTCGAGCACGGCATCCTCGCGCTGAGCAACCGCGGCTACCAGGTCGAGCCGTGGACGCCGGCCGACTCGGTGGCCTGGCTCAAGGCGATGGCCTGGGACCTGCGCAGCAACCTCGACGACGAGCTGGACCGCGCACTGCTGTCACGCACCCTGAGCCGCGACGAGGTCGAGCAGCTCTACCCGGCGTTCCCGTACGCCGAGCACCCGACGATCCTCGGCGACGCCGGCCTGCCGGTCGATCAGCCCGAGTCCGCGGCGCGCGCGGTGCCGACCACCGGTCAGGCCGCGGCGCTGAGCGGTGTGCATTCTCTGCTCGGTCAGGTGCCGGAGCTGCTCGGCCCGCACGGCAGTGGCCTCGGCTCGAACTCGTGGGTCGTGTCCGGGAAGTACACCGAGTCCGGACTGCCGCTGCTGGCGAACGACCCGCACCTCGGCCCCAGCCTGCCGTCGGTATGGACCCAGATGGGCCTGCACTGCACCACCGTGAGCGACGAGTGCCCGTTCGATGTCGCGGGCTTCACCTTCTCCGGCGTCCCCGGTGTCGTCATCGGGCACAACGCGCAGATCGCGTGGGGCTTCACCAACCTCGCGCCCGACGTCGCCGACCTCTACCTAGAGCGGGTCACCGGTGACACCTACGAGTACGAGGGTCAGCAGCTGCCGCTCGACGTCCGCACCGAGACCATCGAGGTCGCCGGCGAGGACCCGAGGGAGATCACGGTCCGATCCACCCGGCACGGACCGCTGCTGTCCGACGTCGCCAAGCGCTGGCGGCGCGCCGGTGCCGGCAACGGGGTCGCACTGCGATGGACGGCGCTGACACCCGGCCGGACGATGGACGCCCTGTTCGCGCTCGACCGGGCGGGCAGCTGGGACGAGATGCGCGTCGCGGCGGACCTGTTCGAGGTGCCGGCGCAGAACATCGTCTTCGCCGACAGGGCGGGACACATCGGCTACCAGGCGCCGGGCAAGGTCCCGGTGCGCAGAGGGTACGACGGGCGCTGGCCGGCCGAGGGGTGGACCGGCGAGGACGAGTGGGTGGGCACCGTGCCCTTCGGCCAGCTGCCCAGCTCGCTCGACCCCGAGGACGGGTTCCTGGTCACCGCGAACAACCCGGTGGTGCCGGAGGCGTACCCGGTGTTCCTCACCGAGGACTGGGACTTCGGCTACCGCGCGGCGCGCATCACCGACCGGCTGCAGTCCCTGATTCAGCGCGGGGACGTCACCACGGCCGACCTCGTTCGCCTGCAGGGGGACACCGAGAACAACCTGGCGCCGGCGCTCCTGCCGATGCTCGCCGCAGTGACAGCGCCCGAGCGCGCCGGCGCCGCAGTCGCCCTGCTTCGACGGTGGGACGGCGCCCAGCGGGAGGACTCGGCCGGCGCGGCGTACTTCAACGCCGTCTGGCGGCACCTGCTCGCCCGCACCTTCGACGACCAGCTGCCGCACAGCCAGCGCGCGGACGGTGGAAGCCGCTGGATGCAGGTCGTCACCGGCCTGCTCGACGACCCGACGTCGCCGTGGTGGGACGACACGACCACCGGGACGACCGAGTCGCGCGACGACATCCTCGTTGCGGCCATGGGCGACGCCTACGACGACCTGACCCGCCGCCTCGGCGACGAGCCGGCGGAATGGCAGTGGGGACAGCTGCACGCGCTGCCGATGGAGAGCCCGACCTTCGGTCAGTCCGGCATCGCGCCGATCGAGTGGCTGGTCAACCGGGGCCGTGTCGAGGTGGGCGGCGGCGAGGCAACCGTGACCGCCACCGGCTGGAGCGCCGACGACGGCTACCGCACCGACTGGATCCCGTCGATGCGGATGGTCGTCGACCTTGCCGACCTGGACGCCTCGCGCTGGGTGCTGCATGCCGGCGCGAGCGGTCACGCCTTCCACGAGAACTACACCGACCAGACCCAGCGGTGGCGGCGCAACGAGCGCACGCCGTGGCTGTTCAGCCGGGCGGCTGTCCGGCGGGCGGCGGAGCACCGCCTGCTGCTGACGCCGTAGGGCAGGCGATCGCCGGGATCGCTCGCGAGCAACCGCCGGGCCTCGGGATTCGTCGAACGACCGGGGTCAGCCGGCCGTGCACCATGAGTGCAGTATCCTGCACTCATGGATACGGACACTGCATCCCTCGCACGAGTCATCGGCGCGCGGGTCCGGACTGAGCGGCAGTCGCGCCGCTGGACGCTGGACCGACTCGCGGAGGCGGCCGGGACCAGCCGCCGCTCCATCATCAACGTGGAGCAAGGCGCGGCGAACCCGAGCGTCGGCATCTTGCTGAAGATCAGCGACGCGCTTGGCCTCGGGCTGCCCACCCTTGTGGCGCCAGCGGAACCCAAGCCACTCTCCGTCACTCGCGCCGGCGAGGCCGCGGTGCTGTGGGTTGGCCAGTTCGGCGGCCGGGGCGCTCTCGTGGCCGGAACCGAACCGCCCGATGTCGTCGAGCTATGGGACTGGACGATGCACCCCGGCGACCGGCACACGAGCGAGGCTCACACCGAAGGCACCCACGAGCTCGTCCATGTCCTGACCGGCGCGCTCACCGTCAACGTCGGGGACCGAACAGTCGAGCTGGGCATCGGAGACTCGATGACTTTCCCGGGAGACCTCGACCACGGCTACGCCAACCACAAAGGCGAACCTGCCAGGTTCTCCCTCACGGTCTACGAGCCCGGCGTCGGTAGTGCGGACCCGACGGCAGACCGGCGTCGGCCATGAGGCCAGCTGCCCGATAGCCGACCACGCTCTCGCGGCCAGCCAGGCACCCGGACACCGACCGACAGCACGAACAGCCACCGACACCTCAAGGAGTCCCGCTTGACGACCGAACGATCGCGCCCAGCCGCGCCCCCTGCGGTTTCCGGACGACCTGACAAGCACGACTACGCGACCATGTCCGCGGACACGTGGGCCGTCCACGGCGGCAACCAGCCGGACCGCACCACCGGCGCCATCCGCACACCAATCGTGATGGCCAACTCCTACCTGCTCCCCGACGACCCGGCCATCCTGGACGACGACGATCCGGACCTCCTCGTCTACACCAGGGAGTCCGGCGCGAACCAGCTGGGCCTGCAAGAAAAGCTCACCCGCCTCGATCACGGTGAAGCCGCCGCGGTGTTCACCACCGGCATGGCCGCCCTCCACGCGACCGCATTTACCGTGCTCAACCCTGGCGACCACGTGATCGTCTCCGACGTCGTCTACATGCGCACCCACGGCCTGTTCGCGACCCTCCTGCCCACCAAGCTCGGCATCGAGGTCGACCGGGTCGACATCACCGACCTCGACGCGGTCAGCTCCGCCATACGCCCTAACACCCGCCTGATCCACACCGAGGTCATCGCCAACCCCGACCCCAAGGTGGCCGACATCGGCGGGCTCGCCGAGATCGCCCACAGCAACGACGTGCTGCTCAGCGTCGACTCCACCTTCACCCCGCCACCGTTGTTCATCCCGCTCGACCACGGCGCCGACCTGGTCATCCACTCCCTGACCAAGTACATCAACGGCCACGGCGACGCCATGGGCGGCGCCGTGATCGGCAGCAAGGACCTCATCGACCAGGTCAAGCTCGGTGCCCTGCACCACGCCGGCGGGGCCATCGCACCCTTCAACGCCTGGCTCATCATGCGCGGCTCCGTGACCCTGCCGCTGCGCTTGCAGCGGCACTGCGAGAACGCCCTGGCCGTCGCCACCTTCCTCGCCCGGGACCCGCGCGTCAGCCACGTCGCCTATCCAGGCTTGCCCAACGACCCGCACCACGCCGCCGCCACTGCCCAGCTCACCGGCGGCTACGGCGGCGTCGTCTCCTTCGCCATCGTCGGTACCCACGTAGACCGGCTCCGGTTCGTCAACGACCTGCGCCTCATCACCTCCGCTGTCTCCCTCGGCCACGACGAGACCCTGGTCGCCTACGAGCAGTACCCACCCGACCGCGCCGCCGGGTTCGCGCCCGTGTTCCGCGAGCACGGGCTCATCCGCCTCGCTATCGGTCTCGAGGCCGCCGACGACATCACCGCCGACCTCGATGCAGCCCTCACGAGCACCTATGGCGCCAACCACCAGCAGGAGACCGCCAGCCAGACGACCCCAGGAGCCCTCCCGTGATCTGTTGCCAGTTCATCTTCAAACCGGGCACCTACGACGACGACTTCGACCGCCTCGACGGGCAGATCGACGAGTTCGCACGCGGCCTGCCCGGCTTCGAGCGTGTCGAGAACTGGCAAACGCCTGAAGGCGACGTCATCAACGCCATGTACTACTTCGCCGACCAGGAGTCCGTCACTCAGCTCGCGCGCTTCCCGCAGCACCGCGAGGCAAAGGGCCAGGTCCACCGCTGGTACGACGGCTACCGAATCGTCGTCAGCGAGGTACGAGCCACCTACGGCGACGACCGTCTACCCACCTGAGTTTCGGCTGGGGGAGGTACATGCCACTAGGTACCGCTCGGTTCCGAGCGTCGTGTCAGCCGCCTTGCGGGTACGCGGTCGCGGCCGGCTGACGAGCGGGAGCTGCCTGAACTGACCGGGGAGTCAGCAAGGTGGGGGCACGGGTCCTAGGCTCCCGGCATGGCCGAGACCGTCCTCCCGCAGCGCGCCCGCGTCGTCGTGATCGGCGGCGGGGTCATCGGGGCGTCGGTCGCCTACCACCTCGCCCACCTCGGCGAGGACGTCGTGCTGCTCGAGCGCGACCGGCTCACCTCCGGCACCACCTGGCACGCCGCCGGCCTGATGGTCACCTTCGGCTCGACGTCGGAGACGTCGACCGAGATGCGCAAGTACACCCGCGACCTGTACTCCCGGCTGGAGGCCGAGACCGGTCTGTCGACCGGGCTTCAAGCCGGTCGGGTTCATCGAGGTGGCCACCGACGCCGGACCGGCTGGAGGAGTACCGCCGGGTGTCGGCGTTCAACCGGCTACTGCGGCGTCGACGTGCAGGAGATCTCGCCGCGCGAGGTCGAGGAGCTGTTCCCGCTGGCGCGCACCGACGACCTGCTGGCCGGCTTCTACGTTGCCGAGGACGGCCGGGCCAACCCGGTCGACGTCACCATGTCGCTGGCCAAGGGCGCCCGGCAGGCCGGCGCCCGGATCGTCGAGGGCGTGCCCGGTGACCGGCGTCCTCACCGAGCGCGGCGCGGTCGACCGGCGTGCGCACCGCCGTACGGCGACATCGAGGCCGAGTACGTCGTCAACTGCGCCGGCATGTGGGCCCGCCAGCTCGGCGCGCGCGCCGGCGTGAACATCCCGCTGCAGGCGGCCGAGCACTACTACCTGCATCACCGAGCCGATCGACGGCATCGACGGCGACTGCCGGTGCTGGAGGACCCGGCGTCGCTACGGCTACTTCCGCGAGGAGGGCGGCGGCCTGATGCTCGGGCTGTTCGAGGCGGTGTGCGCGCCGTGGCAGGTCGAGCGGCGTCCCCGAGGACTTCTCGTTCGGCGAGCTGCCGCCGGACTGGGACCGGATGGGCCCGTACCTGGAGAAGGCGATGGCGCGGGTCCCGGTCTCGCTCGAGGTCGGCGTGCAAGAAGTTCTTCTGCGGGCCGGAGAGCTTCACGCCCGACCTGCCAGCCGGTCGTCGGCGAGGCGCCGGAGCTGCGCAACTACTTCGTCGCCGCCGGGCTGAACTCGATCGGCATCCTCACCGGCGGCGGCCTCGGGCCGGGCGCTGGCCCACTGGATCGTCGACGGCCGGCCGGACGTCGACGTCACCGGGATGAACATCGACCGGCTGCACACGCTACCAGGCGAACCCGGAGTACCGGCGCGACGCGCACCGTCGAGTCGCTCGGCATGGTCTACCAGTGCCACTACCCGAGCCGGTCGATGCAGACCGCCCGCGACGCGAAGCGGTCCGCCGCTGCACGACCGGCTCGCCGCGCGCGGCGCGTACTTCCGGGACGTCAGCGGCTGGGAGGGCGCCGACTGGTACGCGCCGGAGGGCGTGGCACCCGACCCGAGCAGCTGTCCTGGGGCCGGCAGAACTGGTTCGCCCTACTGGGCGGCCGAGCACCGCGCGGCCCGCGAGGGCGTGATCCTCATGGACATGTCGTTCATGTCGAAGTTCCTCGTGCAGGGGCGCGACGCCGGCGGCGTGCTGCAACCACCTGTCCGCCAACCAGGTCGACGGCGAGCCGGGCGTCATCACGTACACCCAGTGGCTCAACGAGGGCGGCACGCTCGAGGCCGACCTGACCGTCACCAAGCTCGACGACGAGCGGTTCTGGGTGGTCGCCTCGGACACCGCGCACCGGCACGCGGAGACGCTGGATGCGCCGCGCATCGCCGGCGACGCGCACGCGTTCGTCACCGACGTGACCGTCGGGCTACGCCCAGATCAACATCCAGGGTCCGCGCTCGCGCGAGCTGCTCCAGGCGGTGACCACGGCCGACCTGTCCAACGAGGCGTTCCCGTTCCGCACCGCGCGCGAGATCGACATCGGCTTCGCCCGCGTGCTGTGCATCCGCATCACCTACCTGGGCGAGCTCGGCTACGAGCTGTACATCCCGGCCGAGCAGGCGATCCACGTGTACGACCGGCTGGTCGCGGCCGGCGGCCGGTCGGCCTGCGGCACGCCGGGCTCAAGGCGCTGGCCAGCCTGCGGATGGAGAAGGGCTACCGCGACTACGGCCACGACATCGACAACACCGACTCGGTGCTCGAGGCCGGCCTCGGCTTCGCGGTCGCCCTCGACAAGCCGGGCGGCTTCATCGGCCGCGACGCCGTCGTGCGCGAAGAAGGCCGCCGGGCCGCTGACCCGCCGGCTCGTCCAGGTGCTGGTCGACGGACCCGGAGCCGCTGATGTTCCACGCCGAGGTCGGTGCGCCGCGACGGCGTGCCGGTCGGCTACATCCGGGCCGCGTCCTACGGCTTCACGCTCGGCGGCGCGGTCGGGCTGGCGATGGTCGAGGGCCGGCGAGGCCGTCGACACAGGCTTGGATGGACGGGGGCGACGTGGACGGTCGAGATCGCCGGCGCGGCTGTACCCGGCGACAGCGTCGCTGCGCCCGCTGTACGACCCGACCAACGCGAAGATCAAGGCCTGATCGCTAGGGACACCGCGGATAGGCCTCGCCGTAGTGCTTGTCGACGAAGGCGTCATACCGGTAGTCGTACTCCCACGGGATGACCCGGCCGATCCGTGAGGCGACTGATCCCCAGTCCGGGCCGGGACTGCAGATGTCACACAGCTGATGCACTGCCTGTTCGAAGTCGTCCCTCGACCAGCGCGCCATCAGCCAGACGGCGGCGGCGGGAACCACGTTCTCGTTCATGCCGGTGAGCATCGCGCCGTTGAACGCCCGCCAGTTGCCGGCCGCCGTCTCGGCCGCCAGCCACGAGGGTGAGCAGACCACGACGTCGAAGGAGTCGGCCCGGTTGTCGCCCCGGGTGCCGATGAACACCTGGGCGACGATCCCGAAGTGCGACAGGTCTGCCGGCTCCCACTGGTCCAGGGGCACCGCGTCTGCCCGGTACTCGATGTCCTTGACCTCGGCGATCACCGGCTCCGTCATGTCCGCCATCGTGTCAGCAGTCCCTTCGGTGGATGCGCTCGACATCTATCCCTGTGATGCGCACGAACTGGATCGCGGCGCCGCCGCACCGGCTCTCCCGGCGGAACGAGACCATGCCACCGCCGGGCAGCGTCGTGACCAGGACGTCGCCGAGGGTTCCGTGCTTGACCTCGGTCGTGCCGAGCGGCTCCAGGGTCGTCCAGTACAGCGACGCGATCGAGTCGTCGTCCGGCAGCACCCGGTTCTCCGGCCGCCGGCCGCGCTCGGTCAGCCCGGCGACAACGTCCGCAACCCGGCGTTCCGCGGGGACGTCGTCGACGACCTTCACGATGTCGCCCGCGTGGTCCAGCGCGTTGCCGATCTTGGCGCCCCCGGCGACCCAGCCCCCTGGACCCGGCACCACAGCGGCGCTGGTCAGCAGTCCCTCGCGCCAGCGACCCTGCGCGAAGTAGACGGCTGCGTTCACGCCGTCGACGGCGTCGCCGACCACCGGTACGAGGCCGGCCAGGTCGAGCCAGGTCCGGGCCGACATCCCGGCCCGGACCACCCGGCGTCCGGACAGCTCCGTGAGCTCGGCCGCGAGATGGCGCGCTGCCCGGTCGTAGCAGGTGCGCGCGTCGTAGGCGCGCTCCCGGGCGCGGTCCAGGAGCGCCACGGCGTGCGGGTCGTAGAGCGCGCCGTCCGCCCGGTAACCACCCCATCCGCCGGAGATCTGGGCGCCGGTCCCGCCCGGATCGGCGAGGTCAGCCGCCCCCTGGGCGGCCCGCGCGGCAGCAAGCAGCCGGGTCGCCTCGTCGGCCAGCGTCCGGGCTGCAGCCACTTGCCGGCTGAACCGGGTCAGGGCGTCGGCCGCGCGGAGCATCCGGCGGTGCTCCAGCCCGAGCGCGACAGCGGTGAGCTCCAGCCGCTGGTCGGCAGCGGCGGACGCGACGCCGGACCATCGCTGAACCGGCAGCATCGCGCCCAGCCCGCGCCCGAGCGCACTGAGCCGGTCGGCGGCGGCGAGCAGCCCGTCGGCGGTGCGCGCGGCGCCGGCCGGGTCGTCGACGGGGAGCGACCAGCCGAGCAGGGATTCGTCGACGGTGTTCGTCACCGCAGCGGCACCGCCCTGTTGTCCGTCCGGGTGTAGTCGAACCGGGCCGTGTCGACCAGGACGGCGACGGTCGACAACGCCGCGGACACCGCGACGAGCTGCTCGGCGCACACCGCGAGCAGCGCGCCGACCGCGTCGGCAGCGCCGACGTCCTCGCACGGCGGGGGAGCCGGCAGCTCGACCGCCCTGCTCGCTCGGGCGGCGTCCCGTACGCCGGTGGTCAGGCCGACGAGTGCCTCGGTCTCGACTGTCACGCGCATCCCTCCACGCTGCCGGTCCCGGCAGCCGTCGCAGGAGCGCTGTCCACAACAGCCACGCGTGCGGCCGCCGATCAGCGGTCGTCCACAGGGCCGTCGTACGGTGAGCCCGTGGACGTCGCCATCGGGGAGCAGGGCATCCGGCTCGGTCAGCTGCTCAAGCTGGTCGACCTGGTCGACTCCGGGGGCGCCGCGCGAGGGCTGCTCGGCTCCGGCGAGGTGCGAGTCAACGGCACGGTCGAGACCCGCCGTGGCCGCCAGCTGGCGCCCGGGGACGTGGTCGAGTGCGCGGGTGAGCGAGTCGTCCTGCGTTGAGTGGATTCGTTCCAGTCCGCGCTGGATGCGTGCACTCGGCCACTCACCTGCTAGCCTGGTCGGCGGTTGCAGTGAGCAATTCCCCGAACGTTTCTGACGCCCGCGGATTTCTGACACCGCGGGCCTTCCTGTCTCCCGAGATCTCTCGGTCGTAGGACGGTCCACGAGCAGCCCGGGGCGCGCACAGTGCGCGGCCCCGACCGTTCACCCAGAAGGAAGACAGATACATGGCTCAGGGCACTGTGAAGTGGTTCAACTCCGAGAAGGGCTTCGGCTTCATCGCTCAGGACGGCGGCGGCGCCGACGTCTTCGTGCACTTCTCGGCGATCCAGGGCGACGGCTACAAGTCGCTCGACGAGAACCAGCGCGTGGAGTTCGACATCACGCAGGGCCAGCGCGGCCCGCAGGCGGAGTCGGTCCGCCCGGTCTGACCTGACACACACACGTTGGCCCCCGTCGCAAGACGGGGGCCTTCGTCGTCTCCGGAGCTGTCCGTCCGTGCAGGGGGGTAGTGGTGGCTACACCCCCGCATTCGCGTTCTCACCCCTTGTCACGCCGTCGATCATGAATAAAGTGCGAGAGACGCCAGGCACGGGACCTGCCCGTGTCCTGGCTATTCATGGAGGGGAACTGCACATGCGCTCTCGCTCGATCCTGGCCGCCGCAGCGGCCGCCGGCCTCGTCGCCGGCCTGGCCGCCTCGCCCGCACAGGCCGCCTCGGCCCCGCTCGTCGAGGGGCTCGCAGGCCCCCTGTCGCTCTCGGTCGACAACGGCAAGGTCTACGTGACCCAGAACTTCGGCGGGATGCTCACCCGCTACGGCACCGACGGCAGCGGCGGCACGAACCTTGTCCAGCGCAACCCGAAGACCGAGATCGGCGGGGTCCAGGCCGAGGGGCCGGGCACGCTGTTCACCGTGACCGGCAAGACGAAGGCCGGCAAGAAGTTCGCCAAGCTCAAGCACCTGGCGCCGGACGGGACCGTCACCACCCGGGCCGACCTGCGCGGCTTCGAGAAGCAGTTCAACCCGGACAAGCACGTGACCTACAACTTCCGCGACATCAGCGCTGCCTGCGAGAAGAAGGTCCCGGAGCAGGTCGGCGGCGGCTCCTACACCGGCATCGTCGACTCGCACCCCTACGCCACCGCGATGATGGCCGACGGCACCGCGGTGGTCGCCGACGCGGCCGGCAACGACATCATCACCGTCAGCCCCAGCGGCTTCCGCACCGAGATCGCGACCCTGCCGGGGCAGCCGCTCAAGGTGACCAAGGCTCTCGCGTCGCAGTTCCACTTCCCGGGCTGCACGGTCGGCCACAAGTTCTGGTTCGAGCCGGTGCCGACCGACGTCGAGGTCCACGACGGCCTGCTCTACGTGTCGCTGCTGCCCGGAGGTCCCGAGGACCCGAGCCTGGGTGCCCGCGGCACGGTCTACACGGTCGACCTGTCGACCGGTGCGATGAAGCGGATCGGCAAGGGCTTCGCCGGCGCCACCGACCTCGCGGTCTCCCCGAACGGCAAGGTCTACGTGGCCGAGCTGTTCGGCGGCCAGGTGTCCACGATCAAGAACGGTGTCGCGAAGCGGGTCGTCGCGGTCGAGGAGCCCGCAGCGGTCGAGTGGTACAAGGGCAAGCTGTACGTCGCCGGCGGTCTGCAGGGCCCGGGCTGGATCCGGAAGTTCACACCCTGATCACGATCGCCCCGATCCCAGCGTCGATCTAGCGCAGCCGGGCGCCCCGCGAGACCCCCCGCGGGGCGCCCGCCTACGACGCGGCGAAGGCGCAGAACTCGTTGCCTTCCGGGTCGGCCAGCACGTGCCAGCCGAGGTCCCCGGCCATCGGGCGCAGCACCGTCGCGCCGATGCCGGTCAGCTCGCCGGGGTCGGCGGTGACGTCCCAGTGGATCCGGTTGGCCGACGTCTTCGGCTCGGTCATCGGCACGAACACCAGCGGCACCGGCATGCCGGGTACGCCGGCGACCTCCCAGCTGCCGGTGGCATCGGCCTGCGAGGTCCCGTCGAGGACCCGGGCCCACCAGGTCGCCTGGGACAGCGGGTCGGCGCTGTCGACCTGGATGCCCCGCCAGCGACGGGACCGGATGTCCAGCCGGACCCGGTCGGACTTCGCTCCGGCGTCGGACACTGCGTTGAACCAGATCAGGTAGCGACCCTCCGGGCCGAGCAGGCCGCCCTCGCCGGAGTCGTCCGGGCGCCACGGGAGGCCCAGCGTCTTGCCGAGCACCGGCCCTCCGCCTCGGGGGACGCGGAGTCGATGCAGACCTTGCGGTACGTCGCCATCTGACCCCGTTCGTCGCTGGAGCACCCATCCTCTCGCGGATCCGGCCGGCCCGACGCCACCGGTCGTCGTTCGGTAGCGTCCGCGCGATGTCGAGATCGCGAGCCCGGGTCCGACCCCAGGGCAGGTGCACCCGCTTCGGGTGCACACCGAGGAGGACGACGTGAAGTACATGATCATGATGTTCGGGTCCGCGGCCGGGATGACGGAGGAGCGCTCGCCGGACTGGATCGAGCAGATGATGGCGTTCATGCACACGCTGAACGCCGAGCTCGAGGGAGCCGGCGAGCTGGTCGAGGCCCGCGGGCTCGTCGACGGCAGCCAGGCCAAGACCGTCACGCTCACCGACGGCGTCCCGGTGGTGACCGACGGGCCGTTCGCCGAGTCGAAGGAGTCGCTGGTCGGCTACTGGGTCCTCGACGTCGCGGACGAGCAGCGGGTGCTCGACATCGCCGGGCGGATCGTCGTCTGGTCCGGCGTCGTCGAGGTCCGCCAGTCCCCGGACGCGCCGCCGGACATGTGACGACGACCGACCGGCGCATCGAGGACCTGCTGCGCGAGCTCGCGCCGCGGGTACTCGGCGCGCTGGTCCGCCGGCACGGCCAGTTCGATGCCTGCGAGGACGCGGTGCAGGAGGCGCTGCTGGCGGCGGCGCTGCAGTGGCCGGCGGACGGGGTGCCCGACAACCCCCGCGGCTGGCTGAGCGCAGTGGCCACCCGCCGGCTGGTCGACGAGTGGCGCAGCGAGAGCGCCCGGCAGCGACGGGAGCAGACCGCGGCGGCGCTCGACGTACCGGGCGAGGTGCCGGACGAGGACGACACCCTCGCGCTGCTCTTCCTCTGCTGCCACCCATCGCTGTCCGAGCCGTCGCAGCTGGCCCTGACGCTGCGTGCCGTCGGCGGCCTCACCACGGGGGAGATCGCCCGGGCGTTCCTGGTGCCCGAGGCCACCATGGCCCAGCGGATCAGCCGCGCCAAGGCGAGCATCAGGAGCGCTGGGCTGCGCTTCGACCTGCCGCCGGAGGCCGAGCGCTCCGAGCGGCTGCGGGTCGTGCTGCACGTGCTGTACCTCGTCTTCAACGAGGGGTACGCCGCCAGCTCGGGGCCGGTCGTGCAGCGCGCCGACCTCACGGTCGAGGCGATCCGGCTCACCCGGCTGCTGCACCGGCTGGTGCCGGCCGCCGAGGTGGCCGGACTTCTGGCCCTCATGCTGCTCACCGACGCGCGGCGGTCGGCCCGCACCCGCCCCAACGGCTCGCTGGTGCCGCTCGACGAGCAGGACCGCTCGCTGTGGAGCCGCGCGCAGATCGAGGAGGGCGTCGCGCTGGTCACCCGCACTCTCGGGACGGCACCGATGGGGCCGTACCAGCTGCAGGCCGCGATCGCCGCGGTGCACGACGAGGCAGCGACGCCCGAGCAGACCGACTGGCCGCAGATCCTGGCGCTGTACGACGTGCTGGAGCGGGTGTCGCCCGGTCCGGTGGTCACCCTCAACCGGGCGGTCGCGGTCGCGATGGTGCACGGACCCCGCGCCGGACTCGCCCTGCTGGGCACCGTGGACGACGACGCCCGGATGGCGCACACCCACCGGCTCGAGGTCGTCCGCGGCCACCTGCTCGAGCGGGCCGGCGACCTGGCCGCTGCGCGGGAGTCGTACCTGCGTGCGGCGCGGATGACGGCCAGCCTGCCGGAGCAGCACTACCTCGCCCTCCGTGCCGCCCGCCTCGACCGGACGTGACCCGCGACTACCGGCTGTGGTGCTGGAGCAGCAGCCGGGCGGTGGCCTCGCCTGCGTCGCCGAGGGACGTCGGCGCCATCACGAAGGCCTCCGGCCCGCAGCAGAGCAGCAGCAGCCCGAGCCGCGACGCGACCGGTGGCAGCAGGTCAGCCTGCAGGGACACCGACTCCTCGTCGTCGGCGAGAACCTTCACCGACTCGGCGAACCGCTCGACGGCCCAGCGCGACGCCTGCGGGACGACCAGCTCGACCCGCTCGGCCGCCCGGTTCTCGGCGAGCCGGGCGTCGAGGTCGTCCGGCGGCGTGAAGGTCGTGTCCAGCACCTGGTGCTCGACGATGCCCGAGACGAGGTAGGTGCGGACGGCGGCGTCCTCGTCGGCCGGTCCCGCATCGACCTCCCAGCCGCGCCGGGTGCGCACCAGCCGGTACGGCTCGATCACCCGCTCCGACGCACCCGGGCGCCACTGCCGGACGTAGCTGATGCGCACCTGCCGGTGCTCCTCCGCGGCGCGGTGCAGCGCCTGCGCGGTGCCGGCTCCCCACTGCGAGGCCAGCGGCTTGTCCGCCGGCTCCAGCGCCGACTCGAAGGCCTCGACGGCGCCCCGCAGGGTGGCGTTGTCCGGCTCGAGAGCCAGCAGGTCCACCCCGGCCTCGTAGAGGGCGGCGAGCTGCCCGGCCGTGAGGTGGTCGACGCCCAGCTCATGCTCCGGGTCGGCCGCCAGGACCCGCACCCACTGCCCCTCGGCGGTCGGGGCCTCCGGGTCGTCGTCGTCGGTCTCGTCGGCGTCCTCCGCGCCGGGAGCGAAGAACTCGACGACCGGCAGCGCGAAGCTGTCCAGCTCGACCAGGTCGGCCAGGTAGTAGGCCATGAACACCTCGCGCAGGTCGACCGGCTCGACGCCCAGCTCGCGCGCGAGGTCGGCCAGCGGCAGCCCCTGCGGGTGCAGCTCGAGGATGCCGAGCGCGCGCGGGAGCGCGGCCAGCCGCTGGGCGTAGACGGCCACCGGGCTCACGAGACGGCCCCGGCCAGGGCCGCCAGCTCGGCCACGATCTCGCGGCGCACCTCGTCGGGGGACACGACGCCGACCCGGGTGCCCAGCTCGTAGAGGCGGTAGCGGAAGACCCGGCGGTGCGTGACGACGTAGGTCAGCTCGAGGACGGCGTCCGACTCCTCGGCGCGTACCGGCGTACCGAGCAGGTTCTCCGCGATCACCCGGTGCTCCACCGGCACCCGGAGCACCACGTCGGTCGGCGGGTCGACCTCCCAGGACAACGGGTCCAGCGACCGCCGCACCGGCTGGCCGACGGCGTCCGCGCTGCCCGGAGGGTCGAGGGCGATGTCAGTCATCCGCGACACGACGAACTCCTTCACGACGTCGCTGCCCTCCTCGCGGCCGCTGAGGTACCAGCCGGACGGGCCGCTGTGCACCCGCGCGGGGTGCACCGTGCGCGGCTCGCCCTTGTAGCTGAAGCGCACCCGGCAGTGCCGCGTGGTGCCGCGCTGGACCAGGTCGAGGTCGGCCGACGCCGGGCCGGAGGCCGGGGCGCCAGCGTCGTCGGCGCCGAGGTGGGCCGCCATGCCCTCGAGGCCGGCCGCGATCGCGGCGCGCAGCAGCTCGCCGCGCTGCCCGGGGGACAGGTGCACCTGCAGCCGGTTGTCCCGGGCGCGCATCAGGTACACCCCGTCGGTGCCCGCGTCGGCGATGTTGCGGATGTCGTAGCCCAGCGCGTTGAGGTGCTCCAGGTCGCGGCTGAGCATCTTGCGGCGGGCCTCGTCGGAGGCGTCGTCGGGGGAGACGGCCTTGAGCAGGACGGCGAGCGGGGCACCGTCCCGGTGCTTGGTCAGGGCGCCGATCAGCCGGACCAGGCGCTCCATCGGGGCCGTCTGGTCCCGACCCGGCGGGCGCGCCATCGTCGACCCCCTCGTGTGCTCGTTCGCGGACCCTCCGCACTCTGGGCCAACGGCGGCGGATGTGTCCAACGCGGCGCGCCGGGGCTCTGCCGGCGTCGGGAATGTCACTCGAGGACGCCGGCTTGCACCTGCACATGACTGCTGACTCCATCGCGCTGACCACCCTCGACGGAACGGGCACCAGCCTGGACGCCTACGCCGGCCAGGCGCTCCTGGTCGTCAACGTGGCGTCCCGGTGCGGCTTCACCCGGCAGTACGCCGGCCTGGAGGCCCTTCACGAGCGGTACCGCGGCCGCGGACTGACCGTCATCGGGGTGCCGAGCAACCAGTTCGGCGCCCAGGAGCCGGGCACCGCCGAGGAGATCGCGCAGTTCTGCCAGCTCAACTTCGGTGTGAGCTTCCGCCTGCTGGCGAAGACGGACGTGAACGGGCCGGACCGGCACCCGCTCTACGCGCGGCTGACCGAGGCTGCGGACGCATCGGGCGACGCCGGCGACGTGGCGTGGAACTTCGAGAAGTTCCTGGTCTCGCCCGCCGGCGAGGTCGTCGCGCGGTTCCGGACCACGACCGAGCCGGACGACCCGGCCCTGGTCGCGGCGGTCGAGGCCGTCCTGCCGCGCTGATCTCGGCCCGTAGGCTCGGGACATGACGATGCCGATGGTCGAGGGCGGCCGACCGATCGCCCGGTTCCGGCTGTTCGGCTTCCCGGTGACGATCGACATCTCCTTCGTCGTCATCGTGGCGATCCTCGGCTGGTACCCCGGCGTCGACGCCGAGAGCTTCGTCGCCTGGCTGCTGCTCGTGCCGGTCGCCGTCCTCGTGCACGAGCTGGGGCACGCATTCGTCGCGCGGACGACGGGCGCCCGGCCGACGATCACGCTGGCCGGGCTCGGCGGGCTCACGTCGTACCTGCCGCCCCGCCCGCTGTCCCGTGCCCGGTCGGTCGCCATCTCGGTGGCCGGCCCGGCCGTCGGCATCGTGGTCGGTCTGGCGCTGCTGGCCTACGGCCGGGGCGTCGGCGTCGAGTCGCAGACGGTCCGGTCGGTGCTCAACACGGCGATCTTCGCCACCCTCGGCTGGAGCGTCCTGAACCTGCTGCCGATCCTGCCGCTGGACGGCGGCCAGACGCTGCGCGAGCTGCTGCCCGGCTCGCCGGCAAAGCGTGAGGTCCGGGCCGCGATCGTCTCTGTCGTCGTGGCCGCGCTCGCCGCGATCGTGGCGCTGCGGTACGGCCTGGTGTTCGGCGGCCTGATGGCGGCGTTCTTCGTGTTCAGCAACGTCATGACCATCCGCAACGCGCGCGAGCTGGAGCAGGTCGACGTCAACGAGCGAGCCGTCCGGCTGCTGTGGGCCGGCCGTCCCGGCGATGCGCGCGACCTGCTCGCCGACCTTCCCGACAACGCCCCGGTGCACCCGTTGGTCCGGGCCACGGTGCGCGCGGCCGGCGACGACCCGGCCGCGGGCACGGCCGAGCTCGAGGCAGCGGCCGACCGTAACCCCGCCGACCCGCAGCCGGCGAGCCTGCTGCTGCTCGCCCACCGGGCCCGCCAGGACTGGGACGCCGCGCAGCGCCAGCTCACCGGTCCGCGCGGTGCGGTCGACCCGGGCGCGCTGCTCGGCGTTCAGACGGCTGCGTTCCACGCCGGCGCCGTCCGGCAGAGCGCCGAGCTGGGCGAGACCTTCCTCGCCCGGGCCGGCTCGGCCGGCCCGCCGGACGACGAGACGCTGGCGCTGATCGCCTACAACGCCGCGTGCGGCTGGGCCAAGGCGGGCGAGCTGCCCCGTGGCCTGCAGGCGTTCCGCCGCGCCGCCGACCTCGGGTTCGCCGATCTCACCTCGGTGGACAGCGACGAGGACATCGCGCCGCTGCGCCCGCTCCCCGGGTACGACGAGGCCCGCCAGCAGGTGCGCCGGCGGGCCCTCGCCGCAGCGGAGGAGCAGCAGGCGCCCTAGACGGTCTGGCCGGCGACGACCCGCTCCAGCTCGATCGTGCGCTGAGCGGGCAGGTGCACCTCGGGGCGACCCTCGATGTGCAGCTGGGGGAGAAGGCGTCCGAGCCGCTCCGGCAGCCACCAGTTCGCCCGGCCGAGCAGGTGCATCACCGAGGGCACGAGCAGCATCCGCACCACCGTCGCGTCGATGAGGATGGCCGACGCCATGCCGACGCCGATCACCTTGAGCACGACGTCCGGGCTCGGGATGAAGGCCGCGAACACGGCCACCATGATCGCCGCCGCCGCGGTGATGACCCGGCCGGTCCCGGCCAGCCCCTCCAGGATCGCCCGGTGGTTGTCACCGGTCCGCAGCCAGGCCTCGCGCATGCGGCTGACGAGGAACACCTCGTAGTCCATCGAGAGACCGAACAGCACCGCGAACATCAGCACCGGCACGAACGCCGGCAACGGGGTCGCGGTGTCGATGCCGACCAGCCGGCCGGCCCACCCGCCCTGCAGGACCAGGGCCACGACGCCGTACGCGGCAGCCACCGACAGCAGGTTCATCGCCGCCGCCTTCAGCGCCACCGCGACGCTGCGGAACGACACCAGCAGCAGCAGCATCGAGAGCACCACCACGCCGCCGATGAGCAGCGGGATGCGCTTGGCGATGTTCTCGGTCGAGTCGACCGAGGTGGCCGTCACGCCGCCGACGTGGACGTCGAGCCCCGTGCCCGCAGTCGCCGACGGCAGGACGACGTCCCGCAGGTCGTGGATCAGGTCCTCGGTGCGCGGGTCCTGGGGTCCGGTGGTCGGGACGACGGTGAACACCGCCGTCGTGCCGTCCGGGCTCACTGATGCCGGGGTGACCGCGGCCACGCCGGTCGTCGACCCGAGGGCGCCGGACACCTGCTGCAACGCCGCCTCGCCGCCGGACCTCGGCAGCTCGGCGACCATCAGCAGCGGCCCGTTGGACCCGGCGCCGAACGCGTCGGCCTGCCGGTCGTACGCCTGCCGGGTGGAGGTGCCCTCGCGGTTGTTGCCGGCGTCCGGGAAGCCGAACCGGACGCCGAGGAACGGCGCCGCGAGAGCCAGCAGTGCGGCCACGCCGGCCAGCGCCGCGACGATGCGGTGCCGCTCGATCAGCCGGCTCCAGGCCAGCCAGCCGCGGGTCGGCTGGACGTGCCCGCCCACCGCGACCTCGACGGCCCGCCGTCGGAGGAACGGCAGCCGGAGCCGGTCCACGTGGCGGCCGAGGTAGCCCAGCAGCGCCGGGAACAGCGTGATGCTGGCGAGCATCACCACGAGGACGCCGAGGATGGTGACCAGTGCCGCGCCGCGCATGAACGACAGCCCCATCGCGAACAGGCCCAGCATGCTGATGACCACGGTGCTGCCGGCGACCATCACGGCCCGGCCGGCGGTGTCCAGGGTGGCGACCGTGGCGGCCCGCTCGTCGAGCCCGGCGGCCCGCCACTCGCGGAACCGGGTCACCATGAGCAGCGCGTAGTCGATGCCGATGCCGATCCCCATCATGGTCGCCAGCGAGGTGGACCAGTCCGGGGCGTCGATGAACGAGATCAGGAGCGTGGTCAGCGTCGCGCTGACGGCCAGCCCGGCGACGGCCACGATGATCGGCAGCCCGGCGGCGACGACCGAGCCGAAGGTCACCAGCAGGATCAGGGTCGCCGCTGCGAGCCCGAGGCCCTCGGACCCGATCTCGCCCTGCTCGGCCTGCTGCACGGTCTGCCCGCCCATCGCGACCCAGAGGCCGGGCCGGGTGGCGTCGTCGGCCAGCTGGAGCATCCGCTCGCTGTCCTCGACCGGCATGTCCGGGGCGTTGATCACGTCCAGCCGGGCGTGCGCCACCAGCGTCCGGCCGTCGGCGGAGATGCTGCTGGGGTTCGCGTACGGGTCCTCGATGCCCGCGACGTGCGGGACCTTCGCGAGGTCGGCGAGCAGGGCCTGCACGTCGGCGCGGACGGCCTGGCCGGTCACCGGCCCGGACGACTGCACGACGACGTCCACGGTGTCACCGGCCACCGCGGGGAACTCGTCCTCGAGCAGCTGCTGAGCGGCGCTGGAGTCCGACCCGGGGGCCGAGTAGTCGGCCTTGAACTCCCCGCCGAACGTGCCGGCCAGCACGACCGCGATGCCGAGGGTGGCCAGCCAGGCCACCACGGTCGCGAGCCGGTGCCGGTAGGTCAGGTCCGCCAGGCGGCCGAGCGGGCCCGGCCGCCCGGCCGGGGCGGCCGGACGGCGGGTGGGGGTCGTGGTGCTGGTCATGGGAGCGTCCTCGGCAGGTCGACGGGAAACGTTACGCCTCATAACAAACACGAGGCTCCGTCACTTGTCAAGCCTCATCACCTGTGTAATGCTGCGTAACGCATTCGTCATCCGTCCGACGGGAGGAACCCCCTGTGGCCACCGCGCCCGCCGCCCTCTCCCGGCGCGACCGCGCCCGGATCGCGACCGTGGACGAGATCAAGTCCACCGCGCTCGACCTGATGCGCGAACAGGGGACCACCGACGTCCGGTTCACCGACATCGCCCGGGTGATGGGCATGACGGCGCCCGCGCTGTACCGCTACTTCGCCGACCGCGACGAGCTGCTCACCGCGCTGATCGCCGACGGGTACCGCCACCTGGGCGCGCGGATCGCGGCGTCCCTGGCGCCGCTGCCGGAGGACGACATCGCCGGACGCTGGGTCGCCGCGGCCGGAAGCTACCGCGAGTGGGCCCGCAGCGAGCCGCAGCAGTTCGCTCTCGTCCTCGGCATGCCGGTGCCCGGCTACGTCGCTCCCGACGAGGGGCCGACGACCGAGGCGGCGAAGGCGGCGATGGGGCAGCTGGCGAGCATGTTCGTCGCAGCCGCGCACACCGGCCGGCTCGGTCCGCCGCTCATCACCGAGGTCTCGGTCGCCATCGAGGACTGCGAGAAGGCCAAGCACGACGAGCTGATCGGAGTCATACCGCCGGAGAGCTTCCAGGCGATGCTGCAGACCTGGGCGATGCTGCACGGTTTCGTCAGCCTGGAGGCCTACGGCCACTTCGACTGGCTGGAGCCGGAGGCCCGCGACGAGCTGTTCCGCAGCCATATCCGGATGGCCGCCAAGGCCGCCGGTCTTCCGGTCCCGTCCCCCTGACCGGGGCACTGCTTGCCGTCCGGCGGCCTGCTGGTTTGTTGATCACGTGACCGAACCCGAGCGAGCGCCGACGACGAGGCCAAGGAGTTCGCCCGGGCCTACCGGAGCTTCCTCGAATGGATTCACGAGGACCCGGGCGAGGGAGGTCGCAACCCGGTCGTGAACCTCGTGCAGGGCCACCTCGGTGACGGCGTCCACGAGTCGGTGCTGGGCGTCGAGCTCCCGGTCATCGAGCAGGTCAACCTGCAGGTCGCGCTCGACGTCTGGAGTGCGGCTGGGAGCCGCACCGTTGCCGTCCACGGCGTCGCGATCCCCCCGCACTACGAACCGCCCACGCTGCAGAACCTGGTGCACGGCGAGCGCCTCGGCCCGGTCCGGCTGTCCGCGCCCGACCTGGTCGACCTCCCGTCCGGCCCGGACCGGACGACGGCCTGCCTGCGGCGCGCCGTCCTGCTCGTCGAGGACGCCCGCGGACGGTACGTCGTCATGGTGCGCGGCCCGGAGCGGCACCAGGAGCCGGTGCTGGCCGTCGAGGTCGCGGGGCTCGCGACCCCCGTCGCGCAGGAGGTCCTGCGCGAGCTCGCCGACCTGCGACGACGGCTGAACGTCTACCGCGGTCAGGTGCTCGAGCTGGCCTACGGACCGGGCGGCTCGTGGTCACCTTCCCGGTGCTCACCGTCACCCCGCGCGCCGACGTCGTGCTGCCCGAGGAGACGTTGCGACGGGTCGAACGGCACACCCTCGACGTCGTGACCCACCGGGACGCCCTGCGCCTGGCGGGGCAGCACCTCAAGCGTGGGCTGCTGCTGTTCGGCCCGCCCGGCACGGGCAAGACGCATACCACGCGCTACGTCGTGCAGCAGCTGCGCGGCAGCACCGTCCTGATGCTGTCCGGGCAGTCGCTGCAGGTCATCGGCATGGTCGCCCAGATGGCCCGCGACCTGCAGCCGGCGGTCATCGTGCTCGAGGACGTCGACCTGGTGGCGGAGGACCGGGGCTTCGGCCCCGGCGCCAACCCGGTGCTGTTCTCGCTGCTCGATGCGATGGACGGCGCAGCAGCCGACGCCGACCTGCTGTTCCTGCTCACGACCAACCGGGCGGACCTCCTCGAGCCGGCTCTGGCCGCGCGACCGGCCGGGTCGACGTGGCGGTCGGATCACGCTGCCGGACGCCAAGGCGCGGCCAGGCTGCTCGCGGTCACACCCGTCGTCTCCCGCTGGCGCTCGACGAGGCCGAGATCGAGGAGTGGTGGCGCGCACCGAGGGGGTGACAGCGTCCTTCGTCAAGGAGCTGGTCCGTCGCTCGGTGCTCGAGGCACTCACCGCCGGCCTCCCTGCGGGCGAGCCGCTCTCCGCCGAGGTGGTGTCGCGGGCCCTGGACGACCTGCTCGACAGCACCCAGGCCGTCACGCGAGCGCTGCTGGGCGCAGGCTCCTCCGGTCCGCCCGCGGCGGACGGCGGTCGGACCGCGGAGGGCACCGGTCCACCGGCTGGCTGGGGGTAGGCCCAGCCATGCCGGGCGCCTACGGAAGCAGGCTCGACATCAGCTACGACGAGTGGGTCGCGCCGGCTCCGACGGGGGCCGGCTCCTTCCTCAGATCGACCTCGTTCCCGGGCTCCCAGTCGTCCTCGTCGAGCATCGTCGACTCGTCGAACGGGTCGTCACCGCTGAGCACGCGGTCCACCTTTCTCGGTGTCGAGCTCGTCGGTCCACTTCCCGATGATCACTGTGGCGACGCGTTGCCGGCGAAGTTGGTCAGGCGCGGGCCTCAGACATGAACCGGTCGATGCCCACGATCAGGCCTACCCCGTCGACCAGGTCGGGACGGTGCGACTGCAGCCCGCCGGCCAGGGTGGCGAGTCCGGCGCCGGTGACCCCCGCGGCGCCCTTCGAGGCGATCATCATGAACACGAGCAAGGAGATCTGCTCACCGATCGACATCGGGTCGCCCATCGCCTCGGCGATGAAGAGGGACGCCATGGTCAGGTAGATCGCGGTGCCGTCCAGGTTGAACGAGTAGCCCGTCGGAACCGTGATGCCGACGACCGGCCGGACACGCCCAGGTGCTCCATCTTGGCGATCAGCCGGGGCAGCGCCGACTCCGACGACGAGGTCGACAGGATCAGCAGGAACTCCCTGGCCAGATAGCGGAACAGGCTCAGGATGTTCATTCCGGTCGTCAACCTTCAGCAGCGTCCCGAGGACCAGGAACACGAAGATGAAGCAGGTGACGTAAAAGCCGAGCATGATCACGCCAGGCCTTCAGCGCGTCGAAGCCAGCCGAGCCGACGACCGCGGCCATGGCACCGAAGGCGCCGACCGGCGCCAGCCACATGATCATCGCCAGGATCTTGAAGACGAGTCGCTGGAGGTAGCCGATCGCGACCAGGATGGTTCTCCGCGCGAGCCCAGCGACTGCAGCGCGAAGCCGACCAGCAGCGCGACGACAGCGTGCAGACCGACCCTCGGTGAACGCTGACACCGGGTCAGCGGGATCAGGCCGAGCAGGAAGTCGACGTCCCGGTCGCTTCCTCGTCGACCGCGCCGGCGCCGGCGTCCGATCTCCTTGGTGATCGCAGGCCCGAGCCCGGGTGCAGCAGGTTGCCGACGATCAGACCGATCGCCAGCGCCACCGTCGACATCACCAGGAAGTAGCCGAGGGCGAGCCCGCCGACCCGCCCGACCCGGCAGCCTGCCGGACCGAGCCGATGCCCAGCACGATCGTGCAGAAGATGATCGGGCTGATCAGCATCTTGATCAGGGCGACGAACCCGGTGCCCAGCGGCGCCAGCTCCACGCCGAAGTCCGGCCAGATCAGACCGACCATGATCCCGGCCAGGACCGCCAGGACGACCGCGATGTAGAGCCAGTGGGTGCGGTCCCGGCGCTGGCTCGGCGCCGCGTCGGACGGGGCTTGGTGGTGGTCACGGGTCCTCCTGGACGGGCGCGCCGGAGCGTCCGGCGGTCGGCGCCACCACCCTGTGTTCCCCGTCACACCCGATTTGTCCCCTCCGAGCCGACTTTCGTCGGATCCCGGAAGGCCGGGGAGTCTCAGTCGGCGCCCCAGGGCAGCGGCGAGCCCTGCCTGGCGAGCGAGGCGGTGTCCTCCG
>CAVRTI010000022.1:0-527619 GCA_963723975.1 uncultured Actinomycetota bacterium
TGCCAGAACGCCAGCACGTGCGCTCCAATGGCCGGCAGGTCGACCTGCGGCGGGAGCGGACGAGTGGGGGGGCGAGGAAACGGCTCTCGGTCTTGCTGCGGCACGGCTGGGCGGCTCCCTCGGCTGGGTGTCGATCCTGCCGAAAGGGTAAGAGGCCCCCCTAGGGTGCGGCCCCGCGGTACCACCCTGCCTTGGCCGCTAAAGGGGCGACCCGCTCGGTTGCGCCCTGCTGCCGGTTCTCGTCGCCTGGCTGCTGGGTCGCAGCGGGGCTTTCTTCCGTCGGCTGGGGGTGATGGCCCCGTCGGACACCTGCAGGTACGTCGGCAACTTGCCCGACAGGGTCACAACCGAGATGGGTCGGCGCGGTGCGGAGTGGGTGAGGTGCGGTGCACCCGGAGGCGTGCGACCCGACTCTTGCGGCGGTTGTCGTCGGTCAAGGTCGGTGACCAGCTGGCGAGTGCGGTGCTGAACATGGGGAGCTCGGGCTGCGGTGGTGGTCGTGCGAACGGCTCTGAACCTTGGAGCACTACGAGGCGCCGACCACGGGGCAGACACCCACGCTCCGGGGGGCTGGCCCGCCCGCTTGCAGGGTCGAGGCGATGCGGAGGGCCAGGGGAGTGCGGCGAGCGGCTTGGAGCTGCTCGCGGTCCTGCTGTGCCTCGCCGGCTGCTGGACGGCAGCTGGCGGCGGGGACGGTGACCGCGCCATCGGCAGCAGCCAGCGGGTCTACGTCGCGGTCGGGGCGAGCGAGACGGCGGGCGTGGGTGCGGACGACCCGCGCGACGCGTGGCCCCAGGTCCTGCACGACACGTCGCTGCCCGAGGCGACGCTGGTCAACGTCGGCGTGCCGGGCGCGACCGTCCAGGACGCCCTGCGCTCCCAGCTGCCGCGCGCGCTTGCGGCCGAGCCCGACGTCGTGACGGTCTGGCTCGTGGTGAACGACATCGTGGGGGGTGTCCCGGTCGCCGCCTACGAGAGCCGGCTGCGGCGGATGGTCCGCGCCCTGCGCCGGGGCGGGCGCACGGAGGTCCTGGTCGGGAACGCGCCGGCCGTCTGGCGGCTCCCGGCCTACCGCGCCTGCTTGCCCGGGTCGGACGGGAGGGAGGTGCCGTGCCTCGTGCCGCTGGTCCCCGCCGAGTCGGAGGTGAAGGCGACCGTCGCGGCGTTCAACGGCGCGACCCGGCGCGTGGCACGCAGCGAGGGCGCCACGCTGGTCGACCTGTCGGCGCGGCGGGACCTGACGGGTCTGACCGCCGCAGACGGTTTCCACCCGAGCACGGCAGGCCACCGGGAGATCGCCGAGGCCTTCGGGCAGGGCCTGCGGGGGTGACGCGGCGCCCTGCGCGCCGTTCCAGCGCGCGTCCCTACGCTCGGCGCGCCCATTTGTCGCCTGACCTGGCGCGACCTATCCTGCGGCTCACCTAAGCGACCTGGAGTCGGTGTCGCGTCAGCAAGGGGGCCGAGATGGCGCACCAGGGCACGGGCTCGACCGCACGCGGCGGAGGCCGGGTGCGGCACGCGGTCGCGGCGGCCCGCAGCGCCGTGGCGCAGGGCGGCCCCGGGGCCGCGCAGGCACCGCCCGGCGGCCACGACCAAGACGCCGGCCGGAAGGCCACGAAGCAAGAAGGCGCCGGCCAGGAAGGCCACGGCCCGGGGCTACCGGACGGCGAAGAAGGCCGCCGCGGCCCGCGCGGAAGACCGCCGGGACAAGGAAGTCCGTCACCAGGAGACGCCGCGAAGAAGGCTGCCGCCAAGAAGGCGCACCGCCAAGAAGGCGGCCGCAAAGAAGGCCCCGCGAAGAAGACGGCCGCGAAGAAGGCGGCCGCGAAGAAGGCGGCCGCGAAGAAGGCGGCCACCAAGAAGGCGCCGGCCAAGAAGGCGACCGGCCAAGAAGGTGCCGCGAAGAAGGCGCCCGCCAAGAAGGCGTCGGTCAAGAAGGCGACCGCGAAGAAGGCGGCGGCCAAGAAGGCGCCGGTCAAGAAGGCGCCGGTCAAGAAGGCGCCGGTCACGAAGGCGCCGGTCACGAAGGCGCCGGTCACGAAGGCGCCGGTCACGAAGGCGCCGGCCACGAAGGCGCCGCACGAAGGCGCCGGCGAAGAAGGCAGCCGCGACGCCGACGGCGAGGACCGCGCGCGCCCGCGCGGCCCCCGCGAAGAAGACCCCCGCGGTCGCGCCGCCGCCAAGGTGGCCGCTCCGACGACGGCGGCGGCGAAGGCAGCGGCCAAGCGGGCGGTGCTCGAGGGGACACCCGTCGCGGCGGCGAAGACCCAGTCCGCGAAGGTCCCCGCCTCCCGCAAGGCGCCGACGACCCCCAAGGCACCGGCCGGTCCGCAGGCCCTCGTCGTGCGCGCCGACGAGGACCCGTGGACGAAGTCGGAGCTGGGCGAGGTCCGCAAGGAGCTCAAGGACGAGGTCCACCGGCTGCGCGACGAGCTCGACCTGGCCGAGCACGAGATCGACGACATGCTCCGCGACTCCGGTGACGGCGCGGGCGACGACGCGGCCGACGCCGGGAGCAAGACGTTCGAGCGCGAGCACGAGATGTCCCTGGCCAACAACACCCGTGACATGCTGGTTCAGGCCGAGCGCGCGCTCGGCCGCATCGCGAACGGCACCTACGGCATCTGTGAGAACTGTGGCAACCCCATCGGCAAGGCTCGGCTCCAGGTCTTCCCGCGGGCGACGCTGTGCATGACGTGCAAGCAGCGCGAGGAACGCCGCTGAGCCGCACCGGGCGCGGCTGCCGCTGCTGGCCTCGATCGCCGGGGCGGTCCTCGCCCTGGACCTGCTGACCAAGCTGCTCGCCGTCCGCGAGCTCGCCGACCGTGAGCCGATCAGCCTCCTCGGCGGCGTGCTCACGCTCCGGCTGGTGCGCAACCCCGGCGCGGCCTTCGGCATGGCCCAGGGCCTGACCGTGGTCCTGACCGCGGTCGCGGTGGTCGTGGTCGTGGTGATCCTGCGGATGGCCCGCCGGCTGCGGAGCGACGCCTGGGCGGTGGCGCTCGGGCTGGTGCTCGGCGGCGCGCTCGGGAACCTCGTCGACCGGCTGTTCCGGGCGCCGTCGCCGGGGCGGGGCGAGGTCGTCGACTTCCTCGAGCTGCCGCGGTGGCCGGTGTTCAACCTGGCCGACTCGGCGATCGTCGTCGCGGGGGTGCTCATGGTGGTGCTCTCGGCCCGCGGGGTGCCCCACGACGGCAGCGTGACGTCCGGGGGCGCCGGCGAGCCTCCGGCCGAGCCGGAAAAGTCGAGGTAACCGGCGGAGCCCGTCTGCGGCGTCTTCACTCCTGTGGGACGCAACGGCTGGGACGCTCGAATCGGGCATTTCCGGCACCCCGCGGGGGCCGTCCGCCCGCTCCCGGGTGTCGTGACCTGCGCCGGAGCCGCTACCCTGCTCGTGCCCCGCGGTGGACACTGCGCCGAGCGTGACCGACTGTCCGATCGCAGCGAGGGAGGGGGAGCATGACCTCGGTAGTGCCCGAGCGGGCCCTTCGCCGCGCCTCGGCCGACCCGTCGCCTGCCTCGCTGTCGCTCGCCGAGCACGCGGTCGCCGCCGACACCCGGTGGCTGCGGCGGCTCGGCCGCCGGCTCCTGCTGCTCGACGCCGTCCTGGTCACCACCGCGATCGGGGCCGCCCTCGGCTACGTCTTCGGCCCGACGTACAAGGGCCTGTCCATCGACAGCGAGCTGGCCAACATCCGGCCGAGCTCCTACCTCGTCCTCGGGCCCGCGCTCGCCGTGGCCTGGACCGCCTTCCTGCTCGTCACCCGCGCCTACGACGGCCGGTTCCTCGGGGTCGGGGGCGACGAGTACCGCCGCGTGATCCGGGCCAGCGTGTACTTCTGGGGCCTCGTGGCGGTCGCCTGCTACATGACCAAGTTCCAGTTCTCCCGGCTGGCGATGGGGCTGGCGTTCCTGCTGGGCACCGGGCTGCTGCTCGTCGGCCGCTGGTCGGCCCGCAAGATGCTGCACCGCGCCCGCGCCCGGTCGAGCCGCTGGTCGCACCGGGTGCTCGCGGTCGGCGGCAGCCAGGAGGTCGACGCGCTCGTCGCCGAGCTGGAGCGCGAGCCCTACGCCGGGCTGAAGGTCGTCGGTGCCTGCATGCCCGCCGGCGACGCCGCCGAGGGCGTGCCGCGTCCCGGTCGTCGGGCTCGCTGACCAGCGTCCCCGAGGCCGTCGCCCGGCTCGGCGTCGACACCGTCGCCGTCACCGCCTCCCGCGGGCTGACGAGCGGCGTCCTCAAGCGGCTCGGCTGGGACCTCGAGGGCGCCGGCGTCGACCTCGTCGTCGCGCCCGCGCTCACCGACGTCGCGGGCCCGCGCGTCCACGTGCGGCCGGTGTCCGGCCTGCAGCTGCTCTACGTCGAGCAGCCCGAGTTCACCGGGCCGACCCGGGTGATGAAGGAGGCCTTCGACCGGGCCAGCGCCGCCGCCGCGCTCGCCGTCATCAGCCCCCTGCTGCTGACGATCGCCCTGGCGATCCGGCTCACCAGCGCGGGGCCGGTCATCTTCCGCCAGGTCCGGGTCGGCCGCGACGGCGAGATGTTCACCGTCTTCAAGTTCCGCACGATGGTCGTCGACGCCGAGCGGCGCCTCGGCGAGCTGTGGCACCGCAACGAGAGCAACGAGGTGCTCTTCAAGCTCCGCGAGGACCCCCGGGTGACCGCCGTGGGCCGGGTGCTGCGCCGCTTCAGCCTCGACGAGCTGCCCCAGCTGGTCAACGTGCTGCTGGGCACCATGAGCCTGGTCGGCCCGCGCCCGGCGCTGCCCAGCGAGACCGAGCAGTACGGCCGGGCGACCTCGCGGCGGCTGCTCGTCAAGCCCGGCATCACCGGCCTCTGGCAGGTCAGCGGCCGCTCCGACCTCTCCTGGGAGGACAGCGTCCGGCTGGACCTCTACTACGTGGAGAACTGGTCGTTCGCCGGCGACATCCAGATCCTCTGGAAGACCCTGCACGCGGTCGTGAGCAGCCGCGGCGCGTACTGACCTGCTGCGTATCCTCGGGCGGTGACCACCGACCGGCGCAGCCTGCCCGTTCCCGAGGGCCTCGCCGGGGAGCGGCTCGACGCGGCGCTCGTCCCGGCTGTTCGGGTTCTCGCGGACCCGGGCGGCCGAGATGGTCGGCGCCGGGGACGTCCTGGTCGACGGCGCGGCGGCCAGCAAGTCCGACCGGGTGCACGCGGGCGCGTGGCTCGACGTGACCGTGCCCGCCCCCGCGTCGCGCGCCGGCGGTCGTCGCCGAGCCGGTGCCCGGCATGGTCGTGGTCCACGACGACGACGACCTGGTCGTCGTCGACAAGCCCGTCGGCGTCGCGGCGCACCCCAGCCCGGGCTGGACCGGGCCGACCGTGGTCGGCGGCCTGGCCGCGGCCGGCTTCCGGGTGTCGACCAGCGGAGCGGCCGAGCGGCAGGGCGTCGTCCACCGCCTGGACGTCGGCACGAGCGGGCTGATGGTGGTCGCGAAGTCGGAGCGGGCCTACACCGTGCTCAAGCGCGCCTTCAAGGAGCGCTCGGTCGAGAAGACCTACCACGCGCTGGTCCAGGGCCACCCCGACCCGCTGCGCGGCACCGTCGACGCCCCGATCGACCGGCACCCGAGCCACGACTACCGGTGGGCCGTGGTCGCGGGCGGGAAGCCGAGCGTCACCCACTACGACACGCTCGAGGCGCACCGGGCGGCGAGCCTGCTCGAGATCGCCCTCGAGACCGGGCGCACCCACCAGATCCGGGTCCACATGGCCGCGCTGCGCCACCCGTGCGTCGGCGACCTGACCTACGGCGCCGACCCGACCCTGGCGGCCCGGCTGGGGCTGACCCGGCAGTGGCTGCACGCGGTGCGTCTGGGCTTCGAGCACCCCTCGACCGGCGATCGGCTCGAGCTGGCCAGCGCCTACCCCGAGGACCTGTCCACGGCCCTGGACCGGCTGCGGGACGAGGCGTGACCGGGCGCGGCAGCGTACGCACGGTGCGGCTCGCCGTCGACGAGCGGGACCGGCAGGCCGCGTACGCCGTGCGGTTCGACGTCTTCGTCACCGAGCAGCAGGTGCCCGCCGACCTCGAGCTGGACGACCTCGACGACGTGGCCGACCACTTCGTCGCCTACGACGGCGACCGGCCGGTCGGGGCCGGGCGGCTCGTGGTGGAGCCGGCCGGGTTCGAGGGGGCCGACCCGGCGCTGGGCCCCGTCGGGCACCTGGGCCGGCTCGCGGTGCGGCCGGAGACCCGGGGGAGCGCCCTGGGCGTCGCGCTGGTCCGGGCGATCGAGGGCGGGCCGCCGAGCGCGGGCTGCGGGTGGTCGCGCTCTCGGCCCAGACCCACGCGCTGGGCTTCTACGAGCGCCTCGGCTACGCGGCCTACGGCGACGGTGTTCGACGACGCCGGGCTGCCGCACCGCTGGATGACCCGGCCGCTCGGCTGAGCCGGGGAGGGTGGTCTCCCCAGCGTGCGCGGGGCGCGGGCGGACCGCGAGGTCGGGCAAAGCGTGACGTGAGGACGCGTGCGACATCGTTCTACTCTCAGTACCGACCTGTCCACTCAGCGTGGGCTGATGGGGTCGAGGGGGTGGAACCGTGGCCGTGAGCTCCTCCCGGCTGGTGCGCGTGCTGGTCGCGGTCGTCGTGGTCGAGTGCGCGATCGCGCTGGTCGCCCACAGCGCCAGCGCCTGGCAGGTCTCCACCGGCGACGCGCCGCCGGTCCGACTACCTCGCGGTCGTCGGCCTGCTGTGGGTCGTCGTGCTCGCCGTCGCCGCGCTGCTGGTCGCCCGCCGGGTCGACCAGCTCGGACGGCGGGTCCTCGTGCAGGACCAGCACCTCGAGGCCGTGGAGGCCCCGCGGCGGCGCCTGGCCGGCTCACGGCGCGGGTCGAGCGCGTGCTGGCGGCCCCCGAGACCATGCACCCCGCCCTGCAGCCGATCGTCGACCTCACGACCGGCCGGTGGGTGGCCGTCGAGGCGCTGGCGCGGTTCCCCGACGACGCGCCCGCCCGAGCGGTGGTTCGCCGACGCCCACGAGGCCGGCATCGGTGTCGAGCTGGAGCGGCTGGCCTTCCACCAGGCCGTGCGGACGCTGCCGCAGCTGCCCCCGGGTGTCTCGCTGTCGGTCAACGCCTCGCCCGCGCTGATCCTGGACCCCGGCTTCTCCTCGCTCCTCGAGGACTGCGGCGAGGACCGCGGGCGGCTCGTCGTCGAGATCACCGAGCACGCCGCCGTGAGCGGCTACGAGGACATCCACGCCGGCCTGCTCCCGCACCGGCAGCGGGGCTGCGGCTGGCGGTCGACGACACCGGCGCGGGCTACGCGTCCTTCGCGCACGTGCTGCGGCTGCGGCCCGACACGATCAAGCTCGACCGGTCGCTGCTCGCCGACATCGACCACGACGCCGCCCGCCGGGCGTTCGTCACCGCGATCGTGCTCATGGCCCTCGAGCTGGGGGCCGCGGTCACGGCGGAGGGCGTCGAGACCGCCGCCGAGCTCGACACGTTGCGCAGCCTCGGGGTCGACACGGTGCAGGGCTTCCTGATCGCCCGCCCCAGCACCTCCCCGCCAGCTGGGCAGCCTGGGCCGACCGGGACTGGCTGGCGCCCTGGCGTCCGACCCGGTCGCGGCGGACCTGCGGGCACCGGTCGACGCGTCGCGATCCTGACCTACGGTGAAGGGCGGTCCCGACCGAAGGAGACGTGTGGGCCTGATCCCGTCGCGCCGCGTGCCACCGCCGTCCTCGCCGGCGCTCGCGCGTGGACGGCCGGCGATCCTCGGCGTCCCCCACGCCGCAGCGGCCGGCGCCGGCCCCGCGCCCCGGCCCGCGGTGCTCGCGGCCGGCGAGGCGCGGACGCTGACCCTGCGCGCGGCCCCGGCCGTGGTCGCCGCCGGCGAGGTCCGCACGCTGACCGGCCGGCTCGCCGACGGCGCGAGCGGCGCGGCCCTGGCGGGGGAGCCGGTCCGCCTCGAGAGCCGCGCCGCGGACGGGACCTGGGTCCGAGGTCGCCGCGCTGACCACCGGGACGACGGCCGGGCCGGTCGACCGCCGGGCTGCCGGGCGCCGCCACCGACTACCGGCTGCACCACGGCGACCCGGACCCGGGCGACCGGGCCCGGGGGAGGCGGTGAGCCCCCCGGTGACCGTGTCCGTGCGGGCGCTGAGCGCCCGCTGGACCCGCGAGGCCGTGCGGCTCGGCCGCGCCGCGCACCGTGCGCGGCGTGCTGGACGCCCGCGCCGGCTCGCTGCTGCGGCTCGAGCGGCGCGTCGCGACGGCGCGTGGCGCCGGCCGGCCGGACCCGGACGGCGGCCGACGGCTCGTACTCCTTCGCCGTGCGCCCGGCGGCGCCCGGTTACTCCCGCTGGCGGGTCGTGCGGCCGGCCGCGCCGGGCGGCCCGGCGTGTCGACCGCGCTGCCGCGGCTGGAGGCCTTCCGGCTGCACCGCTACTCGGTGACCACCCGCGGCACGGTGCGCGCCGACCTCGGCGTCGTTCCGCCGGTCCGTGGCCGAGACGCTCGCCGACCCGCGTGGCTGGGCGGCTGCGCACCGAGCGCTTCCGCGAGGTGCCGCGCGGCGGCGACTTCACCGTGGTGCTGTCGCAGGCCAGCCGGCTGCCGGGGTTCTCGTCGGTCTGCTCGACGACGTACAGCTGCCGGGTCGGGCGCTACGTCGTGATCAACCAGGACCGGTGGCGGCCGGCTCGCCGTACTTCCCGGCCGACGCTGGAGGAGTACCGGCGGATGGTGGTCAACCACGAGACGGGGCACTGGCTGGGCCGGGGCCACGCGTACTGCCCGGGCCGGGCGCGCCGGCTCGCCCCCGTCATGCAGCAGCAGTCCAAGGGCATGCAGGGCTGCCGGTCAACCCGTGGCCGCTCGCCGCGGGAGACGCGCCGTCTCCGTGACGCCCTCGCTCGCGCCGCGCCGGCGCTGGGCGTCGCGCTGGTCGCCGTGCTCGCGGCGACCCTGCTGGGCTCCGGCCCGGCCGACGCGGCGGCGCCGCCCACGCCGGGCAGCCGGCTGACCGGCGGCGACATCTCGTGGCCGAACTGCCCGAAGGGCATGGGCATCCCGTCCGGCGCAGCCCGGGCAACCCGCTGCCGCTGGCCTCGGCGTCGTTCGGGGTCGTCGGGCTGACCAACGGCCCCGGCTGGTACCCGAACCCGTGCCTGGCCGACCACGTCGGCCTGGGCGAAGGCGCCGCGGCCTGTGGACGTCGGCGTACTCGATGACGACGTTCCCGACCGCCGCTCAGCTCCGGACGTACGGCGGCAGCGGGCCGTGGGTGGCGACCACGCGGGCGGCCCGGCTGCGCAACGCGGGCTACGCGCAGGCGGTCTTCAACGTGGCGTCGATGCAGACCGCCGGCCTTGACGTGCCGTTCGTCTGGGTCGACGTCGAGCCGTACCGACGCACCCGTGGTCGCGCAGCGTGCTGGCCAACCGGCAGGTCGTCCGGGGCGTCGTGCGGGCCTACGAGGACGCGGGGTACCGGGTCGGCTTCTACTCGTACGACGGTGGCTGGCGGGCCGTGGTCGGCGGCGTGCCGCAAGCCGGCGTACCCGGCCTGGGTGCCGGTCGGGCCGGTGGCTCGCGGGCTGTCGGTGGCCACCGCCCGCTGCGCACGGCCGAGCTTCTCCGGCGGACCGGTGCTGCTGGCGCAGTGGGTGCAGGACGCCCGGGACCGCGACGTGACGTGCGTGCGGCTGACCGGGCTCGCGCCACGGCAGCACCCGCTGACCGCGCTGCTCGGCACATCGTGGGGCCCGGGCGCCTCGGGTCCGGCGGTGGCGACCTGCAGCGGGGGCTGGACATGCGGCCTCGCACGTGACCGGACGCTTCGACGCGCAGACCCGGCGGGTGGTGCTGGCGTTCCAGGAGAGCCGGGCGTTCCCGCTCACCGGCGTGGCCACCGACCTCGAGCTGCGCGCGCTGGGCGCCGGCAGCAGCGTGCCCGGCAGCCCCAACCGGATGGCCCGCTTCTCACGCCGTACTGACCCGGGCCCCGCCGTAATCCCGCCCCGCTCCGGCCCCCGCCCGCACGAGATCGTTCGTGCCGCTCCGGCGGCCACTGGTGCGGGCATGGCCGCCAGGACCGGCACGAACGAGGCGCCAGTTCGCGTCGCGTGCGCCGGTCTCCCCAGTGCCCGGCCGATCCACCGATCACCGCCGCGAGGCTCGGCGCGAACCTCCGCGGCACCAGGCTCAAGGCATGCGCACGTCCTCCCGCCGAGCCGCCGCCGCGCGCGCTCGCGGGACCGGTCCGGCTGGGTGAGGCTGCGGAGCTCGGGCTGACCCGCGCACGAGCTGCAGCACGACGCGGTGGAACGCTTCGACCGTGGCGTCCGGGTGCACCACTCGCTCGACGCGGCAGATCCCGTGGTGCGGATCCGTGCGCTGCTGGCCTGGCTGCCACCCTGGGCCTCGCTGGGTGCGCCTGGGCTGCGTCTGCGCTGCCATCGGGAGTGCTCGGCCCGTCGGACGGCCGGACTGGTGCCGACGGCGCGACCTCCTGCCGATCCTGGTCCATGTCGGCCCGCACCGGCACTTACGGCAGCGCGCCGGTCTGGTGATCGACGGCTCGGTGCTGGCGCCCGAGGACTCAGCCATGGTGAAGGGCGTGCGTGTCAGCACCGCGACCCGGGCGGTGTTCGACGTGATGTGCCGCGCCGGCGCAGAGGACGGGGTCGTCGCGGGGGAGCGGCGTGGGCGCCCGGGTCACCAGCGGGCCCGAGGTGGTGGCGTACGTCGATGCTCAACCGCGTGCCCGAGGCGTTCCGGCGGCTCGCATCGCAGCGGCCGTCCTGAGCCCCGTTGCGAGGTCCTGCCCGGAGAGCCGGCTGCGCTACGTGTGGGTAGCCCTCGCTGGGCTGCCGGAGCCTGAGGTGAACGGCGGCCTCGCCGGCCGACAGGGGTACTTCGTGGGCGAGCCGGATCTCCTGGACGCGGACGCCGGCCTCGTGGGCGAGTACGACGGTGCGTACCACCGGTCGCTGGCCCAGCAGACGGCCGACAACGCTCGCGAGGAGGCGCTCGAGCAGCTCAACCTCACCGTGGTGCGGGCGACTGCAGTGGACCTGTGGTCGCAGCGCCAGCGGCTGGTGCAGCGGATCCTCGACGGCCACGCGCGCGGCCACGCCGGGACCGGACCCGGGACGGCTGGTGGCTGCAGGTTCGGTGAGCGCGACGATGATCATCTGGGCCGCCTCGGCGGCTTCCGGGTGGTGGGAGACCGCTGGAGCGGCACACTGATCTTGGTCGGCGGGGCGACACGCCGAGGGGCTGGAGGTACGCCGGGGCGACCCGGAACTGTCGCGGCGCGGACCTAGACTCGGGCCCGTTCACCCCTGAGCTCGGCAACACCCGGAGGCACCTCCCAGCATGGGATCCAGCGACTCGTTCGTGCACCTGCACACGCACACCGAGTACTCCATGCTCGACGGCGCGGCCCGGCTGACGACCTGTTCGCCGCGGCCAGCCGATGGGCATGCCGGCCCTGGCGATGACCGACCACGGCAACGTCTTCGGCGCCTACGACTTCTGGAAGAAGGCCACCGCCGCCGGCATCAAGCCGATCATCGGCGTCGAGGCCTACGTCACCCCGCGCACCCACCGCGGCGACCGCACCCGGGTCAAGTGGGGCCAGGGCGGCGGCGACGACGTGTCCGGCGGCGGCGCGTTCACCCACATGACGCTGCTGGCCGAGACCACCGCCGGCATGCACAACCTGTTCCGGCTCAACAGCCGGGCCAGCCTCGAGGGCTTCTTCTACAAGCCCCGGATGGACCGCGAGCTGCTGCAGACCTACGCCGAGGGCCTGATCGCCACCACCGGCTGCCCGTCCGGCGAGGTGCAGACCTTCCTGCGGCTCGGCAGCTACGACGAGGCGCGCGCGGCCGCGGCGGAGTTCCGCGACATCTTCGGCGCCGGCAACTACTTCCTCGAGCTGATGGAGCACGGCCTGGAGATCGAGTCCCGGGTCCGCGCCGACCTGCTCCGGCTGGCCAAGGACCTCGACCTGCCGATGGTCGCCACCAACGACCTGCACTACACCCGCAAGGAGGACGCCCCGGCCCACGAGGTGCTGCTGTGCGTCCAGTCCGGCTCGACGATGGCCGACCCCAAGCGGTTCAAGCTCGAGGGCGACGACTACTACCTCAAGTCGCCCGAGGAGATGCGCCAGGTGTGGCGCGAGCTGCCCGAGGCCTGCGACAACACGCTGCTGATCGCCGAGCGCTGCGAGGTGTCCTTCGCCGAGGGCGAGGGCCGCTACATGCCGCGCTTCCCGTGCCCGCCGGGGGAGTCGGAGCAGTCCTGGTTCGTCAAGGAGGTCGAGCGCGGCCTGGCCCGGCGCTACCCCGGCGGCGTCAGCGACGAGGTGCGCAAGCCGCGCCGAGTACGAGACCGAGGTCATCTGCAGCAAGGGCTACGCCGGCTACTTCCTGGTGGTCGCCGACTTCATCAACTGGGCCAAGGACAACGGCATCCGGGTCGGCCCGGGCCGTGGCTCCGGAGCGGGCGCCATGACGGCGTACGCCATGGGGATCACCGACCTCGACCCGCTGGTGCACGGGCTGATCTTCGAGCGGTTCCTCAACCCCGAGCGCATGTCGATGCCCGACTTCGACGTCGACTTCGACGAGCGCCGCCGCGGCGAGGTGATCCGCTACGTCACCGAGAAGTACGGCGACGACCGGGTCGCCCAGATCGTCACCTACGGCACCATCAAGGCCAAGCAGGCGATGAAGGACTCCGCGCGGGTGCTCGGCTACCCGTACGCGCTGGGCGACCAGCTCACCAAGCTGATGCCGCCCGCCGTCATGGGCAAGGACATCCCGCTGGGCGGCATCTTCGACCCGACCCACAAGCGCTACTCCGAGGGCGGCGAGTTCCGGGCCCGCTACGAGTCCGACCCCGACGCCAAGCGGGTCGTCGACACCGCGCGCGGGCTGGAGAACCTCAAGCGCCAGTGGGGCGTGCACGCCGCCGGCGTGATCATGTCCAGCGAGCCGCTGCTCGACGTCGTCCCGATCATGAAGCGGGAGCAGGACGGGCAGATCATCACCCAGTTCGACTACCCGAGCTGCGAGGCGCTCGGCCTGGTCAAGATGGACTTCCTCGGCCTGCGCAACCTGACGATCCTCGACGACGCCCTGAGCAACGTCGAGGCCAACCGCGGCCAGAGCATCGACCTGGACGCGCTGAGCAAGACGCTCGACGACCCGGCGACCTACGCGCTGCTGTCCCGCGGCGACACCCTCGGCGTCTTCCAGTTCGACGGCAGCCCGATGCGCGCCCTGCTGCGGCTGATGCGCCCGGACAGCTTCGAGGACATCTCGGCGGTCGGCGCGCTCTACCGGCCCGGCCCGATGGGCGCCGGCTCGCACACGAAGTACGCGCTGCGCAAGAACGGCCAGGAGCCGATCACCCCGATCCACCCCGAGCTGGCCAAGCCGCTCGAGGAGGTGCTCGGCGCGACCTACGGCCTGATCGTCTACCAGGAGCAGGTCCTCCTGATCGCCCAGCAGCTGGCCGGCTACACGCTGGGCAAGGCCGACCTGCTGCGCAAGGCGATGGGCAAGAAGAAGCGCGAGGTGCTGGACGCCGAGTTCGTCGGGTTCTCGGCCGGCATGACGGCCAACGGCTACTCGATGGCGGCCATCAAGACGCTCTGGGACATCCTCGTCCCGTTCTCCGACTACGCGTTCAACAAGGCGCACAGCGCGGCGTACGGCCTGGTGTCCTACTGGACGGCCTACCTCAAGGCCAACTACCCGGCCGAGTACATGGCGGCGCTGCTGACCTCGGTCCGCGACGACAAGGACAAGTCGGCGCTCTACCTCAACGAGTGCCGCCGGATGGGCATCAAGGTGCTGCCGCCGGACGTCAACGAGTCGGACGCCGACTACACCCCGCGGGGCACCGACATCCGGTTCGGGCTGTCCGCGATCCGCAACGTCGGCGACAACGTCGTCGCCTCGCTGGCCGCGACCCGCGAGGCGAAGGGCCGGTTCACCGACTTCTACGACTTCCTCAAGAAGGTCGACCCGGTCGTCTGCAACAAGAAGACCGTCGAGTCGCTGATCAAGGCCGGCGCGTTCGACTCCCTGGGCGACCCGCGCCGCGGCCTGCTCAACGTGCACGCCGAGGCCATCGACTCGTTCATGGCCACCAAGCGCAACGAGGCGCACGGCCAGTTCGACCTCTTCGGAGGACGGGGACGAGCCCGGCGAGGACTCGCTCGAGGTCATCCCGGCCGGTGCCGATCGGGGAGTGGGACAAGAGCGTCCTGCTCCAGTACGAGCGGGAGATGCTCGGGCTCTACGTCTCCGACCACCCGCTGTTCGGGGTCGAGCACGTGCTGGCCTCGGCCACCGACTGCACGATCGCCACGCTCACCGGCTCGGACGACCGGGCCGACGGGTCGCACGTCACCATCGGCGGCCTGGTCAGCGGGCTGCAGCGCAAGGTCACCAAGAAGGGCGACGTCTGGGCGATCGCCACCATCGAGGACCTCGAGGGCGCGATCGAGGTGATGTTCTTCCCGCAGACCTACAACCTGTTCGCGACCTCGCTGGCCGAGGACGCCATCGTCCTGGTCAAGGGCCGCCTGGACCGGCGCGACGACGTGCCCAAGCTGATCGCGATGGAGCTCTCGCTGCCCGACCTGTCCGAGGGGCCGCGCGGTCCGGTGGTCATCTCGCTGCCCGTGGTCCGCTGCACCCCGCCGGTGGTCGAGCGGCTCAAGGAGGTGCTCGGCACCCACCCCGGGGCCACCGAGGTGCACCTGCGGCTGCAGGCGGCGTCGCGCACGACCGTGCTGCGGATCGACGACGGGCTGCGGGTCAACCCCAGCCCGGCGCTGATGGGTGACCTCAAGGCGCTGCTCGGCCCCGCCTGCCTGGGCTGACTCGCCGAGTCGTCGGCCGTCATCCGTTCGGCCGAGGGCCGTCCGGCCAACCCGTCCAGGTACCTATGGACGGAACATTCGGACATAGTCCGCAAGCGGCGACAGATCGCCGTGCTGATCGGCGGAAGAACACGCAGTGCGCCTGTCACTCGCGTTGAGTCATGCCATGGTCAGCGCCTCATCACTACAGGTGATGGCATCGGTCACGATCTGTATTTCCTGGGGAGGGAACCATGACTCGCGTACAGCTGTTTCGCCTCGCGTCCGCGCTTGGCAGCCTGGGCACGCTCGTCGCCGTCGTCGGCGCCGGCACAAAGTGGGGGTACTGACGTGGACACCGTGACGGCGCAGGACTGCGGCGCCGGTCGGGAGATCTCCGCGCACGCCGAGCCCGGTCGCAAGTGGGGATGCTGACCGAACCGGCTTCCGAGCCCGTGGCCGCACCGGCGGCCACGGGCTCGCGGCGTTCGCCGTACCTCTACCCCCTCATCGGCCTCGTCCTGTTCTGCGGGCTGGCCTGCCTCGCCCTCACGCTGGTCGTCCAGGTGCCGGTCGACTGGACCGGGGTCGGCCCGCAGTGCTACCTGCTGGCCGCTGATGCTCTTCGTCGGCGAGCTGCGCGCCATCCCGGTGCCCGCGCGGCGACGACACGACCGACCAGCTGACGGTGTCCTCGACCTTCGCGACCGCGCTGGTGCTGATCGGCCCGCTCGGCCTGGCCCTGGTCGTGCAGGCCGTCGCCGTGGCGCTCAGCGACCGGATCAGCGGCGTCCCGCGCCGGGTGATGCTGTTCAACATCGGCCAGTACCTGCTGACCCTCTCCGCCACCCGGATCACCTTCTGCCTGGCCACCGACCACGACCTCTTCAGCCTCAGCACCGGCTTCCACGCGGGCGACATCCCGGCCGCCCTGCTCGCCAGCGCCGTCTACTTCTGCGTCAACAACGGCCTCGTCGCGACCGTCGTCGCGCTGGACGCCGGCATCCCCGTGCTGCGCGTGCTCGGCGAGGACGTCCGGTTCCAGCTGGCCACCTCGAGCATCCTGCTCGGCCTGGCACCGGTCGCCGCGCACGTCGGCACCTTCTCGGTGTTCATGCTGCCGCTGCTCGTGCTGCCGATCCTCGGTGTGCACAGCAACGCGCGGATGTCGTTGCGCCGTCAGCACGAGGCGATGCACGACTCGCTCACCGACCTGCCGAACCGCGAGCTGCTGCGCAGCCGTGCCCAGAAGGCGCTGGCGATGGCGGACGAGTCGCACCCGGTCGCGGTCATGCTTATCGACCTGGACCACTTCAAGGAGATCAACGACACCATGGGTCACCACGTCGGTGACATGGTGATCCGCGAGGTGGCCAAGCGGCTGACCGACATCGAGGGGGAGCACGTCACCGTTGCCCGGCTCGGTGGCGACGAGTTCGCCGTCCTGCTCACCGACATCGACGGTCGGGACGGCGCGGGCCAGGTGGCCGGCCGACCTCTCCGTACGGCTGCGCGAGCCGGTCGTGGTCGACAGCGTGCGGCTCGGCGTGCAGGCCAGCATCGGCATCGCGGTCGCACCGCAGGACGCCGACTCCTTCGAGACGCTGCTCAAGCGCGCGGACATCGCGCTCTACCGCGCCAAGTCCAACCGCGGTGAGATCCAGACCTACCGGCCGGAGATCGACGGCTACACCATCGAGCGCCTGGCGCTGCTCGGCGACCTGCACAGCGCGGTCGAGAACGACGAGTTCGTGCTCGCGTTCCAACCGCAGGTCTGCACCCGCACCGGGGACGTCCTCTCCGTCGAGGCTCTGAGCCGCTGGCTGCACCCCCGCCACGGCCTGGTCAGCCCGGACGTCTTCATCCCGCTGGCCGAGAACAGCGGCCTGATCGGCCGGCTCAGCCGCTGGGGCATCGAGCAGGCCGTGGCCACCCTGCGCCGGCTGCAGGACCAGGGTCACGACCTGTCGATGGCCGTCAACGTCTCCGCCCGGCTGCTGACCGACCTCGACCTGCCGGTCTTCGTGGCCGAGGTGCTCGAGCGGCACGGCGTCCCGGCGACCCGGCTGACCGTCGAGGTCACCGAGAGCACGATCATGGCCGACCCGAAGCGTGCCCTCGAGGTGCTCGGCCGGCTGCGTGCGACCGGCGTCAGCCTGGCCATCGACGACTACGGCACCGGCTACTCCTCGCTGTCCTACCTGCGCCGCATCGAGGCGGACGAGCTGAAGATCGACAAGTCCTTCGTGATGCAGATGGGTCTGGACGACAACAGCGCGATCATCGTGCGCTCCACGATCGAGCTGGGGCACAGCCTCGGCCTCACCGTCACCGCCGAGGGCGTCGAGGACCGCGCGACCTCCGAGACCCTGGAGCGCCTCGGCTGCGACCGGGTCCAGGGCTTCTTCCACAGCCAGCCGCTGTCCGCCAGCGCGATCGAGGCCTGGCTCAACGAGCGTCGGAGGGTGTCGACCGAGCGGCTGGTCGAGCAGCTGGACGGCGCCCGGTGATCATCCCGGTGCTCGGCCTGCTCGCCGTGCTGTCCCCCCTGCTCGCCGGCGGCTCGCTGCGCCGGCTCGGCGACCTGCGGTTCCGCGGCACCTGGATCCTGGTGGCGGCGCTGGTCGCGCAGGTGGTCGCCATCGAGGTGGTCCCCGAGGCCAACCACGACGCTGCTTTCCGCCGTGCACCTCGCGACCTACGTCGCCGCCGGCTGGTACGTCGTGCTCAACCGGCGGATCCCGGGGCTCTGGATCGTGGCGCTGGGCGCGGCGAGCAACGGCGTCGCCATCGCGGCGAACGGCGGCACGCTGCCGGCGTCCCGGACCGCGCTGGAGACCGCCGGCATCCACCTCGAGCCCGGCGAGTTCATGAACTCCGGGGTGCTGGAGCACCCGCACCTGGGCTTCCTCGGGGACGTCTTCGCGATCCCCGCCGGTGTCCCGCTGGCCAACGTCTTCTCGGTCGGCGACGTGCTGATCGTGCTCGGCGTCGCCTGGGGGTCGCACCGCGTCTGCGGCTCGCGACTCGGACAGATGTTCCGGCCGGGGGAGACTGCGCGCCGATACGCTCAGTACGCGCCGGCAGCGGGCCGACACCTCCTTGGGGACGAGCGGATGAGCGACGACGAGCTCGGCACCGACCAGCCCGGCGGGACGCCGCCGTACGACCCGCCGTCCTGGCGGGCGGCGCCGGACGTGCTGGCTGCCCAGCCCGAGGAACGGGACCGAAGGTCTGCTCCCTGGGCGGTCGTCGCCGGCGTCGCCGCGCATCGTGCTGGTACTCGTCGGCGGCGTGACCTACGCGGTCGGGGCGCTGTCCGGTGGCGGTACGCAGCCGGCCGACGCGCTGCCGTCCGGGGCGTTCGCCGTCGTGAGCTTCGACCTCGACCCGTCGATGGGGCAGAAGGTCGACGGCTTCCGGTTCCTGCGCAAGTTCCCGGCCCTGCGCGAGAAGGTGCCGCTGGACGGCGACGTGCGCGAGGTGCTGTTCGACGCGGTCGCCGAGCGAGGCCGGCTGGTCCGACGTCGACTACGAGGCGGACGTCGCGCCCTGGCTGGGCAAGCGGCTGGCCATCGCGGCGTACCCGCCGGCGGTCGACGGCAACGACGACTTCCCGATGCCGGCGGCGGTGGTGGCGCTGCAGGTGACCGACCAGGACAAGGCCGAGGACGGCCTGCAGACGGCTGGTGTCCTCGTTCTCGTCGACCGACGGCGGTGCGCCCTCCCTCGGCTGGGCGTTCTCCGGCGACTACGCCCTGCTGACTGAGACCACGGGAGCCGCCCAGGACCTGGCGCGCCGGGCCGAGCGGACAAGTCCCTCGCCCAGGACGAGCCGTACGCCGGCGACCTGGCCGAGGCGGGTGACGGGGTCGCGGTCGCCTGGGTGGACATGACGGCGGCCGGGCGCTCGATCGGCGGGACCGCGATCATGCCGCTCGGCGGGGCCGGCGGGCTGCTGGGCGGCGTGGCCGGGCCGGTGGCCGCTCGACCCTGGTCGCGCGGTTCGACGGGCCGGACGTCTTCGAGGTCGTGGGCCGGGCCAGCGGCGCGGGCAGCGCCGCCGACTGGGCGCAGCACCCGGTGACCGGGATGGAGGAGCTGCCGGCCATCCAGCGCCGCCGCGCTCGGGCTCGCGGACGGCGACGAGCTGGTGCCGCGCGGCGATCGCGTCGATGCGCAAGAGCCTGGGCGAGCAGGGGACCGATCTCGACGAGGGCATCGCGAGCCTCGAGCGCGAGCTCGGCATCCAGGTGCCCGAGGACCTCGCGGTGCTGCTCGGCGACAACCTGGTGGCGGCGCTGGACGGGGAGCGCACGCGACCAGGTCGAGGTCGGCGCCCGGGTGAGCACCGACGTGGCAGCCGCCCAGCGCGTCCTGGACAAGCTCGAGCCGCCGCCCGCAGCTACGGCGGGGACATCCCGGTCGTCCACCGCGAGGCGGGCGGCGACCTGGTCGTCGCCTCGAGCGACCGCCAGGCCGAGCTGCTGAGCCGTTCTGGCACCCTGGGTGACGTGCCCGCCTTCTCCCGAGCCCTGCCGGACCTGGCCGACGCCGAGGTCGCCGTCTGGGTCGACCCGGCGACGGTGTTCGAGACGCTCTTCGGCGGCGACGGCGGCGGCCGACGAGAACCTCGAGCCGATCGACGGCCTGGGCCTCACGATGAGCGGCGACAAGGAGACGGCGACCTACCGCTTCCGGCTGGTGGCGCACTGATCAGCGAAGGCCGTCGCGAGCTGCGCACGGCGGCCCAGGTCGTCGTGCGTGTCGGCGCTGGCTGGGCTGCCGGTCGGCCTGGTCTGGTGGCGCGGTCGCTCCGCTGCCCCGGATCATCAAGCGCGCGGACGGGCTGTACCGGGCCGGCGGCGAGGGCAACGAGGCGGCGATCGCGGCCGACGGGTGGTTCGCGTTGCTCGCCGCTGCTCGCCGGGGTCGCTCATCGCCCTGGTCGTCTACCTGCGGACCAGGCCGGGCCGGGTGGTGCCGCTGATCGGCGCTCGCGGCCGGCGGACTGCTGGGCGCCGTGGTCGCCTGGCGCGTCGGCGTGCTGCTGAGTCCCGGCCCGATCGAGGAGACGGCGCGCGGGCTGGACGTCGGGTCGCGGTTCGACGCGCCGCTCGAGTCTCGGCCCTCGGCGTGCTGCTCGCCTGGCCGATGGGCGCGGTGATCACCTACTTCGCGGTCTCGGCCGGCGCGAGGCGGGGGAGACGTCGCCGGACGGGGCCGAGGCTAGCGGTCAGCCGGCCCGACGCAGCGGTGCAGTCCGAGCCCCGGTGACCCGCAGCAGGTCGGCCGGTGCCAGCCGCACCTGCAGGCCGCGGCGCCCCGCGGACACGTAGACCGCGTCCAGCGCCAGCACCGAGTCGTCGACGACGACCGGCAGCCGGCTGCGCTGGCCCACCGGGCTGATGCCGCCGACGACGTAGCCGGTGGCGCGCTCGGCGTCGGCGGGCTCGGCCATCGCCGCCTTCTTGCCGCCCATCGCGGCGGCCAGCGCCTTGAGGTCGAGGTTGCCGCTCACCGGGACCACCGCGGTGACCAGCCGGCCGTCGACCCGGGCCACGAGGGTCTTGAAGACCTCGTCGTGCGGCAGGCCCAGGGCGTCGGCGGCCTCGGTGCCGTACGACGGGGCGCCCGCCAGCGTGCTCGTACGGGTGCAGGGTGACCGCGGCGCCGGCCGCGGCCAGGGCCACGGTGGCCGGCGTCCCGCCGCCGCGGGCAGGACTTGGCGCTCAGTTCGGGCTCGCGGGGAGCTCGGGTCAGCTCGACCGCGGGCAGCGACGGCAGCACGCCGAGCAGGGTCGTCTCCCGGCGCAGCAGGAGCCAGCTCGGCGGCAGCCGGGACGCGGTGTCCGGCACCTCGAGCAGCCGCTGCTTGTCGGTGAGGTCGAGCACCGCGCCCGCGGCCACCGAGTAGGACAGGGCGCGGGCGTCGTCGGCGCTGCTCCTCCTCCGCAGCCCCGAGCGCCTTCCGGTAGTCGGCGTAGGCCGCCGCGACCCGGGGGCGAGGTCCGCCGCGCGCTCGCCGTCCGGCTCGCCGAGCAGCTCGACGTCGCCCTGCAGGTAGGGCCGGGAGTCGTCCAGGGCGACCAGGCGGAAGCGCTGCGAGCCGGAGGTGACGACGTCGAACCGGCCGTCGTCGTACGGCTCGACCCGGCGCAGGCGGGCCACGCAGCCCACCCCGTGCAGCGCCCGGACGCCGTCGGCGCCGACCTCCCGGCCCTCCCGGATCGCGACGACGCCGAAGGCGCGCGACTCGTGCGGGGCGACCAGCAGGTCGCGGACCAGCTGCCGGTAGCGCTCCTCGAAGACGTGCAGGGGCAGCAGCATGCCCGGGAACAGCACGGTGCCCAGCGGGAACAGGGGCAGCCGGGCGTTCGCGTCACGGTTGCCGAGCCTACGGCCACCGACCCCCCCGGTGATCATGCAGAACTGCGAGGCCCCACATCTGCATGATCACCGGGGGTCTGGGGCGCTGTCACCAGCGACTCCACCCAAGATCCCCACATGTGCATGATCACCGGGGGGTTGATCATGCGCGAGGGGGTGGGGATCTTGGGGGGCTTGGGGGATCTTGGTCGTTCGGGGGGTGGACGCCTAGCGCCTCCGTCGCTACCGCGTTCGTAGACTCGCCGGGTGATCTCCCGAGTGGACCTGCGCGGCTGCCCTGCCCGGCGCCTCCTACCGCGACGTGCTGCCGCGGGCCGCGCTGGACGTCGAGGTGGCCCTGGACGTGGTCCGCCCCATCTGCGAGGACGTCCGGCTGCGGGGGGCCGCCGCGGTGCGCGAGTGGAGCCACCGGCTGGACGGGGTCGACGCCGAGACGACCCGGGTGCCGGCCGAGGCGCTGGCCGCAGCGCTGGACGCCCTCGACCCCGCCGTCCGCGCCGCGCTCGAGGAGGCCGCCCGCCGGGCCCGGCACGGTGCACGAGGCCCAGCGCCGGGCCGACGCCGACGTGCAGGTCTCGCCGGGCGGCCGGGTCACCGAGAAGTGGGTGCCGGTGCGCCGGGTCGGGCTCTACGTCCCCGGCGGGCTGGTGGCCTACCCGTCGTCGGTCGTGATGGACGTCGTGCCGGCCCAGGTCGCCGGGGTCGGGTCGCTCGCGGTCGCCAGCCCGCCGCAGAAGGACAACGGCGGCCTGCCGCACCCGGTGGTGCTCGCGGCGTGCGCGCTGCTCGGCGTCGACGAGGTGCACGCCGTCGGCGGCGCGCAGGCGGTCGCGATGTTCGCCTACGGCACCGCGGACTGCCGGCCCACCGACCTCGTGATGGGCCCGGGCAACGTGTACGTCGCGTCGGCCAAGCGGCTGCTGCGCGGCGTCGTCGGCATCGACTCCGAGGCCGGCCCGACCGAGATCGCGATCCTGGCCGACGACACCGCCGACGCGCGGTTCGTCGCCGCCGACCTGGTCGCGCAGGCCGAGCACGACGCCAACGCCTCCTGCCTGCTGGTCACCCCGGACGAGGCGCTGCTCGACAAGGTCGACGCCGAGCTGGCCCTGCAGGTGCCGGCCACCCGGCACCGCGACCGGGTCGAGACCGCGCTGCGGTCCCAGTCGGCGTACGTGCTGGTCGACGACCTCGAGCAGGGGCTCACCGTCGTCGACGAGTGGGCGGCGGAGCACCTCGAGGTCGTCACCCGCGACGCCCGGTCCTGGGCCGACCGGGTCACCAACGCCGGCGCGGTCTTCGTCGGCCCGTGGTCGCCGGTGTCCCTCGGCGACTACCTCGCGGGGTCCAACCACGTCCTGCCGACCGGCGGCACCGCGCGGCACACCGGCGGCCTGTCGGTGCAGTCGTTCCTGCGCAGCGTGCACGTCGTGGAGTACACCCGCGAGGCGCTGGCCGAGGTCGCGCCGCACGTCGACGCGCTGGGCGGTGCCGAGGACCTCGCCGCCCACGTCGACGCCGTGCGCGCCCGCGTGCCGAGGTGAGTGCCCGATGAGCGAGGTCGCGCGGCTGCTGCGCGCCGACCTGCAGGGCAGGACGCCGTACGGCGCGCCGCAGATCGACGTCCCGGTCCGGCTGAACACCAACGAGAACCCGCACCCGCCCTCGGCCGAGCTGGTCGCCGAGCTGTCCGCGGCGGTCGGCGAGGCCGCCCGGCAGATGAACCGCTACCCCGACCGCGACGCGGTGGAGCTGCGCACCGACCTCGCCGCCTACCTGACCCGCACGACGGGGGAGCCGCTGGACGTCGAGCAGGTGTGGGCGGCCAACGGGTCGAACGAGGTGCTCCAGCAGCTGCTGCAGGCCTTCGGCGGGCACGGCCGCAGCGCGCTCGGCTTCGACCCGACGTACTCGATGCACCGGCTCATCGCGGAGGGCACCGGCACCCGGTGGCTGCCGATGGAGCGGCTCGCGGGCTTCCGGCTGGAGCCGGAGCAGGCGTCGCTGGTGGTCCGCGAGCACGCGCCGGACGTCGTGTTGCTCTGCTCGCCGAACAACCCGACCGGCACCGCGCTGGACCTCGAGGTGATCGAGGCGGTGTACGACGCGGCGCGCGGGCTGGTGGTCGTCGACGAGGCGTACGCCGAGTTCTCGACCAGGCCGTCGGCGATCGGCCTGCTGCCCGGCCGGGAGCGGCTGGTCGTCACCCGCACGATGAGCAAGGCGTTCGCGTTCGCGGCGGCCCGGCTCGGCTACCTCGCCGCCGACCCGGCCGTCGTGCAGGCGCTGCAGCTGGTGCGGCTGCCCTACCACCTCTCGGTGCTCACCCAGGCCGCTGCGCGCGCGGCGCTCGCCCGGGCCGACGAGCTGCTGGCCTCGGTGCAGGCAGTCGTCGAGCAGCGTGACCGGCTGCTGCGCGAGATCCCGGCCCTCGGGCTGGAGGTGGTCGACTCGGACGCGAACTTCGTGCTGTTCGGCGAGTTCGGCGACCAGCACCGGACCTGGCAGGGTCTGCTGGACCGCGGCGTGCTGGTGCGCGACGTGGGGCTGCCCGGGTGGCTGCGGGTGACCGCAGGCACCGAGGAGGAGACGAGCGCGTTCCTCGACGCGCTGCGCGACGGGCTGGGAGAGGTGGACGCGTGAGCCGGTTCGCGAAGGTCGAGCGGGAGACCAAGGAGTCGCACGTCCTCGTCGAGCTCGAGCTGGACGGCTCGGGACGGACCGAGGTCGACAGCGGGGTGCCGTTCTTCGACCACATGCTCGCCCAGCTCGGGCAAGCACGGCGGGTTCGACCTGGTCGTGCGCACCCGCGGCGACCTCGAGGTCGACGCGCACCACACGGTCGAGGACACCGCGATCGCCGTGGGCCAGGCGCTGCGCGAGGCGCTCGGCGACAAGGCCGGCATCCGCCGGTTCGGCGACGCGCTGGTGCCGCTGGACGAGACGCTCGTGCAGGCCGCGGTCGACCTCTCCGGGCGGCCTTACGTCGTGCACACCGAGCCCGAGATCGTCGAGCTGATCGGCAGCTACGACACGACGCTGACCCGGCACATCTGGGAGTCGTTCACCGCGTCCGCCCAGGTCTGCCTGCACGTCCGGGTGCTGGCCGGCCGCAACGCCCACCACGTCGTGGAGGCGCAGTTCAAGGCGGTGGCCCGCGCGCTGCGCGACGCCGTCGCCCTCGACGCCCGGGTGACCGGCGTCCCGTCCACCAAGGGCTCGCTGTAGCCGTCTCGGTCGAGCGCGACCCGGACCGCGGGTCCGGCTTCCTGCTGACGGTCGACGGCACGCCGCAGTCGCACGTCGACCTCGACGACCCGACGTACCTGTCCTTCGAGTACGTCCGGCGGATGTCCTACGTCGCTCGATCTCGTCGCGGAGCCGGGGGTCGGCCTCGCGGTCGTGCACCTGGGCGCAGGTGCCCTGACGCTCGCGCGGTACGTGGCTGCCACCCGTCCTGGGTCCCGGCAGCGCGCGGTGGAGGTGTCCGAGGAGGTGGCCGGCGCCGTGCGTGAGCAGCTGCCGCTCGGCCGCGGCGTCAAGGTCCCGGTGCAGGTGGCGGACGCCCGCGAGCGGCCCTCGAGCCGGATGCGCGCGGGGTCGGCCGACCTCGTCGTGCTCGACGTGTTCGCCGGCGCACGCACGCCGGCGCACCTGACTACGCAGGAGATGCTCGCGCGAGGTGCGGCGCGTGCTCGCCCCCGGTGGTGTCGGTGGTGGCGAACGTCGCCGACGGGCCCGGGCTGGCGTTCGCGAGCGGCCAGGTGGCGACGTACCTGTCGGTCGTTCCCGCACGTCGTCGCGATGGCCGAGCCCGGGGTCTGGCGCGGGCGCCGGTTCGGCAACGTCGTGCTCGCTGCCTCCGCCGTCCCGCTGCCGGTGCCCGGCCTGACCCGGCGCTGCGCGGGTGACCCGGTGCCGGCCCGGGTCGTCTCGGGCGCCGAGCTCCCCGGCTGGTCGGGGGAGCGGCGGTGGTGACCGACGCCACCGCGGTCGACTCGCCGGCCCCGCCGCCGGAGGTCTTCGGCCGGCGCCGGCGCTGAGTCCACGGACGGAGCGGCCCGGCGGGGGACGTGGCCTCCGTAGCCTCGAAGGCGTGACCAGCCCGGCCGTCGTCGTCCTCGACCACGGGTCGGGCAACCTGCGCTCCGCCGAGCGCGCGCTGGCCCGGGCCGGCGCCGAGGTCACGCGTCACCGCCGACCCGCACGCCGCGGCGGAGGCCGACGGGCTGGTGGTGCCCGGTGTCGGCGCGTTCGCGACCTGCATGGCCGGGCTGCACGCGGTGCGCGGCCCGCAGCTGATCGACCGACGCCTCGCCGGCGGCCGCCCGGTGCTCGGCATCTGCGTCGGCATGCAGGTGATGTTCGACAGCGGTGACGAGCACGGCGTGGTCACCGAGGGCTGCGGCGAGTGGCCGGGCACGGTGCGAGCGGCTGAAGGCCGACGTCCTGCCGCACATGGGCTGGAACACCGTCCGGGCGCCGGCCGGCACCCGGCTGTTCGCCGGGCTGGAGGGGGAGCGGTTCTACTTCGTGCACTCCTACGCCGTACGCCGGTGGGACCTGCCGCCCGTCCGAGCTCGTCGCCGGCCCCGCTGGTGACCTGGGCCGAGCACGGCGAGCCGTTCGTCGCGGCCGTCGAGAACGGGCCGCTGTCGGCGACCCAGTTCCACCCGGAGAAGTCCGGCGACGCGGGCGCCGCCCTGCTCCGCAACTGGGTGCTGTCGCTGTGAGCCGCGAACGGGCCCGGCGCCGCGAGGAGCGCGCGCAGCAGGCGGCCCGGGACCGGGCCGCCCGCGAGCGCCGGGAGGCAGCGCGCCGCCCGCCGCCGGCGGCACAGCCGCGGCGCTGCGCGGCCGGCTGCCCGAGGCGGGTCCGCTACCGCGGCCAGCAGGGGCTGCTGGCCCGGCGCCGGCGGGCCCAGAACGCCGTGATCCTGCTGCTCTTCCTGGCCGTGCAGGCCATCGTCTGGCTGGTCTCGGCCGACCCGTGGGCGCAGCGCGGCCGCCGCGGTCGTCGGCCTGTTCGCCGCTGCCCGTCCTCGTCACCCTGACCCTCGACCGGAGGTCCCACCCGTGACCAGCACCGCCACCGACCGACTCGTGCTGCTGCCCGCCGTCGACGTCGCCGACGGGCAGGCGGTGCGGCTCGTGCAGGGCGCGGCCGGCAGCGAGACGTCGTACGGCGAGCCGCTGGCGGCCGCGCTCGCCTGGCAGGAGGCCGGTGCCGCGTGGGTGCACCTCGTCGACCTGGACGCCGCGTTCGGCCGCGGGCGAGAACCGCGAGCTGCTCGCCGAGGTCGTCGGCCGGCTCGACGTCGCCGTCGAGATGTCCGGCGGCATCCGGGACGACGCGTCGCTGGAGGCTGCGCTGGCCACCGGCTGCGCGCGGGTCAACATCGGCACCGCCGCGCTCGAGGACCCGGAGTGGTGCGCGTCGGCGATCGCGCGGCACGGCGAGCGGGTCGCGGTCGGGCTGGACGTGCGCGGCACGACGCTCGCCGCCCGCGGCTGGACCCAGGAGGGCGGCGAGCTGTTCGAGGTGCTGGCCCGGCTGGACCGGGACGGCTGCGCGCGCTACGTCGTCACCGACGTCGGCCGCGACGGCACGATGACCGGCCCGAACCTCGACCTGCTGCGCGACGTCTGCGCGGCGACCGACCGGCCGGTGGTCGCGAGCGGCGGCGTGTCGTCGCTGGCCGACCTGCGCGCGATCGCGACGCTGGTGCCGCGTCGGTGTCGAGGGCGCGATCGTCGGCAAGGCGCTGTACGCCGGCGCGTTCACCCTCGAGGATGCGTTGGCGGAGGTGTCGCATGACGGCCGACGGAAGATCTCCAGCGGTGCGCCCTGGGAGGCCGTGGTCGGCTACTCGCGCGCGGTCGCGGCCGGCGACCACATCTGGGTCACCGGCTGCACCTCGATCGTCGACGGCGAGGTGGTGCACGACGGCGACCCCTACGAGCAGACGGCGCAGGCGATCCGCAACGTCGCCGTGGGCGCTGGGCGAGCTCGGCTCGTCGCTGGACGACGTCGTCCGGACCCGCATCTTCGTCACCGACATCTCCCGCTGGGAGGAGTACGGCCGGGCGCACGGCGAGGCGTTCGCGCGAGGTGCATGCCGGCAACCTCGATGGTGCAGGTGTCGGCGCTGATCGACCCGCGGATGATGGTCGAGGTCGAGGCGGTCGCCTACAAGCCGGGCTCCGGGTGGTGAGCGGCCTCGCCGTCCGCGTCATCCCGTGCCTGGACGTCGACGCGGGCCGGGTCGTGAAGGGCGTCAACTTCACCGACCTGCGCGACGCGGGCGACCCGGTGGAGATGGCCCAGGTGTACGACGCCGAGGGCGCCGACGAGCTGACCTTCCTCGACATCACCGCGTCCTCCGGCGCGCGCGAGACGACGTACGACGTGGTGCGCCGCACCGCCGAGCAGGTGTTCATCCCGCTCACGGTCGGCGGCGGGGTGCGGACCGCCGAGGACGTCGACCGGCTGCTGCGCGCGGGCGCCGACAAGGTCGGCGTGAACACCGCGGCGATCGAGCGGCCCGAGGTGATCGCCGAGATCTCCCGGCGGTTCGGCTCGCAGGTGCTGGTGCTCTCGGTCGACGCGCGGCGCAGCGCCGACCAGCCGAGCGGGCTTCGAGGTGACGACGCACGGCGGGCGGCGCGCCGCGGGGCTGGACGCGGTGGCCTGGGCGGCGCGGGCGGCGCAGCTGGGGGCCGGCGAGATCCTGCTCAACTCGATGGACGCCGACGGCACCAAGGCCGGCTTCGACCTGGAGATGATCGCGGCGGTGCGCGCCGTGGTCGACGTCCCGCTCGTCGCCAGCGGCGGCGCCGGGGCGGTGGAGCACTTCGCGCCGGCCGTCGCGGCGGGGGCCGACGCGGTGCTGGCGGCCAGCGTCTTCCACTTCGGCCAGCTGCGGGTCGGCGAGGTGAAGGACGGCCTGCGGTCGTCCGGAGTCACCGTGCGCTGAGGGTCAGACCTCGAGGTCGAAGCGCGTCGAGCAGCGCGACCGCGGTGGCGTCGCCGCTGATGTCGACGCGGGCGTGGTCGCGGCGGCCGAAGAGGTAGAGCAGCAGCTCGAGCGGCTCGCCGGAGATCGTCACGGTCGAGTCGCCGGTCGACGGCACGAGCGGCTCGGCCTTGGGCCGGTCGGTGCGGTGCAGCTCCACCCCGCAGGCGAGGCCGCGGAAGGCGAGCGGCGCGCGGCCCGCGACCGCCTTCCAGAGCGTGTCCTGCACCCGCGGCGGCAGGTCGCGCGGCTCCCAGCCGGGCGCTGCCCGGCGGACGTCCTCGTGGTGGACGGCGTACTCGGTGGTGTTGAAGAACGTGTCGGCGCCGGGGAGGGAGAACGGCGAGCAGGCGACCGGGTCCGGTCCGGACCAGCTCGACCAGCTCGGCGTACGGCCGCTCGGCGTAGGAGTCCTGGACCGACGCGGTCCACCCGGCGAAGGCGCTGATGGCGATGCCCGGCGTCGTGTCGGGGCGGCGCTCCCGGACGACGAGGTGGGCGGCGAGGTCGTCGGGTGGTCCAGTCGCCGCAGAGGGTGGGCTGCGTCGGGGCCGACGCTGTCCAGCAGGTCGGCGAGGGCGGAGCGCTCGGTGCGGGCGAGTGACGTCACTGCCTGATCGTAGGGTGATCGGGTGACCGGCCAGGACGACACCCTGCGGCGCGGGTTCGCCCTGCTGGGCCGGGCGGTCCGCCACGAGCCGTACATCTTCGCGATCGCGGTCGGCGGCAGCGCCGTCTACGGCGTGATGACCGTCGGAGCGGCGTGGGTGCTCGGCCGGGTCGTCGACCGGGTGATCGAGCCCGGCGTTCCGGTCCGGGCGAGACCACGACCGGCGCACTGGTCGCGGCCGGGCTGGCCATCGTGGGCGTCGCGCTGCTCAAGGCCGCCGGCATCGTCGGGCGGCGGCTCGGCGCGGGCGTCATGCAGTACCGGCTGCAGGCGCGGTACCGGCGCGCGGTGACCAAGCAGTACCTGCACCTGCCGCTGTCCTGGCACCAGCGGCACCCGACCGGGCAGCTGCTGTCCAACGCCAACGCCGACGTCGAGGCGATCTGGTTCCCGATCGCGCCGCTGCCGATGGCGGTGGGCGTGCTGGTGATGCTGTTCGTGGCCGGCATCTCGCTGGTGCTCACCGACCCGGTCCTCTCGCTGGTCGGGCTTCACGATCTTCCCGCTGATCTTCGTGCTCAACGTCGTCTACCAGCGGCGGCTGTCGCCGTTGGCCACCCGGGCGCAGCAGCTGCGGGCCGAGGTCAGCGGCGTGGCGCACGAGTCGTTCGACGGCGCGCTGGTCGTCAAGACGCTCGGTCGCGAGCCGGAGGAGACCGAGCGGTTCTCCGGTCGCGGCGAACGAGCTGCGCGACGCGCAGGTGCGGGTCGGCCGGGTGCGCGGGGATGTTCGACCCGGTGCTCGAGGCGCTGCCGAACCTCGGGGTGCTGGCGGTGCTGCTGGTCGGCGCGGCCCGGATCGAGTCGGGCGCGATCGATGCGGGCGAGCTGGTGCAGGTCGCGTACCTGTTCACCCTGCTGGCCTTCCCGGTGCGGGCGATCGGCTGGGTGCTGGGCGAGCTGCCGCGGTCGGTCGTCGGCTGGGACCGGGTCTCCCGGGTGCTGGAGGCGACCGGCGGGCTGGCGTACGGGGCGGTCGAGCTCGGGGACGTCGACGCGCCGGCCTCGCTCGACGTACACCGGGTGGGGTTCTCCTACGACGACGCGCCGGTGCTGCACGACGTGTCGTTCGCCGTCGACGCCGGCCGGACGGTCGCGGTCGTCGGGCCGACCGGCTCGGGCAAGTCGACGCTGACCACGCTGCTGGTCCGGCTGGTCGACCCGGGCAGCGGCGAGGTGGTGCTCGACGGCGTCGACCTGCGGGCGGTGGCGCGCGGCGGGGTGGCGGGGGCGGCGGCGGTGGTGCCGCAGCAGACGTTCCTGTTCGACGACACGGTGCGCGGCAACGTGACGCTGGGGCTGGACGTGCCGGACTCCGAGGTGCGGCGGGCGCTGGAGGTGGCGCAGGCCGACCGGTTCGTCGACGCGCTGCCCGACGGGCTCGACACCCGGATCGGGGAGCGCGGCATGACGCTGTCCGGCGGGCAGCGCCAGCGGCTCGCGCTGGCGCGGGCGATCGTCCGGTCGCCGCGGCTGCTCGTGATGGACGACGCCACCTCGTCGGTCGACGCGCGGGTCGAGGCTGCGATCCTGGCCGGGCTGCGGGCGACCGGTGGTGCGGCCGGCGCGCCGACCGTGGTCGTGGTGGCGTACCGGAAGGCGACGATCGCGCTGGCCGACGAGGTCGTGTACGTCGAGCACGGCCGGGTCGTCGACCGCGGCACGCACCTCGAGCTGCTGGGCCGGTGCCCGGGCTACCAGTCGCTCATCACCGCCTACGAGCGGGAGGACGCCGAGCGCGCCGCCCTCACCGCCGACGAGGAGCCGTCCACCACCCCCGCCTGAGGCTGCTCTCGGCCTCCCGCGGACCCGAAAGACTACGAAACGACGTCCTCCACGCTCGCGCCCCGGCCCCCAGAGGGCATTGCATAGTCTTTCGGGTCCGCCCAGAAGATCACTTGTCGGCTCAGCCGTCACCGCCGTCACGCTGGCCTCAGGCCCGCGGGGGGCTGTGGATCGGCGCTCGGCTGGGTCCCGCCTGTCCCGTTATGCTCCCTGGTCATGCGCGCGCCGGCGGGGACGTTGCTGCGAGCAGGGCTGGCCCTAGTCCTCGGCCTGGCCCTGGTCTCCTGCACGGACGACCCCAAGCCCGGCACTCTCGGTACGCCGACCGCCACTCCCACGTCGTCGACGCCGTCCCCGACCCCGAGCACCCCCGAAGCGCAGATCGAGGCAGCCGTCCGCGCCTACTACGCCGAACTCACGCACGGCATCCAGACGAGCAATCCGACGGGCTGCAGCCCCATGTGACCCAGGGCTGCCCGTGCTTCGACGCTGTTCGATGATCATCGAAGCAGAACGCTGCGAGGGCGGCGTCGGTCCAGATGCTCGCTGTACAATCTTGATGCGATCCGCGTGCACGAATCGAGACGGCGACGTCGGACTAGCCGAAGTGCGATTACGACGGTGACCGCCTACGACGTGCTCAATGCGGAAGGGACAGGTGTCTGAGCCGCGGATTCCGGACGAGAGCGATCTACGTTGATCTCTCCCTGGTGCAGAGCGAGTCGGGCGATGGATCATCGCCAATCGTCTTCGACCTGGGGGACGCATGAGGCGTCGTTGCTAGCATCGCTGCGTCCTGGCGCTGGTCGTTCGCCAGCTTCGCCGGCACGGCAGAGGCCGATGACCACTGTGCACCGGGAGACGCCTGCGCAGCAGTGTCCCGAACACCTCAGGGGATCAGGACCAGGGTGCGGTCGTCACTGAGGGGGTGCAGTTCCCGGGGGTGGACCGGCACAGCGACGTCGGCCGGGCTACGGCTGAGAACGCGACCTGCACCGACTGCGAGTGGACGGTCTCTCCGGCCTGCCTGGCCAACGGGCCGAACGACGACGCGCTGTGCCTGATGGCGGTGTCGTCCTGCCAACGGCCGGCGATCCTGATGCGCGTCTACCTGCGGCACGGCGGGGGGCCGTGGCAGCTGATCGACACGATCTGCCTGGGACCGGGCCAGCGTCCGGCCTCGGTGGCGGACGTCGGTGAGATCGTCCGGGAACGGGTCGTCAACTACCTGCCCGACGCGGCACCGACGTTCCAGCCCGCACAGGGCGGACTGGTGAATCTGCCGACCATCTTCGCGGCGGGCGAGCCGGCCTCGATCCGGACCGAGTCCTTCGACGTGCTCGGCTTCACCGTGGTCGTCACCGCGAAGGCGCGCTGGGAGTGGACGTTCGACGACGGCGTGACACAGCCGTTCGGCAAGCCGGGCGGCGCCTACCCGAACGACGACGTCGCCTACACCTACGGCGACGCAGGCGGCCGCGACGTCAGCGTGACGACGTACTGGGACGCGTCCTTCACCGTCGACGGCGACGGCCCGTTCCAGGTGCCGGGCGCCGAGATCTCCAAGACCGCCGGGCCGATCACCGTCCCGGTCCGCGAGGCGAACTCCGAGCTCGTCGGGGGCTGACGGTCGGGTCCGGCTCAGTCGCGGGTGGTGAAACCCTCACCGACGGCTGCGGCCAGCTCCTTGTAGGCGTCGAGGGTCTCCTCGTCCAGCTCCTCGAGGTCGAGGACACCGCCGGCCTCGAGGTGCGGGTCGTACGGGATCGTGACGACCGCCCGGCAGCGCGCGGCGAAGTGGTCCTCGAGCTGCATGACGTCGACGATGCCGCCGCCGGGACGCACCGACGAGATGACGACGACGGCGTCCTTCGCCAGCTGCTCCATGCCGTGCGCCTCGAGCCAGTCCAGCGTGGCGCTGGCCGAGCGGGCGCCGTCCAGGCTGGCCGAGCTCACGACCACCAGCGAGCTCGCGAGCCCGAGCACGCCGCGCATTGCGTCGTGCAGCAGGCCGGTCCCGCAGTCGGTGAGGATCAGGTTGTAGTAGCGCTCGAGAGTGTCGACCGTGTCGCGGTAGTCCTTCTCGCTCAACGCCGAGGATGCGCCGGGATCGGCGTCCGAGGCCAGCACCTCGAGCCGGGTCACCGACTGCGAGGTGAACTCACGGATGTCGCCGTACCGCGTCACGCGATCGCGCGCCTGCAGCAGGTGTCGCACCGTCGCGCCGGACTGCCGGGGCACCCGCTCGATCAGCGTGCCGCGGTCCGGGTTGGCGTCGACCGCGATCACCCGGTCGCCGCGCAGGTTGGCGAACATCGCACCGAGCGCGGCAGTCGTCGTCGTCTTGCCGACGCCGCCCTTCAGGCTGATCACGGCGAGCCGGTGGCAACCGAGCACGGGCGTCCGGGCGCGCTGGACCAGCTCGGCCCGGCGGCGGTCGGACGGTGACAGGCCGAGGTTGACCCGACCGCCGGTGAGGCTCAGCACGCCCTTGCGCCACCCGCTCTGCGGCCGCGCCTTCCTCGAGCGCAGCACGGTCGCGGCGGTGAGCGACTCCGCCTGGTTCTGGGCGCTGCCTTGCGGCACCGGCGGGATGTCGAACGACGGCAGGTCCCCGGCCGGGGACCGGGTGAACACCGGTGGCGCGGGCACCGGCGTGACCGCGGCGGGGTCGGAGGCGGGCGTCACCGTCACGGCGGACTCTGCCGTCGGGGGCGCCGGCGCTACCGGCCCAGGCATCGGCGCGGCGTGCCGGGAGACGGCTGGCTCCGTCGCGCCGTCGCCGGGATCGACGCCGGGGTCGGGGGCGGGCTCGAGCGGCGCACCCACCATCGCCTGCGGCCCGGTGAGGTCGACGACGAACGACTCGGTCGACGGGCCGAGGTCGTACGCCGGGATGTGCGACGTCGTGTCCAGCGGGGTCGTCTCCGTCGCCAGGCTCGTCCTCGGAGAGCCACGACGGCTCGGGCGCGTCGTGCCATCCGTCGAGGTCGTCGCCGAGCGCGGGGTCCTGCGTGAAGAAGTCGTGGCGCCGGTCGGGAGACGCGTCCTGTCCGCTCATGGGCAACCAGAGTAGCGAGCGATGCGTCCGGTTCGTCCTCGCGCCGTACGGCGTGGGCCCAATGCACTACTCACGCGAGCGTCAGGGGGGTGCGGCAAAGTGGGCGTCGACATGACCACGATCACAGACGCCGACCGCCCCCAGCTCGGCGCCTGGGCCACGCTGCGCCGGGGGCTCGCGCTGTCGCCGGAGTTCCGTGCCGGGCTGCCGGTGACCCTGCTGCTCGCTCTGGCGGCGACCGTGGGCCGCGTGCTGGTGCCGATCGCCGTCCAGCAGACGATCGACGACGGCCTGATGGGCAGTGCCGGCCCCGATCTCGCCCGGGTCCGGACGGCGGTGCTGGTGGCCGCCGCGGGGACCGTGATCACGGCCTTCGCCGCCTACCTGCTCAACGTGCGGCTGTTCCGCACGACGGAGAGCGGCCTGGCGACCCTGCGGGTGCGGGCCTTCCGGCACGTCCACGACCTCTCCGTGCTCACCCAGAACGCCGAGCGGCGCGGCTCGCTGGTCTCCCGGGTCACCAGCGACGTCGACACCATCTCGACCTTCATGCAGTGGGGCGGCCTGCTGATGGTGGTCAGCTTCGGCCAGCTGATCGTCGCGACGGTGCTGATGGCCTACTACTCGTGGCAGCTCACGCTGCTCGTCTGGCTGTGCTTCCTGCCGCTGTTCCTGCTGCTGCGCACGTTCCAGCGGCGGGTCTCGATGGCCTACGGGCTGGTCCGGGAGCGGGTCGGTGACCTGCTCGGAGCCGTCTCGGAGTCAGTCGTCGGCGCCTCCACCGTGCGGGCCTACGCCATCGAGGGGCGCACCGGCGCACGCATCGACGGCGCCATCGAGCGGCACCGCTCGTCGGCGACCCGGGCGCAGATGCTCGTCGCGCTGACGTTCTCCACCGGCGAGGTGGTGGCCGGACTGGCGAACGCGGCGGTCGTCATCGTCGGCGTCAAGCTCGGCATCGGCGGTGACCTGACCCTGGGCGAGCTGCTCGCCTTCCTCTTCCTCGTGACGCTGTTCGTCGGTCCGGTGCAGATCGGCACCGAGGTGCTCAACGAGGCGCAGAATGCGATCGCCGGCTGGCGCCGGGTGCTCGGTGTGCTGGACACCCCGGCCGACGTGGCCGACCCGGGTGCCGATGGCAGGACCCTGCCCCGCGGCCCGATCGACGTACGGTTCGAGCACGTGTCCTTCGCCTACCCCGGCGGCCCGACCGTGCTCGCCGACGTCGACCTGGCGCTGACCCCGCGGTCCCGGGTGGCGGTCGTCGGCGAGACCGGCTCCGGGAAGACCACCTTCGCCAAGCTCCTCACCCGGCTGATGGACCCGGCCGAGGGCCGGGTCCTCGTCGACGACGTCGACCTTCGGGAGCTCTCGTTCGCCTCACTGCGGGCCCGGATCGTGATGGTGCCGCAGGACGGTTTCCTCTTCGAGGGCTCCATCGCGGACAACGTGCGGTTCGGCCGGCCGGAGGCGACCGACCCGGACGTCCAGCTGGCCTTCACCGAGCTGGGCCTGCTCGACTGGCTGGACGGGCTGCCGCGCGGGCTTGCCACCGACGTCGGGCAGCGCGGCGAGCAGCTGTCGGCGGGCGAGCGCCAGCTGGTTGCTCTCGCGCGCGCCTACCTCGCCGACCCGGACCTTCTCGTGCTGGACGAAGCGACCAGCGCGATCGACCCGGCCACCGAGGTGCGGCTGGCTCGAGCGCTCGAGGGCCTCACCCGTGGCCGGACCGCGCTGACCATCGCGCACCGGCTGTCGACCGCCGAGGCCGCCGACGACGTCCTGGTCTTCGACGCCGGCCGGGTCGTCGAGCGGGGCCGGCACGACGAGCTGGTGACCGCCGGAGGCGTCTACACCCGGCTGCATGCCTCGTGGGCGGCCCAGCAGCGCAGCTGACCGGCGGTCACAATGAGCGGGTGACCGCCACCTCGCCGCTGGACCCGCCGCTCGCCGGACGCCTCAAGCGCGACCCCCAGGGCCTGGTCGCCGCCGTCGTCCAGCAGCACGGCAGCGGTGAGGTGCTGATGGTCGGCTGGATGGACGACGAGGCGCTGCACCGGACGCTCACCACCGGTCGGGCCACCTACTGGAGCCGCAGCCGCGGCGAGTACTGGCGCAAGGGCGACACCTCCGGCAACATCCAGCTGGTCCGCGAGGTGCGGCTCGACTGCGACGGTGACGCGCTGCTCGTCGTGGTCGACCAGGTCGGCGCGGCCTGCCACACCGGGGACCGCTCCTGCTTCGACGCGGACGTCCTGCTCGCCGGCGGCTGAGCACCCAGCACACTGCCTTCCGTCACAATGGCGGCCATGTCCTCGCCGCCCACGCCCGACCTCGCAGGGTTCCGCGAGCTCGCGCGCGGGCGACGCGTCATCCCGGTCACCCGTCGGCTGCTGGCCGACGGCGAGACGCCGCTGAGCGTGTACCGCAAGCTCGCCGGCGGCCGTCCCGGCACCTTCCTGCTGGAGTCGGCCGAGCTCGGGGGAGTGTGGTCGCGGTACTCCTTCGTCGGCGCGCGGTCGCACGCCACCCTGACCGAGCGCGACGGGCAGGCGCACTGGCTCGGCCCGGCGCCGGTCGGCGTCCCGACCGAGGGCGACCCGCTGGACGCGATCCGGGCGACCCTCGCGGCGCTGCACACCGAGCGCCTCCCGGGGCTCCCGCCGCTGACCGGCGGTCTGGTGGGCATCGTCGGCTACGACGCGGTCCGTCGCCTCGAGCGGCTGCCCGAGCTCACCACCGACGACCTGCACGTCCCCGAGATCGCGTTGATGCTGGCGACCGACCTGGCTGTCCTCGACCATGCCGACGGCTCGGTGCTGCTCATCGCGAACGCGATCAACTACGACGCCACCGACGAGCGGGTCGACTGGGCACACGACGACGCCGTCGAGCGGCTCGACCGGATGACCCGCGAACTGGCCGAGCCCGCGCCGGCCACCGTGGCGGCCTACGAAGACGTCGAACCCCAGTACCGGCGCGGCCGCACCAGTGAGGACTACCGGGCGGCGGTGGAACGCGCCAAGGAGGAGATCCGGGCCGGCGAGGCCTTCCAGATCGTGGTCAGCCAGCGGTTCACCATGCAGACCGATGCGGACCCGCTCGACGTCTACCGGATGCTGCGTGCCACCAACCCGAGCCCCTACATGTACCTGCTCCGGTTCGAGGGGTTCGACGTGGTCGGCTCCAGCCCGGAAGCCCTGGTGAAGGTCGCCGACGGCCGGGCGATGATGCACCCGATCGCGGGCACCCGCTGGCGCGGTGCCACGCCCGAGGAGGACGCGGCGCTCGCGGCCGACCTGCTGTCGGACCCGAAGGAGCGCGCCGAGCACCTCATGCTCGTCGACCTCGGGCGCAACGACCTGGGCCGGGTGTGCGCGCCAGGCAGCGTCGAGGTCGTCGACTTCATGTCGGTGGAGCGGTTCAGCCACGTCATGCACATCGTGAGCACCGTGGTGGGGCAGGTGGCCGACGGCGCGACGGCGTACGACGTGCTGGCGTCCTGCTTCCCGGCGGGCACGTTGTCCGGGGCGCCCAAGCCTCGCGCCATGGAGCTCATCGAGGAGCTCGAGCCCACCCGTCGCGGGGTGTACGGCGGGTGCGTGGGCTACCTCGACTTCGCCGGGGACGCCGACACCGCCATCGCGATCCGGACCGCCTACCTGCGCGACGGCGTCGCCTACGTCCAGGCCGGTGCCGGCATCGTCGCCGACTCGGATCCTGCCGCGGAGGACGACGAGTGCCGCAACAAGGCGATGGCCGTCCTGCGCGCCGTGGCCACGGCGCAGACCCTGCGTCCGGCGACGTGACCCCGCGGCGCGAGATGGCCGTCAGCCTGACGCTGGTGGTCCTCGGCGCCGCCATCGCCCTGGTCGGCGCCGGCCGGTCGTCCGGCGTCGCGCCGGGCTCGGTCCCCACCGGGCCAGGCGTGGACCCGGGCACGGCCGCACCCACAGCGCTGGCGCTGGTCGCCCTGGCCGGCGCCGCGGCCACCCTGCTCGTCCGCAACCGGGCCCGGACGGCTCTCGGTGTCGTCCTGCTCGCCGTCGCGGCGGCTCTGGCCGCCGCTGGTCTCTCGCCGACCCGCTGGGCCGCGCTGGCCGGCGGCGCCCTGGTGGCGACGGGCGCCGCGGCGGTCGTCGCCCGGGCCCGCCGCTGGCCGCAGCCACGCCGGAGCTTCGAGCCGCCGTCGCGCCGACCGACCGGGACCCCGCGGGACACCTGGGACGCGCTGGACCGTGGCGAGGACCCCACGGCCTGAGCCGGGCTGGCACAATCTGCCGTCAGCACCACCCGGCACCCGAACCGGACCGAGCAGCGGAGGACCTCACCATGTCGGCAAGCCACGGGAACACGCCGGCCGCCTGGGCGGCGGTCAGCATCATGTTCATCGGCTTCCTCATCAGCGGCCTGGCCGTGCCGCTCGAGCTCGTCTGGCTGTTCGTCGTCGGTCTGGTCGTGGTGGTGCTCGGCGCCGTCGTCGGCAAGGTGATGTCGATGATGGGCATGGGCAACACCGTGACCTACAAGGACGGGCGTGATCCGGAGTTCGACGACCAGAAGGGGACCGCGTGAGCGACCAGGGGACCCCTCCGGACCCGGACCAGCCGCCCCCGCACCCGCCGGGCCAGCCGGACTGGAGCCAGCCGCCAGCCCGCGCGGCCAGGGCGACCCCCGGGCCGCAGTACGGCCAGCCGCAGTACGGCCAGCCGCAGTACGGCCAGCCGCAGTACGGCCAGCCGCAGTACGGCGCACAGCCCTACGGCAGCCCCTACGGCCAGCCGACCGGCGCTCCGCCGCCCAACTACCTGGTCTGGTCGATCGTCACGCTGATCGCCTGCTGCTGGCCGCTGAGCATCGTCTCGATCGTGTTCGCCGCCCAGGTGAACAACAAGTTCGCCATGGGTGACGTCGCAGGAGCCCAGGAGTCCTCCCGCAAGGCCAAGCAGTTCGCCATCTGGTCCGCCGTCGGCGGCCTGGTGGTCTACGCGTTCATCGCGGCGCTGTTCATCGTGGCCGCCGTCGGCACCAGCACCAGCACCAGCACCGCATGAGCTGATGGTGACCATGAGCGCGACGCGCACGGCCGGGGCCGTCAGGGGTCCGCGGCCTGCGTGCCCCGCTCGGCACGGCCGTCGCCGCGCTGGCCGCCACGGCGTACGTCGGCCTGGTCGACCCGAACGACCCGGGCCACTACCCGACCTGTCCGTTCCTCGCGCTGACCGGGAGGTTCTGCCCCGGCTGCGGCTCCCTGCGCGCCGTGCATGCGCTGGCCAACGGAGACCCCGCGGTGGCTGTCGGGCTGAACGTCCTGACCGTGGTGGGACTGGTCGTGCTCGGCGTCATCTGGGGGCGCTGGGCGGTGCGCAGCTGGCGGGGCCGGCCGCGCAGCTCGGTCGCCCCGGCCTGGACCCTGTACCTGATGCTCGGCGTCGCTGCCGTCTTCTGGGTCGTCCGCAACCTGCCCGTGGGTGAGGCGCTCGCCCCCTGACGGTTACGCTGAGCGGGACCGAAGGCCGCCGGGGGCGGTCGCAGGACAGCGAGGGGACCCACCGCGTGAGCGTGCTCGACGACATCCTGGTCGACGTGCGCGCCGACCTCGCAGAACGCCAGTCGCGGGTCAGCCTCGACGACCTGAAGTCCCGCGCGGAGGGCCGTCCCGACTGCCGCAACCCCCTGCCGTCCCTTCGCGGGGAGGGCGTCGCCGTCATCGCCGAGGTGAAGCGCTCCAGCCCGTCGAAGGGTGCGCTCGCCGCGATCGCCGACCCGGCCGCGCTCGCCGCCGACTACGAGGCCGGCGGTGCCGCCGTCATCAGCGTGCTCACCGAGCGGCACCGGTTCGGCGGCAGCCTGGACGACCTGGTGGCCGTCCGCCGCGCCGTCGACGTGCCGGTGCTGTGCAAGGACTTCATCGTCTCGAGCTACCAGCTCTGGGAGGCCCGGGTGCACGGCGCCGACCTGGCGCTGCTCATCGTCGCGGCGCTCGACCAGAACGCACTGGTCTCCCTGGTCGAGCGTGCGAAGTCCCTCGGGCTGACCCCGCTGGTCGAGTGCCACACGGTCGAGGAGGTCGGCCGCGCCGTCGATGCCGGTGCCGACGTCATCGGCATCAACGCCCGCGACCTGAGCACGTTGCAGGTCGAGCGCGGCGTCTTCGCCGCGGTCGCCCCGCACGTCCCCGGGCACATCGTCCGGATCGCGGAGTCCGGGGTCCGCGGGCCGCACGACGTCATCGAGTACGCCCGGGCCGGCGCTGACGCCGTGCTGGTCGGCGAGTCCCTCGTCACCGGTCGCGACCCGCGCTCGCTGTGGCCGACCTGGTCGCCGCCGGCGCACACCCCGCTCTCAAGCACGACCGGTGACGGAGGCGCACCGATGGCCCACCAGTCCGGCGGCCGGCCCAGCGACGTACCCGATGCCACCGGGCACTTCGGGCCGTACGGCGGTCGGTTCGTCCCCGAGGCCCTGGTCGCCGCGCTCGACGAGCTGACCGCGGCCTACGAGAAGTCCCGCCACGACGAGGCCTTCCAGGCCGAGCTGGCCGGCCTGCTGTCGTCGTACACCGGCCGTCCCAGCCCGGTCACCGACGCCCGCCGGTTCGCCGAGCACGCCGGGGGTGCTCGCGTCCTGCTCAAGCGCGAGGACCTCAACCACACCGGCTCGCACAAGATCAACAATGTTCTCGGCCAGGCCCTGCTCACCCGCGAGATGGGCAAGACCCGGGTCATCGCCGAGACGGGAGCCGGGCAGCACGGCGTCGCCACCGCGACCGCCGCCGCCCTGCTCGGGCTCGAGTGCACGGTCTACATGGGCGCGGAGGACACCCGCCGGCAGGCGCTGAACGTCGCGCGGATGCGCCTGCTCGGCGCCGAGGTGATCCCCGTGGAGGCCGGCAGCCAGACCCTCAAGGACGCCATCAACGAGGCGATGCGCGACTGGGTCACCAACGTCGACCGCACCCACTACATCCTCGGCACCGTCACCGGGCCGCACCCCTTCCCCGCCATGGTCCGCGACTTCCAGCGGATCATCGGCGACGAGGCGCGGCAGCAGGTGCTCGACCTCACCGGCGCGGCTGCCGGACGCGGTCGTCGCCTGCGTCGGCGGCGGCTCCAACGCGATGGGCATCTTCGCGGCGTTCCTCGACGATGCCGACGTGCGGCTGTACGGCTTCGAGGCCGGCGGCGAGGGTATCGACTCCGGCCGGCACGCCGCCCGGATGGCCGGTGGCTCGCCCGGGGTGCTGCACGGCACCCGCACCTACGTGCTGCAGGACGAGATGGGCCAGACGGTGCCGTCGCACTCGGTGTCGGCCGGGCTGGACTACCCCGGCGTCGGCCCGCAGCACGCATGGCTGCACGACACCGGCCGCGCGACGTACGCGCCGATCACCGACGTCGAGGCGATGGACGCGTTCGCCCTGCTCTGCCGCACCGAGGGCATCATCCCGGCCATCGAGAGCGCCCACGCCCTGGCCGGCGCGATGAAGGTCGGCCGCGAGCTCGGGGACGGCGCGACGCTGCTCGTGAACCTGTCCGGCCGTGGCGACAAGGACGTCGACACGGCGGCGAAGTGGTTCGAGGTCGTCAGCGACGAGGAGATCGTCGAGTCGGCGACCGCCGTGGTCGAGCAGAGCCCGCAGGACGCGTCGGGGGAGGGCTGGTGACCGCACCGGTGACCCGGCTGGACGACGTGCTCGCGGCGACCCGGGCCGAGGGCCGCGCGGCACTCGTCGGCTACCTGCCCGCGGGCTACCCGTCGGTGCAGGGTGGAGTCGACGCGATGGTCGCGATGGTGCGCGGCGGCGTCGACATCGTCGAGGTCGGCCTGCCCTACTCCGACCCCCTGATGGACGGTCCGACGATCCAGCGCGCCGTCGAGGTCGCGCTGGAGCTGGGCACCACCACCGACGACGTCGTCACCACCGTGCGCGGTGTGGCCGCGACCGGTGCGCCGACCCTGGTGATGAGCTACTGGAACCCGGTCGAGCGCTACGGCACCCGGCGGTTCGCCGAGGCGCTCGCGCAGGCCGGCGGGTCCGGCGTGATCACCCCCGACCTCACCCCGGACGAGGCCGGCACCGAACCCTCCGACTGGCTCGGCGCCAGCGACGCGACCGGGCTCGGCCGGGTCTTCCTGGTCGCCCCGTCCTCGACCGAGCAGCGCATCCGGTGGACGGCCGAGCACTGCCGCGGCTTCGTCTACGCCGCCTCCACGATGGGCGTCACGGGCACCCGGGCAGCCGTCGGCGACGCCGCCGGCACGTTGGTACGCCGGGTGCGCGCTGTCACCGACAAGCCGGTGTGCGTGGGTCTCGGGGTGTCGAACGGCGACCAGGCGGCTGAGGTGGCGTCCTTCGCCGACGGCGTGATCGTCGGGTCGGCCTTCGTGCGGGCGGTGCTCGACGCCGGCTCTCCGGCGGAGGGTGTCGTCGCGGTCGAGAAGCTCGCGGTCGAGCTGGCCGAAGGCGTGCGGCGCGGCCGATGACGAGACGGCTCGCGGCCCTGGCCGCCGTCGCGGCGCTGCTCGCGGGCTGTGCGTCCGGCAGCACCACCGCAGAAGTCACCGCCAACGGCGAGAAGGGGTGGCGCGGCACGGCGGTCTCCGACGGGTACCCGCTGCCCGAGCAGACCTTCACCGACACCGAGGGCCGGGACGTGACCCTCGCCGAGCTCGCGACCACGCCGGTGACGCTGGTCTTCCTCGGCTACACGCACTGCCCGGACATCTGCAACGTCGTCCTGGCCAATTTCGCCTCGGCACTGCGCGGCACCGAGCCCTCGGTGCGCAAGGACGTCCGGCTGCTGTTCGTCACGACCGACCCGGAGCGGGACACCCCGGATGTCGTCCGGGAGTACCTCGACCGGTTCGACCCGTCGTACGAGGGACTGGTCGCTCCGGTCGGGACGGTGGAGAAGGTCGCCCAGGTCCCTCTACCTGAGCTACGAGAAGCCGGACGGGTCGTACGGAGGCAGCTACGAGGTCGGGCACGGCACCTATACGACAGGCTTCGTCGACGGCACCGCGCGGGTCATCTGGTCGGCGGAGACCAGCGTCGCCGACCTGCGTGCCGACCTCACCCGGCTCGCCGGGTAGGCGCACCGCATACCCTGACCGGCGATGACACCCTTCTCCTTCCCCAGCCCTGCCGAGGGCGTCTGGCACCTCGGCCCGGTCCCGCTACGCGCCTACGCGCTGTTCATCATCGCCGGCATCGTGCTCGCGGTCTGGCTGGGCGAGCGGCGCTGGGTCGCCCGCGGCGGACGCCACGGCGACGTCACCGAGATCGCCACCTGGATGGTGCCGTTCGGTGTCATCGGTGGCCGGATCTACCACGTGATCACCTCGCCCGACGCGTACTTCGGCGACGGCGGGACCCCGCTGCACGCCCTGTACATCTGGAACGGCGGGCTCGGCATCTGGGGGGCGGTCGCCTTCGGCGGCGTCGGGGCCTGGATCGGCTGCCGCCGTCGGGGCATCCCGCTGCCCGCGTTCGCCGACGCGCTGGCCCCCGGCATCGTGCTCGCACAGGCTGTGGGGCGGCTCGGCAACTACTTCAACCAGGAGCTGTTCGGGAAGCCGACGGACCTGCCCTGGGCGGTGGCCATCGACGTCGCACACCGACCTGAGGGGTACGCCGGGCAGGCGACCTACCACCCGACCTTCCTCTACGAGCTGCTGTGGAACCTCGGGGTCGCCGCGCTCGTGATCTGGGCCGACCGGCGCTTCCGGCTCGGCCACGGCCGGGCGTTCGCGCTCTACGTGGCGGCGTACTCGGTCGGCCGGGGCTGGATCGAGGCGCTGCGGATCGACCCGGCGCACACCTTCCTCGGGCTCCGGCTCAACGACTGGACCAGCCTGCTGGTGCTGCTCGCCGCCGTCGGTTACCTCGTGGTCAGCACCCGGCTGCGTCCCGGTCGGGAGACGCCGGAGGAGCTCGAGGCCGGTCGCCGTGACTCCGGCCCCTGACGCCGGATCGGACCGCGCCCACGACGACGACTCGCCCCCGGCGGCCGGCAGCCCGATCGAGGACGAGGTCCCGAGATGACCACCAGCGACGCCAGCGAGGCGGCCGCGCGGCATGCCCGGGAGCGGGCCGAGCACGAGGCCCAGCGCATCGCGCACGAGCACTCGGACGTCACCGGCGGCTGGCTGCGGCCGGCCGTGTTCGGCGCCTCGGACGGCCTGGTGTCGAACTTCGCCCTGATCGCCGGTGTGACCGGCGGCACCGGCGACAGCAAGACGGTGCTGCTGGCCGGGCTGGCCGGGCTGGCGGCCGGCGCCTTCTCGATGGCGGCGGGGGAGTACATCTCGGTGCGGTCGCAGGCGGAGCAGGCGATGGCCGAGATCGAGCTCGAGCGACGTGAGCTGGAACGCAACCCGGCCGGGGAGGAGCGCGAGCTCGCCCAGATGTACGTCGCCAAGGGGCTCGAGCCCGATCTCGCGCGCGAGGTTGCGCACCAGCTGTCCCTCGACCCGCACCGGGTGCTCGGCGTGCACGTGCGCGAGGAGCTGGGGATCACCGAGGGCGATCTGCCGTCCGCGAGGCTCGCGGCCGGCTCGTCGTTCGCCTCCTTCGCGGTCGGGGCGGCGCTGCCGGTGCTGCCCTACCTGCTGGGCGCGACCGGCCTGCTGCCGGCGCTGCTGCTCACGCTGGCGGGGCTGTTCCTGTGCGGAGCCTTCGTCACGAAGCTGACGCCGCGCCCCTGGTGGTACGGCGGGCTGCGGCAGACCGCGGTCGGCGCCGCGGCCGCGGCGGTGACCTTCGGCGTGGGCTCGCTGGTCGGCGCCTCCGGTCTCGCCTGACCGAAACCCGTCGCCGCCGCCCTTGAGGGCGAGCACCGGCCGACCGCCCGTTTCACATGCCGGAAACACATCCGCCGGTTCCGGCCGGTCCACAGTTATGCTGACCGCCGTACCGCAGGGCCAATGTCGTCCCTCGGTCGATGCTGCAGCTGATCGACAGATCAGCCATCGACGAGGAAGGGACGGCCGCCGTGCAGGGGCTCTACGACCCGGCCAACGAGCACGACGCGTGTGGTGTCGCGTTCGTGGCGACCCTCTCCGGCGTCGCGACCCACGAGATCGTCGACCAGGCGCTGACCGCGCTGCGCAACCTGGACCACCGGGGCGCATCGGGCGCCGAGCCGGACTCCGGTGACGGAGCGGGCATCCTGACCCAGATCCCGGATGCGTTCCTCCGGTCCGTGTCCGCGTTCCCGCTGCCCGACAAGGGGGCGTACGCCGTGGGCATGGCGTTCCTGCCGGACGACGACGCCCAGGAGGCAGCCGCCCGATCAGCAGTCGACGCGCTCGCCGCGCAGGAGGGGCTGCAGGTCCTCGGCTGGCGGGACGTCCCCACGACGCCGTCGTTGCTCGGCAGCACTGCACGGGGGGTGATGCCGCGGTTCCGACAGCTGTTCGTCGGTGCGGCCGGCGGGGTCTTCGGCATGGGCCTGGAGCGGATGGCGTTCTGCCTGCGGAAGCGGGTCGAGCGCGAGGTCGGTGTCTACTTCCCGTCGCTGTCCGCCCGGACCCTGGTCTACAAGGGGATGCTCACCACTGCCCAGCTCGAGCCGTTCTTCCCGGACCTGTCCGACCGCCGGTTCGTCAGCGAGCTCGCGCTGGTGCACTCACGCTTCTCCACCAACACCTTCCCGTCCTGGCCGCTCGCCCACCCGTACCGGCTGATCGCGCACAACGGCGAGATCAACACCGTCAAGGGCAACCGGAACTGGATGGCCGCGCGCGAGAGCCAGCTCACCAGCGACGTGATCCCGGGTGACCTGTCCCGGCTGATGCCGGTGGTCACCCCCGGCGCGAGCGACTCCGCGTCCTTCGACGAGGTTCTCGAGCTCTTGCACCTCGGCGGCCGGTCCTTGCCGCACGCGGTGCTGATGATGATCCCGGAGGCGTGGGAGAACCACGCCGAGATGGACCCGGCCCGCAAGGCGTTCTACCGGTTCCACTCGGCCCTGATGGAGCCCTGGGACGGCCCCGCGTGCATCACCTTCACCGACGGCAGCCTGATCGGGGCGGTGCTCGACCGCAACGGCCTGCGGCCCAGCCGCTACTGGGTCACCGAGGACGGGCTGGTCGTGCTCGCCAGCGAGGTGGGCGTGCTCGACCTCGACCCGGCGACCGTGGTGCGCAAGGGCCGGTTGCAGCCGGGCCGGATGTTCCTCGTCGACACCGACCGCGGGCGCATCGTCGATGACGCCGAGATCAAGGCCGAGCTGTCAGCCGAGGCGCCGTACGACGAGTGGCTCCACGCCGGGCAGATCCACCTCGCCGACCTTCCCGAGCGGGAGCACGTGGTGCACACCCACGCGAGCGTCACGCGGCGGCAGCAGACCTTCGGCTACACCGAGGAGGAGCTGCGCATCCTGCTCTCGCCGATGGCCACGGCGGGCGCCGAACCGATCGGCTCGATGGGCACCGACACACCCGTCGCAGTGCTCTCGCAGCGGCCGCGGCTGCTGTTCGACTACTTCAGCCAGCTGTTCGCCCAGGTCACCAACCCGCCGCTGGACGCGATCCGCGAGGAGCTGGTGACCAGTCTCGGGACGGCGATCGGCCCTGACCAGAACCTGCTCACCGCGACGCCTGCCCACTGCCGCCAGCTGGTGCTGGCGTTCCCGGTCATCGACAACGACGAGCTGGCCAAGATCCAGCACATCAACCGCGACGGTGACCTGCCGGGGTTCGCTACGGCGCGGATCCGCGGGCTCTACCCGGTGGCGGGTGGGGGACCGGCGCTGCACAACGCACTCGACGACATCTTCACCGAGGTCTCCGAGGCGGTCGCTGCAGGTGCACGCTTCATCGTGCTGTCCGACCGGGACTCCGATGCCGACTGGGCGCCGATCCCGTCGCTGCTGCTGACGGCTGCCGTGCACCACCACCTGATCCGGGAGAAGACCCGCACCCAGGTCGGCCTGGTCGTCGAGGCCGGCGACGTCCGCGAGGTGCACCACGTCGCGCTGCTCATCGGCTACGGCGCCTCGGCGGTCAACCCCTACCTCGCGATGGAGACGGTCGAGGACCTGGCGACCGGCGGCCTGGTGCAGGTGCAGCCGGAGGTCGCGGTCAAGAACCTCATCAAGGCACTGGGCAAGGGCGTGCTCAAGGTGATGTCGAAGATGGGCATCTCGACGGTCGCGTCCTACCACGGTGCCCAGGTCTTCGAGGCCGTCGGACTCGACAAGGAGCTGGTCGAGCGCTACTTCACCGGCACCTCCTCCAAGCTCGGCGGGATCGGGCTCGACGTGGTGGCCGAGGAGGTCGCCCGGAGGCACGCGGTCGCCTACCCGAGGAGCGGCGGCAGCCCCAGTCACCGCACCCTCGAGGTCGGCGGGGAGTACCAGTGGCGTCGCGAGGGCGAGCTGCACCTGTTCAACCCGGAAACCGTGTTCCGCCTGCAGCACTCGACCCGGGCTCGACGGTACGACGTCTTCAAGCAGTACACCCAGGCCGTCGACGCGCAGTCCGAGCGGCTGATGACCCTGCGCGGGCTGTTCCGGTTCAGGGACGGCGAGCGTGCGCCGGTGCCGATCGAGGAGGTGGAGCCGGTCGAGAGCATCGTCACGCGGTTCTCGACCGGGGCGATGTCCTACGGCTCGATCTCGCAGGAGGCGCACGAGACGCTGGCCATCGCCATGAACCGGCTCGGCGGCAAGTCCAACACCGGCGAGGGCGGCGAGGACAGCGAGCGGCTGTACGACGATCGGCGGTCGGCCGTGAAGCAGGTGGCCAGCGGCCGGTTCGGCGTCACCAGCGAGTACCTCGTCAACGCCGACGACCTGCAGATCAAGATGGCCCAGGGCGCCAAGCCCGGAGAGGGCGGCCAGCTGCCCGGCCACAAGGTCTACCCGTGGATCGCGAAGACCCGTTACTCCACGCCGGGCGTCGGGCTCATCTCGCCCCCGCCGCACCACGACATCTACTCGATCGAGGACCTGGCCCAGCTCATCCACGACCTGAAGAACGCCAACAATCGCGCGCGGGTGCACGTCAAGCTGGTCGCGGAGGTCGGCGTCGGGACGGTCGCGGCGGGCGTGAGCAAGGCGCACGCCGACGTCGTGCTCATCTCTGGCCACGACGGGGGCACCGGAGCCTCGCCGCTGACCTCCCTCAAGCACGCCGGCACCCCGTGGGAGCTCGGGCTGGCCGAGACGCAGCAGACCCTGTTGCTCAACGGCCTGCGCGACCGGATCGTGGTGCAGACCGACGGCCAGCTCAAGACCGGCCGCGACGTCGTGATCGCGGCGCTGCTCGGCGCCGAGGAGTACGGCTTCGCGACCGCGCCGCTCGTGGTCAGCGGCTGCATCATGATGCGGGTCTGCCACCTCGACACCTGCCCGGTGGGCGTGGCGACCCAGAACCCCGAGCTGCGCAAGAAGTTCTCCGGGAAGCCGGAGTTCGTGGAGACCTTCTTCACCTACATCGCCGAGGAGGTCCGCGAGCACCTGGCAGCGCTGGGGTTCCGGACCCTCGACGAGGCGATCGGTCGCGCCGAGTCGCTCGACACCAGCCTTGCCGTGGAGCATTGGAAGGCATTCGGGCTCGACCTCGCGCCCATCCTGCACGTGCCCGATCTGCCGGAAGGCACGCCCCGCCGCCGTACGACGGTGCAGGACCACGGCCTGGAGAAGGCACTCGACAACGAGCTCATCACCAAGGCTGCAGACGCGCTCGAAAGCGGTCAGGCGGTCGCCTTCGCGGTCCCGGTGCGCAACGTCAACCGGACCGTCGGCACCATGCTCGGAGCCGAGATCACCCGCCGGTACGGTGGCGCCGGGCTGCCCGACGACACCGTCGACATCACCCTGACCGGTTCCGCCGGCCAGTCGTTCGGTGCCTTCCTGCCGCGTGGTGTGACGCTGCGCCTGATCGGTGACGCCAACGACTACCTGGGCAAGGGGCTCTCCGGCGGTCGGATCAGCGTCCGCCCCGCACCCGGCGCGTCACTCGTCGCGGAGCGCAACGTCATCGCGGGCAACGTCCTGCTCTACGGGGCGACCGGCGGCGAGGCCTTCGTGCGCGGCCTCGTGGGAGAGCGGTTCGCGGTCCGCAACTCCGGCGCCACCGCGGTGGTCGAGGGCGTGGGTGACCACGGCTGCGAGTACATGACGGGTGGGCAGGTCGTCGTGCTCGGCGGGATCGGACGCAACTTCGCCGCCGGGATGTCCGGCGGCACGGCGTACGTGCTCGACCTGCATGAGGCGAGGGTCAACCGCGACATGGTCGACCTCGAGGAGATCGACCCCGAGGACGCCGAGGTGCTGTGGGTCCTGGTGCGCCGGCACGCCGACCTGACCGGTTCGACGGTCGCCGGCGCGCTGCTGGAGGACTGGCCGACCTCGTCCGGCCGGTTCACCAAGGTGATGCCGCGCGACTACAAGAACGTGCTGCTGGCCCGGGCGAGGTCGCTCGAGGCCGGCTTCGCCGAGGACAGCCAGGAGACGTCGGACGCGATCATGGAGGCCTCCCGTGGCTGACCCGAAGGGCTTCCTCACCACGCCGCACCGCGAGCTGCCGGCCCGCCGGCCGGTCGACGTTCGGATCATGGACTGGAAAGAGGTCTACGACCAGCAGGACGCCGGCCAGCTCAAGCGGCAAGCGGGTCGCTGCATGGACTGCGGCATCCCGTTCTGCCACGACGGGTGCCCGCTCGGGAACCTCATCCCGGAGTGGAACGACCTCGCCTGGCGGGAAGACTGGCGGGCGGCGATCGAGCGGCTGCACGCGACGAACAACTTCCCCGAGTTCACCGGCCGGCTGTGCCCAGCGCCGTGCGAAGGCTCTTGCGTGCTGGGCATCAACTCCGATCCGGTGACCATCAAGCAGGTCGAGGTGTCGATCATCGACCGGGCGTGGGACGAAGGGTGGGTCTCCGCGCAGCCGCCCGAGCGGCTGACCGGCCGAACGGTTGCGGTCGTCGGGTCCGGTCCGGCCGGGCTTGCCGCCGCGCAGCAGCTGACCCGGGCCGGGCACACCGTCGTCGTGCTGGAGCGGGCCGACGCGATCGGCGGGCTGCTGCGCTACGGCATCCCCGAGTTCAAGATGGAGAAGCAGCAGCTCGACCGGCGGCTGGACCAGATGCGCGCCGAGGGCACCCGGTTCAAGACCGGGGTGGACGTCGGCGGCGACGACCTCACGGCTGCGGCTCTGCGCGCGAAGTACGACGCGGTGGTCCTCGCGCTCGGCGCCACGGCGGCTCGCGACCTCCCGGTGCCCGGCCGCGAGCTCGGTGGTGTGCTGCAGGCGATGGAGTACCTGCCGCACGCCAACCGTGCCGCGCTCGACCCGGCGTACCGCGTGCCGGTGAGCGCCGCAGGCAAGCACGTCGTCATCATCGGCGGCGGCGACACCGGCGCGGACTGCCTCGGCACCGCACACCGGCAGGGAGCGGCGTCAGTGACCCAGCTCGAGATCATGCCGCGTCCGACCGACGAGCGGCCGGTGACCAACCCATGGCCCACCTGGCCGCTGATCTACCGGACGTCGAGCGCGCACGAGGAAGGCGGCGAGCGCGTGTACGCCGTCAGCACGAACCGCTTCGTCGGCGACGACGACGGGCAGGTCCAGTCAGCTGGAGCTCGTCGAGGTCACCATGCTCGACGGGCGGTTCCAGCCGGTCGAGGGATCCGCGCGCACCATCCCCGCGCAGCTGGTGCTGCTCGCCATGGGCTTCACCGGTCCTCAGCAGGCGGGCGTCGTCGAGCAGTTGGAGGTCGGGCTCGACCAGCGCGGCAACATCGCCCGGGACGCCGCCTTCATGACCTCGGTCCCCGGCGTCTTCGTCGCCGGGGACGCCGGACGCGGCCAGTCGCTGATCGTCTGGGCCATTGCCGAGGGACGCGCGGCCGCCGCCGGTGTCGACGCCTGGCTGCGGGCCAGCCCCTCGACGCTGCCCCGACCGATCGAGCCGACGGCACGCCCGGTCAGCGTGTGACGGGCCGGCGGACAACGCCCTGACGTGCTGCGCTGACATCGGCCTCGAGCAGTCCGGACCCGAGTCCCATCACTCGGACCCGTCGGTCGCCCGCGCACCCTCGGCAGCAATAGGCTCCGGGGGTGCGCCGCGCCAAGATTGTCTGCACCCTCGGGCCCGCGACCTCGAGCGAGGAGCAGGTGGCGGCACTCGTCGCCGCCGGCATGGACGTGGCCCGGCTGAACCTGTCGCACGGCGAGTACGCCGACCACGAGCTGGTGTACCGCCGGGTCCGGAAGGCCTCCGACGACAGCAAGCGCGGCGTCGCCGTTCTGGTCGACCTGCAGGGGCCGAAGATCCGGCTGGGTTCGTTCGCATCCGGTCCGGTGGTGCTCAAGAACGGGGCCGAGTTCACCATCACCACCGAGGACGTCCCCGGCGACGAGCACGAGGTCGGCACGACGTACGACGGTCTGCCCGGCGACGTGCAGCCGGGCGACCGGCTGCTCATCGACGACGGCAAGGTGGCACTTGAGTGCGTACGGGTCGACGGGCCGAAGGTCGTGACGAAGGTCGTCGAGGGCGGTCGGGTCTCGGACCACAAGGGCATCAACCTGCCCGGTGTCGCGGTGAGCGTGCCGGCGCTGTCGGAGAAGGACAAGGAAGACCTGCGCTGGGCGCTGCACCTGCAGGCCGACCTCATCGCGCTGTCCTTCGTGCGCAGCGCCGCTGACGTGACCGCCGTGCGCGTGATCATGGAGGAGGAGGGGGTGCGCCTGCCGGTTCTTGCGAAGATCGAGAAGCCGCAGGCCGTCGACAACCTCGCCGAGATCGTCGATGCCTTCGACGGCATCATGGTCGCCCGCGGCGACCTGGGGGTCGAGCTGCCGCTCGAGGACGTGCCGCTGGTGCAGACCCGGTCCATCGCGCTGGCCCGACGGGCTGCCAAGCCGGTCATCGTCGCCACCCAGATGCTCGAGTCGATGATCGAGACCTCGCGTCCCACCCGGGCCGAGGCCTCCGACGTGGCGAACGCGGTGCTCGACGGTGCCGACGCGCTGATGCTGTCGGGGGAGACCAGCGTCGGGAAGTTCCCGATCGTCGCGGTCGAGACGATGGCGCGCATCATCGTCAAGATGGAGGAGAACGCCCTCGACTCCATCCCTGCGCTCGGCGGCCTGCCGCGAACCAAGGGCGGCGCCATCACTCGCGCTGCCGCAGAGGTCGGCGAGCTGCTGGGTGCCCGTTTCCTGGTGGCCTTCACCCAGAGCGGCGACTCGGCGCGGCGGCTGGCGCGGCTCCGGTCGGCGATCCCGCTGCTCGCCTTCACCCCCGAGCAGGCGGTGCGCAGCCAGCTCGCCCTGGTGTGGGGAGTCGAGACTTTCCTCACCGCGTACGTCAAGCACACCGACGAGATGGTCCGCCAGGTCGACCAGTCACTGCTCGGCGCCGGCCGGGTGGCTCGCGGAGACCTCGTGGTGATCGTCGCCGGCAGCCCGCCCGGCATCCCGGGCTCGACCAACGCGATGCGCGTGCACCGGATCGGCGACGCGGCGGCGCCGATCGTCGAGGGCTACCAGCCCGAGAAAGAGGCCGAGGCCGAGACCAGTGCCGTCCGGCTGACTCAGGTCAGCAGCACCGCGGCGGTCCAGGTGCCGAGCATCAGCACCGCTGTCGCCAGCTCGACGAGCATCCCGATGCCGACCGCGCGCAGCACCAGCCAGGTCGAGCGCCACGCCGACCGTGCGTCCCGCAGCCGGGCCAGCTCGGCGAGGAACACGGCCCCGACCCCGCCGACGACGGCACCGACGACAGGTATGACGAAGAACCCCACGACGGTGCCGACCGCACCCAGCAGCAGGGTGGAACGAGGCGCGCCGGCGCCGGTCGCTGATCTCGCCGGGAGGGCGTACTTGGCCACCGTCCCGACCACCAGCAGCAGGGTCAGCAGGACACCCACCGCGATCCGCACCGTTCCGGCGCCGTCGAGCCAGACCCAGGTCATCCCGGCCGCCCAGACGAGGAGGAGTCCCGGCAGCACCGGCACCACGACCCCCACGATCCCGACGAGCATGACGAGCGCGATCAACAGCTCTCCGGAAGCGGGCACCCGCCCAGGCTAGGCGGCGACCTGGGCCGCGCCGTCGTCGCGCTGGCCTGCCTGCCTCGTCGAGGTGGAGCGCCTCGCGGTGCTGTGACAGGGTGAGGCGATGTCTACGTTGCTCGAGCAGTACGACACCGCCCTCGCCGAGTACGACACCCGGGTGGCCCAGATCGGCGACGACCAGTGGTCGAACCCGACGCCGTGCACCGACTGGGACGTCCGCGCCCTCGTGGCCCACATGGTCGACGAGTGCCGGTGGGTGCCGTACCTGCTGGGCGGCGGTGCTCCCGCCGACGCGGGCGACCGCTTCGCTTCGGAGCCGCTGGGCGACGACCCGAAGGGGGCTTGGCAGCGTGAGTCCGCAGCAGCCCGTGCGGCGCTCGCGGCCGAGGGCGCACTGGACCACGCGGTCACCGTGTCGTCCGGCGAGATCAGCGCCCGCGACTACCTGTGGCAGCTGACGGTCGACCTGGCGGTGCACGCCTGGGACCTCGCCCGGGCTATCGGCGCGGACGAGCAGCTCAACCACGAGCTGGTGCGGCGGATCCATCACGAAGCCGAGCAGGACGCGGAGTTGCAGGCCGGGAGCGGTCTGTTCGACCCACCGGTGCACGTCCCGGTGCACGCTGACCTGCAGGCCCAGATGCTGGGCCTGTTCGGTCGCCGGACCTGAGCGACCTCGCGCACTCGTTCGTTATCCGGCACTCCGGTGCCCCGCTGACTCCCCGACACAAGCGTTGCCCTGGTGACTCGTGGGGCGAGGTCGCCGGAACGCCCGTCCCACGAGACACAGTTGTGTCAGACGGTCAGAGGATGACCCTTCGGCCAGACCGTTTCGACCGCGCTCGGTAAGTGCCGCCACCGGGCGCGCCATCGCAGCGGTCGAACAGGCCGATCCCGCATGATCAGGAGCGCGCTCCCGAGGACCGGTCCATCCCTCGTCACCGCGAGGGAGGGCCGCTGGTCAGGTCGGTCAGCCACCTCGGACCCACGGTCGTGGCGCCGAGCGACTCCACACGGCGGCGCAGCTCGCGGTCGGCGGTGACGACAAGCACCGGACCGGTCTCGGCGCGCCGCGCCACCTCGACGATCGTGTCGTCGCCGGACCCGGGGGCTCCGACGACCTCCACACCCGGCTCGGTGGGCTCGGCCGCGACCTGACGAGCCGCCCCCTCCACCACCACGACCACCCTGGGCCACCACAGGGCCAGCGCGGGTCGCGGCGCCCCCTCCGGCAGGTCGGACCCCGCCACACCGGCCGAGGCCAGCGCCGTGCACGACGCGACCAGGCGTCTGGCCGCGCCCGCCCGGTCCTTCCACCAGCCGTCCGGCCGGGAGCCCACGACGTTCGCCGCGTCGACGACGAGGGTCAGTGGTCGCAGCGCGGTCTGCAGCAGCGGCCAGGTGGCGGCGAAGCCGGGATGCAGCGGCAGACCCGCCAACGCGTCCGTCGTGAACCAGCCGACGTCGATGCTCTCGCCACCGGTCGGCCGCGCCTCGGTCGACAAGTCGGTGGCGGCGATCAACGTGGCGTAGGACCAGCCGCCGTGCGTGTCGTCGTACTCGCCGTGCACCTCGACGTCGCCCGATGACAGCCCGCCCTCCTCACCTGCCTCGCGCAACGCGGCGGCCACGGCCGACTCGTCGCCGTGCCGCGCACCACCGAGCAGGCCCCAGGTGCCGCCGTGGTGGCTCCACGTCGCTCGGTGCTGGAGCAGCACCTCGTCCTCGCCGCCCGGGGTCTGCCGGTGCAGCAGCAGGCCCGCCGCGCCGAACAGTCCCCAGTGCCGGTGGCCGAGCTCGCACTCCACCCAGCCGTCCCCGTCGCCACGCGCGTCGGGTCCGGTCACGGGGACGAGACTGCCAGCGTCCCTCGGCCGGTCTCACCGAGGGGTGCTGAGCCCGGCCTCGGCCTGCCGCTCGTCGATCCAGTCGTCGATCTGCGCCCACCAGGCGAACAGCCAGTCGATCCGCGCCGCCTCGCCCTCAGGCACTTCCTCGGCAGGCACCACCCACCAGCGCATCTGGATCTCTCGGTCCATCGGCAGCTCGCGCCACACGTCCAGGACAGTGACCATGTGCTCGACGCCGGTGTGCGCGACGAAGACCACATCGGCGTCGTGCGCCTGGGTCAGCGCGGCCAGCACCCCACCCGGCTTGGGCGCCATCACGTGACGCAGCTGCGCGGCCTTCTCGGCCTCGTCGATACGGCCCTTGCGTCGCAGCCGCTCGATCGCACGCTTCCGGCGGTGCTCGGTGAAGTTGCCGCCCTCAGGGAAGATCACGAACGCGTCGTTCTCGTCCAGGTTGCGGCTCAGCTCGCCGACCCGGGCCAGGACATCGTCGCCCGGGCCGCCCGGGTCAGGGCGGATGAATCGGTTCGGCAACCGGTTCAGAACCACGTCGATGGCGGGGTCCCACTGCAAGGTGTCCTTGAGCACGATCCTCGGCTCACGCGCGTACCAGTTGAGCAGCGCGTGCACCACGAGGAACGAGTCGCCAGGACCCGCGTGCCGGCTCAGGATGAGCAACGGCCGACCGTCGTACGTCGTGGGCGGCGGCCCTTCGACGGCGACCCGCACGTGCAGGACCCGCCGGCACTCCCAGAACAGCACCTGCAGGAACCACTGCACGAGCACGTAGTGCGCGCGCTGGAAGCGCGGCGACCGGATCCGCCAGCCGAACCCACTGGTCACCCAGAGCGCGAAGAGCACGACCAGACCTACCGTCTCGAGCAGCAGGTAGAGCAGCGCCATCCAGAGCAGCCGGAGCACCCGCCAGCGACCGGGCATCACCGTCGACAGGGCAGCGCCGACGAGCAGCAGCACCGGCAGCCCGGTCACCGCGACGACGGTGAGTGCGATCACGGCAGGTGGCAGAAGCAGGCGGCGCACCAACACGGGGGGCAGCATCAGCCGGTCCGCTCGGGGGCGTGCTCGAGGTACTCCGCCGTGGCCCGGTGCGCTGCGGCGATGCGCCGCTCCACGCCGCGGAAGTCGCGGTAGCGCAGCGTGGACAGGTCGCCGTAGCGCGGCGGCTCATCTGCTCCGGTCGGCAGCACGTGCACCCCGGCGTCGGCCGGAAGGTTCGCCATGTCGCGGGCGAACCGGTGCCGGCGGGCGATCTCGAAGGCGACCGACGCGACCTCCCACGGCTTGGTCGGGGCCTGCAGCGGACGGTCGATGCGGCCGACCTGCAGCACGTACAGGGTGCGGGCACCCAGCGAGAGCGCCCGCTCCACCGGGATCGAGTTGACCAGGCCGCCGTCCAGGTAGTGCTCGTCACCGATCCGCACCGGGGGCAGGACCCCGGGCACGGCGCTGCTCGCGAGCACCGCGTCGACGACCGGCCCGGTGGTGAACCAGTGCTCAGCGGCCCGCTCGATGCTCGCGGCCACGCACTGGAACGGCACCGGCAGGTCCTCGATCAGACCGTCCCCGAGGTGCTCGGTCAGCAGGGCGCGAAGCGGCTCGTTGGGATGCACGTGGGTCCGCGCCCGGGCGATGTGACCCATCCGGCGCAGTGCACCGCCGGCGTACAGACCGCTGTCGGCCAGGCCGAGCCAGACACCGCGCAGGCGCTCGACGGCCGCCAGGCTGGGATCGGCGGCGACGGCGGCGCCGTTCAGGGCGCCGACCGAGGTCCCGACGACGACGTCGGGCACGATGCCGGCCTCGAGCAGCGCCTGCAGCATCCCGACCTCGCCGGCACCGAGCAGCCCGCCACCCCCGAGCACGAAGGCGACCCGCGGCTGTCCCATGCGCTGATCCTCTCCCGCTACGCCGCCGCGGACACCTCGGATCCCCGGTCTCAGCCCGGCTCGGGTCCTGGGTCAGCAGGGCCGCCGGCCAGCTCGAGCAGCCGGTCGAGCACCCGGTCGTCGCTGCGCAGCCCGTCGTGGCCGAGCTCGCTGGTCGCCCACCAGCGCAGGTTGCCGATCCGTTGCGCGGTCTCGGCCGAGAAGGCGTGCTCGACGTACATGTCCTCGTGGTAGACCACCGCGGCCACCGGCACCTCGTTGGTGGCCAGCGCGTCGAGGTCGTAGAGCGCCGGCCAGCCGTCGTACGCCGAGAGCAGCTCGGCCAGCTGCGCCAGCGGTGCGACCGCCCGGTCGGTGGCGACCAGCTCGGGCAGCACCATCTCCCCGGTGAGCAGCAATGGCCGGGATGTCGGCGCGAACTCCGGCAGCTCCTGCGCCACCCGCCGGGCGGACCACCGGGACGCCACGCCCTGGCAGTAGATCGACTCGTGCATCACCGCGTAGAGGGGGCGGTCGAGGAACGTCGTCGCCGCCTCGACCCCGGCCAGGAACTCGTCGGCCAGCTCGTCGCCGGCCCACGCCGTCTCGAGCAGGTAGTGCACCTTCTCCAGCCCGTCGGAGTAGCCCAGCCCCAGCCCGAGCGACTGCAGACGCGGGACGGTCAGCAGGTCACCCGACGGCAGCCGGACCTGGTTCGCCGCGAGGTGGTCGGCGACCGCGTCCAGCCGGTCGGCGTCGCCGGGGTAGCGCGCCACCAACCGGTCGTAGCGCTGCCGGACCCGCGGGAACGTCGCGCGGTAGACGTCGTCCGGGCCGCGGTCCAGCGGTGGCAGGCCGCCGGCGATCAGGACCTTGTCCAGCGCGCCCGGCGCCAGCGACAGGTAGGTCAGCGCCACGAAGCCGCCGTAGCTCTGACCGAGCACCGACCACCGGCCGTCGTCGCCGAGCAGTGCGCGGCGCAGGACCTCGGCGTCGCGCACGATGGAGTCGGCCCGGAAGTGGGTGAGGTACCTCGCCTGCTGGAGCGGGCCGCCCCGGCCGGGCAGCGTCTGCCGGGTGGCCGGGGTGGACCGTCCGGTGCCGCGTTGGTCGAGCAGCAGCACCCGGTGGTCGAGCAGCGCGCGGCCCAGCCAGCCAGAGCGGTTGAGCGGACGAGGCGCCCGGGCACCCGGCCCGCCCTGCAGGAACAGCAGCCAGGGGAGGTCCTGGTCGCGCAACCGCGGCGCGACGACCTCCCGGGCGAAGACCGTGATCTGCTCGCCCTGCGGGTCGTCGTGGTCGAGCGGAACCTCGAGCTCGTGGTCGGTCAGGACCAGGCCGGGCAGTCGGTACTGGGTGCCGCTCACCCTCAAACCGTATGGCAGGGTGCGGCGGATGCAGGTGCGCGTACGCCGGGTGGTCGAGGAGGACTGGCCGCTGCTGCGCGACGTCCGCCTCGAGATGCTGCGGGACACCCCGCTCGCGTATCTCGAGACGTTGGCCGATGCCGAGCCGCGTACCGAGGCGGAGTGGCGCTTCCGCAGCAACCGCGGGTCCGCCGGCCCGACCGACCTCGCGCTGGCCGCCGAGGACCCCGAACGGCCGGACCGATGGGTCGGCTATCTCGCCTGCTTCGTCGACAGCCCCGGGCCAGGGGCACGTCGTGAGCGTGTACGTCGCGCCCAGCCATCGGGCGACCGGACTGGCGGGGCAGATGCTGGACGGCGTCGTCGCCTGGGCGCGCGGCGAGGCCGGGCTGGACCGGCTGCACCTCTACGTGCACGAGGACAACGCCCGCGCCCACGCGTTCTACCGCCGGTACGGCTTCACCGAGACGGGCAGGACGATGCCCTACGAGCTGGCCGCGAGCCAGGTCGAGATCGAGATGGCGATGCTGCTCGACGGGTCGTGATCAGGCGCCTGCAAGACTCCGCGCATGCTGCCTTGGCGAGCTGACCTGGCCGGGCGCCTGGACGAGGGCGTCATCGACTCCGCGCTGCTGCGGGACAACCCGCTCGGCGACCCGCACGAGAGACCGGTCTGGGTGTACCTGCCGCCGGGCTACGACGAGGGAGAGCAGCGCTACCCGAGCGTCTACGTCATCCAGGGATACACCGGCCACCTGACCATGTGGGCCAACCGGACCCCTTTCCGGCAGCCGTTCGTCGAGACCGCCGACCAGGTCTTCGCCGACGGCGGCGCACCGCCCTGCGTGGTCGTCTTCGTCGACGCGTGGACGTCGTACGGCGGGTCGCAGTTCGTCGACTCGGCCGGGACCGGCCGCTACCACTCGTACCTGTGCGACGAGGTCGTCCCGTGGGTCGATGCGCGCTACCGCACCATCGCCGACCGCGAGTCGCGGGCGATCAGCGGGAAGTCCAGCGGCGGCTTCGGCGCGATGATCACCCCGATGCTTCGGCCCGACCTGTTCGGTGCGCTGGCCACCCACGCCGGCGACACCCTCTACGAGTTCTGCTACCTGCCGGAGTTCGCCCAGGCAGTGCGCTTCCTGCGTCCTTACGACGGCGACATCTGGCGCTGGTGGGACGACTTCCACTCCCGGCCGGCCTTCACCAAGAAGGAGGACGCGGCGCTGATCACCGCGCTCGGCTGCTCGGCGGCATTCTCGCCCGGGGAGGACGGCCGACCGGTGCTGCCGTTCGATCCCCGCAGCGGCGTCGTCCTGCCGGAGGTCTGGGACCGGTGGCTGGCCTGGGACCCGGTCCGGATGGTCGACCGGTACGCCGACGAGCTGCGCGGCCTGCGGGCGGTGTGGATCGACGCCGGCACCAGCGACGACTACTACCTCGACCTGGGGGCGCAGGCGTTCCGCGACGGGCTGGCGCGGATCGGCGTAGCGGACGACCTGGTCTCCTTCGAGCTGTTCGACGCTACCCATGCGGCGATCGACTACCGGTATCCGCTGGCACTGCGTTGGCTGGCGGAGCGGCTCGCGCGCTGAGCGCCGGTCAGAAGCCGACTCGTGGGACCACGAGGTGTGACGGTCCGGTAACGTCCGTCCCGCCGCGAGACGGCACCGGCAGGAACCATGGAGGTCTGATGACGATCGTGGTGGGCTACGTGCCCCGCGCCGAAGGTCGCGCCGCATTGCGCCGGGCAGCCGAGGAGGCGCGGCTCCGCTCGACCAAGCTGATCGTGATCAACTCCAACCGGGGTGGCGGTCACCTCCCCGAGGAGGATGCGGTCGAGCACGAGCGCGAGCTCGCCCTGGTGCGCGAGCAGCTCGACGCCGAGGGCATCGAGCACGAGGTCCGGCAGCTGGTCCGCGGGCTCGACCCCGCCGAGGACCTCATCGCCGTGGCCACCGAGACCGAGGCCGACTTCATCGTGATCGGCCTGCGCCGGCGGACGCCGGTCGGCAAGCTGATCCTCGGCTCGAACGCCCAGCGGATCCTGCTCGAGGCGCCCTGCCCCGTGCTGGCCGTCAAGGCGGAGGAGTAGGCGAAGTGCCGCCCGCGAAGTCCCGCCAGATCGCCATCACCGGCGAGCCGGCGGCCGACCGCCTGCTCGATCGCGACCCGTTCGCCCTGCTCACCGGGATGCTGCTCGATCAACAGTTTCCGATGGAGCGCGCCTTCGCGGGACCGCAGAAGATCGCCGAACGCCTCGGCGTCGACCGTCTCGACCCCGCCGCGATCGCCGCCCTGGACCCCGAGGAGTTCTCGGCGCTCTGCGCGACGCCGCCGGCCGTGCACCGCTATCCCGGCAGCATGGCGGGCGCGGATCCAGGCGCTGGCCCGGACCGTGCTCGACGAGTACGGCGGCGACACCGCCAGCCTGTGGACCGGTGCGGACTCCGGCGCCGAGCTGCTGCGCCGGCTGCGGGCGCTGCCCGGTTTCGGCGAGGCGAAGGCGCGGATCTTCCTGGCTCTGCTGGGCAAGCAGCGGGGCGTCCGGCCACCCGGCTGGGAGGACGCCGCCGGCAGCTATGCCGAGCCCGGGTCGTTCCGCTCGGTGGCCGATGTCGTCGACCCGGCTAGCCTGGCCGAGGTCCGGGCCTTCAAGCAGCAGCAGAAACAGGCTGCTCAGGAACGCTGACTCTGCGTAAACGGCCTCCGGCACGACGGGGGCCCAGATAGCCTCGAACCCACCCGAATGACGCGGTGGAGGTTGTGACGATGCGCCGAGAGCCGGGAGGGATGGCCATGACGTCCGAGCCGATCCCTGGACCGGTGTCCGGTACCGAGCTGGCCTCCTCCGACACCGCGCTGCTCGAGACCCTCATCCTGCAGGCGCCGGTGGCCTTCGCGTTCTACGGCCCGGACCTGCGCTACCGGCGGATCAACCGGATGCTGGCCGAGATCAACGGGCTGCCCATGGAGGCCCACATCGGGCACCGGCCGGCCGAGCTGCTGGGCGACCTCGGCGTCGCGGTGGAGGCGCGGCTGCGCCAGGTGCTGGAGACCGGCGCGGTGGTCAGCGACGACGACTTCGCCGCCGTATCGCCGGTCACCGGCGAGCTGCGGCACTACCAGTCGCAGTGGTTCCCGGCCCGCACCGGCGACGGGGCCGTCCTGGGCGTGGCGGTGCTGATCTCCGACGTCACCGACCGACGCCGTGCCGACGCGGCCCTGCGGCGCAGCGTCGAGCGCACCGAGCAGCTCCAGCGGGCGACCGCGGCGCTGGCCGAGGCGCTGACCGTCTCCGACGTACGCCGGGTGGTGGCCGAGACCGCCCCGACCGCCACCGGCGCCCGCACCGCTGAGCTGATCATGGCTGACGAGCCTCCGGTACCGGTCACCGACGGCCGCGCCCGGGTGCAGGTCGACCTCGCCGTGTCGGGCGGGCGGATCGGGTCGCTGCTGCTGGAGTTCGACGACCCGGTGGCTGACCTGGACGACGCCTTCCTCGGCGCGCTTGCCGGCCAGTGCGCGATCGCGCTGGAGCGGTCCCGGCTCTACGAACGGGAACGGTCCACCGCCGCGACGCTGCAGCGCAGCCTGCTGCCCGCCCGGCTGCCGGACATCCCGGGTGTCGAGCTGGCGGCCCGGTTCCGCGCCGGCTCGGCCGAAGCCGACGTGGGCGGCGACTGGTACGACGTGTTCGGGCTGCCCGACGGCCGGCTGGTGCTGGTGGTCGGCGACGTCATGGGCAAGGGGGTGCGGGCCGCCGCGGGGATGGGCCGGCTGCGCTCAGCCCTGCGGGCGCTGGCGCATGCCAACCCGCTGCCCGAAGCGGTGCTCTCCGGCCTGGACAAGGTGTTCAGCGCGACCGAGGACGCCGACCAGATCGCCACGCTGGTCTACCTCCTGGTGAACCCGGTAGCCCGCCGGGCGGCAGTCGGGGGAGCGGGACACCTGCCGCTGGTGCTCCGGCGGTCCGGTCAGGCGCCCGAGCTGGTCGACGCCGGCTCCGGGTCCACGCCGCTGGGCTGGCCGGAGCCGCGGGCCCAGCGGACCCTGGAGCTCGGGCCCGGTGACCTGCTGCTGGGGCTCACCGACGGCCTGGTCGAGCGCCGCGGACGAGACCTCGACGAGGGGCTGGCGCTGGTGCTCGAAGCGGTGGGCCGCGAGGACGAGCCGCTGGACGCGCTGGTCGAGCGGGTCGACCGCACCCTGCTGCCCGACACGCCCGGCCGGGACGACGCCACCGTGCTCGCCGTACGGTTCTCCGTCTGACCCCCGCTGGCTCCTCCGGGACACCTCCGGCGCGGCCGGCGGCGGGCCGCGCGACGCGCCCGGATCTGCAAAGCCGGACCCTGCCGTGTCACAATGCTGTGTTGCGACGTCCAGGCTCACCGGCCGGGCGGCGCGACCAACCCCAGACCCCCGCCCCGGGCTGTTGCACGCCCAGGGGTGCGACGAGAGGTAGTACGTGTCGGACACGGTTCGCCCGCTCCCGCCGGAGTCTTCCGACCCTGCGACGCAGGGTCAGCTCAGTGACGAAGGAGTGACCGTGATGGTCGAGGCCGAAGGCCCGATTACCCCGCGCAGGAAGCCCGTGGTCGCGGCCACCGCCAGCAAGCGCGCCACCACAACGAAGAAGGTCGCGGCGAAGAAGCCCGACAAGCCCCAGGCGAAGCAGACCGCCAAGCCGGCGGCCAAGGCTCCGGCGAAGGCAACGGGCAGCACGGCGCAGGCCGCGCGGAAGGCTGCCGCTCCCGCGAAGCCGGCGTCGAAGAAGACCGCCACGCCCGCCGGCGCCGCCACGAAGGCCGCCGACAACGGTGCGGCCGAGGCCCCCGCCGACGGCACCGCGGCCGCGGCAGCTCCCGACGGCGAGCCGACCGAGACGCCGGAGGGCGAGGAGGACGCGTCGTTCACCCTGTCCGACGAGGACGAGGAGGACGCGCCCGCGCAGCAGGTCGCCACCGCCGGCGCTACCGCGGACCCGGTCAAGGACTACCTCAAGCAGATCGGCAAGGTCGCCCTGCTCAACGCCGAGCAGGAGGTCGAGCTCGCCAAGCGGATCGAGGCCGGGCTGTTCGCCGAGGAGAAGATCAACGGCGGGGAGAAGTTCGCGCCGAAGATGAAGAAGGAGCTCGACTGGATCGCCGAGGACGGCCGCCGGGCGAAGAACCACCTGCTCGAGGCCAACCTGCGCCTGGTCGTGTCGCTGGCCAAGCGTTACACCGGCCGCGGGATGCTGTTCCTCGACCTGATCCAGGAGGGCAACCTCGGCCTGATCCGTGCGGTCGAGAAGTTCGACTACACCAAGGGCTACAAGTTCTCGACGTACGCCACCTGGTGGATCCGGCAGGCGATCACCCGGGCGATGGCCGACCAGGCCCGCACCATCCGCATCCCGGTGCACATGGTCGAGGTCATCAACAAGCTGGCCCGGGTGCAGCGGCAGATGCTGCAGGACCTCGGCCGGGAGCCCACTCCGGAGGAGCTCGCCAAGGAGCTCGACATGACCCCGGAGAAGGTCGTCGAGGTCCAGAAGTACGGGCGTGAGCCGATCTCGCTGCACACCCCGCTCGGCGAGGACGGCGACAGCGAGTTCGGTGACCTGATCGAGGACTCCGAGGCCGTCGTCCCCGCCGACGCCGTCTCGTTCACCCTGCTCCAGGAGCAGCTGCACTCGGTGCTCGACACGCTCTCCGAGCGCGAGGCCGGCGTCGTGTCGATGCGGTTCGGCCTCACCGACGGCCAGCCCAAGACGCTGGACGAGATCGGCAAGGTCTACGGCGTGACCCGTGAGCGGATCCGCCAGATCGAGTCCAAGACGATGTCCAAGCTGCGCCACCCGTCGCGGTCGCAGGTCCTGCGCGACTACCTGGACTGATCGAGTCCACGTCGAGGACCAATCCAGAGTTCTGACCAGGGAAGATGTGGTTGGTCGAGGTCCTTCTCGTGGGAACCGCACCTGTATCGCCGGCGATCCGACAGGGCCACCGCCTATGTCGAAGTGTCACGGGCACCCCCCGCGAATGTGCCGGCTGGAACGCCAGCGCTGCAAAATGTGCTTCGTCCCCGGCGCGACTCTTTGTCTCGGCCGCAAGAGCGGCAAAGCACGCCTAACCCGTCGAATATGTGACTGGGCTCCGCCGTTACGGCCGACTTTGACGCCGTTGGATTAGACGTTGTCGCCTGGTGACTGACGCCGCTTGGGTACTTCTTTACCTGCTGTGGCTCAAGTTCTTCTGTCCCGGGCTGACGGGCCGAAGTGAGGGTTCTGGGCGCACCGCCCAGGGTGCGCTCGTGCACTTCCGCAGCATTCCCCGAGGGGCACACGTTATGAATCTGGTCCGTCTGGCCAAGCCGGTGGTGGCCGTTGTCATCGGCCTGTTGGCTGCCGGTGTCGGCGGTGCGTCGCCGGCGTCGGCGGCGCCGAAGCCTCGACTGCCGATCGTGTTGACTCAGCAGCCCGCCAATCCGAGCGCCTCGGGTACGGCGACGTTCGGCTGGACGCAGATCGATCGCGCCACCTACACCTGCTCCCTGGATGGCGGCGCGGCGTCGTCCTGTGCGTCGCCCAAGGCGTACTCCGGGCTGCTCGATGGAACCCATTCCTTCGTCCTCAAGGGCCGGCTCAGCGGCGCCTACCGGCCGGGGACCAGCGTCGTCTCCTGGTCGGTGGACACCACGCCCCCTGGTGCACCGACCGTTGCACCGGTGCCCAGCCCGACCCGATCGACGGGCGCGGTCATCTCCTTCACCAACACCGACCCCTCTGCTGACGCCCACACCTGCCGCCTCGACTCGGCCTCGGCGGTGGCGTGCACCAGCCCCTGGACAGTGGCCGGACCGCTCGCGGAGGGTACTCACACCGTCGTCGTTCAGTCCGCTGATGTGCACGGCATGATCGGCGGCGACATGCCGGTGTCTTGGGTCGTCGACGTCACGGCACCTGAGAACGTGCAGCTGGTTGGGCCGGGGAGCCCGACCGCCAGCACCATCGCCGGCTTCACCTTCTCGGCGCCCGGGGCCACGTCCTTCTTGTGCGCCCTGGACGGCGTGCCGGGGGTCGCCTGCACTAGCCCCCACGGGATCACCGGGGTGGCTGACGGCGTGCACTCGATGACGGTCTCGGCATTTGATGCTGCGGGCAACGTCGCTCAGCCGGCCACGGCGGTCTGGTCGGTGGACACCACCGCCCCTCCTGGGCCCACGTTCCTGACCGGGCCGGCCACTGTCACCAACCAGCAGTCCGCCTACTTCGTGGTCAACAACCTGGACGGCTCCTCGCAGTTGCAGTGCCGCCTGGACTCCACCTCTTCTGCCGACTGGGTCACCTGCCCGTCCCCGCTGCAGTACTCCGGGATCACCGCAGGAGTGCACTCCCTCGACGTCCGAGCGGTGGATGCGGCCGGCAACACCAGCCAGGTGTCCACCGCGCACTGGACCGTCAATCTCACCGAACCGGCACCGGCCCGGTTCCTCAGCGGCCCGATGAGCCCCAGCAACGCCACCCTGCCCGACTTCGACTTCATCTCCACTGACGGCACGGACTTCGGCTTCCGCTGCTCGCTGGACTCCATCAACCCCGCAGACCTCGTCGACTGCGACATCGACACTGTCCCGCTCGGCATGGCGGTCACCGAAGGCGATCACGTGCTTCGGGTCGCGGCGGTCGACCAGTTCGGAGCCGTCAGCGCCCCCGTCGCGTGGAGCTGGACAGTCGATCTGACGGCACCGACGCAGCCGGCCTTCACCACCACCCCGGCCTCGAGCACCAGCCAAGACACCGCGACCTTCGGGTTCACCAGCGAGCCCGGCGTGAGCTTCGCCTGCGCCTTGGACGGGGCCAGCCCTGGCGGGTGCACCAGCCAGACCACCCTCGCAGGCCTCGCGGTCGGCACCCACACGTTCGCGGTGGCCGCCCGGGACAGGGCCGGCAACAGCAGCCAGTCGACCTACGGCTGGACCGTGACCGCTGCCGTGGTCGTACCACCTGTGGTCGTCCCACCGGTCGTGACCCCGCCCCTCGTTGCGCCTCCGGTCCCGCCGACCAGCACCCCGACAGCCGGCGCGCCCGCCCCCGCTCCGGTGACCGCAACCATCACCACCAGCCGGGCGCTGCTCGGCCGCAGCTCGGTCACCTTCTCGGCGGCCGTCCGCAACCTCTCCACGTCCTCAGTCCGCCTCCAGCCGGCCACCGGAGCAGCGGCCGCCGTGACACTCCGCTGTACCACCACAAGCGGTGCAGCGGTCACCTGCGCAGATGACGCCACCCGGGTCGTCACGGTGGCACCCACCCGGCCGCTGCTGCCGGGCCAGAGCTACACCCTGTCCATGAACGGCGTCACCGACGCCACCGGCCGGGCCGTCACCGGCTCTCAGTCCTTCCGCGCGTCCACCGACGAGCAGGAGACCAGTGCGGCCGCCAGCTACCGCTGGCGCACGGTCAAGACCGCCAAGGCCTTCGGCCGGTCTTACCTGATCGAGGACCGCAAGGGCGCCACGCTCAGCCACAGCTTCACGGGCACCGAGGTCACCTGGTTTACCACAACCGGACCCGCCCAGGGCCGGGCCACGGTTTACGTCGACGGTGTCCGCAAGGCACAGGTCAACAACTGGGCATCCACCGACCACTGGCGGGTAGCCAGGACCGTCAAGGGTCTCAAGGGCGGCACCCACCGGCTGCGGATTGTCGTGACCGGCAAGAAGGGTGCCCTGTCCGGCACCGGAACCAATGTCGTCCTGGACGCCACCAAGATCGGCACCAAGGTCATCAACACCCCGGTCACCACGGCCACCTGGCGACACCCCTCCGCCACCGAAGCCTTGGGGAAGGCCTACTCCGTCGCGCGGCTCGCCGGCGCCAGCACGAGGTTCACCTTCCGCGGCACCGCCGTCAGCTGGACCACCCGAACCGGTCCGGAGATGGGCAAGGCCAAGGTCTACGTCGACGGCATCCTCAAGACCACGGTCGACAACTATGCCAAGCGCACCAAGTGGAACGTCCGTCGCACCGTCGCCGGCCTGACCGACACCACCCACACCGTCACCGTCACCGTCACCGGCACCAAGCGACGCGCATCCAAGGGCACTGACATCGTGCTCGACCGGTGGCTCGCGGCTGACCCATGGGCCGCACGCAGAAGCGCGAGTGTCGGGCCCGCTCGCTACCGAGTCGGTCCAGACCTCGCTGGCCGGCCCGACTATGCCGGGGGCGACCAGGGCCGGACAAGCCAACCGCTATCCGAACAGCTTGTTGACGATCTGGTCGTACAGCAGGACCACAGAGAACCCGCCGTAGAACAGGACTGCCCAACACACCACCACGAACCGGCCGCCGCCCAGGCCGATCTCCCGCGGCAGCATCCCCCGGTTGAGCTGGATCAGGAGGACGGAGTAGACGAACATCACCAGGCCGTTGAGCGAGGACGCGATGACGAGCAGCACCAGCGGCTGGTCCACGCCCGAGAGCAGGATGGCTGACCCGAAGGCGATCTCGAGCCACACGACGGCGAAGTACAGCCGGCTCTCGGACCACTTGTCGTTGTTGGCGAGCGGGCCGGTCTTCAGCACATCAGCGGTGACCCGGCCGACCATGTCGAGGACGGCGAGGTTCGTGGAGAAAAGCACGACGGTGCCGATGAGCCAGAACATCGTGCCGAGCCAGTCCCCGTGCTCACCCTTGAGCGCGTCGCCCTCCACCCGGATGAAGTCGAAGCTCTCCTCCGCGACGCCTGGGCTGACTGAGATGAACGTCAGGGTCATGAGGACGAGCAAGGCGAAGGCGCCGATGACGAAGAACGTCGTGAACTGCTCGCGGTCGGCGACCTTCCACCAACCGCGCCAGCGGCGCATGTTCTCCTCGTCGCGCCGGAAGAAGTAGCCCGTAGTCGGCGCCGCCATCTCTTCGCCGGTGAATGGCGAGACGACCTTGGGCAGGCGGGAGCCCATGCCCAGGCCCTTGTCTCGGACCCAGTTCGACTGCACGAGGTTGAGCGCGCCGCCGGCCCCGGCGAACGCGATCGCCCCCAGCAGAGTGGCCGTGCCGATGGACGAGACTGCGTCCGGGATCTTGTCGACCTCCAGGAAGCCCTTGGCCATCGCCGAGTAGCCCTCGCCCCCGAGCAGGAAAACCGCGGCATACAGCAGGAAGAGCACGATCAGTCCCACCATGAAGAACTGGATCTTCTCCACCGTCCGGTAGACGACGGGGGACAGCGTGAGGACCGCGCCGATCAGGACCAGCACCCCGATGGTGACGTAGGGGATCGTGTCCTCCGAGAACCCCATGACGAAGCTGAGCGTTGTCGTACCACCGGTCGCCCAGCCGGGCCAGGCCCATGGCACGACCGTCATGATGATGAACAGCCAGCTCCACGGCTTCCACAGCCGGGTGAAGCCGGTCACCGCCGTCTCGCCGGTAGCGAGTGTGTAGCGCTCGATCTCCATGTTCAGGAAGTACTGCGTCCCGACCCCCACCAGGACCAACCAGACGAGGGCCAGGCCGACCTGGGAGGTGATGTAGGGCCACAGCACGTACTCGCCGGAGCCGATGGCGCCCGCCAGCAGCAGGACGCTCGGCCCCAGCACCCGCTTCAGGGGCAACGGCTCCGGCAGGTCCGCGTACTCCACGGCTGGCAGGTGATGGGCGCGGATCTCGGTAGCGGCGTCGGATGGAGTGTCTGGGCCGCGGGTGGACTGGGCCATGGTCACGCTCCTTCACTATTTCGTGCCGAACGGTCGAGCGACGCGACGACCTGCATGAGGCAGCCGGGATCGGCAGTCACCAGTGGCTTCGCGGCACCCTAGGGGCGTCCGAAATACCGGTCAAGAGGTATTTGCCTGATAAGCGTTGAATATCGGAACTGTGGCGACCCACCCACGCGTGCCCGCTCCGCACACCGTTCGGACATCCCCAGTGCGCGACTACCTGGACCGGGCCCGACCCGGCCGGCTCACATCCGTCGAGCGCGCGCGGCAGGTCCGTTCGCCGGCTCGTATCGGTAGCCCTTGGGCAGGCTGCGAGTCCGTGGGGTCGACTACGGCGAACTGCGCCATCAGCCCGTTGTCCTCGTGGTCGAGCATGTGGCAGTGGACCATGAAGACGCCGTTGTAGTCGGTGAATTTCGCCATCACGCGGACCCGTTCCCCCGGGTCCAGCCGCCAGGTGTCCTCGAGCCCGCGCTCCCACGGTGGCGGTGCCTTGCCGTTTCGCGCCACGGTGCGCCACAGCTCCTGGTGCAGGTGCATGAAGTGGGTCATCTTCGTGTCGTTCCGGAGCTCCCACAGTCTGCGTCGAGCCCTTGTCCACCTTGTGCACGACGGTCTTGGGGTCGAACGGCTTGCCGTTCAGCGTCCAAGCTGTGCCTTTCCCGGTCTTCGCCAGCCCGACGGACCAGACCGCAGACACACGTTTCGGTCGCCGCATCACGGGCGCCGGTCGGAGCGTCGTGGGCAGGCGGCTGGTGTCGGACACGGAGCTGCGGACCCGGAACTGCACGAGCTGGGCGGACGGCGACCCCGCCGCCCCCGGGGCCGCGTTGCGCCGCGGGATGCTCTCGAGGACGACATCCGCGCCCAGCTCGCCGCGGAAGTCCACGACGACGTCGGCGCGCTGGGCCGGCCCGAGCAGGATGTCCTGCCGGACCACTGCCTTCGGCAGGAGCCCGTTGCCGGTGCCGATCTGCACGAAGGGCCGGCCGTCCGATAGCGCGAAGTTGTAGGCCGTGAACGGCGAGGAGTTGAGCAGCCGGAGCCGGTACCGGTGGGTAGCGACGTCGAGGTAGGGCGCGAAACGGCCGTTGACGAGGATGCGGTCACCGACGGTGGCGTCGTCGGGCGGCGCCATCGGGCCGGTCATCGGCGCCATGTGCTCCATCACCGGCACCAGCTGGTTGTCCGGGTCGAGGCTGCGCTCCGAGACCATCAACGGCACGTCATAGCGTCCGGTGGGAAGCCCGCAGCTTCTTGGTCCAGCCGTCCGTGATCAGGAACATCCCCTGCAGCCCGAGCCAGTTGTTGCGGGTCGTCGCCCCCATCCGGTGGTCGTGGTACCAGAGGAATGCGGCGGGCTCGGGGCGCCCGGCATCGACGAGCGGGAAGTCGTAGGTCCTCGCTTTTCCGCGCGGGATCAGAAACCTCGTGGGCTGCCCGTCGTCCTGGTACCGGTGGTGGTCGCCGTGCAGGTGCACCGAGAGGCTGCCCCCCGACGGCAGCCGGTTGACGAAGGTGACCTTGGTGTCCTTGCCGGCCGGCCGGACGATCGTCGGACCGGGGTAGCTGCCGCCGTACGTCGACATGGTCGTCAACGGGCCGGTCGGCATGACGCGCACGGCCGCCTGCTTCATCGGGATCCGGATCCTTGCGGTGCGCAACGTCGGCGGCTGCACCAGCGGCTGATCGAAGGACTGCGCCGCCGGCTGCACACCTCCGCCGCTGCCCGAGATCGTCAGGGTCCCGCGCATGGTCCCGGCGTGGAAGACGCAGTGGAACGGGTACGTGCCCGGCGCCAGCGCGCCGACCCCGTCCACCGACGCGGTCCCGCCTGGGTTCACGATCACCGAGAACAAGGCGTTGCCGTTCGCGTCGTGGTCGTCCGAGGTCACCGAGTGCCGGGTGCTGTCGAAGTTGATGACGCTGAGCGTCCCGCCCTTCGCCAGCTCGACCGTCGGGTTGGCATAGTTACCGACGCTCGAGCCCGGGTCGATGCGGATGGTCACGGCGGGCGGGGCGTCGCTCGGGTCGACCGTGTCGGCCCTGGCCTCGCTCACCTCGGGTGCGTTCGCCGCCGTCGGGACGACGGCAGCGAAGACCAGAGCGATGACGACGCCGAGGCCCCGCACGTGTCCTCCCCACACAGTCCGATGCTGGCACAGCCCGTGGATCGGCGGGGACACTTACGGCGGGTTCGACAAAGTCCGTTTTGGGTCTGTCCCCCGACCCCGCTCTGGTCTACGCTCCCGCCGCAAGATCACGTCGTCAGGGGGTTACATCATGGGGTTCACCACGTACCGCACCAGAGCAGTCGCCGCCGCCGCGGCGACTGCGTTGTTCGCCGTCACTGCCGCTGTCACAGGCGCGGCACCCGCTCAGGCGGCGGTGAAGACAGTCAATGTACGGATGAGTGACACCGCCATCACGTTCAGTGGCGGGGGAGCGACGACGGCGAATGGCGTGACCACGCTGCGCGCCGGCCGCTACCGCTTCCACGTGGTGAGCGCCTCGGGCAACCACATTCTCCAGCTGCTGAGCTTCCGCAACGGCTACACGCCGGACCAGGCACAGAAGGACTTCGAGTCCGCCTTCTCCGGCGACGTGGCTGCCGTGCAGCGCATCGACAACGGTGTGGTGTTCCGGGGTGGTACGGGCGCCCGCGCGAAGAACCCCGGGGGCATGGTCGTGACCCTTCCCGCCGCGCAGGTCGTGGCGATGGACGTGAACGGAGACGCCGTCGCCCCCCTCAACGTGGTGGGCAAGGTGGGCAAGACCGGGGGCGCCGCCTGGAGCGGCAAGTACACGGCCTTCACGTTCGGCTGGGGCGTCTCGAAGCGCCTGCCGGCCTCGGGGACGGTCAAGGTCGCCAACCAGTCCGACCAGCCGCACTTCCTCGTGATCCAGCGGGTCAAGGCGTCGACCACCAACGCCCAGGTCCGGAAGACCCTCAGGTCCAATGTCCAGGGCAACCCGAAGTGGCTCCTCAAGGCGACGGCAGACTCCGGCGTGGTGTCGCCCGGGAAGAGCCAGCTCCTCGACTACGACCTGCCGCCCGGCAAGTACTTCATCGCCTGCTTCTGGCCCGACTACTTCACCGGCGCGCCGCACTTCATGATGGGCATGTGGAAGCTCGTCAGGCTCTCCTAGCAGCCTGCGGAGTCTTCCCGGACGGGATCATCGGGGGTCGGCCACCCACCCAGGTGGCCGACCCCCGATGGCCCGCTCGGCCCGCTGGAGCCTCGCCCGCGTCGTCAGCAGGCCGGTCAGGCCGAGATCGGCCAGCCGCCGCCACTGCGCGGGCGTCTTCTCGTTGAGCTCCCAGGTGAGGTGCCAGACGCCGCGGTCCAGGGAGTAGTCGAGCATCCGCCGGTCGACGTAGGTGATGCGGATGCAGATCGCCTCGAAGCCGTTGGCCTTCGCCGCGTCGACCAGGCCCTCAGCGGCCGGGCGGGATGTGGGGTATCCCTTCATGCCGGCGCGGATCCCGTGCCGGCGGATGAGGTCGGCTGCCTCCGGCGTCACCTGGTAGAGGAACAGGATCGCCCCACGTTTGCGCCGCTGGGCCGTGATGGCGTGGACAGCGATCTCGACACTGTGCAGGATCTCGGCGGCCGAGCCGGCCACCAAGTTGCTCTTGAGGTCGATGTACCACTCCGTGAGCGGCACCGAGAGGAAGTCCTCCAGCGTCGCCACCCGCGTGCCACCGGCCAGGCGACATCGTCGGACGCCGTCCAGCGTCTGCTGTCCAACATCGCCACAGGTTCCACCCATGGCCGGGTCGTGAGTCGCGACCAGATGGTCGTCTGCTGTCAGCATGAAGTCTGCCTCGGCGAAACACGCCGGCGTGGTCTGCTGCGCCTTCATGTTGTTGACCCGGCGCTCGGCGACGCGCGTGCCGACGTACTTCCTGTTGACCGGGCAGGCCGGCTCGCCGCAGGTCCGGTCCACCCCGACCGTGGCCGGTCGGCCGAGGCACCGGGGTGCGTTGACATCGGCCGAGCACGGGCTCAGCAGCGCCAACCCCGCCACCGTCGACAGGACGGCCGCGACTCCGACCGACAACCGCGAACGGACATGTTCGCGCGCGGGACCGGCTGCTGCTTCGTGCGTTGACCATCGATCCAACACGACTGCCTACCCGTAGGTCTTCGGCGCTCTCACCGGGCGAGGGCATGAGGGCATGTCGTACTCGACGATCAGGTCCGCAACGCGGATTCGTCGGGCACCCACCCTTTGCCGTCTTCCGAGGACGCCGACGATCCCATCGGGGTTCGGTCCGAAACTCGTAGAAACACGTTGAGCCGCAAGGGCTTCAGCGCCGTCCTTGGTTCTGCGAATCAGCAGACGGGGAGGCGACATGGTCAAGGTGAGTGTCGTCGTACCGGTGTTCAACCCCGGGCGGTTCCTCGACGACCTGTTGGCCTCGCTGGAACGTCAGTCGATGCCCGCATCGGACTTCGAAGTCGTCTTCGTCGATGACGGATCGACCGATGGGACCGCCACTCGGCTCGACGCGTTGGCGGCCGCCGCACCGAACACGCGCGTTGTCCACATCCCCCGTTCCGGGTGGCCGGGACGGCCGCGCAACGTAGGCATCGACGCGGCCCGAGGTGAGTTCGTTCAGTTCGTCGACCAGGACGACGAGCTCGGGGACGAGGCGTTGGAGCGCCTGTACGAGTACGCCACTGCCCACGGCTCCGACGTCGTCGTGGGCAAGGAAGGTCGGCGGAGCAAGGTGTGGAGCAGCGGGCCCCTCTTCGCCCGGAACCGTCCGAACGCGACTCTCGAGAAGGATCCTGCCCTGCTGCTCCTGCTCACTCCACACAAGATGTTCCGTCGTCGGTTCCTGCTCGAGGAGGGCATCCGCTTCCTCGAGGGGCCGCGGCATCTCGAGGACCACGCGTTCGTGATGACGGTGTACTTCCGGGCCGGGGTGATCTCTGTGCTGGCCGACTACACCTGCTACCACTGGCACCGACGCGAGGGCAGCGCCGGACGTCGCTCGAAGGACTGGCACGTGTACTTCTCCAGCCTGCGCGACACCCTCGATGTGGTGGAGCACCACACGTCGCCGGGAGCCTTCCAGGACCGCCTGATGACCCACTGGTACCGCACCAAGGTCCTGCGGCGGCTCGGTCCCAGCTTCGCCGGCCAGCCGGAGCCCCATGCGCGGGTGCTCTTCGAGGAGCTGCGGACATTGACCCTGGACCGGTTCCCCGCACGCCTCGATACGCAGGCACAGCTCGGCCCGATGCAGCTCCGAGCCGCCCTGCTGCGGGCCGGAGCGTTCGCGAAGGCGCGCGAGCTGGCCGGGCAGGAGCGGGCGATGTACCTCACCGAGCAGGTGAAGGACCTCAGGGTCTCGAAGGACCGTCTCGAGCTGACCGTCACCGCGACCATGCGGCGCCGCGACGGCTCGCCGGTGCGCCTGGAGCGTCGCGACCGGGCGGTCTTTCAGGTGCCGCCGATCGCACTCGATGGCCTCGATCTGGCACCGGCAGCGCTGGACGTCACCCGTGCTTACGAGCGGCTGACCCTGACGGTGTACGCGCGGCACCGCTCGTCCGACCAGCGGTTCGCCCTCCCCGGTCGATCCGGCCGCGTCGACGTCGGGCCTGACGGAGTCCCGCTCCTCAGCGCCACCGCGGAGGTGACTCTTGACACGTTACGGACCGAGGAGGGCCAGCCGATGAGATCCGGTCATTGGTGGCTCGAGGCCGAGCTGACGTTCGGCGGCTGGGTGGTCAGCTGCCCCGTCCGGAGCCGCCCGTTCACGGCCCGGTTCGCCGACGGCGAGGTGACGGTGTCCCACGGCGGCAGGTCGTCCGGCTGGCGGTCGCAGCTCGTGCGGCACGTCCCGCTGCGCGGCGTGCACGGGCTAATGTCGTGCGCCTGACCCGGTCGACCGTGAGCGCCCGTCGGCCTCCGCGAAAGGCGCTGTCATGTCAGGTCCGACGCCTGCCCCGACGCTGTCGGTCGTCGTCGGCCGGCTCCGGGCTGCAGGCTGTGTGTTCGCCGAGGACGAGGCCGAGCTGCTGGTCGCCGCGGCGCAGACGCCGGAGCAGCTCGTCGCCATGGTCGACCAGCGGGTCGCCGGGCTCCCGCTCGAGCATGTGCTGGGCTGGGCGGCGTTCTGCGGGCTGCGCATCGCTGTCGAGCCGGGCGTGTTCCGTCCCCGACCGCGCACCGAGTTCCTGGCGGAGCAGGCCGTCGCCCTCACCCGGAGGGGCTCGCGGGTGCTCGACCTGTGCTGCGGCTCGGGCGCGGTGGGGGCGGTGCTGGTCGCTGCGGGTGCCGGGGTCGAGCTGCACGCCGTCGACATCGACCCGGCCGCGGTGCGCTGCGCGCGCCGCAACGTCTCCGCTGCCGGTGGCCGGGTCCACTGCGGCGACCTCTACGACCCGCTGCCGGACACCCTGCGGGGGCGGGTCGACGTCCTGGTGGCCAACGCGCCGTACGTCCCCACCTCGGCTCTCGGCTTCCTGCCCCCCGAGGCCCGGCTGCACGAGCCGATGGTGTCCCTCGACGGCGGTGCGGACGGCCTCGACGTCCTGCGGAGGGTGATCGCCGGGGCGCCCGACTGGCTGGCGCCGGCCGGCCATCTTCTGGTGGAGACGAGCGACAGCCAGGCGGCGGAGACCGCTGCCGCGGTGGCCGGTGCCGGGCTGGAGCCGCGGGTGGCGCGGTCGGAGGATCTGGGCGCCACGATCGTGATCGGCCGGGCGCGGGTTCCCACCGGCTGACCTTCGGCGCTCGGGAGGCGCGACGTAGTGGGACGCCTCCCGAGGGGGGGTTCAGGAGGCGTCCCTGCGCCACCTGGGCCGGCAGACCTCTGCCCCACCAGGCGAGTCACCCCGAGCGATGGACTGCTACACCCCATGCTGCGCCGGATGGCCATGACCGGAAGGGTGACGTGACCCCACCGCACGCGCGGACTGCTGCTGTCCACCGGGGTCTGGAGCGCGTCTTCAGTAGAGCACCGAAGCGACGTGCTGGGAAGGGGCATCGGCCCTGGGCCATGAGAAACCGGCGGGCCGGGGAAGTCCCCCCACGAAGCTCTCCCGACCCGCCGAGTCAGCACCACGGTGCCGCAGATCGGGCCCCCGGACCATCGCCCGTTCGACCGAAGCCGACCGGACGATCGGCCAGGTGCGGCGGAGCCTGCCGCACGGGCGGGCTGACCAGGCGCGCTAGACCGGCGCGCAGGCGGGGCAACGCGGCGCGGAGTAGGGCCGGTCGACGCCGACCAGGGCCTCGGGGTTCTTGATCCGGCTGCACTCGCGGGTCAGGTGGAACCGGGCACGGACAGCAGTGGTGTCGTCGGTCGGCTCGTCGATGCGTTCCAGCCAGCCTTCAGGCGGTTCGTAGGGCACGGGAACCTCTCAGACTGGGCGCCTTCCACGGTGTCGCGGACGGAGCGGCTGCCGTCCACGGCGTTCTGCTGCACCCGTCCGGCACCCCGAGTCTACGCGCGAGTCAGTGCTCCGGCCGGGATGCCAGCACCGCCCGGACCAGCGCGTCCCCGTCGGGGGCACGCAGCACGGGGACACCTGGTGGCGTGGCGCGGTCGTGCTCGCCCTCCCCGGGCCGGGTCGTGGGGGAGCCGTGGGTGAGCACCTGCTCGGTGGCGGTGAGCTGGCGGATCAGCACCAGCCGGACGCGGTCCGGGTGCTCCTCCGCCAGGTCGTCGTAGAGGGCCGGGTCGTGCTGCCCGTCGTCGCCGATGAGGGTCCAGGTCAGCCCGGGAAGGTCGGCCAGCAGCCGGCGCAGGCTGTCGTGCTTGTGCTGGCGCCCGGACCGGAACCAGCGGTCGTCGCTAGGCCCCCAGTCGGTCATCAGCAGCGGCCCCGCGGGGTACCCGTGCCGGGCCAGGAACCGTTCCAGCGACGGCGCCACGTTCCACGGCCCGGTGGAGACGTAGGCCGTGAACACCTCGTCCCCGCCGAGCAGGTGATCGAACAGTCGCGACATCCCGGGAACCGGGTGCCGGGACGACTCGTGCTGGACGAAGGTGTTCCAGAAGGCCCGCAGCGGGCGGGGGAGCGCGGTGATCATCACGGTGTCGTCGATGTCGCTGACGACGCCGACCGTCTCGTCGGCCCCGACCACCCGCACTCTGCTAGTCGCCGACCGGCCGTGCGCACTGGTCAGCGCCACGTCGTGCCAGCCTGCGCGCAGGTCGATCGCCACCGTCGTGTCGACGTAGCCGCCGTTGCCGCTGCGCACAGCAGTGACCTGGTCTCCCACCGACACCTCGACGGCCACGCCGGGCAGCGGCAGCGTCATGAATCGTCGCCATCCGCGCACCAGTTCGATCTCCGGTCCGGGCGTGTCGGTGAGCAGGGCGCGGCCGAGGACCCGGACCCAACCCTGTCGTCCCGGACCGCCGGTCACGCCGTACGTCGTGAAGGCCAGCAGCCGGACCCGCCAGCCGCGCCGCCAGAGAACGCGCGCGATCCGCCGCTCGACGGTGCGCTCCAGCCGGGCAGCCAGCACCGCGGGAGTCATCCGGTCAGCGTGGCACCGACCGTCACCGCCCGCTGCTGTGGGGGCCGCTTGTGCTGGCGGGGTACGCCGGTTCGTCCCCGTGTCGGCGCCGCTGCCAGGCGGCCCAGAGCCTCCGCCCGACGAACAGGGCCACGGTCCGCCACACCCAGCGCCAGATCATGGCAGTGCCCTGCCCGGCACGGAGATCTGGAAACGGGTCTTGGCCAGCCCAGGACGCCGAGAGGCCCCGGACACGCGGTCCGGGGCCTCTCGGGTGGTCTGGTGCGGGTCAGCCCTCGTTGTCCGCCGTGGCAGCCGGCGAGGTCGGGGAGACCGCGAGCTGGGCGCTGTCGTCCTGGAAGTCGACTGACATCTCGCGCAGCTTGTTCTCGTGGGCGTGCCCGTGGTGTCCGCAGAAGAGCAGCTCACCGCCGTTGGGCAGGGTCACGCGGATGTAGGCCTGGGCGCCGCAACGGTCGCAGCGGTCGGCTGCCGTCAGGCGAGGGTGCGAGGCAAGTGCTGAGGTCACGTCGCCCTCTCTTCTCGGTGGTGCGGGTGGTACCGGGTCCAACACCCTTTCATCGGCTGTTCGTTCCCGGATCCTCACAGTATTGGTTCGCTCTGCGCGTACAGCCCATCTTCCGCCTACCTGCTGGTGCCCATCTCACAGCACGGACGAACGCTGAGCACGTCACATCTGAGTCACGGCGTGTCGCTGAGCCTACGCGACCACCCGGACGGCCGACACCGGTCACCCCCGGGGTCCAGGCGGTCGCGGTCCGCGTCGGTGCGTCGAGACGGCGGTGTCCCGGCCCGCCGGTAGCCTCGGTGGGTGACCCAGACCCTGCACGCCCGCAGCGACGGCGAGTTCGAGCCGGACGCCTACTCGGCGCGCAACCTGCTGGTGCTGGAGGGTCTCGAGGCGGTGCGCAAGCGGCCGGGCATGTACATCGGCTCCACCGACTCGCGTGGCCTGATGCACTGCGTGTGGGAAATCATCGACAACTCGGTCGACGAGGCGCTGGGTGGGCACTGCACCCGGATCGAGGTCGACCTGCACTCCGACGGGTCGGTCGAGGTCCGCGACGACGGCCGCGGCATCCCGGTCGACGTCGAGCCCCGCACCAAGCTCACGGGGGTCGAGGTCGTCATGACCCGACTGCACGCCGGCGGCAAGTTCGGAGGTGGCTCGTACGCCGCGTCGGGAGGCCTGCACGGCGTCGGTGCGTCGGTCGTCAACGCGCTCGCTGCGCGGCTGGACGTCGAGGTCGACCGGGGCGGCAAGACCCACGCGATGAGCTTCCGACGGGGTGCACCCGGCCAGTTCGGCAACGGCTCGCCCGACTCGCCGTTCGTCGAGGGCTCGGGGCTGCGCGTCGTCGGCAAGGTGACGAAGAAGAAGACCGGCACCCGCATCCGCTACTGGCCCGACCGGCAGACGTTCCTCAAGGACGCCGCCATCTCGGTGGACGAGCTGCACAACCGGGCCCGTCAGACCGCCTTCCTGGTTCCGGGTCTGACTCTCGTGGTCCGCGACGCGCGCACCAGCGACGAGTCGGTCGAGACGTTTCGGTTCGACGGCGGCATCAGCGAGTTCTGCGAGTTCCTGGCGCCCGACCAGTCGGTCAGCGACGTGCTCCGGCTGCAAGGTGTCGGCCACTTCCGCGAGACCGTGCCGGTGCTCGACGACCAGGGGCACATGACGCCGCAGGAGGTCGAGCGCGACCTCACCGTCGACGTGGCGCTGCGGTGGGGCACCGGCTACGACACCACGGTGCGCTCCTTCGTCAACATCATCGCCACCCCGAAAGGCGGCACCCACGTCCAGGGCTTCGAGCGGGCGCTGACCAAGACGCTCAACGAGGCGCTTCGCTCCCAGCGGGTCCTGCGGGCGGCCGAGGACGACGTGGTCAAGGACGACGTCCTCGAGGGCATGACCGCGATCGTCACGGTCCGTCTCTCCGAGCCGCAGTTCGAGGGCCAGACCAAGGAGGTCCTCGGCACGTCCGCCGCGTCGCGCATCGTCGCGGGGGTCGTCGGCAAGGAGCTCAAGGCGGCGCTGACCACCACCCGGAAGGCCGGCAAGCTGCAGGCCAAGGCGATCCTCGACAAGGTCGCCTCGGCAGCCCGCACCCGCGTCGCGGCCCGGGCACACAAGGAGCTGCAGCGGCGCAAGAACGCGCTGGAGACGTCGTCCCTGCCTGCGAAGCTCGCCGACTGCCGCAGCGATGACGTCGAGCGCAGCGAGCTGTTCATCGTCGAGGGCGACTCGGCGCTGGGCACCGCCAAGCTGGCCCGCGACTCCGAGCACCAGGCGCTGCTGCCCATCCGCGGCAAGATCCTCAACGTCCAGAAGGCCTCCGCCGCCGACATGCTCAGGAACTCCGAGTGCGCCGCCATCATCCAGGTCATCGGGGCCGGGTCGGGGCGCACCTTCGACCTGTCCGCTGCGCGGTACGGGCGGGTCGTGCTGATGGCCGACGCCGACGTCGACGGCGCGCACATCCGCTGCCTGCTGCTCACGCTCTTCTACCGCTACATGCGCCCGATGGTGGAGGCGGGCCGCGTGTTCGCCGCCGTCCCGCCGCTGCATCGCATCGAGGTGGTCAACGCGGGGAGCAAGAAGAACGAGGTGCTCTACAGCTACACCGAGGCCCAGATGCGCAAGACGCTGGCCGAGCTGCAGCGCAAGGGCAAGCGCTACAAGGAGCCGATCCAGCGCTACAAGGGCCTGGGCGAGATGGACGCCAACCAGCTGGCCGAGACCACCATGGAGCCGCGCCACCGGATGCTGCGCAGGGTCACCCTGGGCGACGTCGAGGCGGCCGAGCAGGTGTTCGACCTGCTGATGGGCAACGACGTGTCGCCACGGCGTGACTTCATCGTCGCCGGCGCCTCACGGGTCGACCGCGACAGTATCGACGCGTAGCGGCGTCGGCGCCGACCCCTCACGTCGCGGTACCGATCTGCCGATACCCAGACGTGCTGATCTGGTTCGCCGTCGGTCTGCTCGCCAGCGCCGGGGTGCTCGGGGGCAGGTGGCTGCGGCGCCGGCGTGACGCGCTGGGGCGCGCGAAGCCGTTCCCTGCGGTCTCCGTCGCTTGTCCTGGTGGCGCTCGGAGTCGGTGCCCTGGTGCCGGTCATCCGTCACCACCGGCTCGAGACACGTCTGGAGTCAGCCGCCTCGGTGCTGGTCGGCGCACCCGTGACGGTGCACTGCCAGACCGCCGGCAAGCAGCTGGTCGATGTGGGCCAGGAGCTCGGCTACGTCCGCTACGGCCCGGACGGAGTGCCGGATCGCGCGACCCTGATCAAGCGGGACCAGTGCTCCGACCTGCGGGACTACCTCGGGTCGGACAAGGACTCGCCGTCGCCGGACCAGGTCGTCGCGGTGCACGTGCTCAGTCATGAGGCGCGGCACATGGCCGGCATCACCGACGAGGCGGTCGCCGAGTGCGGCGCCATGCAGCGCGACGCCCGCACGGCGCAGCAGCTCGGCGCCGATCCGGTGCAGGCGCAGCGGCTGGCACGGCAGTACTGGCTGACCGTCTACCCGCGGATGGCCGACGACTACCGGTCGTCGCAGTGCGGGCCGGGCGGATCGCTTGACGAGCGCCTGCCCGCGGCGCCCTGGTCGCCGGCCGGCTGAGCGGACCCACGCGGAGCCGGTAGGTAGGTGTTGCGGGAAGCCCTCGTTAACCGGGCGATCGTGGGCAAGCCGGGCAGCGTGGACGCCGCGCGACTCGCCCGGACGGAGTAACCCCGTCCGGATCGCGGTCACGGGTGTGAAGGTCGGGGCCGAAACGGTCGATGCCTTGACCATGCTGATCCTGCTGACCCTGCTGACCGTCGGCTTCTTCGCCGCGGTGGCCTGGGTGCGTCGCGGCAGGAAGCACCGGCCGGCCACGGTGGCCGCGGAGGTCCCGGCCATGCTTCCCGCCGAGGACCTGCCCCCGCCGTCCGCCGTCGGGTGGCCGCCGGGCGGGAAGCAGTTCTCGTCGTACGTCGACAGCGGTTTCGCTGCCCTGGATGCCTTCCTCTCCGAGGGCCACGCGGCCTGACCGCTTCGCGCGGCCGAGGTCAGCCGATCGGTGCCGGGCCGCTGACCGCCGCGACGGGCTGGCTGGCGGGGACGCCGGACCCGTCACGCCGTCCGGTCGCCTCCGGCAGGTCCAGCGCTACTCCGGTTGCGGCCGCGGCCCGGGCCGGCGCCGGACCTGCCCAGGCCAGCGTGAGGACGTCCTCGCCCCGCAGGAACCGGTGGCAGCGCACCCCTCCGGTCCCGCGACCCTTCGCGGGGTACTCGGCGTAGGGCGTGACCTTGACCGACCCCGCGTCGGTTCCCGGCAGCGCGTCTGAGGAGGCGGCGATAGTCACGACCACGTTGTCGAGCGCGGGATCGACGGCGCCGAAGTGCACGACCCGGGCGCCGCCGGTCAGCCGGACGCCCGCCATGCCGCCCGCGGACCTGCCTTGCCTGCGTACCGCGGCCGCTTCGAAGTGCAGCAGCTGCGCGTCGGAGGTGACGAACACCAGGTCGCGCTCCTCGGTCGTGAGCTCGACCGCGCCCACGACCCGGTCACCGGGCTTGAGGGGGATGACCTCCCAGGTGTCCTTGTTCTGCGGGTGGTCGGGGATGACCCGCTTGATCACGCCCTGCTCGGTGCCCAGCGCGAGCCCGGGGCTGTCGGCGTCCAGGCCGGACAGCGCAACCACCTGCTCGTCCTTGTCCAGCGACAGGAACTCCGAGACGGGGGCGCCACCGGAGAGGTTGGGCGCGCTGGCGGTGGCCGGCACCGCCGGCACGTCGAGGACACCGAGGCGCAGCAGTCGGCCCGCTGTGGTGACGGCGGCCACCTCGCCCCGCGCGGTGGCCCGGACGGCGGAGACGAGGACGTCGTGCTTGGCGCGGGCGCCCTCGGCCGGCAGCGGGTCGTCGGTCAGGGTGCGGGCCAGCAGGCCGGTGGACGACAGCAGGACCCAGCACGGGTCGTCGGTGACCTCGAGGGGGACGGCGGTGGGGCTCGGCGCGCCGGCCGACTCGAGCAGCACTGTGCGCCGCGGCGTGCCGAACTGCTTCGCGATCTCGGCAAGCTCGTCGGAGACGGTCTTCCGCAGCAGCGACTCGGAGTCGATGATCTCGGTGAGGGCGGTGATCGTCGCGCGCAGCGTCTCCTGCTCGGCCTCCAGCTCGATCCGGGAGAACCTGGTGAGCCGGCGCAGCGGCATGTCGAGGATGTAGTTGGTCTGGGTCTCGGAGAGGTCGAACACCGACATCAGCCGCTCGCGTGCCTCGGCGGCGTCGTCACTGGTGCGGATGACCTGGATCACCTCGTCGATGTCGAGGATCGCGACCAGCAGCCCGTCGACCAGGTGCAGCCGGTCCAGCGCCTTGGTGCGCCGGTGCAGGCTTCGCCGACGTACGACGTCGAGCCGGTGTGCGATGTAGACCTCGAGCAGCTCCTTGAGGCCCAGGGTCCGCGGCTGCCCGTCGACCAGGGCGACGTTGTTGATGCCGAAGGTGTCCTCGATGGGCGTCAGCCGGTAGAGCTGCTCGAGGATGGCTTCCGGGTTGAAGCCGTTCTTGATCTCGATGACCAGCCGCAGGCCCTTGGTGCGGTCGGTGTAGTCGTCGACGGCAGTGATGCCCTGCAGCTTCTTGCCGCGGACCAGCTCGGCGATCTTCTCCTTGACCCGCTCGGGGCCGACCCCCCAGGGCAGCTCGGTGATCACGATCCCCTTGCGGCGCGGCGTGACGTTCTCGACCCTGGCGGTCGCCCGCGTGCGGAACGTGCCTCTGCCGGTCTCGTAGGCCTCCCGGACGCCGTCCAGGCCGACGATCTTGCCGCCGGTCGGGAGGTCGGGACCGGGGACGAAACGCATCAGGTCGTCGAGGCCGGCGGTGGGGTGCGCGATGAGGTGGCGCGCCGCAGAGATGACCTCGACCAGGTTGTGCGGCGGCATGTTCGTCGCCATGCCGACCGCGATCCCGGACGCGCCGTTGACCAGCAGGTTCGGGAAGGCGGCCGGCAGGACCTCCGGCTCCATCTCGCGGTCGTCGTAGTTGGGCCGCAGGTCGACGACGCCCTCGTCGATGCCCGTCGTCACGGCCATCGCGGCTGGGGTCAGCCGGCACTCGGTGTAGCGGTAGGCCGCCGGCGGGTCGTCGTTGCCGAGGCTGCCGAAGTTGCCGTGACCATCGACCAGCGGCAGCCGCAGCGACCATGGCTGCGCCATCCGGACCAGGGTGTCGTAGATCGCGGTGTCGCCATGCGGGTGCAGCGTCGCCATCACGTCGCCGACGACGCGGGCGCACTTGACGTGTCCCCGGTCGGGCCGCAGGCCCATCTCGGTCATCCGGTACAGGATCCGGCGGTGCACCGGCTTGAGCCCGTCGCGGGCGTCGGGCAGCGCGCGGGAGTAGATCACCGAGTAGGCGTACTCCAGGTACGAGCCCTGCATCTCGTCCGAGACGTCGATATCGACGATGTTCTCGGTGAAGTCGTCGTCGGCGGGGGGCTGTGTCTTGCGGGTCGTGCGTGCCACGGGTGGGGCTCCTGGCGGTCAGAAGGCGGTACGGCGGGTGCTGCCGGACCATTCTGGCGGCCGGGGCGACCCACCCCGGGACCGACCCGCGCCTCAGCCGAGGGGAGCACGACTTTCATGGTCATCAGGTCGCGCGGCCGGTCAGGCCCCGACGACGACGTTCCACTCCCGGACCCGCCAGGCCCGGACCAGGCCGTTGCGGACGTAGGGGTCGGCCGCGGCGAAGGACTCCACGACGGCCCGGTCCTCGGTCGACCAGACCAGCAGGGCTTCGTCGGCCGGGTCGGTGAAGGCGCCGGCCAACGCCAGGTCACCACGCTCGTGGGCGGCCCGGGCCAGGGCCAGGTGCTCGTCGCGGTGCTCGCCGCGGCGATCGAGGTAGTCGTCGACCAGGTCGTACTGCAGGGCGAGGTACATCCGTCCACCCTCCCAGGCACCGGACCACCCCGAGAAGGATCAGGCGTTGATCAAGCGGGGATTCCCGTCGGCGCCCCACTCGACGAGGTAAGCCTGGGCCGGGTCGCCGTTGGCGAAGGTCGCCTCGCAGTCGGTGGTCGAACCTGCTGGTGGGGTTGCCGAGTCGAGGGCATCGCAGGCGATCGTCGGGGGTCCGCCGGTCGCGGGCATCGGGATCTGATCGGCCAGCCAGCTCTCCAGACCGCGGGTGGCACTCGCCGCCGCCGCTGCCGCGTCACCGGCGCCCCCGCCGGCGCCCGGACCCTCGGCCGCCGAGCCCCCGGCACCGCCACCGCCGGCACCACCGGAGCCGAGCGCGCGAGGCGCAGGCATCGGAACCCGGCAGCTTCCCCGAGTCGCACGGCTTGCTGAAGGCGGCATCCACGGCCCGCCCGAGCAGGAACAGCGCCGGGAGCATCACCAGCGCGACGGCGGCCATCAGCAGGGCAGCCTCGATCGCGGAACCGCCGCGATCGTCCAGCCGCCTTGTGCGCATGCCCCTCCCCCTGGCGCCGCTAGCCTCACGATGGTCCCGCTCGCGGGATTGGTCAATGGGCCGAACGCCGGTCAGTCGTCACGATCCGTGACGTCGGCTACCGATGCGTCAAGGGCCAGCAGCGCGGCGTCGGCGTCGACCGCGATGGCCACGCCGTGGGCTCCGGCACCGAGAGTGATCGCACGACTACGCAGCCGTTGGTCCGCGACCACCGGCCAGGCGGTCGCCGAGCCGAACGGCGTGATGGTGCCCCGCTCGTAGCCGGTGGCCGCGAGGGCAGTGTCGGCGTCCGGCATCGACATCCGGCTCACGCCGAGCAGGTCGCGCAGCTTGGGCCAGGAGATGGTCCGGTCGCCCGGAACGAGCACGAAGAGGAAGTCGCGCTCGGCCCGGCGTACGACGAGGGTCTTGACCACGTCGGCCGGCTCGACGCCGCGGGCCTCGGCTGCCTCGACCAGGCTGCGGACCGGGCCGTGCCGGATCACCCGGTGGTCCAGCCCGGCGGCCCGGACCGCGGCCAGGGCCCGTTCCTCGCCGGTCATGGCCGCGCCCCCACCTTGCCGACCGCGCGGGCCGCCAGCCGGTTGCCCGCCGCGAGCGCGGTCTCGGGCTCGGGGTGCAGCAGCCAGGAGGCCAGGAAGCCGGCGGCGAACGCGTCGCCGGCGCCGGTCGTGTCGACTACCTCGACTCCCCGCTCGGCCGGTGCGCTTGCGCTGATGAATCCCTGCTGCCACAGCGCCCCGTCGGCGCCGAGCTTGACGACGACCTCACGGTAGGTGTCGCCGAGCCGCTCGGCGGCCTCGTGTGAGCTGGCGACGCCGGCCAGCACCGCGGCCTCGTCCTGATTGGCCAGCAAGAGGTCGACCCCGCGGGTCATCGCCAGAAACTCCTCGGCGCCGACGCTCTCGAGCAGCGCGGCCGAGGAGGGGTCGACCGAAACCGTCATGTCGGCTGCTGCCGCCAGCGACAGGGCGGCTAGTCCGGCCTCGCGCGAGCCGCGGTTGAGCAGCGTGTAGCCGGACAGGTGCAGGTGGCCGCCGGGCCGGAACGGCCGTTGCGGCAGGTGTTCTGGTCCGAGGCTCGCGTTCGCGCCGGCGTCCGGCAGCATCGACCGTTCGCCGTCGGGCTCGACGAGCACGATGCAGGTCCCGGTCGTGCGTTCGGGGTCGGTGCTGATCCAGGCCGTGACGCCGCGGTCGGTCAGGGCTGCCACCGACTCGCGGCCGAGGGCGTCGTCGCCTACCCGCCCGACGTACGCAGTGGGGACGCCTTGGCCGGCCAGCCAGGCAGCCACGTTGGCGCCGGACCCGCCACCCGCGGTGGTGACGGTCGCGGGAGTGTCGCTGCCCCGCGCGAGCGGGCCGCTCATGGCGGCGAGGAGATCGACCATGACGTCGCCCACGACGACGACGTCGAGGGTCTCGGTGCCGAGCGGGACGGTCGTCACCGCTGCCCGGCGGCCGCGGCGGCGATCCGGGCGGCCAGCTCGGCGTTGCGCAGGATGATGCGGATGTTCGCCTCGAGCGTGACGCCCATGCTTTCGCGGTGGAAGAACTCGAGGAGGTACGGAGTGACCGCCTTGCCGCGGACCTGGGCTGTCTCGGCTGCTGCCAGTCCGTCGCGCAGCAGCCGGTCGTGCAGGGTCGGGTTGACCTGCATGGCCGGCGGCAGCGGGTTGGCCACGACGACGCCGCGGTCGTCGGTGCCGAGCCCCGCCCGCTGCGCCATCACGGCGGCAACCTCCTCGGGGCTGTCGACCTGCCAGTCGACGCGGTGGCCGGAGTCGGTGAGGTAGAAGCCCGGGAACGCCGTCGTGCCGTAGCCGAGGACCGGTACGCCGAGGGTCTCCAGCCGCTCCAGGGTGGCCGGCACGTCGAGGATCGACTTCACGCCGGAGCAGACGATCGTGATGTCGGTGGTGGCGAGGGCGCGCAGGTCGGCGGACTCGTCCCAGGTGCTGCGGGCATCGCGGTGGACCCCGCCGAGGCCGCCGGTCGCGAAGACCGTGATGCCGGCGCGGGCAGCGAGGTGCGAAGTCGCCGCCACCGTCGTGGCGCCCGTGCCGCGACGCGCCGCGAGGGCGGCGAGGTCGCGGGTGCTCACCTTGACGACGTCGTCCCGGCTGGCCACCTGTTCGAGGGCCTGGTCGTCCAGCCCGATGCACGGCCGGCCGTCGACCAGCGCGATGGTCGCGGGGACGGCGCCGCCCCGGCGTACCGCTAGCTCGATCTCGCGCGCGACGCGGAGGTTCTCGGGACGGGGGAGGCCGTGGCTGATGATGGTCGACTCGAGGGCCACGACGGGGGTCCCGGCCGCGAGCGCCTCGGCGACCTCGGGCAGGACGGAGAGCACGGGCGCACGTTATCGGGTGGTGAACGTCACGTCGGTCATGGTGTAGTTCCCGCCGGGGTGCCGGGCCATGACGTCCACGACGTACTCGGTGCCTGGCTTGAGGAACCCGTCGGGCACCTGGAACGCCGTGACGGTTCCCGGCAGATCGATCTCAAGTGCCCGGTGCGGGGCATCACGCTCGACCGCGAGGTGAATGGACGACGCTCCCGGAACCGCGTTCCATCGCACGACCAGTCCGGTCGTCGGGACACCGGTCCGGTTCGGCGTCGGCGAGGCGATGGTGGGCTTCGCCACGTGCTTGTAGTTCAGCACGACTGTGCTGGCAAGCCGCCGGCCGGAGGTGGTGTGTCCCGTCACCTTGTAGCGCCCCGCAGGGTAGGTCCTCTTCAGGACGGCGACGGTCGGCTCGGGCGAGTCGAAGTGCGCGTCCGCCTGACCGGCACGGTCAAACGTGGCGGTGGCGACACGCTTTCCGCTAGGCGCGTGGATCGACACGTCAGCCATCCGCTTCTCGTATGTGACGGACCAGAACAGCTGCCCGTCGTGGTCGGTCCTGTTGTCGACGAACCGGACTGAGGCCTCGTCGAACTTCAGCGCCTTTGCCGGCGCCGCCTCGGCCGCAGCGCCGCCCAGGACCGAGGACGCGATGACCCCGAGACTCACCACGAGCGCCGCGCCGCCTGCGAGAACCGGCCTCACGCGGGCCGTCGGCGCTGAGGTCGTGATGGGGAACTTCATGGTGGTCCTCCGGATCGGTGCGGCTGCGCTACGTCCTGTGCACGACAGCCGGGAGGCATCCTTTCTAGGTCATGGCACCTGAAGGTTTCCTGAACCGCAGCGAAACGCGCCCGCCTCGTCAACCGCTAGGCAAGCGCGGGGAAGATTCTCGGATGTCTCGTCTCGGGAATGGGGGTTTGCAGCCCTGCGGGAACCGCAGGAGGTAGTCCTGATCCTCAGGTCCCATCTCCCAGAACGCCGCTGCCTTGCTGATGTTGGTCACTGTCGTACCGGGCCAATGGCCCGACGCGTCAACGTCGCGGAGCATCTCCTCCGCCGCGCTCCGCTGCTCCGGGCTGGTGTAGAAGATCTCGGAGCGATACTGCGCACCGACGAGGGTCTCGTCCAGGTCGGCTCGGTGGACCTGGAAGAACACCTCCAGTAGTCCCCGATACGAGAGCCGCCGGGGATCGAAGATGACTTCGACGACCTCGGCATGACCGATGTTGCTCTCCTCGGTCGGGTTCTCGTTCTCGCCACCCATGAATCCGGTCCTGGTGGAGATGACTCCTTCAGGGTGGCGCAGGAGTTGCTGCATGATCCATGCGCAGCCTCCGGCGAGAACCGCAGTCTCGGAGTCGTCGCCCATCTCCCGCTCCCTTCATCGCAGCAGCATGAGGCTACTTCCGGGCGCCCTAGCTGATCAACGGTCAAGCGGTTACTCGGCGCAAGGCTGAATGAACCCGCCCAACCCTTGGTCCGGTCGGGGTTCGGTCTCAGACGGCCTCAAGGACGAAGAAGAGGAAGCACAGGAACGACCGGCCTTCCGAGTTGGGGGGGAGCAGTCCCGGAGGAGTGTCCGACGCAGGGGGCGGTTCGCTGACGGTAGCGATATGGAACCCTGCGGCGGCAAAGGCATCTGTGATGGCGTGCAGTGGTCGGTGCCAGTAGGTCAGGACCGCACTCTGTCCGTCGAAGGTGTATTCCTCGGAGTACTTGGTGAGGGCGAAGTAGTCGGCCTCGGGATACACGATCGCGTAGACGCTGGGGTGGATCACGGAGAGGATCAGGCGACCGCCTGACTTCAACACGCGTCGCAGCTCGGCGAGGGGGCCGGCCCAGTCCTCCAGGTAGTGCAGGACGAGGGATGCGACGACGTCATCGAACTCGGCGTCGGCGAACGGCAGCGGCGCGCTGAGGTCCGCTACGTGCAAGTCGGCGGCTTCACCCAGCCTCTGGCGGGCCAGGTCGACCATGGCCGCACTCGCGTCGAAGCCGGTGACGACGGCGCCCTTAGCGCGAATCGCGGCCGACAGCGGCCCGGATCCGCACCCCGCGTCGAGGATCCGGCGGCCTGTGACGTCGCCGGCGAGGCGGAGCATTTCGGGTCGCTCGTAGTACGCGTTGAAGAGGCTGGACTCGTTCTCCGCCGAGTAGGCGTCCGCGAAGCCGTCATAGTCGCTGGCTGTCACCGTGGCCCCGTTCTCGCAGGAAGCATGGGTGCGTTCCTACCGTGGCCAGGCGGGTCAGACAAACCAACACGCGTTCAGTGCGGCAGGATCGCGGGCTCATGCCGTGTTGAGTCACACAACCGCCACGCCGCCGATCCACCGCAATCCCTTTGTCCACAACGGTTCCCGTCATCCACAGACGACTGCGATAGCCTCGTCATGTGGACGATGGCGGGCTCGGCTACCCGGCTCACTGGGAGGCCGACGTCGTCCTCCGCGACGGCGGCACCGCTCACCTGCGCCCGATCCTGCCGGTGGACGCGGACCTGCTCCGCCGCTTCCACTCGAGGCTGTCCGACGAGACGATCTACAACCGGTTCTTCTCCCTCTACCGGAGCCTCTCCGACAAGGACATCGGTCGCTTCACCGTGGTCGACCACCACGACCGGGTGGCCCTGATCGCCACCATCGGCGGCGAGATGATCGGCGTCGTCCGTTACGAGCGCACCGGACCGGACGAGGCGGAGGTGGCGTTCAACATCGAGGACGCCCACCAGGGCCGCGGTCTTGGCTCGGTCTTCCTCGAGCACATCGCGGCGGCAGCCCGGGAAAGCGGCATCTCGCGGTTCGTCGCCGACGTCCTGCCGACCAACCGGGCGATGCTGCGCGTCTTCTCCGACGCCGGCTACGTCGTCGACCAGGGTTTCGACGACGGAGTCGTGCGGTTGTCCTTCGAGCTCGAGCCCACCGAGGACTCACTCGCCGTCACCTATGCCCGGGAGCACCGCGCCGAGGCCCGCTCGGTGCAGCTGCTGCTGCAGCCGCAGAACGTCGTGGTGGTTGGGGCCGGCCGCAGCGAGGGCTCACTCGGTCACGTCCTCCTGCGGCACGTGCTGGACGCCGGGTTCGCCGGCACGGTCCACGTGGTGAACCGCAACGCCGACGAGGTCGCGGGCGTCGCGTCGTACCGGAGCGTCCGCGACGTCCCCGGACCGGTCGACCTCGCCGTCATCGCCGTACCCGCCGACGAGATCGAACACGTCGTCAGCGACTGCGCGGCCCAGGGCGTGCGCGGCCTGGTGGTGATGTCGACCGGCTTCGCCGAGACCGGACCCGCGGGGGCGGAGCAGCAACGACGGCTGGTGGCGCTGGCCCGGGGCAGCGGCATGCGGCTGCTCGGCCCGGCGTCCTTCGGCGTCATCAACACTGACCCCGAGGTGTCGCTGAACGCCTCGCTGTCACCAATCGTCCCGGGTCGCGGCCGGATCGGGTTCTTCTCCCAGTCCGGCGCGCTGGGGGTGGCACTGCTCGACAACGCCGTACGCCGGGGGCTCGGGCTGTCGACGTTCGTCTCGGCCGGCAACCGGGTCGACGTCAGCGGCAACGACCTGCTCCAGTTCTGGGAGGAGGACGACGCGACCGGGGCCGTCATGCTCTACCTCGAGTCGCTCGGCAACCCGCGCAAGTTCAGCCGGATCGCACGCCGGCTGGCGCGTCAGAAGCCGGTCGTCGTGGTGAAGTCCGGCCGGTTCCGCGGCGACGCACCCGAGGGCCACCTGGTGCGCGGGTCCCGGGCTCCCGCCGCCGCGATCGACGCGCTGTTCCAGCGGGCCGGTGTGATCCGCGCCGACTCGATCCACCAGATGTTCGACATCGCAGCGCTGGTCTCGACCCAGCCCCTGCCCGAGGGACCCCGGGTCGCGGTCCTCGGCAACTCCGACGCCCTGGCGGTGCTCGCCTATGACGCCTGCGAGGAGGCCGGACTGCAGGTCGCGAGCACCCGCGCGCTCGGCCCGGACGCCAGCGCCGAGGACTTCTCGGTCGCCCTCGAAGAGGTCTTCGGCGACGAGGCGGTCGACTCGGTGGTCGCCCTGTTCATCCCGCCGCTGCGCACGCCGGGCACCGAGGTGGCCGACGTCCTCGCGACGGCGTCCGGCAAGGCTCGCAAGACCGTCGTGTCGTCATTCCTCGGCATGCCCGGGGTGCCCGAGGCGCTGCGAGCCGCAGACGGCGACGGCCGCGGGTCGGTGCCGTCCTACTCCACCCCCGAGGACGCCGTCCGCGCACTGGCGGCCGTCACCGCGTACGCCGCGTGGCGGGCGACCCCGGCCGGCCACACGGTGTCACCTTCCGGGCTCGACGTGCGCGCCGCACGCGCTCTGGTCAGCGAGCTGCTCGGCGACCGCGACGAGGTGCCCCTCACCCATCATGAGCTGCAGGGCCTGCTGCACTGCTATGGCATCGACCTCTGGGACGCGATGCCCGCAGCGACCGCCGAGCAGGCGGTCAGGGCTGCGGACCGGCTCGGCTACCCGGTGGCGCTGAAGGCGACGGCCCCGCACCTGCGGCACCGCCGCGAGCTCGGCGGGGTCCGCCTGGACATCGACGACGCCGAGGAGATGCGCGGCGCGTTCGCGGCGATGGTCGCCCGGCTCGGCGCCGAGGCCGGCCTCTTCGTCGTCCAGGCGATGGCACCGACCGGGGTCGCCACCCGGCTGGCGACCGTCGAGGACCCGCTGTTCGGACCGGTGGTGTCCTTCGGGCTCGGCGGGGTCGCCACCGACCTGCTCGGCGACCGTTCCTACGGCGTCCCCCCACTCACCGACGCCGACCTCGCCGCCCTGGTCCGCGGGGTGCGGGCGGCCCCGTTGCTGCTGGGCCACGGCGGCAGTACACCGGTCGACGTCGGTGCACTGGAGGACCTCCTCGCACGGCTGGCCCGGCTCGCCGACGACGTCCCCGAGGTGGCCTCGCTGGAGCTCAACCCGGTGGTCGCCGCGCCCGGGGGCGCGGCCGTGCTCGCGGCCACCGGCCGGCTGGCCCGTCCCGCGGCCCGGGCCGAGCGCGGCGCCCGCGCGCTGGGCGCCTGAGCCTGTCCGCCGCGGGGCGGGGTCGCCCTGCCGTCCGCCCGCGCGCGGCACCGGGCGGTGCAAGGATGGCCGCATGACCGATACCTCGCTGGCCGACCTGCGCTCCGCCATCGAGCGGGCGGGCTACTACCCGGAGCTCGTCGCCGACGCGGTCGACGCCGCAGTGGCGGGGGAGGACGTCGAGGCGTTCGTCGTGCACCAGGAGACGACCTTCGACTCCGAGGAGGTACGGCGACACATCACCGTCCTGGTTCTCACCACCGGCCGCCTGGTGCTCGGGCACGCCGACGACCACCCGGCCGACGAGGTCACGCCCGCGCCGTTCGTGACCGCCGCCACCGAGGCGGTGCCGCTGTCCTCGGTCCGTTCGGTCGTGGTCAACCGGGTCGTGACCGACCCGATGCGTTACCGCGGCGGTGTGCCCCCGCAGGAGGTCACCGTCACGATCGGCTGGGGCGCGGTGAGCCGCCTCGACCTCGAGCCGGCCGGCTGCTCCGACCCGGAGTGCGACGCCGACCACGGCTACACCGGCACCGCCTCGGCCGACGACATCGCGCTGCGCGTCAGCGAGGCCGCCGAGGGCGCCGACGCCGTCGCCCGGGTCCTCGGCTTCGCCGCCGCTCTCTCCCGTGCCACCGGTCGGTGAGCCGACCTCCCTTCGCGCTGCCCGACCACGGCGGCGGCTCGCTGGCCGACGTCCTGCCGGCAGCGCTGCGCGCCCTCGGGCTGCCGGGCGAGCGGCCCGGTCCCGAGCTCCCCGAGTGCCGCCGGCTCGTCGTCGCGCTGGTCGACGGTCTGGGGATGTCCGCTCTGCTCGCGCACCCGACCGAGGCGCCGTTCCTCACCGCGCTGCTCGCGGGTGAGCACAGCCGGCGCATCACCACGGTGTTCCCGAGCACCACCCCGATCGCCCTGACCTCGCTCGGCACCGGGCTGACGCCGGGGGAGCACGGCATCACCGGGCTCTTCCTCCGGCTGGCCACCGGCCAGCTGGTCAACACCCTCGCGATCCCCGCCGAGACCGACCTTCGGCAGCTGCAGCCCCGGCCGACGGTCTTCGAGCGGGCGGCGGCAGCCGGTATGGCGGTCACCCGGGTGGGGCCGCGGTCGTTCGACGGCAACGGCCTCACCGAGGCGGGACTGCGCGGCGGTGACTACGTGGCGGCCGAGTCGCCGGGGGAGCGGGTGGCCGCGACCGCTGCCGCCGTGCGCCGGGGTGAGCGCGCGCTCGTCTACGTCTACTACGGCGACCTCGACTCCACCGGCCACCGGCAGGGCTGCTCGAGCGCCGCGTGGCGGGCCGAGCTGACCCACGTCGACCGGCTGGTCGAACAGCTGGCAGCGGCCCTGCCGCCCGGCACGACCCTGCTGGTCACCTCGGACCACGGCATGCTCGACATCCCGCTCGACCACCGCTGGGACCTCGCTGCGGAGCCGGCCCTCGCCCAGGGCGTCCAGGCCGTGTCCGGGGACCTTCGCGGCGTCCAGGTGCACACCTGCGAGGGCGCCGGCACCGAGGTGCTGGCCGCCTGGCGGGAGACGCTGGGAGACACGTTCTGGGTGGTGCCGCAGGACGAGGCGATCGCTGCCGGGCTCTACGGTCCGTCGCTGGACGACGACGTCCGGCCCCGGCTGGGCGACCTGCTGGCCGTCGCCGTGCGTGACCACACGGTGGCCGACTCTCGAGTCCAGCCGCCAGCAGTGCTGCAGCTGGTGGGCATGCACGGTGCGCTGACCGAGGAGGAGCTCGGCGTCCCCCTGCTCGTGCACCGGGCCTGAGGGTGCGGTGCGGGACCGCGCCGTCCCCTCTTCGGCGCGGTCCCCTCGTCCCCGTTCCTGCTGAACAACGACCAAGGACGCCGCCGGTCACGCCACGGTTCGGAACTGACCCGGGGTACGGATGGCACGATGGACCGGACACCCACCCGACCGGTCCTCGAGGAGTCATGGCCGAGCTCGTCTTCTTCTCCGGCACGATGGACTGCGGCAAGTCCACCCTCGCCCTGCAGGTGGACCACAACCACCGCCAGCGGGGTCGGCGCGGTCTGATCTTCACCAAGCTGGACCGGGCCGGCGCCTCGACCCTGTCCAGCCGGCTCGGGCTGTCGACCGACGCGATCGAGGTGACCGACGGGCTCGACTTCTGGGACGTGGTGGCCGACGAGAGGATGTCCGGCCGCCGGGTCGACTACCTGATCTGTGACGAGGTGCAGTTCTTCTCGCCGGTGCAGGCCGAGCAGCTGGCGCGGGTCGTCGACGAGCTGGGGGTGGACGTCTTCGCCTTCGGCATCACCGCCGACTTCCGTACCCGCCTGTTCCCCGGCTCGCAGCGGCTGATCGAGCTGGCCGACCGGGTACAGGTGCTGCAGGTCGAGGCGCTCTGCTGGTGCGGGGCCCGGGCCACGCACAACGCGCGCACCGTGAACGGCGTGATGGTCGTCGAGGGCGAGCAGGTCGTCGTCGGTGACACCGCCGAGGGCGACACGGTCGGCTACGAGGTGCTCTGCCGACGCCACCACATGCGACGGATGACGGCGTACTCGCAGGAGGCGCTGGTGCGCACGGCGGCGCTCGAGGCCGACGCGCTTCCCTTCGACCTCGCCGCGTGCGCGCTGCCGCCGCGGGTCGGCTGAGCCCGGCCGGTCACCTCGCCGGGGAGGTGAACCTCAGTCCCGTTTACGCGGGCCGAACATGATGTCGTCCCACGACGGCACCGGCTGCCGACGTCCCCGGCTGGCCGAGGCCGCTGCCTGGCGGACCGGCTCGGCGGCCAGCGCCTCGTCGGCCTCCCGGTCGTAGACCTGGTCGGCGGCGGAGACCGGCTCGGCCGGCTCGTCGCCGGTGTGCGGCACCGCGGCCAGTCGCCGTACGGCGGCCGGCTGGTCGTCGGCCACCCGGTCGGCCCCGCTGCCGTCGACCAGCCACCGCGCCTCGTCGTCGGCCGGCGCGAGCACCCGGCCGCGCGGGTCGAACACCCACGAGGCCATCCGGGCCCGGCCGCCACCGAGGTAGCCGAGCCGCACGGTCCACCGGTCGTCGTCGCCCCTCCAGGCGTCCCAGGTCACCGAGTCGGGGGCGACCTGCTGGGCCGCCAGCCGGGCGTCGACCAGCTCGGCGAGAGCCGGGGCACTGCCGGCGGTGGCCCGGCGGGCCGGAGCCAGCTTGGCCTGCTCGACGACGTGCGCCCGCTCGGCCAGCACCGGCGCGGCGTAACGCTCGACGCGGTCGACCGAGATCCCTGCTGCCGCAGTCACCTCGTCGAGGCTCTGCCCGCCGCGGACGCGGGCCTGGATCTCGCGGGGCGTGAGCTGACTCTCCAAGGCGATCTCCACCTGGCCTGGCCGGGAGCGGTCGGGGATGCGCAGGGCGGCCGCGAGGCGTTCGTCCACCGGCACGCGGAACTGCCGGCAGTCGGAGTCCTCGAGGACCAGGTGACTGCGCTCGGGGGTGACGGCGACGAGCCTGAGGTCGGTCACCTCTGGCGGCTGGGGCGATGCCGCGTCAGTCATCGTTGCGCCTCCCGGTCGTCGGAGCGGTCCGACTGCCGGGAGCCTATGACTCGCGAGCGAGCGCACCGCGCAGGCGCGCCCGGCCTGTCGCAGACAAATGTCGATTTCTCGCCGCGGCTCGTCGTCAGGCCGGTAGCCGCCGGTACGCCGTGCGGCAGAGCACCAGCGCCAGCGCACCCGAACCGGTCGCCACCGAGAACGCCCACGGCACGCCGGCCGAGTCGACCAGCCGGCCGGACACCCAGGTCGCGCCGGCGAAGCCCACCACCAGGGCGGTCGTCATCCAGGTCAGGCCCTCGGTCAGCGCGGCCGCGGGCACCACCCGCTCGGACAGCGAGAAGGCGGAGATCAGGGTCGGCGCGATGCCCACCCCGGCGAGCACCAGCAGCAGCGCCAGCAACCAGGTCGGGTCGACGAACGGCAGTGCCACCACCGTCGCGGTCATCACCGCGGCACCCAGCAGGAGCGACTGCCGCGGCGGCATCCGGCCGCGCAGCGAGCCGAAGGCCAGCCCGGAGAGCATGCTGCCGGTGGCGTAGCAGGCGAGCAGGGGGCCGGCCAGTGCTCGATGGCCGGTCTCGTCGGCGAAGGCCACCGCGCTGATCTCCACGGCTCCGAAGACCCCGCCGACGAAGACCATCACGGCCATCAGCGGTGGCAGGCCGAGGCTGCGCAGGGCCGACGGGTGGTCACCGGAGTGCGGCGACGGTGGCGGCTCGCTGACCCGATGGCTGACCAGCAGCCCGGTGCCCGCCGCCAGCAGCAGGCCGGCCACCAGCAGCCCGAGCTGCGGTGCGACCAGGGTCGCCAGCAGGGTGACCAGCAGCGGGCCCACCACGAAGATCAGCTCGTCCAGCACCGACTCCAGGGCGTACGCGGTGCCGATCCGCGGGTCGGAGCCGAGCACGTAGCCCCAGCGGGCCCGGACCAGCGAGCCGATCGACGGCGCGGCCAGCGCGGCCGCCACGATCGCCGCCGCCTGCGCCCAGGTCGGTGCCTCCCGGCTGGCCAGCACCACGAAGGCGACCAGCGCCACCAGGTGCAGCGGGACGGCGCGCAGCAGCACCCGCCGCTGTCCGAGCCGGTCGACCAGCCGGGCGATCGCCGGTGCCGCGCCCGCGTTCACCAGCGCGAAGGTCGCCGACAGCGCGCCCGCCCGGCCGTACCGCCCGGTCTCGGCGACCACCAGCAGAACGATGCCGAGCCCCATCATCGCGATCGGCATCCGGGCCACGAACGCCGAGGACGAGAAGCGCAGCCCGCCGGGGGTGGCGAGCAGCTCGCGGTAGGGCCTCAGCACGGCCGCACGGTACGGGACCGGGGTGACGGTCAGCGCCTCCGGAGCACTTGCAAGGATCATCGGGTGAGCCCCCGCGCAGCCTCCGACCCGGGCGCCGACGCGTCGCCGTACGACGCGTTCCTGCTGGTGTCCTTCGGCGGCCCGGAGGGCCCCGACGACGTGCTGCCGTTCCTGGAGAACGTCACCCGTGGCCGCGGCATCCCGCGCGAGCGGCTGCTCGAGGTGGGCGAGCACTACTTCGGTTTCGGCGGGGTCAGCCCGATCAATGCGCAGAACCGGGCGCTGGTCGCCGCACTGCAGGCCGAGTTCGCGGCGCACGGCGTCGACCTGCCGGTCTACTGGGGCAACCGCAACTGGGCGCCGTACCTCACCGACGAGATGGCCGGGTTGGCCGACGACGGCCGGACCCGCGTGCTGGCCCTGCTGACCTCCGCCTACTCGTCGTACTCCGGCTGCCGGCAGTACCGCGAGGACCTCGCGGCTGCCGTCGCGCCACTGGGCGACCGCGCCCCGCACGTCGACCGGATCCGGCACTACTTCAACCACCCCGGCTTCGTCGAGGCGATGGTGACCAGCACCGTCGAGGCGCTCGAGCAGGTGCCGGCCGGAGTCCGCAGCGGCGCCCGGCTGGTGTTCGTCACGCACTCGGTGCCGGTGACGATGGACGAGTCCAGCGGACCGGACGGCCAGGCCTACAGCAGCCAGCACCGCGACGTCGCCCGGCTGGTCACCGCCGGGGTGGCCGCGGTGACCGGCGCCGACCACGATCTCGACCTCGTCTTCTGCAGCCGGAGCGGGCCGCCGTCCCAGCCCTGGCTGGAGCCGGACGTCAACGACCACCTCGAGTCGCTGGTCGCCGACGGGGTCCCGGCGGCCGTGCTGGTGCCGATCGGCTTCGTCTCCGACCACATGGAGGTGAAGTACGACCTGGACACCGAGGCGCTGCAGACCGCCGGACGGCTCGGCCTGCCGGTCGCCAGAGCAGCCACCGTCGGCACCCACCCTGCGTTCGTGGCCGCGGTCCGCGAGCTGGTGCTCGAACGGGCCGCGCTCGTGCGCGGCGAGACGCCGGTACGCCGGGCGCTCGGCGAGCTCGGCCCCAGCCACGACGTGTGCCCGGCCGGCTGCTGCCCCAACGCCCGAGACCCCCGACGGCCCGCCCTCTGCGGCGCCTGACCCCCGCGGGAGGATGTCCGGCATGAGCCCTGACCCGCGGGAGCTGCTCGCCCTCGCCGAGGAGGTCGCCCGGGAGGCCGGCCGGCTGATCGTCGACGAGCGGCCGCACGGGTTGGCGGTGTCGGCGACCAAGTCGACGACCACCGACATCGTCACCGAGATGGACCAGCGCTCCGAGCAGCTCATCGTCGACCGGATCACCGCCGCGCGCCCCGACGACGGTTTCCTCGGCGAGGAGGGCGCGGCCCGCGCGGGCAGCAGCGGGGTGAGCTGGGTGATCGACCCGATCGACGGCACCGTCAACTACCTGTACGAGATCCCGGCGTACGCCGTCAGCGTGGCCGCCCGGCTCGGTGACGACGTGGTGGCCGGTGCCGTGGTCAACCCGGTCAGCGGCGAGGTGTGGACCGCGCTGAGTGGCGAGGGCGCCTGGCTGGACGGTCGGCGGCTCCGGCTGGCCGACCCGCCGCCCCTGGAGATGGCGCTGGTCGCGACCGGGTTCGGCTACGACCCCCGCCGGCGGGCCCGGCAGGCCGAGATCCTCCAGGTGGTGCTGCCCCTGGTTCGCGACGTGCGTCGCGCCGGAGCCGCGTCGCTGGACCTCTGCGCGGTGGCCACCGGCCGGGTCGACGGCTACTACGAGCAGGGGCTCAAGCCCTGGGACCTCGCGGCCGGTGGCCTGGTCGCCCGGGAGGCGGGTGCCGACGTCACCGGGCTGCGCGGGTCCGCGGCGGGCGAGGCGATGGTGGTGGCGGCCCGGCCGCCGCTGTCGGCCGCCCTGCTGGGCCTGCTCGAGGGCCTGGACGCGGACGCCGACCCGCTCGGCTGAGGTCGAGGAGGCCTCAGGCGACCGCGCCGTGCTCCTGGGCAAGCCGCTGGAGGGACTCGATCTCGCCGAGGCGGACCTGCGCGAGGTAGTCGTCGCCGTCCCGCTGGGCCTCTTCGAGGGACTGGCTGGCCGACTCCAGGCGGATCTGGATCTCGTGCTGGAACTCGCTCATGTCGCCACCCTCTCACCGCCGGAGGACTCCGGAGGACGTGTGCGGTGCCTACCCCGCGCGCTCGGGCGCGGAAACCCTCCGATCGTGGCACAGGTCACGCTGGGACCCGTGTCAGCGGGGAGTCCATCAGGTGAACACCAGGCCGGCGGATGGTGCTGCGTGGGCAGCGCCCGGCAGAGCCCGCCGGGATCCGCTAGTCTCCGCGCTCGCGCACCCGGTCAGCAGCCCGGGTGGGCACCGAGTGGGACGAGTCGACGGGTCCGGGCACAAACCGGCCGGGCCGAGCGTTACACGGCCCGCACGACCACCTGCCGACGACGCCGTCGACGACAGTCGCACGCACGAGCACCGACGAATGTGGCACCGCCACCCGCGAAGGGGTGACCTCTCCAACCATGGCGACCGACTACGACTCGCCCCGCAAGACCGATGACGAGATGTCCGAGGACAGTCTCGAGGAGCTGAAGGCCCGCCGGCAGGACAAGTCCGCCAGCGCGGTCGACGTCGACGAGGCCGACCTGGCCGAGTCCCTCGAGCTGCCCGGAGCAGACCTGTCCAACGAAGAGCTCTCGGTGCGGGTCCTCCCGCGCCAGGCAGACGAGTTCACCTGCTCGCGCTGCTTCCTGGTGCACCACCGCAGCCAGCTGGCCAAGCAGGTGAAGGGTCAGCTGATCTGCAAGGAGTGCGCGGCCTGAGCCTCGCAGAATGGGGCAGGCTCGGCAGATGAGCTCCGAGCCGCACGCCCCCGACCGACCCGACGCCGACGGCGCGTCCGCTGCCCAGCGAGGAGCGGAGCACCGTCGGCGATCTCGTTGCCAGGGCGACCTCACGCCCGGCTGACGACTCCTCGTCCCGCGGCGAACGGGCCCGCGACCTGGGCCGGCTGACCAGGGCGATGGCCGGCTCCGCCCGCACGGCCGGCCGGGCCTCCGTCCTCGGCGGCGGCTGGCTGGTCGACCTCATGCTCGACACCGCACCCCGGATCCCGGTGCGCGACGCCGCGTCGCTGCGCTCGCAGCACCCCGGCCTCTCCGACGACGACCTGGCCCAGGCGCTGATCTCCGGGGCCGCCAAGGCCACCGCGGCTGTCGGCGCTGCAGGCGGGGCCCTCGCCGCGGTCGAGTTCGCCGCACCCCCGACCCTGCTGACCGCACCGGTCCAGATCGCGGCCGAGACGCTGCTCGTCGCCGCCGCAGAGGTCAAGCTGATCGCCGAGCTTCACGAGGTGTACGGGGTCCCCGCACCCGGGTCGACGCGGGCGCGGGCCCAGGCCTACCTCGTCGCCTGGTCCGAACGTCGGGGCATCGACCCGTTCTCGCCGACGGCCCTGCGGTTCTCCCTGGGTGCCACCGCGAAGCGGGCGCTGCGCAAGCGGCTGGTCCGACGAGCCGGGCGCAACCTCACCACGCTGGGTCCGTTGATGAGCGGCGCCGTCGCCGGCAGCGTCGTCAACCACCGGGAGACCCGGCGGCTGGGCGAGCAGGTGCGCGACGACCTGCGCCGGCACCGCACCGTCACCGGGGAGACGGTCAGCGGCTGACCCTCGCCGCCTCCACCGCGGCCGCCAGCTCGGCCGGCCGCCGGCTCGCCACGAACCAGTAGGGCGTCGGGTCCGCCGGGTCGCGCACGTCGGCCCGGATGCCGGCCGGCACCCAGCCGCGGATCAGGTGGAAGGCCGCCGGGTCGGACGCCGGCCCGCGGACCTCCCGGGCCCGAGCGGCGTCCAGCACCTCGACCGGACCGAGCAGCGAGACCGGGATCCGCGCCGGTCCGGCGATCAGGTCGCCGTCCTCCACCTGCACCGGCGCGGCGGCCCGGACGAGCACGGTCGAGAGCAGCAGACCCGGCACCAGCACAGCGACCAGCCCGGCCACCGGGCCCAGGGCCGCGAAGAACGAGATGCCGAGCGCCGCTGACCCGATCCAGACCCCGACCCACAGGGCAAGCGGGGCACTCAGCCGCTCGTCGTAGGTCCGCACGCCGGCCAGCCTGCCACGGCGTGTCCGGCGGGTCCCGGTGCGGGCGCTAGCGTGCGGGGTCATGCCGATCCCCACGGGTGACCGCCCCTTCGACCGGCTGGTCGCCGCAGCTGGTCGCCGACCAGTGCGCCGCCAACCCGACGCTGGGCAGCGTGCTCGGCCTCACGGAGTACGACGAGGCGCTGCCGGACATGTCCGCGGCGGGCATCGAGGCCCGCGAGCGCGCCGAGGACGGGTGGGTCGGCCGGCTGCGCGCGCTCGCCGACGCCGAGCTGTCCGCCGACGAGCGGATCGACCGCGACCTCGCGCTGATGGTCCTGCGCGGCCGGGAGCTGATGCGCGACTGGGCCGACTGGCGGCGCAGTCCCGACCACTACGCCGGCACTGCGCTGTCCGCGGTCTTCGTGCTGCTCACGACCCGGCTTCGCCCGGAACCCGAGCTGGCCACCGCGGTGGCCGCCCGGCTGCGCGGCACCCCGGCGCTGCTGGACCAGGGGATGACCAACCTCGACCCCGCCCTGGCCCACCCGGCGTTGCTGCGCCGGGCGCTCGGTCAGATCGCCGCCGGCGCCGTCTACGCCCGGACCGTCGCTGACGAGTTCGCGGACGAGGAGTCCGCAGCCCTGGTCCGGGACGCCGGGGAGCTGGCGGCCGCGGCCTTCGAGCGGTTCGGTGAGCACGTCGAGGCACTGGTCGAGAAGGCCACCGGCGAGTGGGCCGATCGGCGAGCGGCGCTACGACGCGCTGCTGAGGGAGGCCGAAGGTCTCGGCTACGGCACCCGCGAGCTGCGCGAGCGGGGACAGGCTGCCTACGACGCGCTGGCCGCGGACATGACGGAACGGGCCCGGGCGCTGCGCGGCACCGACGACTTCCTCGCGGTGGTCAGGAGCTTCAACGACGACCATCCCGGCTACGCCGGAGGAGATGCTGGCGCTGTACCGGGAGGCCACCGACGCGGCTCGCGCGTTCTGCGTCGAGCACGAGCTGGTGACCATGCCCGCAGGGGAGCGCTGCGACGTCGTCCCGTCCGCCCCGTTCAGCCGCGCGATGATGGCCGTGGCCCACTACATGTCGCCGCCGCCGTTCGCGCCGGAGGACGCCGCCTCCCGCGGGTCGGGCACTTCTTCGTCCCGTACCCGCCGGACGGGGCGACGCCGGAGCAGGTGCGGGCCCGGCTCGCCACCAACAACCGGCACGGGGCCTGGTCGATCGCCGTGCACGAGGCCTATCCCGGGCACCACTGGCATCTGGCCTGGCTGTCGTCCCGGGCCGGCGGCGGCGGCTCGCGGCCGCTGCGGTTCGTGCTCGGCTCGACCTACTTCACCGAGGGCTGGGGCCTGTACACCGAGGACCTGCTGCTCGAGCAGGGCTTCTTCGGTACGCCGGAGCAGGAGCTCTGCCAGCGCGACTACCGGCTCTTCCGCGCCGCGCGGATCGTCGTCGACACCTCGCTGCACCTGGGCGAGATGACCATCGAGGAGGCCGTCGACTTCATGTCGACCAAGGCGTCGCTGTCGCGGGAGACCGCGCAGGCCGAGGTGCTGCGGTACTGCGCGTGGCCGACCCAGGCGTCGTCGTACCTCACCGGGTGCGATGGAGATCGCCCGGATGCGGCAGCGCTGGCTCGACGAGGCGCGTGGCTCGCTGCGCGACTTCCACGACCGGGCCGCGGGCTCCGGACGGCTGCCGGTCGGGCTGGTGGAGCGCGCGCTGTTCGACTGACCGCCGGGTGCGCGGCGGCTCGCGTCACGCGGGGTAGGGTCGTCCGCCGTGACGCCGTGGGACGGATGGCCGGACGATCCGGTCGAGGTGCTGGTCCGCCGGCTCGACCCGGACCTGCCGCTGCCGGCGTACGCGCATCCGGGCGACGCGGGCGCCGACCTGGTCACCGCCGAGGACGTGGAGCTGGCCCCGGCGACCGCGCGATGGTGGCCACCGGGCTGGCCATCGCCCTGCCGGCCGGCTACGCCGCCTTCGTCCACCCCCGCTCCGGGCTCGCCCACCGGTTCGGCCTCGGCGTCGTGAACGCGCCCGGGACGGTGGACGCCGGTTACCGCGGCGAGATCAAGGTGCTGCTGGTCAACCACGACCGCTCGGCCACCGTGCGGCTGCGGCGCGGCGACCGGATCGCCCAGCTGGTGGTCCAGCGGGTCGAGCTGGCGCGGTTCCACGAGGTCGAGGCGCTGCCGGGATCGGCTCGCGGGACCGGCGGGCACGGGTCGACCGGCGGCTTCGCCGCACCCGACCACGACGACCAGCACGACTCCCCGACCACGACAGAGGTGTGAACGTGTTCCGCAAGCGGCGCGGCCAGGACGAGGAGGTCGAGTCACCAGGCAACGCGAACGACGCGGCCGCCACGGTCGACGACGACGACGCCGTGGATGACGGTGCGGACGACGCTGCCGAGGCCGTGCCCGCGGCGCCCGCCGACCGGCCCCAGGGGCCCTACGACCTCAGCGAGGTCGCCGATCCGGCGAGCAGCGGTCGGGTCGACCTGGGCGGCGTGTGGCTGCCGGGTCGCGAGGGGCTGGAGGTCCGCATCGAGGCCGACCAGACCACCGGCGAGGTGGTGGCGGTGACCCTGGTGCTCGGCGAGGGCGCCCTGCAGGTGCAGCCGTTCGCCGCCCCCCGGAGCGAGGGGATCTGGGACGACGTGCGGGCCGAGATCCGGGCCGGGATCACCCAGCAGGGCGGCACCACGGACGAGGTGGAGGGCCCGCTGGGGACCGAGCTGAGGACGCGGGTCCCGGTCCGGGCAGCCGACGGCAGCCAGGCCGTGCAACCGGCCAGGTTCGTCGGGGTCGACGGTCCGCGCTGGTTCCTGCGCGGCGTCATCACCGGCCGGCCGGCCGTCGAGCCCGGCACGGACGCCGACCTGGTGGCGTTGTTCCGCGACGTCGTCGTCGTCAGGGGGTCCGATGCCATGGCGCCTCGGGACCCGATCCCGCTGCACCTGCCGACCGGCCCGGCGCCGACGGAGGCCGACGACGACTCCGGTGACCAGCCAGCCGAGACCGCGGCCGACCTCAAGCCCTTCGAGCGCGGCCCGGAGATCACCGAGATCCACTGACCTCCCCGGCCGGGGAGGCCTCGGTGACGGCGAGCAGGGCCTACGCTGGAGGCATGGGCACCAACCCGGGCGTGCTGAAGCGCGCCGTGACGCGGCTCGCGTCCTCGGCCAAGGAGCACGAGGCCCAGGAGCTGCAGAAGGACTGCGTGCAGATGGGCGCGGTCCTGGTCAGTGAGCTACCCAACCGTGAGCTGGTGCGGGTCGCCGGCACCCTGCGCACCGTGACCCTGCGGCCGCGGGCCGGCGTCCCGGCACTGGTGGCCGAGCTGTACGACGGCAGCGGGTCGATCAGCCTGGTGTGGCTGGGTCGCAGGCAGATCGCGGGAATCGAGCCGGGCCGGGCGCTGATCGCGTCCGGGCGGGTCACCCGCGACCGCGAGCAGCCGGTCATCTTCAACCCGCGCTACGAGCTGCGACCGGCCGGAGCCGAGTGAGCGACTCGCACCCTCCGGAGCCCGCGCTGGCGACGGAGGTCGACGCCGCCACGGTCGAGGAGGTCGTCCGGCACCGGCTCTCGAGCGCGCTCGGCGGCCGCCGCGGCATGGCGGAGGGCGCCGTCCCCACCGTCGGCTTCACCGTCACCTACCTGATCACCCACGAGCTGCGGCTCGGGCTGTACGTCGGCATCGGCCTGGCCGTCGCGCTGCTCATCGCCCGGGTGCTGGCGCGCCAGCCGGTCCAGTTCGTCGTCAACAGCCTGGTCGGGATCGGCATCGCCGCGGTGTTCGCCTCCCGGACCGGCAAGGCCGAGGACGTGTTCCTGCCGGGCATCATCTACAACGCGGTGTACGCCGTCGGACTCTCGCTGTCGGTGCTGCTGCGCTGGCCGCTGGTCGGGCTGATGCTCGCCTCGGTCACCGGCGACCTCAGCGGCTGGCGCAAGGACCCGGCCGTCGTCCGGCTCTGCAGCCGGCTGACCTGGGTGCTCGCGGTGCCGTGCGTCGTTCGGGTGGCCGTGCAGTATCCGCTGTACCTCGGCGGCCAGGTCGGCTGGCTCGGCGTGACGAAGATCGCGCTCGGCTGGCCGCTGCAGGTGGCCGCGCTGGCGGTGATGGTCTGGTTGCTCGCCCGTGGCCGGACCCCGATCACCCCGGCGCGAGCCGAGACCGGCACCGTCTGATCAGCGCGCGTGCGGGGCGAGCAGCTCCTCGAGCTGGGGGCCCATGTCCGGGCTGGCCACGAAGAGCAGCTCGTCTCCGGCCTCGAGCGGGTCGTCCGGCGACGGCACGATCGGCCGCCCCTCACGGATGATGGCCACCAAGGCGGTGTCCTGCGGCCAGGCCACGTCGCCGACCCGGGTGGCGACCACCGGGGAGTCCGCAGGCAACGTGAGCTCGAGCATGTCGGTGTTGGACTGCTGGAAGGTGAAGATCCGCACCAGGTCGCCGACGCTGACGGCCTCCTCGACCAGGGCTGTCATCAGCCGCGGCATCGACACCGCGACGTCGACCCCCCAGGCCTCGTCGAACATCCACTCGTTCTTGGGGTTGCTGACCCGCGCGACGGTCCGGGGCACGCCGTACTCCGTCTTGGCCAGCAGCGACACCACGAGGTTGACCTTGTCGTCGCCGGTCGCGGCGACCACGACCTGGCACTCGTGCAGGCCGGCCTCCTCGAGGGAGGTCACCTCGCAGGCATCGGCGAGCAGCCACTGGGCGTTGGGCACCGAGGTGCGCTTGATGGCGGCCGGGTCCTTGTCGACCAGGAGCACCTCGTGCCCGTTCTCGAGCAGCTCGCGGGCGACCGAGCGGCCCACGCTGCCCGCGCCGGCGATGGCGACCCGCATCAGTGCTCCTCGGAGGAACGGTGGAGCAGCGCGGCCTCGACCGCGTCTGCCTCGTCGTCACGCATGACCATGTGCACCAGGTCGCCGTCCTGCAGAACGGTGTCCTCGCCCGGCAGCAGCCCCTCGCCCAGCCGGGTGAGGAAGGCCACCCGCGCACCGGCGGTCTCCTCCAGCCTGCTGATCCGCTCACCGATCCAGGCCTGGTCGACGTTGACCTCGGCCAGCCGGACCGTTCCGCTGGGGTCCCGCCACTCCGGCTCCGCGCCGTGCGGGAGCAGCCGGCGCAGCATCTGGTCGGCGGTCCACCGCACTGTCGCCACGGTGGGGATGCCGAGGCGCTGGTAGACCTCGGCCCGGCCGGGGTCGTAGATGCGGGCCACCACGTTGTCGACGCCGAACGTCTCCCGGGCCACCCGGGCAGCCACGATGTTCGAGTTGTCCCCGCTGCTGACCGCCGCGAAGGCCTCGGCCTGCTCGATACCGGCCTCCCGCAGCGTGTCGCGGTCGAAGCCGATGCCGGTCACCCGGCGGCCCACGAAGCTGGCTCCGAGCCGGCGGAAAGCCGACTCGTTGGAGTCGATCACCGCCACCGAGTGGCTCTGCGCCTCGAGGATGTGCGCCAGCGACGACCCGACCCGGCCGCAGCCCATGATGACGAAGTGCACGCGGGTGACGCTAGCGCAGAGCCAGCCGTCGCCGGAGCGTCCCCAGGGGCCTAGCATCGGGCGTCGTGCCCCAGTCGACGGACGCGTTCAAGCGCTTGCTGCTCGGCCGCGCCATGCGCAGCGACCGGCTGGGCGAGACGCTCCTGCCGAAGCGGGTGGCCCTGCCGGTCTTCGCCAGCGACGCGCTCTCCTCGGTGGCGTACGCCCCGGACGAGGTTTTCCTGACCCTCGGCATCGCCGGTTTCGCGGCCTACTCGTTCTCCTGGAAGGTCGGCCTCGCGGTCGCGCTGGTCATGCTCGTCGTGGTCGCGTCCTACCGGCAGAACGTGCACGCCTACCCCAGCGGCGGCGGCGACTACGAGGTGGCCACCGTCAACCTCGGGCCGATGCCCGGGCTCACCGTGGCCAGCGCGCTGCTGGTCGACTACGTCCTGACCGTGGCGGTGTCGATCTCGTCGGCCGCGCAGTACGCGGCGTCGACGATCGACGCGTTCCAGGGGCACGAGGTCGTCGTCGCCGTGGTGGCGACGCTGCTGCTGATGGCGGCCAACCTGCGCGGGGTGCGGGAGTCGGGGACGGCATTCGCCGTGCCGACCTACGCCTTCATGGCCGCCGTTCTCGGGATGGCCGGCTGGGGGTTCCTGCAGCTCGCGATGGGCGACCTGCCCGACGTCGAGAGCGCGAAATTCACCCTGGTGCCGGAGTCGGACTACGAGCAGGGGATCACCGGGCTCGGGGGAGCCTTCCTGCTGCTGCGCGCGTTCTCGTCCGGGTGCGCCGCGCTCACCGGCGTCGAGGCGATCAGCAACGGCGTGCCGGCGTTCCGCAAGCCGAAGTCGAAGAACGCCGCGACCACCCTGCTGCTGCTGGGCACGATCGCGGTGACGATGCTGATCAGCATCATCGTGCTGGCGAAGATGATGGGCCTGCGCTACGCCGAGAACGTCGTCGAACAGCTGCGCCTGAACGGCGAGCACGGCGTGGCATCGCGCGGCGGCGTGCGCTTCGAGGACCAGGGCGTCCACTACGCGCAGGACCCGGTGATCGGCCAGCTCGCGAAGACGATCTTCGAGAACCTGCCTCTGCTCGCGGGCGTCGTCACCACGGTGACCGGCCTGATCCTCGTGCTCGCCGCCAACACGGCCTTCAACGGCTTCCCGGTGCTCGGCTCGATCCTGGCGCAGGACCGCTACCTGCCGCGCCAGCTGCACACCCGTGGCGACCGGCTGGCCTACAGCAACGGGATCATCATCCTCGCCGGGTTCGCGATCGTGCTGATCGTCGCGTTCGACGCCGAGGTGACCCGCCTCATCCAGCTGTACATCGTGGGCGTCTTCGTGTCGTTCACTCTCAGCCAGACGGGCATGGTCCGGCACTGGACCCGCCTGCTGCGGACCGAGACGGACCGGTCCGCGAGGGCACGCATGCAGCGGAGCAGGGTCATCAACAGCGTCGGGCTCTCGGTGACGGGGGTCGTCCTCGTCGTGGTGCTGATCACGAAGTTCCTGCTCGGTGCCTGGATCGCGATCGCCGCGATGATCGCGCTGTTCGTGTTGATGAAGGGCATCCACCGCCACTACGACGGCGTGTCCCGGGAGCTGGTCGTCGACGAGGACGAGGACATGGTGCTGCCTTCGCGGACCCATGCGATCGTGCTGGTGTCGAAGATCCACAAGCCGACCATGCGCGCGGTGGCCTACGCCCGGGCGATGCGGCCCACGACGCTGGAGGCGGTGACCGTCAGCGTCGACCCGGAGGAGACCCGCTCGCTGCAGGCCGAGTGGGACCGCCGCGGCATCCCGATCCCGCTCAAGGTGCTGGACTCGCCGTTCCGCGAGGTGACCGACCCGGTCATCGACTACGTCCGGAGCGTACGTCGGGGCAGCCCACGCGATCTCGTCACGGTGCTCATCCCGGAGTACGTCGTCGGCCACTGGTGGGAGCACCTGCTGCACAACCAGAGCGCCCTGCGGCTCAAGGGTCGGCTGCTGTTCACACCCGGCGTGATGGTCACCAGCGTGCCCTGGCAGCTGAAGAGCTCGGAGGGCCTGGCCGACCGCGCCGAGGCAGCCGCCCCCGGCGCCGTCCGTCGTGGCGACGTCGGTCGTGGCGGAGGTCTGACCTGAGCGGCCGGGTCGTCGGGATGTCCGCCGTCGGCCGCGCGCTCGAGGTCGAGGTGGGCCCGGTCGCGCACGGCGGTCACTGCGTCGCCCGGCACGAGGGCCGGGTGCTGTTCGTCCGGCACGCCTTGCCCGGCGAGCGGGTGCGGGTGGTCGTGACCGACGGCCACGACGGGTCGCCGTACTGGCGGGCGGACGTGGCGGAGGTCCTCGACGCGTCGCCGGACCGGGTCGAGCCGCCCTGCCCGTGGGCCGGCCCCGGCCGGTGCGGCGGCTGCGACTGGCAGCACGCGTCGCTGCCCGCGCAGCGGTCGCTCAAGGCTGCCGTGGTGCGTGAGCAGCTGCGTCGGCTGGCCGGCCTCGACCTCGACGTGACGGTGGAGGAGGTGCCCGGCGACGTGCAGGGGCTGGGCTGGCGCACCCGGGTGCAGTTCGCCGTCGACGACGACGGGACGCCGGGGCTGCGGCGGCACCGCTCGCACGAGGTGGTGCCGGTCGACCACTGCCGCATCGCGCACCCGCTGGTCGACGAGGCCGGCGTGACCGGCCGCCGCTGGCCCGGTGTCTCCTCGGTCGAGGTCGCGGTCTCACCCGCGACGGGGGAGCGGCTGGTGCTGCCGGACGGTCGCGGGCAGGGTGCGCTGACCGAGGTCGTCGGGCAGCGGTCGTTCCGGGTCAGCGGCGGCGGGTTCTGGCAGGTGCACCCGGGGGCGGCGACGACGCTGCTCGCCGCGGTGCTCGACGGCCTCGACCCGCAGCCCGGCGAGACGGTGCTGGACCTCTACAGCGGGGTCGGTCTGTTCGCAGCCGCGCTGGCCGAGCGGGTAGGGCCGACCGGCCGGGTGACCGCGGTGGAGACCGACCGGGTGGCGGTCGAGGACGCGCGGCACAACCTGTCCGGGCTGACCGGCGTACGCCTGGAGCGCGGCCGGGTCGACCACGTGCTGCGCCGGCTCAGGCTGGGACGCGCCGACCTCGTGGTGCTCGACCCCCCGCGCTCGGGTGCCGGCCGCACCGTCGTCGACCTGCTGTCCCGGGTCCGCGCCCGGCGGATCGGCTACGTCGCCTGCGACCCGGCGGCCCTGGCGCGGGACCTCCGCTACTTCGGCGACCGAGGCTACGGCCTGACCGGTCTGCGTGCCTTCGACCTGTTCCCGATGACCGCGCACGTCGAGTGCGTCGCCGTGCTCGAGCCGCGCGCCGGCTGACCGGCGAGCCTGCTGCACGAGTGATCCGGCAGGGTCCTAGTCTGCATCCTGTGCACGAAGCCTCGCTCACTCTGCCCGCCGAGCTGAAGTCGGTCAGCCAGGCCCGTCGGTTCCTCCGCGACGTGCTCGAGGAGTGGGAGGTCGCGGGCTTCGATCTCGCCGCCCCCCAGGTCCTCACCGAGCTGGTGACCAACGCCGCCCTGCACGCGCGCAGCGCGTACACCGTCCACCTCCAGGTCGAGCCGGACGGCCTGCTCGTCGAGGTCACCGACTCCTCGCCGGCGCTGCCCCAGGCGCGCCACTACGGCACGGGGGCGACGACCGGCCGGGGCATCGCGTTGGTCGAGGCGCTCAGCGCCGCCTGGGGGGTGCAGTCCAGCCCCACCGGCAAGACCGTCTGGTGCCGGGTGCGCACCGATGACCGACTGCCCGACTTCGAGGACGTCGACGACGAGCACATCGAGGTCACCCCGATCGTCGGCCGCCCGGCAGCGGGTGGCCGCCCCGGTGTCGCACTGGCGTTCGCGGCATGAGCGAGGCCGGCTCCGAGGAGCTCATCACGGTCCACATCCTGGGTCTGCCGACCGGGCTGCAGGTGCAGGCCCAGCAGCAGAACGACGAGCTCACCCGCGAGCTGATGCTGGTGGCCGAGCAGACGCGGCAGCGTGGCAACACCGCCGATCTGCCGGTCCGGTTCGTCGAGCTGGTGTCGACCCTGAGCGACCGCTACGCGATCTTCACCGCGGAGCAGGAGGCGCAGCTGGCCACGGCGATCGAGGCCGGCGAGCCGACCATCGACCTGACCTACACGCTGCCGGTCTCGGCCGCGGCGGCCGCCGGTGCCCTCGGTGAGATCCTGGACGAGGCCGACGAGTACTGCCGCCAGGGCCAGCTGCTGCTGACGCTGGCCGCACCTCCCGAGCTGGTCGCCTACCGGCGGTGGTTCCTGGACCAGTTCGTCGACCAGGCCGCGGGTGCCGCGCCGGTGGCGTGGTCCGACTACAGCGAGCGGACGCCGGTCGCGTAGCGTCGCGTAGCGCAAGTCGGTCAGCCGGCCGGCTGGTCCTGAACGGTCGCCGACCGGCTCAGGTCGTTCCACCGCTCACCCAGCCAGGTGCGGCCGCCGCCGGTGTCGAGAGCGAGGCCGAGCGCCAGCACCAGGGGGACCAGCGCGACGACAACGCGGAGCAGGAGGCGTCGGGCGTGCCGCCGGCTGCGCCGCCGCTGCCGGGTGCGCAGCGGCGTGACCCTTTCGCCCACCTGCCGCTGCAGGTCGGTGAGCTGCTGGAGGGTTTCGGTGCCTAGCCCCGGCCTCGAACTGCTGGCCACCTCGGGAACGTACTCCCGGATGTGTCGGCGGTGAAGCCTTCGTCGTCAACCGGTGCGCGGCGGCCGGCCGATCATCGTTGCCAGCATCACCGCCACGGTCACGTCCGGCTCGCCGGCCGTGAGTGCGGAGACGTCGGCCTGGCAGACGCTGAGTGTCCGGCCGGACCGGACGACCCGGGCGTCGGCGCGGAACCGCTCGCCGCGGCCGGGGAGAGCAGGTTGACCTTGAACTCCACGCTCAGCACGTCGCTTCCGGCCGACATCAGGGTCAGGGCCGCGTAGCCGCAGGCCGAGTCCGCGATTGAGGTGAGCACACCGGCGTGCAGGAAGCCGTTCTGCTGGCACAGGTCATCGCGGAACGGCAGCTCGAGAACGACGTGGCCGGGCTCGACGACGGTCGCCTCCGCACCGAGGAGCGCCAGGAACGACTGGCGTCCGAGGCTGTCGCGCACCTGGTGCGGGTCGGTCGTCATGCCGGACATCCTCTCCCGCGGCCGCCCGCGGCCGCCCGCGGCCGTCGCGCCCGTCCCGGTTGGTCAGAGGCTGGACAAGTATCTTGATGTCGAGATAACTTGTGGGAGGCCGGGGTAGGGAGCACCGTCCCCGTGCGGGCAGGATGAAGGCGGACGAAGGGAGACGCTCGTGGCGAGCAGCACTCAGGGCGATGTCGTGCAGGACAGCTTCGGCAGCAAGGCCACGCTGGAGGTGGGCGGCTCGTCGTACGAGATCTACCGCCTGGACGCGGTGGACGGAAGCGACAAGCTCCCGTTCTCGTTGAAGATCCTGCTGGAGAACCTGCTCCGCACCGAGGACGGCGCGAACATCACCGCCGACCACATCCGGTCGCTAGCGGCGTGGGACCCGACCGCCGAGCCGGACACCGAGATCCAGTTCACGCCGGCCCGCGTCGTCATGCAGGACTTCACCGGCGTCCCGTGCATCGTCGACCTCGCCACCATGCGCGAGGCGATGCAGGATCTCGGCGGCGACGCCGACAAGATCAACCCCCTCGCGCCGGCCGAGCTGGTCATCGACCACTCGGTGATCGCCGACCTGTTCGGTGCGCCCGACTCCTTCGCGCGCAACGTCGAGCTCGAGTACGAGCGCAACACCGAGCGCTACCAGTTCCTGCGCTGGGGCCAGACCGCGTTCGACGACTTCAAGGTGGTGCCGCCGGGCACCGGGATCGTGCACCAGGTCAACATCGAGTACCTCGCCCGCGTCGTCTTCGAGCGGGACGGCGTCGCCTTCCCGGACACCCTGGTCGGCACCGACTCGCACACCACGATGGTCAACGGACTCGGAGTCCTCGGCTGGGGCGTCGGCGGGATCGAGGCCGAGGCGGCCATGCTCGGCCAGCCGGTGTCGATGCTCATCCCGAAGGTCGTCGGCTTCAAGCTCGTCGGTGAGCTGCCGGAGGGCGCCACCGCGACCGACCTGGTCCTCACCATCACCGAGATGCTGCGCGAGCGCGGGGTCGTCGGGAAGTTCGTCGAGTTCTACGGCGAGGGTGTCGCGGCGGTTCCGCTGGCGAACCGCGCCACGATCGGGAACATGAGCCCGGAGTACGGCTCGACGGTCGCCATCTTCCCGATCGACGACGAGACGATCCGCTACCTGAGGATGACCGGCCGGGAGGAGCAGCAGGTCGCGCTGGTCGAGGCCTACGCGAAGGCGCAGGGGCTCTGGCACGACCCGAAGGCGGAGCCGGCCTACAGCGAGACCATCGCGCTCGACCTCTCGACCGTCGTCCCGTCGATCGCCGGGCCGAAGCGGCCGCAGGACCGGGTGACGCTCTCGGACGCCAGGGACAGCTTCCGCGAGGCGCTGGGCGCCTACACCGGCGACGGCGTCGCCTCGAAGGTCGACGAGGGCTCGGCCGAGTCGTTCCCCGCGAGCGACTCGCCCGCGGTCGGTACGACGGGCAACGGTGCCGCCGGGGCACCCCACGGCACTCCGGCGCACGCGAGCGCCGGCCGCCCGTCCAACCCTGCCAAGGTCAGCCTGGAAGGCCAGGAGTTCGAGGTCGACCACGGCCACGTAGTGATCGCGGCGATCACGTCGTGCACGAACACGTCGAACCCGACGGTGATGATCGGCGCCGCACTGCTGGCGAAGAAGGCCGTCGAGCGCGGTCTCGAGCGCAAGCCGTGGGTGAAGACCACGCTGGCCCCGGGCTCGAAGGTGGTCATGGACTACTACGAGCGGGCCGGGCTCACGCCGTACCTGGACAAGCTCGGGTTCAACCTCGTCGGCTACGGCTGCACCACCTGCATCGGCAACTCCGGGCCGCTGCAGGAGCCGATCAGCAAGGGCGTGAACGACAACGACCTCGCCGTGGTGTCGGTGCTCTCCGGCAACCGGAACTTCGAGGGCCGGATCAACCCCGACGTGAAGATGAACTACCTGATGTCACCGCCGCTGGTGGTGGCGTACGCGCTCGCCGGGTCGATGGACCTCGACATCACCACCGAGCCGCTGGGCATGGACATGCAGGCGCCGACGTCTTCCTCAAGGACATCTGGCCGTCCAGCCAGGAGATCCAGGAGGTCGTCGACTCGGCGGTCCGGTCGGAGATGTTCAGCCGCGACTATGCCGACGTGTTCACCGGCGACGAGACCTGGCAGAACCTCCCGACTCCGACCGGCAGCACCTTCGCCTGGGATCCCGACTCGACGTACGTGCGCAAGCCGCCGTACTTCGAGGGGATGCCGGCGGAGCCGCTCCCGGTCACCGACATCGAGGGCGCCCGGGTACTGGCGGTGCTCGGCGACTCGGTCACGACCGACCACATCTCGCCGGCCGGGTCGATCAAGGCCGACTCCCCGGCGGGGGCGTACCTCCAGGAGCACGGCGTCGACCGACGGGACTTCAACTCCTACGGCTCGCGCCGCGGCAACCACGAGGTCATGATCCGGGGCACCTTCGCGAACATCAGGCTGCGCAACCAGCTCGCACCGGGTACCGAGGGCGGCTTCACCCGCGACTTCACGGCCGGCGGCGAGGTCACCTCGATCTACGAGGCGGCCCAGCACTACGCCGAGGCCGGCACGCCGTTGGTGATCCTCGCGGGCAAGGAGTACGGGTCGGGCTCGTCCCGCGACTGGGCGGCCAAGGGCACCGCCCTGCTCGGCGTCCGGGCCGTCATCGCGGAGTCCTACGAGCGGATCCACCGGTCGAACCTGATCGGCATGGGCGTGCTGCCGCTGCAGTACCGCGAGGGCGAGACCGCGGACTCACTCGGTCTCACCGGCGAGGAGGAGTTCAGCGTCACGGGCGTCACGGAGCTCAACGACGGTGCCTCGCCGCGCGAGGTGACCGTGCGGGCCGGCGACAAGGAGTTCACCGCGCGGCTGCGGATCGACACCCCGGGGGAGGCGGACTACTACCGCCACGGCGGCATCATGCAGTACGTCCTGAGGTCGTTGCTGCGTACCTGACCGGCTGCCGGACGAGGTGGCTACGGGACGAGCCGGACGTTTCGTCGCCGTTACGAACTTGTGACTTCCCGGGACCCTGCCCGGTGAGTACGTTGTGGGCCACAACATTCCTGGCGGCCCGTTCAGGTGCCGCCGGTCCCGACCGGAAAGGCACCTTGACATGCGGATGCGAAGGATTGCAGTGGCCGGGCTGGTCGTCCTGCCCCTGCTGCTCTCAGCCTGTGGTGGCGACGATGGTGGTGACGGCGGCACGGCCTCCGGCGACGGCAGCTCCAGCGCCGACGCGGGTGGCAAGGTCGGCGTGATCCTGCCCGACGCGGCGTCCTCGCCGCGCTGGGAGAGCAACGACCGGCCGGCCCTGGACAAGGCGATCACGGACGCCGGGTACGAGGCGGTCATCCAGAACGCCTCGGCCGACGTGACCAAGTTCTCCTCCCTCTGCGACTCGATGATCAACCAGGCCGTGAACGTGCTGATGATCGTCAACCTCGACTCCGAGAGCGGCGCCGCCTGCGAGAAGAAGGCCAAGGACGCGGGCATCCCCAGCATCGACTACGACCGGCTGACGCTGGGCGGGTCGGCCGACTACTACGTCTCCTTCGACAACGTCCAGGTCGGCAAGCTGATGGGCGACGGCCTGGCCGCATGCCTCGACGAGGCGGGCAAGACGACGGCCAACATCGCCTACATCAACGGCGACCCCACCGACAACAACGCGGCGCTGTTCAAGGAGGGCTACGCCGGGGCCCTGCAGCCGAAGATCGACTCGGGTGACTACACGCTCGTCGGCGACCAGACCGGCAAGTGGGACGCCACCGTGGCACAGACGACCTTCGAGCAGATCTTCACCCAGAACAGCGGCAAGATCGACGGCGTGATCTCGGCCAACGACACGATGGCCGGCGGCATCGTCACGGTCCTGAAGAACAACAAGCTCGCCGGGAAGGTCCCGGTCACCGGCCAGGACGCCTCCGACGAGGGTCTCCAGCGCGTCGTCGCCGGCACCCAGTGCGGCACGGTCTTCAAGGACGTCAACCTCGAGGCCAAGGCGGCCGCGGACCTCGCGATCGCGATCCTGAAGGACGACGGCTCCGCTGACGCACTGGTCAACGGCGAGGTCGAGGACACCCAGGCGGGCAAGATGGTCCAGTCGGTGTTCGCGACGCCGGTGTGGGTCACGCAGGACAACATCAAGGAGCCCTTCGACGCCGGCTACACCACGGTCGACAAGGTCTGCACCGCCGACTTCGCGGCGGCCTGCACGGAGCTCGGCCTGTCCTAGAACCGCCACAGGGGCCCGGTCCCGACCGGGCCCCTGTGCGGACGGCGCGAGGCGCCGTAGCGTGCTGTTCGTCCATCGCCCACCACAGACGCAGGCGAGGTGCCATGACAACCATGACGACACAGCCGGGGAACGCGGCGACCGGCCAGGGACAGGCGCTGCTCGAGCTCCGCCGGGTCAACAAGAGCTTCGGCCCGGTGCAGGTCCTGCACGACGTCGACCTTGCGGTTCGGCTGGGTCGCGTCACCGCACTGGTGGGTGACAACGGCGCCGGGAAGAGCACCCTCATCAAGGGCATCGCCGGAATCCATCCCTTCGACAGCGGCGACTACGTCTTCGAGGGCCAGACGGTCCACGTGCACAACCCCAAGCAGGCGAACGCGCTGGGCATCGAGGTCGTCTACCAGGACCTCGCGCTGTGCGACAACCTCGACATCGTCCAGAACCTCTACCTGGGCCGCGAGGCGCTGTCCTCGGGGTTCCTGGACGAGATCGCGATGGAGCAGCGTGCCGCCGAGACCCTGGCCGGCCTCTCGGTGCGGACCGTCAAGTCGGTCCGGCAGAAGGTCGCCAGCCTCTCGGGCGGCCAGCGGCAGACCGTCGCGATCGCCCGAGCCGTGCTCTGGAACTCCAAGCTGGTGATCCTGGACGAGCCGACTGCGGCGCTGGGCGTCGCCCAGACCGAGCAGGTGCTGCGGCTGGTGCGCCGGCTGGCCGACCGCGGCCTCGCCGTGATCCTGATCAGCCACAACATGAACGACGTCCTCGCGGTCGCCGACGACATCGCGGTGCTGTACCTCGGCAAGCTCACCGCACAGGTCGAGGCCAGCGACGTCACCCACTCCGAGGTCGTGCAGCTCATCACCGGTGGCGCGCTCGTCGAGCAGGAGGGCCACATCGTGGTGACCGACCCGCACGAGGCGGTCAGCCAGCAGGACGCACCCGTGGCCTCCCCCGAGAAGGGAGCGCAGTCGTGACCCAGAGCCTGGTCGCCGACGAGGTCGAGGAGGTCCCCCCGGCCCCGCAGAGCGGCCTGTCCGACGCCTTCCGTGAGTACGTGTCCCGAGTCCGTGGCGGCGACGTGGGGCCCTTGCCGGCCATCCTCGGCCTGGCCGTGCTGCTGGTGATCTTCTCCGCCTTGCGCCCGGAGACCTTCACCAACTCGTTCAACTTCGCCAACCTGCTCATCCAGAGCGCGCCCGTCATCGTCATCGCGATGGGCCTGGTCTTCGTCCTGCTCATCGGCGAGATCGACCTCTCCGCCGGATTCACCGCCGGCGTCGCCGGCGCCATGCTCGGGGTGGTGTCCACCCGGCACGACTACCCCTGGTACCTCGGCGTCCTGGTCTGCCTCGCCACCGGGGCCGTCATCGGACTGGTCATCGGCCTGCTCGTGTCCCGGGTCGGCATCCCCTCCTTCGTCGTCACCCTGGCGGGCTTCCTCGCTCTGCAGGGCCTGCTGCTGAAGATCATCGGCGAGGGCGGCACGATCAGGATCCAGAGCGAGACCGTGCTGGCGATCATGTCGAAGAACCTGCCGGTCTGGCTCGGCTGGACCACCTATGTCGTCCTCATGGCGGTCTACGCGGCCGTGACGTTCCGTCAGCTGGCCACCCGGCGCTCGCGCGGCCTGGTGACGTCGTCGCCGACCGTGTGGCTGGTCAAGATCGTCACCATGGCGGTGCTGCTGGGCGTCTGCACCTACTACCTGAGCGGGGAGCGAAGCCGCAACGCCGCCATCAGCTCGATCAAGGGCGTCCCGATCGTCATCCCCGTCGTCCTGGTGATGCTGGTGCTGTTCAGCATGCTGCTCAACCGCACGATCTTCGGCCGGCACGTGTACGCCGTCGGCGGCAACGCCGAGGCAGCCCGCCGTGCCGGAATCAACGTGGCGCGAGTGCGGCTGCTCTGCTTCGTGCTCTGCTCGACCATCGCCGCCATGGCCGGGGTGTTGCTGGCCAGCCGCGTCAACTCGGTGACACCGAACACCGGTGGCGGGGAGACGCTGCTGTACGCGGTCGGCGCGGCCGTGATCGGCGGCACGAGCCTCTTCGGCGGCAAGGGCCGTCCCGTGGACGCCGTCATCGGCGGCCTGGTGGTCGCGGTTGTCGCCAACGGCATGGGCCTGCTCAACCAGACCGCCGCGGTGGTCTACATGGTCACCGGAGGCGTGCTGCTGCTCGCGGCCGGCGTGGACGCACTGTCCCGGCGCCGCGCCGCGTCGACCGGAAGGGTCTAGCGGTCGTCCATGACGGTCCTGGTGCGGGGGCCGCGCGGCGCGAGGTCCGAGGACGTCCGCCGCAGGAACCTCTCGACCCTGCTGCGCTACGTGCACGTTCACGGACCGACGCCGCGCAGCACCCTCACGACGGTGCTGGGCCTGAACCGGAGCACCATCGGCGACCTGACCGGCGACCTGGTCGCCGCGGGCCTGGTCCGCGAGGAGGCGGGCCGGCCGGACCGCGTCGTCGTCGACGGCTCGGGCAGCAGCGGCGGGCGCCCCTCCCACGTGGTGCGACCCGAGACGCACCAGGTCCAGGTGCTGGCAGTCGACATCGGCGTCACCCACCTGACGGTCGCCCGGGTCGGGCTCGGCGGCGACGTACTGGCGCGGCGCGACCGTGCCTACCGCCGCGGGGTCAGGCGGCACCGCGACGTCACCGCGACCATCGCCAAGATCTCCGCCGAGCTGCTGGCCGGCAGCGATCCGGGGGCCGTCGTGATCGCGGCCGGTGTGGCGGTGCCGGGGATGGTGCGCAGCCGCGACGGCCTGGTGCGTCAGGCCCCGAACCTCGGCTGGTTCGACGCGCCGCTCGGGACCCAGCTGGGCGAGGCTCTCGGGCTGCCGGTGTCCGTCGGGAACGACGCCGACCTCGGCATCCGGGCCGAGCACGTGCGCGGCGCGGCCGCAGGGGTCGACGACGCCGTGTACCTGTCCGGGCACTCAGGCATCGGTGCCGGGATCCTTGCCGGGGGCATCCCGCTCGGTGGACGGGCCGGCTACGCGGGCGAGATCGGCCACGTCGTCGTCAACCCGCAGGGGCTGCCGTGCCACTGCGGGTCGCGCGGCTGCTGGGAGACCGAGTGCGGCGAGGAGCGGCTCTTCGAGCTCGCCGGTCGGCCCGCAGGCGGGGGCCTGGCCGGCGTACGGGAGGTCGTGGCAGCAGCGGCCGATGGCGACGCCGAGTCCCGGGCGGCGCTCGAGCAGGTCGCCCGCTGGCTCGGGCGCGGCACCGCGACCGTCGTCAACGTGCTCAATCCCGAGGTGGTGATCCTCGGCGGCGCGCTCGAGGCCGTGCTCGAGTCCGCCGGCGCCGCGGTCCGGGACGCCTTCGAGACCGCCGCCCTGGCCGCGCCGATGGAGCAGGTGCGCCTGCTGTCCCCGGGTCTCGGTGCGGACTCGACCCTGCTCGGCGCGGCCGAGCTCGCCTTCGACGCCCTGCTGTCCGACCCACTGCTCGAACTCGCCCGACGCACCGCCTCCTGACCCCGACCCGAACGAAGGACCACACCATGAGCAACCTGCGACCCACCCCCGCCGACAAGTTCACCTTCGGCCTCTGGACTGTCGGCTGGCAGGCCCGCGACCCGTTCGGCGACGCCACCCGTGCGCCGGTCGACCCGGTCGAGACCGTGCACCGGCTGGCCGAGCTCGGCGCCTACGGCGTGACCTTCCACGACGACGACCTCATTCCGTTCGGCAGCGACGACACGAGCCGGGACGAGCACATCAAGCGGTTCCGGTCGGCGCTGGACGCGACCGGGCTGGTGGTCCCGATGATGACGACCAACCTGTTCACCCACCCCGTGTTCAAGGACGGCGGGTTCACGAGCAACAACCGCGAGGTACGCCGGTACGCGCTGCGCAAGGTGATGCGCAACATGGACCTGGCCGCCGAGCTGGGCGCGGAGACCTACGTGTTCTGGGGCGGCCGCGAGGGTGCGGAGACCGACGCCGCCAAGGACGTCCGAGCCGCGCTGGACCGCTACCGGGAGGGCATCGACCTGCTGGCGCAGTACTCGATCGACCGCGGCTTCGGCCTGCGCTTCGCGCTGGAGCCGAAGCCGAACGAGCCGCGCGGGGACATCCTGCTGCCGACGGTCGGCCACGCGCTCGCCTTCATCTCCACCCTCGAGCACCACGAGATGGTCGGGGTGAACCCCGAGGTCGGCCACGAGCAGATGTCGAACCTCAACTTCGTGCACGCCATCTCGCAAGCCCTCTGGCAGGGCAAGCTCTTCCACATCGACCTCAACGGCCAGCACGGCCCGAAGTTCGACCAGGACCTGGTCTTCGGGCACGGCGACCTGCTCAGCGCGTTCTTCCTCGTCGACCTGCTGGAGAACGGCGGCCCCGGCGGCGTTCCGGCCTACGAGGGGCCGCGGCACTTCGACTACAAGCCGATGCGCACCGAGGACATGGACGGCGTCTGGGCGTCGGCGGCGGCCAACATGCGCACCTACCTGCTGCTCGAAGAGCGGGCGGCGGCCTTCCGGGCCGACCCCGAGGTGCAGGAGGCCTTGGCGGCTTCCCAGGTCGCCGAGCTGGGCGTGCCGACCTTGGCTGACGGCGAGAGCTACACCGACTTCCTCGCCGACGCCTCGGCGTACGAGTCCTTCGACGTCGAGGCCGCTGCCGCTCGCGGCTACGGCTTCGGCCGGCTCGACCAGCTCGCGGTCGAGCACGTCCTCGGCGCCCGCTGAGCATGCCCGCGGAGGTGACGCTGGTCGCCGGAGTCGACTCGTCCACCCAGGCATGCAAGGTCGTGGTGCGTGAGGCCGTGACCGGCGCGCTGGTCCGCGAAGGTAGGGCGGCGCACCCCGACGGGACCGAGGTCGACCCGGCCGCGTGGTGGTCGGCGTTGCAGGAGGCGCTGGCTGCCGCGGGCGGGGTCGGCGATGTCGCGGCGATCGCAGTCGGTGGGCAGCAGCACGGCATGGTGTGCCTGGACGAGTCGGGTGCCGTCGTCCGGCCGGCCTTGCTGTGGAACGACACCCGGTCCGCGGCCGCTGCCCGCGAGCTGGTCGACGAGCTCGGTGGCGGCGGCCCCTGGGCCGACGCCGTCGGTGTCGTGCCGGTGGCCTCGATCACGGTCAGCAAGCTGCGGTGGTTCGCCGAGCACGAGCCGGACCTCGCGGCCCGGGCCGCGGCCGTCTGCCTCCCGCACGACTGGCTGACCTGGCGGCTGGCCGGCGCCGGTGGCCTCGACGCGCTGCGGACCGACCGCAGCGACGCCAGCGGCACCGGGTACTGGTCGGCCTCCGCCGGGGACTACCGGCCGGACCTGCTCGAGCGGGCCTTCGGCCGGTCGTTGCAGGTTCCCGAGGTGCTCGGACCGGACGACCAGGCGGGGTCGTGCGGGCGCGCGGTGCTCGGCCCGGGTGCCGGTGACAACGCGGCCGCGGCCCTCGGGGTGGGCGCCGCTCTGGGCGACGTGGTGGTGTCGATCGGCACCTCCGGCGTGGTGAGCGCCGTCGCCGGCAAGCCGGCTCACGACCCGTCCGGCATCGTGGCGGGCTTCGCCGACGCAACCGGCGGCCACCTGCCACTGGTCTGCACCCTGAACGCCTCGCGGGTGCTGGACGCGACGGCACGGATGCTGGGCACCGACCACGCCGGGTTGTCCCGCCTGGCGTTGTCAGCACCGGTCGGTGCTGACGGCCTGGTGATGGTGCCCTACCTCGAGGGCGAGCGCACGCCGGACCGCCCGGACGCGACAGGGGCGCTGCACGGCCTGACGCTGGCTTCCACGACCCCGGCGCACCTGGCCCGGGCCGCGGTCGAGGGTCTCCTCTGCGGGCTGGCCGACGGCCTGGACGCGCTGGTCGCGCAGGGGGCGGAGGTTCGCCGCGTGCTCCTGATCGGCGGGGGAGCCCGGTCCGAGGCTCTGCGGCGGCTGGCACCCGCCGTACTGGGCTGCCCGGTCGTCGTGCCCGAACCCGGGGAGTACGTCGCCGACGGTGCCGCGCGCCAAGCCGCCTGGGTGCTCAGCGGGGAGGTTGCGCCACCCGTCTGGGCTGCCGCCGGGACCCAGGTCTTCGAGGCCGACCCGACACCCTCGGTGCGCGAGCGGTACGCCTCGGTGCGCGACCTGACTGCCTAGGCTGGGTCGCGATGAGCAGCACAGTCGTACCGCCGGGCTGGCCGCAGGAGGTCCGGCCGCCGGACACCCCCGACTGGGAGCGCACCGCCACCGGATGGCTGTTCGACCTGTGCCCGCCGGACTACCGGAGGCACGAGGTCCTGCGTCGGCACCCGGTCGTCCTTGCCCGCTTCGCCGCCCACCACGTCGCCGCGGGCGTCCAGGCGGCCCGGCACGGGTTGGCGACCGCCCGCGACGAGCTGCGTGACGTGGCAGATCCGGAGACGGTCGCGGCGGCCGTCGCGGCGTACGAGCGGGAGGGCGCCCACCTGGTCCGTACCCAACGCGCCGTCGCGCTGGTCGAGGAGGCGCTGCGCGGACGGCGCTTCCGGGCTCGCATCTGAGGGCCACGTAGACTCCGAAGCTCTGGCAGGACCGGCCGGACCCCGCCGGTCACGCCTGAACCGTCAGCACGGACGACCGAGAAGGAGCGCCACCCGTGGGCCTGCTGGACTCGATCTCCGGACCCCAGGACCTGCGCCGCCTCGACCGTGCCCAGCTGGACGCGCTGGCCGAGGAGATCCGCGAGTTCCTCATCGCCTCGGTGTCGCGCACGGCGGGTCACCTCGGGTCGAACCTGGGAGCCGTCGAGCTCACCCTGGCGCTGCACCGGGTGTTCGACTCGCCGCGCGACCCGATCCTCTGGGACACCGGCCACCAGGCCTACGTGCACAAGATCGTGACCGGCCGCGCCGGCCGGTTCGGGACCCTGCGGCAGAAGGACGGCCTGTCCGGCTACCCCAGCCAGTCCGAGTCCGAGCACGACGTCATCGAGAACTCCCACGCGTCGACCGCACTGTCCTATGCCGACGGCCTGGCCAAGGCCTTCCAGCTTCGCGGCGAGACCGACCGGCACGTCGTCGCGGTGGTCGGTGACGGATCGCTGACCGGCGGGATGGCCTGGGAGGCCCTGAACAACATCGCCGCGGACCACACCCGTCCACTGGTGATCCTGGTCAACGACAACGAGCGGTCCTACTCACCGACGGTCGGCGGCCTGGCCCACCACCTCGCGACGTTGCGCACGACCCGTGGGTACGAGCGGTTCCTCGAGTGGGGCAAGCAGGTGCTGGGTCGTACGCCGGTCGTCGGCGCCCCGATCTACGACGCTCTGCACGGCGTGAAGAAGGGGCTCAAGGACGTCGTGGCGCCGCAGGGCATGTTCGAGGACCTGGGGCTGAAGTACATCGGCCCGATCGACGGTCACGATGTCGAGGAGGTCGAGCACGCGTTACGTCGTGCGCGCGGGTTCGGCGGGCCGGTCCTGGTGCACTGCATCACCCGCAAGGGCCTGGGATACACCCACGCCGAGAACGACATCGCCGACCACTTCCACGGCATCGGCGTCATCGACCCGGAGACCGGCCAGCCGTTGGCTGCGGCCGGCACCGCCTGGACCAAGGTGTTCTCCGACGAGCTGGTCCAGATCGCAGCCGAGCGCCCGGACGTCGTCGGCATCACGGCGGCCATGCTCATCCCCACCGGGCTGGACGCGTTCGCAGCGGCCTATCCGGACCGGGTGTTCGACGTCGGGATCGCCGAGCAGCACGCGACCACCTCGGCAGCAGGTCTCGCCCTCGGCGGACTGCACCCGGTGGTCGCGGTCTACGCGACCTTCCTCAACCGGGCCTTCGACCAGGTGCTGATGGACGTCGCGCTGCACCGCTGCGGTGTCACCTTCTGCCTTGACCGGGCGGGTGTGACCGGCCCCGACGGCGCGAGCCACCACGGCATGTGGGACATGGCGTTCCTCCAGGTCGTTCCCGGGCTGCGGCTCGCCGCGCCGCGCGACGCGGTGACCCTTCGGGAGGAGCTGCGTGAGGCCGTGGCCGTCGACGACGCCCCGACGGTGGTGCGCTACCCGACAGGGGCGGTCTGTGCGGACCTGCCGGCCCTGGTGCGGGTCGGCGGCGTCGACGTGATGCGGAAGGACGGCGACGACGTGCTGGTCGTGGCGGTCGGCTCGATGGTCGAGACCTGCCTGGAGGTGGCCGAGCGCTGCGCCCAGCAGGGCATCGGGGTCACTGTCGTCGACCCACGGTGGGTCAAGCCGGTCCCCGCCGAGATCGTCCGGATGGCCGCCCTCGCCCGTGCCGTCGTGGTCGTCGAGGACGGGCTGCGCGGGGGAGTGTCGGGCGCGGTCGCGCAGGCGATGCGCGACGCGCGGGTCACCACGCCGCTGCGCGACTTCGGCGTACCGCTGCGGTTCCTGGACCACGCCAAGCGTGCCGAGGTGATGGCCGAGATCGGGCTGACCGCGCAGGAGATCGCCCGGGACATCGTCGAGACGGTGGCCGGCCAGGACAGCGACGTGGAGCGGCACACCCTCGCCGAGTAGGTCGCGCCGGCCTGCGCAGCCTCAGGCGGAGGCCTCTGCGATGCCGGCGAGCAGCCGGTCGACGTCGTCCACGTCGGTGTACGGCGCCAGGCCGGCGCGGACGGCGCCGGTGTCGCCGAGGCCGATCCAGCGGGAGGCCTCCAGCGCGTAGAAGCTGCCGGCCGGCGCGTTGACCCCGAGGGTGGCCAGCTTCTCGTAGACCTCGCGGGCCGGCTTCCCGTCGACCGAGAACAACGTGGTCGGCGTCCGCCGCCGCGGGGCGGCGTGGACGGTCACCTGGTCCATGGCGCGCAGGCCCTCCAGGAGTCGGGCGAAGAGCCGTTCCTCGTGCCGCTCGACGGCGGTCATCGACGCGACCACCCGCTCGCGCCGGGTGCCGTCGCCGGGAACCAGGTCGGCGATGAAGTCCACCGTCGCCGTGACCCCGGCAAGCAGCTCGTACGGCAGCGTCCCGAGCTCGAAGCGCTCCGGCACTGCATCGGTCGAAGGCAGCAGCTTGTCGGGGCGGATTGCCTCCAGCAGCGCGGGGTCGGCAACCAGGACACCGAGGTGCGGCCCGAAGAACTTGTACGGCGAGCAGGCGAAGAGGTCGGCCCCGAGGGCCAGCACGTCGACGGGAGCGTGCGGCGTGAGGTGCACCCCGTCGACGTACACGAGAGCGCCGGCAGCGTGCGCCGCGGCCGCGATCACCCTCAGGTCCGGCCGGGTGCCGAGCAGGTTGGAGCCGCCGGTGACCGCCACCAGCCGGGTCCGGTCCGTCAGCAGCGCGGTCACCCCGGCGGGGTGGAGATCGCCGGTCGTGCGGTCGAAGCCGGCCCACCGGACCGTCGCACCGGCCGCCTCGGCCGCCTGCACCCACGGCCGGATGTTCGCGTCGTGGTCCAGCCGGGTGACCACGACCTCGTCGCCAGGACCCCAGCCCTTGGCGAGCGCGCGCGAGACGTCGTAGGTCAGCTGGGTCATCGAGCGGCCGAAGACGACGCCCCTGGGGTCGGCGCCGAGCAGGTCGGCGACGGCAGCCCGGGCGCCGACCGTGAGGTCGTCGGCGCGGCGCTCGGCCTCGGTCACCGTGCCCCGGTTGGAGACACCGGCGGTGAGGGCCCCGGCCACGGCGTCGGCCACCTGGTGGGGCACCTGCGAGCCGCCGGGGCCGTCGAAGTGCGCGATGCCGTCCCCGAGGGCGGGGAAGGCTGCGCGGACACGGGTGACGTCAGGGTCATCCGCTCATCCTGCCGCTGCCCGTCGCCCGGCGCGGGACCGTCGACGTTCACGGTGGGCTCGCCGCGGCCGCACCGCACGACGACGATCAGCGAGGGCTCGTCCGAGGGGTTCGACTCCCGGTGCGGCGCCCGCCGGTACGTGCACGAAGTCGCCGGCAGCGGCGTCGAACGTCTCTCGCCCCCCGCCGCCGAACTCCATGCGCAGCGAACCGCGGACGATGTAGATGATCGACTCGTTCCCGCCGTGGTGGTGCCATCCGGTGACGGCGCCCGCCTCGGTGGTGGCGGTGCCGGCCCAGGTGCCGTCGCCGGCGATCGCCTGACGGCGGGTCATGCCGGGTGTGGGGTCGGCCTCCAGCAGTCCGTCAGCCGTGATGTGCGTGAGGGGGGACCTCGAAGGGGTTGTGTCGTTGTCCGTCACCCCGCCACCGTAAGGCCGGTCAGCGGAAGAGGACCGGCCGTAGGTGCGGCGACTCGGCGGCAGCGTCCCGAAGCACGATCTCGGCCGGTCGCCCGCCGTCGACCGCCAGCGACACCTCGTCGAGGGTGAGCAGCACGGGCCGCGGGAAGCCGCGATCCACCGCTTCGGTCGCCGCTGCGGCGGCAGCGGTGAAGGCCGGGTCGATCCGGCTGAGGTCCAGCCAGCCCCGGCGCCGCATCGGCACAGCTGCCGCCCGCAGCCCGGTGCCGTCCTTGGCGCACAGCGCCGCGCGCAGGGATCGTGCGCCGAGCAAGGTGACGACGTCGCAGTCGCCGATCGGGCGCAGGACCCCGGCGTCGCCGATCCGCTCGGCCGCGATGGCGCCCATCCGCTCGAGGTAGTCGCGGGCGACGGGCCACCAGGGAGAGGGATCGACGCCCGCGGCGTCCAGCGCGCCCTGCGGGATGACGACGACCTCGTCCGGGTCCGGGCCGATGCCCACGAAGCCGAGCCCGAGGTCGAGGGCGTCGCCGAGCACCCGGTGCCGCACCCAGTCGAGGCCGGGGTGCAGCGGGTGCTCGACGGGAAGCCCCACCGGCCGGGCCAGCTCGCGCAGGTGGTCGGGGTGCACGTCGGCCGCCACCCGCCGGCCGCGCAGCCACGCGCGGACCCGGGCCCGGCCCAGGTCGTCGGTGGGGTCGGTCCCGGCAAGTGCCCGGCGCAGCTCGAGCCAGCTCACCTCGACCGGCAGGTCCCCGGTCAGCAGCACCCCGTCGTCCAGCGGGACGATGTCCACGTCGTCGAGAACCGAGACCGCCAGGGCGAGGCGGCGCAGCTCGAGCGAGTCCGGGGCGCGCATGAATCGAACGTACCCAGGGGGGACCCCTACGCCACTCACCCGGCTGGGTGAGTCCCGCTCACGCAGCGTGAGCGCATCCTCGCGGCCGACGCGTGGCGGTCAGCCGCGCGGCAGACTGGCTACCCCCGGCTCGAGGAATCTCTTGCCGGTGACCCGCTCGGAGACACCCTCCCGGTCGAGGTAGGGAGTCACGCCGCCGAGGTGGAACGGCCAGCCGGCACCGAGCAGCATGGCCAGGTCGATGTCCCGGACGTCCTCGACCACACCCTCGTCGAGCATCAGGCGGATCTCCTCGGCGAGCGCGTCGAGCGCCCGACGGCGGACCTCCTCCTCGTCGGCCGGTGAGTCGCCCTGGGTGAACAGCTCGGCGACCTCGGGGTCGACCTCGGGCGTCGAGCCCTGCCAGACGTAGACGCTGGACTTGCCGGCGGCCACGAGCTTCCCGAGGTTCTCCGACACGTAGAACCGGTCGGGGAACGCCTCGTGCATCGTCTCGGCCACGTGCAGGGCCACGGCGGGGCCGACGAGCTGCAGCAGGACGAACGGCGACATCGGCAGGCCGAGCGGCTCCAGCGCCTTGTCCGCCACCGTGAACGGTGTCCCCTCGTCGACCGCCTTCGTGACCTCGCCGAGGAAGCGGGTGAGGATGCGGTTGACCACGAACGCCGGCCGGTCCGCCACCAGCACGCAGGACTTCCTGAGCGTCTTGCCGACGGCGAACGCGGTGGCCAGCGAGGCGTCGTCGGTCTTCTCCGCGCGGGCGATCTCGAGCAGCGGCAGCACGGCTACCGGGTTGAAGAAGTGGAACCCCACGACGCGCTCAGGGTGCTCGAGCCTCGAGGCCATCTCGGTCACCGCCAGCGACGACGTGTTGGTCGCCAGAACACACGTGGGCGCGACCACTGCTTCGATCTCACCGAACACCTGCTGCTTGACCTTCATCTCCTCGAACACGGCCTCGATGACGAAGTCGGCGTCGGCGAACGCCTCCTTGTCGGTCGAGCCGGTGACGAGCGCCTTCAGCCGGTTGGCCTTGTCCTGGTTGATCCGGCCCTTGCCGAGCAGCTTGTCGACCTCGGCGTGCACGTAGCCCACGCCCTTGTCCACGCGCTCCTGGTCGAGGTCGGTCAGCACGACCGGGACCTCGAGCCGCTGGACGAACAGCATGGCCAGCTGCGAGGCCATCAGCCCGGCGCCGACGACGCCGACCTTCGTGACCTCGCGCGCCAGCGACTTGTCCGGGACACCCGCGGGGCGCTTGGCGCGTCGCTGCACCAGGTCGAAGGCGTAGAGCCCGGCTCGCAGCTCCTCGCCCATGGCGAGCTCGAAGAGCGCCTTGCGCTCGGCGGCGATGCCCTCGTCGTACGACGCAGTGCGCGCGAGCCCGATCAGCTCGATCGCCTTGTACGGCGCCACCGCCGCGCCGTGGACCCGCATGTCGGCGATGCCCTTGGCCCGCGCCAGCGCCGCGTCCCAGGCCTCGCCGCGGTCGACCTCCGGGCGCTCGACCGTCGTCTCGCCGGTGACCACCGAGGCGGCCCAGGCCAGCGACTGCTCGAGGAAGTCGGCCGGCTCGAACATCGCGTCGGCGATGCCGAGGTCGAATGCCTGCGCGGCCCTGAGCATGCGGTTCTGGTTCATCGCGTTCTCGACGATGACGGTGACCGCCCTGTCGGCGCCGATCAGGTTGGGCAGCAGCTGACTTCCGCCCCAGCCCGGGATCAGGCCGAGGAAGACCTCAGGGAACGCGATGGCGGGTACGCCGGCAGACAGGGTGCGGTACTGCGCGTGCAGGGCGAGTTCGAGGCCGCCGCCCATGACGGCACCGTTGACGAAGGCGAAGGTCGGGACCTTGGCGTCACGCAGCTTGCGGAACGTGTCGTGGCCCAAGGCGAAGTAGGCCTTCGCCTGTGCCGGCGTTCCGCCCGCCTGCATCACCTTGAGGTCGGCACCGACCGCGAAGATGAACGGCTTCCCGGTCACGGCGACCGCCACGACGTCCTCGCGGCCCAGCGCCTGCTCGATCGCCGAACCGATGTTCGCCAGGCTCTTCGGTCCCAGCGTCGTCGGCTTGGTGTGGTCGAAGCCGTTGTCCAGCGTGATCAGGGCCGCGATGCCCGCACCGTGCGGCAGGTCGACGAACTGGACGGGTGCAGAGGTGACGACCTCGTCCGGGAACTCGATCATGTCGCTCACTTGCCTTCGGGTCTCCCGTCCCAGTTGCGGGTTCTCCCAGATGACTGCTCCGCCCATGCCGATGCCGATGCACATCGCGGTCAGGCCGTAGCGGACCTCGGGGTGGTCCTCGAACTGCCGGGCCAGCTGGGTCATCAGCCGGACGCCGGAGGAGGCCAGCGGGTGGCCGACCGCGATCGCGCCGCCGTACTCGTTGACCCGCGGGTCGTCGTCGTCGATGCCGAAGTGGTCGAGGAAGGCGAGCACCTGCACCGCGAACGCCTCGTTGAGCTCGAACAGGCCGATGTCGTCGATGGTGAGCCCGGCCTTGGCCAGCGCCTTCTCGGTCGCCGGCACCGGGCCGACGCCCATCACCTCGGGCTCGACGCCGACGAAGGCGAAGGTCACCAGGCGCATCCGCACCGGCAGGCCGAGCTCCTCGGCGACGTCCTCGGCTGCCAGCAGACAGGCGGTGGCGCCGTCGTTGAGCCCCGCGGCGTTGCCCGCGGTGACCCGGCCGTGCGGGCGGAACGGCGTCTTGAGCGCGGCCAGGTCGTCCATCGTCGTGCCCGGCCGCGGCGGCTCGTCGACGCTGGCCAGCCCCCAGCCCTTCTCGACCGATCGGGTCGCCATCGGCACCAGTCCGGGCTGCAGCTTCCCGTCGGCGTACGCCTTGTCGAGCTTGTCCTGGCTGCCCACCGAGAACGCGTCGGCGCGCTCCTTGGTGAGGTGCGGGAACCGGTCGTGCAGGTTCTCGGCCGTCGAGCCCATCACCAGGGCCGAGGGGTCGACCAGCTTCTCGGCGATGATCCGCGGGTTGGGGTCGACGCCCGTCGCCCATCGGGTGGTGGCCCATGTGCTCGACCCCGCCCGCGATCACCACGTCGTAGGCGCCGAACGCGATCGCTCCGGCGGTCGTGGTGACCGCCGTCAGTGCGCCGGCGCACATCCGGTCGATCGCGTAGCCGGGCACCGTCTTGGGCAGCCCGGCGAGCAGCGCGGCGGTCCGGCCGATGGTCAGGCCCTGGTCGCCGGTCTGGGTGGTCGCCGCGATGGCCACGTCGTCGATCCGCTCGGGCGGCAGCGACGGGTTGCGCCGGACCAGCTCGCGGATGCAGCGGATGACCAGGTCGTCGGCCCGGGTGTCGGCGTACATGCCCTTGGGGCCGGCCTTGCCGAACGGGGTGCGCACGCCGTCGACGAACACGACGTCGCGCACCGCTCGGGGGGCGCGGGGCTCGGGGGACTGTCCGGGCACGGGACCCTCCGGGTGGTCGCAGAGGATGGTGGGCGGTGCGGGGTCGATGCTACTCGTCAGTAACAACGACCGCCAACCGGCCGGGTCACGGCTGCCGGGGCGGCCCCGACCCCGGCCAGGTCAGCGTCACCGAGCGCCTCGGTTGCGGGGGTACCGCTGCATCAGCGCGACCACCTCGGGTCGCCGTTCCGGTGGCAGGCAGAGCTGCCGCCGGGTGAAGTCGATCCAGGTCTCGAGCAGCTCGCCGGTGCGCACCAGCGGCTGGTAGACGTGCTCGTGCAGCTCGGGCTCGATCCCGGCCTCGCGCAGGGCGGCGACGGCCAGGTCGGCCGTCGGCCCGGCCGGCCGCTGCTGGTGGTGCACCGCCTCCCAGAGCGGGGCGAGCCGCACCAGCGGGTGGCTGCCGGTCAGCTCGACCGCGACCAGGTCACGCGCATGGCGGGTCAGGGCGTCCGGCGAACGGCGCCAGGTCCGGCACGTTGTAGAGCACGTGCGCACACACCACGACGTCGCAGACCGGCACCTGGTCGGCGAGGTCGGGCCAGGTGCCCTCGTACGTCGTGACGTCGACCCCGCGCTCCCGGGCAGCCTCCGCCAGCGCACGCAGCATCGAGGGCTGGGAGTCCACCGCGTGCAGCTGCCCACCGGCCGGCACGACCTCGAGGCTGGCCGCGCCGGCGCCCGGCGCCGACGTCGAGCACGGCGCCGCCGGGGCGCAGCGCGGCACGGGCCAGGTCCTGCAGCTCCGAGGGCGTCGCGGCCTGCCCGACCGCGAAGATCGAGGGTGGGAAGCTCGTAGGGCGACTCGGGGGCCGCCGCCAGGATCTCCGGGTCGATCGCCCAGCCGGCCAGCTCGTCGGCCCACTGCTGTGCCGCGGTCACACTGCCTCCAGGTGCTTGAGGGCCTCCCGGCGGGACAGCCCGCTGATCCGGTCGTCGTGGTCCGCGACGAAGGCGCGCACCCAGTCGGGGTCGGTGCGGGCGTGCTGCCGCAGCGCCCAGCCGATGGCCTTGCGCAGGAAGAAGTCGCGGTCGTCCAGGTTGGCCCCGGCGGCAAAGGCCAGCAGGCCCAGGTCGGTGCGGTCCTTGGCCCCGACCTGGGCGATGACCGCGGTCCGGCGCAGCCACCGGTCGTCGTCGACGGCCCACTCGCGCAGCACCGGGCCCACGATCTCGGGGTGGCCGAGCAGCAGGGGCCCGACGAGATGCGTGGCGACGTCGTCGACGACGTCCCACCAGGCGCCGGTGGTCAGCAGGTGCCGGTAGAGCGGCACCACCGACGCGTCGCGGTAGCCCGCGTAGCGGCGGTCCCGTACGACGGCCAGTGCGGCGTAGCGCTCCTCCCGGTAGGCCGCCCCGTCCCAGAGCTGGTGCACCGTGGCCAGCCAGGTCGCCCGGTCCGGCAGGACGTGCGCGGCCAGCGCCTCGCGGAAGAGCACCCGCGCCACCGGCGACGGCACGCCCCGGTAGGGAAGTGCGGACTTCATGTAGGCCTGCATCGCAGGAGCCCGCACCGGGTCAGCGGCCGTGCGCAGCCGGTCCCGGAGGTCCTCGACAGCGCCTTGTCCGCCCTGGCCGGTATCACCCGGCGAAGGCTATCCGCGCCGCCCGGTGGTCAGGCCGGCGGCGGGTCGGGTGGGTCGGTGACCGCGGGGAGGTCCAGCTCGGCGGTCACCAGTGCGTCGGCCAGGGTCTCCGCGGTGAGCCGGACCTGCCACTCCCGGGCGCCGTGCGCGCGCAGGAACGCAGCAACCCCGGCCACGCCGTCCTCGGGCGGAGCCGCCCAGCACAGCCGGCGCACGGAGTCCGGCGCCAGCAGGTTCTCGACCGGCATGCCGTGCTCGTCCGCGAGCGCGCCGACAGCGGCCCGTGCCGCGGCGAGCCGGGCAGCGGCAGCAGGCTCCCGATCGCCCCAGGACCGGGCCGGCGGGGGACCCTCGTGCGGTGTCTTGAGGTCGGGCAGCGCGTCGTCGGGCAGTGCGTACGCCGCCTCGATCGCGGGCAGCCAGGTCGCCGTCTGCCGGCGCATCGACCGGCCGCCCCAGACCGGCAGGGCCACCAGGTCGACCTCGGTGCGCGGCCCGGCCAGGGCGGCGGAGACCAGGGCGGCGTCCGGCAGCACCCGGCCGGGGGCGATGTCCCGGCGCTGGGCGACCTCGTCACGGCGCTCCCAGAGGGACCGGACGACGGCGAGCTGCCGGCGCTTGCGTACCCGGTGCAGCCCGGACGTCCGCCGCCATGGCTCGACCCGCGGCGGGGGCGGTGGCGCGGCGACGATGGCCGCGAACTCCTCCTCGGCCCAGTCGCGCTTGCCCTGGGCGTCGAGCTGGCCGGCGAGCGCGTCCCGCAGCTCGACGAGCACCTCGACGTCGAGGGCGGCGTAGCGCAGCCACGGCTCGGGCAGCGGGCGGGTCGACCAGTCGGCGGCCGAGTGGCCCTTCTCCAGCGAGAAGCCCAGCACCTCCTCGACGATCGAGCCCAGCCCGACTCGGGGGTAGCCGAGCAGCCGGCCGGCGAGCTCGGTGTCGAAGACCCGGGTCGGGCGCAGCCCGAGGTCGGCCAGGCAGGGCAGGTCCTGGGACGCTGCGTGCAGCACCCACTCGTCGTCGGCGATGGCCCGACCGAGCGAGCTGAGGTCGGGCAGCTCGCGGGGGTCGATCAGCACCGTGCCGACGTCGGCCCGGCGGAGCTGGACCAGGTAGGCGGCCTGGCCGTAGCGGTAGCCGGAGGCGCGCTCCGCGTCGACGGCGACCGGGCCGGAGCCGGCGGCGAGCGCCTCGACCACAGGGGCCAGCTCGGCGGGGTCGGTGAGCGGGAGCGGGGACCCCGTCGCGGGGCTCGGTCAGCGGCACCGGGCCGCCGACGGCGGCAGCGTCGTCGCGGCCCCGGGAGCGGCCGCGGCCTCCAGGAAGGTCGGCTCGACCTCCGGAGAGCCGGACGACAGGGACGCGGTCACGCGCTCACGGTACGGCGTGCGAGCCCCCACCCGGCGTACCCGGGAGGGCTGCCGCGCGTCGCGGCTCCCCTCAGACGACGACGCCGGCCCGCATGGACACGACGACCATCTCGGCGCGGTCACCGGTGCCGAGCTTGCGGGCGATCCGGGCCAGGTGGCTCTTCACGGTCAGCGCGGACAGGCCGAGCGCCTCGCCGATCTCCTTGTTCGAGCGACCTTCGGACACCAGCTGGAGCACCTCGACCTCGCGGCCGGACAGCGCCTCCGCACCGGTGAGCCGGGCCGCCCGGGGCCTGGTGGCCAGTGTCTGCGGGGCGGCCGAGCGCACGCTCGGGCCGCCGGAGGATGCGGTCACCAGGAAGGCGCGGACGCCGCCGGCCAGCGCCGCGCGGACGGTGTAGGGGTCCTCGGTGGACGACAGCACCAGGCCGCGGACCCAGCCGAGGCCGCGCAGCTCGCGGACCAGCGAGATCCCGGAGCCGTCGGGCAGGTTGCTGTCGACGACGGCCAGGTCCCGGGTGCTCGTGCCCAGAGCGCGGGCCCGGGCCTCGGCCAGCGAGGAGGCCTCGACGACCTCGACGGCACCCAGGGAGCGCAGGCTACGAGCCAGCGTCTCGCGCACGAAGGGGCTGGCCACGACGACCATCGCGGTGAAGCGGGCTGCGCGGCCGGAGTGCGGCCCGGGGGCCGTGCTGCCGTGCCGTTCGACCAGTGCGGTCACCGGTTCTCCCGATCAGGTGCGAAGTTTCAGCGCTGTCCTGAGCGTCATCGGCCGGTACGGCGGCGACCTGTAGCCGTGGGTGCGGCCGGTGCGGGCGCCGTCAGCGCCGGTTCGCCCGCCGCCGGGTGGGCAGCGTGACCACTCCGGGGGCCACCGGCGGCAGACCGGCGGTGGTGCACAGCAGGTCGCACCAGGCGAGCAGGTGGGCCTGGAACGCCTCGTCGACGGGGGTCCACGAGGCCCGGATCTCGATCTGGGCCGAGGCCGGCTCGCCGGCGATGGCCCCGAAGCTCTCCGAGGCCACCCGCGTCACGGTCCCGCTGGCCGCGGTGAAGCCGGCGCCGTGCCCGTCCAGCGCCTCGGTGAGCCAGGCCCAGCCGACGCCGGGCAGCAGCGGGTCGGAGGCCATCTCGTGCTCGAGCTCGGCGCGCACATACGTCACCACCCGAAAGGTGCCCTGCCACGCCTCGTGACCGGCCGGGTCGTGCAGCAGCACCAGCCGGCCGGTGCCGAGCTCGGTCTCCGGGTCCTGCGGCGAGATCACGTCGGCGGTGAGCGCCACGGCGTGCGGGGCCAGCCGCTGCGGGGCGGGGGTCTCCTCGAGGACGACCTCCGCCCGGGGGATGGCGGCACGCAGTGCGGCGAGTGCCCGGGCGAACTCCTCCGGGACCTCGTCGGCGTTCCGCCGCGCGACCATGCCGGGAAGCGTACGGCGGGTCGGACCGGGCGGCGGGGAGGCGCGACCCGGGACCCGTACCCGGGCGCGTCGCTGCCCCGTACGCTGCCGCCCGTGGCCGCCCTCCTCGCCCTGCTGTCCAGCCTGCTGTGGGGCAGCGCGGACTTCCTCGGGGGCACCATCTCGCGGCGCCACAAGGCGGCGCTGGTGGTCGGCGCCTCGCAGGCGGCCGGCGCTGCTGACCATCGTTGTGGTCGCCGTCGCCGCGGGTGCGCTGGGCGACGACACCGGCTACCTGCCCTGGGCGGTCCTGGCGGGGGTTGCCGGCGTGGTCGGGCTGGTCAGCTTCTACGCGGCGCTGGCGGCCGGGACGATGGGTGTGGTCTCGCCGATCGCCGCCCTCGGTGTGGTCGTGCCGGTGTTTGCCGGGCTGGCCCAGGGCGAGCGGCCGGCGGCCTGGCAGCTGGTCGGCATCGTGGTGGCGATCGCCGGGGTGGTGCTGGCCAGCGGTCCGGAGCTGTCCGGGCGGGCCGGGGCCCGTCCCGTGCTGCTGGCAGCGGTCGCTGCCGTCGGCTTCGGGGTGGCGCTGCTGGCGATCGCCAGGGGCAGCGAGCACAGCACGCTGATGACGCTGACCACCATGCGGGTCACCTCGGTGACCCTGCTCGGGACCGCCCTGCTGGTGGCACTGGCCCGCGGGGGTCAGCGCTCCGACTACCGGCTGGGCCGGCGCGACCTCGCGCTGGTCGCCCTGGTCGGCGTCGCGGACCTGGCCGCGAACCTGACCTTCGGGCTGGCCAGCCGGCGCGACGACGTCAGCGTGGTGTCGGTCCTCGGCTCGCTCTACCCGGTCGTGACCGTGCTGCTGGCCCGGCTGCTGCACGGCGAGCGGCTCGGGCGGCTGCAGAGCCTGGGCGTCGCCGGCGCGCTGGGCGGTGTGGCGCTGATCGCCACGGGCTGAGGCGGGCGGGGCAAGGAGGCGTGACAGCATCTGCTTCCGTGACGACCGACGCGCTGCTCGACTCGGCCTTCCTGCGTGCCTGCCGCCGGGAGCCGGTCCCGCACACCCCCGTGTGGTTCATGCGGCAGGCCGGCCGGTCGCTGCCGGAGTACCGCCGGCTGCGCGAGGGCATCCCGATGCTCGAGGCCTGCGCTCGCCCCGACCTGGTCACCGAGATCACCCTTCAGCCGGTCCGCCGGCACGGCACCGACGCAGCGATCCTGTTCAGCGACATCGTGGTGCCGCTGAAGGCTGTCGGGGTCGACCTGGACATCAAGCCCGGCGTGGGGCCCGTCATCGCCCGGCCGATCCGCAGCCTCGCCGACCTGGACCAGCTGCGGCCGCTGGAGGCCGGCGACGTCGACTTCGTGACCGAGGCGGTCCGGCTGCTCGTCGCCGAGCTCGGTGCGACACCGCTGATCGGCTTCGCGGGCGCGCCGTTCACCCTGGCGTCCTACCTGGTCGAGGGTGGCCCGTCACGCAACCACGAGCACACCAAGGCGCTGATGTACGGCGCGCCCGACCTCTGGGCTGCACTGATGCAGCGGCTGGCCGGCATCACCGCGGCCTTCCTCCGGGTGCAGGTCGAGGCCGGCGCGAGCGCCGTCCAGCTGTTCGACTCGTGGGTCGGGGCGCTGCCGGCCCGCGACTACGTCCGCTGCGTCCAGCCGCACTCGGCCGCCGTGCTGTCCGCCGTCGGTGAGCTCGGGGTGCCGCGCGTCCACTTCGGCGTCGGCACCGGCGAGCTGCTCGGCCTGATGGGTGAGGCGGGCGCCGAGGTGGTCGGCGTCGACTTCCGGGTGCCGCTCGACGAGGCCACCCGCAGGGTGGGTCCGGACCGCGCCCTGCAGGGCAACCTGGACCCCGCGCTGGTCTTCGCACCCTGGGACGTCGTGGCCGAGCAGACCCGGGCGGTGCTCGCCGCCGGCCGGGCCGCCCCCGGCCACATCTTCAACCTCGGGCACGGAGTCATCCCCGAGACCGATCCCGACGTGCTCACCCGGATCGTCGAGCTGGTGCACACCGAGTCGCAGCCGGCGGCTCGCGGTTGACCGGTGGTCACACGTCGGCAGCGGCCGGCGGGACGGGTGCCCGGCGCCGGCGGGACCGCCACAGCATCAGCAGCGGTACGCCGACGACCGCGGCGGTGACCGCGAAGGGGACCAGGGCCCCCAGCACGGTCAGGGCGACCAGCAGGACGGCGACGAACGCGTTCCAGCCGCCGCTGAGGCCGGACAGGAAGCCGAGGTCGTCCTCGGCCGGCCCGGTCGGAGAGCGGTCCGGCGACACGAGCGTCACCTCGATGGTGGCCAGCTCGGTGACGTCCTTGAGCCGGGTCAGCTGCGCCTCCAGCGACTCGAGGTCGGCCTCGCGGCGGGACAGCTCGGCCTCGACCTGCACGACCTCGCCGATGGTCTCGGCCCGCGAGAGCAGGACCCGGACCCGGTCGACACTGCGTTGCTGCGACCGGACCCGGCTGTCGACGTCGGCGACCTGGGTCGTGACGTCCTCGGCGCTGCGCGTGCGGTCGAGCTCCTTGCCGAGCCGACCGAGTGAGTCGAGGGTGGGGCCGAACGAGCTCGGCGGCACGCGCAGGGTCAGGTCCGCCTGTCCGAACCGCCGGTTCCGCGGGTCGGTCGAGGTCTGCTCGGAGAACACGACGCCGTCGGCTCCGACGGCAAGCGCCTCGGCGCGGTCCGCGGCCCGCCCCACGTCGGTGACCCGGACCGTGATCGAGCCGCGGTAGACCACATCCCGGTCGCTGGGCAGGACCCGGGCCGCCGTGCTCGTGCTCTCCCCGGAGCCGGAGTCCCGGTTATCCGCCGCTGCTGAGGGCGGCGACTTCTCACCGGTCACCGGGCCGGCCATGTCGGCCGATGCGTTCGCCCCGGCGCTGGCGTCGGAGTCCCCGCCGTTGCAGGCCGCGACGGAGGCCGCGAGCAGCAGAGCGCCGGAGGCGGCCACCACCAGGCGACGGACGGACGGGTGACTGCTGGCTCGGTTGGTCATGGCGGTGCGACGCGACGGGCCGACCGCCGGTTCCGTGCCCGCCGGTCGCGAACGGGTCACGATCTGCCAGGGTGTCGCCATGTCCGGCGGGTCGTACGACGAGTCGCCGGAACGCGTGCGACACGTCGTGGTCGTCGGTGGCGGCATCGCCGGGCTGGCCGCTGCGCGGGCACTGGGCGAGGCTGCGCGACGCGCGCACCTCCCCGGCGCCCTGCGGGTCACCGTGCTGGAGGCCTCCGGACACGTCGGCGGCAAGCTCCGGGTGAGCGAGCTGGCCGGGGTCCCGGTCGACGAGGGCGCCGAGTCGTTGCTGCTCCGGCGTCCGGAGGCAGTGGACCTGGCGCGGGCGGCCGGCCTGGGTCCTGACCTCGAGGACGCGGCGACGACGAGCGCCGCGGTCTGGAGCCGCGGCGGCATGCACCCGCTGCCGCGATGGACGGTGATGGGGATCCCCAGCGACCTGCGCGCCCTGGCCACCAGCGGGCTGCTCACCGGCCGGGAGCTGCACGGGTGCCGGTCGACTCGTGGCTGCCGCGGACCCGGATGGCCGAGGACGTCTCGGTCGGCCGGTTCGTCACCGCGCGGTTGGGCCGGGCCGTCGTCGACCGGCTGGTCGAGCCGCTGCTCGGCGGTGTCTACGCCGGGCGTGCCGACGAGCTGTCGCTCGAGGCGACGGTGCCGCAGCTGGCACCGCACGCGCGCCGGGAGCGCTCCCTGCTCGCCGCCGCCCGGGCGAGCCGGTCGGCCGCGGAGTCCACCGGCGAGGACGGCGCGGTGTTCGGGGCGCCCCGCGGCGGGGTCGGCCGCCTGCCGGCGGCGGTGGCCCGGCTGTCCGGCGCGCAGATCCGCACCGGGGCCACGGTCCGGGAGCTCGCGCGGACCGCGACCGGCTGGCGGCTCGTCGTCGGCCCGACCCGGTCGCCGGAGGAGGTGCTGGCCGACGCGGTCGTGATCGCCGTGCCGGCAGCGCCCACCGCGCGGCTGCTGCGCCCGCACGCCGCGTCGGCCGCCTCCGACCTGTCCCAGCTGCGTTATGCCTCGATGGCCGTGGTGGCGCTGGCGTTCCCGGGCACGGCGTTCCGGGCGTTGCCTACCGGCTCGGGGTTCCTGGTGCCGCCGGTCGACGGGCGCGCGGTGAAGGCGGTCACGTTCTCCTCGACGAAGTGGGGCTGGTACGCGGGCGCGGCCCCGGGCCTGGTGATCGTCCGGGCCTCGGTGGGGCGGATGGGCGAGGAGTCGGTGCTGCAGCGCGACGACGCCGACCTTGTCGACCTCGTCCTCGGTGACCTCACCGACGCCCTGGGGGTCACCGACCCGCCGCTGGACGCCCGGGTGACGCGCTGGGGCGGCGGACTGCCCCAGTACGCGGTCGGCCACCGGAGCCGGGTGGCCAGGGTCCGGGCGGCCGTCGCGGGGCTGCCGGGGCTGGCGGTGGCAGGTGCGGCGTACGACGGGGTCGGGGTGCCCGCCTGCATCGCATCCGGGGAGCGGGCCGCCGCCGAGGTGCTGCGACAATGGGAGCCATGAGCAGCACCAAGCCGAAGGCGCGCGACCTGAACCAGGTCATCCGCTACACGATGTGGTCGGTGTTCCGGCTGCGCGACCGGCTGCCCGACGACCGGGCCGCGGTCACGGCCGAGGTCGACGGGCTGTTCGAGCAGCTCGCCGCGAAGGACGTCGTCACCCGCGGCACGTACGACGTGAGCGGTCTGCGCGCCGACGCCGACGTGATGGTCTGGTGGCACGCGGTGAACCCCGACGACCTGCAGGAGGCCTACGGCCGGTTCCGCCGCACCGCGCTCGGCAGCGCCTGCGAGCCGGTCTGGTCGGTGATGGCGGTGCACCGGCCGGCGGAGTTCAACAAGGGCCACGTGCCGGCGTTCCTCGCCGACGAGGACGCCCACGACTACGTCTGCGTCTACCCGTTCGTGCGGTCCTACGACTGGTACCTGCTGCCTGACGAGGAGCGGCGCGCCCTGCTGGCCGAGCACGGGCAGATGGCGCGGGGCTTCCCCGACGTTCGCGCCAACACCGTGCCGGCGTTCGCGCTCGGTGACTACGAGTGGGTGCTGGCCTTCGAGGCCGACGAGCTGCACCGCATCGTCGACCTGATGCGCCACCTGCGCGCGTCCCGGGCCAGGCTGCACGTGCGCGACGAGGTGCCCTTCTACACCGGCCGGCGCAAGCCGGTCAGCGAGCTCGTGGCAGGCGCTCCGTGACGACGCTGACGACCTTGGCGAGCAGCGGGTGAGCGCTTCTCCGCACGGCACCGACGGGCACGGCCCGGAGACCGGCGTGCCGCAGCCCGTCCGCGTCGCGGAGCCGCCGCCGCGGCGCCGGATCCGCGACCGGATCGGCCGGCGGTCGCGCCTGATCGCCGGGCTGCTGAGCGCGTCACTCGTCTACGTCATCGTCGACATCTTCATCGAGGGACCGCTGACCCAGCTCGACCTCGCGGTCAACGGCTGGGACGGCGAGGAGGTCTTCCCGTCGCTCGAGCAGGCCGCCGGCTGGTACGACAAGATGGGCCAGCGCTCGGTGCTGGTGCCGATCCTGCTGCTGGTGGCCGGCATCTTCGCGCGGCGGCACCGCACCTGGCGGCCGGTCGTGCTGGCCGCGATGTCGTTCCTCGTGCTCAACGTGGTCGTCGGTGCGATGAAGATCCTGGTCGGCCGTTCGGAGACCGAGACCGGCAACGCCGACGTGCTCAGCGGCGGCATCATCTTCCCGTCCGGGCACTCGTCCAACATGGTGCTGACTGGTGGCGTGATCGTCTATCTCTGCCTGCGGTACGCCGAGCAGCCGCCGGTGCGCCGGATCGCCGCTCTCTGGGCGGGGCTCACGACCCTGACGGTCATCACCAGCCTCTACATCGGCAGCCACTGGCTGACCGACCTGGTCGCCGGCGTGCTGGTCGGCGGGCTGCTGCTGCAGTCGGTGATCCTGTTCGACCTCGCGACGGCGGACGTTCGCCACACCAGGCCATGGTGGTGGCGGAAGACGGTGGCGCTACTGCCCTTCCTCGAGACGGATCGACACGGAGTTGATGCAGTAGCGGTCCCCGGTCGGCGTCTGGGGAGCGTCGTCGAAGAGGTGCCCGAGGTGGGATCCGCATCGTCGGCACCGGACCTCCGTACGAGTCATGCCGAGTGAGCGGTCCTCGAGGAGCTCGACGGCGTCACCCTCGCTCGGCTGGTAGAACGAGGGCCAGCCGCAGTGCGAGTCGAACTTCGCCTCGCTCCTGAAGAGCTCGGCCCCGCAGGCCCGGCAGCTGTACACCCCCACCGCGGAGGTGTCGTTGTACTCCCCGGTGAAGGGCCGCTCGGTGCCGCCCTCGCGTAGCACGTGGTACTCCTGCGGACTCAGCTCGGCCTTCCACTCGTCCTCGGACCTGCGCACCTCGTAGTCGGTGGCGGGGGCTCGGCGTCGGCGGGCTGGCTCTTCTTGAACATGCACCGAGCCTACGTCGCGGCGGTGCGCCGAGCGAGCGCCCGGTAGCGTGCCGACATGGCATCGCCGTTCGTCGAGATCGAGGTAGGCCCGCGCACCGTCAAGGTGACCAACCCGGACAAGCTGGTCTTTCCGGCCGTCGGCATCACCAAGCGCGAGATGGTCGACTACTACCTCTCGGTCGGCGAGGGGATCATGCGCGCCCTGGCCGAGCGGCCGGTGACCCTGGAGCGCTGGCAGGCCGGCGTGCACGAGGGCGTCAAGGTCGCGACCCGGGCCGACGGGCGCGGCGCCGACGCGTTCTTCCAGAAGCGCATCAGCAAGGGCGCCCCACCGTGGGTCGAGACCGCACACATCGCCTTCCCGAGCGGACGTACCGCCGACGAGGTCTGCCCGACCGAGCTGGCCACTGTCGCCTGGTGCGCGCAGCAGAACACCATCACCTTCCACCCGTGGCCGGTCCGCCGGGCCGACGTCGACCATCCCGACGAGCTGCGGATCGACCTGGACCCGCAGCCGGGCACCGACTTCTCCGACGCGGTGGCGGTAGCCGGCGTGGCGCGGGAGGTGCTGGCCGAGCTCGGCTGGCGCGGCTTCCCGAAGACGTCGGGCAACCGGGGCGTGCACATCTACGTGCGGATCGAGCCGCGGTGGACCTTCACCGACGTCCGCCACGCGGCGATCGCCCTCGGTCGCGAGCTGGAGCGGCGGATGCCGGGCCAGGTGACCACGAAGTGGTGGAAGGAGGAGCGCGGCGAGACGATCTTCGTCGACTACAACCAGAACGCTCGCGACCGCACCATCGCCTCGGCCTACTCGGTCCGACCGCTGCCGCACGCGCCGGTGTCGGCGCCACTGGAGTGGGACGAGCTGCCCGACGTCGACCCGCGCGAGCTCACGGTGCGGACCATGCCGGCCAGGTTCGCCGAGCGGGGCGACGTGCACCGCGAGATCGACGACATCCGGCACGACCTGACCACGTTGCTCGAGTGGTTCGAGCGGGACGAGCGGGACCACGGGCTCGGCGACATGCCCTACCCGCCGGACTATCCCAAGATGCCGGGAGAGCCGATGCGGGTGCAGCCGAGCCGGGCCAAGCGTCCTACCAGCGGAAACACGGCCGACTAGGTCGGCGTGTTCGGCAGTACAGCGCTCACTCACCGGATAACCTGGCGACATGCCGGTGCGATCGGCTGTCGAGCTTGGCGCGAAACCGATCCGGGAGGACTGGGAACACCAGCTCGACCTGACTCGCGGGGTCTTCGAGATCTACCGGACCTGGGGCACCACGCCGCCAGACGTCACCGGCCGGCATCGAAAGGACGCCTAGGCTGGGCCCTGAGCCAGTCGCTACCCGAGCATCAGCACGATCGAGCCCGACGACGCACAGGCTCGACGTGAACAGCCCGACCGCCAAGCACGATCCGGCCCGGGTATTCGTGTCGGGGGACCACAAAGCCGAGGCTAGACCGACCCCGTGACCGGAGGTTTCCGGCAAGGTCGGCAAAGAGTTGGTCATCACCTGGTTGGGCTATGTGTGGCCGGCTCGGAGGGCGTGCATTCTCAGAGCACGGCCCGTGCCGACCCCCCGGTGCGGTAGCCAGCAGCAAGTCGCCCCGCGCTCACCCCCAGAGCGCGGGGCTTTGCGCGTAGACGTCGAAAGGGCAAGGTCGGCCGCACCCCTCGAGCGGCCAACCCGCACTGTTTCTCTCGGCAGCCCAGCGACCCGTCTTGACGGACCTAGCGAGGCCCAGGGTTGCCCGTCTCCTACCCGCTCGTGCGTGCTGCGACGCTGGCCGCCCGGCGGGCTCGCAGGTCGCGGTGCCGGGCGTTTTCCGCCTCTCGGCAAACCTCGCAGCGGCAGCCGCGTTCGTAGGCGTAGCCGGCGCCACCGTGCTTCACGCCGGGAGGATAACGTCCACCGCGCGCCTGTCGAGCTAGCGTCGGCGCATTAGCAAGCGGAAGGGACCCAGTGACCGAGCCGTACCAGGCCCCGTGCCCCTACCCACAGCATCACTACGCGACCGAGGTGAACAGAGGCTCGATCAACATGGGCCGCTGGCAGGCGCACCTGAACGACATGTACGGCCGTGGCTACAGGCTTGACCAGGTGTTCGAGCAGGACGGCAACACGGTGCAGGTGTTCGTGCATCACTTCCACCCGTAGGCATCGGCGGTGAGGCTCGATCTCGCTTAGCCGCTGGAGACGCCCCCATGCCCACTACATCTGTCGAGGTCCTGCACGACGACGGCCGTTTGGTGGCCGGCCGAGGTGCTCGACCAGTACCGCACCGGGACGACGGCGGCTGGAGGGTGGTCGTGGCCTACTCGACCGCGCCGGGCATGAGGTACGTCCGGGCGATGCCGGCCGACCAGTGCCGATCGCGGTGATGACACGGTGTGGAAACGGGAGCACTCTGGTCGGGAACAGGCCCATCACGAGGCGGGCCGTCGGAGCGGGATGTGAGTGGGGGGATCGTCGTGCGCTCTGTCACGAGACTTCTTAGGACGACGCCAGGGGTTATCGCGGCGGCCGCGGTCGTGGCCCTGCTGGGTGGATCGGTGGGCGTGGCGTTCGCCGCGATCCCCGGCAGCAGCGGCCAGATCAGTGCCTGCTACGCCAAGCAGGGAGGTGCTTTGAGGGCTATCGACAAGGCCAAGGGGCAGAGCTGCCGCGGCACGGAGCGCCCACTGGTCTGGAACCAGCGCGGCGTCGCTGGAGAGCGCGGCGTCGCTGGAGAGCGCGGAGCGACCGGCCTGACCGGCTTTACCGGCGCGACGGGAGCGACCGGCGCGACGGGAGCGACCGGTTTGCAGGGACCCGCCGGCGCCGGCAGCTCGTTCACATACCAGGATCGGGTGCTCACCGTGGTCCCGAACCTGAACTTCACTGAGTACCCCGCCGCCTGTCAGGCGCCTGGCCGGATCATTAACGCGAGCATCGTTTCTGCCGGTCCCAGCGTGTTCGATGAGCTCGGCTACCCCGAGGCCCCCGCTGCCTGGATCTTTTTTCTCAACAACACGGGGGCCACCGCTGAGTCCGTGACCGTCCGGCTCGTCTGCGCAACGTAGGGCTCCTCCACATCTGGCTCAGCCGAGCCACAGCAGGATCAGCCCGACGACGCACGGGCTCGACGTGAACAGGCCGAGCGCCGCGGCATCCCTGTTCGTAGGCGTATCCCGCGCCGCCATGTTTCACGAGTGGTGAGCATAACGAGGTAGCCACCCCGGGGGGAACGTCATGCACGCAAGATCAACACCCAGGCGACCCCGCCTCACCACTTGCCCCCCTCCCTGCTTGAGGCTCGTTACGCATCATGCGCGAGGTGCGGCAGGAGATGACAGCGGGCTCTACTGTCGGAAATCCGACAGTAGAACCCGACAACCGACGTTCGACCTGGCCGACCTCGGGCGTGCGGGTCGCGGCGTGAGTTAGGTGACCATGTCCGGGCTTCCACTCGCCCGATAACGCGGCCCACAGCGCTCCCTCGTGGGCCGCGTTTCCGCAGGTCAGCACAGCGCTTAGGCGGTAGGCACTCCCAAGATGCCGGGGGAGCCGATGCGGGTGCAGCCGAGCCGGGCGAAGCGCCCTGCGCCCGGGGAGGCGGCCGGAGAAGAACCTTCCGGTTAGCTGTCCGCGTGGTCGCGATGGCGGTCGGTGAGCAGGTCGACGGCCTGCAGGACCCGGCTCGGCCGCCGGTGCCGAGGGGAGGTCAGGGCCTCCGCCTCGAGCTCGATCGCGGCTCGTTCGCGCTGGGTGGCCCGGTGCTGCAGGTCCACCATCTCGGCATGCAGCCGGCGGGTGGCGCCCTCCTCGAGGTGCAGCCCGGCCAGAGCCCGCTGACGCTCGCCGAACTGGCCTTCGAGCACGCCGAGCAGCGCCAGCTCTTGGTCGCGGTCCACCCCGGCCACCTCCTGCAGTCAATGCAGCAGTACCCGGGTGGAGGGCCGGTCAATCCCGGACCGGGTGGCAAACCCGTGCCACCGGGGGTCCTCGTCGCCCCGCCCGGGGGGGTGGTCGGGGCGACGAGGACGTGCGGGGGGGAGCAGCTGCCGCGGGACGTACTTTGACGGCGCGGGCACCCCCCGGCTCCCATCCCCCCAGAGCCTCGCCCGCACCGTCAATGCCGACACGATGCCCCTGCTCTCACCCGGGCAGCAATCGTCATATCGGACTAGCCACTGCACCGACCGATCACGCAGCGTGGGGAGCCGGCCCGCTCTGACGTGTTCGGGACGCACCTGAGCGGGCATGCAACATCGACCGGCGACCTGTCCGGCCCTGCTCGTCCACGGAGGCACGCACCATGACCATCGAAGGCATCCTCGGCGCCCTGATCATCGGCCTGGTCATCGGCGTCCTCGGCCGCCTCATCGTGCCGGGCAAGCAGGACATCCCGGTCTGGCTGACCATCGTCGTGGGAATCGTCGCCGCGCTGATCGGCTCGGCCATCGTCGGTCCGTTGCGCGACACCGAGGGGGTCGACTGGATCGAGCTCGCCGTCCAGCTCGCGCTCGCTGCGGTCGGCGTCGCCCTGGCCGCCTCGATGCGGACACGAGGCCGCAGCCGGTCGGTCTGACCGGTTGGACCGGATCGAGTCAAGTCTGGACTTGCGGAGTTTCACCGTGCCCCGGTGGGACAGAACGGCCCGCGTACGTCGCTCCCTGCACGGAGGCGCTCCTGCCCCCGACGGACGGGACGGCCGCAAGGCCGAGTCCGCGATGCTCCAGAGAAGGAGAACCAGATGTTCGGTCGTACCACCAGGTCGCTGGCCGTAGCGGTCAGCCTGGCCATCGTCGCCCTCGTGGGTGGCGCCAACGCGCCTGCCGCGTCGGCCAGTTCCCTCACCAACGAGTACGGGACCATGAAGGTCCACAAGGTCACCGGCGAGGCCAAGAACGGCGCCACCTTCGCGGGCCAGTACACCGTGAAGCGCTTCGCGGTCCGCAACGACAAGGTCAAGGCCGTCGGCACCCTCACCGGCACGCTTACCAAGAAGAGCGGCAGCACCAAGGCCGTCAGCGAGCGCGGCGTGCGGATCCCGGTGAACCTGGCCGCGACCCAGGCGAAGAACCAGTCGGTCCAGCCCGAGCACCTCCGGCACCAGGTCGACGTCCGCGGTCTCCTGCGACGTCCTGCACCTGGTGCTCGGGCCGCTGGACCTCGACCTGCTGGGTCTGGTCGTCCACCTGGACCGCGTGGTCCTCGACATCACTGCCGTTCCCGGTGCCGGCAACCTGCTCGGCAACCTGCTGTGCGCGGTCGTCGGGCTGCTCGACGGGACCGGCATCGGCGGTCTGAGCGGGATCCTGACGAACCTGCTCAATGCCCTGCTCGGCATCCTGCAGGCCTAGAACAGCACCGCGGTCGCCCGAGCGACCATCTCCGACGCCCCTGGCTCGTCACGAGCCGGGGGCGTCGGCATGCCCGGCCCGCGGGTGCCCGTGCCCGGGCGGGTTCAGCGCAGGACGAAGTAGGTGTAGTCGACGCGGTAGCTCTTGACGTCGTACCACGCGACGCCGGTGGCGAGCGTCATCCACCGGAGCACCCGGGACCTGATGACCAGCGGCGCGGCCTTGACGCGAGGGCCTCGGTAGGTGCTCACCGACGGGCCGAGGCGGAAGGTTCGGTTGCTCAGGTTCTGCAGGCCGTCGTAGTAGACGACTCGCGCCGAGTCGCGGTACCGCTTGTCGCCGCGGCCGCCGTACGCCGAGACGCGGACGGTCCCGTAACGGACCGCCGCTGGCAGCCGGACCTGGTGGTCGCCGGCGGCGTAGGCGTCGCCGGAGGTGCAGATCGAGGAGCTTGCGTACGCCACCCAGCCGTCGTGCCGGCCGCTGGTGCGGCGGAACACCTGTGAGCAGTCGTCCTCGAACGACTCCTCCAGGGAGTCCCGGGCGCTCACGGTGATGCTCCCGGACCGTTTGACCAGCCGCTGCCCGGACACCGTGACCGTGCGCCGGGGAGAGGCGCGCCGGTTGCCGGCCAGGTCCTCGGCCACCAGCCGGACCCGATAGGTGCCGGGGGACAGGCGGCCGCCGGCCGTGCGGCCGTCCCACGTCAGGGTCGCGGTCACGCCGGCGGCGCGACGGCCTGTCTTGACCTGGCGGACGACCCTGCCGGACCGGGTGCTGACCTCCAGCCGGAGCGAGCGCACCGCCTCCCCGAGCCTGGCCTCCAGCGCGACGCTGTCCAGGTAGCGGTCCCTGACCGGCAGCACCCGGGGCGACGAGCGGTGGACTGCGGTCAGGGCCGGACCGCGGCGGTCGACCCGCAGCGAGCTGCTGGCCAGCCCCCGCAGGGTGCCGTCCGAGGTCGCGATCTGCACGGTGTAGTCACCGTCGGGCGCGGGCCTACCGGCGGACCGGCGTCCGTCCCAGGTGGCGGTGTGCTTGCCGGGGTCGCGGCTGCCCAGCCCGCGCCGGTAGACCACGGCGCCGGACGCGGCCCGGACCACGAGGGCGGTCGTCTGCCGCCGGTCCAGCCGGTAGGTGACCGTGGTGGCGTCGCGGCGGCCGTCGCCGTCCGGGCTGATCGCTCTCGGGGACAAGCCGGTGATGCCGGGGTGCAGCCGGCTGACCTGGACCGGTACCGCGGAGACGTGGCCGAGGTCGCAGACCGTGCCGTCGCTGCGGCAGAGAGCAGCCCGGGCGCTGTGCTGGCCGTCGGTCAGCTGCTCCGTGGACAGGTCGGCACCGTACGGTGCGGCACCGTCGGTCACGCCCGGGGTGTTGTCCAGGAAGAGGCGGACCGCACCGCCGGGGGCGGTCGCCGTCATGGTCAGGCTGTCGGCGCGGACCTCCTGGCCGGGGGTGGGTGAGGTGATCGCGGGCGCTGCGTTGTCGACGGTGACGGGTAACGCGCTCGGGTCGTTGCACTGGTCGACCGCGCTGCAGTCTGCGGCGGTCACCAGGTGGGTGCCACCGAGCCCGTAGGTCTCGAACGACGCGCTGGCCACACCGTCCCGGGTCGTGACCGTCGCGGACAGGTCGGCCATGCCGAGCCGGACCCGGGGGGCGTTGCTGGTCGCCGTCACCGTGAGCAGCCCGTTCACGACGGCGCCGCTGGCCGGCGACGAGACCACGGGTGCGGACCGGGGCGCCAGCATGTCGAGAGACCGGTCGACGTGCACCAGGCCGTGGGCGAAGCCGAACTTTGCGGCATCGGTGCCGGCCACGATTGCCTGGGCGAGCTGGTCGGCGCTCCGTTGCGGCCGCGCTGAGAGCAGCAGCGCCGCGGCGCCGGAGACCAGCGGGGCGGAGTACGACGTGCCGTCGGCGATCTCGTAGCCGCCACCCGGCGTGGCGACCACGATCGAGCGGCCCGGTGCGGCGACGTCGACCCACGGGCCGTAGCTGGAGAAGGGGGCGCGCACCGACCCGGCTGCCGAGGTGGCGCCGACCGCCAGGACGCCGGGATGCGCACCCGGGAACTGCCTCGCGGAGGTGCCCTCGTTGCCGGCAGCAGCAACGACCAGGACGTCATGGTCGCGTGCGTAGGCGACCGCTGCCCGCTCGAGGCGGTCGGACGTCGGGCCACCGAGGCTGAGGTTCACCACGTCGGCGCCGTGGTCGACGGCCCAGACGATGCCCTTGGCCAGGTCGTCGGTGAAGATCCGGCCGGTCACGTCGGCGACCTTGACGGCCAGGATCGAGGTGTCGCGTCCTGAGCCGGCGATGCCGACGCCGTCGTTGGTGCTCGCCGCCGCGGCACTCGCGGTACCGGTCCCGTGGCCGACGACGTCGTGCACGTCGGTGCCGCCGAGCACGGCGTTGTACGTGCCGACGACCTTGCCCGCGAGGTCCGGGTGCCGGAGGTCCACGCCGGAGTCGACGATGGCGATCCGCACCGCCGGGTCGCCGGTGGCCCCGCGGTCCCACGCCGCCGTGACGCCCATCGCCGACAGGTAGCCGCGCTGCTCGCCGAACCGGCGGTCGCTGGGGTCGGCGGTGAACCAGCGGCGGTGCGCCACGCCGACCGAGGTGACGTCGGGGCGCCGCTCGAGGCGGCTGCGCAACCGCGCCGCCGCGGCGGTGGGCACCGAGAACGACACCGCGTGCAGCCGGGCTACCTGTCCGGTGCGGGTGGCACCGGCCGCCTGGGCGACCCGGGTGACGGCGGGCGCCGCGCCCGCGGTGGTGCGCACGACCAGCCGGACGGTGGTGTCGGCCGAGCCCGCGGGCGACGCCGGGGCCGCCGCTGCACCGGTGGCGGCCGGCAGCGTCGCGGCGGCGAGCAGGATGGCGAGCAGTGTGGCGAGGGCGACCCGGGTCATCAGCTGATGACGCGGTCGGTGCCGGCCACGATGTGCAGCACCGGCAGGGCCAGCTCGTCGCGCAGACGGGATGCCCAGTCGCGGTGCAGCCCGGACTCGACCAGGTGCGGGGGAGTCACCACGATCACCTCGTCGGAGTCGTCGTCGCGGGCCGCCTGGACCGCGGCGGGCACCGGGTCCGAGCCGGTGATCGAGCCGTGGGCCTGAAGACCGGCGGCGGTGAGCAGGTCGACCGAGGCGTTCACCGCGCGCATGGCCTCCTGGTCGGCCTCCTGCGGCGTGGGGTCGTCGTCGTCCAGAGCCTCCCGCAGCCGCCCCAGGGCGACGTCGTCGAGCGCCTCGATCAGCCGGTTGTGCTGGGCGTCGGCCGGCACGAGCAGGTGCACGGAGACGTCGTCGGTGCCGTGCAGCTCGCCGATGCGGCGGACGTCGTGCTCGGTGAGGGTCGCCTCGGTGAGCAGGAGGATGGTGTACACGCGGGCCCTTCGGGTTCGGACGTCGGTAGCGCAGCCGGTCAGGGTGCCATGCCGAGGATCTCGGCCAGGTCGAAGCGTACGGGGCGGTCGATCTGCTCGTAGGTGCAGGACTCCGGCTCGCGGTCCGGGCGCCAGCGCTTCCAGTGCGCCGTGTGCCGGAACCGGGTGCCCTCCATGTGGTCGTACTTGACCTCGACCACGAGGTCCGGCCGCAGCGGGACCCAGGACAGGTCCTTGCTGGAGTTCCACCTGCTGACCGCTCCCGGCAGCCGGCTCTTCTCGTGCGCCTCGGCCTCAGCCCAGGCCGCCCAGGGATGGCCCGAGACGTCGTCCACGGCGTACGGCGCCAGCTCGTCGACGAGGTCGGCGCGACGCTTCATGGTGAACGAGGCCGAGACCCCGACGTGCTGGAGGTGGCCCGTGTCGTCGTACAGGCCGAGGAGCAGGGACCCCACGACACCGCCGGACTTGTGCCAGCGGTAGCCGGCCACCACGCAGTCGGCGGTGCGCTCGTGCTTGATCTTCGCCATCGCGCGGACATCGGGCTGGTAGCGGCCGGCGGCCGGCTTGGCCATGACGCCGTCGAGCCCGGCCCCTTCGAAGGTCTCGAACCAGGTCTCGGCCAGGGCGGGGTCGTCGGTGCTCGGGGTCAGGAAGACCGGTGCGTCGGCGTTCGACATCACCTGCTCGAGGCGGGCCCGGCGCTCGGTCAGCGGCGTGTCGAGCAGCGACTGGTCGTCGACCGCGAGCAGGTCGAAGGCGATGAACGACGCCGGTGTCTCGGCGGCCAACCGCTCGACCCGCGACGCCGCCGGGTGGATGCGCTGGAGCAGCGCCTCGAAGTCCAGCCGGTCGTCGGTGACGATCACGACCTCGCCGTCGATGACGCAGCGGTAGGGCAGGTTGGCCCGCAGGGCCTCGACGACCTCCGGGAAGTAGCGGGTCAGCGGCTTCTCGCCGCGGCTGGCCAGCTCGACCTCGTCACCGTCGCGGAACGCGATGCACCGGAAGCCGTCCCACTTCGGCTCGTACAGGTAGTCGCCGATGGGGACCGACTTCACCGACTTGGCGAGCATCGGACCGACCGGCGGCATCACAGGCAGCTTCACGTCAGTCATCATGCCGGGTCGGGAGGCGTGGCGAGCCGTTGGTGACGAGGGCGGCGAGCTGGGCTCGCTGGGTATTTCGGCGGGGCAGCCGGTCCGGGTCGACCCAGGGCGGCGGGATCACATGGACCACGCTGTCGATGAGGGTGACCTCCCACCCGTCGTGATGCAGCCGGCGGTGGTGGAAGTCGCAGAACAGGCCGCAGTTGTCCACCGAGGTCTCGCCGCCGTCCGCCCAGGGGCGGATGTGATGTGCCTCGGTCCACTCCGGCGGCCGGTCGCAGCCGGCCCACCCGCAGCCACCGTCGCGGGCGACCAGGGCGCGCCAGATGGCCGCGGTGACCGGGTAGGAGGAGCGTCCGACATCGAGCGGCTCTCCCGGCCGTGCCCAGGACGACCGGGATGACCCGGGCGTCGCAGGCGAGCCGGCGGGCCGACGCGGCGGAGAGCGGACCCGACCAGTCGAGGCTCGCTCCGGCCGTGCCGAGCCGCCGTTCCAACGTCTCGAAGGCCATCGTGACGGTGATGGTCGCGGCGGCACCGTGGCTGGCCGGCGAGAGGTTCGCGCCCGCATGCCGCCGCAGCAGCTCGGCTAGCGCGTCGGCGTTGCGCTGGGCGGCCGTCCGCAGGTCGCGCTGGCCGTCAGTCGCGGCGCGGGGTGCGGCCAGCGGGGACAGCTGCGAACGCAGCAGCGCCGTCAGCTCGGGGTCCAGGTGGCCGCGGACCTTGCCGGACCCGTCGTGCTGCTCGCGGATCTCGAACGTGCGAGTGGCCACGGCGTACTGCTCCTCCTCGGCGAGCTGCTCGGCGCCGACCAGCACGTGCCGGAGGTGCTTGCCGATGTGGGCGAGCGCCTTCGGGTCGTGGGCAGCGGCTTGCTCGACGAGGAACTGCTCGGCCTCGAGCAGGGTCGCGGGGTCGACAGCGTCCGACAGGACGAGCGAGGACGCTGGTGACGACCTCGACGTGCTCTGCACGAGACGGCGCCAGCGTCGAAGGCATCGCGAAGCTGCTGCCGCGGCCGGACGATGCCGTCGTCGGCAAGCGGGACGAGAGGAGCGAGGGGTCGTCATGCAGAGCCTTGGCAACACGCACGGTTCGGGTCGCCTCGGCCGGGTGCAGCCGGTGGGCGGACCGGAGCCAGGTGGCCGTCGACGGCTGGCCCTGCTGCGCGGCCACCGCCTGCGAGTCGACCGCGTGGACGACCCGCAGTGCCAGGGCATCGGCCCGGCGGCGCAGGGTCACGAGCTCGTCGGTCAGGCGCATCAGGTCGGTGACGGACAGGGCCGTCAGGTCGGTGCTTGCCACCACGTCGAACGCCATGACGAGGTCGCCGAAAGCCGCGTGCACCGGGTGGGTGACGGGCGGATCGAGGACCTCTGTCATGCTGCCAACCTACGAGGGACCCCGGACACAACCCTGGTCCCCGGGCACAGCCGGAAAGCCAAGCTGCACAACGGGATCACGGGGGTCCGCACATGACGTTCCGGTCCCGCTGGTCGAGCGCGTCGCCGTACCTGCTGTCGGGACTGCTCACCGTCACCGGCACCTTGCACTTCGTCGTCCCGAAGGTCTTCGCCGACATCGTCCCGCCGCAGCTGCCCGTCGCCGTACGGGCTGGTGTATGCCAGCGGCGTCGCCGAGCTGGCCTGCGCTGCCGGGCTGGCGATGCCGCGCACCCGCCGGGTGGCCGGCTGGGCGACGGCGCTGCTGTTCGTCGCCGTGTTCCCCGGCAACATCCAGATGGCGCTGGACGCCGGCGACCGGTCGGCGGGCTACCGGGCACTCGTCTACGCGCGGCTGCCGCTGCAGGTGCCGCTCGTGGTGTGGGCGGTGTCGGTGGCCCGGCTCAGCCGGCGACGTAGCGGCTGAGCAGCACGCCGTCGTCCTCGAGCAGGTGACCGAGGGAGAACCGGGCGTCGAGCTCCGGCCCGGCCACGATCCGGGGGCCGGAGCCGCCGACCAGCTGCGGCGAGAGCGTCAGGCACAGCTCGTCCAGCCGACCGGCCGCGACCAGGGCCGAGAGCAACGAGGGGCCGCCCTCGCAGAGCACCCGGGTCAGGCCGCGGCCGGCCAGCTCGTCCAGCGCCGCCGCCAGGTCGACCTCCGTCGCGCCGGCGACGACCACGTCGGCCGCCTCGGCCAGCCGGGCCCGCGCCTGCGGGTCGGAGGCCTCCGAGGTGACCACGACGGTGCGCTCGCCGCCGCCGTGGAACAGCGAGGAGGCAGGGTCGAGGTCCAGCCGGCCGGAGACCAGCGCGAGCACCGGCGCCGGCCGCTGGCCGCGCGAGGCCCGCAGCTCGGCGTACGCCGGCTTGGCCCGCAGCGCCCGGTAGCCCTCCGCCCGCGCCGTGCCGGCCCCGACCAGCACCACATCGGCCAGGCCGCGCAGCACGCCGAAGACCTGCTGGTCGGCCGGTCCGGACAGTGCCTCGGACCGCCCGTCACGCACCGCCGACCCGTCCAGTGACGCCACCATGTTGGCCCGCACCCAGGACCGGTCGTCGGGGTAGCGGTAGGCCTCGAGGAGGTCGACGTCCTCTTCGTACGACGGCAGCAGCCGGCGCACGCTCAGACCCCGGGCGGCGGGCGACGCCAGCCGCGCAGCGCGGCGGCGACCACGGCGACACCCGACCGCAGCGACCGCCACCTGGCAGGCGAGGACGAGCAGCCACCAGTCGAGGTTCGCGGCACGGGCGATCGCCAGTCCGGCCACCGAGCCGACGATCCCGATCAGCACGGTGAACAGGCAGCCGATCGGCTGACGGCCGGGCACGACGAGCCGGCCGAGCGCGCCGATGACGAGCCCGACGAGCAGCGCTCCGAAGAATCCCTGCGCGGTCACGCCGAGGAGCCTGCCATGCGGACCACCGCGACCGCGTCCGAGGGCACCGGCAGGGCGGCCCGTGCGGCTCCGAGCGCGCCCGGCCACGAGGCCAGCAGCGACCGACTCGACGAGCCGTCCAGCGGCACGAGCTCGCGGGTCGGGCCCGAGGTTGCAGACGACGCGCAGCGGCCCGCGGTGCACCACCAGCCAGTCCTCGGCCGCGTCGTAGGTCACCGAGACCCGGTCGAGGCGCGGGTCGGCGAGCCACGGCTCGGCCCGGCGCAGGACCAGCAGCGAGCGGTGCCAGGCCAGCATCTCGGCGTGCGGGCCGCTGGCCGGCTCGGACCAGTCCAGCGTCGAGGCCACGACGGTGCGGGCCTCCTGCGGGTCGGGCACGTCCTCGGCGGCCCAGCCGTGCCCGGCGAACTCCCGGCGTCGCCCGGCCCGGACCGCCTCGGCGAGCTCGGCCTCCTCGTGCGAGGTGAAGTACTGCCAGGGCGTCGACGCCGCCCACTCCTCGCCCATGAAGAGCATCGGGGTGAACGGCGAGGTCAGGACCAGGGCCGCGGCGACCTTCGCCCGGCCGGGGCCGACCAGGGCCGACAGCCGCTCGCCGACCGCGCGGTTGCCCACCTGGTCATGGGTCTGGGCGTAGCCGAGGAACCGCCACCCGGGCACCCGGCGTGACGTCGACCGGGGCACCCCACTGCTCACCGCGGAAGGACGAGTGGGTCCCGGCGTGGAAGAACGCCCCGGTCAGGGTCTGCTGCAGCGCGGCGTACGGGTCGGCCGCGAAGTCGGCGTAGTAGCCCTGCCCCTCACCGGTGAGCAGGGCGTGCAGCGCGTGATGGAAGTCGTCGCTCCACTGGGCCGTCATGCCCAGCCCGCCGGCCTCGACCGGTGTCACGGTCGCCGGCTGGTTCAGGTCGGACTCCGCGATCAGGGACAGCGGCCGGCGTACCGCGCAGGACAGCGCATCCACCTCGCGGGACAGCTCGGCCAGCAGGTGCACGGGGGAGTCGTCGGCCAGGGCGTGCACGGCGTCCAGCCGCAGCGCGTCGACGTGGAAGTCGCGCAGCCAGGTCAGGGCGTTGTCGATCACCCAGCGGCGCACCTCCTGGGCGCCCTCGTCGTCGAGGTTGACGCCGGAGCCCCAGGGCGTGTGGTGCTTGTCGCTGAAGTACGGCCCGAACCGCGGCAGGTAGTTCCCGGACGGCCCGAGGTGGTTGTAGACGACGTCCAGACCGACCCCGAGGCCGCGGTGGTGGCAGGCGTCGACGAAGCGCTTGAGCGCGTCCGGACCGCCGTAGGGCTCGTGCACCGCGTACGGGTGCACCCCGTCGTACCCCCAGCCGTGCTGACCGGGGAAGGCGGCGACGGGCATCAGCTCGACGAGGTCGACGCCGAGGCTCGACGAGGTGGTCGAGGCGCCCGGCGGCGGCGTCGAGCGTGCCCTCCGGGGTGAACGTGCCGATGTGCAGCTCGTAGACGACCGAGCCCGGCAACGCCACCCCGCGCCACGACCGGTCGGTCCAGGCGAACCGGCCGTGGTCGTAGACCCGGGACAGGCCGTGGACGCCGGCCGGCTGCCAGGACGTGCGCGGGTCGGGCAGCGGCGCGCCGTCGTCGTCGAGCAGGAAGCCGTAGTCGGTACCCGTGCACCGCGGCCGGTACGTCGGCTCGCCACCACCCGCCGGCGGCCGCCTCGAGCGGCAAGGCCGAGCCGTCGACCAGGGCACGGACCGATCGCGCGTGGGGGGCCCACACCTGCAGGAGCGTCACGGCAAGCGAACCTACCCGGCGCACCGTCGACCGTCCGACGGGTGTCTGCGACGATCACCGCCATGCCCAAGACCTCGGCGAAGGACACCAAGCAGGCCCGACCGCGCGTCGGCGCGTGTGAGCGACCTGCTCCGCCTGCCTGCCGGGCCGGTCGACCTGTCCGCCGATCGACGCGGCGGCCGACGCCCGCCTTCGACGGCGGCAAGGCCGCGGGCAAGAAGGCCCTGCACACCCTCGGGCCGCGGCTGGCCGACCTGCAGGAGCGCCTCTACGCCGAGGGTCGCACCGGCGGCACCCGCAGCCTGCTGCTCGTCCTGCAGGGCATGGACACCTCGGGCAAGGGCGGGACGGTGCGCCACGTGGTCGGCCAGGTCGACCCCCAGGGTGTGAGCATCACCGCCTTCAAGGCCCCGACCAAGGAGGAGCAGGCGCACGACTTCCTCTGGCGGGTCAAGCGCCGGCTGCCCGGCGCCCGGGATGGTCGGCGTCTTCGACCGGTCGCACTACGAGGACGTCGTGGTGGTGCGGGTGCGCGACCTGGTCGAGCCCCGCACCTGGAAGCGTCGCTACGGCACCATCAACCGGTTCGAGGAGGGGCTGGTCGCCCAGGGCACCACGGTCGTCAAGTGCTTCCTGCACATCTCCAAGGCCGAGTCCCGGGACCGGCTGCAGCGGCGCCTGGACAAGCCCGAGAAGCTCTGGAAGTTCAACCCCGGCGACATCGACAGCCGGGCCGAGTGGGACCCGATGATGGAGGCCTACTCGGACGCGCTGGAGCGCTGCAACAGCGAGGCCGCGCCCTGGCGCCTCGTGCCGGCCGACCACAAGTGGTACCGGAACTGGGCGATCATGAACATCCTGGTCGAGCAGCTGGAAGCGATGGCGGTCAGCTGGCCGGCTCCGGACTTCGACGTCGAGGAGCAGCGCCAGCGCCTGCTGGCCACGGAGTGAGCGCGGCTGCCCTGGCGGCTCAATCGCCGGGTTGTGCTGCCGATACACCCCAGAAGGTCCGGACCCGCCGGACGAAGGTGAGGTGAGCGCGCCGTGCAGCGGTTCCGTGCCGCCCTGCTCGCTCTTGGTCTCGTCACCCTGCTGACCGGTCTCGGCTCCGGCGTACTCGCGTCGAAGGCCGCCGAGGAGCACGACCACGACCTCAGGCTCGAGGGCGCCTCCGCCGTCACGGCCCTGGACGACTACGCCGAGCGGGCCCGCGCGGTGGCCCTGCTGGCCTCCCACTCGGCGGCGTTCGCGAACTTCTACCGGGACCCGGCCGCCCGCCGGGCGCTGATCAACGGGGACTCCGGCGACCCGGACCTGATGCCGCGGGTGGTCACGGCGTCTGAAGGACCTCGGCACGCTGTTCCCCGACAGCATCGCCTCGGCCAGCTTCATCGACCGCTCCGGCGCGGAGAACGCCCGGGTGGTGCGCAACTCGCCGGTGCCGCGCGGACGAGCTGGACGGCGACCGCCGGGACGCGATCTTCTTCGACCGGACCTTCGAGCTGCCCTACGACCAGGTCTACCAGTCGGCGCCGTACCGCTCGGAGTCCACCGACGAGTGGGTCGTCGCCAACGCCGCCAAGGTCAACATCGGCCCGGGGATCGTCGCCGGCGATCGTCGACTTCGAGGTCACCCTGGAGAGCTTCCGGCTCGCGTTCTACAGCGACAACCCGGACGACCAGGTCCGCGTCGTCGACCTGCTGGACGGCCGGGTGATCATCGACTCCACCCACCCGCAGGACGTCGGGGCGCCGCTGGGCGTCCCGGAGGACCGCAGCCTGCGCTGGGTCCAGACCGCCCCCGAGGGCACCCTGGTCACCCGCGACGGGATGCGCCACGTCGTCCGGCACGCCCGCACCGACGGCAACATCGCCACCTCCTGGGCGGTGGTCGTGTCCACCCCCGCCGCGGTCCGGGATGTGGTCCGGCATGCTGGCCGCCGGGCCGATCGGGTCTGGCCGCGGCCGGCCTGGTGCTGCTGGTGCTGTCGATGCGTGGGCTACGTCCGGCACGGCCGGTCGATGCACCGCGCCGCCCGCCGGGACGAGCTGACCGGGCTGCTTCAACCGTCGGGCCGCTCGCGAGTGCGCCGAGGCGATGCTGGGCCGGGAGCGCGGCCTGGCCGTGATCCTGTTCGACCTGGACCGCTTCAAGCACGTCAACGACTCTCTGGGGCACCACGCGGGCGACCAGCTGCTCACGGTGCTCGGCCAGCGGCTCGCCGAGGTGGTGCGCGACCCGGACGACGTGGTCGCCCGGCTGGGCGGCGACGAGTTCGTCGTCCTGGCCCGCGGCGTGCACGACCACGAGTCGGTCCGCGTGCTCTGCGAGCGCCTCACCCGGGCGGTCAGCGCGCCGGTCACCGTCGACGGCATCGAGGTCTCGGTCGGCGCGAGCATCGGCATCGCGCTCGCCCCGGAGCACGGGTCCGACTACGGCACGCTGCTGCAGTGCGCAGACATCGCGATGTACGACGCCAAGGGTCGGCGCGCGGGCTGGCAGGTCTACCGCGACGAGTTCGCCGGCGCTGACCGGGCCGGCCTGGTGCTGGACGCCGACCTGCGCCGGGCGGTGGCCGACGGCGAGCTCACGGTGCACTACCAGCCCGGCTTCACGACCCGCTCGGGTGACATGACCGGGGTCGAGGCCCTGGTCCGCTGGCGGCATCCGGACGCGCGGCCTGCTCATGCCGGGCCTGTTCGTGCCGTTCGCGGAGACGACGGGAGCCATCAAGGCCGTCACCCGGGCCGTCCTCGGACCTCGTGCTGGACCAGGTCGTGCTCTGGCGCGTCGCAGGGCATCGACCTCCCCGTGGCGGTCAACGTCTCGGCGTACGACGTGAACGACCCGCTCTTCGCCGACCGGGTCGCCGAGCTGCTGACCAGCCGCGGGCCTGCCCGGCTCCTGCCTGGTGGTCGAGCTGACCGAGACGGCGCTGCTCGCCGACCCGGACGCCGCCTCGGTGGTGCTCTGGCGGCTTGCCGAGCAGGGTGTGCGGATCGCGATCGACGACTTCGGCTCGGGGTACGCCAGCCTGCTCTACCTGCGCCGGTTCCCGGTGTCGATCCTCAAGCTCGACCGGAGCCTCGTGCACGGGCCTCACCAGCAGCCCGACCGACGCCGCGCTGGTCCGCTGGACGATCGAGATGGCGCACACCCTGCGGGTGACCTGCGTGGCCGAGGGCGTCGAGGACGCCGAGACGCTGGACGCGCTGCGTGCGCTCGGCTGCGACGAGGCGCAGGGCTACCACCTGCACATGCCCGTGCCGGTCGACCAGCTCGAGCTCGGCCGCCGGCCCTCGGTCCGGCCCTAGCCGGCCCGGACCAGCAGGGCCACCGGCAGGTCGCCGAGCAGGGCTCCCAGCCGCGGTCGGGCCGTCGTACGTCGAGCCGGTCAGCAGGTCCCGCCAGGCTCCCGCGGGCAGCGGCACCGTCGTCGCCTCGTCGTCTGCCAGCCCCGACGACAGGCGTGCCGTGACGACCACGACCTCGCCGGCGCGGACGAACGCCACCACGTGCTCGGATGCGCAGGCCAGCGGCTGGTACGTCGAGCCGGACCCGAACCAGTCGGGGTTCTCCCGGCGCAGCCGCAGCGTCCGGGAGACGACCAGCAGCTTCTCGTCGTCCAGGTCGCGCGGTGCGCCGCCGGCGTCCAGCCGGGCCAGCCGGGCCAGCCGGTCCCGGTAGTCGACCGGGCGTCGGTTGTCCGGGTCGACCAGCGAGAGGTCGGTGAGGTCGCAGCCCTGGTAGACGTCCGGCACGCCGGGGATCGTCAGGGCCAGCAGCTTCTGGGCGAGCACGTTGGCCCGCCAGGCCGGGCGCGATCCGGTCGACGAAGGTCGCGACCCGGCCGGAGAGCGTCCGGGTCGGCCAGCAGCCGCAGCGCGAAGCTGCGCACGGCGTCGTCGTACTCCTCGTCCGGCGCGGTCCACGTCGTGCGCCGCTTGGCCTCGCGGGTGGCCTTCTCGAGGTACGCCGTGAGCCGGTCGGCGTCGATCGGCCAGGTGCCGACCAGCGTCTGCCAGATCAGGTACTCGGTGTTGGCGTCCAGCGCCGGCGGCCGGACGTCAGCGGTCGCTGCCCGCCATCCGGTCACCTGCTCGGCCCACTCCTGCGGCAGCTCGGACAGCACCGCCAGCCGGGCCCGGACGTCCTCGCTGCGCTTCGTGTCGTGGGTCGACAGCGTGGTCATCGCGTCCGGCCACGAGCCGAGCTGGCGGGCGCACCAGGCGTGCAGCTCGGCCACCGGGACGCCGAGGTGCGCCGGGTCGCCGCCGACCTCGTTGAGCGAGGTCAGCCGCAGCCAGCGGTAGAACGCGGTGTCCTCGATGCCCTTGGCCATCACCGGGCCGCAGGTCTGCTGGAAGCGCACCACGAACTCGTCCCGGTGTCGGGCCGCGGTCGTGGTCGCCGAGAGCGAGCGCGACGACCAGGTCGAGGGTGCCGTGCCGGTCCTCGGCGAGCCGGTCTCGGGCGACGGTCGCTGCGGCCTCCAGGACCTGCCGCGACTCGGCCGGGGCGGGCTCGTCAGGCACGACGTAGGCGCGGTAGACCGGGACGGCGACGAGCAGCTCGACCAGCGCCTCGCGCAGACCGCGGCGGGTGTGGTCGCGCAGCGCGAGGTGCTGGTGGCAGATGGTTGCCGCGACCTCGACGAGCCGGGCCACCTCGGCCTGCAGCCCGTGCTCGATGACGAACCGCTTGGCCTCCTCGGCGACGACCGCGAAGTCGGCCGGCTCGCCGGTCAGCCCGGTGTAGAGGTTGGTGAGCGCCTGCTCCGACGCCGGGTCGACCAGCACGCCGCCGATCCGCAGCAGCGCGTCGTAGCCGGTGGTGCCCGCGCACGGCCAGTCCGTGGGCAGCTGCTCCTCGCCCTCGAGGATCTTCTCCACGACGATCCAGGCACCGGTGGCCCCGAAGAGCCGCTGCACGTAGCCGCGCGGGTCGGCCAGGCCGTCGGGGTGGTCGATCCGCAGACCCTGCACCCGGCCCTCGGCGACCAGAGCCAGCAGCACCGCGTGGGTCTCGGCGAACACCTGCTCGTCCTCGACCCGGACCCCGGCCAGGGTGTCGATGTCGAAGAACCGCCGGTAGTTCAGCTCCTCGTCCCCGACCCGCCAGTGCGCGAGCCGGTAGAACTGCCGGTCGAGCAGCTCGTCCATCGGCAGGTCCTCGGTGCCCGGCCGCACCGGGAAGACGTGGTCGAAGTAGCGCAGCAGCGGCTGGTCGCCGTCCCGGTCGAGGGTGATCTCGCCGTCGGCCACGACCTCGCCGATCCGGCGGCCCAGCACCGGCATGAGCATGGCCCGCTCCTGCGCGGCCCAGTCGACGTCGAACCACCGGGCGTACGGCGAGGCCGGCCCGGTGCGCAGCACCGACCACAGCGCGGAGTTCAGCGAGGCCGGAGTCGGCACCGCCATGTGGTTGGGCACCAGGTCGACGACCACGCCCATGCCGAGCTGCTGCGCGGTGTCCGAGAGCCGGTGGAACCCGCGGGCACCGCCGAGGTCCTCGTTCAGCCGCGAGTGGTCGACCACGTCGTAGCCGTGCGTCGACCCGGGCGTCGCCTGCAGCACGGGGGAGAGGTAGACGTGCGAGACGCCGAGGTCGTGCAGGTAGGGCAGCACGGCGGCGGCGTCGTCGAAGCCGAACTCCGGTCGCAGCTGCAGGCGGTAGGTGGCGGTCGGTGGCCTGCGCGGGCCTGTCACAGGCGGCTCAGACCACCCGTCGGAGCACCAGGATCGACCGTGACTCCAGCGTCACGGGCTCGCCGGCCTTGGCCGTGGGGCGGTCGTCCACGACGGGGGCAGAGGTGTCCAGCACGGGCTCCCAGCGCTCGCCGTACACCTCGCGGGGGACGGTGAAGTCCATGTCCTCGTGGTGGCCGTTGAACAACAGCAGGAACGAGTCGTCGGAGACCCGCTGGCCACGGCCGTCCGGCTCGGCGATCGCGTCGCCGTTGAGGAACACGGCAACCGACCGGGCGTACCCGACCTGCCAGTCGCTCTCGCTCATGTGCTCGCCGCCGGGGGTGAACCACGCGATGTCGCCGAGCTCGCTCTCCGACCCTCGGCTCGGGTCGCCCTGGAAGAAGCGGCGCCGCCGGAACACCGGGTGGTCCCGGCGCAGCCGCGCGAGCTTGCCGACGAAGTCGGTCAGCGCCCAGTTCTGCCGGGCGTCCTCCCAGTCGACCCAGGCGATCGGGTTGTCCTGGCAGTAGACGTTGTTGTTGCCCTCCTGGGTGCGCCCGAGCTCGTCGCCGTGCAGCAGCATCGGTACGCCCTGGGACAGGAACAGGGTCGTCAGGAAGTTGCGCTTCTGCCGCTCGCGCAGTGCCAGCACCTCGAGGTCGTCGGTGGGGCCCTCGACGCCACAGTTCCACGACCGGTTGTGGCTCTCGCCGTCGGCGTTGCCCTCGCCGTTGGCGTCGTTGTGCTTGTCGTTGTACGACACCAGGTCGTTCATGGTGAAGCCGTCATGGGCGGTGACGAAGTTGATCGACGCAAGCGGGCGGCGGCCGTCCTCCTGGTAGAGGTCGGCCGAGCCGGTCAGCCGGGAGGCGAACTCCGGCAGCGTCGCGGCCTCACCGCGCCAGAAGTCGCGGACGGTGTCGCGGTACTTGCCGTTCCACTCGGTCCAGAGCGGGGGGAAGTTGCCGACCTGGTAGCCGCCCTCGCCGACGTCCCACGGCTCGGCGATCAGCTTCACCTGGGAGATGACCGGGTCCTGCTGGACGAGGTCGAAGAAGGCCGACAGCCGGTCGACCTCGTGGAACTGGCGGGCCAGCGTGGAGGCGAGGTCGAAGCGGAAGCCGTCGACGTGCATCTCCAGGGCCCAGTAGCGCAGCGAGTCCATGATCAGCTGCAGCACGTGGGGGTGCCGCATCAGCAGGGTGTTGCCGGTGCCGGTGGTGTCGTAGTAGTGCTCCCGGCTGTCCTCGACCAGGCGGTAGTAGGCCTGGTTGTCGATGCCCCGGAAGGACAGCGTCGGACCCATCTGGTTGCCCTCGGCGGTGTGGTTGTAGACCACGTCGAGGATCACCTCGATGCCGGCCGCGTGCAGCTCTCGGACCATCGCCTTGAACTCCAGCACCTGCTGGCCGCGCTGGCCGCTGGACGAGTAGGCGTTGTGCGGCGCGAAGAACCCGATGGTGTTGTAGCCCCAGTAGTTCGACAGGCCGCGCTCGACCAGGTGATGGTCCTGCACGAACTGGTGCACCGGCATCAGCTCGATGGCCGTGGCGCCGATGCGGTGCAGGTGCTCGATGATGGCCGGGTGCCCGATGCCGGCGTACGTGCCGCGGATGTTGTCGGGCAGGGCCGGGTGGGTCATCGTCAGGCCGCGGACGTGCGCCTCGTAGATGACCGTCTGGTGGTACGGCGTCCCGGGGTGCCGGTCGTTCTGCCAGTCGAAGAACGGGTTGATGACCACCGACTTCGGGGCGTGCCGGCCGGAGTCCAGCGTGTTCGACCGGTTCGGCGAGGAGAACCGGTAGTCGAACAGCGACTCGGCCCAGTCGACCTGACCCTCGACGGCCTTGGCGTAGGGGTCGAGCAGCAGCTTCGAGGGGTTGCAGCGCAGCCCGCGGGCCGGGTCGCGGGGCCCGTGCACCCGGAAGCCGTAGCGCTGGCCGGGGCCGATCCGCGGGAGGTAGCCGTGCCAGACGAACCCGTCGGTCTCGGGCAGGTCGACGCGGGTCTCGGTCAGCCGGCGCCCGCCGGTGCTCGAGCTGTCGAACAGGCACAGCTCGACCCGGTCGGCGACCTCCGAGAAGAGCGCGAAGTTGGTGCCGGCCCCGTCGAAGGTCGCGCCGAGCGGATAGGCGGTGCCGGGCCAGATCTCCATGGCGGTGATTGTTCCTGATCGTCCTCCGGCTCCCACCACGGGTCCCACTCCTCGGCCGACCGGGAGGGCTGTGCGAGGCGGGCGGGCGGACTCCGGCATTTCATGACCCGTCGGACAAGGGTCGCGAAAGCGCTCAAGGCACCGGCGAACCCCGTCGACACCGAGAGCGTGGCGCGACCTCCCGTAGCAGAAGAGAGGTGGCACTCTCGGCCGCTGCAGGCGATGGCGCTGCGGACGGCCTCCTTCGCGATCCCGCTGGTCGCCTCGATCGCTGCTGGCATCGCCGCCGCGCGGCTGCTGCCGGAACCGTCGGGGCTCGCCGAGACGCTGCTGTGGTGGCTGGTCGTCATCGCGGCGTCCTCGCTGGTGATGACCGGGGTGGACCGGTTCACCCGGCGGCTGCTACCGCTGGCCGCCCTGCTCAAGCTGTCGATGCTGTTCCCCGACCGGGCGCCATCCCGGTACAAGTTCGCCCGCCGGATCAGCGGCAGCAAGGCGCTCGAGGCGGAGCTGGCGAAGGTCGGCCGCGGCCAGGGTTGGGCCGACCGGCAGCAGGCGGCCGAGACCATCCTCGCTCTGGTCGGGGCCCTCGGCGACTACGACAGCCGGACCCGAGGTCACTCGGAACGTACCCAGCTCTTCGTCACGCTCCTCGCAGACGAGCTGAAGCTCAAGCAGGGGGACCGAGACAGGCTCGTGTGGGCGGCTCTGGTCCACGACGTCGGCAAGCTCCGGGTGCCTGTCGCGGTCCTGAACAAGCCGAGTAAGCCGGACGACGACGAGTGGGCGGTCCTGCGGCGGCACCCCGCCGACGGGGCGGAGATCTGCCGGCCCATGCAGGAGTGGCTGGGCGAGTGGTTCGTCGCCATCGAGCAGCACCACGAGCGGTGGGACGGCCGCGGCTACCCGCTGGGGCTGGCCGGTAGCGACATCGGCCTGGCCGGCCGCATCCTGGCCGTCGCGGACTCCTACGAGGTCATGACGGCCGCCCGGCCGTACAAGAAGCCGATGCCGGCCGGGGTCGCGCGCGAGGAACTCACCCGCTGCGCCGGCTCGCAGTTCGACCCGGAGGTCGTGCGGGCGTTCCTCAACATCTCCCTGGGCCGGCTCCGCTGGACGGCGGGTCCGTTGTCCTGGCTAGCCCAGGCACCTTTCCTCCGCCCTCTCCCGAACCTCGGCCAGGTCGCCGGCGCCGTCTCCGCCGGTGTCGGCGCCATTGCCGGGGTCGTCACCCTCGGGCTGGCCCCGGTGCTCGGGGTGCACACGGTCGCCCCGTCGGCGAAGGTCGAGGTGCGCGAGTCTCCACGGCCGTCAGCGACCTCCTCGCCGACGCCGACGCCGACGCCGATACCGATATTGCTCTCCACGAAACGCGCCCCGGTCGAGGTGGCCGACGCGCCGCCCGAGGCGGGGGACGACGCGGTCGTGACGGCCGAGGACACGGTCGTCACGGTGGCGGTGCTCGAGAACGACCGGGACCCGGACGGGGACCCGCTCGCTGTCGGGATCAGCCGGCCGCCGCAGCACGGATCGGCGGCGGTGGCCGACGACGGGGCCGTCACGTACGCGCCGGGCAGGGACTTCACCGGGACCGACACCCTGACCTACCAGGTGTCCGACCCTTCGGGCGCTGCCGCCGTCGGCGTGGTGACGATCGAGGTTCAGCCGCGCAACGACGACCCGGTGGCGCGGCCGGACCAGCTGGTCACCGACGAGGGGACCAGTGCCAACGTCGACCTGCTGGCCAACGACTGGGACGTCGACGGTGACCCGTTGTTGGCCGTCCTGGTCAACGAGGCTCGGCACGGCACCGTGACGGTGCGACCAGGCGGCCGGGCGACCTACGTCCCCACGGCGGGTTGGCACGGATCTGACTCCTTCAGCTACCTCGCCATGGACGGGTACGGCGGACAGGGCAGCACGACGGTGTCGGTGACCGTGATTCCGGTCAACGACGCGCCGGTGGCGGCAGCGGACACCGCAACTCTGGCCGAGGACGGCAGCGTCGCCATCGACGTGCTGGCCAACGACTCCGACCTCGAGGGTGACCCGCTGACCGCGAGCGTCGACACCGATCCGGCGCACGGGATCGCCACGGTGCAGCCGGACGGCTCGCTGCGGTACGGCCGGCCCCGGACTTCGCCGGCACCGACTCGTTCCGCTACCGGGTCTCGGACGGCAACGGTGGCAGCGCCACCGCCACGGTCACGGTCACCGTCACCCCGGTGAACGACGCGCCGGTCGCGACCGACGACGTCGCGACGGTTGCCGAGGACGGCAGCGTGGACGTGGCCGTGCTGGGCAACGACGTCGACGTCGAGGGTGACGCCCTGGCCGCGATCGTCGACACCGGTCCGGCGCACGGGATCGCCACGGTGCAGCCGGACGGCTCGCTGCGGTACCGGCCGGCCCCGGACTTCGCCGGCACCGACTCGTTCCGCTACCGGGTCTCGGACGGCAACGGTGGCAGCGCCACCGCCACGGTCACGGTCACCGTCACCCCGGTGAACGACGCGCCGGTCGCGACCGACGACGTCGCGACGGTTGCCGAGGACGGCAGCGTGGACGTGGCCGTGCTGGGCAACGATGTCGACGTCGACGGCGACCCGCTCACGCCGAGCATCGCGTCCTCGCCGACGCACGGGACCGTGGCGGTGCAGCCGGACAACACGCTGCGTTACATCCCCGAGCCGAACTACACCGGGCCGGACGCATGGACCTATTCGGTCGACGACGGCCGCGGCGGCACCGACACCGCCACAGTGACAGTCACGGTCGGCCCGGTCGACGACCCGCCGGTCGCGCGACCGGACGCCTTCACCGTGCAGTCGGGCCAGCCGCTCACCGGCAATGTCCTCGCCAACGACAGCGACGAGGACGGCGACTCGCTGACGGTGGACAGCTACACCACGCTGCCGTCCGGTCTTGCACTCGGCTCCGACGGCACGCTCAGCTGGACCCCCGGGTCGACCGGCACCTTCACCTTCGACTACACGGTCACCGACACCCACTCCACCGTGACCACGACGGTGACCATCACCGTGACGCCGGGGGCGATCAGCGCGAACGTCGCCTACCTCAACCCGACGGACACGATCTCGGTGGGTCAGCTGACGACAACGCCTCCGACGGGGCACCCGATCGTCATCGACCTCGACGGAGACCTGAACCCGGGTCTGACTCTGCGCTCCGGCGGCACCGACCTGAGCGAGAACGATCCGACGAAGTACCAGGAGTGGGAGCTTGTTGTTCCCTCCGGCGGGCTCAGCCTCAACGGGCCGGTCTCGCTGGAAATCTGGACGTCGTTGGAGAACAAGGCCTTCCAGGACCTGGACTACTCGGCCTGGGTGTTCGCGTGCAACCCCGGCTGCGGATCCCCGCTCGCCGGGACCGAGAAGCTGCACGTCGACAACTGGAGCACCACGACGACCTGGGAGACGCGCACGGTCTCGATCGGCAGCGTCAACACCTTCCTGCCGGCCGGGTCCACCCTCCGGCTGCGGATCGGGTTCAACCACTCCGACGTCTGGATCCCGCTGGACGACAGCCATCTGTCGAGGCTGATCTACACCACCGGAGGGTGACCCGCGACGGGCGGAGCGCGCTGATCAGGCCGGCATGCCGGGGACGGGGAACCCGGCGGTGAACTCGCGCACCTCGGCGCCGACCTTCTCCACCGCCGCCTCGTCGCCCGCCGCCTCGGCCGCCACGACGGCTGTCGATCCAGCCGGCGATCCTGTCCATGTCGCGCGGTGCCCATGCCCCGGGAGGTGACCGCCGCGGTGCCGATGCGGACGCCCGAGGGGTCGAACGGCTTGCGCGGGTCGAACGGCACCGTGTTGTAGTTGAGCTCGATGCCGGCCCGGTCGAGCGCCTTGGCCGCCTGCTTGCCGGGCAGTGCCTTGTTGGCGAGGTCGACCAGCAGCAGGTGGTTGTCGGTGCCGCCGGAGACCAGGTCGAAGCCGCGCGACGTCAGGCCCTCGGCGAGCGCCTTGGCGTTGGCGACGATCGCGTGGGCGTAGTCGCGGAAGTCCGGCGGTCGACGCCTCCTTGAGCGCAACGGCGATCGCCGCGGTCGTGTGGTTGTGCGGGCCGCCCTGCAGGCCGGGGAAGACCGCCTTGTCCAGCGCCTTGGCGTGCTCCGCGGTGCTCATGATCATCGCGCCGCGCGGCCCGCGCAGGGTCTTGTGCGTGGTCGTGGTGATGACGTCGGCGTGGCCGACCGGCGACGGGTGCGCGCCGCCGGCGACGAGGCCCGCGATGTGCGCGATGTCGGCGACCAGCACCGCGCCGACCTCGCGGGCGATCTCGGCGAAGGCCGGGAAGTCGATGGTGCGCGGGATGGCGGTGCCGCCGCAGAAGATGACCTTCGGCCGCTCGGCCAGCGCGAGCTCGCGGACCTCGTCCATGTCGACCCGGCCGGTCTCCTTGCGCACGCCGTACTGCACCGCGCGGAACCACTTCCCGGTCGCCGACACGCTCCAGCCGTGGGTGAGGTGGCCGCCGGCCGGCAGCGCCATGCCCATCACGGTCTCGCCGGGGTCGAGGAAGGCGAGGTAGACCGCGAGGTTGGCGGGGGAGCCGGAGTACGGCTGCACGTTGGCGTGCTCGACGCCGAACAGCGCCTTGGCGCGCTCGATGGCCAGCGTCTCGACCTGGTCGATGACCTGCTGGCCCTCGTAGTAGCGCTTGCCGGCGTAGCCCTCGGAGTACTTGTTCGTCAGCATCGTGCCGGTCGCCTCGAGCACGGCTGCCGAGACGTAGTTCTCCGACGCGATCAGCCGGACCGAGTCGCGCTGGCGCTCGGTCTCGGCGCCGGACCAGGTCGGCGATCTCGGGGTCGGCCTGCGCGCAGGTCGGGGTCGCTGGGCTGGTGACAGTGCTCACTGGCCAGGTCTCCGCGGCTCGGCGGCCAGCGGGTCGGTGCAGCGGCAGTGGCCAGCGCTCGGCGACGCAGACCGGGCTCGACCGTCGAGGCGCGCGGCGCGCGTCGTCGTAGCGGCGAGGACGAGCGCGACGACCTCGGGGGCGTCGGCGAGCGGGGCGCGGTGACGTCGGCGCCGGCGGCGGCCAGGGCCGGTCGGCGAACAGGCCCGGGAAGAGCAGGTAGCTCGCGACCGCGACCCGGGGCGCCCCGGCTGCCCGCAGCGTCGGCGACGGCGTCCGCGCACCGACGGTGTCGGCCGCCGAGGCGAAGCCGGCCGCGACGGCCCACCAGCCGCGCGCCGCCACGCCGCGGCGAGCTCGCGCACCGCGCGCCCTCGACGGCCGCGCGTCGCGTCGACCCGGCCGCGGCGAGCACGACGGCGGTGTCGCGGGTCGCCCGGCGGGACGCCGGCCTCGGCCAGCCGCCGCTCCAGCGCGCGCAGCAGCAGCGGGTCCGGCCCGAGCACCTCGGCCTGCGCCGCGCGGCCCCGGCGCGGCCGCGAGGGCCGCGCGGGATGTCGACCCGGCTGTGGTACGCCGCGCCGAGCAGCAGCGGCACCACGACGAACGGCGTCCGGCGCAGGCGTGCCGGACCAGGTCGACCAGCCGGGGCGGCTCGTGGTCGAGGTAGGCCTCCGTGCACCGTCGAGGCCCGGCCGCTGCCGGCGGACGCGCGGCCAGCAGCGCCTCGGTGCCGCGGCTGCGGCCGGGTCCCGGCTGCCGTGCGCCACCGCGACGCAGCGGTGGCGCCGCTCATCCCAGGACCGCGTGCAGGTCCACGACGTCGCCGACGACGATGACCGCCGGCGGCTGGACGTCGCGCTCCCGGGCCAGCTCGGCGATCGTCGCGAGGGTGCCGACCGTGGTGCGCTGCGGCCGGCGTGAAGCCCGACTCGACGATGGCGACCGGGGTCGTCGGCGGCCTTGCCGTGCGCGACCAGCGCGGCGGCCGCCACCTCGAGGCCGGCTGACGCCCATGAGCAGCACGAGCGTGCCCTCCAGCGCCGGCGAGCGAGGCCCAGTCGAGGCCCTCGTGGCCGGAGGCGATGGTCACCTGGCGGGAGCGGCCGCGGTGGGTGACCGGGATGCCGGCGTGCGGCCGGCACGGCGACCGCGCTGGTCACCCCCGGCACGACCTCGACCGCGACGCCGGCGGCGAGGCAGGCCAGCGCCTCCTCGCCGCCGCGGCCGAGCACGAACGGGTCGCCGCCCTTGAGCCGCACCACCCGCCGGCCGGCCTGCGCGTGCTCGACGAGCAGCCGGTTGATCTCCTCCTGCGGCAGCGGGTGGTGCCCGGCCGTCTTGCCCACGTCGACCACGAGCACCGACGGGGTCGAGGTCGTCGAGCAGCGCCCGCGGGCGCCAGCCGGTCGACGAGCACGACGTCGGCCTCGGCGAGCAGCCGGCGCCCGCGGACGCTGATCAGCCCGGGGTCGCCGGGGCCGCCGCCGACCAGGGCGACGCACCCGGCCGCGGCCGGCCGGTGGTGGCGCAGCGGCAGGTCGCCGGTGTCCAGGGCGAGCGCGATCGCGTCGCGCAGCGTGGTCGCGCGGCGCGGGTCGCCGCCGGCGGTCACCGCGACGGTCACGTCCCCGCTGCGGGCGACGGCCGGCGTCCAGGCCGCCGACAGCGACGCGTCGTCGGCCCGGACGCACCAGACGCGGGCGCCCTCGGCGTGCGCGGCGACGAGGTCGTCGGTGGCCGGGTCACCGGTCGCCGTGTGCACCAGCCAGGCGCCGTCGAGGTCGCCGCCGGTGTAGTCCCGGGCCAGCCAGGTGACCGCGCCCGGACCCGACGAGGTCGTGCAGGTCCTCGCAGATCCACGGCGCGACCACGTGCACGTCGGCACCGGCCTCGACCAGCGCCGCCGTCCGCCGCGCGGCGACCGGGCCGCCGCCGACGACGACCGCGCGCCGGCCGGCGAGGTCGAGCACCAGCGGGTAGGACGGCGCGCTCACGCCGGCGCCACGACGTGGATGCCGCACTCGGTCTTGCCCGTGCCGGCCCAGCGGCCGGCCCGGGCGTCCTCGCCGGCGCCGGTCCGCCGGGTGCACGGGAAGCAGCCGACCGAGGCGAAGCCGTCCGCGAGCAGCGGGTTGGTCAGGATGCCGTGCCGCTCGACGTAGGCGTCGACGTCGTCCTGGGTCCAGCGGGCCAGCGGGTTGACCTTGACCATGCCGTTGCGCCGGTCCCAGTCGACGACCTGGGTGCGCGACCGGGCGATCGAGTCGTCGCGGCGCAGGCCGGAGGCCCAGGCGTCGTAGCCGGCGAGCGCGCGGTCCAGGGGCAGCACCTTGCGCAGGAAGCAGCACCGGTCCGGGTTGCTGCCGAACAGGTCGCGGCCGTGCTCGGCGTCCTGCTCCGCGACGGTCTGCTCGGGGCTGATCGTGATCAGGTTGATCCGGCCGCGGTAGGTCGCCGCGACCGCGTCGCGCATGGTCAGGGTCTGCTCGAAGTGGTAGCCGGTGTCGAGGAACACGACGTCGGTGCCGGGTGCGGCGCCCGCGACCAGGTCGATCAGCACGGCGTCGGCCATCGAGGAGGTGACCGCGAAGCGGCTGCCGAAGGTCCGGGCCGCCCACCGGATGATCGTCTGCGGGCGAGGCGTCCTCCAGCCGCCAGGCGGCCCGGCGGGCCAGCGCCTCGCGGTGCTCGGCGAGGTTCGCCGCCGGGCCGAACGTCGGCATCGGGCTGATCAGCGTGTCGGCGCTCATGACGTCACCAGTCCGACGAGCTTGAGGGTGAACACGCGGGTGCAGGACCGGCAGTGCCAACCGCCGCGAGCACCTCCGTGTCCTCGTGCGGCCGGAGGTCCTCCTCGCCGCAGAACGGGCAGTAGAACGGGCACGGCCCGGGCGTCGCTCATCGCCCGTCCCCTCATCGCAGGGCCTCCTCGTCGGCGCGGGTGACCCACTGCGCGAACCGCTCGCCGGTCCGGCGCTCGTCGGCGAACCTGCGGACGATCCGCTCGACGTAGTCGGGCAGCTCGTCGGCGGTGACCTTGTGGCCGCGCAGCTTGCGGCCGAAGCCGGCGTCGAGCCCGAGCCCGCCGCCGAGGTGCACCTGGAAGCCCTCGACCTGGTTGCCGTCGCCGTCCAGGACCAGCTGGCCCTTGAGGCCGATGTCGGCGACCTGGACCCGGGCGCAGGAGTTGGGGCAGCCGTTGACGTTGATGGTCAGCGGCTCGTCGAAGTCCGGCAGCCGCCGCTCGAGCTCGTCGATCAGCTTGGCCCCGCGGGCCTTGGTCTCGACGATCGCCAGCTTGCAGAACTCGATGCCGGTGCAGGCCATCGTGTTGCGCCGGAAGGTGCCCGGCCGGGCCCGAAGCCCCAGGCCGGCCGCGGCGTCGACCAGGGAGTCGACCCGGTCGGCGGGGACGTCGAGGACGACCAGCTTCTGGTGCGGCGTGGTGCGCACCCGCGTCGACCCGTGCTCCTCGGCGATGTCGGCGAGCCGGGCGAGCAGGGTGCCGGAGACCCGGCCGACGGTCGGGGCGAGCCCGACGTAGTAGCGGCCGTCCTTCTGCCGGTGCACCCCGACGTGGTCGCGCGGGCCGTACGGCACCGGCGGGGCCGGGCCGTCGGTGAGCGCGCGGCCGAGGTACTCGTCCTCGAGCACCTCGCGGAACTTCTCGACGCCCCAGTCGGCGACCAGGAACTTGATCCGGGCCCGGGTGCGCAGCCGCCGGTAGCCGTAGTCGCGGAACACGCCGACGACCCCGGCCCAGACGTCGGGCACGTCCTCGAGCGGCACCCAGGCGCCGAGCCGCTGGGCGAGCATCGGGTTGGTCGACAGGCCGCCGCCGACCCAGAGGTCGAAGCCGGGCCCGTGCTCGGGGTGCACGACGCCGACGAACGAGATGTCGTTGACCTCGTGCTCGACGTCCTGCAGCGGCGAGCCGCTGATCGCGGTCTTGAACTTGCGCGGCAGGTTGGAGAACTCCGGCGAGCCGATGAACCGCTCCTGGATGGCGTCGATCGCCGGGCTGCCGTCGAGCAGCTCGTCGGCGGCGATGCCGGCGACGGGGGAGCCGAGGACGACCCGCGGGGTGTCGCCGCACGCCTCGGTCGTCGACAGCCCGACCGCCTCGAGCCGCCGCCAGATCTCGGGGACGTCCTCGATGCGGATCCAGTGCAGCTGCACGTTCTGCCGGTCGGTGACGTCGGCGGTGTCCCGGCCGAACTCGGTGGAGACCTCGGCGATCACCCGCAGCTGCTCGGTCGTCAGCCGGCCGCCGTCGATCCGGACCCGCAGCATGAAGTACTCGTCGTCGAGCTCGTGCGGCTCGAGCACGGCCGTCTTGCCGCCGTCGATGCCGGGGCGGCGCTGGGTGTAGAGGCCCCACCAGCGCAGCCGGCCGCGCAGGTCGGAGGGGTCGATCGAGGCGAAGCCGGCGTGGGAGTAGACGTTCTCGATGCGGGCCCGGACGTTCAGCCCGTCGTCGTCCTTCTTGAACCGCTCGTTGGGCGTGAGCGGCTCGAGGTGGCCCAGGGCCCACTGGCCCTGGCCCGGTGTCGGGTCTGGGCGTGCGCGGGCGGCGCGCGGCGGGTGGCGGTGCGGCCATGGCGGGAGGCTCTCCGGCTAGGGAGGCGCGAGGTCGTACGCCGGGGAGGCTGCCGAGACGCAGCGGTCAGGACCGGCGGGACCGCGCGCCGACGAACAGGGGCGGCGGGTCAGCCGCGCATACAGGCCGCGCTCGACACGTGACCGAAGTCGACGTGGAGCCGTGCGACGAGAGGCGCACCTGCGGCAGTCATGTGCCGAGAGTGCCACGCGTCTCAGGAATGCGCCTCCCACGTCCCACCATGCGGGATCCGGTCTCAGGGCAGGGCCGGGGTGGCCCGGGCGACGATCGCCGCGGTGTCGAGCCCCGCCGGCAGGGTGCCGAAGCGGCCTGGCCGTGGTCGCCGAGCCGGGAGGCGCAGAACGCGTCCGCGACGTACGCCGGGGCGTGCCGCACCAGCAGCGACCCCTGCAGCACCAGCGCCATCGACTCGACCAGCCGCCGGGCCGAGCCCTCGTCGGCCGCGACGAGGTCCTTGCCGAGCCGGTCGGCCGCGGCGTCCAGCCGCCGGTCCGCCCCGCGGGCCAGCGCGACCTCGGCCTGCAGCGCCTCGACCGCGGCCGGCTCCCGGGCCAGCGCCCGCAGCACGTCGAGCGCGTTGACGTTGCCGGAGCCCTCCCAGATCGAGTTCAGCGGCGCCTCCCGGTACAGCCGCGGGCAGCCCGCTCTCCTCGACGTACCCGTTGCCGCCGAGGCACTCCAGCGCCTCGCCGACCACCGCCGGCGTCCGCTTGCAGACCCAGTACTTGCCGACCGCCACCGCCAGCCGGCGCAGCTCGCGCTCGCCGCTGTCGAACGCGTGCGCCAGCCGCATGGCCAGCGCCGTCGCGGCCTCGGACTCGACCGCGAGGTCGGCCAGCACGTTCTGCATCAGCGGCTTGTCGGCCAGCAGCCCGCCGAACGCGCGCCGGTGCGCGGCGTGGTGCGTGGCCTGCGCGACCGCCTGGCGCATGAGCGCGGTCGAGCCGAGCACGCAGTCGAGCCGGGTCGCCGAGACCATCTCGATGATGGTGCGACGCCGCGGCCCTCGTCGCCGAGCCGCCGCGCCCAGGTGCCGTCGAGCTCGACCTCGGACGAGGCGTTCGACCGGTTGCCCAGCTTGTCCTTGAGCCGCTGCAGCCGGAACGTGTTGCGCGAGCCGTCCGGCAGCACCCGCGGCACCACGAAGCAGGTCAGCCCGCCGGGCGCCTGCGCCAGCACCAGGAACAGGTCGCACATCGGCGCCGAGCAGAACCACTTGTGCCCGGTGAGCAGGTACTCGCCGTCGGCGTCCAGCGGCTCGGCCCGGGTGGTGTTGGCGCGGACGTCGGAGCCGCCCTGCTTCTCGGTCATGCCCATGCCGGCCAGCAGCCCGGCCTTCGCCGCCGGCGCCCGCAGGCCGGGGTCGTAGGTGGTGGCCGACAGACCCGGCTCCCACACCGCGGCCAGGGCCGGGTCGCTGCGCAGGGCCGGTACCGCGGCGTAGGTCATCGACACCGGGCAGCCGTGGCCGGCCTCGACCTGCGACCACACGACGAAGCCGGCCGCCCGGCGCACGTGGCCCGCCGGCACCGGCCGACCAGGCCGCGGCGTGCAGCCCGGCGCCGACCGCGACGTCCATCAGCGCGTGCCACGACGGGTGGAAGTCGACCTCGTCGACCCGGTGGCCGTAGCGGTCGTGGGTGCGCAGCACCGGCGGGTTCGCGTTCGCCTCGACGCCCCAGCGCTGCGCCTCCTCGCTGCCGGCCCGGCCGCCGAGCGCGGAGAGGCCGGGCAGGTGGTCCGGCCCGGCGTACCGCGCGACCGCCTCGACCAGCGCGCGGTCGGTGCCGAAGACGTCGTGGCCGACCAGCGGCGGCGGCTGGTTCGTCACCTCATGGGTCCGGCCGCGTCATGTGGCCTACCGTAGAGGGGTGGCCGCGGGGACCGAGCGCATCAAGCAGGCCGGTTCCGAGCACGAGCCGGTCGGTGTCGCGGGCGTCGCGTCGATCCTGTGGCGGCTGACCAAGGAGACCACCAAGGTCTGCTTCCGCTACCGGGTGACCGGGCTGGCGGCCGAGGCCGGGTTCTTCGCCCTGCTGTCGCTGCCGCCGCTCGTCCTCGGGCTGGTCGGGTCGATCGGCTACGTCGGCCGGTGGATCGGTGACGACGTCGTCCTCGAGGTCCAGGAGCGCATCCTCGACGGCTCGCGCGACATCTTCACCTCCGAAGTCGTCACCGACGTCATCGAGAAGACGCTGCGCGACGTCTTCGCCGGCGACCGGTTCGACCTCGTGTCGATCGGCTTCCTGATCGCCCTGTGGTCCGGCTCGCGGGCGCTCAACGTCTTCATCGACACCTGCTCGATCATGTACGGGCTCGGCGGGGTCCGCGGCATCATCCGCACCCGGGCTGCTGTCGTTCAGCCTGTACGTCGTGGTGCTGCTCGTCGGCATCGTCGTCATCCCGCTGGTGCTCGTCGGCCCGACCCTGCTCGGCAAGCTGCTGCCGGAGCAGGTCGACTTCCTGAACTCGCTCTACTGGCCGGTGGCCACCCTGCTGTCGGTGGTGTCGCTGACCTCGCTCTACCACGTCAGCGTCCCGGTCCGGACGCCGTGGAAGCGGGACCTGCCGGGCGCCCTGCTCGCCATCGCGATCTGGTTCCTCGGCAGCTTCGCGGTGCGCTGGATCATCGGCAAGAGCGTCGGCGGCGCCTCGATCTACGGCCCGCTGGCCACCCCGATCGTGCTGCTCATCTGGATGTACGTCATCTCGATCGCGGTGCTCATCGGGGCCGCGCTCAACGCGGCCGTCGAGACGGAGTGGCCGCGCCGGGAGATCACCGAGGCGCGTCGCCGGCGGCTGCCCGCGACCCCCCAGCTCAAGCCGAACCCCGGCATGGACACCGGCGAGGTCGAGCTGCCGCCGAACCGGTCACCCGGGAAAAATCCGCTCGCGAGGCTCCCGGACGGTCGCTAGCGTCGCAGTCCACCGTCCGCCACGCACCCCAGGGAGGAAGCCATGACCGTCGTCGTCCGCGCCTGCTCGCTCCTCCCCGGTGCCCGCTGACCCCACTGCCGTTCCCGGCAGGGCACCTTCCACTCACCTCGAAGGGCCTGCTGCCATGTCTGGAACCGATCGCACCTCACCTGAGATCTCCGAGCACCCGCTCGACCTGACCGCCCTCGGCTGGGACGACTCGTTCGCCGACTCGTTCGCCCCGTACGCCGCCGAGCACACCCCTGCCCGGGTCAGCCGGGTCGACCGCGGCGCCTGCGACGCCCTCGCCGCCGACGGGCCGCTCCGGCTCACCTTCTCCGGCGCGCTGCTGTCCGCCGGTGCAGCCGACCCGGTCGCCTACCCCTGCGTCGGCGACTGGGTGGCCGCCCGCACCTGGGCGGACGGCCGGGTCACCGCCGAGGCGGTGCTGCCCCGGCGTACCGCCTTCGTCCGGGCCAACGTCACCCCCGGCACCTCGCACGGCCAGGTGCTGGCCGCCAACGTCGACCTCGCCGTCGTCGTCGAGGGGCTGCACCCCGAGCCGGACCTCGGCACGGATCGAGCGCTTCCTCGCGCTGGCCTGGGAGAGCGGCGCGACCCCGCTGGTCGTGCTGACCAAGGCGGACCTGGTGCCGGACGCCGAGCAGGTCCGCGCCGACGTCGCGGCCGCCGCCCCGGGCGTCGACGTGCTGACGGTCAGCTCCACGACCGGCGAGGGCCTGGACGACGTCCGGGCGCACGTCGTCGCCGGCCGCACGCTGGCGCTGCTCGGGCCTTCCGGCGCGGGCAAGTCGACGCTGACCAACGCGCTGACCGGCGAGGTGGTGATGTTCACCCGGGCGCTGCGCGCCGACGGCAAGGGCCGGCACACGACCGCGCACCGCGAGCTGGTGCTGCTGCCCGGCGGCGGCCTGGTCGTCGACACCCCGGGGCTGCGCAGCGTCGGGCTGACCGACGTCAGCGAGTCGCTGGAGCTGGTCTTCGCCGACGTCGAGGAGCTGGCCGCGCCGTGCCGGTTCGGCGACTGCGCGCACGAGTCCGAGCCCGGCTGCGCGGTGCGCGCCGCGCTGGAGTCCGGCGAGCTGCCCGAGCGGCGCTGGGAGAGCTACGTCAAGCTGCAGCGGGAGGCCCGCTGGATGGCGATGCGCCACGACGCCCGGCTGCGGGCCGAGGAGCGCTCGCGGTGGAAGCGGATCACCAAGGACTACCGCAGCCGGCCGGGCCCGATCCGGCCCTGAGGCGACTCAACACAGCCGGTTCTCAACACAGCCGGTTCTCAACACAGCCGTTTCTCAACACAGCGTGCCGGTGTGGTTCCAGTGCAGCACGGCCGGGGTGTCGCGCTCCCAGCCGAGCACCGACACCGACGCGGTCGACAGCGTCAGGTGCGCGCCGTCGGCCACCTCGAGGCCGAGCCAGCGGGCGCCGAGCACCCGGGAGAGGTGCCCGTGGGAGAAGGCCAGCACCGGGCCGCCGGTCCCGCGGACCAGCTCGATCACCCGGTCGGCCCGCCGGCCGACCTCCGCGCCGGTCTCGCCGCCCTCGGGGCCGTCGCGCCACACCGTCCAGCCGGGCCGCTCCTCCCGGATCTGCGGCGTCGTGAGCCCCTCGTCGTCGCCGTAGTCCCACTCGCGCAGGTCCTCGACGACCTCGGCGGAGCCGAACCCGGCCAGCTCCGCGGTGCGTCGGGCCCGCAGCAGCGGGCTGGTCAGCACCCGGCCGAACGACGTGCCCGCCAGCTTCTCGGCGACCGACGTGGCCGCCTCGATGCCGGCCTCCGTGAGGTCCAGGTCGGTGCGGCTGGTGTGCCGCCCGTTCGCACTCCACTCGGTCTCGCCGTGCCGCACCAGCCAGAGCTGGGACGTGGGCGCCGCGGGGTTCGTCACAGCGGCACGCTACCCACCGGGCAGGATGGGCCCATGGCGAACTCTGATGTCGACGTCGTGGTGATCGGGATGGGCCCGGGTGGCGAGGAGGTCGCCGGGCGGCTGGCCGAGGCGGGGCTGGCCGTGGTGGGCGTCGAGAGCGAGCTGGTCGGCGGCGAGTGCCCCTACTGGGGCTGCGTGCCGAGCAAGATGATGATCCGCGGCTCCACGCTGATCGCCGAGACCCGCCGCGCCGACCCCTACGCCGGCCGGGGCTCGCTCGAGCCGGACCTCGCGTTCGTCGCCAAGCGGATCCGGGACGAGGCCACCGACAGCTGGGACGACCAGGTCGCCGCCGACCGGTTCGAGGGCAAGGGCGGCCGGCTGGTCCGCGGCGCGGCCCGGCTCGACGGCCCCGGCCGGGTGGTCGTCGGCGACGACACCTTCGTCGCGGGTCGCGGTGTGGTGGTCGCGACCGGGGCGGTGCCCGTCGTACCGCCGATCGAGGGCCTCGCGCAGACCCGCTACTGGACCAACCGGGAGGCGATCTCGGCAGAGCAGACGCCTGCCTCGCTCGTCGTCCTCGGCGGCGGCGCGATCGGGGTCGAGCTGGCCCAGATGTTCGCCCGCTACGGCTCGGCCGTGACCGTGGTCGAGGCACTCGACCGCCTGCTCCCGCCGGAGGAGCCGGAGGCCGGCGAGGTGGTGGCCGCGGCGCTGGGCGAGGACGGCGTCGCGGTGCGGACCGGCGCCAAGGCGGTGCACGTGTCCCGCGAGGGCGAGGGCGACGAGGTCGTCGTGCGGCTCGAGGACGGCACGTCGGTGCGCGCGGCCGAGGTGCTCGTCAGCGTCGGTCGGCGGGCCCGGGTCGGCGAGATCGGGCTGGACAGCCTCGGTCTCGACACCACTGCCCGCGCCCTCGAGGTCGACGAGCGGATGCGGGCGGGGGAGCGGCTGTGGGCAGTCGGTGACGTCACCGGTGTCGGCGCCTTCACCCACATGGCGATGTACCAGGCGGGCATCGCGATCCGCGACATCCTCGGCCAGGACGGTCCGGTCGCCGACTACACCGGCCTGGCGCGTGTCACGTTCACCGACCCGGAGGTCGGCTCGGTCGGTCTGACCGAGCGGGCCGCCAGGGAGCAGGGCCGGAAGGTCCGGGTCGGCGTCTCGCAGGTGTCGAGCTCGGCGCGGGGCTGGATCCACGGCCCCGGGAACGCCGGCTTCATCAAGCTGGTCGCCGACGACGACGCCGGGGTGCTGGTCGGCGCGACCTCGGTCGGCCCGTGGGGCGGCGAGGTGCTCTCGATGCTCACCCTCGCGGTGCACGCCCGGGTGCCGGTGTCGACCCTGCGGACGATGATCTACGCCTACCCGACGTTCCACCGCGGCGTCCTGGACGCCTTGACCGACCTGGGCTGAGCGCCGCTGTCGGCACGCCCGGGCAGGATGGCCGGGTGCTGCTCGCCGACCTCGCCGCCGCCTCGCTGGCGGTCGCCGCGACGAGCCGGCGCACCGAGAAGGTTGCCGCCGTGGCCGGGGCGCTCCGGGCCGCAGACCGGGACGAGGTCGCGGTCGTGGTGGCCTACCTCTCCGGGGAGCTGCGGCAGCGCCGGACCGGTGTCGGCTGGGCCTCGTTGCGGGACGTGCCGGCTGCCGCCAGGGAGCCGACGCTCGGCGTCAGCGAGGTCGACGCCGTCCTCGAGTCGCTGGCCGGCCTGGCCGGCGCCGGGTCGCAGGCGGACCGGGTCCGGGTGGTCGGCAGGCTGTTCGAGCGGGCCACCGAGCCCGAGCAGAGGCTGCTGCGCGGACTGCTCACCGGTGAGCTGCGGCAGGGCGCGCTGGAGGGCGTGATGCTGGCAGCCGTCGCCCAGGCTGCTGCCGTGCCGCTGGCCGAGGTCCGCCGGGCCGCGATGCTGCGTGGGGCGGTCGGTCCGGTGGCGCAGGCGGCGCTCGCCGAGGGAACGGCGGGGCTGGCCGCCTTCCGGCTGCAGGTCGGCCGCCCCGTGCAGCCGATGCTCGCCTCGACGGCCACCGACGTCGAGGACGCGCTCGGCCGGCTGGGGCGCGGCGGCCGTGGAGTGGAAGCTGGACGGTGTCCGCGTCCAGGTGCACCGGTCCGGCTCCGAGGTCTCGGTCTGGACCCGAAGCCTGGACGAGATCACCGACCGGGTGCCGGAGGTGGTCGAGGCGGCGCTCTCGCTGCCGGTGCGCGAGCTGGTCCTCGACGGGGAGGCGATCGCGTTGCGGCCGGACGGACGGCCGCGGCCGTTCCAGGAGACCGGCAGCCGGGTGTCGTCCCGGGTGGACGTGGCGGCCGCCAGGCTGTCGGCTCCGTTGTCGACGTACCTGTTCGACGTGCTGCACGCCGAGGGCGCGGATGTCCTCGACCAGCCGGCCACCGACCGGGCCGCGGTGCTGCAGGCGGCGGTCCCCGAGACGCTCCGGGTGCCGCGGGTGGTCACCAGCGACGTCGCGGTGGCGGCCGACGTGCTCGCCACCGCCGTCGCCGGCGGCCACGAGGGAGTGGTGGTCAAGGCGCTCGATGCGCCCTACGAGGCCGGCCGTCGCGGCACCGGCTGGCTGAAGGTCAAGCCCCGGCACACCCTCGACCTGGTCGTCCTCGCCGCCGAGTGGGGTCACGGTCGACGCCGCGGCTGGCTGTCGAACTTGCACCTCGGCGCGCGTGCTCCCGACGGCGGGTTCGTGATGCTGGGCAAGACGTTCAAGGGGCTGACCGACGCGATGCTGGTCTGGCAGACCGAGCGGTTGCAGGAGCTGGCGGTCACCAGCGCCGAGGGGGTGGTGCAGGTGCGCCCGGAGCTGGTGGTGGAGGTGGCCTTCGACGGCGTGCAGACCTCACCGCGGTACCCCGGCGGGATGGCCCTGCGGTTCGCCCGGGTGCTCCGCCACCGGCCGGACAAGCGGCCCGAGGATGCCGACACCGTCGAGGCGGTGCGAGCGATCCACCTGGGCGCCGGCCCGGTGCCGGGCTGAGCGGCCGCGAGAGAGGCTGCGGCACCGAGGGGCTAGGGGCAGGTCTGTCCGACCGCGCCGTCGGCCCCGCCCTTCATGGCCTGGCAGGTGCCGTCGTACAAGCCGTACACCGGCGGCCCGAGGGCGAACAACGCGATGACGATCCCCGCCGCGATGGCGAACACGATCAGTCCGTACTCCACCGAGGACGCGCCGGCATCAGCCTGCGTTCCGCTCCGTGCGCGCGTGAGCAGCACGCGTCCTCCCCCGGCCTCAGCAGCCCCCGAGTAGGCCACCGTCCTGCCCCAATCCTGACTTATCGACAGCACCTGTGACATCAGCCCTTCGGGTGACCCGGGCTCGACCTGAGGGAGGGAAAGACGTCAGGCAGCGACCGTGGCTGCCTTGTCGGCTCGGGCCGCGGCCAGCCGGGCCCGGAACTCCGTCGTCGGATGGGCGCCTGCGAGGGCCGATCGCCGCGCGGCGAGCATCGCGGCCCGGTAGTCCAGAAGGGTGCTCACACGCCGACAGTCGACCTCGGTCCGGGGCTTGTCAAAGACCGTTGACGGCGTGTCGGGGACTGCCCGCGACGGGAGGGGCGGAACGTCCGATATCGCCCGGAAGTCATACCTTCGTTCGGTGCCTCGCGGGCGTCAGGACGGTCCCGTAACTCGCTCCACCCACCGCTACCCACCCCAGTCCGACGAGGACGTTCGCCATGATCCCGTGAATTCGATATCCCTTCACGGCGTCCCACTCTTCGATCGTCAGGAACACCGACCACATGGTTGCCAGGAGCAGGGCGGCCATGGCCACCAGGACCACACGCGCCCATCCCTGAGGCACCGGAGCGGCCCACGCCAGCAACAGCAGGCCCGCGGCCTCGAGCGGGTAGAGCAGCGGAGGCACGGTCGCGAGAATGAGAACGTCGATCACCCCCGGGACTACTAACGACACGAGGAGGAGCGCGTAGCCGATCCGGGCGGCACGCGGGGCTGCTGTCCAGAGGGCCGGCGACAGCAGCGCGAGACCGGCGGCGATCAGCAGGCTCGGGACCCCCTCCATCATGGCGCCCCAGAACAAGGGATCCTGCCCGAGAAAGGGCCGCTCCTCGTTGTATGACGTCGGCCCGTGCAGGCTGGTGAACAGCGGCCAGAGCGAGGCCATGACCGCGCCGCCGACCATGAGCAGGAGGCCCGGCGCGCGTCGAGTCAACAGTCGCCAGCTTCCGTCGGGCCGGGTGCCAGTCTCCACAAGTCCTCGCCCTCGTCCGAACAGCCCGACGGCCCCCGATCCCGCGTCTCCGCAGGTCAGGGGCCGTTCGTGCTGGTGGGCGATACAGGACTTGAACCTGTGACCTCTTCCGTGTCAGGGAAGCGCGCTAGCCAGACTGCGCCAATCGCCCGTGCAGGGTGTAACTCGAGGTGGAGACGGGATTTGAACCCGTGTAGACGGCTTTGCAGGCCGTTGCCTCGCCTCTCGGCCACTCCACCGAGTGAGGCCGGATGAAGCCTCGAGTACATCCGAGCGGACGACGGGATTCGAACCCGCGACCCTCACCTTGGCAAGGTGATGCTCTACCAACTGAGCCACGTCCGCGCGACGTCGGAGCAGCCTGCCGGCCGCCCCGTCGTGCGAGAGAGACCATAGCCGATCGGCCAGGCCCCGACCAAAGCGGACGCTCGCGGGAGGCGCCCCGTCGGCGGCGCTGCCGACCCCACTAGGTTGCCCGCCATGCGGACAGTGACGGTCACCGGTGATGCCCTCGACCTCGACGACCTGGTGGCGGTGGCCAGGGGCCAGGCCGACGCCGTGATGGGCCAAGGGGTCCCGGCCCGGATGGCGCCGAGCCGGGCCGTCGTGGCCGACGCCGTCGAGCGGGACAAGGTGATGTACGGGATCACGACCGGGTTCGGGGCGCTCGCGGACACCCACGTCGGGCGCGCCGACCTCGAGCGGATGCAGCTCGCCCTGATCCGCTCGCACAGCGCCGGCGTGGGGGAGCCGCTGCCGGACGACGTCGTGCGCGGGCTGCTGCTGCTGCGCGCCCGGACCCTGACCGGTGGCTACTCCGGGGTGCGGCACGAGCTGCCGGCAAAGCTGCTCGAGCTGCTCGCCCACGACCTGCTGCCGGTGATCCCCGGGAAGGGGTCGGTCGGCGCGTCCGGCGACCTGGCCCAGCTCGCGCACCTGGCCCAGCCGCTGGTCGGCGAGGGCCGGCTGCGCCGCCGCGGCGACCGGGACCTGCGCGGCCGCCCGAGTGCCGAGCTGCTTGCCGAGGAGGGCGTCGAACCGCTGGTGCTGGCCGCCAAGGAGGGCCTGTCGCTGATCAACGGCACCGAGCCGATGCAGGTGATGCTGGCGCTGGCGGTCGACGACATCGGCCTGCTCGTCAAGGTCGCCGACATCGGCGCTGCGATGAGCGTGGAGGCGCTGCTGGGCACCGACAAGCCCTACGACGAGCGGGTGCAGGTCATCCGCCCGCACCCCGGCCAGCTGGCCAGCGCCGGCAACCTGCGCCGCCTGCTCGCGGGCAGCCCGCTGGTGGCCAGCCACCGGGAGAGCGACCACGCCGTGCAGGACTCCTACTGCCTGCGCTGCGCGCCGCAGGTGCACGGCGCGGTCCGCGACGTGCTCGCCCACGCCCGCCGGGTCATCGACATCGAGCTCGGGTCGATCGTCGACAACCCGGTGATCGTGCCGGACGGTGAGGTGATGTCCACCGGCAACTTCCACGGTGAGCCGCTGGCCTTCGCCGGGGACATGCTCGCCATCGCCGTCTCCGAGCTGGCCAGCATCGCCGAGCGTCGCACCGACCGGATGCTCGACCCGGCCTTCTCCCGTGACCTGCCCGCGTTCCTCGCCAGGGACCCCGGCACCAACTCCGGGTTGATGATCGCGCAGTACACCGCGGCGTCCCTGGTCAGCGAGAACAAGGTGCTGGCCCACCCCGCCAGCGTCGACACGATCCCGACGTCGGGCAACCAGGAGGACCACGTCTCGATGGGCTGGACCTCGATGCGCAAGCTGCGTGAGATCGTCGCCAACGTCCGGGCGGTTCTCGCCGTCGAGGTCCTGGCGGCTTCCCAGGCCCTCGACTTCCGGGCCGAGCTCGCCGCGCCGGGAGCCGCCAGCGCCGCGGTGCTCGCCCGGGTGCGCCAGGACGTCCCGACGATGGACGAGGACCGCAACGTCTCGGACCAGATCGTGGCCGTCGACGGCCTGCTGCGCGAGCTGGTCGGGGCCGCCGAGGCGGCGGTCGGTGTCCTCGACTGAGCCGTTCGCGTGGTTCGGCGGCCGGCTGGCCACCGGGCTGGTCGACGTCACCGACGACCCCGGCGCGCTCGACTCGCACGGCTGGTGGGCGGTGGTGGTCACCTTCGAGGGCCAGGTCGTCTGCGCCCGCTTCGCCGACGTCCGCGAGGCGCCGCTGCCGGTCGCGCCCTGGCCCGGCGTCGCCACCGGTGCGTGGTCGTCGTCGACAGGTCGGGACGAGTACGTCGACGGCGTCGGCCGGATCCGCGCCGGCATCGCGGCCGGTGACTACTACCAGGTCAACCTGTGCCGGGTGCTGTCCGCGCCGCTGCCGGCGGGCGCCGACCTGCTCGGCCTGGCCGGCCTGCTCGCCGAGGGCAACCCGGCGCCGTACGCCGGTGTCGTCCGGCTACCGGCGACCGGCGTCGACGTGGTGACCGCGTCGCCGGAGCTGTTCCTGCGCCGCACCGGCGACCTGGTCGAGTCCGGGCCGATCAAGGGGACCGCCACGACCGCTGCCGGGCTCACCGCCAAGGACCGGGCCGAGAACGTGATGATCGTCGACCTGGTGCGCAACGACCTGGGTGCGGTCGCGGTGACCGGATCGGTCGAGGTCCCGGCCCTGAACGCCGTCGAGGAGCACCCCGGCCTGGTGCACCTGGTGTCGACCGTGCGGGCCCGGCTGCGACCGGACGCCGGCTGGCCGGCGCTGCTCGCGGCGACCTTTCCGCCCGGCTCGGTGTCCGGCGCGCCCAAGTCCAGCGCGCTGACCGCGATCGCCGAGCTGGAGCCCACACCGCGCGGCCCCTACTGCGGGGCGGTGGGCTGGGTGGACGCCGACCGGCGGCATGCCACCCTGGCGGTCGGCATCAGGACGTTCTGGTCGGGGTCGGGCCGGCTGCACCTCGGCACCGGCGCCGGCATCACCTGGGGCTCCGACGCCGCGGGGGAGTGGGACGAGACCGAGCTGAAGGCCCGGCGGCTGCTCGAGGTGGCCGCCCGCGAGGGCGGACGACGTGGATGAGGACGGTGGGATGAAGGTCTGGCTGGACGGCGCGGTCCTCGACGGCGAGGCGGCGCGGGTGTCGGTCTTCGACCACGGCCTCACCGTCGGCGACGGCGTGTTCGAGACGGCGAAGGTGCTCGACGGCGTGCCCTTCGCGCTGACCCGCCACCTCGACCGGCTGGCGGCCTCGGCCCACGGTCTCGGGCTCGCTCCGCCCGGCGAGGACGTGCTGCGAGCCGCTGTCGCGGAGGTGTCTGGAGGCCAACGCCGAGCACCACGGGTCACCGCTGCGGCTGCGCATCACGCTGACCGGCGGCACCAGCCCGCTGGGCTCCGACCGCGGCCAGGCCGGTCCGACCCTCGTCGTCGCGGTGGCCCCGATGGCCTCCTGGGCGCCCGACGGCGAAGGTGGTCGTCGTACCGTGGACGCGCAACGAGCGGGCCGCGACCGCCGGGCTGAAGACGACGTCGTACGCCGAGAACGTGGTGGCCCTGGCGCACGCCAAGGCCCAAGGCGGCAGCGAGGCGCTGCTGATGAACACCGCCGGCCTGCTCTGCGAGGGCACCGGGTCCAACGTCTTCGTGGTGCTCGACGGCGAGCTGGTCACCCCGCCGCTGTCCGCCGGCTGTCTCGCCGGCGTCACCCGGGCACTGGTGCTGGAGTGGACCGACGCCGTCGAGCGCGACGTCCCGCCCGCCGCGCTGCTGGAGGCCGACGAGGTGTTCCTGACCTCCTCCACCCGCGACGTCCAGGGTGTGCACGCGGTGGGGGATGACGAGTACGCCGTGGCGCCCGGCCCGATCACCGAGCGCGTGTCCGCGATCTTCGCGGAGCGCGCGGCGGCCGATCTCGACCCGTAGACCGCGGGCCTGGGTCAGGCGGGGAGCCGCTCCGCCGCCATGCCGCGCTCGACCTGGCCGGTGGCCCGGTCGAGCACGAGGTCCGAGGACGTCCACATCTCGGTGAGCAGGTCGTCGACGAAGCGGAGCACCAGCACCACGATCAGGCTGGTCGTCGTCGGGGCGGCGCTCGGGGTCGCCCCGAGCCGGACCGCGGTGAGCTCGGCCCGCGCCAGCACGGTGTCACCGGCGGCGGTGAGCACGTCCACGGTCACGTCGCTGCCCGGCATCGCGGCGCACAAGGTCATGGCACGCTCGCGGACCCCGGGCCAACCGGCGGGCTGGCCCTGCCGGGCGGAGTGGTCGACGACCTTGGCGGAGACCAGGGGTTGCAGGCCCAGCACGTCACCCTCGGCGAGAGCCCGCACCACTGCTTCGGCGAGAGCCGCCTGCACCCGTGCGCGCGTCATGCCGTCCAGTCCCCGTTCCCTCGTTGCGTGTCGAACCATTCCACCGGATGCCGACCCCGCCCGACCATGGGCCGCACGCGCTGAACCTGCTGACCGATGCACCGGGTCGGTACCTGTACGAACGGCCTAGGGTGAGCGTCCATGCGAGGAGCCCGACCCGTCCGCGCCCCGCGCGGCACCGAGATGACCTGCCGGTCCTGGGGTGCCGAGGCCGCCCTGCGGATGCTGCACAACAACCTCGACCCGGAGGTCGCCGAGCGGCCCGACGACCTGGTCGTCTACGGCGGCAACGGCCGGGCCGCGCGGTCCTGGGAGGCCTTCGACGCGATCGTCGGGTCGCTACGGACGATGGCCCCCGACGACACCCTGCTGGTCCAGTCCGGCAAGCCGGTCGGGGTGGTCCGCACGCACGAGGGTGCGCCGCGGGTGCTGATCGCCAACTCGCTGCTCGTGCCGAGGTGGGCGACCCCCGAGCACTTCCGCGAGCTCGAGGACAAGGGCCTGATGATGTACGGCCAGATGACGGCCGGCTCGTGGATCTACATCGGCACCCAGGGCATCCTGCAGGGCACCTACGCGACCTTCACCGAGGTCGCGAACCAGCACTTCGCCGGCACCCTGGCCGGCACGGTGACCCTCACCGGAGGGCTCGGCGGGATGGGCGGCGCCCAGCCGCTGGCCGTGACCGGCAACGGGGGCGCGGCGCTGTGCGTCGAGGTCGACCCGTGGCGGGCCCAGCGCCGCCTCGAGCACGGCTACCTGGACGAGATCGCCGACTCCCTCGACGACGGCATCGCCCGGGTCGAGGCGGCCAAGCGCGAGCGCCGGGCGCTGTCGGTGGCCGTGGTGGCCAACTGCGCCGACGTGCTGCCCGAGCTGGTGGCCCGCGGCTGGGTGCCCGACGTCGTCACTGACCAGACCTCGGCGCACGACGCGCTCAACGGCTACGTGCCGCACGGCATGTCGTTCGAGGAGGCGCTCGAGCTGCGGACCACCAAGCCCTCGGAGTACGTCGAGCGGTCGCGCGAGTCGATGACCGTGCACTGCCGGGCGATGGTCGACCTGCAGCGGGCCGGCGCGGTGGTCTTCGACTACGGCAACGGGCTGCGCGGGCAGGCCCAGGACATGGGCTTCGCGGACGCCTTCGCCTACCCCGGCTTCGTGCTCGCGTACATCCGGCCGCTGTTCGCCCGCGGCGCCGGACCGTTCCGGTGGGCCTGCCTGTCCGGCTCGGCCGCCGACCTCGCGGCGACCGACCAGGCGGTGCTGAAGGCGTTCCCGGACGACGACCAGCTGCAGCGCTGGGTCCGGTTCGCCGCCGCGAAGGTCAAGGGGCAGGGCCTGCCGTCGCGGATCTGCTGGCTCGGGTACGGCGAGCGGCATGTCGCGGGCCAGGCCTTCAACGACCTGGTTGCCTCGGGCGCGGTCGAGGCGCCGGTCGTGATCGGCCGGGACCACCTGGACGCCGGGTCGGTGGCGTCCCCGGAGCGCGAGACCGAGGGGATGAAGGACGGCACCGACGCGGTCGCCGACTGGCCGATCCTCAACGCGCTGCTCAACACCGCCTCCGGCGCGACCTGGGTCTCGGTGCACCACGGCGGCGGCGTCGGCATCGGCAAGTCGATCCACGCCGGGGTGGTCGTGGTCGCCGACGGCACCGACACGGCGTACGACAAGGTGACCCGGGTGCTGACCAACGACCCCGGCACCGGCGTGCTGCGCCACGCCGACGCGGGCTACGAGATCGCCGAGCGGGCGGCTCGCGAGGTCGGCATCCGGATCCCGATGCTGGACGGCACCACGGCCCCGCCCTGGCAGAGCTGACGCTTTCGCTGGCCGCCGAGTTAGGCGGCTGTCAGCACTCGCTCGAGATGCTCTTCGACCAGGCTCCGGGCGGGCGTTGACCGCGCAGGTTCTCGACGACGGGCCGGCAGCGGCGGTGGGCGGCTCGGGTAGGTGTGCCCGGTCGGCGTGGTCGTCACCACCAGGTCCCCGGCACCGCCGGGACCGGGTCTGGCCTGCCAGCCCAGCGCCTGCTTGGCGTAGTTGCACGCCTCGCACAGGCCCTGCCCGTTGTCCTCGCTGGTCCTCCCGCCGGCGGACCGGGCCACCACGTGGTCGGCGTGCCGCACCGGTGCTCCGCACCAGGGGGTGCGGCAGACCTGGTCACGGACCACGAGCAACTGGCGCAGCCCGTCAGGGAAGCAGCGGCGGTGAGACTCCATCGCCACCAGCGCCCCGTCGCTGGGACGGGTGTAGAGCCGACGCAGCCAGGCCGTCGCGGCCCGGTTGCGAGCCATCGTGCGCGCCAGCGCTGCCGGCACCGGGCCGCCGCCGAGCAGCTCGGCGGGCTCGTCGTCGCCGCAGAGCAGGGTTGCGTCGGTCATCACCAGGTGGACCTCCACCGGGGTGGCGTCGGCGCGGGCCTGCCCGGTCACGCGCTGCACCAGGAGATCGGCCATCAGCTGACCTCGGCTTCGCGCATCGCCCTCCGCGCGCAGCCGGTCGGCCTCCCGAGCGAGCGCGGCGTAGGCCGCCACTCCCTGCGCCACCGGAAGGAACCCGGTCAGTCGTGCCATCGTCTCCGGAGCCGGCCGCAGGGTGACCCGGCGGTCTCCCTCCGCACCGCGGGTGCGCGCCATGAACGCGTGCGGGTCCAGCCGGTAGGCGAGCCTGCGTGCCTCGGCCTCCACCTGGCGGTCACCCAGGCTCGCCAGGCGCGTCCCGAGCTCGGCGTCTGCCGCACGCCGGTCAGCCGCGCTCCAGGCAGGCCGTCTCCCGGGCGACGATCGTCGCCCGCCACTCGCTGACGTCACCGTCGCGAAGGGCGGCCAGCGTGTGGGGAAGCTCGGTCGTCAATGCCTGCGCCAGGCCGACGTGCTGCGACCCACGGTGCGGTGACTCGCGGCGGGCCAGCGCGACCTGTCCTGCGATCCCTTGACCCACCCGGTCGGCCGGGACCCCGGCGGAGGACTGGGCGGCCCGTTGCGAGGCCACGAGGTCGGCTGTCACCACCGCCTGCGCTGCCGCCGCCGCGGACTTCAGCCGCTCGAGGGCATTCAGCTGGGTTATCCGCCCGGCGTCGTCGACGATGCGGTCGAGCCGGCGCAGGGCGGCGATCCAGGCCTGGACGTCCGCCGCCGACGAGACGTCGGCGACCTCGAGGTCGTTCCCGCGCTCGGCGCTCCCGGCTTCGAACATACGTTCGAGTCTAGCCGATGATCACCAGAGCGCGGACGTCGTCGTCCCCAGGAGTCAAGCACCGAACCCTGACTCGCTAGCCGGTCCGCTGCCGGGCGCGGTAGGCGGCGACGTGCAGCCGGTTCCCGCAGGTGCGGCTGTCGCAGTAGCGCTTGGACCGGTTGCGGGACAGGTCGACCAGGACCCGGTCGCAGTCCGGCGCGGCGCAGGTCGCCAGCCGGGAACGTTCGCCGGCCGCGATCACGAACGCCAGCGCCATCCCGCAGTCGGCGGCCAGGTGCTCTGCGAGCCGCGCACCCGGCGCGTAGTAGTGGATGTGCAGCGGCCAACCGTCGTGGTCGGTCAGCCGGGGAGTGGTGCGGGCGTCGGCCACCAGGTCGTTGACCAGCCGCACCGAGTCCGCCTCGTCGGCGGCCGCGAAGATGGCGCGCAGCCGGTCGCGCAGCCGCAGCACGACCGCCAGGTCGTCGCGGGTCAGCCGGCCGGCCTCGGAGATCTCGCGCCGTTCGACGAGGGTGGTCAGGGCAGCCAGGTCGGGCAGCAGCTCCTCGCCGGCGATCTCGGGGGAGGAGTTGACCAGGTCGACCACCGTCGCCAGGGCGCACGCGGTGTCATGTCCGACGTCCACGGGTCACCTCCCGCTGCTAGGGTTCGACTGGTCAGCAGCGTAACCGATGGACACTCCTGACGCGGGGTCCGAGGCCGATCCGGGGAGAGGTGTGGTCGTGGCGTTGACCGACCGGCCGGCGCTGGCGGCAGCGGCCGGCGCGGCGTTCATCGCCAGCTCGGCCACCCTGGTGCGACTCGCCGACGTCGAGCCCGCCACCGCCGCCACCTTCCGCTGCCTCTACGCGCTGCCCGTGCTCGGTCTCCTGCTGCTGCGCGAGGACCGACGCTACGGCACCCGCAGCGCCCGGGACCGCTGGCTGGCAGCAGCCGCGGGGGTGTTCTTCGCGGTCGACCTGGTGCTCTGGCACCACGCCATCGCCGCGGTCGGGGCGGGCATCGCGACGGTGTTGGGCAACCTGCAGGTGGTCGTGGTCGGCTTTCTCGCCTGGTGGCTGCTCGGCGAGCGACCGAGCCGCCGGCTGGTCGCCGCCGTCCCGGTGGTGCTGGTCGGCGTGGTGCTGATCTCCGGGGTCGTCGGTGCCGGCGCGTACGGCGACGACCCCACCCTCGGAGTCGTGTTCGGGCTCGGCACCTCGGTGGCGTACGGCGGGTTCCTGCTGCTGCTGCGGCACGGGTCGAAGGACCTCCGCCGAGCGGCCGGCCCGCTCTTCGACGCCACGGCGGTGGCCGTGGTGGTCTGCGTGGCCCTCGGCCCGGTCTCCGGCGGGGTCGACCTGGTCCCGAGCTGGCCGGCCCACGGCTGGCTGGTCGTGCTCGCGCTGACCTCGCAGGTCGCGGGCTGGCTGCTCATCGCGGTCTCCCTGCCGCGGGTGCCGGCCGCGCTGACGTCGGTCATCCTGCTGCTCCAGCCGGTGGCCTCGGTCGGGCTCTCCGCTGCGGTGCTCGACGAGCGGCCCTCGCCGCTGCAGCTGCTCGGCTGCGGAATCGTGCTGGCCGGGGTGGTCGCTGCCACGGCCGGTCGCCGCGACCGGGCCGCGCAGCCCGCGCCCGAGAAGGAGGTGCCCTCGTGGACCTGACCGTCCGGCACGCCGGTCGCCTGCTGCCCATGACCGGACCGCCGCTCACCGACGCCGCCGTCGTGCATCCGGGCCGGTCGGGTCGCCTGGGTCGGTCCGGACGCCGAGCTGCCCCGGGACGCACCGGAGCAGGTCCTGGACGCGGCCGGCGCCTGCGTCGTGCCGGGGTTCGTCGACGCGCACACTCACCTGCTGTTCGCCGGCGTGCGGCGGGAGGAGTTCGTCGCCCGGCTGGCCGGCACGACGTACGACGGCGGCGGCATCCGGACCACCGTCGAGGCCACCGCGGCCGCGACCGACGACGAGCTGCTCGTCCTCGCCGCGGCCGGGTGGCCGCTGCCCAGGCCCACGGCACCACCACGATGGAGGTCAAGTCGGGATACGGCCTCACCGTCGACTCCGAGCTGCGGCTGCTGCGACTTGTCGGCGAGCTGGCCCGCCGTACGCCGGTCCGCCTGGAGGCCACCTACCTCGGGGCCCATGTCGTTCCGGCCGGCCGCGACCGCGACGACTACGTCGACGAGGTGGTCGACACCCTGCCGCTGGCGGCGGCGGCCGGCGCCCGGTGGGCCGACGTCTTCTGCGACCAGGGCGTCTTCACCGTCGAGGAGGCCCGGCGGATCCTGACGGCCGCCCGGGAGCAGGGTCTTGGCCTGCGGCTGCACGCCGAGGAGATCGCCCGGACCGGCGCCGCCGCCCTGGCGGCCGAGCTGGGCTGCGCCAGCGCGGACCACCTGGAGCACGTGACGGCCGAGGACGCCCGGGCGATGGCGGCGGCCGGAGTGGTGGGGGTCCTGCTGCCGACGGTGACGCTGTCGCTGCGCTCGCAGGCATGGGGCCATGCCGCCGTCCTGCGGGAGGCGGGGGTCGAGCTGGCGCTGGCGACCGACTGCAACCCCGGCACGTCATGGTGCGAGTCGATGCCCTACGCGATCCAGCTCGGCTGCCTGGCGATGGGGCTCTCGGTCGACGAGGCGTTCCGGGCCGCTACCCGGGGGGCAGCCCGCTCGTTGCGTCGCGACGACATCGGCCACCTGGCGGTCGGCGCGCACGGTGACCTCGCCGTGCTGGACGCCGAGCACGAGGCCGACCTGGTGGCCCACCTGGGTAGCCGACCGGTGCGCGACGACGGTCGTCGGTGGCGTCCTCGCGGTCGCCGAGCCGGGTGCTACGAGGTGAGCAGGGCCTCGATCGCGCCCTCGACGTCGAGGTGCTGGCGTTCCTGGCCCTGGGCGCACAGCGCGTAGGTGCGGCCGAGGAAGTCGACCAGCTGGCGGGTGGGGGCCTGCAGGAGCGCCTCGCCGTCGGGGGAGGTGAGGCCGATGAAGATCACCTCGGCGCCGGCGCTCCAGGACGGCCAGACACGCACGTCGCCGTCGCCGCTGGGCCGGTGCACGCCGAGGGTGAGCAGCTCGCGGGCGAACACCCACGAGACGCCCTCGCCCTGGCCGGTGCGGAAGGTGGCGTGCACGGCGTAGGGGTCGCTGACGTCGTAGTGCAGGACGACCGGCAGGGAGATGCTCCCGTCTCCGGGGGCCACGAGCTGCACGGTCAGCTCCCGGGTCACCGTTGTCGGAACCCAACTGTTCATCGACTGCTCCTCTCACTGCCCCGGGGTCGCCCTGAACCTCCCCTGGGGAGAAGGGTGGAAACCCGCCAGGGCGGTTCGGGTACCGCCTGTTCCAGAACAAACGACCTGCCCCCTACGTTGTTACGGGTCATCTCAGCGCGAGGAGGGTCGCACGTGCCGGACCAGCAAGAGCCCGACGGGTCGGTGCTCGACGAGGTCGCGGAACGCCTCGGGTTCCGGGCATTCTTCGCAAAGCATGCATGGCTCGACCTGACCTACCGGGTCGTGGTCGGGGTGGTCGGTGCCTCCATCGTCGTGCTCGGCGTCATCCTGATCCCGCTGCCAGGCCCCGGGTGGCTGATCGTCTTCGCCGGTCTCGCGATCCTGTCCACCGAGTTCGTCTGGGCCGGGCGGCTGCTGAACTATGCCCGGGGCAAGGTGCAGGACTGGACCCAGTGGGTGACCCGGCAGTCGCTGCTGGTGCGCGGGCTGATCACGCTGACCGGGTTGCTCGCCATCGCGGGTGCGTTCTGGGCGTACGACGTCGTCGTGGGGCTGCCGTCGTGGGTGCCGGTGCTGGTGACCCCGATCGGGTAAGGTTGCGCCTCGTTCCGGCGCACCTTCCGTGCCGGTCCCGGACGATTAGCTCAGTTGGTTAGAGCGCACGCTTCACACGCGTGAGGTCACTGGTTCGAGTCCAGTATCGTCCACCCGCTGCAGCGTCAATCTCCTCGCCCGGTGACCGCGATCGTCGCGAGGTAGACCGTGTTGGCGGCCTCGGCGTCCTGCAGCGGGTTCGGGAATCTGACCACCGTCGACCGCACCTGCGCGAAGGCGGTGCCCAGCACCGCCTCGTAGCCGTCGTCCGGCGGGTCGTTGGACCACAGCGCGAAGACCCCGCCCGGCCGCAGGTGCCCGGCGAGCCGGCGTACCCCGTCCTCGGTGTAGAACCCGGCATGGCTCGGGTTCAGCAGGTGCCGCGGCGAGTGGTCGATGTCGACCACGACGGCGTCGAAGCGCCGGTCCGGGGCGTCAGGGTCGAGCCCCGGGGACGCGGCCAGCGCGAAGAAGTCGCCGTGGACCAGCCGGCAGCGGGGGTCCGCGGTCAGCACCGGACCAACCGGCACCAGGCCTCGCTCGTGCCACTCGATCACCTCGGGCAGCGCCTCGACGACGACCAGCGAGCGCACCTTGGGGTGCTCGAGCACCGTCTGCGCCGTGTAGCCCAGCCCCAGCCCGCCGACCACGACGTCGAGGCCGCTCGCTGGGGCGGGCAGGGCCGCCAGAGCCAGCCGGGCGACCTCGACCTCGGCGGCGACGAACAGGCTGGACATCAGGAAGTCGTCGTCCAGCTTCACCTCGTAGACATCCGTGCCGGTGACCGGGTCCCGGCGGCGCCGCAGGCTGATGTCGCCCATCGGCGTGGGACGCCAGTCGAGCTCCTCGAAACGTGCGCTCATCGGGGGACCATCTCCTCGCGACTCCGCCACGTCGCGGACCCGTTCCGGCCTACAGTGGCCCGGTCCGCTGCCGATGCCCAAATCCCCGGGGACCTGACATGCCCGACCGGCACAGCTGCGCCCGCCGGCGCCTCGAGCCGGCGGCGACATGACCATGCTGGGCCGGGTCGGCCAGCTCTGGGTGTTCCCGGTGAAGTCGATGACCGGAACCTCGGTGGAGTCGGCCGCCGTGGTCGAGGGGGGGCTGGCCGGCGACCGGTCCTGGGCGGTGGTCGACGACGCCGGCCGGACCGTGACGGCCGCCGACGAGCCGCGGCTGCGCGAGGTCGGCACCCGGCTGCTCGACGGCGAGCTGCGGCTCGACGTGCCCGGCGCGCAGCCCGGGCTCGGCGTGGATGCCGCCGCCGGGGCGCTGTCGTCCTGGCTCGCCCGGCCGCTGCACCTCGCCCACCGGGAAGGCGCCGGCTTCGTCGACGTCGCCCCGGTGCACGTGGTGTCGCGTGCCTCGATGGCCGATGCCGAGCACGCCGAGCAGTGCGACGCCTGCGACATCAGCGCGCCGCGGGCGAACCTCGTGCTCGACCTCGAGCCCGGCGACGCGGGTGAGCAGTCCTGGGTGGGCAGCACGGTGCGCATCGGCGAGGTGCAGCTGAACGTCGTACGCCGGCCGGACCACTGCCTGGGCGCGTACGCCGAGGTGGCGGTGGCCGGCACCATCCGGGTCGGCGACCCGGTGACCCGCGGGTGAGCAAAACGTGGGCGAGACCGGGCGGCCTCGCTCGGTAGCATCGCGGGGACCGCAGCACCCGCCCCACGAAGGGAACCCCCGTGTCCGACCTGCGCATCACCGTCGACGGCAGCGAGCGCCAGGTCGCCGCCGGCACGACGGCGGCGGAGGTGTTCGGCGACGACAGGTCGGTGGTGGCGGCGCGGGTCGGCGGCGAGCTGAAGGACCTGGCTTATCCGGTGCGAGCGGACGACGCCCTCGAGCCGGTGGCGGTCGACTCGGCCGACGGCCGGGCGATCCTCCGGCACTCCACGGCACACGTGATGGCGCAGGCGGTGCAGGAGCTGCACCCGGACGCCCGGCTCGGCATCGGCCCGCCGATCGAGAACGGCTTCTACTACGACTTCGATGTCGATGTGCCGTTCACCCCCGACGACCTGGCCGCGATCGAGAAGCGGATGCAGCAGATCGTCAAGGAGGGACAGTCCTTCGTCCGCCGCGAGGTGGCCGACGACGACGCACGCTCCGAGCTTGCCGGAGAGCCCTACAAGCTCGAGCTGATCGGGCTGAAGGGCGGCGACGCCGGCTCGGCGGCCGACGGCGCCGAGGCCGAGGTCGGGGCCGGCCAGCTGACCATCTACGACAACCTGCGCAAGGACGGGTCGCTGGCCTGGAAGGACCTCTGTCGCGGGCCGCACCTGCCGACCACCCGCGCGATCCCGGCGTTCAAGCTGATGCGATCGGCAGCCGCGTACTGGCGGGGGAGCGAGAAGAACAAGCAGCTGCAACGGATCTACGGCACCGCGTGGGAGACCCGCGACGCGCTGAAGGACTACCAGCAGCGGCTGGCCGAGGCCGAGAAGCGCGACCACCGCAAGCTGGGTGCCGAGCTGGACCTGTACTCGTTCCCGGACGAGATCGGTTCCGGCCTGGTCGTGTTCCACCCCAAGGGCGGGGTGATCAAGCGCGAGATGGAGGACTACGTCCGGCGCCGGCACATCGAGGAGGGCTTCCAGTACGTCGGCACCCCGCACATCTCCAAGCAGGGGCTGTTCGAGACCTCGGGTCACCTGCCGTACTACGCCGACGGCATGTTCCCGCCCATGGAGATGGAGGGCGCGAACTACTACCTCAAGGCCATGAACTGCCCGATGCACAACCTGATCTTCCGCTCTCGCGGCCGCTCCTACCGCGAGCTGCCGCTGCGGCTGTTCGAGTTCGGCTCCGTCTACCGCAACGAGAAGTCCGGCGTCGTGCACGGCCTGACCCGCGTGCGTGGCATGACCCAGGACGACTCGCACTCCTACGTGACGCCGGAGCAGGCGCCGGCCGAGATCAAGCACCTGCTCGACTTCTGCCTCAGCCTGTTCCGCGACTTCGGCCTCGACGACTACTACCTCGAGCTGTCCACCCGCGACGAGGACTCCTCGAAGTTCGTCGGCTCCGACGAGGACTGGGCGACCGCCACCGCCGTCCTGGAGAAGGTCGCCACCGACTCGGGGCTCGAGCTGGTGCCCGATCCGGGCGGCGCCGCCTACTACGGCCCGAAGATCTCGGTGCAGTGCCGGGACGCGATCGGCCGCACCTGGCAGATGTCGACGATCCAGTACGACTTCAACCAGCCGGCCGGGTTCCAGCTCGAGTACCAGGCATCCGACGGCTCTCGGCAGCAGCCGGTGATGATCCACTCGGCGAAGTTCGGCTCGATCGAGCGCTTCATCGGCGTGCTGGTCGAGCACTACGCCGGCGCGTTCCCGCCCTGGCTGGCGCCGGTGCAGGTGGTGGGCATCCCGATCACCGACGAGCACGCGCCCTACCTGCAGGACGTGGCGTCCCGGTTGCGGCATCAGGGGATCCGGGTGGAGGTCGACACCTCCGACGACCGGATGCAGAAGAAGATCCGGACCGCGCAGAAGCAGAAGGTGCCCTTCATGCTGCTGGCCGGCGACGAGGACGTCGCCAAGGGTGCGGTGTCCTTTCGCTACCGCAGCGGCGAGCAGAACAACGGCGTTCCGATCGACGACGCGGTCGAGGAGATCGTCCGGGCGGTCGCCGATCGCGTCCAGGTATGAGCGGGTCGGAGCCGCCGCACGTCCCTCCCGAGGTCGTGCCTCAGGAGGGAGTCGGCACCCCGGACCGGCTGCAGCGGCTCTGGGCGCCGCACCGGCTGGCGTACATCAAGGGCGAGGACGGGACGGGTCGCACCGACGAGGGCGGCTGCCCGTTCTGCCGCATCCCGACCCTCGACGACCTCGCCGGCCTGGTGATCGCACGTGGCGCGACCGTCTACGCCGTGCTCAACCTGCACCCCTACAACCCCGGGCACGTGATGGTCGTGCCCTACCGCCACGTCGCGGACCTCGGTGAGCTGACCCACGACGAGACCGTCGAGCTGATGTCGTTCACCCGGCAGGCGGTCGACGCCGTCCGGGCAGCCTCGACACCGCACGGGTTCAACGTCGGACTGAACCTGGGGCATGTCGCGGGTGGCTCGCTCGCCGACCACCTCCACCAGCACGTCGTGCCGCGGTGGGGCGGCGACGCCAACTTCATCACCGTGCTGGCCGGCACCAAGGTGATCCCGCAGCTGCTCGCCGAGACCCGCGACATCCTCGCCGCGGCCTGGCCCGCCGACTGATGCTCGTCAGCGTCAGCGGAGCCGGTAGAACCGGAAGAACCCGAAGTCCTCGACGGGCAGCACCTCCACGTCGGCGAAACCGGCAGCCCGGGCGTACCCGCGCAGGGTGCTCTCCCGCATGACGGTGCCGGTGGCAGCCGACGGCTGGCTCGACATGCCGTCCGGCAGGCAGACCAGCAGCGAGAAGCCGTACATCAGCCGCTCGAGATCGTCGCCCGGTGCGGTGAACTCGGGCTGCACCGCCTCGTCCATCACGACGGTGACTCCGTCGGCCGCGGTGGCCCGCCGCGCGGTGGCGAGGAACTCGACGGGCGCCGACAGGTCGTGGACGCACTCGAAGGCGAAGACCGCGTCGTAGCCCTCGCCGACGTCGCTTCCCGACACGTCGACATGGTGGAACCGGGCGCGGTCGGCGAGGCCGGCCTCGCCGGCATGAGTCGTGGCGAGCGTCACCGACGGGCCGTCGACGTCGTAGCCGTCGACGGTCGCCCCGGGGTACCCGCGGGCGAGGGCGATGCTGGACCAGCCGCCGCCGCAGCCGAGGTCGGCGATGCGGGCTCCCGGCCGGCTCAGTACGTCGTGCACCGCCGGGACCGCGGCCAGCGCACCGGCCAGCCGCTGCTCGAACCAGGGCCGGTTCATCTCGGCCTGCGACTCGCGCGCGTCTTGACCGAGGTCGTCCCAGCTCACGCCGCCGCCGGTGCGGTAGGCGGTGAGCAGCTCGGGCATCTTCGCCGCCGACGCGGCGAACATCCGGGCCAGCGGCGCCAGGTAGTTCAGGCTCGTCTGGTCGAGCATGACCTCGCGAGTCGCGTCCGGCATGGCGAACCGGCGCGCGTCGTCCGTACCGCGAGCCGTCAACAGGCCGGTGACGGCCTGCTGCTCCAGCCACTCGCGGGTGTACCGCTCGTGCACCCCGGACCGGGCGGCGACCTCGGCGACGGTCGGCTCGCCCAGGTCGGCCACCGCGCGGTAGAGACCGAGCCGGTCGCCGAGGTGGACGGACAGCAGCTCGATGGCACCGAGGCCGGCGGCGAAGATGCGTTCGGCGACGTCGTCGGCGGTCGGCACGGTCAGCTCGCGGCGTTCTCGGCCTGGAGCTTCGCGGCCAGCTGCGAGTCGGCATCGGCTCGTGCCGGGAGTAGCTGCGGGAGAAGGTGCCGGTGCCGTGCGAGAGGGACCGGAGGTCGACGGCGTACCGGGTGATCTCGACCTGCGGCACGTCGGCCTTGACCAGGGACCGGCCGATCCCCACCGACTCGGTGCCGGTGACCCGGCCGCGGCGGGTCGACAGGTCGCTCATCACCGCCCCAACGTACTCGTCGGATACCAGCACGGACAGCTCGTCGACCGGCTCGAGCATGTGCACCGTCGTCGCCTTGGCTGCTTCTTTGAGGGCGAGCGCGCCCGCGGTCTGGAAGGCCATGTCCGAGGAGTCGACGGAGTGCGCCTTGCCGTCGGTCAGCGTCACCTTGATGTCGACCACCGGGTACCCGGCCGCGACACCGCGCTCCATCTGGGTCCGGACTCCCTTCTCGACCGAGGGGATGAACTGCCGGGGCACCGCACCGCCGACGACCTTGTCGACGAACTCGAAGCCGCCGCCGGAGGGCAGCGGCTCGACCTCGATGTCGCAGACGGCGTACTGCCCGTGGCCACCGGACTGCTTCACGTGCCGGCCGTGGCCCAGCGCCTTGCCGGCGAACGTCTCGCGGAGCTGGACGCGCAGCGGCACCGACTCGACGTCGACGCCGTACCGGTTGCGCAGCCGGTCGAGCAGGACGTCGAGGTGTGCCTCGCCCATGCACCACAGGACCAGCTGGTGGGTCTCGGAGTTGTTCTCCAGCTTCAGCGTCGGGTCCTCGGCGACCAGCCGGCCGATGCCCTGGGACAGCTTGTCCTCGTCGGCCTTGGACTTCGCGACGATGGCGACCGGCAGCAGCGGGTCGGGCATCAGCCAGGGCTCCATCAGCAGCGGCTGGTCCTTGGCCGAGAGGGTGTCACCGGTCTCCGCCTTGCCGAGCTTGGCGACCGCGCAGATGTCGCCGGCGATGCACTGCGCGACCGTGCGCTGCGTCTTGCCCAGCGGTGAGGTCAGCGCGCCGACCTTCTCGTCGACGTCGTGGTCCTCCCGTCCCCGGTCGGAACCCGGGAAAGAGCTGGAGTGGCCGGAGACGTGCACCGTGGTGTCCGGGCGCATGGTGCCGGAGAACACCCGGACCAGCGAGATGCGCCCGACGTACGGGTCGGTGGTGGTCTTGACCACCTCGGCGACCAGCGGGCCGGCCGGGTCGCATGACAGCGGGCCCTGCGGCCGGCCGTCCGGGCTGGTGACCGGTGGCACCTCGTGCTCCAGCGGCGACGGGAACGCCTGGGTGATCACCTCGAGGATCTCGGTGGTGCCCAGTCCGCTGGGCGCCGCCGCGGCCAGCACCGGGTAGAACGAGCCGCGGGAGACCGCCGTCTCGAGGTCGTCGATGAGCACCTTGAGGTCGATGTCCTCGCCACCGAGGTAGCGCTCCATCAGCGTCTCGTCCTCGGACTCGGCGATGATGCCCTCGATCAGCGCGTTGCGCGCGGTGTCGATCAACGGCACGTGCTGGGGGTCCGGCTCGCGCTCGACCCGGGTGCCGCTCGAGTAGTCGGCCACGGTCCGTGACAGCAGCCCGATCAGGCCGGCCGCCGTGCCGTCGTCGGCCGACATCGGGAGGTAGAGGGGCAGCACGCCGTCGCCGAAGACGCGCTGGCAGATCGCGACCGCCTCGTCGAAGTCGGCCCGGTCCTTGTCCAGCTTGGTCACCACGACGGCCCGTGGCATGCCGACCGAGGCGCACTCCTCCCAGAGCATCTGGGTGCCACCGTCGACGCCGTCCACGGCGGAGACGACGAACAGGGCGGCGTCGGCTGCGCGCAGCCCCGCCCGAAGGTCGCCCACGAAGTCGGCGTATCCCGGCGTGTCGAGCAGATTCACCTTCACGCCACCGTGCACGAGCGGCGCCAGGGCCAGCGAGATCGATCGCTGCTGGCGGTGCTCGGCCTCGTCGAAGTCGGTGACGGTCGTGCCGTCCTCCACCCGTCCGGCCCGGGTGACAGTGCCGGTCGCGGCGAGCAAGGCCTCCACGAGCGAGGTCTTTCCCGCTCCCGAGTGGCCGACCAGCACGACGTTTCGCACGGATCCGGGCTGGTCGGCCGTCGGTGCACCTCCGGCGGCCCCGGCACCACTGCTCGTCTGGACCATCTCGACCGCCTCCTCGTGGCGCCGTGCTTCGGTGCCCCGAGCCTTCACCCGCCGACCCACCCGGCACAAGGGGTCGCGGCCGGTCGGGCACGGTCCGCTGCCTCGCTACGATCCAGGCTCACCCCCGCCGACCCGAACGAGGAGACCGTGCTCAACCGCTTCGCCCGGGCGCTGTTCACCCGCATCCTCACGCCGATCGCGGCGTTCCTGGTGCGTCGCGGCGTCAGCCCGGACGTCGTCACCCTGGTGGGCACCCTCGGTGTCGTCGTCGGCGCGCTGGCGTTCTACCCCCGGCACGAGTTCTTCTGGGGCACCGTATTCATCACCTGCTTCGTCTTCTCCGACCTGGTCGACGGCACGATGGCCCGGATGTCCGAGCGGTCCAGCCGCTGGGGTGCCTGGCTCGACTCGACCCTCGACCGGGTCGGGGACGCGGCGGTCTTCAGTGGCATCGCGCTCTGGTACGCCGGCGCGGGCGACAGCCTGCTCACGGTCGCCCTCTGTCTTTACTGCCTGTCGACCGGCGCCGTCGTCTCCTACGCGCGGGCCCGGGCCGAGGGGCTCGGCATGACCGCGAACGTCGGCATCACCGAGCGGGCCGATCGGCTGGTCGCGATCCTGGTGGCGACCGGCCTGGACGGGCTGGGTGTGCCCTACGTCCAGGCCGCCGCGCTCTGGTTCCTGGCGGTGGGCAGCACGGTCACCATCGGCCAGCGCGCGCTCGCCGTGCGCCGCCAGGCACTCGCCGAGACACCGTGACACCGAGCCTGGGACCGGCGTGCGGGAGCGGCTGACCTATCGGCTGTACGCCGGGGCGTGGGCGCTGGTCCGGCGGCTGCCCGAGCAGGTTGCCTACGGCCTGTTCGACCTGGTGGCCGACCTGGTGTGGCGGCGGCGGGGCCCCGCAGTCACCCGGCTGGAGGCCAACCTCCGGCGGGCCCGGCCGGCCGCGGACCCGGCCGAGCTGCGGTCGATGACCCGCGCGGGCATGCGCTCCTACCTGCGCTACTGGTGCGACGCCTTCCGGTTGCCGGACTGGAGCCGGGACCGGGTCGTGTCGTCGGTGCGCGTGGTCGGCGAGGAGCACCTGCGCGCCAGCACCGGGCCGGGGGAGCGTGGAGTGCTCGCGGCCCTGATGCACATGGGCAACTGGGACCACGCCGGCGCCTGGGCGTCGCTCACCGGTGTCCCGGTGGTCACGGTGGCCGAACGGCTGCGCCCGGAACGGCTCTACCGGCGGTTCCTGGCCTACCGTGAAGGTCTGGGCATGGAGATCCTGCCGCTCACCGGTGGTGAGCGGGACCTGCTCGACGTCCTGTCCGCGCGGCTTCGCGACGGGCGCCTGGTGCCGCTGCTGGCCGACCGGGACCTGCGCGCGACCGGCATCGAGGTGGAGCTGCTGGGTGAACCGACCCGGATGCCGCCCGGACCGGCGATGCTCGCGCTGCGCACCGGTGCCGCGCTGCACCCGGTGAGCATCTGGCACGAGGAGGCCGGCACGCCCCGCCCGCGGCTGGTGATCAGGTTTCACGACGAGGTGCGCCCCCCGGAGGTCGGCACCACCCGGGACAAGGTGACCGCGATGACCCAGCAGGTAGCCGACGTTTTCGGTGCCGCGATCGCCGAGCATCCCGCCGACTGGCACATGCTGCAGCCGCTCTGGCTGGCCGACCTGGACCCGCACCGGGTCCGCCGGCTGACCGGGACATCGCCGTGAAGGTCGGCATCGTCTGCCCCTACTCGTGGGACGTCCCGGGCGGGGTGCAGTTCCACGTTCGCGACCTGGCCGAGGTGCTGCAGGGCCGTGGGCACACCGTGTCGGTGCTGGCCCCCGCCGACGACGACACCCCGTTGCCGCCCTACGTGGTGCCGGCCGGGCGCGCGGTCCCGGTCCGCTACAACGGCTCGGTGGCCCGGGTGAACTTCGGCCCGCTCTCGGCCGCCCGGGTGCGCCGCTGGCTGCGCGAGGGAGGCTTCGACGTGCTGCACATCCACGAGCCCGCGACGCCGTCGCTCGCGCTGCTGGCCTGCTGGGCGGCGACCGGGGCGATCGTCGCCACGTTCCACACCTCCAACCTCCGGTCCCGGGCGATGAGCGCCGCCTACCCGATCCTCGAGCCCGCCCTGGAGAAGATCGGAGCCCGCGTGGCGGTGTCCGAGGACGCCCGGCGCACGCTGGTCGAGCACGTCGGCGGCGACGCCGTGCTCATCCCGAACGGGGTATTCGTCGACCGGTTCGCGGCCGCGTCGCCGCGGGAGGAGTGGCGGGGGGAGGGCGGCACGGTCGGTTTCATCGGGCGGCTGGACGAGGCCCGCAAGGGGCTTCCGACGCTGCTCGCCGCGATGACCGAGGTGGTTGCGGCCCGGCCCGGCGTGCGGCTGCTGGTGGCCGGCCGCGGCGACGAGGAGGAAGCTGTCGAGGACCTGAGTCCGGTGGTCCGCGAGGCGGTGACCTTCCTCGGTGTTGTCGACGAGCAGGACAAGGCCCGGCTGCTGCGCACCGTCGACGTCTACGTGGCGCCCAACATCGGGGGGAGAGCTTCGGGATCATCCTGGTCGAGGCGATGTCGGCGGGCGCACCGGTGCTCGCCTCCGACCTGGACGCGTTCCGCCGGGTCCTCGACGACGGCCGGGTGGGCGCGACCTTCCCGACCGGTGACACCGCAGCCCTCGCCCGGTCGTTGCTCGACCTGCTCGACGACGCGCCCCGCCGGGCGCGGCTGTCGGCCGCCGGGTCGGAGTGGGTGCGCCGCTACGACTGGGAGACGGTCGGCGACGAGCTGATCGCCGTCTACGAGACGGTGGCTGCCGGGTCGGGCGCGGTCGGCGAGGACCTCGGGCGGCCCTGGCGCGACCGGTTGCGCAGATGATGACCTGGCTGGTCATTGCCGGCGTCGTCGTGCTGCTGGCGTGGTACCTCACTTTCAGCGCCACCAGGCTGGACCGGCTGCACGCCCGGCTCGAGGGCGCCCGCAACGCGCTGGACGCCCAGCTGGTCCGCCGCGCGTCGGTGTCGCTGCAGATCGCGGTGTCCGGCCGGCTGGACCCCGCCAGCGGGCTGCTGGTGGCCGACGCCGCGCACGAGGCCCGCGAGGCCGGCCCGGTCGACCGCGAGCAGGCCGAGAGCGACCTGACCCGGGCCCTGCACGCGGCATTCGCCGAGACCGGCAGCCTCGACCCGTTCTCCTCCGACGCCGCCGGTCGCGAGCTGCTGCACGAGCTCGCGGCCGCCTGCCTGCGCGTCCAGCTCTCGCGGCGGTTCCTCAACGACGTGGTGCGGGGCGCCCGGGTGGTCCGGAAGAAGAAGGTCGTGCGCTACCTGCGGCTGGCCGGGCACGCCGACTGGCCGGCTACCGCCGAGTTCGACGACACGCCGCCCGAGACCCTGGCCGGCGGCGTGTTCACCTGAGTCCCGTACGGTCGTACCCCGTGACTGTTTCCCCTCGTACCGTTCCTGTGCGCCTCGCCGCCCTGCTCGTGCTGGCCCTCGCGCTGGTCCTGTCCGCCTGCTCCTCGGACCCGGAACCGAAGAAGACCAGGGCCGCCGACCCCCCCAGCCCGAGCGCGTCCAGGTCGACGCCGCCACCGCCGCCGGAGCCCAGCCGGCTGTCCGGCCGGATGGGCCAGCCCAACGGCCCGGTCTACGCCGTCAAGATCGACAACACCGGCAAGGCGCACCCGCAGGCCGGGCTGAGCAAGGCCGACGTCGTGTACGTCGAGCAGGTCGAGGGCGGGGTCACCAGGCTGGCCGCGGTCTACTCCAGCGTCTACCCGAAGTACGTCGGCCCGGTGCGCAGCGGCCGGATCACCGACATCGAGCTGCTCAAGCAGTACGGCACGGTCGGGCTCTTCTACTCCGGCTCGCAGAACAAGCTGCACGACAACCTGCAGCGGGCCGACCTCAAGCTGGTGTCCTTCGACCAGGACCGCACCGGCTACACCCGGTCGGCCTCCCGCCCGCAGCCGTACGACGTGATCGGCACCTTCGACCGGCTGCGCAAGCGGGCCGGCAAGGTCGATGCTCCGCCGGAGATGGGCTACACCTTCGGTGCGGCTCCCGCCGGGGGCAAGAAGGCGACGAGCTTCACGGTCAGCTACCCCAGCGCCCGCGTGAGCGGAGTGTGGTCGGCCGCGAAGGGGCGCTGGCTGCTGTCGATGGACGGCCGGCCGGCCGGGGCCGCCGAGGGGGGCCAGCTCGGCCCGACGACGTTCGTCGTCCAGTTCGCCACCGTGCGGCCGTCGAAGTACCACGACGTCAACGGGGCGAACACCCCGGAGACCGTGACGGTCGGGAAGGGCCGAGCGCTGTTCTTCCGTGACGGCCGGGTCTTCAAGGGGGCCTGGTCGCGCCCCAAGGCCGGCGCTGTGACGTCGTACACGATCGCGGGTCAGCCGGCCTCGTTGGCAGCCGGCCAGCTCTGGGTCGCGCTGATCGGGCGCGACCGGCCGGTCACCACCCGCTGACCCTGCCGCAGAACGGCAGTCACCGTGGTGAGGTCGGATCGGCGCATGCGGCCTACGATGGAGCGGAATCGTCCGTCTCTCCCGTGAGGTCCGTCGTGTCCAGCCCTGCCGTGTCCAGCAACGAGCCGACCAGCGCCGCCCCGGCGACCGGCACCGCCCGCGTCAAGCGCGGGATGGCCGAGATGCTCAAGGGCGGCGTGATCATGGACGTCGTCACCCCGGAGCAGGCGAAGATCGCCGAGGACGCCGGCGCGGTCGCGGTGATGGCCCTCGAGCGGGTGCCCGCCGACATCCGCGCCCAGGGCGGCGTCTCCCGGATGAGCGACCCGGACATGATCGACGGCATCATCTCGACGGTCTCGATCCCGGTGATGGCGAAGGCGCGGATCGGGCACTTCGTCGAGGCCCAGGTGCTGCAGGCCCTCGGCGTCGACTACGTCGACGAGTCCGAGGTCCTCACCCCGGCCGACTACAGCAACCACATCGACAAGTGGCAGTTCACGGTGCCGTTCGTCTGCGGCGCGACCAGCCTCGGAGAGGCCCTGCGCCGCATCACCGAGGGCGCGGCGATGATCCGCTCCAAGGGCGAGGCCGGCACCGGCGACGTGTCCAACGCCACCACCCACATGCGCACCATCCGCGGTGAGATCCGCCGGCTCACCTCGATGAGCGAGGACGAGCTCTACGTCGCAGCCAAGGACCTGCAGGCGCCCTACGAGCTGGTCAAGGAGGTCGCCGAAGCCGGCAAGCTGCCGGTCGTGCTGTTCACCGCCGGCGGCATCGCGACACCGGCCGACGCAGCGATGATGATGCAGCTCGGCGCCGAGGGTGTGTTCGTCGGCTCGGGCATCTTCAAGTCCGGCAACCCGGCGCAGCGCGCCGAGGCGATCGTCAAGGCCACCACGTTCTTCGACGACGCGGACATGCTCGCGAAGGTCTCGCGTGGCCTGGGTGAGGCGATGGTCGGGCTCAACGTCGACGAGATCCCCGCACCCCACCGGCTGGCCGACCGCGGCTGGTAGCCGTCGGCGTCCGCGTGGCGCTGCAATGATCACGCCAGCGTGATCAACCGCTGCTGGGTGCGGTGAACTCACCGCACCCAGCGACCAGTGACCACGCCGGCGTGATCAATGGCATCGGGCGGGTGGGTGGGCTGGTGGGTGGGTGGGCGGGCGTGGGCGTGGGCGTGGTGCCGACACGGTGTCGGCGTACGGCGGTAGCGTCCGGCGGGTGAGCCAGCCCAGCCCCACCACAGCGACCGGTGCGCCGCCGGCCCCGGTCCTGACCCCGGTCCGGGAGGGCGCTGGCGTCGAGTGCCTGCACTGCGGCACCCAGTACGACCCGATGGCCAGCCGCTGGCTCTGCCCGGGCTGCAAGCAGAAGACGGTGACCTGCTGCGAGGGCGCCCCGCTGCCAACCTGCGACGTCGACTGAAACGCCAGGCGAGCCGGATCGGCGGAACCGGTCGCTGAACGTTTCAGTGGGCGGGTTCCTTAGGCTGGTGCATCGTGACCCCCGCTCCGACCATCGGCGTGCTCGCCCTGCAGGGCGACGTGCGCGAGCACCTGGCCGCCCTGCAGCGGGCCGGTGCGACCGGACGCGGCGTGCGCCGGGCCGAGGAGGTCGCCGGCCTCGACGGCATCGTGCTCCCGGGCGGGGAGTCGACCACGATGGACAAGCTGATGCGCGCCTTCGGGGTGCGCGACCCGCTGCGGGCAGCGCTGCGGGCCGGGCTGCCGGCATACGGCTCGTGCGCAGGCATGATCCTGCTGGCCGACCGGGTGCTGGACGGGCCGCCGGACCAGGAGACCCTCGGCGGTATCGACATGACCGTGCGGCGCAACGCCTTCGGCCGGCAGGTGGCGTCCTTCGAGGGCGACGTCGAGGTCGACGAGGTCGCCGGCGGGCCCTATGCACGGGGTGTTCATCCGGGCGCCGTGGGTCGAGGAGGTCGGGGACGCCGTCCGGGTGCTCGCCCGGGTCGCGGAGGGCGAGGCCGCGGGTAGGATCGTCGCCGTCCGCCAGGGCTCGCTGCTGGCCACGTCGTTCCATCCCGAGATGACGGGTGACGGACGGGTCCACGAGCTGTTCGTCCGGATCGTGAAGGAACGTCAGACGTGAGGGATCAGGCATGAGCGGCCACTCCAAGTGGGCCACCACCAAGCACAAGAAGGCCGTCATCGACGCCCGGCGCGGAAAGTCGTTCGCCAAGCTGATCAAGAACATCGAGGTGGCGGCGCGCACCGGCGGCGGAGACGTCAACGGGAACCCGACGCTCTACGACGCCATCCAGAAGGCGAAGAAGACCTCGGTGCCCAACGACAACATCGAGCGCGCGGTCAAGCGCGGCTCCGGCACCGAGGCCGGCGGCGCCGAGTACCAGACAATCACCTACGAGGGCTACGGCCCCAGTGGCGTCGCGGTGCTCATCGAGTGCCTCACCGACAACCGCAACCGGGCTGCGGCCGAGGTCCGGACCGCGATGACCCGCAACGGCGGCTCGATGGCCGACCCCGGATCGGTCTCGTACCTGTTCAACCGCAAGGGCGTCGTCATCGTCCCGAAGAGCGACGGCCTGAGCGAGGACGACGTGCTGGCGGCGGTGCTCGACGCCGGTGCCGAGGAGGTCAACGACCTCGACGAGGCCTTCGAGGTCGTCTCCGAGGCCACTGACCTGGTCGCGGTGCGCACCGCACTGGTCGACGCGGGTATCGACTACGACTCGGCGGACGCCTCCTTCCTGCCGTCAGTGAGCGTCCCGCTGGACGAGGACGGCGCGAAGAAGGTGTTCCGGCTGATCGAGGCGCTCGAGGACTCCGACGACGTGCAGAACGTGTGGGCGAACTTCGACGTCAGCGACGAGGTCATGGAGGCCGTGGGCTAGTACGCCATGGCTCAGGCGGCCCGGTCCAGCAGGGCTCGTACGGCGCGCCGTACGTCGTCGGGCTGGACACCGAGGCCGCTCGCCAGCCGGGTGCCCGTGCCCTCGTCGTGGAGCATCCCCAGCACCAGGTGGGGAGCGGCGATCTCGCCGCTGCGCAGGTGGACTGCTTCGCGCAGAGCCTGCTCGAGGGCCTTCCTCGCCTCCGACGTGAAGGGGATGTGGCCGCCGGCCGCGGCGACGCCCGCGCCACCGGCCGCGCCGGGACCGGGGCCGGCGGGCGGGGGCGCGTCCAGCGCACCCGGTCCGAAGCGCTCCTCGACCCGGTGCCGGACGGCGTCCAGGTCGATCCCCAGGTCACGCAGCGCCGTGTCGTCGTCGACACCGGCACCGGCCTCGGCGAGCACCTGCTGACGAACCCGACCGGCGTCCAGCCCGAGCTCCCGCAGCGCGGTCTCAGGCCCGAGCCCTCGTCGGCGAGGACGGCAAGCAGCAGGTGCTCGGTACCGATCCAGCCGTGGCCCAGCGACCGGGCCTCGGCCTGCGCCTGGACCACTGCGGCCCGCGCCTGCTCGGTGAAGCGTTCGAACATGCTCAACCCTCCCCACGGCCGGCTCGGCGGGCGCGACGTGCGTGCTTCTTGTGGACCGCCTGCTTGCTCACGCCGAGCAGCGCCCCGATGGCGTCCCAGGACCAGCCCTCGGCCCGGGCGTTGCCGACCTGCAGGGCTTCGAGCTGGTCGGCCAGCCGACGTAGCGCCGCGACGGCCCGGAGGCCGACGGCAGGGTCCTGGCTGGTCGCCTGCTCGGCGACGTCCGGTCCGGCTGTCATGGCCCGTCAATCTACGTTGACAGCGGGTCCCTGTCAACCTTTGTTGACGGCGATCCACTGGGCGCGTCGGTGCCGGGTTGCGGGGCAGGGCGCGGGTAGGTTTTCTCCCGAACAGGTGTTCGGACGCGGGAGGTCGATCGTGCGGGTGCTCGGCGTCGACCCCGGCCTGACCCGCTGCGGGCTCGGCGTGGTCGAGGGCTCGGCCGGCCGGCCGCTGAACCTCGTGGCGGTCGGCGTGGTCGGCACCTCGCCCGGCGACGACATCGGCAGCCGGCTGCTCACCATCGAACGGGCCGTCGAGGCCTGGATCGCCGAGCACCGGCCGGACGCCGTGGCCGTCGAGCGGGTGTTCAGCCAGCACAACGTCCGCACCGTGATGGGCACCGCGCAGGCCAGTGCGGTCGCGATCGTCGCGGCGGCACGCGCCGGTGTCCCGGTGGCCCTGCACACCCCGAGCGAGATGAAGGCCGCCGTCACCGGCAGCGGTCGCGCCGACAAGGCCCAGGTGGGAGCCATGGTGACCAGGATCCTGCGGCTGACCGCCGCCCCACGTCCGGCCGACGCCGCCGACGCGCTCGGGCTGGCCATCTGCCACGTCTGGCGGGGCAGCGCCCAGGCCCGGATCGCCTCGGCCCTCGCCACTGCGACCGCCACTGCCGCGGGGGCCCGGTGATCGCCTTCGTCGCCGGCCGGGTGGCTGCCCTCGCGCCCGACGGTGCGGTCGTCGAGGTCGGCGGGGTCGGCCTGACCGTCCAGTGCACGCCGGCCACGATCGCCGCCCTTCGGATCGGCGAGCCGGCCCACCTGCCGACCTCGCTGGTCGTGCGCGAGGACTCCCTGACGCTCTACGGCTTCGCCGACGAGGACGAGCGGGTGGTCTTCGAGCTGCTGCAGACCGCCAGCGGGGTCGGCCCGCGGCTGGCCCAGGCGATGCTCGCGGTGCACGGTCCCGACGCGCTGCGTCGCGCGGTTTCCACCGAGGACCTCGCCGCCCTGACCCAGGTGCCCGGCATCGGTCGCAAGGGCGCGCAGCGGATCGTCCTGGAGCTCAAGGACCGGCTGGGGGCCGTCCGCGGCGCCAGCACGACCGGCGCCCGGCCGCCCGTCGTACGGGCCGGCTGGCGGGACCAGCTGCACGGCGCGCTGCTCGGCCTGGGCTGGTCGTCCCGGGAGGCCGACGAGGGCGTGGCGTCGGCGGCTCCGTACGCCGAGGAGTCGGCCGACGCGGGCGCCCCTCCGGACGTCGGCGCCCTGCTCAAGGTGGCGCTGCGTTCACTGAGCCGGGCATGAGCGCCGCCGCCGCGGGAGGCGCGGAGCGCCTGGTCGACCCCGGCGTCGAGCTCGCCGGCGTCGAGGACGAGGTCCGGGTGGAGGCCGCCCTGCGCCCGCGCACCCTGGGCGAGTTCATCGGCCAGCACCGGGTCCGCGAGCAGCTGAGCCTGGTGCTCGACGCCGCCAAGGGACGCGGCCGGGTGCCCGACCACGTGCTGCTCAGCGGCTCGCCCGGGCTGGGCAAGACGACGCTGGCGATGATCATCGCCGCCGAGGTCGAGCAGCCGCTGCGCATCACCAGCGGGCCGGCCATCCAGCACGCCGGAGACCTGGCGGCGATCCTGTCCAGCCTGAGCGAGGGCGAGGTCCTGTTCCTGGACGAGATCCACCGGATGTCCCGGCCCGCCGAGGAGATGCTCTACATGGCGATGGAGGACTTCCGGGTCGACGTCGTCGTCGGCAAGGGCCCCGGCGCCACCGCCATCCCACTCGAGATCCCGCCGTTCACTCTGGTCGGCGCCACCACCCGCGCGGGGCTCCTCCCGGGCCCGTTGCGCGACCGCTTCGGCTTCACCGCGCACATGGACTTCTACGAGGCGGCCGACCTCGAGCGGGTGCTCACCCGGTCGGCCAGGCTGCTGGGCGTCCAGCTCAGCGCCGGCGGTGGCACCGAGATCGCCGGCCGGTCCCGTGGCACCCCCCGCATCGCCAACCGGCTGCTGCGCCGGGTGCGCGACTTCGCCCAGGTGCGTGCCGACGGCATCGTCACCGAGGACGTCGCCCGCCAGGCCTTGCTCGTCTACGAGGTCGACGAGCGCGGGCTGGACCGGCTGGACCGCGCCGTGCTGCAGGCACTGGTGGGCAGCTTCGGCGGCGGCCCGGTCGGCGTCTCGACCCTCGCGGTCGCGGTGGGCGAGGAGCGCGAGACGGTCGAGGAGGTCGCCGAGCCCTTCCTGGTGCGGGCCGGCCTGCTGGCGCGAACCCCGCGCGGCCGGATCGCCACACCGGCCGCCTGGGCCCACCTCGGCCTGACACCGCCGCGTGGCACCGTCGGTGCGGTCGCCGCCCCCGATCTGTTCGACGACGTCGAGGGCGAGCCGGACGACCGCTGACGCCACCGGACGGTCCGCCGCGCGGGACGTGGTGCGGCCTTCCGTCCAGGTCCGCGAGGTAGACTCCCGCCCGGTCTGGCCGCGTTCTGCGCCGGACGCCCCCTTGGGAAGGATCCTCACCACCGTGGAATCGCTGCCGTTCTTCGTGCTCATCCTCGGGGCGTTCTACCTGCTGATCATCCGGCCGCAACGCGCCCGCTCGAAGGCGGCCCGGCAGCTGCAGGAGAGCCTGGCGCCCGGCACGGAGGTCATGACGACGGCTGGCCTCTACGGCACGCTGACCGAGATCCGCGACGACTCCGTCCTGCTGGAGGTCTCGCCGGGCGTGACGCTGCGGTTCGCCAAGGCGGCCGTCGGGCGCATCGTCCCCGAGGACGCAGCCGACGACGACGAGACCTCTGGCCAGGCCGCGGACGACGCGGACGCCGACCGCCGGCACACCAACGCCGGCGAGTAGCACCCGCCGGCCCACGGGCCGGCCCGATGGCACTGACAGAGAAGAGATCCTCACGTGGCAACAGCGAGCGCGGCGCGCCCCGGGCGCACCATCGCGGTGCTGGCGGTCCTCGCCGTTCTTGTCTTCGCACTGATCTGGGTGGTCGCTCCCGACAAGATCGGCAAGGAGACGCTGCCGCTGGCGCAGAAGTACCAGCCACGGCTCGGGCTCGACCTCGAGGGTGGCACCAGCATCATCCTCACGCCTCGACGGACCAGCGGTTCCGGGTCGGTGCCCAAGGACTCGCTGGACCAGGCGGTGTCGATCATCCGCAGCCGGGTCGACAGCTTCGGTGTCGCCGAGTCGGAGGTCACCACCGCGGGCGACAACATCGTCATCTCGATCCCGGGCAAGCAGGACAAGGACATCCTCGCCACGGTCCAGCAGACCGCCGAGCTCCGCTTCCGCCCGGTGCTCGCGGCGACGTCCGGTGCACCCATCCCGCAGAGCACGCCGAGCCCGACCGCCAGCCCCTCCGGGTCGCCCTCGCCGAGCGGGTCGACGACCGGCGCGGCCACGCCCTCGCCGTCCACGAGCACGAACAACGCGGTCGTCCCGCGGGCGCTGCGCAAGGCCGGCAGCACGACACCTGCGCCGAGCCCGAGCCCGACCCCCACGCCGTCGGCCACCGGCGACGCAGGCACCAGTCCGGACGCGATCTCGCCCGACATCCAGAAGCGGTTCGCCGAGCTGGACTGCGCCAACCCGGAGAAGGTGCGCCAGGAGCTTCGGGCCCCGGGCGCGGACGACCCGAAGTCGCCGCTGGTCACCTGCCTCGAGGACGGCAGCGAGAAGTACCTGCTCGGTCCGGCCGAGGTGCTCGGCAAGGACGTGAAGACGGCGTCGGCCGGACTGGCGACCAACAGCCAGGGCGTCCCCACCGGCGGCTGGCAGGTGAACCTGAGCTTCACCGGTGACGGCAAGAAGAAGTTCGGCGACACGACCCGCCGCCTGTCGGCGCTCAGCGACCCCCAGAACCGCTTCGGCATCGTGTTGGACGGCCTGGTGGTCTCCGCCCCTGGTCTCAACGACGGGCCGATCCTCGGCGGCCAGGCGCAGATCACCGGCAACTTCAGCCAGTCCGAGGCGACCAGCCTGGCCAACGTCCTCAAGTTCGGCGCTCTTCCGCTCACCTTCGACGCCGGTGAGGTGCAGGAGGTCTCGGCCACCCTGGGCGGCGACCAGCTCACCGCTGGCCTGATCGCCGGCATCATCGGGCTGGCGCTGGTCGTCCTCTACTCGCTGCTCTACTACCGCGGGCTCGGCCTGGTCACCGTGGCCAGCCTGATCGTTGCCGCCACCCTGACGTACGGGCTGGTGGTCCTGCTCGGCTGGCAGATCGGTTTCCGGCTCAGCCTCGCGGGGATCGCCGGCCTGATCGTGGCGATCGGCATCACCGCCGACTCGTTCGTCGTCTACTTCGAACGCATCCGGGACGAGGTGCGTGACGGCAAGACCCTGCGGGTCGCCGTCGAGACCGGCTGGAACCGGGCGCGGCGCACCATCCTGGCGGCCGACTTCGTGTCCTTCCTTGCTGCCGTGGTGCTCTACCTCCTGTCCGTCGGGGGGGTGCGCGGCTTCGCGTTCACCCTCGGGCTGACGACGCTGCTCGACGTCTTCGTGGTGTTCCTGTTCACCAAGCCGCTGGTCGCCCTGCTGGCCAGGACCACGTTCTTCGGACAGGGCCACAAGCTGTCAGGCCTCGACCCGGACCGGCTCGGCGGCGCCCGGCTCACGCCGACGACCCCTGCCACCCGCCGCCGCAGCCCCGCGGCCGGCACCGCCACCAGCACCGCCAAGGAGGCGTGATGAGCCGCCTGGGAACGCTCGGCGCGCGGCTCTACCGGGGTGAGGTCTCCTACGACTTCATCGCCCACCGCAAGACGTGGTACGCCGTGTCCGCCGTTCTTCTGGCCATCTCGATCGTGTCGCTGCTCACGCTGCAGCTCACCCTGGGAATCGAGTTCCGGGGCGGAGCCGAGTTCCGGGTGAAGTCGCCCACGGTCAGCCAGGACGCGGCCCGGTCCACCGTCGACGGAGTCGTCAAGAGCGAGATCGTGGTGCAGTCGGTCGGGCCGGACACCGTGCGCGTGCAGACCGAGACGCTCAGCACCGACGAGGCCGAGAAGGTGCGCGGCGCACTGGCGAAGGAGTTCGGAGTCAGCCGGGACGCGGTGAGCACGCAGGTCATCGGCCCGAGCTGGGGGGAGGACATCTCGGCCAAGGCGCTGCGGGCGCTGATCTTCTTCCTGCTCGGTGTCGTCGTCTTCCTGTCGCTGTACTTCGAGTGGAAGATGGCGATGGCGGCGATGATCGCGCTGCTGCACGACCTGGTGATCACCGCCGGGCTCTACTCCCTGATCGGTTTCGAGGTGACACCGGCGACGGTGATCGGCTTCCTCACCATCCTCGGGTACTCGCTGTACGACACGGTCGTCGTGTTCGACAAGGTGCGCGAGAACACCCAGGGCCTCGCCGGCGGCAGCCGGAGGACGTTCAGCCAGGCGACCAACCTGGCGGTGAACCAGACGCTGGTCCGCTCCATCAACACCTCGATCATCGCGCTGCTGCCGATCGGCGCGATCCTGTTCGCCGGTGTCGTGCTGCTGGGAGCCGGTCCGCTCAAGGACCTCTCGCTCGCCCTGTTCCTCGGTGTGGCCGTCGGCGCATACTCGTCGATCTTCATCGCGCCGCCTGTGCTGGCGAGCTTCAAGGAGCGGGAGCCTGCGATGCAGGCGCTCGCGCGGCGGGTGGCCGGGCGCAGGGCCGGGACCGGCGTCGAGACGCCGTCGGCCCGCCGCCGCGCCGCAGCGGCGGAGTCGGCGACCACCACCGGCCCGGACGACGGTGACCCGCCCGGCGCCGAGGCGGTTCCCGCCGCGGCCGGAGCGGCCCCCCGACCCGCGCCGCCCCGCCGACCGGCCGGCGGTGCGCAACGGAGCCAGCCGCGCAAGGGCAGCGGCGGCCGTAACCGCTCCAAGAAGCGCCGGTGATCGACGACGAGGTCGCCGGGCGGCTGCTCGCCCGGATCCGGGACGTCGCCGACTTCCCCAACCCGGGCATCGTGTTCAAGGACATCACCCCGCTGCTCGCCGACGCCGCCACGTTCGCGGAGACGATCGAGGTGATGGCTGCGGGTCACCGGGCGGCGCCGCCGGACAAGGTGGCCGGCATCGAGGCCCGTGGCTTCATCCTCGGCGCCCCGGTCGCGCAGACCCTCGGCGTCGGCTTCGTGCCGGTGCGCAAGAAGGGCAAGCTGCCCGGGGACGTCGTGGCGGCGTCCTACGACCTGGAGTACGGGTCGGCGACCATCGAGGTGAGCGCCGACGCTCTCAGCCCCGGTGACCGGGTGCTGGTGGTCGACGACGTCCTGGCCACCGGCGGCACCGCGGCCGCCACGGTCCAGCTGATCCGCCGTTGCGGGGCCGAGGTGGTCGGGCTCGTCGTCCTGCTCGAACTCGGCTTCCTGTCCGGTCGCGAGGCGCTCGCGGCGGTCGGCGCCCCCGAACCCGAGGCCCTGCTGGTCGTCTGAGCGTGGAGGGGATGGGGCTCGGCTCCTGCGGTCTGCGGCGCCCGGCCCGTAGACTGGGTCGCTCCACCGCCGCCACCGAGGGAGGAGGGGCCAGTGACCGACGCCCCCACCTCGGGCCCGGTCGACCTCGAGGACGGTCAGCCGGGCGGCTCCGCGGCGCCCGCCGCCGAGCCGGCCCAGGGTCCCGCCGCGCAGCCGGCGCCTCCCGCACTCACTGTCGGAGCCCCCACCAGCAGGCGGGTGCGCGCCCGGCTGGCCCGGCTCGGTGCCCAGCGGCCCAGCAGCAACCCGGTCCTCGAGCCGCTGTTCCGGGTGGTCCGGCAGACCCACCCGAAGGCCGACCTGCGGATCCTCGAGCAGGCCTACGAGGTCGCCGAGGGGCACCACCGCGGGCAGGTCCGCAAGAGTGGTGACCCGTTCATCACCCATCCGCTGGCCGTGACGACGATCCTCGCTGAGCTCGGCATGACACCCCCGACGCTGTGTGCGGCACTGCTGCACGACACGGTCGAGGACACGCCGTACACCCTGGATGCCCTCCGCAAGGACTTCGGCGAGGAGGTCGCGCAGCTGGTCGACGGCGTCACCAAGCTCGACCGCGTCACCTACGGCGAGTCGGCGCAGGCCGAGACCGTGCGCAAGATGGTCGTGGCGATGGCCCGCGACATCCGGGTGCTCGTCATCAAGCTCGCCGACCGGCTGCACAACATGCGCACGATCAGGTACGTCAAGCCCGCCTCCGCCGAGCGGTCGGCGCGCGAGACGCTGGAGATCTACGCGCCACTGGCACACCGGCTGGGCATGAACACCCTGAAGTGGGAGCTCGAGGACCTCGCGTTCGCGACCCTCTACCCCAAGGTCTACGACGAGATCGTCCGGCTGGTCAGCGACCGGGCGCCCAGCCGCGACGACTACCTCACCGGTGTCATCGAGCACGTCAGCGGCGATCTCAAGGGCGCCAAGATCCGTACCCAGGTGACCGGCCGGCCCAAGCACTACTACTCGATCTACCAGAAGATGATCGTGCGTGGTCGCGACTTCGCCGACATCTACGATCTGGTCGGCATCCGGATCCTGGTCGACTCGGTGCGCGACTGCTACGCGGTGCTCGGCGCCATCCACGCGCGGTGGAACCCGGTTCCCGGCCGGTTCAAGGACTACATCGCGATGCCCAAGTTCAACATGTACCAGTCGCTGCACACGACGGTGATCGGGCCCGAGGGCAAGCCGGTCGAGCTGCAGATCCGCACCTTCGCGATGCACCGCCGAGCCGAGTACGGCGTGGCCGCGCACTGGAAGTACAAGGAGGACCCGGCCGACTCCGCACCGGTCGACGGCGCCCGCGGCGGGAAGGGCGAGACGTCACCGGGCGCGACCAACGACATGGCATGGCTGCGGCAGCTGCTCGACTGGCAGAAGGAGACCGAGGACCCGGGGGAGTTCCTCGAGAGCCTGCGGTTCGACCTCAAGGCCGCCGAGGTCTACGTCTTCACGCCCAAGGGCGACGTGATCGCGCTGCCGGCCGGCGCGACCCCGGTCGACTTCGCCTACGCCGTGCACACCGAGGTGGGCCACCGCTGCATCGGCGCCCGGGTCAACGGCCGGCTCGTGCCCCTCGAGAGCACCCTGGACAACGGCGACAACGTCGAGGTCTTCACCTCCAAGGCACAGGGTGCCGGTCCGAGCCGCGACTGGCTGACCTTCGTGCAGAGCCCCCGGGCCCGCAACAAGATCCGGGCCTGGTTCTCCAAGGAGCGCCGCGAGGAGGCGATCGAGCAGGGCAAGGACGCCATCGCCAAGGCGATGCGCAAGCAGAACCTGCCGATCCAGCGGCTGCTCACCACCGAGACTCTCGCGACGCTGGCCCACGAGCTGCGCTACCCGGACATCTCGGCGCTGTACGCCGCGATCGGCGACAGCCACGTGTCGGCGCAGTCCGTGGTCTCCCGTCTCGTCGAGTCGCTCGGTGGCGAGGAGGGCGCGACCGAGGATCTCGCCGAGGCCACCACACCCGGCTCGACGACCCGCCGGCGCAGCGCCACCGACCCGGGCGTCGTGGTCAAGGGCGCGTCGGACATCTGGGTGAAGCTCGCCCGCTGCTGCACACCGGTTCCGGGCGACGGGATCGTCGGGTTCGTCACCCGCGGCAGCGGCGTCTCGGTGCACCGGGCCGACTGCATCAACGCGGTGGCCCTGGCCGCGCAGCCGGACCGGATGGTCGAGGTCGAGTGGGCGCCCTCGGCGTCCTCGGTGTTCCTGGTGGCGATCCAGGTCGAGGCGCTGGACCGCTCACGGCTGCTCTCCGACGTCACCCGGGTGCTCTCCGACCAGCACGTCAACATCCTGTCGGCCTCGGTGACGACCACCCGGGACCGGGTCGCCATGTCGCGGTTCACCTTCGAGATGGGCGACCCCACGCACCTCGGCCACGTGCTGCGCGCCGTCCGCGGCGTCGACGGGGTGTTCGACGTCTACCGGGTGACCAGCGGCAAGACCTAGAGCCCGCTAGTCTGCTGTCGTTCTCGTCCGTCAACCGGGCGGCTGATTGCTGAGGAGCCCCGTCATGAGGAAGATCGAGCACTGGATCGGTGGCTCAGAGACCGCGGGGGCGTCGACGCGGACCGCTCCGGTCTGGAACCCTGCGACCGGTGCCCAGCAGGCTGAGGTGGTGCTGGCTGAGGCGGCCGATGTCGATGCCGCGGTCAGTGCCGCGGGTAAGGCGTTCGAGGAGTGGCGCGACGTCTCGGTGGTGAAGCGGGCCCGGGTGATGTTCGCGTTCCGCGACCTGGTGGAGCGGCACAGCGACGAGATGGCCCGGCTGGTGGCCGACGAGCACGGCAAGGTGGTCTCGGACGCGGCCGGTGAGGTCACCCGGGGGCTGGAGGTCGTGGAGTTCGCCTGCGGGATCCCGCAGCTGCTCAAGGGCGAGTTCTCCGAGCAGGTCTCGACCGACGTCGACTCGTGGTCGTTCCGCCAGCCGCTGGGCGTGGTGGCCGGCATCACCCCGTTCAACTTCCCGGTGATGGTTCCGATGTGGATGCACCCGGTGGCGATCGCCACCGGGAACTGTTTCGTGCTCAAGCCGAGCGAGCGCGACCCGTCGGTGTCCAACTTCATCGGCCAGCTCTATGCCGACGCCGGGCTGCCCGCCGGTGTCTACAACGTGGTGCACGGCGACAAGGTGGCCGTCGACGCGATCCTCGACCACCCGGAGATCGCCGCGGTCTCCTTCGTCGGCTCCACGCCCATCGCGAAGTACATCTACCAGCGCGGCACGGCGACCGGCAAGCGGGTGCAGGCGCTCGGCGGAGCCAAGAACCACGCCGTGGTGCTGCCCGACGCCGACCTCGACTTCACCGCCGAGCACCTGGTGGCGGCCGGCTACGGCTCCGCGGGCCAGCGGTGCATGGCGATCTCGGCCGTGGTCGCGGTCGGTGACGCGGGTGACCGGCTGGTCGAGAAGGTCAAGGCGCTGACCGAGAAGATCACGGTCGGTCCGGGCCGCGAGGAGACCTCGGAGATGGGTCCGGTCGTCACCCGGGACGCCCTGGACCGGGTCCGCGGCTACATCGACGGCGGGGTGCAGGCCGGCGCGACCCTGGTCGTCGACGGCCGCGGGGTCGCCGTCGACGGGCACCCGGAGGGGTTCTACGTCGGCCCCAGCCTGTTCGACCGGGTGACACCCGAGATGGCGATCTACACCGACGAGATCTTCGGCCCGGTGCTGACCGTGCTGCGGGTCGACACCTTCGACCAGGCGGTCGAGCTGGTCAACGCCAACCGGTACGGCAACGGCACCGCCATCTTCACCTCCAGCGGTGAGGCCGCCCGCCGGTTCCAGCGGAAGGTCACCGTCGGCATGATCGGGGTCAACGTGCCGATCCCGGTGCCGATGGCCTTCCACTCCTTCGGCGGCTGGAAGGACTCGCTGTTCGGCGACCGGCACGTGCACGGCACCGAGGGCGTGAGCTTCTACACCCAGGCCAAGGTGGTCACCAGCCGGTGGCCGCACGTCAGCGACACCGGCACCGGCGCCGCCCTCAGCTTCCCGACCTCGCGGTAGGCGGCCGGGCTCAGGAGAACTCGGTGAGCGTCTTCTCGGCCTCGACCAACCAGCTGTGCCGGGCTTCGATGGCGCTCTGCGCGTCGGCGGCCTTCTTCTCCTGACCGGCGGCGCGGGCCTTCGCGGCCTCGGCCTCGAGGTTCGCGATGCTGGTGCGCAGCTGGTTGACCGTCGCCTCGGCGCGCGCCCGGGCCTCCGGGTTGGACCGGGCCCACTCGGCCTCCTCGGCCGCGCGGACCGCGTCGTCCACCTTCTTCAGCCGGCCTTCGACCGCGTCGCGGTCGGCCCGCGGCACGTGCCCCACCGCCTCCCAGCGCTCGTGCACGGAACGCAGCGTCGCCCGCGCTGCCTTGTGGTCGGTCAACGGCAGCAGTGCCTCCGCCTCGACCACGAGGGCGCGCTTCTTCTCGAGGTTCTCCGAGAGCTCGGCGTCCCGGACGGCGAACACCTCGGACCGTGCTGCGAAGAACACGTCCTGCGCCGCGCGGAACCGCGCCCACAGGGCGTCCTCGACGTCGCGACGGGCCCGCCCGGCCGCCTTCCACTCCGCCATCAGGTCCCGGTAGGCCTTGGCGGTCTCGCCCCACTCCTTGGACGAGGAGAGCTCCTCGGCCTTCTTGATCAGCTTCTCCTTGCGGGCCGTCGCCTCACCGCGGTGCTCGTCGAGCTCGGCGAAGTGCGCCCGCCGTCGCTTGTCGAAGCCGGTCCGGGCGTGACTGAACCGCTTCCACAGCGCGTCGTCGACCTTGCGCTCCAGCCGCGGCGCCGACTTCCACGCCTCGAGCAGCTCGCGCAGCCGGTCTCCGGCGCGCTTCCAGTCCGTCGAGTCGGCCAGGCCCTCTGCCTCCACGACGATCTGCTCCTTGGCCACCGCGGCCTGCTGGCGGGCCTTGGCCCGGGCAGCCTCCGACCGTTTGCGGCGCACCTCGACCTGGGTGGCGATGTCGTCCAGCCGGCCGAGCAGCGAGGCGAGGTCACCGACGGCGTGCGCGTCGGTGATCGCCTCCCGGAGGTGGGCCAGCGTCGTGTCGGCGTCCTTGACCGAGACGCCACCGGAGCGGACCCGCTGCTCGAGCAGGGCGACCTGGCCGGCCAGCTCGTCGTACTTCCTGGCGAAGTAGGCCAACGCCTCGGGCGGCTCGGCGCCCGGGTAGGAGCCGACGGCCCGCTCGCCGTCCGCGGTGCGGACGAACACGGTGCCGTCCTCACCGACCCGGCCCCAGCTCCCGGCGTCGGAGGCCGGCTCGGCGTCGGCGACGACCGGCTCGGTCGGCCCGGCCGGAGCGGCCGGAGCGGCGGTCGGCAGCGGAGCGCTCGGTGCCCGCGGCGGGACGAGCTCGGCAGGCGTGGGGACCGGCGCGGGGGCCGGCGGATCGGCGGCCACCTCCGGCGCCTCGGCCGGCCCGGGGGTCGGGTTCTCGCTCACGTCAGGCCTTCCCGACCGTCACGGTCTTGATCGCGACAGGCAGCTTCGGCTTCCCGTCGCCGGCCCCGTTCGAGTCGTCGGAGCCCGCGTCGGCGACCTTCTGCACGACGTCCAGGCCCTCGGTGATCTTGCCGAAGATGGTGTAGCCGGCGGGCAGGGTCGTGTCCTTGTAGACCAGGAAGAACTGGCTGCCGTTGGTGCCCGGGCCGGCGTTGGCCATCGCCACGGTGCCCGCCGGGTAGTTGTTCTGGTCTTCGGCGGGCACGTTCTCCTCGCCGAACTGGTAGCCCGGACCGCCACTGCCGCTGGCGGTCGGGTCGCCGCACTGGAGCACGAAGATGCTTCCCGTGGTGAGACGGTGGCAGCTGGTCCCGTCGAAGTACTTCGCCTCCGCGAGGTGCCGGAAGCTGTTGGTCGTGCAGGGCGCCTGGCCGGCGGACATCTCGATGACCACGTCTCCCTGGTTGGTCGCCACGTCGGCCGTGAACGGCTTGCGGTAGCTCGCGGCCTTGCTCGGGTCGTACGCCGGCAGGCCGACGTCCTTGGACGCCTCGCCGGCCTTCGTGTAGACGCAGCCGGCACCCGGGGTCGAGGCTGACGGGGACGGGGTCTCGGTCGCGCTGGGGGTGCTCGACGCCGACGCCTTGGGCTTGGTGGTCTGGACCTCGTCGTCGCCACCGAGAGCGACCGACAGGCCCACCACGCCGGCCGTGAGGGCAAGGGCGGCTACGACCACGGCGGCGACCTGCTGGGTCCGCCGCTTCTTGGCTGCGCGGGCCGCTCGGCGTGCCTGCTGACGCTCGTAGTGCTCCCGCGCCAGCTGCCGCTCCCGCTTCGCGCTGCCCGCCACCCGTGCCTCCTGCTCGTCGCTGCCGGCGGCGCGCAGCCAGCGGGCCGCGCGCACGGTCGGCCAGTCTAGGGTTTACGGGTTCGCGGGGCCCGCGGAGCCGCCGGTAGGCTCGCGTCCGGCGTCTCGCCGACCTTCCCGACCACCGCGAAAGGCGCTCGTGCTGATCACCGGCTTCCCCGCCGCCGCCTTCGGCACGAACTGCTACGTGGCGGCCGCTGCGCCGGGGCAGGAGTGCGTCGTGGTCGACCCGGGCATCGAGGTGCTCGACCAGCTCGACTCCGTGCTCGACGAGCACCGGCTGCGGCCGGTGGCGGTCCTGCTGACCCACGGCCACCTCGACCACACCTACTCGGTGACCCCGGTCTGCGGCGCGCGCGACATCCCGGCGTACATCCACCCGGACGACGGGCCGATGCTCGCCGACCCGTTGGGCTGGCTCTCGGCCGAGACCAAGGCGATGTTCCAGGGCCGCCTGTCGTGGGCCGAGCCGTCCGACGTGAAGCCCCTCGCGGACGGCGACGTGCTGCGCATCGCCGGGCTGGAGCTGACCGTCGACCACGCTCCGGGGCACACCGCGGGGTCGGTCGCCTTCCGGCTGCCCGCGGACCCGGCGGGGGACCTGCCGGAGGTGATGCTGTCGGGCGACCTGCTCTTCGCGGGCAGCATCGGGCGCACCGACCTGCCGGGAGGCGACCAGGCCGCCATGCTGCGCAGCCTGGCCGCGAAGGTCCTCACGCTGCCCGACGAGGTGCTGGTGCTGCCCGGCCACGGCCCGCAGACCACCATCGGCCGCGAGCGGGTCACCAACCCGTTCCTGCAGGACCTGCCCGTGCCGCCGTCGACGAGGGGGATGTAGCGCGATGGCAGCACGCATCGCCCCGCTGTCCGGATTCCCGGAGTGGCTGCCGGGCCAGCGCATCGTGGAGCAGCACGTGCTCGACACCCTGCGCGAGGTCTTCGAGCTGCACGGCTTCGCGTCGATCGAGACCCGCGCGGTCGAGCCGTTGGAGCAGATGCTGCGCAAGGGCGAGATCGACAAGGAGGTCTACGTGCTGCGCCGGCTGCAGGCCGACGACGCGGACGCCGAGGTCGACCGCGCCCGGCAGCTGGGACTGCACTTCGACCTGACCGTCCCGCTGGCCCGGTACGTCCTGGAGAACGCCGGGCACCTGGAGTTCCCGTTCCGGCGGTACCAGATCCAGCGCGCCTGGCGCGGCGAGCGGCCCCAGGAGGGGCGGTTCCGCGAGTTCACCCAGGCGGACATCGACGTGATCGGTCGCGACACCCTGGGGTTCCACCACGAGGTGGAGGTGGCGCGGGTGATGGCCGAGGCGCTGACCCGGCTGCCGCTGCCGCCGGTCCGGATGCAGGTCAACAGCCGCAAGCTGATCGAGGGCTACTACCGCGGGGTCGGCGTCGGGTCCGACGAGGCCGTCGCCGGCGTGATGCGGGTCGTCGACAAGCTCGACAAGGTCGGCGAGGCAGCGGTGCTGCGGATGCTGGCCGACGAGGTGGCGCTCTCGGGGGAGCAGGCGAAGGCCTGTGTGGCGCTCACCACGATCAGCTCGGCGGCCGAGGGGCTGGCCGACCAGGTGCGCGGGCTCGGCGTGAGCCACCCGCTGCTCGACGAGGGCCTGGACGAGCTGCTGCGGGTCCTCGACGGCACTGCGTCGCTGCAGTCCGAGCGGCTCGCCGTGGTCGCCGACCTGAGCGTGGCCCGGGGCCTCGACTACTACACCGGCACCGTGTTCGAGACCCGGATGGCCGGCTTCGAGCATCTCGGGTCGATCTGTTCCGGCGGCCGCTACGACGCCCTGGCCAGCGACGGTCGGACGACCTATCCCGGCGTCGGGATCTCGTTCGGCGTGACGCGCACGATCGCGCCGCTGCTGTCCCGCGGCCTGCTGACCTCGACCCGCAGCACGCCCACCTGCGTCCTCGTGGCGCTCCCGGCCGAGGAGGGCCGCGCCGCTGCCGGTGAGGTGGCCACCGCCCTTCGCGGTCGAGGCGTGCCGACCGAGGTGTCGCCGACCGCCGAGAAGTACGGCAAGCAGATCCGTTTCGCGCAGCGTCGCGGCATCCCCTTCGTGTGGTTCCCCCAGGACGACGGGACCCACCAGGTGCGTGACATCCGGACCGGCGAGCAGGTCGACGCCGATCCGGGGGCGTGGGTGCCGCCGACGGAGGACCTGCGCCCGGGCGTGACCGGCACCGTCGCCACCGAGAGCTGACTACCGCGTGCGTCGTGCACGCCGTACCGAGGAGTTCGAGTTGATCCGCACCCACCAGGCCGGCACCTTGCGTGTTGCCCACTCCGGCCAGAGCGTCACTCTCACCGGCTGGGTCGCGCGCCGCCGCGACCACGGCGGGGTGGCGTTCATCGACCTGCGCGACGCGTCCGGCTTCGTTCAGGTCGTCGTGCGCGACGAGGCTGTCGCCGCGGGGCTGCGCAACGAGTTCTGCCTGCGGGTCGTCGGCGAGGTGAGCACCAGGCCGGCGGGCAACGCCAACCCGAACCTGCCGACCGGCGAGATCGAGGTCGTCGCCACCGAGGTCGAGGTGCTCAACGAGGCGGCGCCGCTGCCGTTCCAGATCGACGAGCACGTCGAGGTCGGCGAGGAGGTGCGGCTCAAGTACCGCTACCTCGACCTGCGGCGCGCCGGGCCCGCTGCGGCTCTCCGGCTGCGCAGCGAGGTCAGCCGGACGGCGCGCGAGGTGCTGCACGGCCGGGACTTCGTCGAGATCGAGACGCCGACGCTGACCCGGTCCACCCCCGAGGGTGCCCGCGACTTCCTGGTGCCGGCCCGCCTGTCGCCGGGCAGCTGGTACGCCCTGCCGCAGTCGCCGCAGCTGTTCAAGCAGCTGCTGATGGTCGCGGGCATGGAGCGGTACTTCCAGATCGCGCGCTGCTACCGCGACGAGGACTTCCGGGCCGACCGGCAGCCGGAGTTCACCCAGCTCGACATCGAGATGAGCTTCGTCGACCAGGACGATGTCATCGAGACCGCCGAAGCCGTCATCAGCTCGCTGTGGAAGCTGATCGGTCACGACATCCCGCTGCCGCTGGTCCGGATGACCTACGCCGACGCCATGCGCACCTACGGCAGCGACAAGCCGGACCTCCGGTTCGGCCAGCAGCTCGTGGAGTGCACCGAGTTCTTCGCCGGCACGCCGTTCCGGGTGTTCCAGTCGCCGTACGTCGGTGCCGTCGTCATGCCGGGCGGCGCGGCACAGTCGCGCAAGGAGCTGGACGCCTGGCAGGACTGGGCCAAGTCCCGCGGCGCCCGCGGCCTGGCGTACGTGCTGATCGGGACCGACGGCGAGCTCGGCGGACCCACGGCGAAGAACCTGTCCGAGGCCGAGCAGGCGGGTCTGGCCGCCCATGTCGGAGCCGGCCCGGGCGACGCGGTGTTCTTCGCCGCGGGAGAGACCGCGGCGTCGCAGGCGCTGCTGGGCGCGGCCCGGCTGGAGATCGGTCGCCGCGCGGGCTGATCGACGAGAACGAGTGGTCGTTCCTCTGGGTCGTCGACGCGCCGCTGTTCGAGCCCTCGGCCAGGGCCCGGGCGTCCGGCGACGTCGCCGTCGGCGCGGGAGCCTGGACCGCCGTCCACCACGCCTTCACCTCACCCAAGCCGGAGTGGGTCGACCGGTTCGAGGAGGACCCCGGCAACGCTCTCGCCTACGCCTACGACATCGTCTGCAACGGCAACGAGATCGGCGGCGGATCGATCCGTATCCACCGTCGTGACGTGCAGGAGCGCGTCTTCGCGATGATGGGGCTCACCGCCGAGCAGGCGCAGGAGAAGTTCGGCTTCCTGCTCGACGCGTTCGCCTACGGGGCACCGCCGCACGGCGGCATCGCCTTCGGCTGGGACCGGATCTGCGCCCTGCTCTCACGGACCGAGTCCATCCGGGACGTCATCGCGTTCCCCAAGAGCGGTGGCGGGTTCGACCCGCTGACCGGTGCGCCGGCGCCGGTCACGCCGGAGCAGCTCAAGGAGGCCGGGGTCGGCGCGGCGCGGGGGCCGGCCGCAGGTTCCGCCGACAAGCCGGGGCGGCCCGCCGAGCCCGGCCCGCAGCTGACCTCAGCGATGCAGCAGGCGGCCGCTGGTGAACAGGTGGTCGTTGGTGAACCCGAGACGCCGGTAGAGCCGGCGCGCGGCGTCGTTGTCGCTGTACATGCCGAGGGTCACCCAGCCGGTCGCCGTCGCGCCCAGTCCGCGTCACCGAGGCGAGCGACCACGCCGAGCTCACCCGGGTCTCGTCGGCCTCGGCCCGGGCGAAGTCGTCGTCCAGCACCTCGAGCAGCTCGTCGACGCCGGACAGCCTGGCGAGGGCGGGATCAGACACCTGGCCATTCTCTGCCGGTCCGTGGCGGACGTTACGGTCAGGCCCGTGGACCTGTTCGAGGACGCGGCCGACGCACGAGGGTCGGCCGACAAGCCGCTGGCGGTGCGGATGCGACCCGCGCACCCTCGACGAGGTCGTCGGGCAGGAGCACCTGCTGGTGGCCGGCTCTCCGCTGCGACGGCTGGTCGGGGGCGAGGGCGGGGTGGCCGGGCCGGCGTCGGTGATCCTGTGGGGCCCGCCGGGAACCGGCAAGACGACGCTGGCCTACCTGGTGTCGTCGGCGACCGGCCGGTCGTTCACCGAGCTCTCGGCGGTCAACGCCGGCGTCAAGGACGTCCGCGCCGTCGTGGAGCAGGCCCGCCGGCAGAGCGGGATGACCGGCCGCGAGACGGTGCTGTTCATCGACGAGGTGCACCGGTTCTCCAAGACCCAGCAGGACGCGCTGCTGCCGGCGGTCGAGAACCGCTGGGTGACCCTGGTGGCCGCGACGACCGAGAACCCGTACTTCTCGATCGTGTCGCCGCTGCTCTCACGATCGCTGCTGCTGACCCTGGCGTCGCTGGACGACGGCGGGGTCGAGGAGGTCGTCCGTCGGGCGGTGGCCGACGAGCGCGGCCTCGGCGGGGCGGTCGAGGTCTCGGACGAGGCGATGGCGCACCTGCTGCGGGTGGCCGGCGGCGACGCCCGGCGGGCGTTGACCGCGCTGGAGGCAGGCGCCGGCGCGGCGATGGCCACGGGGGCGACCGTGCTCGACGTCCAGACCCTGGAGACCGCGGTCGACCGGGCAGCGCTGCGCTACGACCGTGACGGTGACCAGCACTACGACGTCATCTCGGCGTTCATCAAGTCGGTGCGCGGCTCGGACGTCGACGCGGCGCTGCACTACCTGGCCCGGATGGTCGAGGCGGGGGAGGACCCGCGGTTCATCGCCCGCCGGCTGGTCATCCTCGCCTCCGAGGACATCGGGCTGGCCGACCCGACCTCGCTGCTCGCCGCCGTGGCCGCGGCGGACGCCGTAGCGCTGATCGGCATGCCGGAGGGACGGATCAACCTGGCGCAGGCGGTGATCCACCTGTCGCTGGCGCCGAAGTCGAACGCCGTGGTCATGGCCGTCGACAGCGCGCTGGCCGACGTACGGGCCGGGCTGGCAGGTCCGGTGCCGCCGCACCTGCGCGACGCCCACTACGGCGGCGCCGGCAAGGTCGGCTCCGGGATCGGCTACGTGTACCCGCACGACCAGCCGGGCGGGGTCGCCGGGCAGCAGTACCCGCCGGACGCCGTGCTGCCGAGGACCTACTACCGGCCCACCCGGCACGGCGCCGAGGCCCGGCTGGCCGAGCTCTGGGAGAAGCTCCGCACCCTCGTCCGCGGCACCTGACGATCCGCTCGAGTGAAACGCCCGGCAGCCTCGATACCCGCTGGACGCCGACGCGCACGTCGGCGGCGTGTCGGGTGCTCGAGCGTCCATTCGCGGCTCACCAGTGCGGCACGGTCGCGTGGCAGCGGTCCCCGCTCCCAGGTCCAGCCGCCGCGCGGAGAGCGCTCGGGCTCGACGCCGACCTGCAGCCGAGCCGGTGACGGGTGCGGTTACGGAATCGGCCCGAGGTCGAGCGTTCGAAACCCGCACCACCGTCAGGCCGGCGTCCTCGAGCCCTCCTCGCGGGCGTTGTCGAGCGCGTGCTGGGTCTCGAGCTCCCGGTGACCCGCGACCGTCGTACTCGCCGAGCAGCCCGGACTCCGGTTCGAGCAGGTCGCCCATGCCCGAGCAGGTGGCCGTCTGACGTCGAGACTGTGGCGTTGACCTCGGGCGCCGGCAGCCCGCACTCGAGCAGCCAGAACAGCCGGAGACGCGGTCTCGCGTGGTCGACCGGGTCCGCAGGTCGGCCAACCGCGAGCGCCGGCCGCGACCTGTGGCACCCCGCGCCACCGTGGCCGCGCCGCGGCGTACCCAGAACCGCGTCCAGGAACTCCGGCCGACCTGCGGCACAGCACGTCCAGGGCGGACCACCGCCGTCGAGCAGTCGGCTGGTGCGGGCGAGGTCGAACGCGGTCCGGACCGGTAGCCGTCACCCGGACGCCGGCGAGCTCAGTGACGTCGTCGGCATCGAGCGGGGACCGAAGGGAGCGCACGATCCCGGCCCGCGTCGCCGCCGCAGGCTGTGGCGGCAGGCACAGAGGCACGGGCAGCAGATCGCGGCCCGATCCGCCCGTCGAGTTCGCTCACGCCGCCGACGTGCGCGGCCGCCCAGCCGCCCAGCGCACCATCGGGCGGCACGCAGCCCAGCGGCGTCGAGGGCGCGCTGCAGCGGCGACCGGGATCGGTCACGCTCCAGACGTGGACATCGCGGTACGGCGAACGCCACAGAGGGCCTGCAGCCTCAGCGCCATCCCGATGCCGAGCAGGCTGAGCGTCGCCGCGGGCGAGCGGGTGATCGAGGTCCTCCGGGTAGAGTCGCCATCGCGGTCCGACGATCGGCCCGACGGCACGGCCTGACCGGCACGGCACCCGATCTGTGGACGGAGGCCGGGCCGGCGTACCCGTGTGGACACGCGGCCAGTGCGTGCAGCTGCCGGCCCGCTGGACGCGTGCGCACCGAGACGCGCCGGAAGCCGGTGCGTCGGCGCTGCCAGTGGATCTCGTGGGAGCGTAACTCAGATCGATCTGCGAGCGGCCCGCGATAGGGTCGGCGCATGTCGGTCGGAGACGTCGCGGGGCTCATCGCGGCCGTGGCGTTCGTGCTGCTGGTGGGCGCTCTGGCGATCCCGCTCATCAAGCTCGGCGGCGTGCTGGACGAGACCCGCAGCATGATCAAGGGCGTCTCCGACGAGACCGTCCCGCTGCTCAGCGAGGTCACCACCACGGTGACCACGACCAACGCCCAGCTGGTCCGGGTCGACGCCATCACCTCGAACGTCCAGGCGGCGACGACCAACATCTCGGCGCTCACCGCGCTGCTCGCGGCCACCCTCGGCGGCCCGGTGGTCAAGGTCGCCGCCTTCACCTACGGCGTCCGGAGCGCCCTCGCCGACCGCCCGGGTGCCCGCACCCGGCGCAAGGTGGCCGACCAGACCCGGGCCCAGCACGCCGCCGCGCGCGCGGCGAAGCGGCGGAAGGCCGCAGTAGATGCGACGCCTGTTCTGGGTCGCCGTCGGGGCGGCCGCCGGGGTCTACGCCGTCCGCAAGGTGCAGAAGACCCTGCACGCCTACAGCCCGACCGGCCTGGCCGAGCGGGCCACCGGGGTCGGTGGCAGCGTGCGCGCCTTCGCCGACGAGGTCCGCCTTGGCATGGCCGAGCGCGAGGCCGAGCTGCGCGAGGCGCTGGGCATGGAGCCGGCCCATGACGAGCCGCTGTCGCCCGCCGATGCCGCGGACCTGATCGACCACCCTGCGGGCGACCGCCCGGTCCGGGCCCGCCGCGACACCCGCAGCACGCCGAGGAGCACCCGCTGATGGAGACCGCCGAGATCAAGCGTCGGTGGCTGCAGTTCTTCGGCGAGCGCGGCCACACCGTCGTCCCGAGCGCGTCGCTGCTGCTCGACGACCCCAACCTGCTGTTCGTCAACGCCGGCATGGTGCCGTTCAAGCCGTACCTGCTCGGCCAGGAGACGCCGCCGTACCTGCGCGCCACCAGCGTGCAGAAGTGCGTGCGCACCCTCGACATCGAGGAGGTCGGCAAGACCAGCCGGCACGGCACGTTCTTCCAGATGAACGGCAACTTCTCCTTCGGCGACTACTTCAAGGAAGGCGCCATCGAGCTCGCCTGGGAGCTGGTCACCCGGCCCGCAGAGCGACGGTGGCTACGGCTTCGATCCGAGTCGGTGCTCTACGCGAGCGTCTACCAGGACGACGACGAGGCCGTCGCGCTCTGGAAGAAGGTCGCCGGCCTGCCCGACGACCGCATCGTGCGGCTGGGCAAGAAGGACAACTACTGGTCGATGGGCGTGCCCGGCCCCGGCGGCCCGTGCAGCGAGATCCTCATCGACCGCGGGCCGGAGTTCGGCGCGGACCGCGACTGGGTCGCCGGCGACCGCTACATGGAGTTCTGGAACCTCGTCTTCATGCAGGACGAGCTGGGCGCGGTACGGAGCAAGGAGGACTTCGACGTCCTCGGCCCGCTGCCCAAGAAGAACATCGACACCGGCATGGGCCTGGAGCGGGTCGCCTACCTGCTGCAGGGCGTCGACAACCTGTACGAGATCGACGAGGTCTTCCCGGTGCTCGACCGGGCCGCCGAGCTCGCCGGCAAGCGCTACGGCGCCGACCACGCACGACGACGTCCGCCTGCGGGTGGTCGCCGACCACGTCCGCAGCGCGCTGATGCTGATCAACGACGGCGTCAGCCCGGGCAACGAGGCGCGCGGCTACGTGCTGCGCCGGCTGCTCCGCCGGGCCGTCCGCTCGATGCGGCTGCTGGGCTACGAGGACCCGGTCCTGCCCGAGCTGCTGCCGATCAGCCGCGACGCGATGGCGCCGTCGTACCCCGAGCTGGTCACCGGCTTCGGGCGCATCTCGACGCTCGCGTACGCCGAGGAGGAGACGTTCCGGCAGACTCTGCGGGCCGGCACCACGATCCTCGACACGGCGGTCCGTGAGACCAAGGCGCAGGGCGGCGGCACGCTGAGCGCCGACCGGGCCTTCCCGCTGCACGACACCTACGGCTTCCCGATCGACCTCACCCTGGAGATGGCGGCCGAGCAGGGCGTCTCGGTCGACGAGGAGGGCTTCCGCCGGTTGATGCGCGAGCAGCGCGAGCGGGCCCAGGCCGACTCCAAGGCGAAGAAGAGCGGGCACGCCGACCATTCGGCCTACCGTTCGGTGCTCGACTCCGGCGGCGCGACCACCTTCACCGGGTACGACGAGGTGGTCAGCGAGGCGCGGGTCCTGGGCCTGCTGGTCGGGCGGGGTCAGCGTCCCGGCGGCCAGCGAGGGCGAGGACGTCGAGCTCGTCCTCGACCGCACGCCCGTTCTACGCCGAGGGCGGCGGCCAGCTCGCCGACCAGGGGCGGATCCGGCTCGGCAACGGAGCCGAGGTCGGCGGTCCACGACGTACAGACCCCGCTGCCCGGCGTCATCGTGCACCGCGGCACGGTGACCCAGCGGCGAGGTCACCCGCGACGACACCGCGGTCGGCGAGGTCGACGTCGCGCGCCGCCGCGCGATCAGCCGCGCCCACACCGCGACCCACCTGGTGCACAAGGCCTTCCGGGCAGACCCTCGGCGAGACCGCGACCCAGGCCGGGTCGGAGAACGCGCCAGGCCGGTTCCGGTTCGACTTCGCCTCCGCGGTGGCGGTGCCCGCCACGGTCCTGCGCGACGTCGAGCAGGAGGTCAACGAGGTGCTCGCCGCCGACCTCGACGTCCGCGCCGAGGTGATGACCCAGGACCAGGCGCGGGCCGCCGGCGCGATGGCGCTGTTCGGCGAGAAGTACGGCGACGAGGTCCGCGTCGTCTCGGTCGGCGACTGGGCCCGCGAGCTCTGCGGCGGCACCCACGCGCAGCGCTCCGGCCAGCTCGGCCTGGTGAAGATCCTCGGCGAGGCGTCGATCGGCGCCGGCGTGCGCCGGGTCGAGGCGCTGGTCGGCACCGACGCCTACCAGTTCCTGGCCCGCGAGCACGCGCTGGTGGCCCAGCTCACCGAGAGCGCTCAAGGTCCGTCCCGAGGAGCTGCCCGAGCGGGTCGCGGCGCTCACCACCCGGCTGCGCGAGGTCGAGAAGGACCTCGAACGGCTGCGGTCGGCGCAGGTGCTGGAGGCGGCCGGCCAGCTCGCGGCCAGACCCGACCGACGTCTTCGGGGTCGGCGTGGTGACCCACCGGGCCCCGGACGGCACGGCCGCCGACGACCTGCGCAGGCTGGTGCTCGACGTGCGTGGCCGGATCCCGGCCGACCGCCCGGCGGCCGTGGCGATGGTCTCGGTCGCCAACGGCCGGCCGGTCGTCGTGGTCGCGGTCAACGAGAAGGGCCGCGAGTGGGGCGTCAAGGCCGGCGACCTGGTGCGGGTCGCCGCCGGTGTCCTCGGTGGCGGCGGCGGCGGGAAGGACGACGTCGCCCAGGGTGGCGGCAGCGACCCGACGAAGGTCGACGAGGCGCTGCGCAGCATCGAGCACACCGTGGGCCAGCGGGTCACCGGCAGCACGTGAGGGCGGAAGGCGCGACCATGCGGGCCGGCGTACGGCTCGGTGTCGACGTCGGCTCGGTCCGGGTCGGGGTGGCCGCCTGCGACCCCGCCGGCCTGATCGCGACCCCCGTCCGGACGCTGCGCCGCGGCCAGGGCGACCTGGCCGCGCTGGCAGAGCTGGTCACGGAGCGTGACGCGGTCGAGGTCGTGGTCGGGCCTGCCGACGTCGCTGTCCGGGCGGCCCGGGCCGGCCGCCGAGGCCGCCGCCGCGTACGCTGGAGAGCTGGCCGACCGTCTCGACGGTGCCGGTCCGGCTGGTCGACGAGCGGTTCTCCACCGTCGGCGCCCAGCGTGGACTGCACGCGAGCGGGGTAGACACGCGCAGGGGACGCAGCGTCATCGACCAGGCCGCTGCTGTCATCATCTTGCAAGGCGCGCTGGACGCCGAGAGGGCGTCCGGCGTGGCACCTGGCCGGCTCGTCGAGCGCGACCACACGGGGTGACGAGCCCGCCGCCCGCGAGGCCGCGGGTGCGCCGGACGACGTGAGAGGCGAGGAATGACCGATCTGTCCGTGTGGTCGGAGGAGGAGGCGCGCCCCGGCGCCGCCGCCGGCGGCGCAAGAACAACCGCGGCAAGAACGTGTTCGCCGTGGTCGTCGCCCTGATCCTCGTGGTGGCCGTCCTCGGCGGCGGTGCCGTGCCTCGCCATGGGCGGCATCAGCAAGCTGAAGGACACCTTCTCGTCCTCGAGCGCGCCCGACTACCCCGGTCCGGGCGAGGGGGACGTCGTCATCGAGGTGAAGTCCGGCCAGACCGCCGCCGACGTGGCCACGACGCTGAAGGCCGAGGACGTCGTCAAGAGCACCCAGGCGTTCATCGAGGTCGCCTACGCCGACCCGGACGCCTCCAACCTGCAGCCCGGCTTCTACCGATGCAGCGCAAGATGACCGCCGCCGACGCGCTGGCCTCCGTGCTCGACCCCGCGGCCCGGATCCAGGCGCGGGTCACGCTGCCCGAAGGCCTCCGGCTGGACGAGACCCTGCAGCGGCTCGCCAAGGAGACCGAGCTGCCGATCGGGGACTACAAGAAGGCGCTCAAGCGGCAGGCCGAGCACGCTCGGTCTGCCGGACTACGCCGAGGGCAACCCGGAGGGCTTCCTGTACCCGGCGACCTACGACGTGCAGCCGGACGCCGACGCCGCCGCCGTCCTGACCCAGCTGTTCGGGGCCTACGCGGCGGCTGCGGACAAGGCCGGCGTCGAGCGCACCAAGAGGTCCCCGGAGGAGATCGTCATCATCGCCAGCCTGGTCGAGGCCGAGGCCCGGCTGCCCGATGACTTCGGCAAGGTCGCCCGGGTCGTCTACAACCGGCTCGAGCAGGGCATGCCGCTGCAGTTCGACTCGACGGTCAACTACGCGCTCAAGGCCGACAAGGAGATCGTCACCTACGAGGACCTGGGCGCCGACTCGCCGTACAACACCTACAAGAACACCGGGCTGCCGCCCGCGCCGATCAACTCGCCGGGACTCGCCGCGATGACCGCTGCCGTCAACCCGACCGAGGGCGACTGGTTGTTCTTCGTCACCACCGACCCGGAGAAGGGCACGACGAAGTTCACCGGCGACTACCAGGAGTTCCTCCGGTTCAAGGACGAGCTCAAGTCCAACCAGTGACCACAGGTGCCGTGCCGCGCCGGGCCGCGGTGCTCGGCTCACCGGTCGGGCACTCGCTCTCGCCGGTGCTGCACCGCGCGGCGTACGCCCACCTCGGGCTGACCGGCTGGTCCTACGGCGCGTACGACGTCGACGAAGCCGGCCTGGCCGGCTTCCTGGCCGCCCTCGACCCGTCGTGGGCAGGGCTGTCGCTGACCATGCCCCTCAAGGCTGCCGTCCTGCCGCTGCTGGACGCAGCCTCGCCGGTCGTCGAGGCCGTGGGGGCAGCCAACACGGTGCTGCTGCGGGACGGTCGCCGGGTGGGGGAGAACACCGACGTCCCGGGCATGGTCGGTGCGCTGGCCGCCCGAGGCGTCCGCTCGGTCGACCGGGCGGCCTGCTCGGCGGGGGCGCCACGGCCCGCTCGGCGGTTGCCGCGCTGGCGGCGGTGACGCGCTCGGTGCGGGCCTACGTCCGCGACCCGGCCCGCCGGGCCGGTCTCGAGGACGCCGCTGCGGCAGCCGGGGTCGCCCTCGAGGTCGAGCCGTGGGCCGGTGCCTCGGACGGCCTGGACGCGCCGCTGGTGGTCGCGGCGACCGCTGCCGGTGGCACGCGATGCGCTGGTCCCGGCGGTGCCGCGCGCGGTCGGCGTGCTCTTCGAGGTGCTCTACGACCCCTGGCCCACCCCGCTGGCGGCCGCCTGGGTCGCCCGCGGCGGCCCGGTCGTCGACGGCCTGGACCTGCTGGTGCACCAGGCCGTGCTGCAGGTGTCCCTGATGACCGGGGTCGAGGTCGAGCGGGACGAGCTGGCCCGGGTCATGCGGGCGGCGGGGGAGCGCGCGCTGCGCGGCTGAGGGCGCCTGCGCCGGCTCCTCCGAGCGGCTGACCTGCCGTCGTCCGGCCGTCGCTCAAGCATCCGGGCAACACCGCCGATGGGTCAGGGACGGAACGGGTGGAACGTCGCCCGGCAGCAGCGGCACGAGGTGGACGATGAGCGAAGCGTATGGCGACCAGTCGTCGGCCGGCCCGAGCCGGTCGAGCCGGCTCGACCGGATCCTGAGCGAGCTGGTGGGTCAGGTACCCGAGATCGAGGCCGCCTCCGTGGTGTCCTTCGACGGTCTCGCGATGGCCTCCGCCCTGCCGGCGGACATGGACGAGGACCGGGTCGCTGCCATGAGCGCCGCCCTGCTCTCGCTGGGGGAGCGAGCCGCCGAGGGCCTCGGCCGCGGCGCCCTGTCCCAGGTCTACATCGAGGGCGAGAACGGCACCGTCTTCCTCATCTCGGCCGACGACGAGGCAGTCGTGGTGGCGGTCGCCGCCAAGGGCGCCAAGGTCGGTCTGATGCTCTTCGAGGTGCGCCGGGCGGCCGCCGCCGTCGCCGACGCGCTGCGCGTCGAGCTGGCCTACGACAACGCCCCCGAGGCGCCCGGCGCCGCTGCAGGTCGTCACCCAGCCCACCTACGAGCAGGCGGACCCCGCGCCGGCCGAGACGCCGAGCTGGACCTGAGATGAAGCTCGAGGGGTCGCTCGACGCTTTCAGCCTGCCGGACATGTTCCAGCTGCTGAGCTTCACGAAGAAGACCGGTGGGCTGCACCTGGCCCATGACGGGTCGGACGGCGTCGTCTTCTTCACCGGTGGCCAGATCACCGGCGCGTCGGCGGACAGCTCGCGGCAGCCGCTGGCCCGGCGCCTGGTGGGCAGCGGCACGCTCACCGACGAGGCCCTGTCCGGCCGCTGTCGACGCCGCAAGCCAGGGTGAGGGCCTCGGGATCGTCCGGGCCCTGCTCGAGCACGGCGCGGTCGACGCCGACCTGCTCCGCCGCGCCGCCACCGACCAGTCGGTCGACGCCGTGTTCGACCTGCTCCGCTGGCGCGACGGCGACTTCGCCTTCGTCGATGGACGAGGCGAACCCGGACGACGTGGGCGTGACGCTGTCCGTCGAGTCGGTCATCGCCGACACCGAGGCCCGGCAGTCGACGTGGGACACGGTGTCGCAGGTCGTGCCGTCACCCCGGGCCGTCCTCTCCATGCCGGTCGTGCTGCCGACCGACCCGGAGGTCACCCGCGAGGAGTGGTCGCTGCTCGCGCTGGTCGACGGGCGGCGCAGCGTGACCGAGCTGGTCGACCTGACCGGCAGCGGTCAGTACGCCGTCGTCACCAACCTCGCCGCTCTCGTGCAGCGCGGCCTGCTCGAGGTCCGCCCCGAGTCGGGCGAGGCCGACGACCACGTCGCCGTGGTGATGCGCCGCCAGCGCCTGCTCGCCCCGCTGGAGGACGCGCCGTTCGTGCCGGTCCAGGAGACCCCGACCGAGGAGGCCCCGGCGGCCAAGGCAGCCGGGAAGGCCGCGAAGGCGGTCGCCGCGACCGCCAGCGGTTCGTCGGCAGATGACTCCGGTCGACGCCGGTCAGCGGGCTCCGACGTCCCCGGACGCCGGCGCCGACGGCGGCGAGCGAGAGCTGGCCACCGCCACGGCCGGCGCCGACGGACCGGTGATGCTCGGCGGGGCGCACGTCCCGCAGGACGTCGTACCGCCGCGGCCAGAGCCGTTCCTGCCCAAGCGGCAGGCCGACTTCGAGGAGACGCCGTCGTCACCCGCCGTCCGCGCCGTGCACGTGCAGGCGGGGCCGTCGGCCTCGATGTCCGGGCTCGGGGACGTCGTCGGTGCGACCGCGACCGCTCCGGACCCGGATGCGCTGTCGGTCATCGAGCGCGACCCGAACGTCAACCGCAGCCTGATGCTGCGTCTCATCGCCGGCGTGAGGGGTCTCTAGTGGCAACCGGACGGGCTCGCCGCCGCGGCGGACAGGCAGTGAAGGTGGTCGTCACCGGCCCCTTCGCCGCCGGCAAGACGACACTGATCCGCACGATCAGCGAGATCACCGTCCTCTCGACCGAGCGCGGGATCACCGACTCGACCCGCAAGCGCAAGGCCGAGACGACCGTGGCGATGGACTTCGGTCGCATCACGATCGACCGGGACCTCGTGCTCTACCTGTTCGGCACACCCGGACAGGACCGGTTCGACTTCATGTGGGAGATCCTCGGCGAGGGGATGATCGGCTACCTGCTGCTCATCGACGCCACCCGCGAGGAGTCGGTGCAGGAGGCGGCCGGCATCCTCGGCGCGTTCCGGACGATGGCGCGGGTGCCCTACGTCGTCGCGCTGAACCGGGCCGGCACCGAGGACCACGCCCTGATCGAGGGGGTCCGGCAGCAGCTGGACATCCCCTCCGACGTGGCCATCCTCGGCTGCGACGCGACCGACAAGGAGTCGGTGAAGAACGTGCTGCTGGCCCTGCTCTACGCGGTCCTCGACGAGGTCGAGACCGAGGCCGTCCGGGCCTAGGGGCCCGCGATGTGGGGACTGCGCAACCGGTCTGCAGGCGGGCGCCACCGCCGTCCAGACCCGCCGGTGCAGGTGACGCTGGTGCTCCGAGGGGGCCAGGAGGTCGCCGTACCGCCGGACTCGGCGCTGGCCCGCTCGATGGGCCAGATCGCCGCGCTGCTCGCTCACTGGTGAGCCGTCGCGGACCGCTTCAGGAACCACCTGCCTGACCCGATGGTCAGGAAGACATCTCGTACACGGGAAGGGACGGCGCGTGAAGCAGCTGGGCGACATCCTGCTGGAGGGCGGGCTCGTCAGCCCGACCCAGCTCGAGGCCGCCTACGAGGAGCAGCAGCGGGTGGGCCGGGCCCTCGGGCGCGTGCTGATCGAGCAGGGCGTGCTCACCGAGTCGCAGCTGGTGGCCGCGCTCGCCACCCAGATCGGCCTGCGGTTCGTCGACCTCTCCGACTTCGCCGTCGACGGCTCCGCGGTCGGCCGGGTCCCCGGGCCGGTCTGCCGACGCCACTCGGCCATGCCGATCGGCTTCGAGGACGGCAAGCTCCTGGTCGCCATGGCCGACCCGGCCAACGTCTTCGCGATCGACGACATCCGCTCGCTGACCGGCATGGACGTCAAGCCGGTCGTGGCCACCCGGGCCGACGTCGCCGCGGCGATCGACCGGTACTACCGCGCCGACTCCGACATGGACGACATCACCAGCATCCTCGACGCGCAGGAGGAGGAGGACGACCTCACCAAGGTCAAGGAGATCGTCGAGGACGCGCCGATCGTCAAGTACGTCAACCTGCTCATCACCCAGGCGATCCAGGACCGGGCCTCGGACATCCACCTCGAGCCGACCGAGCACGACCTGCGCGTCCGGTTCCGCATCGACGGCGTGCTGCACGAGGTGATGCGCTCGCCGAAGGCGATCCAGTCCGGCGTCATCAGCCGGCTGAAGATCATGGCCGACATCAACATCGCCGAGCGCCGGATCCCGCAGGACGGCCGGCTGTCGGTCAACGCCCACGGCCGGAAGGTCGACCTCCGGGTCGCGACCCTGCCGACGGTGTGGGGCGAGAAGGTCGTCATGCGGATCCTGGACAACTCCACGGCGCGGCTGGACCTGACCGACCTCGGGTTCTCGGAGAGCAACTACGAGCGCTACTCGCAGAGCTTCACCAAGCCCTACGGGATGATCCTGGTCACCGGGCCCACCGGGTCCGGCAAGTCGACGACCCTGTACGCCACGCTGAACATCGTCAGCCGGCCCGAGGTCAACGTCATCACGGTCGAGGACCCGGTCGAGTACCGGCTGCCCGGCATCAACCAGGTGCAGACCAACAACAAGGCCGGCCTGACCTTCGCCTCGGCCCTGCGCTCGATCCTGCGGTCCGACCCCGACATCGTGCTGATCGGTGAGATCCGCGACCACGAGACCGCTCAGATCGCGGTCGAGGCCGCCCTCACCGGCCACCTCGTGCTGTCGACGCTGCACACCAACGACGCTCCCTCAGCCGTCAGCCGGCTCACCGAGATGGGCATCGAGCCCTTCCTCGTCGGGTCCGCGCTGGACGCGGTGCTGGCCCAGCGGCTCGCCCGCCGGCTGTGCCCGAAGTGCAAGGAGGAGCTACACGCCCACCCCTGAGTTCCTCGTGGCGTCCCGGTTCCCCTGGCAGGACGGCGAGCCGATGCCCGAGCTGTTCCGGCCGGTGGGCTGCTCGGCCTGCGCCAAGACCGGCTACAAGGGCCGGCTGGCGCTGCACGAGGTCATGGTGGTCTCCGAGGAGATCGAGCGGCTGGCCGTCGAGCAGGCCTCCGCCACGGTGATCGAGAACGTCGCCAAGGAGCAGGGGATGAAGACCCTGCGGGACGACGGCCTGGCCAAGGTGCTCGCCGGTGTCACCTCCCTGGAGGAGATCCTCCGGGTCGTCGTCTAAAGACCTGGCAAGGTCGGCAACGACGCTCAAGGGCACGGGCCCGATCGGCCGATCCTCTCGCGAGACAGGTGTCCGCGGTCTGCGGTACGCCGTTGCGAGAGGGGTCAGCAGGTGGAGACGTCCGGATACCAGCCGGTGCCGAACGAGCCGGGAGGCGTTCGCGGCCGTGCCCGTGCCGACGGCCGAGGCCGAGGCCGAGAGCCCGGGCACCGGGTGGACCTACTCCTACGTGGCGGAGCCCGGTGCCGCGGAGACCGACGAGCTGTCCGCGCCGATCGCCCCGGTCCTGCCGGCGGCCCCGGTCGCCGACCCGCTGCGGGTACTCCCTGGAGCCACTCGTACCAGCCGCCCCGCAGTCGGCCGAGCCTGGCGCCGGCCCAGCGCTGCCGAGGCGCCCACCGCCTACGCTGCCGGAGCAGGTCGTCGCCGTCGCCGAGCACCCTCCCGCCCGGCCCCGGCCGCTGTTCGCCGGCGAGGTCGTGCGCGTCTCCGACGGCGACCTCGGTGCTCGTCGCCGAGTCGGAGGCCGAGGAGTCGGCCTACCAGCGTGGCTCGACCGAGGCCGAGAGCGACGGCCGACGACATCAGCCTGAACGACCTGCTGATGCACGTGCTCGACACCGGTGCCTCCGACCTGCACCTGACGTCGGGCGCCCGCCCGGCGCTCCGGCTCAACGGCGAGCTGAAGCAGATGCGAGGACGCAGCCGATCCTCACCCCGCCCGTCATCCAGCGGGTGCTGTACGCCGCGCTCACCCAGAAGCAGCGGGAGAAGTTCGAGGAGAACCTCGAGCTCGACTTCGCCTACAGCGTGCCCGGCCGGGCCCGGTTCCGGGTGAACATCTACCGCCAGCGCGACGCCCTCGGCGCCGCGTTCCGCATCATCCCGTTCGAGATCAAGAAGCTCGAGGACCTCGGCGTGCCGCCGTCGGTGGCCGAACTTCGCGTCGCTGCCGCGTGGCTTCGTGCTCGTCACCGGCCCGACCGGCTCCGGCAAGTCGACGACCCTCGCGTCGCTGATCGACCTGGCGAACCGCACGCGCAGCGAGCACATCATGACCGTCGAGGACCCGATCGAGTTCCTCCACCGGCACCAGAAGTGCATCGTCAACCAGCGCGAGGTGGGGGAGGACACCTGGTCCTTCCAGAACGCGCTCAAGCACGTGCTGCGCCAGGACCCGGACATCATCCTGGTCGGCGAGATGCGCGACCTGGAGACCATCTCGGTGGCGCTGACCGCCGCCGAGACCGGCCACCTCGTCTTCGCGACCCTGCACACCCAGGACGCCGCGCAGACCATCGACCGCATCATCGACGTCTTCCCCCCCAACCAGCAGCAGCAGGTGCGCGTCCAGCTCGCCGGCTCGCTGCAGGGCGTCGTCTGCCAGACCCTGGCGAAGACCCGGGACGGGAACGGGCGCGCCGTCGCGACCGAGGTGCTCGTGGCCACGCCGGCCATCCGCAACCTGATCCGCGAGGGCAAGACCCACCAGATCTACTCCGCCATGCAGGCCGGCGCGAAGCACGGCATGCACACCATGGACCAGCACCTCGCTGACCTGGTGATGAAGGGCAACATCACCTACGAGGTCGGCCTCGAGAAGTGCCACCACGTCGAGGACTTCAACCGGCTCGCCGGCCGAGGCTGAGAGGCAGTCCGATGGCAGCGACGCTGACGTACGAGTACTCGGTCCGGGACCGCACCGGCAAGATCGTCTCCGGCACGCTCGAGGCGGACTCCCAGGCCGCGGTCGTGCAGAAGCTCAAGACGATGGGCTACGCGCCGCGTCAGCATCAGCGAGCACAAGGCCGGGATGAACAAGGAGCTGACCATCCCCGGCTTCGGCAAGAAGGTCAAGCTCAAGGACCTGGCGATCATGTCGCGGCAGTTCGCCGACGATGATCAACTCCGGCCTGTCGCTGCTGCGGGCCCTGACGATCCTGGCCGAGCAGACCGAGAACAAGGAGCTGGCCCGGGTCCTCGGCGAGGTCGCGCAACGACGTCGAGACCGGGCAGGCGCTGTCGCCGGCGCATGGCCAAGCACCCGGAGGCCTTCCCGCCGCTGATGGTCAACATGATCCGGGCCGGCGAGGTCGGCGGCTTCCTCGACTCGGTGCTGCTGCAGATCGCCGAGAACTACGAGGCCGAGGTCAAGCTGCGCGGCAAGGTGAAGTCGGCGATGACCTACCCGGTCGTCGTCTTCGTCATCGCCATCCTCGCCGTGATCGGCATGCTGCTGTTCATCGTGCCGGTCTTCGCCGCGATGTTCGACGACCTCGGCGGCACGCTGCCGGCGCCGACGCAGGTGCTGGTGTTCCTCAGCGGCGCGATGAAGGTCATCGGCTGCCGATCGGCGTCGTCGGGTTCATCGCGTTCATGGTCGTCTGGCCGAAGGTGAAGAGCACACGACCGGGTCCGCAACGTCCTCGACCCGCTCAAGCTCGAAGCTGCCCGTCTTCGGGCAGCTGTTCCAGAAGATCGCGCTGAGCCGGTTCACCCGCAACCTCGGCACCATGATGCAGTCCGGCGTCCCGATCCTGCAGGCGCTGGACATCGTGTCCGCCACGACCGGCAACGTGGTCCTGGAGCGCGCCATCAAGGACGTCCAGGAGAGCGTGCGCAGCGGCGAGTCGCTGGCCAAGCCGCTGGCGCAGCACCGGTCTTCCCGCCGATGGTGGTGCAGATGATGGCCGTCGGCGAGGACACCGGCGCCCTCGACGAGATGCTCGCACAAGATCGCCGAGTTCTACGACCAGGAGGTCGAGGCGACGACCGAGGCGCTGACCGCCCTGATCGAGCCGCTGATGATCGCCGTGCTCGGTGGCATCATCGGCTCGATGATCATCGCGCTCTACATGCCGATCTTCAGGGTCTTCAACCTCATCAACTGAGTCCACTGAGGGCTGGTAGCCGACCCGTCCACGGTGGCCGGCGGCCGCAGCTCAGCCGGCGGCCCGCCGGTCATTCGGCGTAGGCCATCCGGGTGAGGACGGCCAAACTCTGGCTTGCTCGAGGGTCTCAAGCATGGCCTGCAGCGACCCGAAGCCTCTCTTGTCATCGAGCTGCACCGGCCAGACAAGGCACACCCGTCGTGAGGCGGGGTCGCAAAGCCAGGGAGCCAGGGACGAGATCCGCGGGTCCGCCCAGCTGCCTCGGCCGGCACCGCGCACGAGGGGTCGCGAGGGACCGGCGGCGTGGCTCACCTCTACGGTCCTGAAAGGACGGAGCATCACATGCTCGCTCGCATCCGTAAGTCGGCGGAGGAGAAGGACCAGGGCTTCACCCTGATCGAGCTCCTCGTCGTCATGATCATCATCGGCATCCTCGCCGCCATCGCCATCCCGGTGTTCCTGAACCAGCGCAAGAAGGCTCAGGACTCCGCGGCGAAGGCCGACGTCTCGACCATCGGCAAGGAGATCGCGACCTACTACGTCGACGGCACCGGCGCCAGCGCCACGCCGATGGCGTCACCGTCGCCGGCGGCCGCTACGTGCTCGACGTCGGGGCGATCGCTGCCACCGGCGAGGCCGCGATCACCAACCAGGACCTGGGCAAGGCCAGCGACAACAACCTGCTGGATGCCCAGTTCTTCACGAGCGGTACCGCGTGGTGCGTGTCGCTCACGAACGCGCAGGGTGACAAGGCCGTCGCGGGCTACAAGTACTCCGCCGCGGGCGGGCTCGCTCAGGGCGTCTGCGCCTCCGCAGCCGGCTAGGCCCAGCGCCGTTCCGGAAGCCTGAATGCACGGACAGGGAGGGGTCGGCTCATCAGAGCCGGCCCCTCCTTGCGTGCGTCAAGCAGGTTCGCAAAGTTCTGCTCAAGTCCCGTCGGCCCGAGACCGATGTTTTTCCTGTCATCGAGTTGCTCCGGCCAGACAAGGCATTCCCGTCGTGAGGCGGGGTCGCAAAGCCAGGGAGCCAGGGACGTGTCCCGGGTCCGCCCAGCTGCCTCGGCCGGCCCGTCGTCACGACGGTGTCGTAGAGGGACCGGCGGTTCAGCTCACCCTCTTTGGTCCTGAAAGGACGGAGCATCACATGCTCGCACGCATCCGTAAGTCGGCGGAGGAGAAGGACCAGGGCTTCACCCTGATCGAGCTCCTCGTCGTCATGATCATCATCGGCATCCTCGCGGCCATCGCCATCCCGGTGTTCCTCAGCCAGCGCAAGAAGGCTCAGGACTCGGCGGCGAAGGCCGACGTCTCGACCATCGGCAAGGAGATCGCGACCTACTACGTCGACGGCACCGGCGCCAGCGCCACGCCGATGGCTGTCACCGTGGCCGGTGGCCGCTACGTGCTCAACGTCGGGGCGATCGCTGCCACCGGCGAGGCCGCGATCACCAACCAGGACCTGGGCAAGGCCAGCGCCAACAACCTGCTGGATGCCCAGTTCTTCATCAGCGGTACCGCGTGGTGCGTGTCGCTCACGAACGCGCAGGGTGACAAGGCCGTCGCGGGCTACAAGTACTCCGCCGCGGGCGGGCTCGCTCAGGGCGTCTGCGCCTCCGCAGCCGGCTGATAAAGGCTGAATCCATCGAATGCGACATCGGCCTGCCGCTTCGTACCTCTCGAGGCGGCAGGCCGTTGCCGTGGAACCGAGCCCGGTGGGCAGCACGACACCCGTGAAGGGAGAGCAACAATGGTCAACAATGCCCGACGAGGCGCGCGCGAGGACGGCTTCACCCTTGTCGAGCTGCTCGTTGTCGTGATCATCATCGGCATCCTCGCGGCCATCGCGATCCCGGTCTTCCTCAGCCAGCGAGCCAGCGCGCACGACGCCTCGACCAAAGCGGACGTGAACACCCTCGGCAAGGAGGTGGCTACGTTCTTCGTCGACGGCACCGGCGCCACCAGCCTCAGCCTCATCACTGTGCCCGGCCACGCCACGATCACGAATGGTGCGGAGACGACAACAGTCAGGCTGACGAACGGCATCGCCGCCCCGACGAGCGGGGGTACAGCAACCTCGACGATCCCTACGGCTGGTGCGTCTCCCTGACAGACCCGCTGGGCAAGCACAAGGACTACCGCTACTCGGCGAGGGCCGGCCTGGAGACCGGCACTTGCTGAGCTGACAACTACAACGGCCGCTCAAGGCGGCTGCTCGACGTGTCGAGAACACGTCCGACGACCTTCAGAGAGGACCTCAGATGCCCCCGGCCGGCCTTCGACAGGCGCGCGCGACAGACGACGGCTTCACGATGCTCGAGCTCGTCGTCGTCATGTCGATCGCCAGCGTCCTGATGGCCATCGGCATCTTCGGGTTCACGAACTGGCAGCGGACCGCACAGCAGCAGGGAACAGCCAGCCAGCTGGTCAGCGCGCTGCGGACGGCCTCGGAGCGCGCGATCAGCGAGGGCCGGACGTACTGCGTGGACATCACGGCGGGTACGTCGTACACCGTGTGGCGCTACGCGTGCGCCCCTTCCGGGACGCCCACGCCGGTGCAGGTGGCCGGGCCCTACACAGCCGCGACGCGCATCGCCCTCGTGACGAACAACACGCTTCCGTCGGGCGCTGCATGTCCCACCAGCCACAAGTGCGTGTACTTCTACCCGCGCGGCACCGCCACCGGTACGACAGTGGCTGTCCAGAGCACGTACCGCAGCCGCGTCTACACCGTGCACGTGGAAGGACTGACCGCCCGTGTCTGGATGTGAGAATCGCCACGTCCGGCGGGACGACGGCTTCACCCTGATCGAGGTGATAGTCGCCCTGGCGCTGCTCGTCGTCGTGATGGTCTCGGCGCTGCCGGTCTTCGTCCGCATGCTTCAGGCCACGGCGATCACGAAGGCCCACACCCAAGCCAAGAACCTGTCCCAGGAGCGCCTCGACCAGATGCGGAACCTCCGCTTCCACGTCGACCGGCAGAACGGCCCGTTCCTGGACCTGCTGGACACGTACTACACGAACGCCAAGTCGGCCAGTCCTGTCACAACAGTCGCATCTGGTACCGGCACTCTCACCGGCCGGTACGTCGCGACGGGAGCCGCCGCAGGCGGCGAGCCGGCTGCACCGTTCTACCGGGTAAGCACCGGTCCGATCCCTGGCGCGCCCTCGTTCTCGCAGATCATCGACACCCAGTTCCTGGCCCCGGACGGCTCAGTAGTACCCGCCGCGCGGTTCGTGAACGTCTACGACAGCCAGACGGTGGGCCAGGACCAGGCGCCGTCGCTCATGGTGGGCGTCACGGTGATCACCAGCTGGACGTACGGCGGCACCACCAAGATGTTCCGGACGTACACGAACATCACTGATGGGCGCCCGCAGGCGCCCGTTGTCCAGAGCCAGGCCAGGGCCGTTGCGGTCGACATCACGTCCAACGCCGCGGACGGCTCCACCCTCGAGCTGCAGGCCGGTGTCACCAAGCTCGACGGGTCGCAGTCGAGCGGGTCCTCCGTGTCCGGCTACGTCACTGGCGCCCTGGCGACCCGCACCGGCTCCTCGCCTGTGACCGGGAAGGTCGACAAGTTCCTGTTGCCGTCACAGGCGGTGTCCACCAGCGGCAGCGTGAACCCCCAGTCGGCTGGCGCCGGCTGCTCCTGGTGGGGCTTCGGGAGGACGGACACGAGCAACGTGACGGGTGACGTGTCAGCGGGTCTGCCGCTCGCACCGTCGAACGTCACCGCGGCCACACCGTTCAACACTGCCTCCGGCTACATCAGCCGGAACGGCGGCGGCAGCTGCGGCCAGCTGAGCTACGACAACCTCTACGGAGTGGGCATCGGACGGCCGGTCGCCGATCCGCTCGGTTACCAGATGGGTGCTGCGCCGTACGTCCGGGTCCCCGACACGACCTCGGGTGGCGGCGCGTCAATCTCCGGCTCCGGCTATGTCTTGTCGAACCCGCTTCCCAGCTCGCCGCAACAGACCAAGTCGGGCGCCGCGGCCGCGATGGGAGCAAGCGTGGTGCTGTTCCCGAACAACCCGGAATCCACGTTCAACACCACCATCGGCAGCAAGGGGCTCGTGGCCGCACAGCTCGACCTCGGCAGCGTCGACTGCGTCTCCGGCACCTCCGCAGTCGATGGCACCGCGGTGGGCAAGTACACCCTGCGACTGTTCTGGTGGGGGCGCGGTACTGCTGACGCTGTTGCCAGGTGGCACCTGGCGACCTGGACGTACAACTCGGCCACGAACACAGCGCCGGTGCTGGCCGGCGGGAGCGACGCCTGGGACCCCGCCAACACGGTCCTCGGGAACGGGGCGCGGCTGAGCGAGCTGGTCCAGACGTCCGGCGCGGCTCCCAACGTCGTGTCCATCGGCGCCACCAACGGTTTGCGCGGCTTCCCCACGGGAGTGTTCACCTTGACGACCGCTCCTACCCTGGTCAACGAGCTCAGTCCCGGCTACTCGGCGATCAACGTCCAGCTCGGACAGATGACCTGCGTCGCGGACGACCAGCGATGACCGCGCGAATGGGTCGGGATGGTGACGAGAGCGGCTTCACGCTGATCGAGTTCATGGTCGCGATGAGCCTCATGGTGGTGCTGCTCACCGTGTCGATAACGATGGTCAAGATCGCGACCGGGGCTGTTGCCACTACTCAACAGCAGCAGAACCTCAACGAGGAAGCCCGCCAGGCGATCAACCGGATGAGCCGTGACATCCGGCAGGCCAGCACTGTGCTCACCGCGGTCAACCCAGACGGCGCCGGCTTCTCCACGACAGGCCTTGTCGCAGTTCGGTTCGCCTCGGACTTCGATGGCGACGGCTGCATCGGTGGCGTTGGCGCCTCGTGCCTCGCCTACAACCCGAGCAACCCTGAGGACATCACGTACTGCTTCGAGCCCAGCACCAGGCAGCTGTACGTGATCGACAACGGCGCTGTCGGCGTCGTTCCTGTCACGGCGGCCAGCACCTCCTGCTCGGGTGGGCAGCCGCTCCTGGCAGGCGACGTCTCCGCGTTCAAGCTCTCGTATCGGAGCAACGCCTACCGGAACGACTTGAACCCCAGTGACGGCGTCACCACCTGGACCGAGCTCGACGAGGCAGGCGTTCCCGACGGCAACAACAACGGGGCGCTCGACGTGGAGCTCGCCAACGTGGACTCGGTCGTCCTGAACCTCACGATGAAGGTGGGCGGCCACCAGCAGCTCTACCGGACCCAGGTCGACCTACGGAACCAATCCCAGTGAAGAGGCCCGCAATGACGACCCGCATGCGCCTGCTGTTGCAGGACGACAACGACGCAGGCATCGGTGTCATCACCGTCATCATGGTGATCGCGGTGTTGAGTGCGTTCCTGGTCACGGCGACCACGATGACGGTGAACAACCTGGGCAGCACGAACCGTGACCGCCAGGCGCTCTCGGCGCTCTCGACGTCGGAGGCGGGTGTTGCGCAGGCGGTCCAGATGCTGCGCAGCGGCAACTTGGGCGCCCTCACCTGCCTCGAGCCGGCGGCCGGCCAGCCCCCTGGGCCCACCTGCACCGGAGCCGGACCCAGTTGGACGAGCGCCACCAATCCGAAGACGGTCGTTCTCGACGGCGGTATCTGCGCGACGTCCGGCAACTGCTTCAAGGCGTGGATCGGGACCGTGCAGCGATACGTGCCCAACTGCGCCGGTCGGCACGCCGTGCCGCCGGTTGCGTGCTATGGCATCTACCGCGTGCACTCGACGGGACTCTCTGGCGGCGGGCCGAGCGGACGAAAGCTGGCTGTGGACGTCAAGGTGACGCCGTACCCCTTCCCGATCGGAGTCTTCGCTGAGACGCTCAGCGGCAACGGCAACGTCGGCGTCCACGCCGAGAGCATCTTCACCAACGGCTGCATGATGAACCGGCAGAACGACGCCAGCAGCGGGAGCGGGGTGCAGTTCGAGTGGGACAGCGCGAACAACCGGCCGGTCCTGGATCTCATCTACGACCAGCCAGTGGCGGCGCACGCGACCGGTGCGATCTCGACCAGCAACACCTCATGTGGGTCCGGAGGCGGTGGCGCCCCGATCCACAGCTCGGGCATCTGCAACTCGACCTTCAAGTACGACCAGGACGGCTCCGGCGGGGTGCTCCCCACGACCAGCCCCTGCTACGGCGCCTACACCCGCTCGGACGGCACCAGGTACCCGACGACGTCACTGTTCACCCAGGCTGACCTGCAGAACTACGGCTATCGGCCGCGCGGGCTGACCGACGCGCAGTACGACGCGTTGAAGGCCCAGGCCCAGTCGCAGGGTACCTACAACCTCGCAACCGGCAACATCAGCGCCACGCTGACCAGCCTGGTCGCCGCGGGCATCACGTCGCCGATCCTCTACTGGGACAACACCAGCGTCTCGTTGAACGGGACCAACTTCCCGGCCGCGTTCCTGCGCGGTGTGAGCCAGGTCAGCACCTGCACCAGCAACAGCGTGACCATCGTGGTCGCCGGCCCAGGGCACGACCTGACCTACCAGGGCGGCAACAGCGCACCCTGGCTGGTGGCATCGATCTTCGTCCCCGACGGCACGCTGACCGGCAACGGTGGCCGCAACACCATCGGCACGGTGTTCGCGAAGACCCTGGACCTCGGTGGCAACGTCGACTTCTACATGGACCAGTGCTTCGCGAACAACCCGCCCGGCGCCACCCTGGACGCGCAGGTCATTCAGTGGCGCGAAGACGACGGCAGCGACCTCAACTGAAGGGCCCGGTGCACTAGGTTCCGTCCCCGTGCAGCTCTTCCTGGTCGTCTTCGTCGCGCTGACCGGTCTCGTCGTCGGCTCGTTCCTCAACGTCGTCGTCTGGCGGGTCCCGCGCGGCGAGTCGGTGGTCTCAGCCCGACCCCGACTGCCCCGGGTGCGGCACGACCGATCCGCCCGCGCGACAACGTCCCGGTTCTCAGCTGGGTGCTGCTGCGGGGCCGGTGCCGCGACTGCGCCGCGCCGATCACGCCGCGGTACCCCGCTCGTCGAGCTCGCCACCGCGGCGGTCTTCGTCGTGCTGGCCCTGCGCATCGGCCTGGCCGCCGCCCTGCCGGCCTTCCTCTACCTCGGAGCGGTCGGCGTCGCGCTGGCGATGATCGACATCGACGTCAAGCGGCTGCCCGAACGCGCTCGTCCTTCCGTCGTACCTCGTCGCCGGCGCCCTGCTCGGCGCTGCGGCGCTCGCGGGCGAGCCGGGGCGACGACTGCTGCGGGCGCGCTGGGCATGGCCGCCCTCTACGGCTTCTACTTCCTGCTCGCCTCGTCTACCCGGCCGGGATGGGCTTCGGCGACGTCAAGCTGGCCGGCGTGCTCGGGATGTACCTCGGCTGGCTCGGCTGGGCGCGAGCTGGTCGTCGGCGCGCTTCCTGGGCTTCCTGTTCGGCGGTGTGGTCGGACTCGCTGCTGATGGTGGTGCGGCGCGCGGGCCGCAAGTCGCAGCTCCCGTTCGGTCCCTACATGCTGGTGGGCGCTCTCGTCGCCGTCGCTCTGCGGCGGTGCTTTGGCAGACCTTTACCTCGACAACGTTCTCGGCTGAGCCGAAGCGCTCAAGGCCGGCCCCGGAACCGGCCGATCCCCTCTCTTGACATGGCCCACAAGGGGTCACCACGCGGCAGCAGCCGCCTCTGGGAGGGGAAGCGTCGTGGCAGTTCGATCCGCCATCGGTCTCGACATCGGGACCTCGGGCGTGCGCGCCGCCGAGCTCTCGTTCGGCAAGGACCAGGTCACACTCGAGAAGTTCGGCCAGGTGGCCCTTCCCGAAGGTGCCGTCCGGGACGGCGAGGTCGTCGACCCCGACACCGTCGCCGCCGCGATCAAGCAGCTCTGGGCGCACACGAAGTTCAGCAGCAAGAAGGTCGTCATCGGCGTCGCGAACCAGAAGGTCATCGTGCGCCAGGTCGACCTGCCCTGGATGCCGGCCGACGAGCTGAAGAAGTCGCTCGCGCTACCAGGTCCAGGACTTCGTGCCGATGCCGGTGGAGCAGGCCGTGCTCGACTTCCACCCGCTGGAGGAGCTCGACCGCCGACGGCGGCACCCGCGTCCTGCGCGGCCTGCTGGTCGCCGCCTCGCGAGACATGGTGAACGCGAGCCTCGAGGCGGTGCAGAAGGCGGGGCTCTCGCCGATCATGGTCGACCTCACGTCGTTCGCGGTGATCCGCTCGCTGGCCGACGCCGACCACCTCGGCATGGGTGCCGACGTCGAGGCGCTCGTCGACGTCGGTGCCCGGGTCACCAACATCGTGGTCCACCAGGGCGGCGTCCCGCGCTTCGTGCGCATCCTGCTCATGGGCGGCCAGGACGTCACCGACGCCGTCGCCGAGCGGATGGGCGTCCCGCAGGAGCAGGCCGAGGCGATGAAGCAGCAGCTCGCCCTCGGCACTCGCCGGCGACGGGATGGACGTCCAGGCCGCGCATGCGGGTCGTCGAGGCCGTCGGGGCGGCCTTCGTCGACGAGGTCCGCGGCTCGCTGGACTACTACCTCGCGTCGAGCGGCTCCGCGCCGATCTCGCGCCTCGTCCTCACCGGTGGGGGAGCCCGCCTCGGCGGGCTCGCCGCAGCGGCTGCAGGTGACGACCCGGATGCCGGTGCAGATCGGGACCCCCATGCACAGCCTGCAGGTCGGCCGCACCGGCCTCTCGCCCGAGCAGATCGCGTTCGTCGAGCCGCTGGCCGCCGTGCCGGTCGGTCTGGCCCTGGGAGTGGCATCATGAGCACCTTGACCACAGGTCGGGGACGGACTGGTCACCCTTCCCCGGGTGAACCTGCTGCCGCCCGAGATCGAGGAGCGGCGACGGTTCCGGAAGGTCCAGGCCGGCCTCGGGCGCCGGGGTGGTCGCGGCCTCGGCGTCGTGGTCCTCTGCTCACTGCTCGCCAACGGCGCAGGTGGGCGACGCCCAGGACGACGCTCGACGCGGAGCAGGCCCGCGAGCACACCGCTGCAGGCACAGCAGGCCGCCAAGTACGACGAGGTCCCGCGTGGTCTACGCCGCAGGTGGAGGCCGGCGAGGCCCAGCTGAGCCAGGCCATGGGCAAGGAGGTCCGCTGGTCGTACTTCCTCAACGACCTCAGCCTGAGCACGCCCGAGCAAGGTCTGGCTGACCCAGATGACCGTGACCGCAGCAGGTCGACGCCGTCGCCGTCGGTGCGGCGCCGGTTGCCGGGCGACGCACCGGCTACGGCACGCCGGGCATCGGGACCGTGACGTTCGAGGGCAAGGGCTACACGCACAACGACGTGGCCGCGTGGCTCAAGTCGCTGGCCCGGCAGACCGGGTCTCACGGACCCCTACTTCACCAAGTCGGAGCAGGAGCCGATCGGCGCCGAGGACTCGGTGACCTTCGACAGCCAGGTCGTCGTCACCGAGGACCTGCTCTCCGGCCGCTACACCGACAAGGCGGGCAGCTGACATGACCGACACCCGAAAGTGGTCGGCGCTGGCCGTCGTCCTCGTGCCGCGATCTTCGCGGCGGGCTGGTTCCTGCTGATCTCGCCGAAGCGTGGCGAGGCGGCCGAGCCTGCAGGACGAAGGCGGTCGAGCCGAGGCCGACGGCGAACGACCGCCTCGAGCAGCAGCTCCCGGTCCTCAAGGCACAGCAGGAGGACCTGCCCGGCAGCGGGCCCGGCTGGCCACGCTGCGGACCGCAGATCCCGGACAACCCGGCGCTGCCGTCCCTGATCCGTGACCTCACGGCTGCGGGCCGCAAGACCGGGGTGAGCATCGACTCGATGGCCCCGGCCGTCCCGGTGGCACTCGTCGCACCTGCTCTGGTCGCGCCCCGTGGCGCCCCGCCGAGGGCACCGACACGGCCACGGGACCGACACCGCGGCCGGGTACCGACGCGGCTGACGCGGGCACCGACGCGGCTGCGGCCGCACCGGTCGCACCGGCAGCGCCCGCGCCGACGCTGTACCAGGTGCCGCTCACGCGTCGAACGTGACCGGGACCTACTTCGAGCTCGAGCAGTTCGTCAACAAGGTCGAGAACTTCCGGCGCTCGTTCCTGGTCAGTGGCTTCACGCCTGCCGGGCCGGACTCGTCCGCCCGGAGCGGAGCGACACCCGAACAGCCTCACGATCGCCCTGACCGGCCGGGTGTTCCTCAGCCAGCCGGCACGCAGCCGCCCCGACCACCACGGCGATCGCCGCTCCGGCGACGACCACCGGCCAGTAGGAGTCACGCATGAGTGAGTCGAGCGTTCCCTTCGACAGCGCCCTCGGCGCCGGCACCCGAGTCCGGCCCTCGAGGCGGCCCCGTCGTCCCGGACAGGTCCCGGCTGCTCCTGCTGGGCGGCGTGGCCGGCGTCGTGCTGCTCGGGATCCTGGCGTACTTCCTGTTCTTCGCCGGCGGCGGCGCGGAGCCCGCCGCCGACGCCGCGGCACCCCCGTGGCGCCGGCGGCGCCGAGCGACGCCGCCGAGGCCCCGGCGCTGCACCGCCAGCAGCGGCTGAACGCCAAGTCGTTCGGGCGTGACCCGTTCAAGGCGCTGATCGTCGAGGCACCGGCGGTCGAGCTGGTCCCGTGGTGGACCCGGCGGTGATCGCGGCGCTCGACCAGCCGGTGGCACGTCGCTCGGGCGGCACGAGCGCCGGCACCACCGAGGGCGACTCGCAGTCCGGCCGCGACCTCGCCGCACTCGTTCCGCGTCCTGAGCGTGGCGCCGGACAACAGCACGATCACCGTCAAGGTCGACGGCAAGCGGTACGCCAACCTGCGCGCCGGCGAGGTGTTCGCCACCTTCTTCAAGGTGCGGCTGATCAGCGGTGCCAGCAACTCCTTCCAGTACGGCGAGGAGCGGTTCAACGTCCTGGGGAACAAGCGGCTCACCATCGCCTGATCCTCGGTCGCACGACAGGTGGCCTGCCCGGACTCCGGGCAGGCCACCAGTGCGTCCGGCCCGGTCTGCGAGGATTCGGCGCATGCTGCGCTGGCTGACCGCGGGGGAGTCGCACGGCCCTGCCCTGCTCGCCACGCTGGAAGGGCTGCCCGCCGGGGTCGCGGTCACGACCGACGACCTCGCCGACGCGCTCGCGCGGCGACGCCTCGGCCACGGCCGCGGCGCGCGGATGACCTTCGAGCGCGACGACGTCGAGCTGCTCGGCGGGGTGCGGCACGGGCTCACCCAGGGTGGCCCGGTCGCCGTCCGGATCGGCAACACCGAGTGGCCGAAGTGGGAGCAGGTCATGAGCGCCGACCCGGTGCCGGCCGAGACCCTGGCCGGCCTCGCCCGCAACGCCCCGCTGACCCGACCGCGACCGGGGCACGCGGACCTCGCCGGGATGCAGAAGTACGGGTTCGACGACGCGCGTCCGGTGCTGGAGCGGGCGAGCGCCCGGGAGACGGCGGCCCGGGTCGCGCTCGGCGCGGTGGCCCAGGCGTTCCTCGCCCAGGCCGTCGGCGCCCGGCTGGTCTCCCACGTCGTCGCCATCGGCGGTGCGACGGCCCCGGACGGCGTCTGGCCCGAGCCGGACGACGTCGGGCGGCTGGACGCCGACCCGGTCCGCTGCCTCGACCCGGCCGCGAGCGCCGCGATGGTGGCCGAGATCGACGCGGCGCAGAAGGACGGCGACACCCTGGGCGGCGTCGTCGAGGTCCTCGCCTACGGGCTGCCGCCGGGGCTGGGCAGCCACGTCCACTGGGACCGGCGGCTGGACTCCCGGCTGGCCGGTGCGCTGATGGGCATCCAGGCGATCAAGGGCGTGTCGCTGGGCGACGGGTTCGACAGCGCGGCGCGTCGTGGCTCGCAGGCCCACGACGAGATCGAGCGGGGTGCCGACGGCGGGCTGCACCGGCGCACCGCCCGGGCCGGCGGGGTCGAGGGCGGCATGACCACCGGCGAGCCGCTGCGCGTCCGAGCTGCCATGAAGCCGATCTCGACCGTCCCCCGGGCCCTCGACACCGTCGATGTCGCCACCGGCGAGCCGGCCCGGGCGATCAGCCAGCGCAGCGACGTCTGCGCGGTGCCCGCGGCAGGCATCGTCGCCGAGGCGATGGTGGCGCTGGTGCTGGCCGACGTGGTGCTGGAGAAGTTCGGCGGCGACTCGGTGACCGAGACCGCGCGCAACGCCGCGGCCTACCTGGCTCACCTGCAGGTGACCTGAGTGGCACCGGTCGTCGTGCTGGTGGGACCACCCGGGTCGGGCAAGTCGACGGCCGCCCGGGCCGTGGCCGACCGGCTCGGGGTGGCGGCCCGCGACACCGACGACGACGTCGAGGTGACGACGGGCAGCAGCATCGCGGACCTCTTCGTCGAGCACGGCGAGGAGCACTTCCGGGACCTCGAGCGGGCCGCGGTCGCGACCGCCCTCGCCGAGCACGACGGGGTGCTCGCGGTCGGCGGCGGTGCCGTCCTCGACCCGGGCACCCGTGGTCTGCTGGCCGGCCGGCCGGTCGTCTTCCTCGACGTCGGCATCAAGGACGCCGCCCGGCGCATCGGGTTGAACCGGGACCGGCCGCTGCTGATCGGCAACCCGCGGGCGCAGTGGATCAGGCTGATGGCGGCCCGCCGCCCGCTGTACGAGGAGGTCGCGTCGGTGACCGTGCTGACCGACGGCCGGACTCCTGACGAGGTGGCCGACGAGGTCGCGCGCTGGGCCGGGCCGTGACCGGGCCGACGAGGATCACGGTCGCCGGCGAGCCGGCGTACGACGTGGTGGTCGGCGAGGGCGTCCTCGGTCAGCTCGGCGCCCTGGTCGGGTCAGCCGCCGAGCAGGTTCTGGTGGTGCACCCGGGCTCGCTGGCCGACCTCGCCGCGGACGTGGAGCGGCAGCTGCTCGCGGCCGGCAAGGCTGTCGTGCTCACCACGGTCCCGGACGGGGAGGCCGCCAAGACGCTCGACGTCGCGCGGCCCTGTGGTCTCTGCTGGGCCGGCATGCCTTCACCCGCAGTGACGTCGTCGTGGGCCTGGGCGGGGGAGCGGTCACCGACCTCGCGGGCTATGTCGCCGCGGGCTGGCTGCGGGGGGTGCGGGTCGTGCAGGTGCCGACGACCCTGCTCGGCATGGTCGACGCCGCGGTCGGCGGCAAGACCGGCGTCAACACGGCCGAGGGCAAGAACCTGGTCGGTGCGTTCCACCCGCCGGCGGGCGTCCTGTGCGACCTGGCCGTCCTCGCCACGCTGCCCGCCGCGGAGCTGGTCAGCGGGATGGCCGAGGTGGTCAAGGCCGGGCTGGTGGCCGACCCGCGCATCCTCGAGGTGGTCGAGCAGGAGGGCGGGCGGGTGCTCGAACCCGGTTCCGCTGCCCTGCGCGAGGTGGTGGAGCGCTCGATCCGGGTGAAGGCCGACGTCGTGTCGCAGGACCTGCGCGAGTCCGGCCTGCGCGAGATCCTCAACTACGGGCACACCCTCGGGCACGCGATCGAGAAGGTCGAGGACTTCCGGTGGCGGCACGGCGAGGCGGTGTCGGTCGGACTGGTGTTCGCGGCGGAGCTGGCTCACGCCGTCGGCCGCCTGGACGCCGGCGACGTCGCGCGGCACCGCGACCTGCTCGGCGGGCTCGGGCTGCCGACCTCCTACGACGCCGGCCGGTGGCCAGAGCTGCTTGCCGCGATGCGGGTGGACAAGAAGGCCCGCGGCGCGGTGCTGCGGTTCGTCGTGCTCGACGGGATCGGGCGGCCGGGCCGGCTCGACGGCCCCGACGAGGACCTGCTGGCCGACGTGTTCGGGAAGGTGTCATCGTGACCAACGTGCTGGTGCTCAACGGTCCCAACCTCGGCCGGCTCGGCTCGCGCGAGCCCGAGGTCTACGGCACGGCGACCCATGACGACCTGGTGGCCGCCTGCGCGGCGGCCGGTGCCGAGCTCGGGCTCGAGGTCGAGGTGCGGCAGACCGACGACGAGGCCGAGCTGGTGCGCTGGCTGCACGAGGCCGCGGACACGCTCGACACCCGTCGTGCTCAACCCGGCGGCGTTCACGCACTACTCCTACGCGCTGCGGGACGCCTGCGCCGCGCTGACCGCCCCGCTGGTCGAGGTCCACCTGACGAACCCGGCGGCCCGGGAGACGTTCCGGCACACGTCGGTGGTCGCGGGCGTGGCCACCGGCTCGATCACGGGTTTCGGCGTCGACTCCTACCGGCTGGCGCTGCGGGCGATCGCTGCGGCCACGACTGCGTGACCACGGTCCGGCTCGGGACCGAGGCCGACCGCGACGCCGCCGTCGCCGTGTGGCGTGCCTCGGACGAGGCGCGCCGTGGCGGTCCGGCGCAGCCGGTCGTCGAGGACACGGTGCGGTCGCGGATCGGGCGCGACCGGAGCTGGCTGACGGTCGCCGAGGACGGCGACGAGATGGTGGGCGTCGCCGTCGGCGATGCCGGCCCGGGCGGACGACGGCGAAGGCGACGAGATGCCCGGGCTCTGCCACGTCGCGATGGTGTTCGTGCTGCCCGGGCACTGGGGCGAAGGGGGTGGGCGGTCTGCTGCTCGACGCGACGCTGGACGAGGCCCGCCGCCGCGCCTACCGCCGGGTCCAGCTCTGGACCCACGAGGACAACCAGCGCTCGCAACGGCTCTACCGAGGCCGCGGCTTCCAGCACGAGGGCCGCACCAAGGATCCGGGCGACGGCGGTGTCGGCGATCGGGTTGTGGTCGCGCGACCTCTAGGGTGGCGCAGTGCCTCAGACCCACGCCGACCGGCGCGAGCGGCTGCGCGACCTGGTGCGGACGGTCGGCGCCGAGGCCGCTCTGGTCACCCGACTCGTCAACGTGCGGTACCTGACCGGCTTCACCGGGTCGAACGCCGCGCTGCTGGTCACCGACCGCGACGACGTGCTGGCCACCGACGGGCGCTACGTGACCCAGGCGGGCCAGGAGTCGCCCGGGCTCGAGCTGCTGGTCGACCGGGAGTGCGCCGCCGGCCTCATCGCCCGGGCCGGGCGCGAGGGCCTGCGACGGCTCGCCTTCGAGGCGCACGACGTGACCGTCGAAGGCCACGCGGTGCTGCAGGACGTCGACGGCGCGCCGGAGCTGGTGCCGCTCGGGCACGCCGTCGAGACGCTGCGCACGGTCAAGGACGACAGCGAGCTCGCGCTGCTGCGGGAGGCCTGCGCGATCGGCGACCTCGCCCTGCGCGAGACGCTGGGCCGCACGGCACCGGGGCAGACCGAGCGGGAGGTGGCCCGCCGGCTGGAGGCCGCCATGGTCGAGCTTGGGGCGGACGGCATCGCGTTCGCCACCATCGTCGCGACCGGGGCGAACAGCGCCATCCCGCACCACAGGCCGACCGATCGGGAGATCGTCCGCGGCGACCTGCTCAAGATCGACTTCGGCGCGAGGTACGGCGGCTACCACGCCGACTGCACCCGGACCGTCGTCGTAGGGCGCGAGCCGGAGGACTGGCAGCGCGAGATCTACGACGTCGTACGCCGGGCCCAGCGGGCCGGCCGGCACGCCCTGGCGGTCGGCACCGAGGTCCGTGACGTGGACGCCGCAGCCCGCGCCGTGGTGGTCGCGGCCGGTTACGGCGAGCAGTTCACCCACGGCCTGGGCCACGGGGTCGGCCTGGAGATCCACGAGGCACCCATGATCGGCGCCCGGGCGGACGGTAGACTCGCTGCCCGCACACCGGTCACCGTCGAGCCCGGGGTCTACCTCCCCGGCCGCGGAGGCGTCCGCATCGAGGACACCCTCGTCGTGGGCGAGGGCGCACCGGAGCTGCTGACGACTACCTCGAAGGACCTCCTGGTCCTCTGACCTGCCCGACCACCGACTCTGCACGCGAGTAGAAGGACTGACCGTGGCGACGACGAACGACCTGAAGAACGGCCTGGTGCTCAACCTGGACGGCCAGCTGTGGTCGATCGTGGAGTTCCAGCACGTCAAGCCCGGCAAGGGTGGTGCCTTCGTCCGCACCAAGCTGAAGAACGTGCTGTCCGGCAAGGTCGTCGACAAGACCTTCAACGCGGGGACCAAGGTCGACACCGCCGTCGTGGACAAGCGAGACATGCAGTACCTCTACAAGGAGGGCACTGACTTCGTGTTCATGGACTCGCAGACCTACGACCAGATCCACGTGCCGGCCGACACGGTCGGCGACCGGGCCGGCTTCATGCTGGAGAACCAGGACGCCGTCGTGGCCCTGCACGAGGGCACCGCGCTGTACATCGAGCTGCCGGCGGCCGTCGAGCTGGCGATCTCCTACACGGAGCCCGGGATGCAGGGCGACCGGTCGACCGGCGGCACCAAGCCGGCCACCCTCGAGACCGGCGCCGAGATCGCCGTCCCGCTGTTCATCACCACCGGCGAGAAGGTCAAGGTCGACACCCGCGACGGCAGCTACCTCGGCCGGGTCACCGGTTCATGATGTCGGCCTGCTGATGTCCGCCCGGAGCAAGGCCCGCAAGCGCGCGCTCGACGTGCTGTTCGAGTCCGAGCAGCGTGGTGCGAGCGCCCTCGAGACACTCGCCGGGCGGCTGGCCGCCGCGGACCCGCCGGTGGGGGAGTTCACCGTCGAGCTGGTCGAGGGGGTCGTGGCTCACGGCGAGCGCATCGACGAGCTGCTCACGACGTACTCCCAGGGCTGGTCCCTGGACCGGATGCCCGCCGTCGACCGGGCGATCCTCCGGCTGGGAACCTTCGAGCTGCTCTGGCGGGACGACGTCCCCGACGCCGTGGTGATCGACCAGGCCGTCGAGCTCGCCCGGTCGCTGTCGACCGACGACTCGCCGTCGTTCGTCAACGGGCTGCTCGGCCGGCTGCTCGAGCTCAAGCCCAGCCTGCAGCCCTGACCCGCGTCCCGCAGAGCTCAGTCCAGGGCCCGCCGGGCCTCGGGGTTCAGCACGCCCCAGGAGATCAGCTGCTCGGTGAGCTGGCTGGGCGTCTCGTCGTAGATCACGGCCAGCGTGCGCAGGTCGTCCTGCCGGATCGAGAGCACCCGGCCGTTGTAGTCGCCGCGCTGGGCCTGGATGGTGGCGGCGTAGCGCGCCAGCGGGCCGGCCTTCTCGGCCGGCACGACCTGGAGCTTCTCCAGGTCGATGATCAGCCTCGGCGGCGGCTCCGCGGCCCCGCTGGGCGCCCCGTCGGGCAGCAGCTCGGAGACCGGGACGGCGTAGAAGTCGGCCAGCTCGGCCAGCCGCTGCACCGTCACGGCGCGGTCGCCGCGCTCGTAGGAGCCCACGACGACGGCTTTCCAGCGTCCTGAGGACTTCTCCTCGACGCCGTGCAGGGACAACCCCTGCTGGGTCCGGATGGCTCGAAGCCGTCCCCCCAGCGCCCGCGCGTACTCGGTCGCCATCGTGCCCCGCCCTTCCTGGTCACCCGTGGTGACATGTGCTTGTGGTGCTCCCGCTCATCGCCGCATGAGCGACGACCTGACCGAGTATCGCGGTCACTATGGGTGACGTTACGCAGAGTCACGAAAAAATTCAGCCGGACTGCCAAACGAACGCCGGGTGCCCAGGTCACGCGGCGCGCGGTCCTGCGCTGCTACGGTGGGCCGCGGTCAACGGACATCCTTTAACGACCCGTCCTGAGAGGCGGGGAAGGAGGTCGGCGGATGACGCCTACCCGCAGCACCCCCGCAGCACCCGACGCCCCTCCCGGGCCCGCGGTCCGCCGGGTCCTCGAAGCCCCCGACATCGGCCGGGCCCTGACCCGCATCGCCCACGAGGTCCTCGAGCGCGCCAAGGGCGCCTCCGATCTCGTGCTGCTCGGCATCCCGTCCCGCGGGGTGCCGCTCGCGCACCGGCTGGCGGCCCGGATCGCCGCCGTCGAGGGCAGCCCCGTCCCGGTCGGATCGCTGGACATCACGATGTACCGCGACGACCTGCGGCTGCACCCGGCCCGGGCCCTGGAACGCACCGACCTCCCTCCGGAGGGCATCGAGGGCCGCACCGTCGTGCTGGTGGACGACGTCCTCTACTCCGGCCGGACGATCCGGGCGGCCCTCGACGCGCTGGGCGACCTCGGCCGGCCGGCCCGGGTGCAGCTGGCCGTGCTCGTCGACCGCGGCCATCGCGAGCTGCCGATCCGCGCCGACTACGTCGGCAAGAACCTGCCCACCTCCACCTCCGAGCGGGTCCACGTCCTGCTCGAGGAGACCGACGGCGAGGACAGCGTGACCATCGAGACGACCGAGGTGGCCCGGTGAACCGGCACCTGCTCAGCGCAGCCGACCTCACCCACGACGACGCGCTCCTGGTGCTCGACACCGCCGAGGAGCTGGCCCGGCTCGCCGACCGACCGATCAAGAAGCTGCCGACCCTGCGCGGCCGCACCGTGGTCAACCTGTTCTTCGAGGACTCGACCCGGACCCGGATCTCGTTCGAGGCGGCCGCCAAGCGGCTGTCCGCCGACGTCATCAACTTCTCGGCCAAGGGCTCGAGCGTGTCCAAGGGCGAGAGCCTCAAGGACACCGCGCTGACCCTCGAGGCGATGGGTGCGGACGCCGTCGTGGTGCGCCACCACGCCTCCGGCGCGCCGCACCGGCTCGCCCACAGCGGCTGGATCCGCGGCTCGGTCGTCAACGCCGGCGACGGCACCCACGAGCACCCGACCCAGGCCCTGCTCGACGCCTTCACCATGCGGCGCCGGCTCAACGGCTTCGAGACCGCCACCGGGACTGATCTCGCCGGCCGCCGGGTCACCATCGTCGGCGACGTCCTGCACTCGCGGGTCGCCCGGTCCAACGTGCTGCTGCTGCACACCCTGGGCGCCGAGGTGACCCTCGTCGCGCCGCCGACCCTGCTGCCGGTCGGCGTCGACTCCTGGCCGTGCGCCACGTCGTACGACCTGGACGGCGAGCTGGCCAAGAGCGACGTCGTGATGATGCTGCGGGTGCAGCGCGAGCGGATGAGCACCGAGGGCGGAGGGTTCTTCCCGTCAGCCAGGGAGTACAGCCGCCGCTACGGCCTGGACGGCGCCCGGATGGCGCAGCTGCCGGACCATGCGATCGTCATGCACCCCGGCCCGATGAACCGCGGCATGGAGATCGCCGCCGAGGTCGCCGACTCGGCCCGCTCGACGATCGTCGAGCAGGTCACCAACGGCGTCAGCGTCCGGATGGCCGTGCTGTACCTGCTGCTCTCCGGGTCGAACGAGGGAGAGGCTCCCGCATGAGCACGTACGTCGTGAAGGGTGTCCGGCTGCTCGGCGGCGACGCCGCCGACCTCGTGCTGGAGGACGGCGTGATCGCCGAGGTCGGCACCGGGCTTTCCCGGGCCGGCGCCGAGGTGGTCGACGCCGACGGGCTGGTCGCCCTGCCGGGCCTGGTCGACCTGCACACCCACCTGCGCGAGCCGGGCCGGGAGGACGCCGAGACCGTCGAGACGGGCACTGCCGCCGCCGCGCTGGGCGGATTCACCGCCGTGCACGCGATGGCCAACACCGACCCGGTCGCCGACACCGCCGGCGTCGTCGAGCAGGTCTGGCGGCTCGGCCGGGAGGCGGGGCACTGCGACGTCCGGCCGGTCGGCGCCGTCACGGTCGGGCTGGCGGGGGAGCGGCTCGCCGAGCTCGGCGCGATGGCCGACAGCGCTGCCCGGGTCCGGGTCTTCTCCGACGACGGCAAGTGCGTGTCCGACGCGGTGCTGATGCGCCGCGCCCTGGAGTACGTCAAGGCCTTCGGCGGGGTCGTCGCCCAGCACGCGCAGGAGCCGCGGCTCACCGAGGGTGCCCAGATGAACGAGGGCGAGCTGTCCGGGGTGCTCGGCCTGCAGGGCTGGCCGGCCGTCGCGGAGGAGGCGGTCATCGCCCGCGACGTGCTGCTGACCGCCCACGTCGGCTCCCGGCTGCACGTCTGCCACGTGTCGACCGCCGGCTCGGTCGAGATCCTGCGCTGGGCCAAGTCGAAGGGCTGGAACGTCACCGCCGAGGTCACCCCGCACCACCTGCTGCTGACCGACGAGCTGGCCACGACCTACGACCCGCTGTTCAAGGTGAACCCGCCGCTGCGCACCGCCGACGACGTGGCTGCGCTGCGCGAGGCGCTCGCCGACGGCACGATCGACGCGGTCGCGACCGACCACGCGCCGCACTCGCACGAGGACAAGGACTGCGAGTGGGCGGCGGCGGCGATGGGGATGCTCGGTCTCGAGACAGCGCTCTCGGTCGTGCAGGAGGCGATGGTCGAGACCGGGCTGCTCGACTGGGCAGGTGTCGCCGACCGGATGTCGACCAGACCCGCCCGGATCGGCCTGGTCGACGACCACGGCCGGCCGCTCGAGGTGGGTGCGCCCGCGAACCTGGTGCTGCTCGACCCGGCGGCGCGCCGCGAGATCGACCCGTTCGCGCTGGCCTCGCGGTCGCGCAACACGCCGTACGCCGGCCGCACCCTGCCCGGGGCGGTGGTGGCCACCTTCCTCCGCGGCCGCCCGACCGTCCTCGACGGGAAGCTGCAGTGACCGTGACCTCACCGGCCCTGCTCGTCCTGGAGGACGGCCGGGCGTTCCGCGGCGAGTCCTTCGGGGCCACCGGCGAGACGTTCGGCGAGGCGGTCTTCTCCACCGGCATGACCGGCTACCAGGAGACCCTCACCGACCCGAGCTACCACCGCCAGGTCGTGGTGATGACCGCCCCGCACGTCGGCAACACCGGCGTCAACGACGACGACCCGGAGTCCGGCCGGATCTGGGTCAGCGGGTACGTCGTGCGCGAGCCGAGCCGGCGGGCGTCCTCGTGGCGGTCGCAGGGCAGCCTGGGCGACGAGCTGGCCGGCCAGGGCGTCGTGGGCATCAGCGGCATCGACACCCGGGCACTGACCCGGCACCTGCGCGAGCGCGGCGCGATGCGCGTCGTGCGTGTCCTCGGTCGAGCTGGATCCGGAACGGCTGTGGCAGAGGGTGAGGGAAAGCCCTCGCATGGACGGCGCCGACCTGACCGGCGAGGTCACCACCGCCGAGCCGTACGTCGTCGCCGCCGCCGGCGACACGCGGTTCACCGTCGCGGCGCTCGACCTCGGCATCAAGCCGATGACCCCGCACCGGATGGCCGAGCGCGGCATCGAGACCCACGTGCTGCCGGCCACCTCGACCGTCGAGCAGGTGCTGGCGACCGGAGCCGACGGGGTGTTCCTCTCCAACGGTCCCGGCGACCCGGCGACCGCCGACCGCGCGGTGGCGCTCACCGCCGACCTGCTCGGCCGCGGGGTGCCGGTCTTCGGCATCTGCTTCGGCAACCAGGTCCTCGGCCGGGCGCTCGGCCTGGGCACCTACAAGCTCCGCTACGGCCACCGCGGCATCAACCAGCCGGTGCAGGACCGGCTCACCGGCAAGGTCGAGGTCACCGCCCACAACCACGGCTTCGCCGTCGAGGCGCCCCGCCGAGGGGACCTTCGACACGCCGTTCGGCGCCGCCGAGGTCAGCCACGTCTGCCTCAACGACGACGTCGTCGAGGGGCTGCGCTGCCACGACGTGCCGGCGTTCTCGGTGCAGTACCACCCGGAGGCCGCGGCCGGCCCGCACGACGCGGCGTACCTGTTCGACCGCTTCACCGACCTTCTGGGGAGCCGCTAGATGCCCAGGCGCACCGACATCCGCAGCGTCCTGGTCATCGGCTCCGGGCCGATCGTCATCGGCCAGGCCTGCGAGTTCGACTACTCGGGCACCCAGGCCTGCCGGGTGCTGCGCGAGGAGGGCCTGCGGGTCGTCCTGGTCAACTCCAACCCGGCCACGATCATGACCGATCCCGAGTTCGCCGACGCCACCTACATCGAGCCGATCACGCCGGAGATCGTCACGAAGGTGATCGAGAAGGAGCGGCCGGACGCGCTGCTGGCGACCCTCGGCGGGCAGACCGCGCTCAACACCGCGATGGCGCTGCACGAGGCGGGAGTGCTCGAGGAGTACGGCGTCGAGCTGATCGGCGCGAACGTCGCGGCCATCGAGGCGGGGGAGGACCGGCAGAAGTTCAAGGCGATCGTCGCCGACATCGGCGCCGAGTCGGCCCGCAGCCTGATCGCGCACACCCTCGACGAGTCCCTGGCCGCGGCCGACGAGCTCGGCTACCCGCTGGTCGTGCGCCCGTCGTTCACGATGGGCGGCGCCGGGTCCGGGCTGGCCCGCGACGAGACGCAGCTGCGCCGGATGGCCGGCGCCGGGCTGCAGGCCAGCCCGACCACCGAGGTGCTCCTCGAGGAGTCGATCCTCGGCTGGAAGGAGTACGAGCTCGAGCTGATGCGCGACAAGGCCGACAACGTCGTGGTCGTCTGCTCGATCGAGAACATCGACCCGATGGGCGTGCACACCGGCGACAGCGTCACGGTGGCGCCGGCGCATGACGCTGACCGACCGCGAGTACCAGCGGCTGCGCGACATCTCGATCGACGTCATCCGGGCGGTCGGCGTCGACACCGGCGGCTGCAACATCCAGTTCGCGGTGAACCCGCCGACGGCCGGGTCATCGTCATCGAGATGAACCCGCGGGTCAGCCGGTCCAGCGCGCTGGCCTCCAAGGCCACCGGCTTCCCGATCGCGAAGATCGCTGCCAAGCTCGCGGTCGGCTACACCCTGGACGAGATCCCCAACGACATCACCCGCGAGACCCCGGCGTCCTTCGAGCCGGCCCTCGACTACGTCGTGGTCAAGGTCCCGCGGTTCGCCTTCGAGAAGTTCCCCGGCGCCGACCCGACGCTGACCACCCACATGAAGAGCGTCGGCGAGGCGATGGCGATCGGCCGCAGCTTCACCGAGGCGCTGCAGAAGGCGCTGCGCTCGCTGGAGTCCAAGGACGCACCGTTCAGCTGGGAGCCCGACCGAGGTCGGCCGGCGAGGAGTGCGCTGGCGCGGGCCGCGGTGCCGCACGACGGGCGGCTCGGAGACGTGCAGCAGGCGCTCTGGGCCGGCGCGACCGTCGAGCAGGTGCACGCGGCCACCGGCATCGACCCGTGGTTCGTCGACCAGGTGGCGCTGATCAACGAGGTCGCCGCCGAGGTCCGCGACGCCGCCGAGCTGGACCGCGACCTGCTGGCCCGGGCCAAGCGGCACGGGTTCTCCGACGTGCAGCTCGGCCGGCTGCGCGGGATGCCCGAGGACGTCGTGCGCGGCGTGCGGCACGCCCTGGGCCTCCGGCCGGTGTTCAAGACCGTCGACACCTGCGCCGCCGAGTTCGCCGCGCTCACGCCGTACCACTACTCGTCCTACGACGAGGAGACCGAGGTCGCGCCCCGCGAGGAGCCGGCCGTGATCATCCTCGGCAGCGGCCCGAACCGGATCGGGCAGGGGATCGAGTTCGACTACTCCTGCGTGCACGCGTCGTTCGCGCTGCGCGAGCGTGGCTTGCGCACCGTGATGGTCAACTGCAACCCCGAGACCGTGTCGACCGACTACGACACCTCGGACCGGCTGTACTTCGAGCCGCTCACCCTCGAGGACGTGCTCGAGGTGGTGCACGCGCGAGCAGCAGGCCGGCCCGGTGCTCGGCGTGGTCGTGCAGCTCGGCGGGCAGACGCCGCTCGGCCTGGCGCAGCGGCTGAAGGACGCCGGCGTGCCGATCATCGGCACCAGCCCGGAGGCGATCCATCTCGCCGAGGACCGCGGCGCGTTCTCCGAGGTGCTCGCCGACGCCGGGCTGGTCGCGCCCAAGCACGGCACCGCGACGTCCTACGAGGGCGCCCGGCGGATCGCCGCCGACATCGGCTACCCGGTGCTGGTCCGGCCGTCGTACGTGCTCGGCGGGCGGGGCATGGAGATCGTCTACGACGACGAGCAGCTCGCCACCTACATGCGGCGAGGCGACCGAGGTCTCGCCCGACCGGCCGGTGCTGGTCGACCGGTTCCTCGACGACGCGATCGAGATCGACGTCGACGCGCTCTTCGACGGCGAGGAGCTCTACCTCGGCGGCGTGATGGAGCACATCGAGGAGGCCGGCATCCACTCCGGCGACTCGGCCTGCGTGCTGCCGCCGGTGACGCTGGGCCGGGACGTGGTGGCCAAGGTCCGCGAGCAGACCCTCGCGCTGGCGCGCGGCATCGGGGTACGCGGCCTGCTCAACGTGCAGTTCGCGCTCGCCGCCGACGTGCTCTACGTGCTGGAGGCCAACCCGCGCGCCAGCCGGACGGCGCCGTTCGTGTCCAAGGCGACCGGCGTGGCCGCTGGCCAAGGCCGCCGCGCTGGTGATGATCGGCGACTCGATCGCCGACCTGCGGGCCTCGGGAGTGCTGCCGGCGCAGGGTGACGGCGGCCGGCTGCCGACCCACGGGGGACCGGTGACGCCGGTGGCGGTCAAGGAGGCGGTGCTGCCGTTCAAGCGGTTCCGGACCGTCGAGGGCCGCGGCGTCGACCACATGCTCGGCCCGGAGATGCGCTCCACCGGCGAGGTGATGGGCATCGACGCCAACTTCGGCACCGCCTTCGCCAAGTCGCAGTCCGCGGCCTACGGCGGCCTGCCCACCAAGGGTGTCGTCTTCGTGTCGATGGCCGACCGGGACAAGCGGAACATGATCTTCCCGCTGAAGCGGATGGCCGACCTGGGCTTCCAGGTGCTGGCCACCGAGGGCACCGCCGACGTGCTGCGCCGCAACGGTGTCGAGGCGACCGTCGTCCGCAAGCACAGCCACGGGCGCGGCCCGGACGGCGAGCCGACCATCGTCGAGCGGATCCTCGAGGGCGAGGTGGACATGGTGGTCAACACGCCCTCCGGCCCGCGTGCCCGGGCCGACGGCTACGAGATCCGGGCGGCCGCGATCGCGATGGACCGCCCGATCATCACCACCGTCCAGCAGCTCGCCGCCGCGGTGCAGGGCATCGAGGCGCTCGGGCGCGGCAGCCTCGACGTCCGCTCCATCCAGGACTGGACCGCCGCCCTGCACGCCGCCAACGGGGAGCCCGGAACCACCCCACGAAACCGCTCGCTGCGCTCACCTCCGCGGGGACCCCGGATGAGCGAGGGACCGCTGCAGGTCGCCGGCCAGATCCTGTCCACCCGGCGGGTCGGCGCCTACCACCACCTGACGCTGGTGGCCCCGGGCATCGCCGAGCGGACCCGGCCCGGCCAGTTCGTCGCACTGGCCACCGGCGGCGCGGACTCCGGCCTGTCGCTGCGGCGCGCGTTCTCGGTCTACAAGGTCAGCAGCCGCGGGGTCTTCGGCGGCACCGTCGAGGTCGTGCTTGCCGTGCACGGGGCCGGCACGGCCTGGCTGGCCGCGCAGCACCCGCACACGCCGGTCGACGTGGTCGGCCCGCTCGGCCGGCCGTTCAGCCTGCCGCGCGACCCGGTCAGCGCGACCCTGGTCGGCGGCGGCTACGGCAGCGCTCCGCTGTTCGGGCTCGCCGACGCCCTGCGCGGCCGTGGCTGCCGGGTCGACTTCGTGCTGGGCGCCGCGAGCGACGACCGGCTGTTCGGGGTGCTGGACGCCAAGCGGATGGCCTCGACCGTGGCGGTCACCACCGACGACGGCTCGGCGGGGCTCGCCGGCCGGGTCACCGACGCGCTGCCCGGCGTGATGGCCGCAGCGCACGACCGAGGTCGTCTACGCCTGCGGCCCGATGGCGATGCTCCGGGCGGTCACCGCGGTGGCCGCCGAGCGCGGCGTGGTGGCCCAGTGCGCCGTCGAGGAGTCGATGGCCTGCGGGATCGGCGTCTGCATGACCTGCGTGCTGCCGGTCGTCGGCGACGACGGCCGGACCCGGATGGTGCGGTCCTGCGTGGACGGCCCGGTCTTCCCGGGCGACCGGGTCCGCTGGGACGACGTGGGCACGGTGCCCGCCGACGCGGTCGGCGCCCCAGCCTCAGGAGGCCACTGATGAGCTTTCACGTGCGCACGGTCGAGGCCCCGCGCCGCGCCGCTCCGGTCCTCGACATGACGGCACGGCTGGGCGACCTGGTGCTGCCCAACCCGGTGCTGACCGCCTCGGGCTGCGCCGCCGCGGGCCGCGAGCTCGGGCAGTTCTTCGACGTCGCCGAGCTCGGTGCCGTGGTCACCAAGTCGATCATGCTGGACGCCCGGTCCGGCCGGGCGACACCACGGATGGCCGAGACGGCCAGCGGGATGCTCAACTCGATCGGCCTGCAGGGTCCCGGCATCGACGCGTTCCTCGCCCACGACCTGCCGTGGCTGCACGAGCGGGGTGCCCGCGCGGTGGTGTCCATCGCGGGCGGCACCGTCGAGGAGTACGCCGAGCTGGCCCGCCGGCTGCGCGGGGCGCCCGGCCTGGTCGCCGTCGAGGTCAACATCTCCTGCCCCAACGTCGCCGACCGCGGCCTGGTCTTCGCCTGCGACCCGGATGCCGCTGCGGCAGTCGTGGGAGCGGTACGCCGGCACACCGCGCCGTCGGTCCCGGTGCTCGCCAAGCTGTCGCCGGACGTCACCGACATCGTCACCATCGCGCGCTCCTGCGTCGATGCCGGCGCCGACGGGCTGTCGATGATCAACACGCTGCTCGGCATGGCCCTCGACCTGGACACCATGCGCCCGGTGCTGGCCGGGGTCACCGGCGGGCTCTCCGGCCGCGCGATCAAGCCGGTCGCGGTGCGCTGCATCTGGCAGGTGCACGCCGCGCTGCCGGAGGTGCCGATCCTGGGCATGGGCGGGGTCGCCTCCGGCCGGGACGCGTTCGAGCTCGTCCTCGCCGGCGCCAGCGCGGTGTCGGTGGGCACGGCGATCTTCTCCGACCCGTCGGCTCCCGTCCGGGTGCTGGCCGAGCTGGTCGACGTGCTCGCCGAGCGCGGGTTCGGCACCCTCGCCGACGCCGTCGGTCACGCCCACCGCTCGTGACAGGAGACCCGCTGTGACCGACGCCCGCCCCCGCTCCGCTCGCCGTCGCCCTGGACACCGCCGACCTGGAGACCGCGGTCGGCTGGGCCGCCGCGGCCGGCCCGCACGTGAGCACCGTGAAGGTGGGCCTCGAGCTGTTCCTCCGGCACGGCCACGACGCGGTGCTCAAGACCCGCGAGGCCAGCGGCGGGCGTGACGTGTTCCTCGACCTCAAGCTGCACGACATCCCGAACACCGTCGCCGGCGCCGCGCGCTCGGTCGCCGAGCTGGCGCCGACCTACCTCACGGTGCACGCCAGCGGCGGGCCGGAGATGGTCCGGGCCGCGGTCGACGCGCTGCCCGCCACCCAGGTCGTCGGCGTCACGGTCCTCACCTCGCTGACCGCGGAACAGCTGTCGGCCGTCGGCTTCGCCGGCTCGCCCCGCGACGCGGTGCTCCGGCTCGCGGTGCTCGCCGTCGAGGGTGGAGCTCGCGCACTGGTGTGCTCGCCGCTCGAGGTCGCCGACGTACGCCGCGAGGTCGGTCCCGACGTACGGCTGATCACGCCGGGGGTGCGTCCGTCCGGCGGCGCGGCAGGTGACCAGGCCCGGGTGGCGACACCGCGACAGGCGTTGGCCGACGGCGCCGACCTGCTCGTCGTCGGACGTCCCATCACCGGTGCGTCCGACGTCGCGGCGGCTGCACGCGAGCTCGCCGAGTCGCTGCGCTGAACCGCGTCGCATGGTCGGCGCTGTTCGCGTCGCGGTGCTGACCGACCGGCCGTCGCACCCTGGACCGTTCGGTCGAATCTCGTCCTGAGGCCCCGACCCGCATTGCTTGCAAGGCCTTGCAGTCGCTAGGTTCCTGAGGCGTTCTTCCTCCGTTGCTCCGACGCCCGAGGTGACCTCTAGTGGCACTGCCCCCGTTGACCCCCGAGCAGAGGGCGGCGGCCCTCGAGAAGGCCGCTATCGCGAGGCGGGAGCGGGCCGCCGTGAAGAACCGGCTCAAGCACTCCGGCGCCTCGCTGATCGAGGTGCTCAAGGAGGGCAGCCGGGAAGGCGGCAACGACATCGTCGGGAAGATGAAGGTCGTCTCGGTGCTCGAGTCGCTGCCCGGCGTCGGCAAGGTCCGGGCCCGCAAGATCATGGAGGAGATCGGCATCTCCGAGAGCCGACGGGTCCGCGGTCTCGGTGCCCAGCAGATGGCGTCCCTCGAGCGGGAGTTCGGCGGCACAGCCTGAGCACCGCAGACCCGGCGACCCGTCTCGTCGTGCTCTCCGGGCCGTCCGGGGTCGGCAAGAGCACCGTGGTCAAGGCGCTGCGCGCCGAGCATCCCGAGGTGTGGCTGTCGGTGTCGGCCACCACCCGGTTCCCCCGCCCGGGGGAGGTCGACGGTGTGCACTACCGGTTCGTCAGCCGCGAACGGTTCCAGGAGCTGGTCGACGAGGGCGGCCTGCTCGAGTGGGCGGAGTTCGCCGGGAACCTCTACGGCACGCCGCGCCAGCCGGTGCTCGACCACCTGGCCGACGGCCGGCCGGTCATGCTGGAGATCGACCTGCAGGGCGCCCGGCAGGTGCGGCAGGCGATGCCGGGCGCCACCCTGGTCTTCCTGACCCCGCCCTCGTGGGACGAGCTGGTCCGCCGGCTGACCGGCCGCGGCACCGAACCGGCCGAGGTGATCGAGCGGCGGCTCGCGGTGGCCCGCGACGAGCTGGCCGCCGAGCCCGAGTTCGACGTGACGCTGGTCAACACGAGCGTGCCGGAGGTCGTCGCCCAACTGGTAGCCTTGGCCGTTGCGCCCGGGGCCGACGCTGACCGTCGGTCCGAAAGCGCCTCCTGACGCTCAACCGGAAGGTCACCCGTGTCCGGCATCGCCGCCGCGCCTGAGGGCATCACCAACCCCCCGATCGACGAGCTCCTCGCCATCGCCGACTCCAAGTACAGCCTGGTCATCTACGCCGCGAAGCGGGCCCGCCAGATCAACGCCTACTACTCCCAGCTCGGCGAGGGCCTGCTCGAGTACGTCGGCCCGCTCGTCGAGACCCACGTGCACGAGAAGCCGCTGTCGATCGCCATGCGCGAGATCAACTCCGGCATGCTGACCGCCGAGAAGGTCGACCAGGCCTGACCCGGCCGGACCAAGGCTCATCGGACGTGACCGCTGTGACCCCTGACTCCGCCCGCCCGCGTGTGGTGCTCGGGGTCGGCGGCGGCATCGCGGCCTACAAGGCCGCCGAGCTGCTCCGGCTGCTGACCGAGAGCGGCCACGACGTCCGGGTCGTGCCGACCGCCGCGGCGCTGCGGTTCGTCGGCGCCGCCACCTGGGCGGCGCTGTCCGGCCAGCCGGTCGCCACCGACGTCTGGGACGACGTCCACGAGGTGCCGCACGTGCGGATCGGCCAGCAGGCCGACCTGGTCCTGGTCGCTCCGGCCACCGCCGACCTGCTGGCCCGCGCCGCCGCGGCCTGGCCGACGACCTGCTCACCAGCACCCTGCTCACCGCCCGCTGCCCGGTCCTGATGGCGCCGGCGATGCACACCGAGATGTGGCAGCACCCCGCCACGGTGGCCAACGTCGAGACGCTGCGCAGCCGCGGGGTCCAGGTGCTCGAGCCGGCCAGCGGCCGGCTGACCGGCGCCGACACCGGGCCGGGCCGGCTGCCCGAGCCGGCCGAGATCTTCGCCGCAGCCCGCCGGGCGCTGGCCGGGCGCAGCGCCACGCGCGACCTGGCCGGCCGGCACGTCGTGGTCTCGGCGGGGGGCACCCGCGAGCACCTCGACCCGGTGCGCTTCCTCGGCAACCGGTCCTCCGGCCGGCAGGGCTGGGCGCTGGCCACGACCGCCGCTCGCCCGCGGCGCCGAGGTCACCCTGGTGGCGGCCAACGTGGCGCTGCCGGAGCCGGCCGGCGCGAAGGTCGTCCCGGTGGTGTCCGCCGAGCAGCTGCGCGAGGCGGTGCTCTCGGCCGCGGCCAGCGCCGACGCGGTCGTGATGGCCGCCGCCGTCGCCGACTTCCGGCCCCGCGACCCCCAGGACACCAAGATCAAGAAGGGGCCGGGCGAGCCAGACTCGGTCGCCCTCGTACGGACCGCCGACGTGCTGGCCGAGGTCGCCCGCGCCCCGCGGGCCCGGCCGGGGCAGGTCGTCGTCGGGTTCGCCGCCGAGACCGGTGACGCCCAGGGCGACGCCCTGACCCACGGCCGGGCCAAGCTCGCCGGCAAGGGCGCCGACCTGCTGGTCGTCAACGAGGTCGGCGGCCACGGGCACCCCACCGGGTTCGAGGGCGGGGACAACGCCGCCGTCGTGCTCGGCGCCGACGGCAGCGAGACCGTGGTGCCGATCGGCCCCAAGGAGTCGCTCGCCGACACCGTCTGGGACCTCGTCCGCGACCGCTGGCCCGCAACACCCGACCGGTAGACTCGCGGCCGGCCCCCGCCGTCCGCACCGACCTATGCTGCCTCACCCTCCTAGGAGCCCTGTGTCCCGCCGCCTGTTCACCTCGGAGTCCGTCACCGAGGGCCACCCGGACAAGATCGCCGACCAGATCAGCGACTCGATCCTGGACGCCCTGCTCACCGAGGACCCCCGGAGCCGGGTCGCGGTCGAGACCCTGATCATGACCGGCCAGGTGCACGTCGCCGGCGAGGTCACCACGGCGGGCTACGCCGACATCCCCGGCATCGTCCGCGAGCGGATCCTGGAGATCGGCTACGACTCCTCGGCCAAGGGCTTCGACGGCCACTCCTGCGGCGTGTCGATCTCGATCGGCGCGCAGTCGCCGGACATCGCCCAGGGCGTCGACGACGCCTTCGAGCATCGCGGGCCGAAGGCGATCGAGGACCCGCTGGACCGCCAGGGCGCCGGCGACCAGGGCCTGATGTTCGGCTACGCCTGCGACGACACCCCCGAGCTGATGCCGCTGCCGGTCGTCGCTCGCCCACCGGCTCGCCCAGCAGCTCACCGCGGTCCGCAAGGACGGCGCGGTCCCGTACCTGCGCCCGGACGGCAAGACCCAGGTCACCATCGAGTACGACGGCGACCGCGCGGTCCGGCTCGACACCGTCGTCGTCTCCAGCCAGCACGCCGCCGACATCTCGCTGGACTCGATGCTCCAGCCGGACATCGCCGAGCAGGTCGTCAAGCCGGTGCTGGACGGGCTGTCCATCGACACCGAGGGCTTCCGGCTGCTGGTGAACCCGACCGGCCGGTTCGAGATCGGCGGCCCGATGGGCGACGCCGGCCTCACCGGCCGCAAGATCATCGTCGACACGTACGGCGGCATGGCCCGCCACGGCGGCGGTGCCTTCTCCGGCAAGGACCCGTCCAAGGTCGACCGGTCGGCCGCCTACGCGATGCGCTGGGTCGCCAAGAACGTCGTCGCCGCCGGGCTGGCCAGGCGCTGCGAGGTGCAGGTCGCCTACGCGATCGGCAAGGCGCACCCGGTCGGGCTGTTCGTCGAGACCTTCGGCACCGAGACCGTGCCGGTCGAGCGGATCCAGGACGCCGTGATCTCGGTGTTCGACCTGCGGCCGGCCGCGATCATCCGGGACCTCGACCTGCTGCGGCCGATCTACGCCCAGACCGCGGCGTACGGCCACTTCGGCCGCGAGCTGCCGGACTTCACCTGGGAGCGCACCGACCGGGTCGACGCCCTGACGGCCGCCACCTCCTCCTCCCCTCCCCTCCTGACCGCCTCCGCCCGGCGAAATGATCACGCTGGCGTGATCAACGGTTGCTGGGTTCGGTGAGCAGCCGCACCCAGCGACCACTGGGCGTGCCCAGGCGGCACCGGCGGGACGGCGGTGCCGCCGCGTCCGGGGTGTCTGGTGGGATGACCGGGTGACCACGGCGCGGAGCGGGAACCGAGCCGGAGCAGCTCGCCCTGGTGCGCTCGACGGTCCGGGCCGCCCGGTCCCGCCCGCCGAAGCCGCGACCGGAGCAGGCTGCCGAGCTGCCGGTGGCCCGGGTGGCGGTCGACGTCGGCCTGGCCCACCTCGACCGGCTGTTCGACTTCCTGGTGCCCGAGCCGCTGTCCGGGTCCGCCCGGCCCGGCGTCCGGGTCCGGGTGCGGTTCTCCGGCCGGCTGGTCGACGGGTACGTCACCGAGCGGGTGGCCGACAGCGACCACGCCGGGCAGCTGGCGTTCCTGGACAAGGTGGTGTCGGCCGAGCCGGTGCTCGCCCCGGAGGTGCTGCGACTCGCCCGAGAGGTCGCCGACCGGTACGCCGGCACGCTGGCCGACGTGCTCCGGCTGGCCGTGCCGCCGCGGCACGCCAAGGTCGAGGCCGCCGCCGGATGACGGCACCGAGCCGGCCGCGCCACCGGACCGTCCGGAGCCCGCCGGCTGGGCGCGCTACGACTCCGGGCCCGCCCTGCTGGACGCCGTGCACGCCGGTGCCACGGTCCGGGCGGTGTGGTCGGCGCTGCCCGGGCCGACCTGGCCGGACGAGCTGGCCCGGCTGGTGGCGACCGCGCTGGCCGGCGGCCGCGGGGCGCTGGTGGTGCTGCCCGACCACCGCGACGTCGACCGGGTCGACGCCGCGCTCACCGCGCTGGTCGGCCCCGGCCGGCACGTCGTCCTGACCGCCGAGGCGGGCCCGGCCGAGCGCTACCGGCGCTGGCTGCGGGTCCGCCGCGGGCAGGTCCGCGCGGTGCTCGGCACCCGGGCCGCCATGTTCGCCCCGGTCCGCGACCTCGGCCTGGCCGTGGTCTGGGACGACGGCGACGACCTGCACGCCGAGCCGCGGGCGCCCTACCCCCACGTGCGCTCGGTGCTGGCCCTGCGCTCGACCGGCGAGGGCGCCGCGCTGGTGGTCGGCGGGCTCTCGCGCACCGCCGAGGGCGCCGGGCTGGTCCGGTCCGGCTGGGCCCGCGCGGTGGCAGCCCCCCGCGACGTCGTACGCCGGACCGCCCCGGCCGTGCGGGCCGACACCGGCGCCGACCACCCGGCCGACGACGGCGTCCGCGGCGCACGGCTGCCCACCCTGGCCTGGCGCACCGCCCACCTGGCCCTCGAGCGCGGCCCGGTGCTCGTCCAGGTCCCGCGCGGCGGCTACCTGCCCGGGCTGGCCTGCGCCACCTGCCGGGCCCCGGCCCGCTGCCCGGCCTGCCGCGGCCCGCTGGGCAGCACCGGCGCCGACGGGGTCCCGGCCTGCCGCTGGTGCGGCGTGCCGGCTGCGGCCTGGGCCTGCCCGACCTGCGACGGCCGGCGGCTGCGGGCGACCGTCGTCGGGTTCCCGGCGTACCGCCGAGGAGCTCGGCCGGGCCTTCCCGCGCACTCCGGTGCGCACCAGCGGGGCCGCCGGCGACGTGGTCGCCACGGTGGGGCCGGAGCCGGCGCTGGTCGTGGCGACGCCCGGGGCCGAGCCGGTCGCCGAGGGCGGCTACGTCGCCGCGCTGCTGCTCGACGGGTGGGCGCTGCTCGGCCGGCCGGACCTGCGCGCCGCCGAGGAGGCGCTGCGGCGCTGGACCGCCGCCGCCGCGCTGGTCCGTCCGGGTCCCGACGGCGGCACCGTGGTCCTGCTCGCCGACACGTCGGCGCCGGCCGTGCAGGCGCTGGTCCGCTGGGACCATGCCGGCTTCGCCGACCGCGAGCTGGGCGAGCGTGCCGCGCTCCGGCTGCCGCCGGAGGCCCGGATGGCCTCGCTCACCGGCTCGCCGGACGCGCTGGCCGGCTTCCTCGGCGCCGCCGAGCTGCCCGAGCAGGCCGAGGTCCTCGGGCCGGTGCCGGCCGGGCCGGACCAGCAGCGGTTCCTGGTGCGGGCGCCGCGCGGCGTGTGGCCCGCGACCACCGCGGCGCTGAAGGCCGCCGCCGGGGTCCGCAGCGCGCACAAGGACGCCGGCCCGGTCCGGCTCCAGGTCGACCCCCTGGAGATCGCATGACGACCCCGCGGAAGCGCGACGCCGCGGTGCCCACGACCGTGGTCTTCGACCTCGGCGGGGTGCTCATCGACTGGGACCCGCGCCGCCTGTACCGCAGGCTGCTGCCCGAGGACGAGGTCGAGGCGTTCCTGGACGAGATCGGCTTCGCCGCCTGGAACTACGCGCAGGACGCCGGGCGCAGCTGGGCCGCCGCAGTCGACGAGCTCGCCGCCCGGTACCCGCAGCACCGCGAGCTGATCGCCGCCTACCCGGCCCGGTTCCGGGAGACCCTGGCCGGCCCGGTGCCCGGCACGGTGGAGGTGCTGCGCGACCTGCACGCGGCCGGCGTGCGGCTGCTGGGCCTGACCAACTGGTCGGCGGAGACCTACCCGCACGCCGAGGCGACCTTCGACTTCCTGGCGCTGTTCGAGGACGTCGTCGTGTCCGGCGTGGAGGGGATCGCCAAGCCCGACCCGGCGGTCTTCCGGCTGCTGCTCGAGCGCTACCGGCTGGACCCGGCGGCGACGGTGTTCGTCGACGACTCGCCGCCAACGTCGCGGCGGCCGCTGCGGCCGGCCTGCTCGGGGTGCAGTTCCACGACGCGCACGCCCTGCGCGCCGACCTCAGCCGGCTGGGGCTGCTCGACGGTGCCGGATCAGGCTGACCCCGCCCGCACGGTCAGCATCACCGGATCGCTCTCAGCGCGACGGCGACGCGGCCCCGGGCACGTTGACGTCCACCCAGACCTACCGGTGGTCCGAGGTCGGCACCGGGAAGCCGGGCCCGGTCAGCCGTGGACAGCGGGTCGCGCCGGACCGGCCAGAAGACCCCGCTGTCCCGGATCCGGAGGTCCTTGCTCGGCAGCACGTAGTCGGCGCGCAGGTTGCCGGGTCCGGCGCACGGCGGAGGCGCGGCGGTGTCGCAGAAGTCCGCCGTGTCGTGCGCCGGGTCGGAACGGTGCGTAGGTTGAGCGCCGCCTTGCGGGCCGCCGCCTCGACGGCGCCGTCGCTGTCCGGCGTGTCGCTCGTGTTGACCCGGGGGTTGTCCAGCAGCTGCTGGGTGCTGCCGGGGATGCTGTCGCCGTCGAGCGGGTCGGAGTTCTGGTCGCCCGCGATGACGAAGGACGCCCCGGATCCGAGGCCCGCCGGCGGCCCCGTCGTCGTCGTAGACGTAGCTCGCCGTCTCCCGGCGGACGTAGTCGGCCCAGAGCCGGATCTCGTCGTGGTTGCGCAGGCCGTTGCGGTCCTCGGGCCCGTCGAAGACCGGCGGGGTCGGGTGGCTGACCAGGAAGTGCACGGTGCGCTTGCCGATCGAGATCGGCAGGTCCCAGTGGCTCTTGGAGGACAGCCGGACGACGGCGAGCTCGGCGGGGGAGTACCAGTCGGCCGGTGCCGTCGTCGGCGGGTCGTCCGGCAGCAGCGCGCCCGGCATGTCCTTCCAGAGGAAGTTCTGGAACGTCCGGACGTCGTCGAGGTCGATCGGGTACTTCGAGTAGACGGCCATGCCGAACTGGCCGGGGAAGTCGCCGAAGCCGAGCGCGTCGTGTGCCCGGCGTCGCCGGATGGCACCGTGCGCCGAAGTTGTTCAGGTCGTAGCCGGAGGGGATGCCGGTGTTGGACGGCGCGGTGTACCGGTGCGGGTACCGGATCGGTGCGGCGCCGTTGTGCGCCACGGACAGGTAGTTGTCCTGGAAGAGCCGCAGGGCGGTGCCTGCGGCGTCGTAGTCGAACTCGTTGATGAGCAGGACGTCCGGGCGAACCCGCTGGATGGTCTCGGCGACCGTCGCCCGCCTGGGCGTTGCCCGGCGTCGACAGGTCGGCCAGCAGCGCCCGGCGGCCGCCCGGTTCAGCGAGGCGTTGAACGTCGAGAAGCGCACCGTGGCCGGGTGGCGACGGGGTGGCCGCGACGGCCGGCGGGGTGAGCAGGGCCGCGGCGGTGGCGGCGGCGGCGAGCGTCGAGCGACGCCAGCAGTGCGCGCGTCGGGTGCGGGTCATGGCTGTCCTCCCGGGTCCGGTACCGTCCCCATCCGACCGCATCGGGCCCTCGAGGCGGAAGACCCGGGCCGCACACTTCGTAGAATGGTCATCGGCCGTTCCTCCGCACCCCACCTCTCCGCTCCGCAAGGAGTCACCGTGCCCGTCCAGCCCATCCGGCTCTTCGGCGACCCGCGTGCTGCGCACCCCGGCCGAGCCGGTGGTCGACTTCGACAAGGAGCTGCGGACCCTGGTCAAGGACCTGCAGGAGACCATGCTCGAGGCCCCCGGGGTGGGCCTGGCGGCGCCGCAGATCGGCGTCGGCCTGCGGGTCTTCACCTACCACGTCGACGACGTCCTCGGGCATCTCGTCAACCCGACCCTGGACCTCACCGACGAGACGGTGGAGGACGACGAGGGCTGCCTGTCGTTCCCCGGCCTGGCCTTCCCTGCGTGCGGGCGTACGGCGTGGTCGCCAAGGGCTTCGACATGCACGGCGAGCCGGTCACCATCGAGGGCACCGAGCTGCTCGCCCGCTGCGTGCAGCACGAGACCGACCACCTGGACGGCATCCTGTTCATCGACCGGCTGGACAAGGCGCAGCGCAAGGCCGCGCTCAAGGCCATCCGGGAGGCCGAGTGGGCCGGCGGGACCGCGCCCCCGGTCAAGCTGTCCCCGCACGCGATGCACGGCCGAGCGCTCTAAGCCCGTCGATGCGCCTCGTGTTCGCCGGCACCCCCGAGGTCGCCGTCCCGGCGCTGGACGCCCTGCTCGACTCGTCGCACGAGGTCGTCGCCGTCCTGACCCGCCCGGACGCCCGGGCCGGCCGCGGCCGCCGCGAGGCCGAGTCGCCGGTGGCCCGCCGCGCCGCGGAGGCCGGCATCGAGACGCTGAAGCCGGCCCGCGCCGGCGACGACGCGCTGCACGACCGGCTGCGGGAGCTCGCGCCGGACTGCTGCCCGGTCGTCGCGTACGGCGCGCTGGTGCCGCCCCGCCTGCTGGACCTGCCGCCGCACGGCTGGCTGAACCTGCACTTCTCGCTGCTGCCCGCCTGGCGCGGTGCCGCGCCGGTGCAGCACGCGATCCTGCACGGCGACGACCTGACCGGCGCCTCGGTGTTCCACCTCGAGGAGGGGCTGGACACCGGCCCGGTGCTGTCGGTGATGACCGAGCCGATCGGCCCGCGGGACACCAGCGGCGACCTGCTCGGCCGGCTCGCGACAGCCGGCGCCGGCCTGCTGGTGGCCACCCTCGACGCGCTCGAGCGCGGCGAGCTGGTCGCGCAGCCGCAGCCCGCCGAAGGGGTCAGCCTGGCGCCCAAGCTGACCGTCGAGGACGCCCGGGTCGACTGGTCCGAAGCCGGCCTTCCACGTCGACCGGCTGGTCCGGGCCTGCACACCCGGCGCCGGGCGCCTGGACCACCTGGGCCGACGAGCGGCTCGGTCTCGGTCCGGTCGAGCCGGCCGACGCCGACGGGCTGGCCGTCGGGCCAGGTCCGGGTGGGGCGGCGGGAGGTGCTGGTCGGCACCGGAGACGGACGGTCGGTCCGGCTCGGCGAGGTGCGCCCGGCCGGCCGCAGGCCGATGGCCGCCGAGCGTGGGCACGCGGCGTCCGCGACCTCGACGGCGGGGCCCTGACGTGACCGGGCCGCCGCGCGCCGGGCAGAGCAGGCGCCGCCCGCCGCGCCGCGGGAAGCCGCGGCCGGACGCCGCCGCGGCGGGTCGCGTTCGACCTGCTCCGGGCGGTGGCCGAGCGCGACGCCTACGCGAACCTGACCCTGCCGGGGCTGCTGCGCGAGCGCGGGCTGGAGCGGACGGGACGCCGCCTTCGCCACCGAGCTCGGCTACGGCACGCTGCGCGGCCAGGGCACGCTACGACGCGGTGCTGGCCGCCTGCGTCGACCGGCCGCTGGACCAGGTCGACGGCCCGGTGCTCGACCTGCTGCGGCTCGGGCGCCCACCAGCTGCTCGCCATGCGGGTGCCGTCGCACGCCGCGGTGGGCGCCACCGTCGAGCTGGCCCGCGCCGTCGCGGGGGAGGGCCGCAGCTCGCTTCGTCAACGCGGTGCTGCGCCGGGTCGGCCGCCAGGACCTGGCGGACTGGCTGGCCGAGGTCGCGCCGGCCTACGACGCCGACCCGGTCGGTCACCTCGCGGTCGTGCACTCCCACCCGCGCTGGGTCGTCTCGGCGCTGCGCGACGCCCTCGGCGGCTCGCTGGACGGAGACGGCCGCGATGCTGGCCGCCGACAACGTGCCGCCGCAGGTGACGCTGGTCGCCCGGCCCGGCCGGGCGGAGGTCGCCGAGCTGGTGGCGGCCGGCGCGGGGCCGGGCCGCTGGTCGCCGTACGCCGCGGTGCTGCCCGGCGGCGACCCCGGCGCCATCCCCGCGGTCCGCGAGGGCCGGGCCGGCGTCCAGGACGAGGGCAGCCAGCTGGTCGCGCTCGCGCTGGCGGCCGCCCGCTGGCCGGCACCGACCAGCGCTGGCTGGACCTCTGCGCCGGCCCGGGCGGGAAGGCGGCGCTGCTCGGCGGCGATGGCCGAGGGCCGGGGCGCAGCTCTGCTCGCCGCCGAGCTGGCGCCGCACCGGGCCGTGCCTGGTGCGGCACGCGGTCGGCGGGGCGACCGGGGCCGTCGTCGTGGCCGACGGCCGGGTCCCGGCCTGGCAGGCCGGGCAGCTTCGACCGGGTGCTGGTCGACGCTCCGTGCACCGGCCTGGGCGCGCTGCGCCGGCGGCCCGAGGCGCGCTGGCGGCGGCAGCCGGAGGACGTCGCCGGGCTCGCCGGCGCTGCAGCGTGACCTGCTCAGCAGCGCCCTGGACGCCGTCCGGCCGGGCGGGCTGGTGGCCTACGTCGACCTGCTCGCCGCACCTGGCCGAGACCCGCACGGTGGTCGCCGACGTGCTGCGCCGGAGGCACCGGCGTCGAGCGAGCTGGACGCCCGGCCGCTGCTGGCCGGCGTGCCGGACCTGGGTGCCGGGCCGGCCGTGCAGCTCTGGCCGCACCGGCACGGCACCGACGCGATGTACCTCGCGCTGCTGCGTCGGGCCGCGCCCTAGACTCCGGCGCCATGGGCGTCCAGATCTCCCCGAGCATCCTGTCGGCCGACTACACCGACCTGGCCCGTGAGGTCGCCCGGGTCGCGCCGCGCGCCGACTGGGTGCACGTCGACGTGATGGACAACCACTTCGTGCCCAACCTCACGATCGGGCTGCCGGTGGTGGAGCGGCTCGCCGAGGTCAGCGACCTGCCGCTGGACGTGCACCTGATGATCGCCGACGCCGACCGCTGGGCGCCCGACTACGCCGAGGCCGGCGCCCGCAGCGTCACCTTCCACGTCGAGGCGGCCAGCGCCCCGGTGCGGCTGGCCCGCACGCTGCGCGGGCTCGGGTGTCGGGCCGGGATGGCGTTGCGCCCGGCCACCCCCGTCGAGCCGTACGCCGACCTGCTGGGCGAGCTGGACATGCTGCTGCTCATGACGGTCGAGCCGGGTTTCGGCGGCCAGGAGTTCCTCGACCTGGTGCTGCCGAAGATCCGCACCGCCCGCGAGCTGGTGAAGGGCCGCGACCTCGACCTGTGGATCCAGGTCGACGGCGGCATCGGCACCGAGACCGTCGAGCGCTGCGCCGAGGCCGGGGCAGACGTGTTCGTGGCCGGCTCGGCGGTCTACGGCGCGGAGGACCCGGCGGCCGCCGTCGACGGGCTGCGCAAGCAGGCTGCTGCAGCGACCGCCGGCTCGTGGTGGGGCCAGCAGCGTCAGACCGGTGAGGGTGCCGCGCACCACGCTGTCGCCGGAGTGCGCAGGGTCGCCGTCGGCAGGCTCGAGCGAGACGTCGACGACCGGGAACTGCGTGACATCGATCTGCGACGGCAGCGGGAAGCGACCGGTGCCGCCGTCGAGCAGCCCGAGCGAGACCAGCCGCTGCGCGTCGGCGTCCAGCAGCCACACCTCGTAGAAGCCCGCACCGCGGGTCAGCCCGGTGACGTCGAGCTCGAGCACCCGGGCCGTTCCGGTGCGGACGAGCGCTGCCTCGCCGCTGCCGGAGTGGTCGGGCAGCGCGGCCAGCCGGGTCCGGGCCACGACGGTGCCCCCGTGCGCCGTCGTCGGTGACCAGGGCGGCGATGCCGGCGCCGAGCACGATGCCCACCCAGCGCCGCCGCGGCGGCGACCAGCAGGGTGCGGACGTCGGCCGGCGGGGCTGGCCGGCCGCGACCCGGCGCCGATGCCGAGCTCAGCGCGCCACCGCCTCCCAGACCCGCGGCGGCGGAGCCACCGGGGTGTCCTCGGGCTCGAGGGTGCGGGCCTGGCTGACGACGGCGCGCAGGGCCTCGAGCTCGGACCGGCACTGCTCGCAGGCGGCGACGTGGCTGGCCTCCCCGACCTCGAGGTGCTCGCCGAGCGCCAGCAGCGCGAGGTCGTCCGGGTCAACGTGCGAAGGCATCGTCCACCTCCAGACGCCGGCGCAGCCGGCCCAGTGACCGGCGGATGTGGCTCTTGACGGTGCCCAGCGGCAGGCTCAGCTGGCTCGCGATCTGGGTGTGGGTCAGGTCCTCGAAGAACGCGAGGGTGACGATCCTGCGGGCCGGCTCGTCCAGCCGGGACAGCTCGTCGGCCAGCAGCACCCGGCTGGTCACCGCGTCGGCCGGGGAGGGCGCAGGGTCGGACCGGGCCAGCCCGGGCGGCGGCGTCGGTGGAGCGCCGCTCCCGCTCCCGGCGCGCCCACCGGTCGGCCACCTTGTTGCGGGTGATGCCGAGCAGCCAGCCGGGCAGGCTGCCGGACCGCGGGTCGAAACCGGTGCGGCCGCGCCAGGCGGCGACGAACACCTGCTGGGTCACGTCCTCGGCGTCGTCGCGGTCGCCGAGCGCGCGCAGCGGCGACGGTGAACACCAGCGGCGACCAGCGCGTGTAGGCGGCGGCCAGACCGGCCTCGCCGCCGGTGCGGAAGGCGTCCTCGAGCGCGAGGTCCCGCTCGTCCGGCACCGGGCGCGCCCGCGCGCCACCGGTCACGGGCGGGTCCTCCTCGACGGGCCGGGGATCCCGCGGGGTACGGGGAGCCAGGGTCAGCATCTTCCCATCCCCTCGGCGCGTGACCCACCTCGGTCTTCCCGTCGGCGACCGCCGCCGGATGCGGCCGGGTGCCGGTCCGGCATCCGACCCGGTGCCACCGCGCGGCGTGCGTGGCACACTGGGCACGACAGGTACGACGCACAGCGTGCTCCGGGGTCGGTGAGATTCCGAACCGGCGGTGACAGTCCGCGACCCGTCCGGGACGCAGCCAGCGATGGCGGCGGCCCGGCCGGTTGACCCGGTGGAACTCCGGGACCGACGGTGAAAGTCCGGATGGGAGGCAGCACGCCGGGCGCTCGACGCCGTCGGAGGCGCGCTGCCCCCGGCGACACGCTCGGCGTCTGCACGCCGGGCTTCCCGGCGAACCCCCGGAGCGCGCCCGAGCCAGGGAGCACCGGGTGGCGAGCCGAGCACGAGGTAGCGGCGATGCGCCGCGCCGTCGCGCTGTCCGCGTCGGTCGGTGAGGCGACCCACCCCAACCCCAACGTCGGCGCCGTCGTGCTCGACCGGGACGGCGAGGTGGTGGGCGAGGGCCGCCACGAGCGGGCCGGCGGGCCGCACGCCGAGGTGGTCGCGCTCGGCCAGGCCGGCGACCGGGCCGCCGGCGGCACCGTGGTCGTGCACCCTCGAGCCCTGCGCGCACACCGGGCGGACCGGACCGTGCACCGAGGCCCTGCTCGCCGGCCGGGTCGCCCGCGTGGTCTTCGCCGTCGACGACCCGACCGCGCGCGGCCGGCGGGGGCGGACGGCGGCTGCGCGCGGCCGGCGTCGACGTCGAGGGCGGGCTGCTCGCCGCCGACGCGGAGCGGGCCAACGAGCGCTGGCTCACCGGCGTACGGCTCGGCCGCCCGTTCGTGGTCTGGAAGGTCGCCGCCACCCTGGACGGCCGGGTCGCCGCCGCCGACGGGACCAGCCGCTGGATCTCCTCGCCCGAGTCACGAGCCGACGCTCACCGGCTGCGCGCCGAGTGCGACACGATCGTGGCCGGGGTCGGGACGGTGCTGGCCGACGATCCCGCGCTGACCGTGCGCGATGCGTCCGGCGCGGTCGGCGGGCGAGCAGCCGCTGCGGGTGGTCGTCGACAGCTCCGGCCGTACGCCGCGCGGGCGCCCGGGTGCTCGACGACTCGGCGCCGACCTGGGTCGCGACCGCCGCCGAGCTGGGCACCGGACCGGACGGCCGGGTCGACCTCGGCGCGCTGCTGCAGGCCCTGCACGCGAAGGGGCACGGGCTGGTGCTGCTCGAGGGCGGGCCGACGCTGGCCGGGGCGTTCGTCCGGGCCGGGCTGGTCGACCGGGTCGTCGCCTACCTGGCACCGGTCGCTGCTGGGCGCCGGGGTGCCGTCGCTGGCGGGAACCGGGATCGGCGACGCTGGCCGACGGCGTCCGGCTCGACGTGACCGACGTGACGCGCTGCGGCCCGGACGTCCGGGTCGTGGCCCGCCCGGTCGCCGAGGGCAGGGGGGCGGCCTGATGTTCACCGGCATCGTCGAGGAGCTCGGCGAGGTCGACCGCGCTGACCGACCTGGGTGACAGCGTGCGCCTGACCGTGCGCGGCCCGACGGTCGTCGCGGACGCGGCGCACGGCGACTCGATCGCGGTCAACGGCGTGTGCCTGACCGTGGTCGAGGCGACCGCCGACGGGTTCACCGCCGACGTGATGCGGGAGACCCTCGACCGCAGCTGCCTCGGCGCGCTCGCGGCCGGCGACCCGGTGAACCTCGAGCGGCCGATGCGGCTGGACGGCCGGCTCGGCGGGCACCTCGTGCAGGGGCACGTCGACGGCACCGGCACCATCGCGGCGCGCTCGCCCTCGCGAGCACTGGGAGGTCGTGCGCGTCTCGCTGCCGCGCGACCTGGCCCGGTACGTCGTGCTGAAGGGGTCGATCACCGTCGACGGTGTCTCGCTGACCGTCGCCGTCGTCGACGACGAGTCGTTCACGCGTCAGCCTGATCCCCACGACGCTCGAGCTCACCACGCTCGGCCGCAAGCAGGTCGGCGACCCGGTGAACCTCGAGGTCGACGTCGTCGCGAAGTACGTCGAGCGCCTGCTCGCAAGCCGCACCGACGAGCACCATCCGCCCCGAGAAGGAGACCGACCCGTGAGCGTCCTCGAGTGGCTGTTCGAGGCCCAGCTGAACTTCGGCAGCAAGCACATCCTGTGGCGGGAGATCATCGGCAACGCCTTCGGGCTGGCGTCGGCGCTCGGCGGGATGCGGCGCAGGGTGTGGGCCTGGCCGGTCGGCATCGTCGGCAACGTGCTGCTCTTCACGGTCTTCCTGGGTGCCGTGTTCGACAACCCGCAGCCGGAGAACCTGCTCGGCCAGGCGGCCCGCCAGGTGATGTTCATCGTGGTGTCCATCTACGGCTGGTACCGCTGGAAGACCGCGCAGTGACGACGGCGCGCCGGCCGTCGTCCCGCGCTGGGCGACGTGGCGCGAGCGGGCGGCCCTCGTCCTCGTCGCGGCGGTGTCGGTGGCGGTGCTCACGCCGATCTTCCGGTCCCTCGGCTCCTACGAGCCGGTGTGGGCGGACGCGTGGATCTTCACCGGCTCGGTGCTCGCGACCTACGGCGATGGCCCGCGGCTGGGTCGACTTCTGGCTGATCTGGATCGCGGTCGATGCGGTCGGCGTGCCGCTGCTCATCCGCGCCGAGCTGTACCCGACGGCGATCATGTACCTCTTCTACGGCGGCTTCTGCGTGGTCGGGTTCTTCGTGTGGGCCCGCACGCGGCGACACGGTTGGCCGACGATCCGCGCGACCCGTCGGTCGAGGCTGTCGCATGACCGGGCCGGTGCGGCTGGACACCGTCGAGCGGGCGGTGGCCGACATCGCGGCCGGCCGCGCCGTCGTGGTGGTCGACGACGAGGACCGCGAGAACGAGGGCGACCTCGTCGTGGCGGCGTCCAAGGTGACTCCCGAGCTGCTCGCCTTCATGGTGCGGCACACCTCCGGGGTGGTCTGCGTGCCGATGGAGGGTCGCGGAGCTGGACCGGCTGAAGCTGCCGCCGATGACGTACGTGAACGAGGACCGCAAGCACACGGCGTACTCCGTGTCGGTGGACGCCCGGGACGGCATCAGCACCGGCATCTCGGCCGCCGACCGGGCCCGCACCATCCGGGTGCTCGTCGACTCCGCGACCGAGCCGTACGAGCTGACCCGGCCCGGCCACGTCTTCCCGCTGCGCGCGGTGGACGGCGGGGTGCTGCGCCGCGCCGGGCACACCGAGGCCTCGGTCGACCTGGCCCGGCTGGCCGGGCTGAACCCGGCAGGGGTGATCGCCGAGATCGTCAACGAGGACGGCTCGATGGCGCGGCTGCCCGAGCTGCGCCGGTTCGCCGACGAGCACGGGCTGGCCCTGGTGTCGATCGCCGACCTGGTGACCTACCGGAAGCGCACCGAGACCCTGGTCGAGCGGGTGGCCGAGGCCCGGCTGCCGACGCAGGTACGGCGAGTTCCTCGCCGTCGGCTACCGGAGCACGGTCGACGCCGACGAGCACGTCGCGCTGGTGCGCGGGCGAGCTGGGGACCGGTACCGGCGTCCTGGTCCGGCTGCACTCCGAGTGCCTCACCGGTGACGTCCTCGGCTCGCTGCGCTGCGACTGCGGGCCGCAGCTGGACGCCGCGCTGCGACGGGTCGCCGACGAGGGCCGCGGTGTCGTCGTCTACCTGCGCGGTCACGAGGGCCGCGGCATCGGGCTGCTGCACAAGCTCGCCGCCTACCGGCTGCAGGACGGCGGCCGGGACACCGTCGACGCCAACCTCGACCTCGGGCTGCCCGCGGACGCCCGCGACTTCAGCGTGGGCGCGCAGATCCTCGCCGACCTCGGGGTCAGCTCGGTGCGGCTGATCACCAACAACCCGGCCAAGCGGGCGGGCGTCGACGGACCAGGGGCTCGACCGTCGTCGAGCAGGTGCCGCTCGAGGTGCACATGACCCCGGAGAACATCGGCTACCTGCGTACCAAGCGGGACCGGATGGGTCACGACCTGCCGGGGCTCGGCTCGCCGGCCCGCACCGCGACCGCCCGAAGGGACGCTGGCATGAGCGGCGTCGGGTCGCCGGAGCTCGACGGTCGACGGTCGCGGGCTGCGGGTCGCGGTCGTGGCGGCGCAGTGGCACACGACGGTGATGGACGGGCTGGTCGGCCGGGGCGCTGCGCGGGCTGGCCGAGTGCGGCGTGGACGAGCCGCTGCTGGTGCGGGTGCCCGGCTCGTTCGAGCTGCCCGGTGGCAGCGGCTCGGCTGGCCCGCGTCCGGGTACGACGCCGTGGTGGCGCTCGGGGTCGTGATCCGCGGCGGCACCCCGCACTTCGACTACGTCTGCCAGGCCGCGACCGACGGGCTGACCAGGGTCGTCGGTCGACACCGGCGTACCGGTCGGGTTCGGGCTGCTGACCTGCGACGACGAGCAGCAGGCGCTGGACCGGGCCGGCCTCGAGGGCTCGCACGAGGACAAGGGCCACGAGGCGGCGCTTGCCGCGGTCGCCACCGCGGTGACGCTGCGCGGGCTCGGACCGGCGCCGGAGCGGGGCTGACGTGACCGTGCCGGGGCGCGGACGGTCTGCCACAGCTTCCCTGACCTCTGCGAGCATGACCGGGTGAAGACCTTCGACGAGCTGTTCGCCGAGCTGAGCGGAAGGCGGCCGACCGGCCGGCCGGCTCCGGGACGGTGGCCGCGCTGGACGCCGGCGTGCACGCGATCGGCAAGAAGGTCGTCGAGGAGGCCGCCGAGGTGTGGATGGCGGCCGAGCACGAGAGCCCGGAGCGCGCCGCCGAGGAGATCTCCCAGCTGCTGTACCACCTGCAGGTGCTGATGCTCGCGCGTGGCCTCACGCCTCGACGACGTCTACGCTCGACTGTGACCACCCCGCGACCGACCGCGACCTGAGGAGCCTGCCCGCCGTGCTGCGTGTCGCCGTGCCCAACAAGGGCTCCCTCGCCGAGCCGGCCGCAGACATGCTGCGCGAGTCCGGCTACCGGCAGCGCTCCGACCCGCGCGAGCTCGTGCTGCTCGACTCGGCCAACGACACCGAGTTCTTCTTCCTGCGGCCGCGGGACATCGCGACCTACGTCGGGTCGGGCGAGCTCGACGTCGGCATCACCGGCCGCGACCTGCTGCTCGACAGCGGCGCGCCGGCCGAGGAGATCCTGCAGCTGGGCTTCGCCGAGTCGACGTTCCGGTTCGCCGCCAGGCCCGGGACGGCGACGACGGTGGCCGACTTCGCCGGCAAGCGGGTCGCGACGTCGTACGGCGGCCTGCTGGCGAAGTACTTCGCCGACCGCGGCGTCGACGCCGAGGTGGTGCGCCTGGACGGCGCGGTCGAGACCGCCGTGCGACTCGGCGTCGCCGACGTGATCGCCGACGTGGTGTCGACCGGGACGACGCTGCGGCAGGCCGGCCTCGAGGTCGTCGGGGAGCCGATCCTGGAGTCGGAGGCGGTCCTGGTGCGGCGGACCGGTGCGCCGGAGTCGCCCGCGGTGGCGCAGCTCGCCCGGCGGATACAGGGCGTGATCATCGCCCGGCGGTACGTCCTGATGGACTACGACATCCGTGCGGAACTCGTCGACCAGGCGGTCCAGCTGACTCCGGGCATCGAGTCGCCGACGGTGTCGCCGCTGCACGACAAGGGCTGGGTGGCTGTGCGGGCGATGGTGCCGCGCTCCGAGACGAACAAGATCATGGACGAGCTGTGGGAGATCGGCGGGCGGGGGATCCTCGTCACCGACATCCACGCCTGCCGGCTGTGAGTGCGCGCCCCACGTCGGGTCGAACGGTGTTCCGGCCGCGCCGGGCGAGGGTCGTGGTCTACGTCTGCGCCGCAGCGGTGCTCGCCACGATGGTCGGGCTCGCGGTGGTGCTGCCCTCCGGTGGTCCGCACGGCTGGGGGGCCGGCCTCGCGGCTCGGCGTCGTCGGCTTCGGCATCCTGGCGGTGTGGGTGCTGCACCGGCTGGCCTCGGTGCGGGTCGTCGCGTCGGAGGACGACGTCCTGGTGGTCAACGTGATCGGCCGGCGCCGGCTGGAGTGGGCCGAGATCGTCGGCGTGCGGCTGCTGCGGGACGACGCGTGGATGATGCTCGACCTCGCCGACGGGCAGGCGCTCGCCGCGATGGGCGTGCAGAAGTCGGAGGGTCGGCATGCGCAGCAGCAGGCCCAGGCGTTCGCCCGCCTCGTCCAGCAGCACACCCGGGTCCCCGGGCACGAGTAGGGGGCGCCCCGCACTCGAGTCGGGGACGGCGTCACGCTGCGCTAGGGTTGTGCCGCCTCGGGCGCCGGACGCCGGGGGTTCCGGGCTGTAGCGCAGCTTGGTAGCGCACTTGACTGGGGGTCAAGGGGTCGCAGGTTCAAATCCTGTCAGCCCGACCGGAGAACGCGCAGGTCAGGGGCGGTTCGGTCCTTAGGGGTCGGGCCGCCTCTGCCGTGTCTGTAGCCACGGATGTAGCCATGGGCTTTCGGCTCACCATTGGAGTGCGCGCCCAACGGCGTCCGCGGCTTCGCGTTCCCCGGCCGCTGACCGGAACGGACCCGGGTGCTAGCGCTCCTCAATCTTCAAGAGGTCGAGGTTGCGGAACGTCGGCGGCGCGTCGCTCAGAGACTGCATCCGCTCAGCGAACTCGGCCGTGGCCGGATCCTCGTTGTTCTTCATCGCGGCCTCGTAGGAGGGGAACTCGACGACAGTCACGACGGTCCCTTCGTTGTCGCGGTCCGCGCAGACAAGGACGAGAAGACGCGACTCGGTCCCAAGTCAGGGAACCGCTGACGCCACTCATCGTTAAAAGCCATCATCTCGTCGAGCTTGGACGTCTTGCTTTCGATGATCTGGACGAATCCGGTCATGAGGCCCTCCCAGGGCATACCTCCGGGCGATCCGGCACCTATAGCAACCTGCTCTGGAGCGCCGGTGTCGTCAAGGCGCCCGTTGATAGGCCCGGAAGTTCACCGCGCGGCCCTCGCCCGGCTGGGCCGCCGTGCTTCGGCAGGCCAGCGTGCGAGAGCCGCGGGCCATGCGGGATGTAGCCACGTGCGTAGCCACCAAGCGAGTCCGAGGCTGCCGGATTACCATCGCGTGCGTGAGAGCGGCCGGGGTGGTGCTCGCAGGGGGCCGGTCGTCCCGGATGGGTGCGCCGAAGGCGTCTCTGGAGTGGCACGGCTCGACGTTGCTGCGGCGCACCTGCGGGGTGCTCCGGCGGGCCGGCCTCGAGCCGGTCGTCGTGGTGCGTGCCCCGGGCCAGACGCTGCCGCCGCTGCCTGCTGACGTCGAGGTCGTCGAGGACCCCCGCGAGGGCCGGGGGCCGTTGCAGGGCATGGCCGTCGGCCTCGGGTCACTCGCCGAGCGGGCCGACGTCGCCTTCGTCTGCTCCACCGACCTGCCGTTCCTGCACGCCGAGCTGGTCCGCCGGGTTCTGCGGCCGTTCTCCGAGCCGGGCGGCGACCACCTGGACGTGGTGCTCCCGCTGGCCCGTGGCTTCCCGCAACCACTGGCCGCGGCCTACCGCACCCGGTTGGCCCCGAAGGTGGCGGCACTCGTCGCCGCCGAGCGGTTGCGGCCGGCCTTCGTCTTCGAGGACGCCCAGGTGCTCCGGCTGGACGACGACGCGCTGCTCGCCGACCCGGCGTTGCGGGCCGCCGACCCGGCGCTGGAGTCGGTCGTCAACATCAACGAGCCGGACGACTACGCGACCGCCCGCGCCCGGCCGGCCCCCCGGGTCACGGTCGAGTGCTTCGGGGTGCTGGCGGCGCGCGCCGGTCGCGGGCCCCGCAGCGTGCACGCCGGCACGGTCGGTGCCGCCGCCCGCGCGGTCGACCTCACGCTGGACCGGCACGTGCTCGCCGCGGTCAACGGCGACCAGACCAGCCGGGACGCCGACCTGCCGCTGCTGCCGGGCGACACCGTCGCGTTCCTCTCCGCGGACGCCGGCGGATGACCACTGCCGGCGGCTACTTCGGCCGCGTCCTGGTCGTCGACGTCACCGACGGAAGCGCCCGCGTGGTGGAGGTTCCCGAGCAGGTGCTCCGCGACCACGTCGGCGGCGCCGGGCTCGGCGTCCGGCTGCTCACCGACCTCGCGCCGGCCGGCGTCGACCCGCTCTCGCCCGCGGCCCCTCTCGCCTTCGTCTTCTCGCCGTTGGTCGGCACGCCGCTGACCACCAGCGCCAAGTTCGCGGTGGTCGCCAAGTCGCCGCTGACCGGGCTGCTGACCGACGCCCTCGCCTCCAGCCACTTCGCCATCGCCGGAAAGCTCACCGGGCACGACGCGATCGTCGTCACCGGTCGAGCGCCCGGTCCCACCGTGCTGCTCGTCGACGGGGCGGCCGTCCGCCTCGAGCCGGCCGACCCGGAGACCGGCCGGTCCGCTGCCGACACCGAGACCTCGGTGCGCGAGCGGTTCGGCAAGGCCTGGCGGGTCGCCGCGATCGGCCCGGCGGGGGAGCGCGGCGTCCGCTACGCGACCCTGTCGCACGACGGCCGGCACGCCGGCCGCGGCGGGCTCGGTGCGGTGCTCGGCGCGAAGAACGTCAAGGCCGTCGCGGTACGCGCCAGCCGGAAGGTCGCGCCCGCCGACCCGGCCGGGGTGCTCGCCGCAGCCAGGGACCTGCGGGCCAGATCGTTCGGCGCGGCCACCGCGAAGTACCGCGAGCTCGGCACCCTGGCGAACCTGCTGGCGTTCAACGCCCTGTCGACCCTGCCCACCCGCAACTTCCAGGCCGCGACGTTCGAGGCGGCGCCCGCGCTGGCGGCCGAGGAGCTGGCCGGGCTGCGCAGCGTCGCCCGCAACAGCTGCGCGTCCTGCAGCATCGGCTGCGAGCACATCTACCGGGGTCGCGGTGGCAGCCAGACGCGCGTCGAGTACGAGAACGTCTTCGCCCTCGGCCCGATGTGCGGGGTCGCCGACGCCGACGACGTCCTGGCCGCCAGCGCGCGGTGCGACGAGCTGGGCATCGACACCATCTCGGCCGGCGGCACCATCGCCTGGGCGATGGAGTGCGCCGAGCGCGGGCTGATCGACGCACCCTGGCTGCGCTTCGGCGACGGCAGCGCCCTGCTGCGGGCCCTCGACGAGATCGGCACCGGCACCGGGCTCGGACCGTTGCTCGCGGAAGGTTCCCGGCGAGCCTCGGAGCAGGTCGGCCAGGGTTCGGCCGAGTTCGCGCCGCACGTGAAGGGCCTCGAGCTGCCCGGCTACGAGCCGCGGACGTTGCACGCGATGGCGCTCGGCCTCGCCGTCAACGCCCGCGGCGCCGACCACAACCGGTCCGGCGCCTACGAGGCGGACCTCGCCGGCGAGCTGGACCGGCTGGACGGCGGCCCGGCGCACGTGGCGGCGGCGATCGAGACCGAGGACCGCGCCGCGGTGATGGACTCGCTGATCCTGTGCAAGTTCCTGCGCGGGGTCTTCACCGAGCCGGGCGCCGGCAACCCGACGGGGGACCCGTGGGCCGAGTGGGCGCGGCTGCTGGCCCTGGTCACCGGGTGGGACGTCGACGCCGACGAGCTGCACGCCACGGCCCGACGGATCGTGCTGGCCAAGCGCGCCTACAACCTGCGCGAGGGCTGGCGTCCCGAGGACGACTGGCTGCCGGCCAGGCTGCTCGGGGAGACCCTGCAGATGGGCTCCGGTCGCACCGCCCGGCTGACGCCGGACCGGCTGCGCGCGATGGTCGACGGCTACTGGGCGGCGCGCGGCCTGGACGCGCAGGGCCGGCCGGTCGCCGGCGTACCGGCAGGAGACCGATGACCGCACCGGTAGGGCACGGCCGGGAGTTCTTCACCACGGTCACCGTGGACGCCGCCCTGCGGCTGCTCGCCGAGCCGCGTCGCACACCGGTCGAGACGGTGCCGCTGGCCACCGCCCTCGGCCGGACCCCGGCCGCGCCGGTCCGCGCCGCCGCGTCGCTGCCCGGTTTCGCGCGGGCGACCGTCGACGGCTTCGCGGTGCAGGCGGCCGACACCTTCGGCTCCTCCGAGGCGCTGCCTGCCTACCTCGACGTCGCCGGCTCGGTGGCGATGGGCCGGCCGGCCGAGGTCGCCGTCCGGGCCGGAGCAGCCGTCGCGGTGCCCACCGGGGGAGTGCTGCCCGACGGCGCGGACGCCGTCGTGATGGTCGAGCACACCCAGCAGACGATGCCCGGATCGGTCGAGGTGGTGCGCCCGGTGGCGCCGGGCGACGGCACCGTGCGGGCCGACGAGGACGTCGCGGCCGGCGCCGAGATCGCCCCGGCCGGCCGGCCGCTGCGCCCCCAGGACCTCGGCATGCTGGCCGCGGCGGGGGTCGTCGAGGTCGCGGTGCACCGGCGCCCGCGGGTCGGCATCGTCTCGACCGGCGACGAGGTGGTGCCGCCGGACACGGTGGTGCTGCGGCCCGGCCAGGTGCGCGACGCCACCGCCTCGGCCCTGGCCGGCCTGGTCACCGACGCCGGTGGCGAGCCGGTGCAGCTCGGGGTGGTGGCCGACGACCCGTCGGCGCTCGAGTCGGTCCTGCGGGACGCGCTGTCCCGCTGCGACCTGCTGGTCGTCTCGGCCGGGTCGTCGGTCGGCGCCCGCGACGAGACGGCCGGCGTGGTGGCCCGGCTCGGCGGGCCGGGCATCCTCTGCCACGGCCTGGCGCTGCGACCGGGGAAGCCGACCCTGCTCGCCGACTGCGCCGGTGTCCCGGTGGTGGGGCTGCCCGGCAACCCGCTCTCGGCCCTGGTGGTCTTCCGGCTGGTCGGCGTGCCGCTCGTACGGCGGGTCGGCGGCACCACCCGGCCCCCGCCGGAGCCTGGCGTGCGCGCGGTGCTGGAGCGGCAGGTCCCGTCGCAGGCCGGCCGGCTGGACGTCGTCCAGGTCACGGTCACCGACGGCGTCGGGGGCCCGGGCGCCGCCCCGCTGTTCGGCGCCTCCGCGCTGTTGTCCGTGCTGACGGCGGCCGACGGCTACCTCGTCGTGCCGGACGACGCGACCGGTCTGCCGGCGGGCGCCGTCGTCGACGTCACCCTCTACCGATGACCGGCAGCCCGTTCGTCCACGACGTGCCCGCGGCCGAGGCCACCGCGGCATGGCTTCAGGCGCGCGAACGGACCGGTTGCCCGCAGCGGGTCCAGGCCGTCACGGTCGACGGTGGCCCACGCCCTGGGGCGGGTCACCGCGTCGGCGGTCTGGGCAGTGCGCTCCTCGCCCGACTACGACGCCGCCGCGATGGACGGCATCGCGGTGCGGGCAGCCGACACCTACGGCGCGAGCGAGAGCACGCCGTTGCTGCTTCCCGCGGACGCCTTCGAGGTCGTCGACACCGGTGACCCGATGCCGTCGGGCACCGACGCCGTGGTGATGCGCGAGGACGTGCACCACACCGGGGCCGGGGCCGACGCGAAGGCCGAGCTGCGGTCCGCGATCGCGCCCTGGACCCACGTCCGGTCGATCGGCGAGGACGTGGCGGCGACCGAGCTGCTCCTTCCGGCCGGGCACCGGCTCCGTCCGTTCGACCTCGCTGCGGCCGCGGCGGCCGGCGTGACCGAGCTGGAGGTGCGCCGGGCACCCCGGGTCGCCGTGGTGCCCACCGGCGACGAGATCCGGCCGGTCGGTACGCCGGTCCGGCCGGGCGAGATCCTGGACACCAACTCGCTGATGCTGGCCGGCCAGGCGCAGCTGCTCGGCGCCGAGGTCACGGTCACCCCGATCGTGCCTGACCGCCCCGAGCTGATAGCCCGGGCGGTGCGGGAGGCCGCCGAGACCAGCGATCTCGTCGTCGTGCTGGCGGGTTCCAGCGCCGGACGCGACGACTGGACGGCGCAGGTCGTCGCCGAGGCCGGCCTGCTGGCCGTGCACGGTGTCGCGGTGCGCCCCGGGCACCCGGTGGTGCTGGGCGTCGTGGACCGCACCCCGGTGCTGGGCGCACCGGGCTACCCGGTGTCGGCGGCCCTGACCTTCGACATCTTCGCGGCCCCGCTGCTGGCCGAGCTCGAGGGCGTCGCGCCGGTCCGACGGCCCACCACCACGGCACGGCTGGCCCGCAAGCTCGCGTCACCGGGGGGCGCGGACGACTGGGTACGGGTCCGCCTGGGTCGGGTGGCCGGGCAGGTGGTCGCGACGCCGCTGCCGCGCGGCGCCGGAGTGCTCACCTCGCTGGTGCGGGCCGACGGGCTGCTGGTGGTGCCGGCCGGCCTGGAAGGACACCATGCCGGCGACGTCGTCGAGGTCGAGCTGCTGCGCGGCCTGGACGAGGTCGCCCGCACCATCGTCGCGATCGGCTCGCACGACCTGGTCCTCGACCTGGCGGCCTCCGGGCTGCGCGAGCGGGACCCGCGGCTGACCCTGGTGTCCTCGAACGTCGGCTCCCTGGGCGGTCTGGTCGCGCTGCGCGACGGCCTGTGCCACCTGGCCGGCTCGCACCTGCTCGACCCGGACACCGGGGAGTACACGCTGCCCTACCTCGACCGGGTGCTGGGCGACGGCGCCGGCGCGGTGATCCGGCTGGTGCACCGGCAGCAGGGCCTGCTGGTGGCACCGGGCAACCCGCTCGGCCTGGCCGCCGTCGAGGACCTGGCCCGGCCCGGCGTCCGTTACGTCAACCGCCAGCGCGGCGCCGGGACCCGGGTGCTGCTGGACCACGAGCTGACCCGCCGGGGCGTGGACCCCGCGGCGCTGGACGGCTACCGCCGCGAGGAGAGCAGCCATCTCGCCGTCGCGGCAGCGGTCGCTTCCGGACGGGCCGACGCCGGGCTGGGCATCCTGGCGGCGGCTCGCGCGTTCGGCCTCGGTTTCGTGCCCGTCGCCGAGGAGCCGTACGACCTGGTCACCACCCCGGAGATCCTGGACCAGGGGGTCCTCGACCCGGTGCTGGACCTGCTGGGCGATCCCGCCTTCCGGGCCTCGGTCGAGGGTCTGGGCGGCTACTCCACGAGTGAGACGGGCCGCCGGGTCCGGTAGGGCCGAGATCCGGCGCGACTAGGCTCGCCTGCAGGATGACGACCGAGGACGAGGTGCGAGGCAGTGGCCAGGCGCCGGCCCCGAAGGCGCCGAGCGACCGCGTCCTCACCCTGCCCAACGCCCTGAGCATGCTGCGGCTGCTCGGCGTGCCGTTCTTCCTCTGGCTGGTGCTGACCGAGCACGACGGGCCAGCAGTCCTGGTCCTGATGGTCAGCGGGGTCACCGACTACCTGGACGGCAAGATCGCCCGGGCCTGGAACCAGAGCTCCCGGCTGGGGGTCCTGCTCGACCCGGCGGCCGACCGGCTGTACATCCTGGCGACCCTGATCGGGCTCACGGTGCGCGACATCGTGCCGCTGTGGCTGACCCTGGCGCTGATCGGGCGCGACGTGCTGCTCGGCCTCACCCTGCCGCTGCTGCGCCGCGAGGGCTACGGCCCGCTGCCGGTGCACTACCTCGGCAAGGCCGCGACGTTCAACCTGCTCTCGGGCTTCCCCCTGCTGCTGCTCGGCGAGTGGGAGAACGCCGTCGGCGACGTCGCGCACGCCTTCGGCTGGGCGTTCGCCATCTGGGGTACGACGCTGTACTGGTGGGCAGGGATCCTCTACCTCGTCCAGGTCCGGGACCTGCTGCGTCCCGGCCGCGAGGAGGTCACGCCGTGACAGGTGACCGGTCGGCGCCGCGGAACGAGGGGAGGGCTCGGCTGTGAAGGCGGTCGTGATGGCCGGCGGCGAGGGCACCCGCCTGCGTCCCATGACGGCGAGCATGCCCAAGCCGCTGCTCCCCATCGTCAACAAGCCGATCATGGAGCACGTGCTGCGCCTGCTCGCGCGGCACGGCTTCTCCGAGACCGTCGTCACCGTGCAGTTCCTGGCCAGTCTGGTCCGGAACTACTTCGGTGACGGCGAGGACCTCGGCATGACGTTGCACTACGCGACCGAGGAGACCCCGCTCGGCACCGCCGGCAGCGTCAAGAACGCCGAGGACCTGCTGCGGGACGACACCTTCCTGGTCATCTCCGGGGACGCACTCACCGACTTCGACCTCACCGACCTGGTCAAGTTCCACCACGACAAGGGCGCCATGGTCACGGTCTGCCTCACCCGGGTGCCCGACCCCCTCGAGTTCGGCATCACCATCGTCGACGACGACAACCGGGTGCAGCGGTTCCTGGAGAAGCCGACCTGGGGCCAGGTGTTCTCCGACACCGTCAACACCGGCATCTACGTGATGGAGCCGGAGGTGTTCGACCACGTCGCCATCGGCGAGCCGGTCGACTGGTCGGCCGACGTCTTCCCCCGGTTGCTCGAGGCCGGTCTGCCGGTGTACGGCTACGTGGCCGAGGGCTACTGGGAGGACGTCGGCACCCACGAGTCCTACATGCGGGCGCAGGCCGACGTCCTGACCGGCCAGGTCGACGTCGACCTCGACGCCTTCGAGATCTCCACCGGGGTGTGGGTCGCCGAGGGCGCCGACGTGCACCCGGAGGCGACCCTGAAGGGCCCGCTCTACGTCGGCGACTACGCCAAGGTCGAAGCCGGTGCCGAGCTGCGCGAGTTCACCGTCCTGGGCAGCAACGTCATCGTGAAGTCCGGCGCGTTCCTACACCGTGCCGTCGTGCACGACAACGTCTTCATCGGACCGCAGACCAACCTGCGGGCCTGCGTCATCGGCAAGAACACCGACGTGATGCGCGGTGCCCGGCTGGAAGAGGGGGTGGTCGTCGGCGACGAGTGCGTCATCGAGGAGGAGGCCATCGTCTCCGCCGGCGTGCGCGTCTACCCGTACAAGAACGTCGAGGCCGGCGCCGTCATCAGCTCCGACCTCATCTTCGAGTCGCGCAGCCAGCGTCGCCTGTTCGGGCCGCGCGGTGTCAGCGGCATCGTCAACGTCGAGATCACCCCCGAGCTGGCAGTACGGCTGGCCAGCGCCTGGGCGAGCACCCTGAAGAAGGGCTCCACCGTCACGACGTCCCGTGACGTGTCCCGCGCCGCGCGAGCGCTCAAACGAGCGGTGATCGCTGCCCTGACGTCCAGCGCCATCGACGTGGTCGACCTCGAGGTCGTGCCGGTGCCGGTCGCGCGGCTGCAGACCGCGCAGAGCAAGGCGACCGGCGGAGTCGTGATCAGGACGACGCCCGGGCAGCCCGAGAGCGTCGACATCCTGTTCCTCGACCGGCACGGCGCCGACCTCTCGCAGGCCGACCAGCGCAAGATGGAACGCACCTTCTCCCGCGGCGAGTTCCGCCGCGCGTTCCCCGGCGAGATCGGCGACCTGCTCTTCCCGCCGCGGGTGATGGAGGCCTACACCCTCGAGCTGCTCCGCCAGATCGACGTCTCCGGCCTGCCGGAGAACGGCCTGAAGGTCGTGGTCGACACCGGCGGCGGCACCGCATCGCTGGTGCTGCCGACCCTGCTCGGCCGGCTCGGCCTGGACGTGATGACCGTCAACAACGGGCTCGACGAGACCTCGCCCACCGAGTCGGCGGCCGAACGGCTCGAGGCGATGGCACGCCTCGGCCGGCTGGTCGCGTCGTCCAAGGCGGCCTTCGGCGTGCACTTCGACCCGGTCGGCGAACGCATCTCCCTCGTCGACGAGCGAGGCCTCGCCATCGAGGACGAGCGGGCCCTGCTCGTCGTGCTCGACCTGGTCGCCGCCGAGTGCACCGGCGGGACGGTCGCCCTCCCGGTGACCACCACCCGGGTGGCCGAGCAGGTCGCGGCGTTCCACGGTGTCGACATCCGGTGGATCGCCACGACTCCTGCCGCGGTGACCTCGGCGGTCGGCGAGCCGGACGTCGTCTTCGCCGGGGACGGCCGCGGCGGGTTCGTGGTGCCGCAGTTCTCCACGACGTACGACGGCATCGCGGCGTTCGTGCAGCTCGTCGGGCTGGTGGCCCGGACCCAGCTGCAGCTCTCCGAGATCGACGCGCGCATCCCGCGAAGCCACGTCAGCCGCCGGACCGTCCCGACGCCGTGGGCGGCGAAGGGCATGGTCATGCGCGCTGTCGTCGAGCAGGCCGGCACCCTCCCGCTGGACACCACCGACGGCGTGCGGGTGCTCGAACGGGACGGCAGCTGGGTGCTGGTCCTGCCCGACCCGGCAGAGCCGCTGACCCACCTGTGGGCGGAGGCCAATACCGACGCAGCCTCCACTGCGCTGCTCGAACGCTGGGCCGATGTCGTGTCCCGCACCGACGAGCTGAGACCGGAGCCGGCGCGGGCGAGCGGGGGACTCTGCGACCATGTGCCCGATGCCTGCTCCTCAAGCCGCGTCCGACCGGCCCGCCGGGGGACCCCGCCGGGACGACTCGATGCTGCTGCTGCGCCGACTCGTCGATGACTCCCTCGACGAGGGCTACGCGCGGGCGGCTGCCCGGCGGGACACGGGCACGCCGCGCAGCCGGGCGACCGTGTGGGTGCTCACGGCGGGGCTGCTCGCGGTCGGCCTGCTGCTCGCGACGGCCTTCGTGCAGACCCGCCAGCGGGCCGGGTCGGTCGAGGAGGCCCGCGACGCCCTCATCGCCGAGGTCGACGCCCGCGACGCCGCGAACGATCGGGCCCAGCGGCAGCTCGACCGGCTGCGCGCGGCCGTGCAGCGCGACCAGCGGGAGGCGCTTGCCCTGACCGGCGCCGGCGCCGAGCTCTCCGCCCGGCTGGCCGACCTCGAGGCGGTCACCGGCGCGGGGGCGGTGACCGGGCCAGGGATGACCGTCCGGCTCGACGACGCCACCGTCGACACCGGTGCCGACGTCGACCCACGCACCGACCAGACCGACGACGGCCGGGTCACCGACCGGGACCTGCAGACCGTGGTCAACGAGATCTGGGCAGCGGGTGCGGAGGCGGTCGCCGTCAACGGCCAGCGACTCACCGCGCTGAGCGCGATCCGGTCGGCCGGCGAAGCCGTGCTGGTGGACTTCCGGCCGCTCAACCCGCCGTACCAGGTGGCGGCCATCGGCGACCCGGAGACCCTGCGCACCACCTTCGTGGGAGGGTTCGGGGGCAGCTACCTGCAGGTCCTCAAGGGCTACGGCATCACCTACGCCGTGGATGACGCCGACCGGCTGGAGCTGCCGGCCTCAGCGGGTGTCAGCCTGAGGTACGCCGCCGCACCTACCCCCGCTGACGGACCCGCCGACGTGAAGGACAAGAAGAAGTGATCGCCGCCATCGGCCTGGTGCTGGGCATCGTCGCCGGCCTCTTCCTCGAGCCGACTGTGCCGACCTGGCTGCAGCCCTACCTGCCGATCGCCGTGGTCGCCGCGCTCGACGCGGTCTTCGGCGGGCTGCGCGCGTTGCTCGACGGCATCTTCGACGACCGGGTGTTCGTGGTGTCCTTCGTCGCCAACGTCCTGGTGGCTGCGTTGATCGTCTACCTCGGGGACCAGCTCGGCGTCGGGTCGCAGCTCTCCACCGGCGTGGTCGTCGTCCTGGGCATCCGCATCTTCTCCAACGCCGCCGCGATCCGCCGGCAGCTGTTCCGGGCATGAGCGACGACCGGCCGGCCGCCGACCCCCCCGCGAGGGCGGCACAGCGCACCAGCTGGCAGCAGCTGCGCTCGGCGCTGCGTCCCGGCGCCAACAAGGGCCACCTGCTGCCGGCGCTGCTGTGCGCCGTGCTGGGCTTCGCCGTGGTGGTGCAGGTCCGATCGACCCAGGACGCCGGCCTCGACGGTCTGCGGCAGTCAGACCTGGTGCGGATCCTGGACGACGTCGGCGAGCGTACCGACCGGCTGCGCGCCGAGGCCCGCGACCTGGAGGACACCCGGGCCCAGGTGACCGGCGGCAGCAGCGGCACCCGGGCCGCCCTGGACGCGGCCCGGGAGCGCTCCCGAGTGCTCGGCATCCTGGCCGGGACGCTGCCCGCGGTCGGCCCCGGCATCGAGCTGACCATCAGCGACCCGCAGGGCAAGGTCGGTTCCGACGTCCTGCTGGACGCCTTGCAGGAGCTGCGCGACGCGGGCGCCGAGGCGGTCGAGGTGTCGTCGCTGGACGGCCCCGCGGTGCGGGTCGTGGCCAGCACGTCCTTCGTGGACCCCGCCGAGGGGGCCGAGGAGGGCAAGCCGAGCAGGGTCGAGGTCGACGGCACCGAGCTGACCTCGCCGTACCGGATCCGGGTGATCGGTGAGGCGCGCACCCTGGCCGCCGCGCTGGACATCCCCGGCGGCGTCCTCGACGTGCTGCGGCAGAGCGATGCCCAGGGGGTGGTCACCCAGAGCGAGGAGGTGGTGATCGCGTCCTTGCGGGCGGCTCCGTCGCCTCGTTACGCTCGCCCGGCCACCGACGCCCCGGAGTGAGAGAGAGCCAGTGATCCCCGAGGACCTGCAGTACACGAAGGACCATGAGTGGCTGCGCACCGAGGGGGACACGGTGCGGGTCGGCGTGACGGACTACGCGCAGGACGCCCTCGGCGACATCGTGTTCGTCACCTTGCCGGAGGCCGGCACCCATGTCCGGGCCGGTGAGACCTGCGGCGAGGTGGAGTCGACCAAGAGCGTCTCGGACATCTACGCGCCGGTCACCGGCACCGTGGTGGAGCGCAACGACGCCCTCGACGCTGCCCCCGAGCTGGTCAACTCCGACCCCTACGGCGACGGCTGGATGCTGGCGATCCGGATCGATGACCAGGCCGACGGCTCGGGCGACGCCGAGCTGCTCGACGCCGCGGGCTACCAGGCGACGCTGGGCAGCTGAACCGTTCCGGCGCAAAGCGGCGAGCCGGTTGACCCGGTCACACCGGGGCCGTAGGTTTCCGCAGGACCGTCGACCTCGACCTAGGGTGGAGGTTGACAGGCGTCCCACTTTCCAGCGGCCACATCCGTGGCGGGGAGGCTCAACCTATGCCGTTCTGCACCCAGTGCGGTCACAGCAACAGCGATGATGCGCGCTTCTGCAGCAACTGCGGTGCGGCGCTGAAGCCGACCGCCCCCGCATCCTCGGGCGCCTCGCCGAGCGAGACGTCGACCATCACGATCGGCGGCGGCCCCGAGTCGGGCGAGCCGAGCGAGAAGGCCGAGGGTCTCTCCAGCGCCGACCAGGCGGCGATCGACGCGCTGCCGACCGGTTCGGCACTGCTCGTGGTGCGCCGCGGACCGAACTCCGGTAGCCGCTTCCTGCTGGACTCCGACACGACCACTGCAGGCCGGCACCCCTCCAGCGACATCTTCCTCGACGACGTCACGGTGTCCCGCCGGCATGCGGAGTTCGTCCGCACCGACGAGGGCTTCAGCGTCCGCGACGTGGGGTCGCTGAACGGCACCTACGTCAACCGGGACCGCATCGACGAAGCCACCCTGGCGGGCGGGGACGAGGTACAGGTCGGCAAGTACCGGCTCGTCTACTACCCGAGCCAGCACGGCGGCGACCGGGGATGAGCGCGGTTCCGTCCCCCCGGTCGCTGATGAGCATCGGGGAGGTGCTGGCGCAGCTTCGCACCGAGTTCCCGGACGTGACCATCTCGAAGATCCGGTTCCTCGAGTCCGAAGGGCTGGTGGAGCCGGCGCGCACGCCCTCGGGCTACCGGAAGTTCAGCCATGCCGACGTCGCCCGGTTGCACTACGTGCTCGCGACACAGCGCGACCACTACCTGCCGCTGCGGGTCATCAAGGAGCACCTCGACGCGCTTGGACCGCGGCCTCGAGGCGCCCGCCGTCCCCGGGGAGCGGCCCCGTGTCCCCAGCTCGGCCGGCCGACCGGACTGGCTGCCGGGTCCACGGGCGCTGGGCGAGACCACCGAGCTGCGGCTGTCCCGGGTCGAGCTCGTGGAGTCGGCCGGCATCGACGCCGACCTGCTGACCGAGATCGAGGGGTACGGCCTGGTCGGCCCGGTCCGCGGCGGGAGGGCCGGCGACGGGCACTACGACGCCGATGCACTGGTGATCGCCACGGCGGTCGCCGAGATGGCCGGCTTCGGCCTCGAGCCGCGGCACCTGCGGTCGTTCCGCACCGCTTCGGACCGCGAGGCCGACCTCGTGGAGCAGGTCGTGGCGCCGTTGCTGCGTCAGCGCAACCCGGAGGCGCGGGCCCGGGCCGAGGAGGTGGCGCGCGAGATGGGCGCCCTCGCGCTGCGGCTGCACACGGCCCTCGTCCGGTCCCGGCTGCGCGACGTCGTGGGGCGCTGACACCGACGGTCTCCAGGTCGGCACCGGGTCGAGGGGCGCGGGTAGGGTGGCGACGTGAACGAGCTCGACGTGGTGGGTGTCCGGGTCGAGATGCCCTCGAACCAGCCGATCGTGCTGCTCAAGGAGTCCGGCGGCGAGCGCTACCTGCCGATCTGGATCGGTGCCGGCGAGGCGACCGCCATCGCGTTCGCGCAGCAGGGCGTCGTACCTCCGCGGCCGCTGACCCACGACCTGATCCGGGACCTGCTCGAGGCTGCCGGTCAGGAGCTCACCGAGGTGCGCATCACGGCGCTGCGGGACGGCGTCTTCTACGCCGAGATGGTTTTCGCCAGCGGCTTGGAGGTCAGCGCCCGGCCGTCAGACGCGATCGCCGTCGCGCTGCGCACCAGCACGCCGATCTTCGGGGCCGAGGAGGTCCTGGCCGAGGCGGGGATCAGCATCCCGGACGAGCACGAGCAGGAGGACGAGGTCGAGAAGTTCCGGGAGTTCCTGGACCAGATCTCGCCCGAGGACTTCCAAGGACCGCCGCCGCAGTGAGCTCCGGGGGACCGGCCGGCCCCGCGGTCGGGGCGCGTCTGAACCTCCACCCGAGGTCGAGACTTCGCCCGACGCCCGGCGCGGCGTCGTTGACCGGGCCCCGGCCGGGCCGTACCGTTCCGAGAAGAACGCCCCCCATGTAGTTCCATCCGTGTGATCCCGGCCGTCAGGCCGGTGGCCACCCGGTCCTTCCCCCGGGGCGTGAGACGGAGGTCGGCGTGAGCGACACCACGACGGGCAGCGTGGCCGGCAGTGACCGGGCCGCGCAGGAGCGTGCCCGCGCGCGGGCCGGCCAGCAGGGGCTGCTGTTCACCGACGACCTGCCGCAGCTGCCCGAGGACATGGGCTACCGCGGCCCGACCGCCTGCTCGGCTGCCGGCATCACGTACCGCCAGCTCGACTACTGGGCCCGGACCGGCCTGGTCGAGCCCGGCATCCGGGGTGCGGCGGGATCGGGCAGCCAGCGGCTGTACGGCTTCCGCGACATCCTGGTGCTCAAGGTGGTCAAGCGGTTGCTCGACACCGGGGTCTCGCTGCAGAACATCCGTACCGCGGTCGCGCACCTGCGCGAGCGCGGCGTCGACGACCTGGCTCAGATCACCCTGATGAGCGACGGCGCCAGCGTCTACGAGTGCACCTCCGCCGACGAGGTCGTCGACCTGGTCCAGGGTGGCCAGGGCGTGTTCGGTATCGCCGTCGGGCGGGTGTGGCGGGAGGTCGAGGGGTCGCTGGCCGAGCTGCCCGGCGAGCGCAGCGGCACCGAGACGCCGGGCGCCGACGGCGAGACCCACGACGAGCTCTCGGCCCGGCGCAAGGCCCGCTCCACCGGCTGACCGGACGCGGCGCGGGTTAGACTGCGGGTGCTCACGATCCCGCGTGGGAGAGATCCCGCGGACGCCGTTGCTGTGTGACGGCATCCTGGCGGGGCGCCGAAGGGGCAACCTCCCCGGAACCTCTCAGGCACCCAGGACCACGTGGACGAGGCAGCTCTGGAGCACCCGCGACAGAGGGGGACCGTACGCCGGCCGGCCAGCCGACGTACGGCCGGCGACCCCCTGGAGGCCCCGTGACCGAGCGCCCGTCCGAGCCAACGATCGGGACCGGCGGCAGCGGCGTCCTTGACGCGAGCCTGCCGTTCGCGCGACGGCACATCGGCCCGGCGCCCGAGGACCAGGCGAAGATGCTCGCGGTCCTGGGCTACTCCTCGCTCGAGGACCTGGTCGACGCCGCGGTTCCGTCCTCGGTGCACAGCGACACCCCGCTCGCGCTGCCCGCCGGCCGGGCCGAGCACGAGGTGCTCGAGGAGCTGCGTGAGCTCGCCGGCCGCAACCGGGTGCTGACCTCGATGATCGGCCTCGGCTACCACGGCACGGTCACGCCGCCGGTGATCCTGCGCAACGTGCTGGAGAACCCGGCCTGGTACACCGCCTACACGCCCTACCAGCCGGAGATCTCGCAGGGCCGGCTGGAGGCGCTGCTGAACTTCCAGACCGTGGTCACCGACCTCACCGGTCTGCCGGTGGCGGGTGCCAGCCTGCTCGACGAGGCCACCGCGGCCGCCGAGGCGATGACTCTCGCCCGGCGCACCAGCAAGGCGCCGGCCGACGCAGTCTTCGTCGTCGACGCGGAGGTGCTGCCGCAGACGCTGGCGGTGATCCGGACCCGTGCCGAGCCGCTGGGGCTCGAGGTCGTCGTCGCCGACGTCCACGGCGACGGGCTTCCCGACCGTGAGCTGTTCGGCGTGCTGCTGCAGTACCCCGGCGCGACCGGGGCCGTGCGGGACCTCGCCGCGGTCGCCGGCGCGGCCAAGGAGCGCGGCGCCGTGGTCGCGGTCGCGGCCGACCTGCTGGCCCTGCTCCTGCTGCGCCCGCCGGCCGAGCTGGGTGCCGACATCGCGGTGGGCACCACTCAGCGTTTCGGTGTCCCGATGGGCTTCGGGGGACCGCACGCTGGCTACCTGGCGGTGCGGCAGGGGCTCGAGCGGCAGATGCCCGGCCGCCTCGTCGGCGTCTCGAAAGACGTCGACGGGCACCCCGCCTACCGGCTGGCGCTGCAGACCCGCGAGCAGCACATCCGCCGCGAGAAGGCGACCAGCAACATCTGCACCGCGCAGGTGCTGCTCGCCGTGGTCGCCGCGATGTACGCGGTCTACCACGGCCCGGAAGGGCTGCGGGCGATCGCCCGGCGGGTGCACGGCTATGCCGCCGCGCTTGCTGCCGGGCTCCGGGGCGTCGACGGCGTCGAGGTCGTGCACGACGCGTTCTTCGACACCGTGCTGGCGCGTACGCCGGGCCGGGCCGCCGGGGTCGTCGCCGCCGCCCTGGACCGCGGCGTGAACCTGCGCCTCGTCGACGCCGACCACGTCGGCATCACCACCGACGAGACCACGACCCGCGAGCACCTGGTCGCGGTCTGGTCAGCATTCGGTGCCGCGGATCTCGACGCGGACGCCGCCGACCAGCTCGCCGAGCAGGACCGGCTGCCCGACGGACAGCTGCGCCACGACGAGGTGCTCACGCACCCGGTCTTCCACCAGCACCGGTCCGAGACCGCCATGCTGCGCTACCTGCGCCGGCTCTCCGACCGGGACCTCGCACTGGACCGGTCGATGATCCCGCTGGGCTCGTGCACGATGAAGCTGAACGCGACCGCCGAGATGGAGCCGATCACCTGGCCGGAGTTCGCGGCGGTCCACCCGTTCGCGCCGGTCGACCAGGCGCGGGGCTACACCGAGCTGATCGGTGCAGCTGGAGTCCTGGCTGTGCGAGGTCACCGGCTACGACGCCGTGTCGTTGCAGCCCAACGCCGGGTCGCAGGGCGAGCTGGCCGGTCTGCTGGCGATCCGCGCGTTCCACCGTGCCAACGGCACTGACGGTGCGGCTGAGCGGTCGGTCTGCCTGATCCCGTCCAGCGCGCACGGCACGAACGCGGCCTCCGCCGTCATGGCCGGCATGAAGGTCGTCGTCGTGCGGACGGCCGAGCAGGGGGACGTCGACATGGCCGACCTGCGCGCCAAGGTCGAGGAGCATCGAGACGACCTCGCCGCCATCATGGTCACCTACCCGTCAACGCACGGCGTGTTCGAGCAGGACATCTCCGAGCTGTGCGCGATGGTGCACGAGGCCGGCGGTCAGGTCTACGTCGACGGCGCGAACCTCAACGCGCTGGTGGGCGTCTCCCGGCCGGGACACTTCGGCTCCGACGTGTCCCACCTGAACCTGCACAAGACGTTCTGCATCCCGCACGGCGGCGGCGGCCCGGGTGTCGGCCCGGTCGGCGTGCGCGCCCACCTGGCGCCGTACCTGCCCAACCACCCGATGCAGGAGGAGGCCGGCCCGTCGACCGGGGTCGGACCGGTGTCCGCGGCGCCGTGGGGGTCCGCCGGCATCCTGCCGATCTCCTGGGCGTACGTCCGGCTGATGGGCGGCGCCGGGCTGACCCGCGCGACCCAGGTCGCGATCCTCAACGCCAACTACGTCGCGGCCCGGCTCGGCCCGCACTTCCCGGTGCTCTTCACGGGGCAGTCCGGCCTGGTCGCCCACGAGTGCATCGTCGACCTCCGCGGCATCACCAAGGACACCGGCGTCACCGTCGACGACGTCGCGAAACGGCTGATCGACTACGGGTTCCATGCCCCGACCATGTCGTTCCCGGTGGCCGGGACGCTGATGATCGAGCCGACCGAGAGCGAGCACCTCGCCGAGCTCGACCGGTTCTGCGACGCGATGGTCGCGATCCGCGAGGAGATCGGCCGGGTGGCGTCAGGGGAGCTGGACGCTACCGACAACCCGCTGCGCGGGGCGCCGCACACGGCGGCTGTCCTGGCGGCGGACTGGGAGCACGGCTACTCCCGGACCGAGGCGGTGTTCCCCTCGGGGGTCGACGCGACCTCGAAGTACTGGCCACCGGTGCGCCGCATCGACGGGGCGTTCGGTGATCGCAACCTGGTCTGCAGCTGTCCTCCGGTGGACAGCTACGCCGAGTGAGAGCGGTCAGGCCGCGACGCGGTGGTCGGTAGGACGGTGCGGGTCGATGACCCGGCCGTCCGGCAGCAGCTCGCCGGTGTCCTCGAACAGCACCACGCCGTTGCACAGGAGGCTCCAGCCCTGCTCGGGGTGGCAGGCGATGGTGTGCGCGGCCTCCCGGTCGGGAGCCTCCGCGGAGGGGCAAGGCGTCTGGTGCGAGCACATGGTCGGCGGCTTTCTTTCGGTGCGGGTCGTGCGGCCCGGGGGGTGATCTGCGTCACGTCGAACTCTTCCTTTAGTGTCGGCCTCCGGACCGACATCTGGAGGGCTCGGCACGGCGGGGCGCGGAATAGAGCCGAACGGCTGAGGTTCACCTGGACGACGGGCTAGTGCGAATGCAGGTTCGGAGGATGGGCGGATGAGCCAGGTGGTCGCAGCGGCTCCTGCCCTGCCCGGACATCGCTACCCGCAGCAGCAGATCACCGACGCATTCGCCGAGGTCGTGCTGCCGCAGGGCGCCGACCGGGGGGTGCTCGACCGCCTGCACCGCGCGACCGGCGTCACGCACCGCCACCTCGCCCTGCCGCTGGACGCCTATGCCGGGCTCGATGGGTTCGGCGCAGCGAACGACGCGTTCATCGAGGTCGGCACCCGGCTCGGCGTCCAGGCGATCGGTGACGCGCTCGCGGCCTCCGGTCTGGCGCCCGAGGACGTCGACATCCTCATGGTCACCTCGGTCACCGGGATCGCGGCACCGAGCCTCGACGCGCGGCTCGTGCCGCTGCTCGGCCTGCGCCCGGACGTACGACGGGTCCCGGTCTTCGGCCTGGGCTGCGTCGCGGGTGCCGCCGGCGTCGCTCGGGTGCACGACATGCTGCGTGGTGACCCGGACGCCGTTGCCGTCCTGCTCTCGGTCGAGCTGTGCTCGCTGACGGTGCAGCGGGACGACCCGTCGATGGCGAACCTCGTCGGCAGCGGGCTGTTCGGTGACGGCGCCGCCGCGGTGGTGATGCTCGGCGAGGCGCGGGCCGCCCGGGTGGCGATGCCAGGCCCGCACGTGGTCGCCTCGCGCAGCCGGCTCTACCCGGAGACCGAACGGGTGATGGGCTGGGACGTCGGGAGCAGCGGCTTCCGGATCGTGCTCTCCGCCGGCGTACCGGAGCTCGTCGAGAAGCACCTGGGCGGCGACCTCGCTGCCTTCCTGGGCGACCACGACCTCAAGATCGGCGACATCGTCACCTGGGTCGCCCACCCGGGCGGCCCGAAGGTCCTCGAGGCCATGGAACGCGCCCTGGACCTGCCGCACGCAGCGCTGCACCGGACGTGGGAGTCGCTGGCCCGGGTGGGCAACCTGTCGTCCTCCTCGGTGCTGCACGTCCTGGCCGACACCCTGGCCGACGAACCGCCGCCGCACGGTTCGCCCGGTGTCCTGCTCGCGATGGGGCCGGGGTTCTGCTCGGAGCTGGTCCTGCTGCGATGGTGAGCAGCGAGTCGCTGTACCTCGGCGGGGTCGTGGCGGTCGCGGCGGTACGCGTCGTCGAGCTGGTCGTCAGCGAGCGCAACCGCCGGTGGTCGCTGGCCGCGGGTGGCGTCGAGTCAGGAGCCGGGCACTACCCGGTGATGGTCGCGCTGCACACCGGTCTGCTGGTGGGTGCGGTGGCCGAGGTGTTCCTCGCCGACCGGCCGTTCCTGCCGTGGCTGGGCTGGCCGATGCTCGTTCTGGTGCTCGCCGCGCATGGTCTGCGCTGGTGGTGCATCACAGCCCTCGGACGGCAGTGGTGCACCCGGATCGTCGTGGTGCCCGGGCTGTCGGCGGTGAGCACCGGGCCGTACCGCTGGCTGCGACACCCGAACTACCTCGCCGTCGTGGTCGAGGGTTTCGCCCTGCCGTTGGTGCACGGTGCCTGGGTCACCGCTGCGGTGTTCACGGTCGCCAACGCGGTGCTGCTGCGCACCCGGGTGGCCGCCGAGGAGCGGGCGTTGCAGGTGCTGTCACCGAGTCGACCGGCGTGACGGACGCTGACGTCCTTGTCGCGGGCGGCGGTCCGGTGGGGCTCGCGGTCGCGATCGGTGCCAGCCGGGCCGGCCTGCGGGTCGCGGTCGTCGAGCCTCGCAGTGCCCCGGTCGACAAGGCCTGCGGCGAGGGGCTGATGCCGGCAGCGGTGCACGAGCTCGCCCGGCTCGGGGTCCCGGTCGAGGGCCGGCCGTTCATCGGCATCCGCTACCTCGCGCCGGGCCGCTCGGTCGCGGCGCGGTTCCGGTCCGGGCCGGGGCTCGGGGTGCGCCGGACATCGCTGCACGCCGCGCTGGCGTCCCGCGCCGCCGACCTCGGGATCGTGCCGGTGACCGGATCGGTCCGTGACGTCGAGCAGGACACCGAGGGCGTCACGGCGGCCGGGCTGCGGGCCCGGTGGCTGGTGGCCGCCGACGGCCTGCACTCGCCGGTGCGGCGGCAGCTCGGGCTGCAGATGCCGGCGACCGGGCCGGCCCGGTTCGGCCTGCGCCGGCACTACGCGGTCACGCCCGTGGTCGCAGCACGTCGAGGTGTACTGGGGCGACCGTGCCGAGGCCTACGTGACGCCGGTGTCCGACCGGCTGGTGGGCATCGCCTTCCTCGGCGGCCGCGACGGCGTCTCGTACGACGAGATGCTGGCGGGCTTCCCGGCGCTGCTCGCCCGGCTGCGCGGCGCCGAGCCGGCCACCGCGGTGCGCGGGGCCGGTCCGCTGCGCCAGTCGGCCCGCACCCCGCGGTCCGGCCGGGTGCTTCTGGTCGGCGACGCCGCCGGCTACGTCGACGCCCTGACGGGGGAGGGGGTCGCGGTCGGGCTGGCCACCGCCCGGGAGGCCGTGGCAGCGATCGTCGACAGCCGCCCGGAGGACTACCCGGCCGCCTGGCTGCGGGCCACTCGCCGGTACCGGTGGTCCTCATCGGCCCTCGTCGGGGTCGCTGTCCGGCCGGCACTGCGCCGCCGGCTCGTCCCGGCCGCCTGCGCGCTGCCCGGAGTCTTCGCGTGGGCCGTCGACTCGGTGGCCTGAGGGGGGAAATGTGACAAAGGTCGCCGACAACGGCAGGCACGGGACCGAGATCCGTGACACCCTGGGCGGCGTGCGGTGCAGTGCGGTGACGCTCGGCGCCGGGCAAGGGGCGTCCGCCGGCGGCACGGCGGCTCGGCGAACTCCGGCCCGGCCCGGGCTGCTGCGCGAGATCTTGCTGCTCGTCACCCTGTTCCTCGTCTACCGGCTCGGCCGGCTCGCGATCACCGGCCACGACGACCTGGCGATCGCCAACGCGTGGCGGGTGTGGGACGTCGAGCGCCTGCTGCTGCTGCCCGACGAGGAGACCCTGCAGGACTGGGCCCTGCAGTGGCCGGACCTGCTCAAGGCCGCGAACTGGTACTACGTGGCCGTCCACTTCCCGGTGACGCTCGCGTTCCTGGCCTGGGGCTGGCTGCGGCGCCCGCCGGCGGAGTACCGCTGGGCCCGCCGGCTCATCATCACGCTCACCGGTTTCGCGATGCTGCTGCACGTCGCGATGCCGCTGGCCCCGCCGCGGATGCTGTCGAGCCTCGGCTTCCTCGACACGATGGCGGCATTCGGCCCCACGGCGTACGGCGGAGGGGCCGCCTCGGTGGCCAACCAGTTCGCCGCGATGCCGAGCCTGCACGTCGGCTGGGCGCTGCTCATCGCGCTGGTCGTGGTGCGGACTGCGCGGCACCGGCTGCGCTGGCTGGTCGTCGCCCACCCGGTGCTCACCACCTTGGTCGTCGTCGTGACGGCCAACCACTACTGGGTCGACGCCGTGGTCGTCGCCCTGCTGCTCGGTCTGGTGCTGCTGGTCACCCCGCGGCCGGCTGCCGTGCCGCCGTCCCGGATGTGGCTGTGGGTCACCGGGCGGGCCGTGCCCCCCGGGGCCCAGGTCACCCTCGACCCGGTCCCGGGACCGGCTCAGGCCATCGAGACGAGGAACACCGGATCGCTGGTCGGCTGGTCGGACCCGGACTCCGGCTCGACGCTCACCCCGACGGCGTCCTCCGGCCCGACGCCGGTGACCACGCCGGTGACGACGCCGACGCCGCCGCGGCCGAGGACACCCGCCGACTGCGAGTCCTGTCCGGTCATCCGCCAGAGCTGGTAGGCCCGCCCGTCGGGGAGCTCGGGCAGGTCGTGGCCGAGGAAGACCGCGGTGTCGCCGGCGGCCAGCACGGTGCCGGTGCCGCCCGAGGCGATCGGGACGGTGCGCACGAGGTGGTCGGGGTCCGCGGCGATCGCGGCGATCTGGGCGGCGCGTGCCCGCGCCTCGTCGGCCTGCCGGTTCTCGCCGACAGCGAGACCGCCGAGCCCGGTCGCGACGACGAGCAGCAGCGCGGCGGCGGCGGTGGCCGGCTGGCGGTACCAGCGGGGTCCCGCGGCGGGACGGCGCTCGCCGAGGCTGGTCACGCCACCGAGCGGGGACAGCTGGCGGGTCTGCGCGACCTCGGCGAGCACCCGGTCGCGCAGCGTCGACGGGGCGGCGCTGGCTGGCGGCCACCGCGAGCCGGGCGGCGGTGGCGCGCAGCTCGACGACCTCGAGCCGGCAGGAGTCGCAGGACTCGAGGTGCTGCTCGAACGCGGCCCGCTCGTCGGCGTCGAGGGCGTCGGTCGCGTACGCCCCGGTCAGGGTGTGCAGCTCCTGGACGCTCATGCGGTCACCCCCAGGCAGTCGCGCAGCCGGATCAGTCCGTCGCGCAGCCGGGTCTTGACGGTGCCCAGCGGGGCCTCGAGCAGGTCGGCGACCTCGCGGTAGGTGTAGCCGCCGTAGTAGGCGAGGGTGACCGACTCGCGCTGCAGCTCGGTGAGGGTGCCCAGGCACCGCCGTACCTGCTCCTGCTCCAGCCGGGTCTCGACCTTCTCCGCCACCTCGTCGTAGGCGGGGAAGTGGTCGCGGACTGCCACCCGCTGCTCGCGGTCGTGCGACGCCTGGGAGGCGCGGACCCGGTCGATGGCCCGTCGGTGCGCCATGGTGTGGATCCAGGACGACGCGCTGCCGCGCTCGGCGTCGAACCGGGTGGCCGACCGCCAGACCTCGACGAGCACCTCCTGGGTGACCTCCTCGGACTGCGCAGGGTCGCGGAGCACCCGGCGCACCACGCCGAAGACGGAGTTCGCCACCTGGTCGTAGAGCATCTCGAAAGCCGGGCTGTCGCCCCGGGCGACGCGGTGCAGCAGGTCGTCCAGCGTCGCGGGCCCGTCCTGCGGATACGGGGCCCGGGCAGCGCGACGGAGAGGCATGGGTGCCATGGTGACATCTGCGTGGCTGGTCGTCGTCATCCGGCGTGCCTCCCCTCGGACATCGTCGCTCGGCCTTCGGCCTTGGACGTGCGCCAGGTGTTCGGTGCCGGGCGGCATCCGGCTTGGTCAGGTCCGCCCCTGCTCCTCCTGGGCGCGGCGCAGCGCGCGGCTGTGCGAGCGGGACTGGACGGCCCAGGTGGCCAGCAGGACCGCGAAGCCGGCGTCCCGCAGGGCGTCCACGACCGCCTCGTCGTCGTCGATCACGACTTCCACCTCCTGGTCGGCGCCCAGGCTGCGCAGCGCCTCCAGCTTCATCACCCGTGCCGGGCGGTAGTCGCCCGGTGGGCGCATCCACAGCGGTCCGACCGGGAGGCCGTGCCGGGTCAGCCAGTGCTGCGTGACCCGCCGCAGGTTCTCCGGCCGACCGGTGAGGTAGGCCAGGTCGTGCTCGGCGGCGAGCTCCCTGGCCAGCGCGAGACCGGTGTCCAACGGAGGGTCGTCGGCGGCCGCGGCGAAGAACGACCGCCAGTCCTTGCGCGGGCCCTCGAGGTGGTGCACCCGGTGCTCGACGTCGGCCAGCACGCCGTCGACGTCGAACACGACCAGGTTGCGCGCCCGGCCGTCGGCAGCCGTCGGGCTCACTGCCGCACGTGTGAGCCCGCGCGTCCCTTCTCGACCCGCAGCTGGACCGGGACGCGCTGCCGCAGGTCGGCCACGTGGCTCACGATGCCCACCGTACGGCCGCCTTCGCGCAGACCGTCGAGCACTCCCATCACCTCGTCGAGGGTGTCGTCGTCGAGGCTGCCGAAGCCCTCGTCGACGAACAGCGTCTCGAGCAGCGTCCCGCCGGCCTCGGCGGTGACCACGTCGGCCAGGCCGAGGGCGAGGGCCAGCGAGGCCGAGAACGTTTCGCCGCCGGAGAGGGACGCCGGGTCGCGCTCGACACCGGTCCAGGCGTCGAGCACCCGCAGGTGCAGGCCGCCGCGGGCCCGCGAGCTGCCGGCCGTTGCGGAGTGCAGCAGCTGATAGCGGCCGGAGGACATCCGGGCCAGCCGCTCGCTCGCGGCCACCGCGACCTGCTCCAGCCGCGCGGCGAGGACGTAGCCGGAGAGGCTCATCCGCAGCCGGTTGTCGGTGCTCTTGCCCTCGGCCAGCCGGGACAGCCCGTCGACCGTGCGGTGCTCGTCGGCGAGCGGGCGGCGCTCGCCGAGCAGGCCGCGCAGGACGGCGCCGAGGCGCAGCAGGGCGTCGACCCGGCCGCTCGCGTTGACCAGTGCGCCGGCAGCCTCGGTGCTGGCGGCCTGGGTCTCGGGCACCTGCGCCCGCAGCGCCGCGAGGTCGGGGACGGGGGAGTCGGTGAGCACCGTCAGGGCGGGCTCGGCGAGCTGGGCGGTGACCGAGGACACCTCGGCCAGGTGCCGCTGTCGGGCCTCGTCCAGACGGGTCAGGAACTCGTCGTCGCGGTGGGCGGCGGCCACCTCCTCCAGCGAGGCGATGTTGCGGTCGCGGGCGGCCTGCTCGGCGCGGTCGAACGCGGCGGCCACCTGGTCACCGAGCTGCTCGACGGTGCTGACCTGGCGGGCCAGCGACTCGAGGTCCTCGGCGAGCCGGGCCAGCCGCGCAGCCCGGGCAGCGATCGACCGGTCGTCGCCGCGGGCGCCGTCGAGGGTGGCGCGCAGGGCTTGCAGGCGTCCGCGGTCGCCGGCCACCTGCGCCCGCAGGTTCTTGGCGTCCTGGTCGAGGGAGACCCGTCGACGGACCCAGCCCTCGTGCTGCTCGGCGAACGCCTGCAGCGCGTCCTGGTCGCCGCGACGCGCCGGCGGCGAGCGCGGTCAGCCGCGCGAGCTCGGCCGCCGCCGTGGCGTGGGCGGCGCGAAGGTCCGGCAGCGGCGTCGTCGCCGCCTGCTGCCGACCGGGCGGCGGCCAGCGCGGCGGTCAGCGCGGCGACCGTCTCGCCCGCTGCGGCGCGGGTCGCCTCGAGCTCGGCGACCTCGGCGGCGGCCGCGTCCTCGGCCTCCTTGCTCACGGCACCCGGTGCGGCCTCGGCCGGTCGGGGGTGCTCGGTGCTGCCGCAGACCGGGCAGCCGTCGCCTTCGTGCAGCACGGCCGCGAGCTCGGCCGCCATGCCGTCGAGCCGCGCCTGGCGCAGGCCCAGCCAGCGCTCCCGGGCGAGCTGGGTGGTGTCGGTGCGGTCCCGCAGCTCGTCGGCGGCCATGCCGTGGCGGACCAGCAGCGCGTCGCGCTGCTCGGCGGCCCTCACTCGTGACCGCGCCACCTCGGTCGCGGTGCGGGCGCCGGGCAGCGCGGCGACCGCGGCCTGGCTGGCATCGCGCGCGCCTTCCAGCTCGGCGCGGCGCACCGGCGCGGCGTCGAGCAGAGCGGCGAGCCGCTGCGCCTGGTCGTCGAGCTCCACGACGCGTCGTTCGAGGGCGTCGGTCGCCGCTGCCAGCCGGTCTGCCTCGGCCTCGTCCTTGGCCATGGTTCGCAGCCCACCCACCTCGCCACGGTGGGCACGTGCGGCCGCCTGCAGGGCACCGGGCGCCGGCCACGGGACCGCCGTGACCGGGACGGAGTCGGTGCCGGTCGCCGGTAGCGCCTCGGCGAGCTGGGTACCGGTCACCGAGGCAACCGAGCGGGCCTGGTCGAGCTCGACCTGGAGTCGGGCCACCTCTTCCACCAGCGGCATCAACGGCGCTGCTGCCCGCGCCGCAGCGACCTCGACGGCGGCCGCCTCGTGCAGCGCCGTCTGCTCGGTCAGCTGCACCAGCCGGGACTGCAGGCTGGCCCGCCGGGTGTGTGCCTCGGCGACCCGCGTGGCGGCCGCCAGCGCGGCGGTCGCCACCTGGTGCCGGTCGCTCGCACCGGCGGCCGCTTGTTGGGCGGTCGCCCGCGCGGAGCGGGCCTGCTCGACCAGGGCGGCGACCCAGCCGTCGGACCGGGCGAGGTCCAGGGCATCGGGCACCTCGTGGCCAGCCGCCTCACCCACGCGAGCCACTACCTGACGCAGCCGCTCGTCCACCTCGCCCAGTGCGCGGGCGGTCTCCTGCCGGCGGGCCACCAGCCATCGCTCGACGGCGGTGAACCGGCCCGTGTCGAAGAGGCTCTCGAGCAGCTCACGGCGCTTCTCGGCGTCGGCCCGGAGGAAGTCGGCGAACTGGCCCTGGGGGAGCAGGATCACCTGGCAGAACTGGGCGAGGGTGAGCCCGAGCAGGCCGCCGACCAGGTGACCGGTCTCGTCGAGGCGGGTGGACAGCGTGGTCCAGCCGGCCGTGCGGTGCTCCTGCAGGTGGACCCGTGACTGCTCGGTGAGCGTGCCGGACCCGCGCCGCTTCGGCCGCTCCCACTGCGGTGAGCGGGTCAGGCGCAGCCGTCGGCCGCGCAGGCTGACCTCCAGGACGACCTCCGGCGCGACCCCCTCGGCGGCGTGGTCGCTGCGCAGCGCGCGACTGCCGGCGCGGGCGCCGGGGACCTGTCCGTAGAGGGCGAAGCAGACCGCGTCGAGGATGCTCGTCTTGCCGGCACCGGTGGCGCCGGTGAAGAGGAACAGGCCGCCGTCGGCAAGCAGGTCGAAGTCGACCGTCTCGGTGCCGGCGAACGGCCCGAAGGCGGTGATCTCGAGGCGGTGCAGGCGCATCAGCGACCTGCCTCGCAGTGCCGCACCCCGTCGAACGCTGCCGCCAGCAGCGTCGTCTCGGCCGGCTCCACCGGCCCCCGGACGTGTGCGACGAAGTCACCGCCGACCTCGAGGTCGGTGCGTCCGCGCACCCGCGCGGCGTAGGACGACCCGTCGTCCGCGGTTGCGCCCTCGGGCGCGAAACCCAGCACCAGCACGTGCGGGAACCGGCGGCGCAGGCGTTCCATCGGCTCGCGGGGGCGCACCGGGTCGGTCAGCGTCACCTGCAGGAAGTGACTCTCGTGGGTAGCCCACCGACCGGCCGTGAGCAGGTCGTCGAGCCGGCCGGACAACCGGGCCAGCGGGCGGTGCACCGGCGTCGGCACCGAGGTGATGGACGGGACCGACCCGGCCCGCCGGCCGAGCTCGACGAGCAGCACCTGCTTCGTGTGGTGCTCCTCGGAGAAGGAGAAGGGCAGCGGCGACCCGCTGTAGCGGACCCGGTCGGACAGGCGCTGCGCGCCGTGCAGGTGGCCGAGCGCGGCGTAGTCGACCCCCGCGAAGGCCGACAGCGGGACCGAGGGCACACCACCGACGCTGATGTCGCGTTCGCTCTCGCTCGGCTGGGCGCCGGACACGAACGCGTGGGCCAGGACGACCGAGCGAACGCCCTGCCGGCCGGCCAGGTCGCCGCGGACCCGGCTCATCGCGGCGTCGAGGACCGCGGCATGGCTGCGCCCGTCACAGCCGAGCTCGCCGCGCGCCGCGTCGGGCTCGAGGTAGGGCACGGCGTAGACGGCCACCGGGCCGTCGGGGTCGTCGAGCAGCACCGGTTCGTGCGCGCCGGCGACCGCCGTGCGCAGGTGGATGCCGGCCGCGTCGATCAGCCCGGAGCCGAAGCCCAGCCGCCGGGCGGAGTCGTGGTTGCCGCTGATCAGGACCACCCGGGTGCCGGTGGCCGCGAGCCGTCGCAGTGCGTCGTCGAAGACCGCGACCGCGTCGACCGGGGGCAGCGCACGGTCGTAGACGTCGCCGGAGACCAGGACCGCGTCGACCCGCTCGCGAGCGGACCGTCTCGACCAGGAAGTCGACGAACTGCGCCTGCGCGGGCAGGAGGTCCTCACGGTGGAAGGACCGGCCCAGGTGCCAGTCGGAGGTGTGGAGCAGACGCATACCTGGACGGTAGGTCGAGGGCTGGACAGAACCCGGCAGCGTGGGCCGCCGGGAGGGCGTGTCGGCCGGGGAGGCTCGCTGGCGGGCGAGCGTCGGTCGCATGTGACACCAGGTCGTGCCAAGGTTGGCGTAGATGAGCCCGGGAAGGGACGGCCCATGGGGCAGGACGTCGCGAAGACGCAGTTCACGCGCGAGGACCGGCAGCGCTACCGGCAGAAGGTCAAGCGTTGCCTCGACGTGTTCGCCCGGATGCTGGCCGAGTCCCGGTTCGACACCGAGCGCCGCAGCATGGGCCTGGAGATCGAGCTCAACCTGACCGACGTGTCGGGCGACCCGGCGATGGTCAACGAGAAGGTCCTCGGCCTGATGGCCGACCCCGACTTCCAGACCGAGCTCGCGCAGTTCAACATCGAGATCAACATCCCGCCGAGCCTGATCAGCGGCCGCGTCTTCCAGCAGCTCGAGACCGACGTCCGGGCCAGCCTGAACCACGCCGACGACGTCGCGAACGAGGCCGGTGCCGACGTGGTGATGATCGGCATCCTGCCGACGGTCCGTCCCGAGCACCTCACCGAGGACACCTTCTCGGCGAACCCGCGCTACGCGCTGCTCAACGAGCAGGTCTTCGCCGCCCGCGGCGAGGACATCCACCTGCAGATCGACGGCATCGAGCGGATCTCGGCATTCGCCGACACCATCGCCCCCGAGGCGGCCTGCACCAGCGTGCAGCTGCACCTGCAGGTCAACCCGGAGACCTTCGCCGCGCACTGGAACGCCTCGCAGGCGATCGCCGGGGTGCAGCTCGCGATGGGCGCCAACTCGCCGTTCTTCTTCGGCAAGGAGCTCTGGCGCGAGACCCGGATCGCGCTGTTCGAGCAGGCCGCCGACACGCGGTCCGACGAGCTCAAGGCGCAGGGGGTCCGGCCCCGGGTGTGGTTCGGCGAGCGCTGGATCACCTCGATCTTCGACCTGTTCGAGGAGAACGTCCGGTACTTCCCGTCGCTGCTGCCGATCGTCGACGAGGAGGACCCGCTCGAGGTGCTGGAGCGCGGCGACGTCCCCCAGCTCGGCGAGCTGCGGCTGCACAACGGGACCATCTACCGCTGGAACCGGCCGGTCTACGACGTGGTGCGCGGCCGCCCGCACCTGCGGGTGGAGAACCGCTGCCTGCCGGCCGGCCCGACGGTGGTCGACGTGCTGGCCAACGCTGCCTTCTACTACGGGCTGGTGAAGGTGCTGGCCGAGGCCGACCGGCCGGTCTGGTCGCAGATGTCCTTCGCCGCCGCCGAGGAGAACTTCCACAACGGGGCACGGCACGGCATCGACGCACGGATCTTCTGGCCGGGCATCGGCGAGGTGCCCGGCGACCGAGCTGGTGCTGCGCCACCTGCTGCCGCTGGCGCACCGGGGGCTGGAGGAGTGGGGTGTCGCGACCGAGGACAAGGACCGTCTGCTCGGCATCATCGAGGGGCGCTGCCTCCGCGGTGCGAACGGCGCGTCCTGGCAGGCGGCGACGTTCCACCGCCTGTTCGACGACCACGACCGGCCGGACGCGCTGCGCGAGATGATGCGGCGCTACGTCGAGCACATGCACTCCAACGAGCCGGTGCACAGCTGGCCGCTGGACTGAGCCGGCGGGTGCGAACAGCTGCCGAGGTCAGGCTCCGGCCGCTTGCATCCGGTCCCGCTCGTCGCGGCACCAGGCGGCGAGCAGGCCGCGGTAGTGCGGGACGAACTCGTCGTGCTCGTGGGCCGGGAAGGTCGTCGTGACGGTCTCGACCAGCACCTGGTCGAACTCCGACGACTCGAAGTACTCGACCGCCACCTCGTCGAGCTCGGCCAGCCGGGACGCGCAGAAGTCGCGGTAGCGCTCGGTGTCGAAGTGGTCGTCGGCCAGCGACGCGTAGGCAGCCAGCTTCTCGTCGTACGACAGGTCGGTCCGGTCGGCGATCGCGAACCACGGCGCAGGGTCGACGTGGGAGACCGGCGTCCGCCCGGTCGCGGTGCAGAACACCGACCACTTCACGCAGCGCCTTCATCGCCCACGGGAAGTAGTAGTGCAGCGAGGTGATGGCGACGTCCGGGCACGCGTTCGCGTAGTCGATGGGGTGCACCTCGGTGCCCGCGACGAGGGTCTCGCAGGAGTTGAACTCCCAGCGGAAGAACGCGTTGACGATCCGCCCGATGGACACCACCTCCGCGCCGGTCTCGGGGGAGAGGAAGTCGTGGGAGACCGAGTAGCGCGCGTGCATCGGCTGGTCGGGGTCGAACTTCATCACCATCGTCTCGGCGCCGATCGACAGCGACCGGGCGAACACGTCGTACCCCTCGACCGAGGCCTGCAGGTGCATCAGCATCTCGCCGGACTCGTCGTAGGCCCGGTGCAGCTCGGCGGCGTTCCGGATCCTGGTGACGCCGCGCCAGGCGCCGCCGTCGTACGGCTTCATGAACAGCGGGTAGCCGACCCCGGCAGCGACCTGCTCGAGGTCGAAGGTGCGGTTGTACCGCTCGGCGGTGAACGCGTACTTCGCGTGGTCGAGCGGGTTCTTGTAGGGCACCAGCACGGTAGCCGGCACCTTGAGGCCGAGCCGCATCATGGCGCAGTAGGCGGCGTGCTTCTCCATCGCCTGGAAGGTGAACGGCGAGTTGAGCAGGTAGACGTCGTCCATCAGCGCGACCTTCTTCAGCCACTCGCGCGGGTGGTAGTACCAGTAGGCGAGCCGGTCGATCACCAGGTCGTACGACGGCTCGTAGCGCAGGTCGAACGGCTCGACGGTGATCCGCTCGACGTCGTAGCTGTGACCGGTCCCGGCGCCGTCCGTCGACCCGGCCGAGCCGCCGCACCAGCTGCTCGAACACGCTGGGCCAGTCGTTCTCGGTACCGAGCAGCAGCCCGATCAGGTGCCGGGTGTCGGTCACGGGTGGTTCCTTCCGCCGGTGCAGGCACCCTAGTGAGCGGCTCGGCACACTGTCGACGGGCGCCCTGACTTCAGACGAAGCGCGGCAGGTGGTGCGCGGCCTGGCGCTGCCAGGACGGCCAGTCGTGCGGCACGTCGTGGCCCCACACGTCGAGTTCGTGCGGGATGCCCTTGGCGGCGAGCACCTCGGCGAACGCGAGGGTGCTGGGCAGTGCCCGGGTCGGGTCGACCTCCCAGGCGCCCTGCCCGACGACGAGCACGAGGTGCGACGGACCGCCGCAGCCAGTCGAGGTGGTCGCCCTGCAGGTGGGCGACGTAGTCCATCGGGTTGTGGAAGTAGCTGGCGTCACCGCGGTCGCCCCAGGCCTGCCACTGCGAGGGGTCGTAGGTACCGGAGAGGCAGATCGCGCGGGGGAACACGTGCGGCGTGGCGCAGCGCGATGTTGGCTGCGTGGTAGGCGCCGAGGCTGCAGCCCAGGGTGACGATCGGCGTCAGGCCGCCGGAGTCGTCGTGGATGAAGGGGACCACCTGCTCGAGCACCCAGCGTTCGTACTGGTCGTGCCGGCGACGCTCGTTCCTCCAGCGACAGGGAGGTGTCCGACCAGGTCGCCGCGTCCGCCGAGTCGACGCAGTAGAGCTTGAGCCGGCCGGCGTCCAGCAGCCAGCGCAACGGCTCGACCATGCCGTTGTTCTCGAAGTCCCAGGCGCGGCCGGCCTCGGAGGGGAACACCAGCACCGGGCGTGCCCCAGTGGCCGTATGCCGCGACCTGGCCGCGCCACCCGCTGGTGGGCGAGGTGAGCTCGACGGACCTGGTCATTGCCCACCCTGCGGCGCCGGGTTCTCACGCCGGGCGACCTCGCGCAGCAGCCGGGTCAGCCACGGGTCGAACGCGTCCCGCCATGCGGTGTAGCTGTGCACGTCCCGTACCTCGCGAAGCGTCACGTCGTACCCCTGGGCTGACAGGGCTCGCGCCATGATCCGGTTGTTGGCGAGGTTCTCCTCGAGGGTGCCGCAGGTCATCACCGTGGGGACCGGCGCGTGGTGCCGGTCGGCGCGCAGGACCGCGTCGACGCTGCGCACGATCCGCTGGTAGCGCTCGAAGCGCCGTTCGTGCGCGTCGTGGCGAGGGTGGAAGAACGAGCCTGACTGCAGGAACAACGCGTCCAGGCAGCCGAGGTTCTGCCGTTGCGCGTGCAGCATCGCGAGCGCGCCCAGGCTCGCGCCGACCCCGACGACGGTGCGTGGAGGCGACCTCGGCCCGCAGCCGGGGGAGGACCGCGAGGCAGAGGGCCCGGGTGTAGGCGCCGTCGGCGGAGTAGCGCTCGTCGCGGTGACCCGGGCCGAGCAGCGCGGCACGCACCGGCGGCAGGTCGCCGGTGGCCTCGAGCGACGAGAGGTACCTCGTGAGTCCGGCCAGCTCGTCGTACTCCGGCCCGTCGTGCACCACCAGCAGAGGCGCCGGCGTCCGGTCGTGCAGGCCGTCCGGTGACCACAGGGTGACGGGGATGTCGCCCTGCACCGAGCGCGGCGCGATCGTCAGGTCGCGGCGCCGTCCGGGCGGGCCCGGGCGGTCCAGCCAGCCGGGCGCCTGGTACCCGGGCAGCTCGAGCACCGACTTCTCGCCGAACGCGCCGGCCACGCGTGCCGGGTTCGCCGGGTCGGGCAGCCACTCGATGGAGCCGTCGGCAGCGGCGACCTGGAACAGGTACTCCATCCGGTCGACCTCTGGGCGGTCGATCTCCAGGACCCAACCGGTGCCGTCGTGCCGGAAGTCGAGGCGCTCCCCGGGGACCCGGACCTCCTGGTAGAGCCGGACCGAACGCAGGGCGCGCTCGGGGTCGTCGAGCCGGAAGGTGACGATCCGGTCATCGACGGGCGTCCCCGGCAGGGTCGGCTGGACAGGCACTCCGACACCCTAGGGGCGGGCGAACTGGGCGAGGCGGCGACCTGCCGTCCACCGAGGAGTCGTTGATGGCGACCGAGCCGAGGGCAGCCGCAGAAGGCGCCAGCAGATCCACTCCCAGGGCCGCCGATTCCGAGGTATTGACATAATGTCTCTTATCGGCGCTACTGATGGCCCTGGCAGGAGCTCGTGTTCCTCGCGCGCCGCAGGTGCCTGATGCAGCGACGCTGGCTAGGGTGCGGCCGTGCCCGCGAACGTTCCCGTTCCTCGAGCACGACGGGCCGATCGCGTTCGCGCACCGCGGCGGCGCGGCCGGCGGCCTGGAGAACTCGATGGCCGCGTTCGGTCACGCCGTCGAGCTGGGCTACCGGTACCTCGAGACCGACGTGCACGCCACCGCGGACGGCGTGCTGCTCGCCTTCCACGACCACACCCTGGACCGGGTCACCGACCGGCGCGGCACGGTGGCCCGGCTGCCCTGGTCCGAGGTGTCAGCGGCCCGGATCGGCGGGGTGGAGCCGATCCCCCTGCTCGAGGACCTGCTCGGCGCCTGGCCTGACATAAGGATCAACGTGGACGTGAAGGAGGCTGCCGCCATCGGACCGCTGGCGCGCACCCTGGCACGCACCGGAGCCGTCGACCGGGTCTGCGTCGCCTCGTTCTCCCACCGTCGACTGCGGGCCGTCCGCCGTGCGGTCGGGCCGCGGCTGTGCACCTCCTTGAGCACCCGCGGCGTGGTCCGGCTGCGTGCCGCGGCGCTGCACCCGGCGGCCCACCGGCTGGCTCCGCGCGACGTCCCGTGCGCCCAGGTGCCGGACCGGGTGGGCCCGCTGCGGGTCGTGACGCCCGGCCTGGTCGGGCTGGCCCACGCTCGGGGGCAGCGGGTGCACGTCTGGACCGTCGACGACGCCAGCGAGATGACCCGGCTGCTCGATCTCGGGGTCGACGGCCTGATGACCGATGACCTCGTCACGCTGCGTGATGTGATGCGTGCGCGCGGTTTCTGGACCGGCTGAGCCTGACCGGCCCGCCCGGCGCGCATCCGGGCGGCAGTCGGCTGCGGAAGAACGGGTTGCCGGGGCGTTCCGGGGGAATCCTGCAGAGGCCCGGCGCGTTGGACCGAGCGTACGACGGTGCCCCACGGGCCGTCTTTCCCGGCGGGCAACAGCCCCGCCGACCCGTTCCAGAGGAGATCGACATGGCCGAGCGAGCACTGCGCGGCTCGCGTCTGGGTGCCCAGAGCTACGAGACGGACCTCGGCGTCGAGATGGCGCCGCGGCAGAGCGTCACCTATGCCTGTCCCAGCGAGCACCGCTTCAGCGTTCCCTTCTCCCTCGAGGCCGACGTGCCCGAGGTCTGGGAGTGCACCGTCTGCGGCGCGGAGGCCCTGCGTCTGGACGGGACCCGCCCCGAGCCCAAGAAGGGCAAGCCGGCGCGTACCCACTGGGACATGCTGCTGGAGCGCCGCAGCGTCAAGGAGCTCGAGGTCCTGCTCGCGGAGCGTCTCCAGCTGCTGCGCGCCGGAACCCCCAAGACGACCACGAGCGGCCGGAGCCAGCGCAAGAGCGCCTGAGCGCCAGCCACGTCCGGCGACAAGCGTCCGGGTCGTGTCACTGCCCCCCGGTGACGCGGCCCGGACCTTCGTCGTCCGGGGGTGTCCCGGGAGCGTCCGGGGCGTCGTCCCGCACCACCTCACCGGGAACCACCCGCCCGTGCCCCGAGGGTGGCCGGGCGCCGGTCCCGCCGCCGGGCCGTCCGCCCGGGCCGAACCGGCCGACCGTGACTGTCGCCCGCCGTGCCAGGAACCCGACGAGCATCCGTCGGGCAAGCGGGCGGCTCAGCGGCAGCAGGAAGAAGAACCCGACCACGTCGGTGACGAACCCCGGCGTGAGCAGCAGGGTTCCGCCGACCAGCACCAGTGCCGCATCGGCCAGCTCCCGGCTCGGCAGCTGGCCGGCGCGCAGCGCGCCGCGCAGCGCGGCCCAGGCCCGGGCGCCCTCGCGCCGGACGATCCAGGCACCCAGGGCGCTCTCGAACAGCAGCAGCGCGACGGTCGGCAGCGCGCCGATCTCCTGTCCGACCTGCACGATCACGTAGATCTCGACGACCGGCACCACCAGGAACGCCAGGACCAGCAGCAAGCCCATCGTCCTCACCTCCCCCCGTCGGTGTCTCGGCCGCGCAGCCGCAGCACCCGTTCCCGGGCGCCCCACACGGTGACCCGCCACAGCGCCTCGCGGACGATGTCGCCACTCATCTTCGACGACCCGCGGACCCGCTCGACGAACTCGATCGGCACCTCGACGACGCGGAACCCCTGCTGCACGGTGCGCCACGCGAGGTCGACCTGGAAGCAGTAGCCGTGGCTGGCGACCCCGGCCAGGTCGAGCTTCTCCAGCGTCGTACGCCGGAAGGCGCGGAAGCCGCCGGTCGCGTCCCCGACCCCGATCCCCAGCGCCCGTCGGACGTAGGCGTTCCCGACCTGCGAGAGAATCCGGCGCCTCAGCGGCCAGTTGACCACCGACCCGCCGGGCACCCACCGCGAGCCGAGCACCAGGTCGGCCTCCGGCAGGGCGGCGAGCAGCGCCGGGCAGCTGCTCCGGCTGGTGCGAGCCGTCGGCGTCCATCTCGACGAGCACGTCGTAGTCCCGCTCGAGACCCCAGCCGAACCCCGCCAGGTACGCCTGCCCGAGCCCTTCCTTCGCCCGCCGGTGCAGCACGTGCACCTGCGGGTCGTCGGCGGCGAGCGCGTCGGCCAGCGTCCCGGTGCCGTCCGGGCTCGCGTCGTCGACCACCAGCAGGTGCGCCAGCGGGGCCGCCGCGCGAACCCGGGCCACGACGTCCTCGACGTTGAGCGCCTCCTGGTAGGTGGGCACCACCACCAGCACCCCGGCGCCGCGCTGGACGTCGGCCGGCAGGTCGCCCCTCCCCTCGGCCACGGTCATCCTTCGGCCGCGCGCCGGCGGCGCGCAGCTCGCGGCGCCGGCCCACGGTGCCGACCGCCACGGCCAGCAGCGCGAGGCCGGTGAGCAGCCACTCCGGCCAGCCCCCGAGCCGGGTCGCCAGGGTCTGCCCGTCGCGCAGCGGCACCTCGGCGACCAGGGTCCGGGCCACCTTCTCCGGCGCCTGGGCGGCGACCGACCCGTCCGCCCGGACGACCGCGCTGATCCCGCTGGTGGCGGTGACCAGCACGTCCCGCCCGGTCTCGACCGCCCGCAGCCGGGACATCGCCATCTGCTGGTAGGGCTGGCCGGTGCCGTTGTAGGTCGCGTTGTTCGTCTGCACGACCAGGACCTGGGCGCCGCCGCGGACCACGTCGCGGACCAGCCCGTCGTAGGCGATCTCGAAGCAGATGACGTCGCCCACCCGGGCCGGGCCGACGGTGAGGTTGCCTGGCCGGTCCGCGGCGTAGAAGTCCCGGGGGATCTGCTCCAGCCGCGAGATCAGCCCGGTCAGCTGGGCCCGGAACGGGATGTACTCACCGAACGGCACCGGGTGGCGCTTGACGTAACGCTCCCCCGCGCCGCTGGTCGGGTCCCAGACGATGCCGGTGTTGCTGACGTGGTCCGGCCCCGGGCCCTGCAGGACCGCGCCCACCAGGACCGGCACCCCGATGTCGCGCACCGCCTCGTCGATCAGCGCCCCGGCGTCCGGGTCCCGGAACGGGTCGATGTCCGAGGCGTTCTCGGGCCAGATGACCAGGTCCGGCCGGGCGACGTCACCGGCCCGGACGTCGGCCGCGAGCCGACGGGTGGCGTCGACGTGGTTGCGCAGCACCTGCTCGCGCTCGCCCTGGAAGTCCAGCCCCACCCCGGGCACGTCGCCCTGCACCAGGGCGACCGTCACCGGCCGCCCCTCCCCCGCCCCGACGGGCAGCAGCGGACCGGCCGCCGGCACGGCCAGGGCGAGCACGGCGAGGACGGCGGCCGGTCGCCAGGCGGACCGGCGCAGGAGCGCCGCCGCCAGCAGCGCGCCGGAGAGGGCGGTCACGAAGGTCACCAGCGGGGCGCCACCGACGGCGGCGTAGGGCGTGAAGGGCGACGCGGTCTCGGCGAACGCCAGCCGCCCCCACGGGAAGCCGCCGAAGGGCATCGTGCCGCGGGCCAGCTCCTGCGCCACCCACAGGCAGGCCACCCAGAACGGCCACGCCGGCAGCCGCAGCACGGCCGGGGTGCACGCACCGGCGACGGCGAGGAACGACGCCTCCAGCAGGGCGACCGCCAGCCACGCATCCGGGCCGATGACGGTGAGCCAGGAGAGCAACGGGACGAAGGTCGCCAGGCCGTGGACCAGCCCGAGCAGGGCTGCCCGGCGGGCGCTCTGCCCGCGTGAGAGCAGGACGAGCCCGGCCACTCCCAGGGGCGCCAGCGGCCACGCGTCGTACGGCGGCAGCGCCAGGGCGACGAGGGCTCCGCTGACCGCCGCGCCGGCCAACCGCGGACCCAGCCCTGCCGGCCGCCAGCGCGAGGGTGCGGCAGTCCGGTCGACCGCGTCCGGACCGGCTTGTCCGGTCGCCGTGCTCGTCACCGTGGGTGCGGGTCCTTCCCGGGCGTCGGTCCGGGCACCACGCTGACACGGGGCCGGGCTGCGACGGTACAACGGCCGGCACGCGGCGGCGGTGCCGGTGGCCGGGACGGGACCGGCACCCGACGGATGCCCTGCCCCGGAGACGGGTCAGGGCCCGGACCGCCCTTCGGACCGACCTCGTCCGGCCGGCTGCCGGATCGAAGGCCGTTGTCTACTGGGCGGTCGGGCCCTTCCCGTGTCTCACCCCCCGGGACTCCCCCCCACCCGAGGCGACGACGGCGATCGGACCTGGCAGCCGGACGGCGCTTGCGCATTGCGCCGTCCCTGGCCCGAAGCCGGCACGTGTGTGTCGCGGAGGGGGATTCCTTGTGGGTGTCCTGTGGTGGACGTCGCTCACCTTGGTGCTCCGACAGGTCCCTGTCAACCGCCTCGTGACCTGCGCCGATGCACAAAGCCGCAGGTAGGAGCGACGAGGTCGGACCAGACTTTTTCCCTTTGCTGGCAAGGGTTTCGGCGTGTCGGCCCGGACACGCGCCCCGACATCCCCCGAATGGCCCATTGACCTCGGGTGGGTCGGATGACTCAGGTGCGCGAAGGGACCACGACGGTGCCGACAGCAGTGACCGCGACGAGCGGCGGGTCGAGGACGACGGCCGCCGATGCGAGCGTCGACGGCCCGTCCGCTGCGGCCCCACGACAGACGACGCGAGCCTGGAAGGTCAGCTCGCGGCTGCGGGTGCCGACCCGGGTGACGGTGGCGTCGACCTCGACGACGTCGCCGGCCTGCACCGGCGCACGGAACTGCACCTCCGAGTAGGACGCGAACAACCCTTCGTCGCCATCGGTGCGGATGCACACCTCGGTCGCGACGTCGCCGAACAGGCCGAGCACGTAGGCGCCGTCGACGAGGTGGCCGGCATAGTGCGCGTGGGAGTAGGGGACGTACCGGCGGTGGGTGACGGTGAGCCCGCTGCGCGGGTCCGGGGCGTCGGTCATGTCGGTCCTCTCAGCGTGCCGGCGTGGCGGAGGTCAGTGCGTGCACGAGGTAGCTCGCGACCTCGGCGGGTGTGGTTCCGCGGCCGAAGATGCGGTCGACACCGAGCTCTTCGGTGGCGTGCTCGTCGAAGCGCGGGCCGCCGACGACGAGCAGCGGTGCCGTGCCGGCAGGGTAGGACTCCCGGAACGCCGCGGACATCTCACGGGTGTTGGTCAGGTGGGCGTCGCGCTGGGTGACCACCTGCGACACCAGGACTGCGTCGGCCTTCTCCTCGCGAGCTCGCGCGACCAGCTCGGGAACGAGCACCTGCGCGCCGAGGTTGACCACCTTGATCTCGCGGTAGTACTCGAGACCCTTCTCGCCGGCGAAGCCCTTGATGTTGAGGATCGCGTCGATGCCGACGGTGTGCGCGTCGGTGCCGATGCACGCGCCGATCACGACGAGCTTGCGGCGCAGGCGCTCCTTGATGGCACCACTCGCCTCCTTGGCGGTGAGCAGCGGGTACTCGCGCTCGACCACCTTCACCTTCGACAGGTCGACCAGGTGGGTCACTGCCCCGTAGACGACGAAGAACGTGAAGTCCGGTCCCATCGCCTTCGCGTGCACCAGCATCGCGGGCTCCATGCCCATCTTGGCCGCGAGCTGCAGCGCCGCACCCTCGGCGCGCTTGTCGTGCGGCACCGGCAGGGTGAACGACACCTGGACCATGCCGTCGCCGGTGGTGTCGCCGTAGGGCCGCACGATCGTGCTGCCCGTGTCGGTCATGACCGTCCCTCCAGGATCTCGGTCGCCGGGTTCCAGTAGCCGTCGGCCTGCCGCACCACACCGTCGTACCCCTTGCCACGGTCGGCAGGGCGCTTCATCAGGCCGAAGGTGCCGTCACCGATCGCCTCGAGCAGCGGCGCCTTTCCCGGCTCCTCGGTGATCCGCTCCAGGAGCTCGACGGCCTCGGCGAGCACCTGGTGCGCCCGGGTCTGGATGAAGCCGCCGCGCCGCGGCTGAAAGTCCTCGTGCAGCTTGCCCGCCGCGTCCAGCACGTACCGCACGTTCTGCAGGGCCAGGTCGCGGTCGGACAGGAACGGTGTCACCACGGCCTCGGTCATCATGCCGACGAGCAGGATGCCCTGGCCGGTCAGTGCGCCGACCAGGTTGAAGAACCCGTCGAGCAGGTAGCCGCGGAACACGTCGCCGGTCATGTGCTTCGTCGGCGGCATCCACTTCAGCGGCGCCTTGGGGAACAGCTCGCGGGCCAGCATGGCGTGCGCCAGCTCGAGCCGGAACGAGTCCGGCAGGTCGGGGTTGATCTCGAAGGCGTGGCCGAGGCCGAGCTGCCAGTCCTCGAGGCCGGCCTCTTTCGCGAAGTACTCGTTGAGCAGCTGGCTGACGGTGACCGTGTGCGCCTCGTCCACGGCGTCGGCGGTGGTGAGGTAGTTGTCCTCGCCGGTGTTGATGATGATTCCGGCCCGGGCGTGCACCTGCCGGGAGAACCGTTGGTCGACGAAGGTCCGCACCGGGTTGATGTCGCGGAACAGGATCCCGTACATCGAGTCGTTGAGCATCATGTCCAGCCGCTCGAGCCCGGCCAGGGTGGCGATCTCCGGCATGCACAGGCCGGAGGCGTAGTTGGTGAGCCGCACGTAGCGACCGAGCTCGCGGGACACGTCGTCCAGCGCGGCCCGCATCAGCCGGAAGTTCTCCTGGGTGGCGTAGGTGCCGGCGTACCCCTCGCGGGTGGCGCCCTCCGGCACGTAGTCCAGCAGCGACTGACCGGTCGAGCGGATCACGGCGATCACGTCGGCGCCCTCCCGGGCGGCGGCCTGGGCCTGCGGGATGTCCTCGTGGATGTCCCCGGTGGCGACGATCAGGTAGATCCACGGCTGCCGGGGCGCGTCACCGATCCGCGTGATCATCCGCTCCCGCTCGGCCCGCCGTCGGTCGATGGCGGTGACCCCGCGGCGGACGGCCGTGGTCGACGCGCGCCGGGCCCGGTCGGCGTCGCGGCCCTCCGGCACCCGCAGGTCGAGGCCACCCGTGGACGCGCGCTGCGCCAGCCGGGTCAGGTCGGACTCGCCGCTGCGCCGCAGGGCGTCCCAGACCGGCAGGGCCACGCCGTGCTCGAGCCCGGCCTGCTCCCGGACGGCGTCGACGAGGCGGTTCACCCAGGGGATGCCGTCCGGGTCGGCCCCGGTGACGCCGGCCAGCCGCAGCACCGCCCGCTCCACCGAGACCGTCGAGTGCGTGCGGGCCAGCCGGACGATCGGCCGTCCCGGCGGTCCGGGCCAGCGCGCGGGCCCGGCGGACGGTGGCCGGGTCGAGATCGAGCTTGCGCGCCGGACGCACCGTCGTCACGAACTTCTGCCTCTCTGGAGCCGGACGTAAGGAGGATCTCCTGTCCAACGCGATGCGGGCCGGAGATCCTGCGGTCATTGTGCCGCACTCATCGGGTCATCCGTCGCCGACCGCCGTGTCGGACGGCCGGTCGGCGCCCCGGTAGGTCATCCTTGGGGCAATCGGCCCCGCTGCCGCCACCTGACGTGGCACAGTTGCGCCCGGTTTGCACCAGCTGCACCTTCGGCAACGCACGACACGACGGCAGGACCAGCGACAGATGCATCTCACAGGTGGGAACGGGGACCGGGTGGCCGGGCGACGCGCACGACGGATCGGCAGCACGGGCATCGTGGCCCTGCTCACGGCGGCGCTGGCCGGCGGGACCCTCGGCGGGTCACCGGTCGCGGCCGTGACGACGCCGGGCGCACCGGCGATGCCGGCAACGCTCAAGCCGGGCTCGGTGACGACGCCGGTCTTCCCGATGCGGACGGTGCCGGCCTTCGCCGGCCCGTCCCACGCGGACGCCCGGGTCCGCGAGGGCGACGGCGGCACCGACCAGCGCTTCAACGTCCCCACACCGGCCGGCTCGACCCTGCTCTGGGGCGACTGGAACCGCGACGGCGCGGTCACCCCGATCGTCTTCACCAGCGGCCACTGGGTCGTCTACGACACGATGATCGGCCCGACACCGCTGCCGTCGCGCGAGTTCGACTACGGCATGGCCGGCGACAAGCCGGTCGTCGGCGACTTCAACCGCGACGGCCGCACCGACATCGGCGTCGTCCGCGCGGCGTACTGGCTGCTGCGCGGCTTCCCGTCGGCCGGGGCGACCTGGCGGCGGTTCGGCTTCGGGACGGCCACCGACGTCCCCGTCACCGGCGACTGGGACGGCGACGGGCGCGACGGCGTGGGCGTCCGGCGCGGAGCGAAGTGGTTCCTGCTCCAGGCGCCGAAGGCACCGCGGCGCAAGGCCGCGCCGACCTACACCTTCGCCTTCGGCCGCGCGTACCGACTTCGGCGTGACCGGCGACTGGGACGGCGACGGCGCCGACACCGTGGGTGTGGTCCGCGGGAGCGCCTGGTTCCTCCGCGACCGGCTGTCGAAGACCCCCGTCGCCAGCATGACCCGCAAGGCCCGGCGTGCCGAGGCCCGCTCGACGGTCACCACCCGACGGGTCGACCGCGCCGGCCGTGGCGGGCACCGTGCCGGCACCGTGGAGCACCCCGGCCGGCCCCACCGCCGCCGCCTGCCCCACGGCCTCGGCGGGCGTGGCGAACCGCAACCAGCTCGCGTCGCTGGTCAAGCCCAGCCTGCTGCTCGACAAGGCGCTCCCCTACGACCCGGCCAACCCGGCGCTGAGCGCCGACCCGGTGTTCCAGCTCCGCACGTCGCTGCTGGAGTCCGAGCGGTACCTGCTCGGCGCGCAGTACTTCGAGCGCTGGTACTCCCGGCGCGGCCAGCGCTACACCGACGTCCTGTCCCGGTTCTCCGAGGCGCAGCAGGAGTACGCCGTCCGGCGGCCGGCGATGGCCGCGCTCACCACGGCTGTCGCCGCCCGCACCCGCGCGCACAGCGACACCGTGGTCGGCCGGACCCGCGACGAGGCGATCATGTACTCCGACTGGCTGGTGCGCTCGATCGCCTGCCAGCACGTCGCGGTGTCCCCGGGCGGCTGGGGCGGCGGCTGGCAGACCGCGCACTGGGCGACGCTCGCCGGCGAGGCGGCCTGGCTGATCTGGGACCGGATGACTCCGCAGACCCGCGAGTACGTCGCGCAGATGATCGGCTACGAGGCCGACTGCCGGCTGACCTGCCGGTCGAGTACTGGGCGGACGCCAGCGGCGGCGATCGTAGTCCAGGGGCAACACCAAGGCCGAGGAGAACTCCTGGAACGCCGCGCTCCTGGAGCTCGCGGTGTCGATGATGCCGGCGCACCCGCAGGCCAAGAACTGGCGGCGGAAGGCCGTCGACCTGGAGGTCTCGGCCTACGCGCGGCATCTGCCGACCGCAACTCGGCGACGGTGATCAACGGCGCGACGCTGGCCGACCGCCTGGACGGCGCCAACATCGTTCGACGACGGCACCGTGGAGAACCACCGGTGATCCTGCACCCGACTACATGACCAACATCCAGCAGAACTGGTGGGCGGCGGACTTCGCCGGCCTGGCCGGGCGCAAGGTCCCGGTCGCCGCGATGCGTCAACGCGGAGCCAGGTCTACGGCGCGTTCACCACGCGTGCCGTTCCCGGAGGGCGGCCCGTCACCGGCCAACGGCGCGCCGCTACGCCCGCTCCGGGCGGCACGCTCTACCGGCCCGGCTGCAACGACGTCTACTTCCCGCAGGGTCGACCATCTGGGGGAGCCCCGCGCCGCGCGCAGTTCGTCAGCTTCGACGCGCACGCGTACGCCTACGGGCTGGACACGTCGGCGGCCTGGCCGGCCCGCGACGCACTGGTCCAGCACGTCGCCGGGCAGCAGGCGCTGGTGGCCGGCAACGGCACGCGGCGACGGCCGGACCTACAGCTTCGACTCCGCCGACGGCTTCACGCCAGGACAGGTACAACGGCCGCGAGGAGTACGCGGCCTCCCAGCTCGCGGCCGGGTGGCTGGCGCTGTACGTCAGCCGCAACGCCTGGGACGGGCGTTCAACCTGCCGCCCTGGACGGGGCCACCTACGCTCCGCTGCCGACCGATGACGCCGGCGCAGACCGGCTGGTCGTCGGTGCCGCGCGGCTCGAGCCCGGACGACGAGCGGCTCAGCCCGTAGCGCCGCCGATGCCGGCCGCGCGCCCGTCCCTCGGACCTGCGCGCGGCCGGTGGCCGCCTCGGCGGTAGCGTCGAGGACTCGTCCACGACCGGAGCTGGGGGCGCTGCAGATGCTCTACCGGGTGTCCCACCTGGTCGTCCTCGCCGCTGTTCCGGGTGCTGTGGCGACCCGACGGTCCAGGGACGCGAGCACATCCCGGCGTCCGGGCCGCTGATCGTGGCCAGCAACCACCTGTCGTTCATCGACAGCATCGTCATCCCGCTCGCGGTGCCCCGGAAGGTCGTCTTCCTGGCCAAGGCCGAGTACTGGGAGGGCCGCTCCCCCGCCAGCTGGCCGCGCCGGCTGTTCTTCGCGCTGTTCGAGGCCGTGCCGGTGCAGCGCGAGCAGCAGCACGACGCGCAGGCCTCGCTGGACCTGGCCCGGCAGGTCCTGGAGCGCGGCGACGCGTTCGGGATCTACCCCGAGGGCACCCGGTCCCGGGACGGCCGGCTCTACCGCGGCCGGACCGGGGTCGGCTGGCTGGCGCTGGCCGCGGCGGCACCGGTCGTCCCGGTCGGGCTGGTCGGCACCGACAAGGTGCAGCCGATCGGCGCGACGGTCCCCCGGGTCCGCCGCGGCGTGACGATCCGGTTCGGCGAGCCGGTCGACCCGGCCGACTACGCCCACCTGCCGCCCGGCCGGGCCCGCCGCGAGATCACCGACACGGTGATGGAGCGGATCGCGGCGCTGTCCGGCCAGGAGCGCGCCCCCGGCTACAACGAGCGCGTCCGTCGAGGCCTGACGGCCCTCAGCCGACGGCGGCTGGGAGCCGGGGTCGGCGGGCAAGGGGCTGATCTGCAGGGTGGTCCCGGGCAGGTCGGCGGTCAGCCCCTCGCTCGACGAGGCAGCCGGGCGACTGGGCGGCATCGATGCTCAGGGTGCGCCCGCGGACGGTGAAGCGTGAACGTCGAGGGCCCGGTCGCGCTGGCACAGATCGGCCGCCCCTCGTAGCGGACCGCGACCCGACCGGGACCCAGCCGGACGGATATCGACCTCGTAGCCAATGCTGCCGTCCCCGGTCCGGTCGTGCCGCCGCTCGGGCTGGATGATCCCGGTGCCGTCCGGATGCACCCGCAGGCGGAAGGTGGTGACGTCGATGTTCGCCGGACGTCCGAGGCACGAGTCCTTCCAGCGTCCCCACCGGCAGGCCGGACGGCGACAGCTCGAGCGGGAGCGGCCTGATGCGCAGCGTGGTGCCGGCCAGGTCGTTCGAGAGGCCGGGACTGAGGAGGCAGTCGTTGCTGAGCACCTGCTCGACGTGGACGGCGGTGCCGCGCACGCTGAACGTCAGCGTCAGCTGGTTCCTCGTGAAGCACGCGAGTTCAGTGGACCTGATGACAACCCGGCCCGGGCCGTCACCTACGAACGTGACCGCGTAGTCGGCGACGGAGGGTCCCGCGCTGTCGCCGGTCGTACCGGAGTTCCACGTGCCCGTTCCGTCGGCCCGGACCACGATCCGGAGCCTCGACACGGCATCCTCCTCGGTGCGGTCGACCCTTCCTTCCAGAACCCCCACCGGCAGGCCCGAGGGCGACAGGGTGACGTGGGGCGGTGCGACGGGCAGGCCCTCGTGGTCGTCCCGGAGACCGGCCATGACGAGCGAGGTCGTCACGACGACGGCCAGGACGGACGCTGCGACCCCGACCACGGTCCACCGCCGGACCAGCTGCTGCTGGCGGCCCACCCGCTGGCCCAGCACTGCCCGGCCGGCCGGCACGTCGACCGGCTGGTCGCCGGCCTCGTGCAGGGCCGCCTCCAGCCGGCGCTCCAGGCGTTCGAGCTCGTCGGTGCTCATGCCGGTCCCTCCAGGTGTTCGGCGACCGCGTGCAGGCCGCGGGACGCGTGCGTCTTGACCGAGCCCGACCCCGATGCCCAGCGTCTCGGCGATCTCGGCCTCGGTGGCGCCGTCGTAGTAGCGGAGAACCAGCACCTCGCGCTGGCGTCGCGGCAGGGTGCGCAGCGCCCGGACGACCGCCTCGTGCTCCAGGTGCACCATCGCGAGCTGCATCTGCGGGAGCGGAGTCCGGGTTCAGCTGGGTGTGCCGGCGGTCCCGAGCGACCCGGAGCCGTCGGAGCCGGCTGCGGCTGCCGTTGACGACGCTGGCTCGCAGGTAGAAGAAGGCGTCCTCGGTGCGCCGGACATGCTGCCAGCGGCGGTTCAGCCCGACGAACGCGTCCATCACCACGTCCTCGGCCTCGGCCGGGTCGTCCAGCAGGTGCCGAGCCAGCCGGACCAGGTGGGCGTAGTGCGACTCGAAGACCGCGACGACGCCAGCGGTGCGCTCGACCGGCAGGTCGGTTGCCGGGACGTCGCGAGGTCCCGGCTGGGGCGGTACCAGAGCCGGGGTCCCCGCGATCTTCCCGAGCGGACGGGTCACGACTGTTCAGACGTGTGAGGAGGCGTGCCGTTGACACACCACCATGGCATGTCGAGGTGGGGCCGGCTGTCCGAGACGCACGAGGGCGGGCCCTCGTGCGAGGGCCCGCCCGGTGGTGAGCAGTCGAGGCGGCCGGCTCAGGCCGGATGCGGGGCGTGGTGGTGGGTGTGCCGGGACACAGCGATCGAGGCGACGGCGACCAGACCGATCACCAGGAGCACCGCCGCGGCGTACCCGATGTAGGTCCAGAGACTGGTGCCCCCGCTGGCCGGACCGGGGCCGGCGCCGCCGCCGGTGGAGCCGGTCTCCTCGAGCGGGACGCGGGCCGGCGAAGGCCGGTGCGGCCACGAGCCAGGAGGAACAGGCTGGTGGCGGCAGTGGACAGGAACTGACGGGTGCGGAACATGGCGCGGCTCTTTCCTCGGGAGGGTGTCATCGGGGGATGCGAGCGCTCACCTCACAAGACGTCGCCGGGGCGCCGTCGTTGACACCACGGTCGCCGAATCTAGGAAGCCCCGCCGAGTGCGAACACCGTCGTGCCGCGGACCACGGTGCGCAGGCAGCGGGGCAGGGCGTCGTCCGGACCCAGCGGCAGGCAGGCCGGTGGCGGGGTCGAGCTCGTCGACATCCCAGACGGCGAAGGTGGCCGGTGCGCCGGCAGTCACCACTCCGTCGGCGTCCCGGCAGGCTGCCCGCCACCCGCCCCGGGTGTGCGCCTCGAACGCCGCGACCGGGTCCAGGCCGGACCCGGGCGTCCGGTGCCGGACCGCCGCCCGCACGCTGCCCCACGGGTCGAGCGGGGTGACCGGGGAGTCCGACCCGAGCGCCAGCACGACGCCGGCTGCAGCCATCGCCGCGAACGGGTTCAGCGTGCGCGGCCCGCGGCAGCCCGAGCCGCTCCGCGTACATGCCGGCCTCGCCGCCCCACAGCCGGTCGAAGGCGGGCTGCACCGAGGCGACCACGCCCAGCCGGGCCAGCACCGGCAGGTGCTCGGGCGCGACCATCTCGACGTGCTCGACCCGGTGCCGGGCGGCGCGCACCCGGTCGGCGCCGAGCGCCGCGGCGGCCTCGGTCAGCCCCGCCACCACGACGTCCAGGGCCCCGTCACCGATCGCGTGGAAGCCGGCCTGCAGCCCGGCCTCGGTGCAGGCGACCACGTGGTCGCGCACCTCGGCGGCGTCGAGGTAGCCGGCCCCGCGATGGTCGGCGTCGGCGTACGGGTCGCGCAGGGCCGCGGTGTGCGAGCCGATCGACCCGTCGGCGAACAGGTCGCCGGCGGCGCCTCGAGCCCCCAGCTCCTTGGCGCGTTCGACCCCGCCGAGCGCCGCCGCCTCCCCCCAGTAGCCCACGACCTCGGGGCCGGGCTCGGTCGCCGGCCAGGTCCAGGAAGGCCCTCAGGTCCTCGGCGCCGGCGATGTCCGGGCCGGACAGCTCGTGCAGCAGCGCGATTCCCAGCTCGGCCGCCCGGGTGCGGGTCGCGCGCTGCAGGCCGCGGCGCTGGGCCGGGGTGATCGACTCGCGCGCGACCCGGCGTACGACGTGGTGCGCCGCGCGGGTCAGGTGCCCCGACTCCGACCAGCCCGCCTGGCCGCGGACCTCCGGCACCGTCGCCAGCAGGGCGGACGAGACCACCGCCGAGTGCACGTCGACCCGGGACAGGTAGACCACCCCGCCGTACGACGCCCGGTCGAGCTCCTGCCGGGTCGGCGGCCGGTGCTCGGGCCAGGTCGTCTCGTCCCAGCCGTGGCCGAGCACCACGCCGCCGCGGGCCGCCCGGCCGGCGGCCTCCACCTGGCGCAGGCAGTCCGCCAGGCTGACCGCGCCGGTGAGGTCGAGACCGGTGAGCGCCAGCCCGGTGGAGGTGGCGTGCACGTGCGCGTCGACGAAGGCGGGGGTGACCAGGGCGCCGCCCAGGTCCACCACCTGGTCCGCCTCGGCGCGACGCCCGCCGGGTCGGCGCCGACCCAGGCGAGCGCGCCGCCGCGGACGAGCAGCGCGGTGGCACCGGGGTGGTCCGGGGCGCGGACCCGGCCGTCCCGGTAGAGCGTCGTGGTGGGTTCCCCGAGGGCGGTGGTCATCGGGGCAGTCTGTCAGCCGGCCTCGGCGGCCAGCCGGCGCTCGAACAGCGTGCGCACCGCGGGCTCGGTGCGCAGCAGGTCCATCGCCAGCTCCGCGTGGCCGGGCAGGTAGCCGTTGCCGATCAGCATGGTGACGTCGGCGGCCAGGCCCTCGGCGCCCAGCGCGGCCGCCGAGAAGGACGTGGCCATCGAGAAGAAGATCACGGTCCCGCCCTCGGCGGTCGCGAGGATCGCGCCGTGCTCGCAGCCGGGGACGTCGACGCAGACGACGGTCACGTCGGCCGGTCCGCCGAGGGCCTGCTCGACCGCGCCGGCCAGCGCCACCGGGTCGCGGGCGTCGGCCAGCGCGACGGCGTCGGCCAGGCCGACCTCGCGCAGCAGGGCGGCCTCGGCCTCGACCGGCACCACGCCGACCGTGCGGGCGCCGGCCCGGCGGGCCGCGGCCAGCGACATCGAGCCGCTCTTGCCGGCTCCCCCGATCACGGCCACCGCGGCGCCCGTGCCGTAGCCGGCGGACGACCCGCTCGGTGAGCGCGGGAGCCCCGCAGACGTCCATCACGGCCATCGCGAGCTCGGCGGGCAGGTCGTCGGGCAGCCGGGCGGCGATCGAGCGGCCGAACAGGATGGCGTGACCCGGCGGCGGGCACCTGCTCGGAGCGGCCGTCCCAGCCGGCGAGCCCGTCGGTGATCATGCAGCGGGGTCAGCGACAGCGACACCAGCGACGCCACCCGGTCGCCGACCTGCAGCCCCAGCGTGGACTCCGGCCCGACCTCGTCGACGACACCGACGAGCATGCCGCCCGACCCGGTGACCGGGTTCTGCATCTTGCCCCGGGCGGCGACGATCTCGAGCACCTCGCGGCGGACGGCGGCACCGTCGCCGGCGTGCTTGGTGGCGAGCTGGCGGAACGAGGCGGCGTCCAGGTTGAGCCGCTCGACCCGCAGCCGGACCTCGTCCGGCCCGATCTCGGGGCTGGCGTCCAGCCGGTCGGCAGCCTGCGGCAGGGACCCGGCGGGCGCGAGCACGCGGTGCAGGCCCACGGGCGAGGAGGTCACGATCGGTCCTTCCGGTCAACGGGCAGTTGGGAGGAAATCCTACGGTGTCGGGTTGGTGACACCGAAGTATCTCCCGTAGTCTGGCGATGTCCCGGGACGACTCCCCGTGCCCGCCTGCCCGCCGCCCCGTGAGGAGCACCCTTCGTGACCGCCACCGCCGACGTGCTGCTGGAGCAGCCCTACGCCTACCGTCGCCGGGAGCTCGTGGAGCCGGACTGGACCCGGCTGCCCGGGTACCGCGGGGTCACCGCGCAGGAGTGGGCCAGCGCCCAGTGGCAGCGCGCTCACTGCGTGAAGAACGTCAAGCAGCTGCGCGAGCTGATGGGCGACCTGGTCGAGGACCGCTTCTACGCCGACCTCGAGCGCGACCAGGCCGAGCGCGCGACGATGTCGATGCTCGTGCCGCCGCAGATGATGAACACCATGGTCCCGACCGGGCCGGCGGACGGGGCGAGCTGGACCGAGGCGCTGTACGCCGATCCGGTGCGGAGGTACATGCTCCCGGTGTTCAGCGACCGGCGTACCGACTGGCCGAGCCACCCGCACGCCACCCGCGACTCGCTGCACGAGCACGACATGTGGGTGGCCGAGGGGCTCACCCACCGCTACCCGACCAAGGTGCTCGCCGAGCTGCTGCCGACCTGCCCGCAGTACTGCGGGCACTGCACCCGGATGGACCTGGTGGGCAACTCGACGCCGGTCATCGACAAGCTGAAGTTCGACCTCAAGCCGGTCGACCGGTACGACGCGATGATCGACTACCTGCGCCGCTCCCCCGGCGTCCGGGACGTCGTGGTCTCGGGCGGCGACGTGGCGAACATGCCGTTCAAGAACCTCGAGGCCTTCGTCGCGCGGCTGCTCGACATCGAGAACATCCGCGACATCCGGCTGGCGACCAAGGCGCTGATGGGGCTGCCGCAGCACTGGCTGCAGGACGACGTCCGCGCCGGCATGGAGCGGCTGTCGACGGTCGCCCGGGCCCGCGGCGTGCACCTGGCGATCCACACCCACGTGAACAGCGCCGCGTCGGTCACCCCGCTGGTGGCGGACGCGACCAAGGCGATGCTCGAGGCCGGCGTGCGTGACGTGCGCAACCAGGGCGTGCTGATGAACGGCGTCAACGCCACCAGCACCGACCTGCTCGACCTCTGCTTCGCGCTGCTCGACGGGGCCGGGATCATGCCCTACTACTTCTACATGTGCGACATGATCCCGTTCTCCGAGCACTGGCGGGTGTCGGTGCAGGAGGCCCAGAAGCTGCAGCACGGCATCATGGGCTACCTGCCGGGGTTCGCGACACCGCGCATCGTGTGCGACGTCCCGTTCGTCGGGAAGCGCTGGGTGCACCAGCTCGCGGAGTACGACGTCGAGCACGGCATCTCGTACTGGACGAAGAACTACCGCACCGGGATCGAGTCGGCAGATCCTGAGGCGCTGAGCCGGCGTTACGAGTACTACGACCCGATCCACACCCTGCCCGAGGCCGGCCAGGCGTGGTGGCGCCAGCACGGGCCACAGGTCGACCACCATGCCGCCGAGGCGGCCGCCGCGGCGTCCCGGACCGCGGCCGCGACGCAGCTGACCGTCTAGGTCGGCGACGTGTGACGGCGCGCCGGTGCCGCCTCGCGCAGGTCGATCTCGGCTCCGTCGGCCTCGTGCAGTCGCCGGGCCAGGCCGACCATCAGCTTGCGCATCAGGGCGGGGCTGCCTTCGACCGTGGCCCAGAACCGCCGACGCCCGATCACCATCAGCTCGACCGGCGTGACGGACACGACGGTGGCGTCCCGGGGTGCCGGGTCGATGACCGCGAGCTCACCGAAGTAGTCGCCCGGGCCGAGCATCGCGACCTGTCGACCGCCGCGGTGCACCGCGAGCTCACCCTCGATCACCATCCAGAACTCCTCGCCCGGGCTCCCGGCCCGGACGACCCGGTAGCGCGCCGGGTAGCGGAGGTGGTCGGCCTGTCGGACCAGCAGGTCGAGCTCGCGCTTGGCGAGCGAGGAGAACAGCGGGACGCCGCGTAGTCGCTGGATGTACAGGTCCTTGCTCATCCGGCCTCCTGGGGTGGGACGACGGCCACCCTGGCGGTGGACCGTCGTCCCGCCACTGGACTCCTCGCGGTGCCACCTGTCAACACTGTGTCGGCCCAGCGGCCGGTCGGGTCAACCAGCAGGCTGACGGAACACCTCGGTCACCCAGAGCTGACCGCCCGCGGAGACCACTGCCACTCCGACCTGGCGCATCCGTCCGTTCAGGATGTTCGCGCGGTGCGGGGCCGAACGCATCAGCGACCGGTGCACGCCTCGGACCGTGAACCCTCGCCCGACGTTCTCGGCGACCGACGACCAGCAGCAGAGGGTCGCGAACGAGGCGGTGTGGAACAGGGTCCGCTGAGCGGCCATGGCGACCGTGTGGGCACGGGCCGCGGCCATCAGCTCCGGGCTGGTCCGCAGGGCCGGCAGCCCGTGGTCGGCCCGGGCAGTGTTGATCTTGGCGACCATCCGCGCCTCGCGGGTGGTCCCGGCCGAGACGGGGGCAGCGCCCGCGAAGGCGGCCGCGGCGACCAGGGCGGCCGCGGCGAGCAAGGGACAGCAGGGCGGAGCGAGTGAAGCGCACGCGAAGTCCTTCGGCAGGGGACAGGTCCCCCCTACGGCCAGTTCTGCTCCCCACCGGCCGTGTCCCTTTATGCCGCAGAGCAGCCAGTGATCACAAGTCGGGGTGTCATTCCTTAGCCGGACCCTGGGGGCGACTTGACCCTGGGACGCTCAGACGTTGAGCGGCCTTTGCTCGTACGGGGTGCTCAGAACGATCGTGGTGCGGGTCGAGACGTTGGCCGCGGCCCGGATCCGGGCCAGCAGGGTCTCCAGGTCGGCCGGGGTGCGCACCCGGACCTTGAGGATGTAGCTCTCCTCCCCCGCCACCGAGTGGCAGGCCTCGATCTCGGGCAGGTCGCGGAGCCGGTCCGGGGCGTCGTCGGGGGCGCTGGGGTCGATCGGCCGGATCGAGATGAACGCCGTGAGCGGGAGGCCGACGGCCTCGGCGTCGATCACCGCGGCGTAGCCCCGGATCACCCCGCGCTGCTCGAGCCGGCGGACCCGTTGGTGCACCGCGGAGGTGGACAAGCCGGTGGCCTTGCCCAGGTCGGTGTAGCTCATCCGGCCGTCGCGCACCAGCAGCTCGACGATCTGGCGGTCGATGTCCTCCACGGGGATAACCGTAGGGCCTGGCCTACCCCACCTGACGTCAGCGGGTCAGGTGACGGGCGATGACCATCCGCTGGACCTGGTTGGTGCCCTCGACGATCTGCAGCGCCTTGGCCTCGCGCAGGTAGCGCTCCACCGGGTAGTCGCTGACGTAGCCGTAGCCGCCGAACACCTGGACGGCGTCGATGGCCACCTTCATCGCCATGTCGGTGCAGAACAGCTTCGCCATCGCCGCCTGCTTGCCGAACGGCTCACCCCGGTCACGGCGCCGGGCCGCCTCGAGGTAGAGCGACGCGGCCGGCCTCCACGCCGGTCGCCATGTCCGACAGCATGAACGCCAGGCCCTGGAACTCGACCAGGCTCCGACCGAACTGCCGGCGTTCCTGGGCCCAGGCCAGCGCGGCGTCCAGCGCGCCCTGCGCCAGACCCACGGCGCAGGCCGCGATGCCCAGCCGGCCGCCGTCCAGCGCAGCCAGGGCGATCTTGAACCCCTGGCCCTCGGCGCCGAGCAGCCGGTCGGCGGGGATCCGCGCGTCGTCGTAGCGCACCTGCGCGGTCGTGGACCCGGTGAAGCCCATCTTGTGCTCGGGCTCGGCGGCCGAGACCCCAGGCGTGCTGCCGTCGACCAGCAGGCAGGAGATGCCCCGGCTGCCCTCGTCGGAGGTCCGGCAGAGCAGGCTGTAGAAGTCGGCCTCGCCGCCATGGGTGATCCAGGCCTTGGTGCCGTTGACGACGTAGTCGTCGCCGTCCCGGACGGCGCGGGTGACCATCGCGGCGGCGTCCGAGCCGGACTGCGGCTCGGACAGGCAGTAGCCGCCGAGCAGCTCGCCGCCGATCAGGTCGGGCAGCCAGCGTGCCCGCTGCTCGTCGGTGCCGAACTCGGCCAGCGGGAAGCAGGCCAGGGTGTGCACGCTGACGCCCTCGGCCACGGTGGCCCAGACGGTCGCGAGCTCCTCGACGACCTGCAGGTAGACCTCGTAGGGCTGGCCGCCGCCGCCGTGCTCCTCCGGGTAGGGCAGGCCGAGCAGGCCGGACTTGCCCAGGGTGCGGAACACCTCGCGCGGGAACCGGCTGTCCGCCTCGTACGCCGCCGCCCTGGGCGCCAGCTCGTCGCGGGCCAGCTCGCGGGTGAGGTCGAGCAGCGCGGTGGCCTCCTCGGTGGGCAGGTGACGCTCGACGGCCACCGGTCAGCCCGCCAGCACGACGTAGTCGCGGTCGGTGACGTTGAGCCGCTCGATGCCGGCTTCGGTGGTGACGACGATGTCCTCGATCCGCGCGCCGTGGCTGCCGGGCAGGTAGATGCCGGGCTCGATGGAGAACGCCATGCCCGGCTCGAGCACGGTGGCGTTGCCGTCGACGATGTAGGGCTCCTCGTGCGTCTCGACGCCGATGCCGTGACCGGTGCGGTGGATGAACAGCTCGCCGTACCCGCCGTCGCTGATCACCTGGCGGGCCGCCGCGTCGACCGACTCGGCGGTGACCCCGGGCCGGGCGTGCGCGCAGGCCGCGAGCTGCGCCTCGTGCAGCACCCGGAAGTAGTCGACGAACTCCGCGGGCGGCTCGCCCAGGGTGTACATCCGGGTGCAGTCCGAGCAGTAGCCCTCGGGCGTGGTGCCGCCGATGTCGACGACCACGACGTCGCCGCTCTCGAGCACCCGGTCGCCGACCTCGTGGTGCGGGGACGCGCCGTTCGGTCCGGAGCCGACGATGACGAAGTCGACGGTGGCGTGACCCTCGTCCAGGATGGCCCGGGCGATGTCGCGGCCGGCCTCGCGCTCGGTGAGCCCGGGGCGCAGGAACTCGGCCATCCGGGCGTGCACCCGGTCGATCGCCTGGCCGGCCCGGCGCAGGGCGTCGACCTCCTCGGTGGTCTTGCGCATCCGCAGGTCGCCGATCACGCCGGAGGCCAGGGTCTGCTCGGCGCCCGGGCAGCGCGGCGCGCATCCGCAGCACCTGCTCGGCCCACATCCGGTTGGCCAGCGCGACCCGCTCCGGGCGCGCCGAGGCGCGCCGGCGATCACCGCGTACGGGTCGTCGGTCTCGCCCCAGCCGACGACCTCGACGTCCAGGTCGCGCACCGGCGAGGCCAGCACCGCGGGCACCTCGAGCCCGGGGGCGACCATGAACGGCGCGCCGGACGCCGGCAGCACCAGGCAGGTCAGCCGCTCCAGCGGCAGCGCGTCGTAGCCGGTGAGCCAGCGCAGGTCGGGGCCCGGGGTCACCAGCAGGGCGTCGATGCCGGCGTCCGCGGCGGCCTTCTGGGCGTGTGACACCCGGTCGGGAGAAGTGAGGTGGCCAGTCATGGATGCCAATCTAGACGCACGCCGTCGTCGGGTCTGCGCCGCCCGTAGGCCCGATCTGGCAGGCTCGCACCCGTGACCGCGGAACCCGGCAAGCTGCTGCTGCTCGACACGCCCTCGCTGTACTTCCGGGCCTTCTTCGGCATGCCGGACACGATCACCGCGCCGGACGGCACCCCCATCAACGCCGTCCGCGGACTGCTCGACTTCATCGCCCGGCTGGTGGCCGACAAAGGCCCCGGCGGCTGGTCGCGGCGATGGACAACGACTGGCGCCCGGCCTTCCGGGTCGACGCGCTGCCGTCGTACAAGGCGCACCGGGTGGCGACCGGCGCACGAGGAGGAGGTCCCCGACGCGCTCTCCCCGCAGGTCGCGATCATCGAGGAGGTGCTGGAGGCGCTCGGCGTCGCCTGCTTCGGGGTCGACGGCTACGAGGCGGACGACGTGATCGGCACCCTCGCGATCCGCGACCCGGGCCCGGTCGACATCGTCACCGGCGACCGCGACCTGTTCCAGCTGGTCGACGACTCGCGCGCGGTGCGGATCCTCTACACCGCCCGCGGCGTCGGCCGCGCCGACGTCGTCGACGAGGCCTGGGTGGCGCGCGAAGTACGGCATCCCCGGCCGGGCGTACGCCGACTTCGCGACGCTGCGCGGCGACCCGAGCGACGGCCTGCCCGGGGTCGCCGGCGTGGGCGACAAGACCGCGGCCGCGCTGATCACGAAGTACGGCTCGCTGCCGGCGCTGCTCGAGGCGCTGGACGCCGGCGACACCGCGATGCCGGCCGGTGCGCGAACCAAGCTGGCCGCGTCGCGCGACTACCTGGCGGTCGCCCCGAAGGTGGTCGCGGTGGCCGCGCGACGTGCCGCTGCCGTCGTACGACGAGGGCATCCCGGCCAGTCCGCGGGACCCGGACCGGCTGGTCGAGCTGTCGCAGCGCTGGGGGCTGGACGGCCCGCTCAACCGGGTGCTGTCGGCGTTCACCGCGGTGCACGCGCGGGACTGATCGCGCCATCCGGTCAGCTGGCGATGCCGCGCTTCGCGAGCAGCTCGGACCGGTTCGCGGCGTAGCCGACCATCCAGTGCGGGTGGTAGCGGTAGAGGCAGATGTCCTCGCCCCACTCCAGCGGCGAGCTGCCGTAGTGGGCGGTCCAGTGCCCGAGGGTCTCGTCCCAGTCCGGGTCGGCCGGCTGCATGCGCTCGACCTTGCCGTGGCTGAAGACCGCCAGCTCCTCGCCGTCGACGTGCGCGACACTCACCGCCGGCCGGTCGCGCAGGTGCCGGGCCTTGGCGGCCGTGCCGCTGGTGCTGAAGCTCCAGGTGGCGTGCAGGAAGTGGCCGTCCATCGCACTGATCCGCGGCTCGCCGCGCGCGGTGACCGTCGCGACGGTGAGCACCTTCATGCCGGTCAGCAGCGCGACGAGGTCGGCCGCGGTCAGGACGCGGTCCTGGTTGATGATGCTGCGCAGGTGCTCGGTCGACGTCGACAGCGAGCGGTCCAACAGCTCCTGCAGGGCAGCGGTCTCGGCCGCGGTCTCCAGCACGGCACCCACGCATAGGACGCGCGGTCGGACAGTCGACTCAGGCGACCGACGAGTAGGCGACCACGCCGCGGCGCAGCAGGTCGGCCGCCTTGCGCGCGGCGGCGCCCACCGACTCGGCGCCCGGCTGCTGCCGGCTCGCGTCGGCGAGCTGGCCGAGCAGGTCCACCACCTGCTTGGTCCACCGGACGAAGTCGCCCGGGGCCAGGTCGGCGTCGCGCAGCACGGCGTCCAGCGCGGTGCCGGACGCCCAGCGGTAGGTCGCCCAGGCGAAGCGCAGGTCCGGCTCGCGGGCCGGGGCCAGCCGGTGCGAGCGCTCCCGGTCCTCCAGCGCCTGCCACCGGCGTTGGGTCTCGGCCAGCACCTCCCGGGTGCGCCCGGGTGGCAGCTGTGGCGGCGTCGCGTCGTCGTCCCGGCGCGACTCGTAGACCAGGATCGACACCACCGAGGCCAGCTCGGCCGGCGCCAGGCCGTCCCAGACGCCCTCGCGCAGGCACTCGGCGGTCACCAGGTCCAGCTCGGTGTAGAGGGCGCCGAGCGCGCGTCCGGAGGTCGTGACCTCGTCGCCGCGCAGGTAGCCGAGCTCCTGCAGCAGCTCGCAGATCCGGTCGAAGGTGCGGGCGATGGTGTGGGTGCGCTCCCGGACCCGCCGGGACAGCCCGTCGGTCTCGCGCTTCAGCCGGTGGTAGCGCTCGGCCCAGCGGGCGTGGTCCTCGCGCTCGTCGCAGCCGTGGCACGGGTGCGCCCGCAGCTCGGCGCGCAGCCGCAGCAGCTCGTCGTCGTCGGCCGCGGCGGACCTCGCTCGGCGCGCGCGCCCGGGAGCGGGTCGGCGAGCCCGGTGCCGCGCAGGGTGGAGGCCAGGTCGCGCCGGCTGGCCGGGCTGCGCGGGTTGAACGTCTTCGGGATGCGCAGCCGGTGCAGCGCCTCGACCGGGACCGGGAAGTCGGCCAGCGACAGCCGGCGGACCTGCCGCTCGGCGGTGAGGACGGTCGGCCGCGGGCCGTCCGCGCCCCCGACCGTCCCGGGGTCGAGCACCACCGCCAGGCCACCCCGCCGACCGGCCGGCACCTGGATGACGTCGCCGGGCCGCAGGGACTCCAGCGAGGCGGCCGCCTGCGCCCGCCGGTTGGCGGCGCCGCTGCGCGACAGCGCCGCCTCGCGGTCGGCGATCGCCCGGCGCAGCCCGGCGTACTCCTCGAAGTCGCCGAGGTGGCAGGTCATCGCCTCGCGGTAGCCCTCCAGGGCCTCCTCGTTGCGGGCCACCTGGCGGGCCAGGCCGACCACCGCCCGGTCGGCCTGGAACTGGGCGAACGACGACTGCAGCAGGTTGCGGGCCCGCTCCCGGCCGACCTGGCCGACCAGGTTGACCGCCATGTTGTACGACGGCCGGAAGCTGGAGCGCAGCGGATAGGTCCGGGTGGACGCCAGCCCGGCCAGCGCCGAGGGCTCCAGACCCGGCTGCCACACCACGACGGCGTGGCCCTCGACGTCGATGCCGCGCCGGCCGGCCCGTCCGGTGAGCTGGGTGTACTCCCCCGGCGTCACGTCGGCGTGGCTCTCGCCGTTCCACTTGACCAGCCGCTCGAGCACCACCGAGCGGGCCGGCATGTTGATGCCCAGCGCCAGGGTCTCGGTGGCGAACACCGCCTTCACCAGGCCGCGCACGAACAGCTGCTCGACCACCTCCTTGAAGGTCGGCAGCATGCCGGCGTGATGGGCGGCGATGCCGCGCTCGAGACCCTCCAGCCACTCGTGGTAGCCCAGGACGTGCAGGTCCTCCGCAGGGATGTCGGAGCAGCGGGTCTCGACGAACGCGCGGACCTCGGCGCGGTCCTCCGCCGCGAGCAGCCGCAGCCCCGAGCGCACGCACTGCGTGACAGCGGCGTCGCAGCCGGCCCGGCTGAAGATGAAGGTGATGGCAGGCAGCAGACCTTCGGCGTCCAGCCGTTCGAGGACCTCCACCCGGCTGGGGGCGCGCACCCCGCGCACCCGTCGGCCGCCGCGCGCGGGCCGCTGCGTCGCCGACCGGACGAACCTGTCCTGCTCGCGGGACAGCCGGACCAGCTCGGGGTTCACCTTGGCCGAGCCGTCCTTGGCGGAACGGTCTTCGACACGATTCCGTCGTTCGTCTTCGACGAAGAGATCCCACAGCCGCCCGTTGGCCATCACGTGCTGCCAGAGCGGCACCGGCCGGTGCTCCTCGACCACCACCGTGGTGTCGCCGCGCACCGTGTCCAGCCAGTCGCCGAACTCCTCGGCGTTGCTCACCGTGGCCGACAGCGACACCAGAGCGACCGAGGACGGCAGGTGGATGATGACCTCCTCCCAGACCGCGCCGCGGAACCGGTCGGACAGGTAGTGCACCTCGTCCATCACGACGTAGCCGAGGCCGCCGAGGGTGCCTGAGCCGGCGTAGAGCATGTTGCGCAGCACCTCGGTGGTCATCACGACGACCGGCGCCTCGCCGTTGACGCTGTTGTCGCCGGTGAGCAGGCCGACCCGGTCGGCGCCGTAGCGGGCGACGAGGTCGGCGTACTTCTGGTTGGACAGGGCCTTGATCGGTGTCGTGTAGAAGCACTTGCGGCCCTCGGCCAGGGCGAGGTGCACGGCGAACTCGCCGACCACGGTCTTGCCCGCGCCGGTCGGTGCGGCGACCAGCACGCCGCCGCCGGACTCCAGGGCCTCGCAGGCCCGCACCTGGAAGGCGTCCAGCCCGAACGGGTACAGCGCCTCGAACGAGGCGAGCTGGGTGCCGGCGCGGGCCCGGCTGCGGCGCGCGTCGGCGTACCGCTCCGCGGGGGTGGCCATGCGCCTCAATCTACGTGCCGGCGGCTACCCGGCGGCGAAGACCCGCAGGGCGTCGGGCATGGCCTCGACGTGCACCGGGAGCACGGACACCCGCTCGCCGTCGGCGTAGGCGGTCACCCCCGGCGAGCTGAGGGCGACCTGGCGGGCGCGGCGCACGGTGACCGCCGGATGGTTCACGTGGGTGCCCTTGTAGACGGTCGGGAAGACCCGGAGGAACTCCGGCTTGGAGATCGGGCCCAGCACGGTGATGTCGAGCAGCCCGTCGTCCAGCCGGGCGTCCGGGACAGACCCGCATGCCGCCGCCGTACGACGAGCCGTTGCCCACCGCGACCAGCATCGCCTCGGTCTGCCAGATCTCGCCGTCGAGCTCCAGGGTGTAGGGCACCGGCCGGAAGGTGCGCAGCTCGGCGAGGATGGCGAGGTTGTACCGGCTGCGCCCGTTCGGCCAGGTCATCCGGTTGGCCCGCTCGTTGACCATCGAGTCGAAGCCGGACCCGAGCACGCCGGCGAACCAGCGGCCGTTGGCCCGGCCCAGGTCGACGAGCCGGATCTCCCCGCGCGCGGCCACGGTCGACGGCGGCGACCGGGTCGTCCAGCGCGAGCCCGAGCGCCCGGGCGATGTCGTTGCCGGTGCCGGCCGGGACGATACCGAGCGGTACGTCGGTGCCGGCGACCACCTGCAGCGCGAGGTTGACCAGGCCGTCGCCGCCGACCGCGACCAGGCCGTCGACACCCTCGGCTACCCGGTTCCGGACCCGGTCGAAGGCCTCGTCGGCGTCCCGCCCGACGACGACGTCGACGTCGACGCCGCTGCGGCGGAGCCGTTCGGCGACCGGGTCGAGCAGGCGCCCCCCGCGGCCCTTGCCGGACGTCGGGTTGACCAGCAGAGCGAGGCGACGCGTCACGGCCGAAGGCTAGTGGGCCGATCAGCTCTCGTCGCCTCGGTCCGGGTCGGCGTCCGGGTCGAGCGGTGCGGTGGTGGTGTCCAGCGGGCTGGCCGCGTCGTCGTCCAGCGCCGAGTAGTCGAGACCGTCGATGCCCGCGCGACGGCGACGGCGGTCGACGAGCAGGGCCAGCGCGGTGGCGATGTAGTACAGCAGCAGCATCGGCACCGCCAGCGCGGTCATCGTCCACGGGTCGCCGGACGGCGTGGCGATGGCGGCGAAGAGGAACGCCGCGAGGATCACCTGGCGCCATGCCCGCAGCAGCTGGCGGCCGCTGACGATGCCGGCCAGGTTCAAGCCGAACAAGAACACCGGCATGACGAAGGCGATGCCGAAGACGAGGAACATCCGCAGCACGAACGACATGTAGTCGTTGAGGCTGATGATGTTCGCGACGTTGCCCGGGTCGGGGTTGAAGCCGATCAGCAGGTCGAAGCCCTTGGGCAGGAAGACGTAGGCCAGCACGGCTCCGCCGATGAACAGCGGGACGCTGACCGCGACGAAGGCGACGCCGTAGCGCCGCTCCTTCTTGTGCAGGCCGGGAGCGACGAAGCCCCACAGGTTCTACAGCCACACCGGGCTGGCGGCGAAGAGCCCGGCCATCGCGCAGATCTTCAGGGCGAAGGTGAACGGGTCGCCCACACCGCCGAAGTTGAGCGTGAGTCCGGGGTGGTCCTTCTTGATCGAGTTGATCGGCTCGGTCAGCAGGTCGAAGAGCTGGTCGTAGAAGAAGGCGGCGACGATGGTGAGGGCGACGATGGCCAGCACCGAACGGACCAGCCGGATGCGCAGCTCGCGCAGGTGCTCGGTCAGGGGCATCCGCCCCTCGGGGTCCCGTGGGCCGGGTGGGCGCCGGGACCGGTTGCCCAGGATGGTCACCACGGGGTGTCAGGGGTGAGCGCGCGGGCTCAGCGGTCGCGGTCGGCGTGCTCCGGCGGCGTGGCCGTGCGCTCGGCGGGGGCCGGCTCGACGACCCGGCCCTCGACCTCGCGAGGCGCGGCAGCGGTCGGCGGCTGCGCGGACTCGTCGCCGTCCTTGCCCATCTCCTTGACCTCGGACTTGAAGATCCGCATCGATCGGCCCAGGCTGCGCGCGGCGTCCGGAAGGCGCTTGGCACCGAACAGCAGCACAAGCACGACCAGGATGATGATGATCTCGGGAGCCCCGATGCCCTTTAACATGGTCACCTCTGAAGTCGTCGGCTGGTGCCCTGCGATCCTACGTCAGGTGCCTGCTCCCGCGTGGCCGGATCGAGATCGGCGAGCCGGTCGGTGATCTCGGTCAGCCGGTCGGTGGCGGTCCCGAGCTCACGGGTCAAGGTCTTGGCCTTGCGCCAGAGGTCCCGGCCGAGCAGGAAGAAGACGATGGCCGCGCCGAGCAGGAGGACAGCCCACAGCGCGACCCAGATCATGGGTCCGAGGGTACCGAGCGAGGTGTCGAGGGGCGTGCGGTCAGGCCTGGACGCGCGGGGTGATCATCGCGGCGAGCAGGTGCACCCGGTCCAGGCCGAGCGCGAAGTCGAGCACGTCGTCGTAGGTGATCGCCGCGCCGTGGTGCTCCTCGAGCGCCTCCGCGGGGATCACCCAGTGCTCGGCGAGGACGCCGCCGGAGACCAGCAGCGTGACGACCTCGTCGTCGGCCGGCTTGCGGATCTCGTCCTGGCAGGTGGTGCACAGGAAGGAGTAGTACGACCAGTCGGACCGCGAGCAGACGACGAGACGCATCTGGTCCGGCGTCAGCTCCACGTCCCCGCACACGGGGCACGAGGTCTTGATCGTCGTCATGTGCCGTCCTCCCTGCCGTGCGCCCCTTCTCGGGGCGTCTCCGTGATGTTCGGCAGGCAGTGCGGAACGCTTGAGGAAGATGGTCCGGACGCACCACAGTCAGGGCCGGACGTAGGCGTCCAGGGCCGTTCGGGCGGCGGACATCACCCGTTCGGCCAGGTCCGGCGGGTCTAGCACCCGCAGGGCGCCGCCGAGCCGCAGCGCCAGCTGGCGCAGCCAGCCGTCGTCGGCGACCCGCAGCCGGACGAGCAGCAGCTCACCGGCCTGCTCCACGACCTCCTCGACCGGGTAGTAGTCGATCACCCAGTGGGCGGGTGGCGCGAGCTCGAGGGTGACCAGCGTGTCGTCCGGGGACGCCACGAACAGCCCCTCGCCGAGGTCACGCTCCGCAGCCGCGGCGGGGACCTGGGCGGCCACGTCGAGCACGGAGAGTTCCTCGACCCGGTCCAGCCGGAACAGCCGCACGTCCTCGGCCCGCCGGCACCACCCCTCCAGGTACCAGCGGCCGTCGACGAGCAGGACACGCATCGGGTCGACGTCACGCTCGGTGGTCTCGTCCCGGGCCGGCACGAAGTAGGTGAGGTGCACCCGGCGCCCGTCGGCCAGCGCCCGGCGCACCTCGGACAACGGCCCCTGCGCCTCGACCTCGACCCGCACCTGGCTGCTCGCCGAGCCGGACTCGCCCGCCGCCGCCTCCAGCTTGAGCAGGGTGCGTTGCAGGGCGTCCCGGTCGTGCAGCCCCGGGACGTCGGCGAGCGCGCGCAGCCCGACCAGCAGCGCCAGCGCCTCGTCGACACCGAGCCGGAGCGGCCGGGCGATGGGGTCGGCGTTGCCGAGGAAGACCCGGCCGTCGTCCCAGTCGACCTCGATCAGGTCGTCCGGCAGGTGGCCGGGCGTGCCGCAGACGAACAGCAGCTCGAGGTCCTTGACGAGCTGGGCCTCGGTGATGTCGAACTCGGCCGCGACCTCGGCCAGCGGGATGCCCTGGCGACTGACCAGGTAGGGCACGAGAGCGAGCAGCCGGGACAGCCGGTCGGTGGCCCCCGGGCTCACGGCGCGGCCCCGGTCACGCTGCTCCGCCGGTGGCGACAGCCGCGAGGCCCAGGACTCCACGCAGCCGGCGTACGACGGCGTCCCTCAGCTCGGGAGGGGACATCACCCGGACGTCGGCACCGTGGCCGGCGACCTCCTCGGCCAGCACGTCGAGGTCGCCGTAGGGCACGGTCAGGTCGTCGAAGCCGTCCGGCCCGCTCCGGCTGGCAGTCGCCCGACGCCGCAGCCGGAGCCCCGAGCCGCTGCGGACGCACAGCCGGGCCTCGCTGCTGGCGCGGGCCGGCACCAGGGTCGCCACCTGGGACCGCAGATCGATGCCGTCCGGCACCTGCACCTCGCCCTCGCGGCCCGCGGCGCGGACCGGCCCGGCCACCCGGGAGAGCCGGAACACCCGGGTGGCGCCGCGGTCACGGTCGTGGCCGACGACGTACCAGCGGCCGTGCCGGGACACGATGCCCCACGGCTCGAGGTGCCGCTCGGTGACCGTGGCCTGGCCGGGCGTCCGGTAGGGGAACCGGATCGGCCGGCGGTCGCGGACGGCGGCGTACACCGGCTCGAAGGCCGGCTCGCTGGTGCGCACCCGGGGCTCGATCCCGACCAGGCTGGCGAGGTCCGGCTCGACGCCGGCCGCCTTGAGCTTGAGCACGGCTCGGGAGGCGGGGGCCGCCAGGCTGGCCTGCTGCCAGACCCGGGAGGCCAGGCCGAGCACCGCCAGCTCGTCGGGGGTGAACGCGACCTCCGGCAGGGCGTAGGCGGCCCGGTCGACCCGGTAGCCGACCTCGTCGTCGAACCAGGCGTCGTTGCCGCCGGTCTCCAGCGGGATCCCCATGTCGCGCAGCTCTTCCTTGTCCCGCTCGAACATGCGGTCGAAGGCCTCGTCCGAGGGGCACTCGGCGTACTGCGGTACGGCGGTGCGGATCTGCTCCTTGGCCAGGAACTGCCGGGTCGACAGCAGGCAGATCACCAGGTTGAGCAGCCGCTCGGTCTTCTGCGCGGACATGTCCCCAGAACCTACCCGTCCCCCGCCCGTCCCGGCTGCTCCGAAATGATCACGCGAGCGTGATCAACATGTGGTGGGTCAGCGGACGTCGAGGAGGTCGACCACGAAGATCAGGGTCTCGCCGGGGGCGATGACGGCACCGGCACCCCGGTCGCCGTACCCGAGCTCGGGCGGGATGACCAGCCGGCGGCGACCGCCGACCTTCATGCCCACGACCCCGCGGTCCCAGCCGGCGATGACGTTGCCGGCACCGAGCGGGAACTCGAAGCTCTGCCCGCGGTTCCAGGAGGCGTCGAACTCCTCGCCGGTGGAGTGCGCCACGCCCACGTAGTGCACGACCACGGTCGCGCCCGGGGTCGCCTCGGGGCCGTCGCCCTCGGTCAGGTCGATGATCTCGAGGTCGCTCGGCGGCGGGCCCTCCGGGAAGTCGATCTCGGGCTTCTCGGTCACTTGGTGCTCTCCTTCGCAGATCCGTGGACACCGAGGACGTCGATCACGACGGCCACGCTCTCCTTGGCGGCGTCGGTGCCGGTCTGGGCCGGGAGCGTCAGCAGGACGCGGCTCCCGGCGGGGATACCGACGAGCAGGTCGAACGGGCTGGGTTGCTCACCGCCGATCGGCACGCCCTGCGGGCCCTGACGTCCGCCGGTCTGGGCCGGGTCGTACGAGCTGCTCAGCGGGTCGCCGGCCCAGTTCACCGCGGTGTACTCGACGACTGCGAGCTTGCCCTGCGCGATCGTGGGCCCGGTGCCCTTGGCGAGAACGGTGACGGTGGGCTCCTTCGGAGGCGTGGTGCCCGCCGGCACGGTGAGCGTCGGCTGCACGCCCGCGTTCCCCGTCGACCTTCGGCAGGTCGGCGGGCGACGTCGGTGGCCGGCGTGTTCTCCAGGGTGACGCCCTTCTTCGGGTACGACGCGATGACGTCGACGACGAAGACCAGCGAGTCGGTGCCCTTGATGCCGGCGTCGGGGTTGCCCTTCTTGCCGTAGCCGTCCTTGGGCGGGACGACCATGAGCACCCGGCTGCCGGCGTTGATCCCCGACCAGGCTCTTGTCCCAGCCGTCGATGACGCCGCCGGATCCGATCGGGAACGCCGCGGGCACCTTGCGGTCGTAGGAGTTGTCGAAGACCTTGCCGCTCTTGTAGACCTCGCCGAGGTAGTCGGCGACGAGCAGGTCACCCTTGGCGACCTTCCGGCCGTCGCCCTCCGTGAGCACCGTGTAGTCGAGCTTGGTGGACGGGCGTGCTGCCCTTCGCGACGGTGACCTTCGGCTTCGCGCCGAACTTCCCGGACACCTCGGGTAGGTCGGGTCGGACGAGCTGGCTCCGCCGCACGCGGCGAGGGAGCCCGCGAGCAGCACGGGGAGGAGCAGAAGGGCGGGACGGCGCACGAAAGAACCTCGAGTAGACCGGGGGAAGGGGAACCGCACCACCCTAACCCGGGCCTGTGACCCGCCCGAACCGGCGCACGCGCGGCCAGCGCGGTAGCCAGCAAACTCCCAGCAGACTCACATGCTGGCGATGAGCTTCTCCACCCGCTCGTCGACCGAGCGGAACGGGTCCTTGCACAGCACGGTGCGCTGGGCCTGGTCGTTGAGCTTGAGGTGGACCCAGTCGACGGTGAAGTCGCGGCGGCGCTCCTGCGCGCGGCGGATGAACTCGCCGCGCAGCTTGGCCCGGGTGGTCTGCGGCGGCACCGACTTCGCCTGGAAGATCTCCAGGTCGTGGGCGACCCGCTCGGCCTGGCCGCGGCGCTGCAACAGGTAGAAGAGGCCGCGCTCGCGCGAGATGTCGTGGTAGGCGAGGTCCAGCTGGGCGACCCGGGACGAGGACAGCGCCAGGCCGTGCTTGGTGCTGTAGCGCTCGATCAGCTTGTGCTTGATCACCCAGTCGATCTCGGTGGAGACCGAGTCGAGGTCGCCGGTCTCGACGGCGAGCAGCGTGCGCTCCCACAGGTCGAGCACCTGCTTGACCACACCCTCGTCCAGCCCGCGGCGGGCGGCGAAGTCACGGGCCTTGGTGAAGTACTCGCTCTGGATCTCCAGCGCGCTCGCCTCGCGGCCGTTGGCCAGCCGGACCTTCTTCCGGCCGGTCATGTCGTGGCTGATCTCGCGGATGGCCCGGATCGGGTTCTCCAGGGTGAGGTCGCGCATCACGACGTTCGCCTCGATCATCCGCAGCACCAGGTCGGTGGCGCCGAGCTTGAGCAGCGTCGTCGTCTCGCTCATGTTCGAGTCGCCGACGATGACGTGCAGCCGGCGGTAGCGCTCGGCGTCGGCGTGCGGCTCGTCGCGGGTGTTGATGATCGGGCGGGACCGCGTGGTGGCCGAGGAGACGCCTTCCCAGATGTGCTCGGCGCGCTGGCTGACGCAGTAGACAGCGCCGCGCGGGGTCTGCAGCACCTTCCCTGCGCCGCAGATGATCTGCCGGCTGACCAGGAACGGGATGAGCACGTCGGCCAGCCGGGTGAACTCGCCGTGCCGGCCGACCAGGTAGTTCTCGTGGCAGCCGTAGGAGTTGCCGGCCGAGTCGGTGTTGTTCTTGAACAGGTAGACGTCGCCGGCGATGCCCTCCTCGCGCAGCCGCCGCTCGGCGTCGACCAGCAGGCCCTCGAGGATCCGCTCCCCGCCTTGTCGTGCACGACGAGCTCGCGGATGTCGTCGCACTCGGGCGTGGCGTACTCGGGGTGGCTGCCGACGTCGAGGTAAAGACGGGCGCCGTTGCGCAGGAAGACGTTGCTCGACCGACCCCACGACACCACCCTGCGGAACAGGTAGCGGGCCACCTCGTCCGGCGAGAGCCGCCGCTGTCCCTTGAACGTGCACGTGACGCCGTACTCGTTCTCCAGCCCGAAGATCCGGCGGTCCATGACGACACCGTACGCCGGGAGGTGCCGCGTGGTCGGGAGGACGAGCGACCTCCCGGCCGCGAGTTTGCGGCGCGGGCTGCCGAAGCTCGGACCCGGCCTCAGGTGCGGCTGAGCACCAGCCCGTCGATGCGCACCGGGGCACCGCTGGAGCGCACCCGCAGCGTGACCGTCGCGTGCCGACGGGTGAAGGCGGGCAGCATCAGCACCCGAGTCCGTCGGAACGGGCCGGCGAGGTTCACCCTGCCGATCCGCTTGCCGTCGACGAGGACGGCCACCACGCCGCAGGTCCGGCAGGTGCTGGCGACCACGCCGACCCGGCGGACCCGAGCCGAGGTCCGGGTCAGCGACGCGCCCTTGCGCTTCGTGGCGAGGTAGGTACGGCCCGAGAAGCCCGCGGCAGTCTTGGCCGCCCAGCCGGCCGAACGGGCCAGGCTCCGGTCGTCAACGCACGAGCCAGGCAACGGCCGCCGGTCCAGCCGGACAGCTGCTCGCCTTGTTGCGGGCCCGCACCGAGACGCAGTACGTGTAGCCGGGCCGCATGCTGAGCCCGGCGCCGGTGGCGGCGGTGCGCTGCCACCGGGGCGGCTTGGTCCAGCCGCCGAACGTGCCGTCCCACCGTGCCCTGCGCCACCGCACGTCATAGCTGGCGACGACGCTGGACGAGTAGCCGCCGAACCAGGTGAACCGCTCGCTTGCTGCGCCGAGCTGCCGAACGCGGTCGGGCCGGTCGTGCGCGGCGCGGGTCGACCGCTGGCCAGGTGGTTCCAGACGCCGCCGGTTCCCGCGTTGTCGAGCGCGGCCTGGTCGATGACGATGCTCGGCAGCGGGCCGCCGTACGGCGTCCAGGACGGGACGTAGGTGGCCACCCCCTTGGCCACCCGCCAGATCCGGCCGGTGGCACCGCTCTGCAGGAAGGTCCCCTCGCGCGGCCGGTTGGGCAGCGAGTCGAACTGGGTCGTCGACAGCGTCTGCACCGGCTGGACGCCGCCCACTGCTGCCCAGTCGCTGACAGCGATCGGAGCGCCGCCGGCGATCCGGAAGAGGCCGCGTCCGCTGGCCTGCACGAACGCGCCCTCGGGGGCCAGCTGGAACGGGGCGACGGGGGCGTCGACCGAGTTGTTGTCGATGTTCACGGTGACACCGCCCCAGGTCTCCTGATGACCGCCGCGGTACTGATGGATGCGCTGGTGGTCGGCCAAGTACTGGTCCGGGATGGCCGGGTCGCTCAGCGTCGGGTCACCGGACTGCGTCTGGCTGTTCGACGGCCAGCGGGCGAACCAGATGGCGTCCGGCTGGGCGAAGCGTCGGCAGGTCGGCCTGCTTGTCGAAGAGCGGCGCCTTCATCGTGTTGGAGCTGGAGTAGATGCCCGAGACGTAGCCGCGGCCGTGCAGCCGCGGTGGTCCAGGCGTCGCAGGAAGGTCTGGGTCGCCTGGCAGGCAGGTGGCGTTGGTGTAGGAGAACGCCTCGATGTCGAAGTACACCGGGTTGCCGCCGCCCAGGCCGAGCGCGTTGAGCTGAACGATCGCGTCGTCCGCGGCGGCCGCGCCCTGGGCCGCAGCCTGCGCGGGGACGATGCGGTTCGGGTAGTCGGAGCAGGAGGCCTGCAGCCCGACGTACGTCGGGATCAGCGTCCAGCCCTGCGCGATGGTCTGGGCCACCCAGTCGGCGTTCAGGTTGGCCTGCGAGCAGCCGCGGCTCGCGCCGCCGATGTACATGTTCGACGCCTTGTACGGCGAGGCGGAGTACCAGGTGGCCATCGTGGAGAGCGGCTGCGCCGTGCAGGCGTCGAAGCCGAGGCCGGAGAACCGGGTGTCGGACGGCGTACGGGCTGCTCGGCCGCGCTGCTCGCCGACGGCGTGACGGACGCGGCGGCGAAGGTGCGGGCATCCGCGCGGCCGGAGGGAGCGGTGACCTCGGCGGCTGCGCCGTCGTACCTCACGGAGGATGCGATCTCGCGGGCGGTCGGCGTGTCGTCGCCGGCGGCGACGACCACGCCGACCTGCGACCCCTCGGAGGTGACCACCCGGTCCGGGGCGGACGACACCCTGGAGGCTGCCGGTGGTGAGGTGCACGGACTCGGTGCGGCCCACCAGGTGCGGCGGGCAGGTGCTGCGGCTGGGGTCGCCGAGGTAGACGGCGTGCCGGTCGAACCGCACGCAGCCCGGGCGGCCGGCCAGAGCGGTGGACCGGCCACGGCTCGGGCACCGTCACCGACGCGTCGCGGAAGGAGACCGTCTTGGTGCCCGCTCCGATGGTGTCGTCAGCGGCCTGCGGCGGCGGCCGGCAGGAGTGACCCGGCCAGTGTGGCGACCGTCCACCATCGTCAGCGCGCTGCGGACCCGTCGCCGGGAAATCGTGCCACCCAGTCCCCCAAGACTCGGCTGTGCACCGGCCGGGCGGCCGGTGATCACGGCAGCCTACGGGTGATATGTCCGCTCAGTGACGAGCCCGCGCCGCGGAAAGCCCGTCAAGGTGCCGAGCCTGGACCTGACCAGGTCAAGCCTAGGCATTGACCGACTGGCGTCGAGAGCGCTCAGGAGTCCGTCGGGCCGGTCGGTGCCGTCGGCTCCGTCGCCGGCGTCGGGTCCGGGCGGCTCGTGCGAGCCGCCGGCGAGGCTGACCGGCGGCGAGCGTCTCCCGCTCGTCCGGGCCGGGTGCGGCGGTCGGACCCGGCGTCCGCACCGGCGTCGCCGAGCAGCCGGCCGAGCCCCGGACCGGTGAGGCGACGGAACTTGCGGCGCGGCCGGGCCCGGTCGAGGACGGCCACCTCGAGCTGGTCGGGGGTCAGCGAACGCTGGTCGCCGGTGACCGGGTCGAGGCCGAGCAGCTCGACCGCGAGCCGGAGCGCCTCCTCGAGCGTCATGCCGTCGCGGTAGCGCTCCGTGAGGCCCTGGCTGATCTGCTCGGCCGAGCCGCCCATCGCGACGAAGCCGTGCTCGTCGGCCACCGAGCCGTCGTAGGTGAGGCGGTAGATCTGGTCCTCGGCCGGGGTCTCGCCCACCTCGGCGATGACGATCTCGACCTCGTACGGCTTGGACTCGACGGTGAAGATGGTGCCGAGGGTCTGGGCGAACACGTTGGCGAGCCCGCGACCGGTGACGTCCTGGCGGTCGTAGGAGTAGCCGCGCAGGTCGGCGTAGCGGACGCCGGCCATCCGCAGGTTCTCGAACTCGTTGTACTTGCCGACCGCGGCGAAGGCGATCCGGTCGTAGATCTCGGAGATCTTGTGCAGCGCCCGGGAGAGGTTCTCGGCGACGAACAGGATGCCGCCGTCATAGGCGACCACGACGACGCTGCGGCCGCGGGCGATGCCCTTGCGCGCGTAGTCGGCCCGGTCCTTCATGACCTGCTCGGGCGAGACGTATCCGAACGGCATCGTCACGATGCGGTCTCCTTGCCGATCGTCGAGCTGGCGGTCGTGGGCTGGTCGTCGGCTGGTCATCGCAGCGGCGCCTGGGGCCCGCCGGGGTGTTCCATCCGGCCGACCATCACGGTGTCGACGATCGCGCCGACCTCGTCGTCGGAGAGCCGGCGGTAGCCGTCGGCGGTGACGGTGGACACGACCGGGAAGATCCGCCGGGTGAGGTCGGGCCCGCCGGTGGCGGAGTCCTCGTCGGCGGCGTCGTAGAGCGACTGGACGGCGCAGAGGGTGGCGTCCTCGACGGAGAGGTCGTCGTGCCAGAGCTTCTTCAGGGCGCCGCGGGCGAAGACCGAGCCGGAGCCGACCGAGTGGAACTTGTGCTCCTCGTAGCGGCCGCCGGTGACGTCGTAGGAGAACAGCCGGCCGGCCTGGGTGTCGTCGTCGGCGTCGAGGTCGTACCCGGCGAACAGCGGGACCACGGCGAGGCCCTGCATCGCCATCGCCAGGTTGCCCCGGATCATCAGGGCGAGCCGGTTCGCCTTGCCCTCGAGCGAGAGGGTGGCGCCCTCGATCTTCTCGTAGTGCTCGAGCTCGACCTGGAACAGCCGGACCATCTCGATCGCGATGCCGGCCGCCCCCGCGATGCCCACGCAGGAGTAGTCGTCGGCGTGGAAGACCTTCTCGATGTCGCGCTGGGCGATGTAGTTGCCCATCGTGGCCCTGCGGTCGCCGGCCATCACGATGCCGCCGGGGAAGGTCAGCGCGACGATCGTGGTGCCGTGCGGCGCCTCGGTGGTCAACGCGGTGGCCGGCGGGGTGCGGCGTCCCGGGAGCAGCTCCGGTGAGTGCGCGCCGAGGAACTCGGCGAACGACGAGCTGCCGGGGATGAGGTACGCGGCCGGTAGTCGCCCCGAGCCGGCATGGTCGGTTGCCAACGGTTCCCTCTCTCGCGTGACCGCACGGACGAGCCCGACCCTACTGCGAGCGGCGGGCCGTCAGGAGGCGGTACCGAGGTCGGTCCCGGACAGCTGTGCCCTGAGCCGCCGCTCCAGCACCGACGGTTCGACGTGGGCGTGCCAGCTCCGATGGCAGTCCGCATGCGCGGACGATCTCGATCGCTCGAGGTAGCGAGCTGCCCGCCGCAGGACGAGCGGGTCATCGGCGAGCTGTCCGAGCGCAGCATTGCACCGGAAGCACAGCAGGCCACGGATCTGCCCCGTCCGGTGGTCGTGGTCGACGTGGATGGCCGGCGCCGTCTGGCAGATCGCGCAGACGCCGTGCTGGGCCGCCAGCATGTGTCGGCTCGGCTACGGATCCCGTAGCGCCGCGCGAGGTGCTTGGCGCGACTCCTGCGCCGACCAGTTGCACTGACGCGAGCCGCGATTCTGACGCGCGGCAGTCCTCATCGAAGCGCGCTGGCACCCCGGCGAACTCTGCCCAGCCGGATGCCGGCAGCCGACTCTGCTCCCGCAGCGTCCTTCGCGGTAGGCGGCAAGCGTCCTCTCAGAGCTCTGCACCGTCCGGTCCGCTGCCCGGCAGTGACGGCTTGCCCGCAGGCGACGACATCAGCTGCTTGAGCGATCAGCCCTCGCGGGCGCGTCCGTGCACCGCGCTGCACGCCTTGCACCGGTCTGAAACCGTATGACGCGTGAGCGGCGAACGCGCTCGCGGCACAGCGTCGACCTGCAGATCTTCGCGCCGTCGCGTACGACTCAGTTACAGATTCTCTCTGACGAACCAAGATCATTCCCCCCCTTCTGGACGAACCCCCGTACAAAATCCTCGCTATTGGTCTCGAGGACGTCATCGATCTCGTCGAGCATCGCGTCGATGTCGTCGTCGAGCTTCTCCTTGCGCTCGGCGACATCGGTCGACGCCGCGACCTCGGTCTCCTCGACCTCCTCGGAGGTCTTGTTCGTCCGCTTCTGACCGCCGGTGTCCTTGCTCGCCATCTGGTGCCCTCCCACGTGGTCCCTGGGTCGTCTTCGACCTTAGTCGGCACCCGGGACGCAACCCAGGAGGTCGGAGCCAGCGGCCGCAAGGAGATGCGCTGGCCGTGCCGCGTCGACAGCGGTCAGCGGGCAGGCGGTAGACCGACACATGGGACCGGGAGTCGGCGGTGAACTCGGTCCCGTCCCAGTCTCTCGTGCCTGGACTCCAACTCGAACCCGGCCAGCTGAGCCATCAGGTCGAGCTCGGCCGGCCAGATGTAGCGGTGCGGGCTGCGGAACAGCTTGGCGTGCTTGGTCTCGTCGAACAGCACGTGGTGCGAGACGACGTGCTGCCGGAGGACGTCGTACGTGTCGATCAGGATGTAGCCGGACTCAACGTGCCCGACCGTGGCCGGCACGCCCGGCGGGAGCTTCCGCAGCTCGGGAACCCACAGCTCGATGACGAACCGACCACCGGGTGAGAGGTGTCTGGCCGCGTTGCGGAAGCAGGCAACCTGTTCGGCCTGGGTCAGCAGGTTGGAGATCGTGTTGAACACGAGGTAGACGAGCGTGTACTCGCCCGGGGCACGGGCCGTGGCCATGTCGCCCGCCACGACCGGGATCGTCGCCTCGTCGACCTTGGTCCTGAGCTGGTCGATCATCGGGCCGGAGAGCTCGATCCCCGTGACGGGCACGCCTCGCTCGGCCAGCGGGACCGCCACTCGACCGGTTCCGATCGCGAATTCGAGAGCTCGGCCGTCGCCCGCAAGGTCGGCGAGCCGGCCGACCGTGGGGTCCAGCACCTCAGGAGCGAACACGCCGGTGCCCGGGGTGTCATAGCGACGGGCGGCATCGACGTCCCAGATCTCCTCCTGCCGCACCGGCGCTCAGCCGCCGGTGAGGGCCGCGACCAGCTGGTCGGCGGTGTCGCACCTGTCCAGCAGGTCACCTACGTGCTCCTTGGTGCCGCGCAGCGGCTCGAGGGTCGGCACCCGTTGGAGCGAGTCGCGACCGGGCAGGTCGAAGATGACCGAGTCCCAGGACGCGGCAGCGACCTCGTCGGGGTACTTCGCGAGGCACCGGCCGCGGAAGTAGGCCCGGGTGTCCTCGGGCGGCTCGGTGACCGCGCGGTCGATCTCCGCGTCGGTGACGATCCGGTCGAACCGGCCGTTGGCCGCGAGCCGGTTGTACAGCCCCTTGTCCGGCCGGACGTCGGAGTACTGCAGGTCGATCGCCTCGAGCCGCGGTGAGCTCCAGTCCAGCCCGTCCCGGTTGATGTAGCCCTCGAGGATCTGCAGCTTCGCCACCCAGTCGAGCTCGCGGGACAGCGACATCGGATCGGTCTCCAGCCGGCTGAGGACCGACTCCCAGCGGTCCAGCACGTCGACAGTCACCGGATCGGCGTCGGAGCCGAACCGGTCCTCGACGTACTTGCGTGCCTGTTCGGCGTACTCCATCTGGAGCTGGACGGCGGTCAGCGTCCGCCCGGACCGCAGGGTGACCAGCTCACGCAGCGACGGGTCGTGCGACACCGCGTGCAAGGTCGCCACCGGCCGGTCGACGGTGAGGTCGATCGAGAGGAACTGGTCCTCGATCATCGCCAACACCAGCGCGGTGGTGCCGAGCTTGAGGTAGGTCGAGACCTCGGCCAGGTTCGCGTCGCCGATGATCACGTGCAGCCGGCGGTACTTCTCGGCCACGGCGTGGGGCTCGTCCCGGGTGTTGATGATCGGTCGCTTCAGCGTCGTCTCCAGGCCCACCTCGACCTCGAAGAAGTCGGCGCGCTGAGAGATCTGGAAGCCGTTCCCACGGCCGTCCTGCCCGATACCGACCCGCCCGGACCCGGCCACCACCTGGCGGCTCACGAAGAACGGCGTGAGGTGCCGGACGATGTCGGCGAACGGCGTCTCGCGGCGCATCAGGTAGTTCTCGTGGGTGCCGTAGGAGGCGCCCTTGTTGTCGGTGTTGTTCTTGTAGAGGTTGATCGGCTGCGTGTTCGGCACCCGGGCCGCGCGCAGGCTGGCCTCGGCCATGATCCGTTCACCGGCGCGGTCCCAGATCAGGGCGTCGCGCGGGTTGGTGCACTCGGGGCCGGAGTACTCGGGATGCGCGTGGTCGACGTAGAACCGGGCGCCGTTGGTGAGGATCACGTTGGCCAGCCCGACGTCCTCGTCGGTCAGCTGGGTGGGGTCGGCGACGTCCCGGGCCAGGTCGAAGCCGCGGGCGTCCCGCAGCGGGTTCTCCTCCTCGAAGTCCCAGCGCGGACGCCGGTTCCGCGCGGCCGAGGGCTGCGCGTAGGCGTTGACGATCTGGGAGGAGATCAGCATCGCGTTGGCCCCCGGGTTGCCGGGCACCGAGATGCCGTACTCGGTCTCGGTCCCCATCACCCGCCACACGCTCACGCCCGCCAGGGTACGCGGGTGCCAGACTCCGGTCCGTGAACAGCGGCACCGAGGAGCAGGTGGCCATCGTCGACGACTCGGGCCGGGTGGTGGGCTCGGCGCCCCGGTCGATGATGCGCCGGGACAACCTCCCGCACGTCGTGGTCGCCGTGCTGGTGCGTGACCCAGCCGGCCGGGTCTACGTGCACCGGCGCACCGACGGCAAGGACGTCTTCCCGGGCCTGCACGACGCGTTCGCCGCCGGCTGTCTGCGGTACGGCGAGGAGCCGGCCGCCGCGGCGGCGCGCGAGGTGGCCGAGGAGCTCGGCGTGACCGGCGTACCGCTGGAGCCGCTTCTCGTCCTGCGCTACGACGACGCGTCGACCCGGCACGTCTGCCACGCGTTCACGGCGGTCTGGGACGGACCGGTCACCCACCAGCCGGAAGAGGTCGCCTGGGGCGGCTGGATGACCCCTGCCGAGCTGCGGGCGCGGCTCGCCGACCCCGAGTGGCACTTCGTCCCGGACGGCCGGCGTGCTGCTGCAGCGCTGGATTGCCGCCGGGGAGCCGGCGAATGATCACGTCAGCGTGATCATTGGCTGCTGGGTGCGGCCAGTTCACCGCACCCAGCGACCGTTGATCACGCTGACGTGATCAACAGCCGGCGCCAGCCGGCACGCTACAGGTACTGGCCGGTGTTGGCGACGGTGTCGATGGATCGGCCGGCCTCGGTGCCCTGCTTGCCCTGGATGAGCGTGCGGATGTACACGATCCGCTCGCCCTTCTTGCCCGAGATCCGGGCCCAGTCGTCGGGGTTCGTGGTGTTCGGCAGGTCTTCGTTCTCCTTGAACTCGTCGACGCAGGCCGCGAGCAGGTGGGAGATCCTGATGCCCTTCTGGCCCAGGTCGAGGAAGTCCTTGATCGCCATCTTCTTCGCCCGGTCGACGATGTTCTGGATCATCGCGCCCGAGTTGAAGTCCTTGAAGTACAGGACCTCCTTGTCGCCGTTGGCGTAGGTCACCTCGAGGAAGCGGTTCTCCTGCAGCTCGGAGTACATCCGCTCGACCGTGCGCTGGATCATCGCCGACACGGTGGCGTCGCGGTTGCTGTCGTTCTCCTTGACGTCGTCGTCGTGCAACGGCAGGTCGGCGGTGATGTACTTCGCGAAGATGTCCCGCGCGGACTCGGCGTCCGGCCGCTCGATCTTGATCTTCACGTCCAGCCGGCCGGGGCGCAGGATCGCGGGGTCGATCATGTCCTCGCGGTTCGAGGCGCCGATGACCAGCACGTTCTCCAGACCTTCGACGCCGTCGATCTCGGACAGCAGCTGCGGGACGATGGTGTTCTCGACGTCGGAGGACACCCCCGAACCGCGGGTGCGGAACAGCGAGTCCATCTCGTCGAAGAAGATGATGACCGGTGTTCCCTCGGACGCCTTCTCACGGGCCCGGGAGAACACCAGCCGGATGTGCCGCTCGGTCTCGCCGACGTACTTGTTGAGCAGCTCGGGGCCCTTGATGTTGAGGAAGAACGAGCGCCCCTCGGGCTTTCCGGTCACCTCGGCGACCTTCTTGGCCAGCGAGTTGGCCACCGCCTTGGCGATCAGCGTCTTGCCGCAGCCGGGCGGACCGTAGAGCAGGACACCCTTCGGCGGGCGCAGCTTGTGCTCGGTGAACAGGTCCGGGTGCAGGTAGGGCAGCTCGACGGCGTCGCGGATCATCTCGATCTGCGCGGCCAGGCCACCGATCTGGGTGTAGTCGATGTCCGGGACCTCCTCGAGGACCAGCTCCTCGACCTCGGACTTGGGCACCCGCTCGTACACGTAACCGGACCGCGGCTCCAGCAGCAGCGACTCCCCCACCCGCAGGTGCTCCAGGCGCAGCGGCTCGGCCAGCCGGACGACCTTCTCCTCGTCGGTGTGCCCCACGACCAGTGCGCGCTCGCCGTCGGCGAGCACCTCCTTGAGCAGGACGACCTCGCCGATGCTCTCGAAGGTCAGCGCCGCGACGACGTTCATCGCCTCGTTGAGCATGACCTCCTGGCCGCGCACCAGGTCGTCGAGCTCGACGCCGGGGCTCACGGCGACCCGCAGCTTGCGACCGCCGGTGAAGATGTCGATGGTGTCGTCGTCGTTGCGACCGATGAAGACGCCGAAGCCGGCCGGCGGCTGGGCCAGCCGGTCGACCTCCTCCTTCAAGGTCACGATCTGGTCACGAGCCTCCTTGAGGGTCGCGACCAGTCGCTCGTTCTGGGTCGTGACCGCGGCGAGGTTCGCCTGGAGGTCGGACACCCGCTCCTCGAGCACGCGGCTCTGTCGGGGCGACTCGGTGAGGCGCCGGCGCAGGGCGTCGACCTCGTCGCGCAAGGCGCTGACCTGCGGATCCAGGTCGTCGCCGGGGCGTGGCTGACGACGGCGGGCATCGTCTGATGGACGGTCCGTGGACGACACGGCGTCACCTCCCCTGGGGGCACTCCCGATGCGGGAGCCGTACGTTTCTGACCCTACCTTCGGCAGGTCACGAGGGAACCTGCACCCGTGCGTGTCGCGCGACCGGTCTTTCCGGCCGCCGCGGGGTGCTCATGTCTCGGGGACGACGGGTGCGGGCGTCCGGTTCGGTCCGGTTCGGCCCGGGTCGCCGACAGCCCAGCCTCAGGCCTCTGTCGCGCCCTCGACCGGCATGCCCTTGGACGGGCGGCGGCGGCGCAGCGGGGGCGCCACCCCGTCGGCCAGACGCCGGGTGGTCAGCAGGAACCCGGTGTGGCCGACCATCCGGTGCTCAGGGCGTACGGCGAGCCCCTCCAGGTGCCAGCCGCGGACCAGCGACTCCCACCCGCTCGGCTCGGTGAGCGTGCCGTGCTCACGCATCGCCTCGGCGGTCTTGGACAGCTGGGTGGCGGTGGCGACGTAGCAGATCAGGACACCACCCGGCACCAGCGCCCGGGAGACCGCGTCGAGGCAGTCCCACGGCGCGAGCATGTCGAGCACCACCCGGTCGACATCGGTCTCGGCGAGGTTCTCCGCCAGGTCGCCCACCGTCAGCTTCCAGGCAGGGTGCGGGCCGCCGAAGAACGACTCGACGTTGCTGCGGGCGATGTCGGCGAAGTCCTGGCGTCGCTCGTACGACGACACCAGGCCCTCGTCCCCCACGGCCCGCAGCAGCGACATCGTCAGGGCACCCGACCCGACACCCGCCTCGACCACCCGCGCACCGGGGAAGATGTCGGCCATGTGCACCACCTGGCCGGCGTCCTTCGGGTAGACCACGGCTGCACCTCGTGGCATCGAGAGCACGAAGTCGGCCAGCAGCGGGCGCAGCGCCAGGTAGGTGACGCCGCCGGTGGTCGTGATCGTCGTCCCCTCGGGGCTGCCGATCAGCGTGTCGTGGGCGATCGACCCCTTGTGGGTGAAGAACTCCTTGCCTGCGACGAGCGTGATGGTGTGCATCCGACCCTTGGGGTCGGTGAGCTGCACGCGGTCGCCCACGGCGAACGGGCCGCGACGGTGGGCGGCGCCGGTCGGGCCGGAGGTCTCGGACACGATCGGCGAGTCTAGGTGCGGGTCAGGGCCTGCTCGACGTCGGCGGCGGCGAGCATCCCGTAGACGTCGCCGTTCGCCTCCAGCACGAGGTACTCGGAGGCCGGGCGCGCGGTGATCGCCTCGACCAGCTCTTCACCGGTGAGGTCGGCGCCGAGGGTGAGCTCCGGCTCCAGGCGGCGGCTCAGGTCCCCGACCGACACCCAGGGGCGGCGATCGACCGGCACCTGCTTCACGGCGTGCTCGGAGACCAGCCCGACCGGGGATCCGGCCCCGTCCACGACCACGAGACCGCGGGCTCCCACGAGCTCCGCCCGGCGCAACGCCTCGGCCAGCGGCACGTCGACGGCGACCGGCACGGCCCGGCGGGTGAGCGAGCGGGCCGACACCGCCGGGAGGCGCTGCTGCACGGTGCCCTGCAGGATGGCCTGGCTCGCACCGACCCAGATGAAGGCGCCGAGCAGGGCCGCCCAGACCACGTCGACCAGCGACACGTCGCCGCCCCGCAGCGGCGCGACCAGGAACGGCACTCCCAGCAGGACCGCGGCGACGCCACGCCCGATCCAGCCGGCCACCACGGTGCCGGTGTGCCGGCGACCGGTCGCCCGCCAGACGGCGGCCGAGAGCACCCGACCGCCGTCCAGCGGCAGGCCGGGCAGCAGGTTGAACGCCCCCACCAGCAGGTTGCTCAGCATCAGCGCCCGGGCGAGCAGGCGTCCGACCGTGCCGGGGTCGAGCAGCTCGCCGATGGCGAAGGCCAGGGCGGCAATCACGAGGGAGACCAGCGGGCCGGCGACCGCGATGCCCGCCTCGCGGCCCGGGGTCTGCGCCGGCCGCTCGATCTCCGAGACCCCGCCGAGCAGGTGCAGGCTGATCCGGCGGACCGGAAGCCCGGAGCGCAGGGCGACGATGGTGTGGCTCAGCTCGTGGACCAGCACCGAGAGGTAGAGCAGCAGCGCGAAGGTCAGCGAGACGGCGTACCGCCACGCCCCGAGCCCGGGTACGGCGCGCTCGACGGTCGCCGCGAAGACGTAGGTGATCAGGCCGGCCACGAGGAACCAGGCCGGGGTGACGTCGACCGGGACCCCGAACGGGCGGGCGATCACCAGGCGACCGTCGGCCGGGCGGGCGGCTACCCGGTCGGTGCCTCCCGGCCGGGCACGCCGGGGGCCTGCCGGGTCGTCGTCCACCCTGGCGAGTCTAGGTCGCCCCGGTGCGGGCTCCCGGACCTGTCCGGGGTCGGCCGTACTGTCGGGAACATGAGCACGGACGTCACTCTCGCCGCCGGCGCACCTGAGGTGCCCGAGGTGCCCGACGCCCCCGAGCCGCGGCCGCCATCGCTGTCGCCCTCGCGGGCCAGCGACTTCCTCACCTGCCCGCTGCTCTACCGGTTCCGGGTGATCGACCGGCTGCCCGAGAAGCCCAGCCCGGCGGCCACCCGCGGCACCGTCGTGCACGCCGTGCTCGAGCGGCTCTTCGACCTGCCGGCCGCCCAACGGGTCCCGGCCAGCGCCCACGCCTTGGTCGGCCCCGAGTGGCAGCGGCTGCTCGACGCCGAGCCCGAGCTCGCCGAGCTGTTCGGCGACGACGCCGGGCGCGACGAGTGGCTCGCCTCCGCTGCCGGGCTGCTCGACTCCTACTTCGCGCTCGAGGACCCCACCGTCCTGGAACCCGCCGAGCGGGAGATGTTCGTCGAGTGCGACCTCGAGTCGGGGCTGCGGCTGCGCGGCTACGTCGACCGGCTGGACGAGGCTCCCGACGGTGCCCTGCGGGTCGTCGACTACAAGACCGGGCGCGCGCCTCGGGAGGGTTTCGAGGCCAAGGCGATGTTCCAGATGAGGTTCTACGCGCTGGTGCTCTGGCGCTTGCGCGGCCAGGTTCCGCGGCTGCTGCAGCTGCTGTACCTCGGCAGCGGTGAGGTGCTGCGCTACGAGCCCGACGAGGCCGACCTGCGGGCGACCGAGCGCAAGGTCGTCGCAGTCTGGGCCGCCATCCAGCGGGCGACCGAGAATCGCGACTGGCGGCCGAGCCCGAGCAAGCTCTGCGACTGGTGCGACCACCAGGCGTTGTGCCCCGCCTTCGGCGGCACTCCCCCCGAGCTCCCGGTGCTGCCCCGTCCCGTTGTGCCGCAGGCCAGCGCAGCCGACGAGCGGCCCTCCCCGCACACCCCGGCCGACGAGGTCTGACCGTTCCGTGCGGTCCGGGGCGGGAGGAGCCATCCCGGACACGTCCGCGGCACCCGCCACCCAGGGTCACCCTGAGATATGACGGATGTCATCCCCACTCGACCCTGAATGCAGTGGGACGGGTCGGCTCTTCCTTCTACGGTGGGCCGACAAGCACCTGACGAGGAGTCCTCTTGACCAGCCCTGCCACCCCCGTTCCCGCCCCGTCCGGAGCCGCCGCACGCGCTGTCGACCTCACCAAGGTCTACGGCTCCGGCGACACCCGCGTCGTCGCGCTGGACGCGGTGACCTGCGCCTTCGAGCGCGGACGGTTCACCGCCATCATGGGCCCCTCGGGCTCGGGCAAGTCGACGCTGATGCACTGCATGGCCGGCCTGGACACCGCGACCTCCGGATCGGCCTTCATCGGCGACGTCGACCTCTCCACCCTCGACGACAAGCGGTTGACCCGGTTGCGCCGCGACAGCCTCGGTTTCATCTTCCAGGCCTACAACCTGGTCCCGACCCTGAACGCGATCGAGAACATCACGCTGCCGATGGACATCGCCGGGCGCAAGCCGGACCAGGGGTGGCTGGACGGGGTCGTCAGCACCGTCGGCCTGGCGGACCGGCTGCGCCACCGGCCCAGCGAGCTGTCCGGGGGTCAGCAGCAGCGCGTCGCCGTGGCGCGCGCGCTGGCCGGCCGCCCGGAGGTGGTCTTCGCCGACGAGCCGACCGGAAACCTCGACTCGCGGTCCGGCGCCGAGATCCTCACCTTCCTGCAGAAGTCGGTCCGCGAGATGGGGCAGACGATCGTGATCGTCACCCACGACCCCGCCGCGGCCGGGTACGCCGACCGGGTCGTCTTCCTGGCCGACGGTCACATCGTCGACGAGATCACGTCCCCGACCGCCGAGTCGGTCCTCGACCGGATGAAGAGCTTCGACGTGCCGGCCCAGCGGGGGAACTGACCTCATGCTGCGCGTCACCTTCAAGAGCCTGCTCGCCCGCAAGCTCCGCCTGCTACTGACCGCCCTCGCGGTCGTTCTCGGCGTCGCGTTCGTATCCGGGACGCTGATCCTGGGCGACACCATGAACTCGACCTTCGACAAGCTCTTCGCCACCGCGTACTCCGGCACCGACGTCGGTGTCCGCGGCAAGTCCGCCTTCGACATCAACGTGACCGAGGGCGGCGATCCCGCCCAGACCCGCAAGCCGGTGCCCGCGGCGGTGCTCGAGACGCTGCGCGACGTCCCAGGTGTCCGCGAGGCCGAGGGTGACCTCGCCGGCTTCGCCCAGATCGTGACCCCCGAAGGGAAGGTCGTCGAGACCAGCGGCGCGCCCACCATCGGTGGCGCCTGGCTGGGCGACACCCCGCTGAACCCCTACCGGCTCACCGACGGGGCGCCGCCCGCGGCAGCCGGCGAGGTGGCGATCGACGCGACGACGGCCGCCGACAACGGTCTCGAGGTCGGCGACTCCGTGTCGGTGCTGACCCAGTCCGGCAAGGTGGACGCCACCGTCACCGGCATCGTCGGGTTCGGTGACGGTGGCGGCAGTCTCGCCGGCGCGACGGTGACCCTGTTCGACCCGGCCACCGCCCAGCAGACCATGGGCACGCCCGGGACGTTCAGCGAGATCCTGGCGATAGGCGACGGCACGGTCAGCGACGAGGTCCTGCGCGACCGGGTGGCCGAGGTGCTGCCGGCCGACTTCGAAGCCCTCACCGGTGAGCAGATCGCGGCCACGGAGTCGGGCAACATCAAGGAAGCCCTGGGCTTCTTCAGCATCTTCCTGCTCGTCTTCGCCGTGATCTCGATCTTCGTCGGCTCGTTCATCATCTTCAACACCTTCAGCATGCTGGTCGCGCAGCGCAGCCGAGAGCTGGCCCTGCTGCGGGCCCTGGGCGCCAGCCGTCGCCAGGTCAACCGGGCGGTCGTCCTCGAGGCGCTCGTGGTCGGTCTCATCGGCTCGACCCTGGGTCTCGCGCTCGGTGTGCTGCTGTCGATCGGACTGCAGAGCCTGGTCGGGCTGTTCATCGGCGACCTGCCCTCCGACGGTCTGGTCCTCCGGCCGAACACCGTGCTGTGGGCCTACCTCACCGGCGTCGTCGTCACAGTGGTCGCCGCCATCGCACCGGCCCGCCGCGCCACGCACATCCCCCCGGTCGCGGCGCTGCGCGACGACGTGGCGCTGCCGGCGTCCTCGCTGCGCCGCCGTGCGGTGCTCGGGACCCTGGTGCTGGTCGCCGGCCTGGTGAGCATGACCGCCGGCCTGGTCGCCGGCGCCGGGATCCTCTGGGTCGGCGTCGGCGCACTGGGCTTGTTCCTGGGCGTGGCGATGCTGAGCCCGTTCCTCAGCCGCCCGATGGTGGGCGGGGTGGGCAGCGTCCTCCCCAGGTTCTGGGGCCCGACCGGGCGACTGGCCCGCGAGAATGCCCGGCGGAACCCCCGACGTACCGCCGCCACCGCCTCGGCACTGATGATCGGGCTGGCTCTCGTCGCCGCCGGCGGGGTGCTCGCCTCGTCGATCACGAAGAGCGCCAACGACATCATCGACAAGAGCATCGGCGCCGACTTCATCGTGACCACGAAGAACTTCCTGCCGATCCCTGGCAGCGTGGCCGACGAGGTCCGCGGCGGTCGAGGGCGTCGACGCCGTCACCTCGTTCCGGGCCGGGCAGGCGAAGATCGGTGACAGCGTGGTGTCGCTGCAGGGCGTGACCGCCGACACGGTCGATCGGACCCTGCGGCTGGACATGGTCCAGGGTGAGGTCACCGCGCTCGCCGACGACAAGATCCTGGTCGACCAGGCCGTGGCCAAGGACCGGGGGTGGAAGGTCGGTGACCGGGTCCCGATCGTGTTCGGCCAGACCGGGCGGCAGGAGGTCACCCTCGGGGGAACCTATGCCGAGAACCAGATCGCCGGTCCCTACCTGATCGGCCTCGCGACCTACGAGCAGAACTACTCGCAGAAGCTCGACCAGGTCGTCGCCATGACGGTCAGCCCGGACGCCGACGTGGACCAGGTGCGCGCCGACATCCAGGAGGCCGCCGGTGCCTCGAACCTGGAGATCCGAGACCAGAGCGAGTTCAAGGCGGAGCAGCGCAAGCAGATCAACCAGCTGCTCGGCTTCATTCTCGTGCTGCTCGCCCTCGCCGTGCTGATCGCGGCCCTCGGCATCGTGAACACCCTTGCCCTGTCGGTGATCGAGCGCACCCGCGAGATCGGGCTTCTTCGCGCGGTCGGCATGGGCCGCCGCCAGGTGCGGCGGATGATCCGCCTCGAGTCGGTGGTGATCGCGATCTTCGGCACGCTGCTCGGGTTGGCGCTCGGCGTCGCGCTGGGCTCCGCCCTGGTGACCGCGTTGAACGACGAGGGGATCGACCAGCTGGTGATCCCGTACGGGCAGCTCGTGCTCTACCTCGTCGCCGGAGGGCTCATCGGTGTGGTGGCTGCGGTGTGGCCGGCCCGGCGGGCCGCGCGGCTCGACGTCCTGCGCGCCGTCACCACCGAGTAGCGCGGTCAGGCGCGGGCGCCCACGAGGGTGCTGAGCGCGGCGAGGTCCAGCTCCTCCAGGGACGCGACCTGGTGATGCGCGATGCCGGCCGGTATGACCGCCAGGCTGGGCACCGCCACCGTGTAGCAGCCGGCTGCCCGTGCCGAGGTCGCGCCGGTGGCGGAGTCCTCGAGCGCGACGCAGAAGGCGGGGTCCACGCCCAGCGTCCGGGCGGCGAACAGGTAGGGGTCCGGGTGCGGCTTGGTCCGCTGCACGTCGTCGCCGGAAACGGTGACCGGGAGGTGCTCCCGGCCGATCGCGTCGAGCACCCCGTCGACCACCACGCGCAGCGACGACGACACGAGCGCCCTCGGAACGCCCGCGGCGCTGGTCTCCTCGAGCAGCCGGCGCGCTCCGGGCATCCAGTGCACCGGACCCTGGCGCAGCCTGGTCACCATGCCGCCGCAGCAGCCGCGCCCGCACCTCGCCGTGGGAGACCGGGCCGGGCACGCTGCCGACGATGTGCTCGAGGGTCCGCTCGAGCGGACCGCCGACCAGCGCCAGCTGGTCCTCCGGGCCCCAGGTCCCACCGAGCTCGGTGACCAGACCGGACTCGACCTCGAACCAGACCTGCTCGGTGTCCACGAGAAGTCCGTCCATGTCGAACAGGACGGCGGCGGGCAGACCGCTCACTTGGCGTTGAAGTAGGTGGCCTCGGGGTGATGCAGCACGAGCGCGTCGGTCGACTGCTCCGGGTGGAGCTGGAACTCCTCCGAGAGCTTCACGCCGATCCGCTCCGGCTCGAGCAGGTCGACCAGCTTGGCGCGGTCCTCGAGGTCGGGGCAGGCGCCGTAGCCGAAGGAGAACCTGGCGCCGCGGTAACGCAGGTCGAAGTAGTCCTCGGGCTCGTCGGGGTCCTCGGCGGCGAAGCCGAGCTCGGCGCGCATCCGCTTGTGCCAGTACTCCGCCAGGGACTCGGTGAGCTGTACGGACAGCCCGTGCAGCTCGAGGTAGTCGCGGTAGGCGTCCTTGGCGAACAGCTCGCCGGTCACCTCGGCGATCCGCGGCCCCATCGTCACCAGCTGGAGCCCGAGCACGTCGACCTCACCGGACTCGCGGGGCCGGAAGAAGTCGGCCAGGCACAGGTGCCGGCCGTGCTGCTGGCGCGGGAACGTGAACCGGTAGCGCTCGGCGGCGTCGATGCTCGGCGCGTCGAGCAGCACCAGGTCGTCACCCTCGGACACGACCGGGAAATAGCCGTAGACGATGGCCGCCTCGAGCATCCGCTCGGCCTGGATCCGCTCCAGCCACATGCGCAGCCGCGGCCGGCCCTCGGTCTCGACGAGCTCGTCGTAGGTCGGCCCGTCGCTGGCGCGCGACGACTTCAGCCCCCACTGCCCCATGAAAGTCGCCCGCTCGTCGAGCAGTGACGCGTACTCCTGCAGGTGGATGCCCTTGACCACCCGGTTGCCCCAGAACGGCGGCTCGGGTACCGGGTTGTCGATGGCGACGTCGGAGCGGGCCGGCATGTCCTCGGCGGCCGTCTGGTCGGGCCGCCCCGCGGGCTTGACCCTGCGGGGCCGCAGCGCGGGCAGCTCGGCGCCTGGGACACCCCGCTTGACGTTGATCAGCGCGTCCATCAGCCGCAGTCCCTCGAAGGCGTCCCGGGCGTAGCGCACCTCGCCCTCGTAGACCTCGGCGAGGTCCTGCTCGACGTACGGCCGGGTAAGTGCTGCGCCGCCGAGAATGACCGGGAACTTGGCGGAGATGCCACGGGAGTTCATCTCCTCGAGGTTCTCCTTCATCACCACGGTCGACTTCACCAGCAGTCCGGACATCCCGATGACGTCGGCCCGGTGGGTGTCGGCGGCGTCCAGGATCGCGGACACCGGCTGCTTGATCCCGATGTTGACGACGGTGAACCCGTTGTTGGACAGGATGATGTCGACGAGGTTCTTCCCGATGTCGTGCACGTCGCCCTTGACCGTGGCGAGGACGATGGTGCCCTTGCCCTCCTCGTCGGTCTTGTCCATGTGCGGCTCGAGCCAGGCCACGGCGGTCTTCATCACCTCGGCCGAGGAGAGCACGAACGGCAGCTGCATCTCGCCCTTGCCGAAGAGCTCGCCGACGACCTTCATGCCCTCGAGCAGGTGGTCGTTCACGATGTCCAGCGCTGCCTTGCCGTTGTCCAGCGCCGACTGCAGGTCGGCCTCGAGGCCGTTGCGCTCGCCGTCGATGATCCGGCGGGCCAGCCGCTCGCCCAGGGGCAGCGCGGCCAGCTCCTCGGCCCGGCTAGCGCGGACGCTGGCGATGTCGACGCCCTCGAACAGGTCGAGGAAGCGCGACAGCGGGTCATAGCCCTCGCGGCGACGGTCGTAGACCAGGTCCAGCGCCACCTCCCGCTGCTCCTCCTGGATCTTGGACATCGGCAGGATCTTGGCCGCGTGCACGATCGCGGAGTCGAGACCCGCCTTGACGCACTCGTTGAGGAAGACCGAGTTCAGCGTGATGCGGGCTGCCGGGTTGAGGCCGAAGGACACGTTGGAGACACCGAGAGTGGTCTGCACCGTGGGGTACAGCGCCTTGAGCGCCCGGATGGCCTCGATGGTCTCCAGCCCGTCCCGGCGGGTCTCCTCCTGGCCGGTGCCGATCGGGAACGTCAGCGTGTCGACGACGATGTCCTCGACCTTCATCCCCCAGTTGGTCGTGAGGTCCTCGATCAGCCGGGTGGCGACGCGCACCTTCCACTCGGCGGTGCGCGCCTGGCCCTCCTCGTCGATGCACAGCGCGACCACGGCCGCGCCGTGCTCCTGCACGACCGGCATGACACGAGCGAAGCGCGACCCGGGACCGTCGCCGTCCTCGTAGTTGACCGAGTTGACGACCGACCGGCCGCCGAGCAGCTCGAGACCCGCCTCGATGACTGCCGGCTCGGTCGAGTCGAGCACCAGAGGCAGCGTCGAGGCCGTGGCGAACCGGCCTGCGATGGCCTTCATGTCCGCTACACCGTCGCGGCCGACGTAGTCGATGCAGACGTCGAGCAGGTGGGCGCCGTCGCGGGTCTGGTCGCGGGCGATCTCGATGCAGTCGTCCCAGCGCTCCTCGAGCATCGCCTTCTTGAAGGCCAGCGAGCCGTTGGCGTTGGTGCGTTCGCCGATGGAGAGGAACGACGTGTCCTGCCGGAAGGGCACGTGCTGGTAGAGCGAGGCGACGCCCGCCTCGGGGCGGGGACGGCGGGTGGCGAGCCCGCGTCCCTGGACCTTCTCCACGACCTGGCGGAGGTGCTCGGGCGTGGTGCCGCAGCAGCCACCGACCAGGGCCAGGCCGAAGTCCCTCGTGAAGTGGTCATGGGCCGACGCGAGCTGCTCGGGCGAGAGCGGGTAGGACGCGCCGTCCTTGCCCAGCACCGGCAACCCGGCGTTGGGCATGCAGGACAGGATCGTCCGAGCGTGCCGGGACAGGTGGCGCAGGTGCTCGCTCATCTCGTCCGGGCCGGTCGCGCAGTTGAGCCCGAGGACGTCGATGCCCAGCGGCTCCAGTGCAGTCAGGGCGGCACCGATCTCGCTGCCGAGCAGCATGGTGCCGGTCGTCTCGACGGTGACCTGACACATCAGCGGGGCGTCGGAGCCGGCAGCCCGCAGCGCGCGCTTGGCGCCGATGATCGCGGCCTTGGCCTGGAGAAGGTCCTGGGCGGTCTCGACGAGAACCGCATGGACCCCGCCGGTCGAGCATGCCGCGGACCTGCGTCTCGTACGCGTCGCGCAGCGTGGCGTAGGGCACGTGACCCAACGTCGGCAGCTTGGTGCCGGGGCCGATCGAGCCGATCACCCAGCGCGGCTGGTCGGCCGTGCTCCGGTCGTCAGCCGCCTCGCGGGCGATCCGGGCTCCGGCCTCGGCCAGCTCCTCGATCCGCGCCTCGATGCCGTACTCCGCCAGGTTGGCCAGGTTCGCGCCGAAGGTGTTGGTCTCCACCGCGTCGACACCGGCGTCGAAGTAGGCCTCGTGCACGCTGCGGACGATGTCCGGCCGGGTCACGTTGAGGATCTCGTTGCAGCCCTCGTGGCCTTCGAAATCGTCCATCGACGGGTCCTGCGCCTGCAGCATGGTGCCCATCGCGCCGTCGGCGACCACGACCCGGGTCGCGAGGGCCTCGCGGAGGGCGGCTGCGGAGTTCGACACACGAGCGGAAGTCATCGCGGCGAGTCTACGGGGGGCGCACGTCGTACGCTGGCCGCGACCAGCTGGTGACCAGGACGACGACGGCGAGGAGAGTGCCCGGGTGATCGAGCTCGACGGCTACCCCGAGCTCGTCGACCCATTGCTCATCGCCGCGTTCGAGGGCTGGAACGACGCCGGAGACGCCGCGACGGCCGCCGTCGAGCACCTGGAGTCGGTGTGGGGTGCCACGCCGCTCACCGAGCTGGACTCCGAGGACTACTACGACTACCAGGTCAACCGGCCGACCGTCGCGCAGGACGACGGCGGCCGGCGGCTGGTCAGCTGGCCGACGACCCGGGTGTCCTACGCGCGGCTGGCCGACATCGAGCGCGACGTGGTCCTGATCCGCGGCATCGAGCCGAACATGCGCTGGAAGCAGTTCACCAACGAGATCCTCGGCGTCTGCCACGAGCTCGGGGTGGAGATGGTGGTCACCCTCGGCGCGCTCCTGGCGGACTCGCCGCACACCCGTCCGGTCCCGGTGACCGGCACCTCCTCCGACGAGGGCGTCGCCCGGTCGCTGCACCTGGAGCCCTCCCGCTACGAGGGCCCGACCGGGATCGTCGGCATCGTGCAGGACGCCTGCACCCGCGCCGGCGTACCGGCGCTCTCGATCTGGGCCGCGGTCCCCCACTACGTCGCGCAGCCGCCGTGCCCCAAGGCCACCCTGGCCCTGCTCAGCCACGTCGAGGACCTGCTCGACGTCCCGATCCCGCTCGGCGAGCTGCCCGAGGACGCCCGGGCCTGGGAGCGCGGGGTGGACGAGCTGGCCGCGGAGGACTCCGAGGTCGCCGACTACGTCCGCTCGCTGGAGGAGGCCAAGGACCTCACCGATGCGCCGGAGGCCTCCGGGGACGCCATCGCCCGCGAGTTCGAGCGTTACCTGCGCCGCCGCGGGGACGACCCGGCAGGACCCGCCTGAGGATGACGCACCTGTCTTAGACCTGTATGGTCTGCGGGCATGACAGGTACCCGGTCCGGCGCGCTGGCCCAGGCGTTGCGCGAGCGGATCGCGCTCGGGGACGTGGCACCGACGGGCGCGCTGGAGAGCGAGGCGGTGCTGGGCCGCCGGTACGGCATGAGCCGGGTTACCGTCCGGCGGGCGCTCGAGGAGCTGCGCGACCAGGGGCTGGTCGAGAGCCGCCGCGGCGCCGGCTGGTTCGTCACCGGGGCCTCGTTCCACCAGACGCTCGCGCTCGGCACCTTCCGGCACGCCGGTTCCGCCGTCGCGGCGGCCGGCAAGGCCGCCACCCGCAGGGTGGTCGAGTTCGCCTACACCCGGCCACCGGCAACGGTCGCCGCGGCGCTGGGCATCGACGGCGACGACGAGGCGCTGTCCAGCCGGTCGGTCCGCACGGTCGACGGCGAGCCGCTGGACCTGGTCTCGGAGTGGGTGCCGGCCGCCCTGGCCGCGGACGTCAGCCGGGCCGACGCCCAGGGCACCGGGATCTGGGCGACCCTGCAGCGGCACGGCAACCGGATCGAGTCGGTGCGCCAGACCATCACCGCCGCCGTGACCACCGAGGCCGAGGGCGCCCTGCTCGGCGTACCCGCCGGAACCCCCGTCCTGCACGTACGCCGGGTCGCCCGGGCCGAGGACGGGAAGCCGCTGGCGCTGTCCGACCACCGCTACCTGGCCCACCGCTTCAGCCTCGAGGTCGAGTTCCGGGGATGGTCGACCGCGGCCTCGCCCGAGACCCCGGGGCTGCGCAGCACCGACACCACCACCGATGGGGAGGACACCAGATGAAGCTGCTCGTGACCGGCGGGGCCGGGTTCATCGGCTCGAACTTCGTCCTGCGCACCGCGCGGACCCGGCCGGACTGGCAGGTCCGGGTGCTCGACGCCCTGACCTACGCCGGCAACGCGGCGAACCTCGACGGAGTCGCCGAGCGGGTCGAGCTCGTCCGCGGCAGCGTCGCCGACGCCGACCTCGTCGACCGGCTGGTCGCGGACGCCGACGTCGTCGTGCACTTCGCCGCGGAGTCGCACAACGACAACTCGCTCGACGACCCCTGGCCGTTCCTCGAGGCCAACGTGATCGGCACCTACCGGCTGCTCGAGGCGGTGCGCCGCCACGATGTCAGGCTGCACCACGTGTCCACCGACGAGGTGTACGGCGACCTCGAGCTCGACGACCCGGCCCGGTTCACCGAGCAGACGCCGTACAACCCGTCCAGCCCGTACTCCGCCACCAAGGCCTCGGCCGACCTGCTCGTGCGCGCCTGGGTCCGGTCCTTCGGGGTGCGCGCCACCCTGTCGAACTGCTCGAACAACTACGGCCCGTTCCAGCACGTCGAGAAGTTCATCCCGCGGCAGATCACCAACGTGCTGCAGGACATCAAGCCCAAGCTCTACGGCCAGGGCACCAACGTCCGGGACTGGATCCACGTCGACGACCACAACGACGCGGTCGTCACGATCGTGGAGCAGGGCAGGCTCGGCGAGACCTACCTGATCGGCGCCGACGGCGAACGCAACAACCGCGACATCGTCGAGACCCTGCTCGAGCTGATGGGCCGCCCCCGCGACTGGTACGACCTGGTCAGCGACCGGCCGGGCCACGACCTGCGCTACGCCATCGACTCGACCAAGCTGCGCAGCGAGACCGGGTGGAGCCCGCAGTACCAGGACATCCGCGCCGGCCTGGCGCAGACCGTCGAGTGGTACCGCGACCACGAGGACTGGTGGCGCGCGGCCAAGGCGCGCACCGAGTCGACCTACCAGCGCCTCGGTCGCTGACCCGCTCCCCGATCTTGTTCTAGAGGCGGACGCCGAGCAGGGCGTCGACGGTCCGGGCCACCAGGGCGGGAGCGTCGGCGTCGGTTCCCCCGCGGGTCAGTGCCAGATCAGCCCAGCGGTCGACCACGGCCAGGGCTCCGGGTGCGTCCAGGTCGTCAGCCAGCTGACGACGGACGCCGTCCAGGACCTCCTCGGCCGGCGGTCCGGCCGGCCGTGCCGCGGCCTGTCGCCAGCGTGCCAATCGGACCTCTGCCGCCTCGAGGTCGGCGGCGGTCCATGCCCAGTCGCCGCGGTAGTGGTGGGCGAGCAGGGCCAGCCGCACCGCCATCGGGTCGCGGCCCTCGCGGCGCAGCGTCGAGACGAACACCAGGTTGCCGCGCGACTTCGACATCTTCTCGCCGTCCAGGCCGACCATCCCGGCGTGCACGTAGTGCCGCGCGAACGGCCAGCGGCCGGTCAGCACCTGGCCTTCCGAGGCGCTCATCTCGTGGTGCGGGAACACCAGGTCGCTGCCGCCACCCTGCAGGTCGAAGCCGTCGCCGAGGTGGCGCAGCGCGATGGCGGCGCACTCGACGTGCCAGCCCGGCCGGCCATCGGGCAGCTCGGGGTCACCGGTCGGCCACGAGGGCTCACCGGGCCGGGCCGCCTGCCAGAGCAGGCAGTCCAGCGGGTGCTTCTTCCCGGCCCGGTCGGGGTCGCCGCCGCGCTCGGCGAACAGAGCGGCCATGGTGCCGTCGTCGAAGTTGCCGACGCCGCCGAACCGAGGGTCGCTGTGCACCGAGAAGTAGGTGTCGCCCTCGACGTCGTACGCCGCGCCCTGCTCGCGCAGCCGCCGGATCGCGTCGACGACGTCCGGGATCGACTCGACCGCCCCGACGTACTCGCCGGGCGGGATCACCGCCAGCGCCGACATGTCCTCGCGGAAGAGCGCGGTCTCGCGCTCCGCCAGCTCACGCCAGTCCTCCCCGTCGCGCAGGGCGCGCTCCAGCAACGGGTCGTCGACGTCGGTGACGTTCTGCACGTACGTCACGTCGTGCCCGGCGTCGAGCCAGACCCGGTGCACGAGGTCGAAGGCGACGTACGTCGCGGCGTGCCCGATGTGCGTCGCGTCGTAAGGGGTGATGCCGCAGACGTACATCCGTGCGGTCGGCCCGGGTGCTGTCGGTCGCACCTGCCCGGTCGCGGTGTCGTGCAGGCGCAGCGAGAGGCCCGACCCGGGCAGGGCGGGGCGCTCGGGGACTGACCACGGGTGCACGGCCGGATCCTACGTGGGACGTCTCGTCAGAACGGCGGCCAGGGGATGGCCGGCCAGCCCTCGACGGGGAACGGCAGACGACCCTCGTGCAGCAGCCGGTCGACCCGGCGGCGGCAGGCCAGCACCTCGTGCCGGGAGAGCAGCTCCACCAGCGTCGTGCCGAGGCCGTCGAGCAGGTCGTCGCGCAGCTGGCGTCAGCACGTCGACCTCGTCGGCACGCAGCGGTTCGCCCGCCCAGCCCCACAGCACGGTGCGCAGCTTCGGCTCGGTGTGGAAGGACACGCCGTGGTCGACGCCGTGCACCGCACCGTCCGGCCCGAGCAGGACATGTCCGCCCTTGCGGTCGGCGTTGTTGAGCACGACATCGAGCACCGTCATCCGGCGCAGCCGGGTGTCGTCGGCGTGCCCGAGCACCACCGGCTCGCCGTCGGAGCCGAGCGCGTCGAGGACGCGCAGCCACCCGGCCGGTAGTGCAGTGGGCGCCATCACGTCGACCAGTGGGTGGTCGTCAGGTCCGCCCCCGGTCTCGATCCAGAGCTGCACCATGCCGGGGCCGAACGGACCCTCGCGCAGGACGGTCGGCGGCACAACGGCCCAGCCGGTGGCCTCCGACACGGCATACGCCGCGACCTCACGGCCGGCCAGCGTGCCGTCCGGGAAGTCCCACAACGGACGCTCCCCGGCGACCGGCTTGTACACGCAGCGACCGGACGTGGAGCCCGCGGTGATCTCGCAGAACAGCGTCGCGTTCGAGGCGTCGACCAGGCGGCCCTCCACGGCGATCTCGCCGTGCCGGAGCAGGTCGAGAGCGGTGGCGACGTCCAGCTGGGTCACCGGGTCAGTCTGGCAAACACCGGAGGAGTCTGCTCATGCGCCGGACGTCTGCCTCAGCGCCGGTAGCCGTTGGCCCGGGGGCAGACGTGTCCGCCCGCGTCCAGCGGTCCGCCGCAGAACGGGCACGGCGGGCGGCCGGCCGCCACCACCGCCTGCGCGCGGGTCACGAAGGCCCGGGCCGCGGCGCCGGTCAGCCGCACGCGCATCAGCGGCGGGCCGTCGACGTCGTCGTCCGCGATCAGGGGCGGCTCGTCGTCCTCGGAGTCCTCGGTCAGCGCCTGCGCCTCGATGACCACGCGTTCGTCGTCGCCGTCCCAGGCCAGCGCCATCGTGCCGACCCGGAACTCCTCCTCGATGGGGATGTCCAACGGCGCGGTGTCGGCAGCCTCGGCAGGTGTGACGGCCGGGACGCCGGCCTCGCCGGCCGACCGGCGTACGACCTCGTCGAGCAGCGAGTCGATCCGCTCGGCGAGCACCGACACCTGCGCCTTCTCCAGGGCCACGCTCGTGGTCCGGCCGCCGCCACGGGCCTGCAGGAAGAAGGTGCGCTGCCCGGGCTCGCCGACGGTGCCCGCCACGAAGCGCTCGGGCGGGTCGTACTCGAAGACGATGCGCGCCATGGGTCGAACCCTATGTCGTGCCGAACGCGCTACGACGCGCTGCCCGCGCCGCCACCGACCGCCGCGTCCGAGCTCGCCGGCCGTCGCCGTCCGGTGCGCTTCTTGCGTGGCACCAGGAAGCCCAGGTCGCCGCCGAGGTCGTTGCACCGGACCACGAACGGTCGCAGCGGGGTGTAGGTGACGACGCTGACCGACGCGGGGTCGACGACCAGTCGCTGGAACTGGTCGAGGTGCATCCCCAGTGCGTCGGCGAGCACGGCCTTGATGACGTCACCGTGGGAGACCACGGCGTACACCGCGTCCTGCCCGAGCCGGGCGTTCCACTCCCGGACCGCGTCGACGGCCCGGTCCTGCATGCCACGCATCGACTCGCCACCCTCGCCCGGGAAGGTCATCGCCGACGGGTGCGACTGGACGACCTTCCACAGCGGGTCCTTGGCGAGCTTCTTCAGCTCGCCACCGGTCCAGTCGCCGTAGCGGACCTCGCCCACCCGCTCGTCGACCTGCCGCTCGACCGGGTCGTGCGCGGCCAGCATGACGTCGGCCGTCTCCAGGCAACGCTGCAGCGGGCTGGTGACGACCGCCGCGAGGGGTACGGCGGAGAGCCGGGCCGCCAGCGCGGTTGCCTCGCTCCGGCCCACGTCGTCCAGCCCGACGCCCTCGGTCCAGCCGGCGAGGACCCCTGCGCTGTTTGCGGTCGTGCGCCCGTGGCGCACGAGCAGGACGGTGGTCACACCGCGGAACTCTACGGGGACCACAATGACCGGGTGATCGTCGACTGCGCCCTCTACCACCACGGTGTGCGCGAGGTCTCTCCGGAGGACTTCTCCCAGGCACTGGAGACCGCCCGGGCCCAGGGGTCCAGCTTCGTCTGGGTCGGCCTGCACGACCCGACGGAGGCCGAGCTGGCCCAGGTCGCCGCCGAGTTCTCGCTGCACCATCTGGCCGTGGAGGACGCGCTGACCACCCACCAGCGACCCAAGCTCGAGGAGTACGACGACAGCCTGTTCGTCGTCCTCAAGACGGTGCGGTACGACGAGGACGCGCAGCAGATCGAGCTCGGCGACGTCATGCTCTTCGTCGGCGACTCGTTCGTCGTCACCGTCCGGCACGGCAAGGGCCGCGCGCTCGCGGACGTGCGGAAGCGGCTCGAGACGCAGCAGGAGATCCTCGACTGCGGCCCGTCCGCGGTCCTCTACGCGATCGCCGACAAGATCGTCGACGACTACCGGACGATCGCCATCGCGGTCGAGGAGGACATCGAGGAGGTCGAGCAGCAGGTCTTCTCCCCCGCCCGCAACACCTCGGCCGGCCGGATCTACAACCTCAAGCGCGAGGTGATCGAGTTCCGCCGAGGTGTCCTGCCGCTGGTCGAGCCGCTGGGGCAGCTGGCCAGCGGGGAGGTCCCGCACGTCGACCCCCGCATGCAGCCCTTCTTCCGGGACATCGCCGACCACGTGGTCCGGGCCAGCGAGCTGATCGAGAGCTTCGACAGCCTGCTCACCTCGGTCCTCAGCGCCAACCTGGCGCAGGTGGGGGTTCAGCAGAACGAGGACATGCGCCGGATCTCCGCCTGGGTGGCGATCGCGGCGGTGCCGACAGCGATCGCCGGAATCTACGGGATGAACTTCCAGCACATGCCCGAGCTGGGCTGGCGGTACGGCTACCCGGCCACCCTGCTGCTGATGGCGACCGTCTGCGTCGGGCTGTTCCGGGGGTTCAAGCGCAGCGGCTGGCTCTGACGGCACTGCGCCAGCCGGGTGGTTCGCCCGGTTCCCACCGCTTTGAGGTCGACGATCTGCGCCATTCCCCTACCCATGGAAGGTCGAGCGGGCCACCATGGTGCGTAGGGGGAGGACGCGCGCGGCGCGTAATCCGGGTCAACAGGTGGGGAAGCCAATGCGTGCGGTGCCGATGCGGCCTGCCGCGGCGACGGCCGTGGCGCTGGCCGCCGCCGTCGCGGTGCTGCTCCCGTCCGGCCTGCCGGCCTCGGCCGCCGACCCGTCCCCCAGCCCGTCGCCCAGTCCGTCGCCGTCCGCCACCGGACACCCCGGACCCGGCAAGGACGACCAGCCCTCGGCCGAGACCCGTCGCCGGCAGCGCGCCGAAGCCGAGGCACGGGCGTCCGCCGTCGCCAAGCTCGCCGAGGCACAGCGGGAGCAGGCCGAGCAGGACGCCCACGAGGCGGCCGCCCTGGTGGCCGCGTCGAAGGCGCTGGCCGAGGCCAAGGCCGAGCTCGTCGTGGCCCAGCAGGCGGTCGAGACCGCCCGCGCCGAGCTGCTCGCCGCCGAGGCCGCCGACGAGGCCGCGCAGGCCGAGCTGAACGCCGCCGTGTTCGCCGAGCAGCGCGCGACCCGCGACCTGTCCGCCGTCGAGACGCGGATCCTGGTCCGTGAGCGCGACCTCGGACAGCTCGCCCGGGCGGCGTACCAGACCAACGGGGCCATGGGCGACTGGGCGATCGTGCTGGCGTCGACAACGCCGAACCAGCTCGCCGACCGGATCGCCTTCCTGCAGAGCGTGGGCAGCGCCGGCAACTCGGTGCTCGCCCAGCTCCGCGAGGACCGCGCAGATCTGGTCAATGCCCAGTCCACCCTGACCGCGGCGCGCAAGCGGCAGGAGGAGGCCCGGGCCGCCGCCGCGATCGCCCTCACCGCCGTGAGCAGCAAGGCGATGATGGCGCGAGCGGCCGAGATGCAGGTGAACGCGGTCGTCGCGGCCCGCGAGGCGGCCTTCGAGGGAGCCAAGAAGGCGGCGCTGGAGGACCAGCGGCAGTACCAGGTCCTCGTCGCGTACTCCGGTGCGCTCGGGAGCCGCATCGTCGAGCTCGCTGCCCAGCTGGCCAAGGGTCCCAACCGGCCCCAGGGCACCGGCGAGATGGTGCGGCCCGGGACCGGTGGGGTCACCTCGTCCTTCGGCCCGCGGTTCCACCCGATCCTGAAGTACGTGAAGGTGCACACCGGAATGGACATCGGTGCGGGTGACGGCCTTGTCTACGCGGCCGACGACGGGGTGGTGCTGTTCACCGAGTTCAACACGGCCTACGGGAACATGACCGTCGTCGACCACGGCAAGATCGGCGGGCTGCGGATCACGACGCTGTACGCCCACCAGGCCGCCGTCGGGGTCGAGCCCGGTGACCCGGTGACCCGGGGACAGGCGATCGGCGTGGTCGGCTCGACGGGCTACTCGACCGGCCCCCACCTGCACTTCGAGGTGCGGATCGACGGCGAGCCGCTCGACCCCGCTCCGTTCCTCGAGAACGCCAGCCTGCCCAATGCCCTGCCCGGCTGCCAGGACCACCCGGCGCGGCTGAACGTGACCTGAGGGGCTCCCTCTCGTTTGTCACGGTGACCCCCGTGGCAAAGGAGAGAGCATGCGTCCGCCCCGTACCGCGCTCGTGTCGGCCGCTGCTGCCGTCCTTGTGGCAGCCGCTGCCGTGGCCGGTACGGCGGGCAGCGCACAGGCTGACCTCGGGGACCCACTCCCGAACGTCACCCCGCTGCCGGCGGTCTCCGTCCCGCCCCTCCCCGTGCCGACGACCACCGTGCCGGTGCCGACCGTGTCGGTGCCGGCCGCCCCCACGCCGACCCTGCCCGGCACGCCGACCCTCCCCGGTGGGGGCGGTGGTGGTGGCGGTGGCGGCACCGGTCCCGACGGCAGCTCCGGCGGTACCGGCGGGTCCGGCGCCGGCGCCGACGCCGCGGCTCCCGGCGCGGCCGGCGGCGCGACCCGGGCCGCCGGGCAGAAGGCTGCCAAGCGCCAGCTCGACGCCACACCGCTGATCGCCGGCACGGCGGCCGCCGACTCCTTCGTCGACGACGAGTCGAGCCCTGAGCTCTACCGCGCCAGCCAGTCGTTCCTCGCCGCGGACCAGGGCATCGCCGAGATCGCGCGGCAGAAGCGGGTGATGGCCCGGCTGAAGCTGGACGCGGTCGAGACCGCGCAGCTCTACCGGGCGATGGGCTACGACGTGGCCGGTGCCCAGCGCATCGCCACCGGATGGCACCAGCGGTACGACGCCTTGAGCCCGGACACCGCGGCAGCCGACAGCCGGATGGTCGAGGACAGCGCCACCCGCGCCGACGAGCGGCTCGGCCACCTGGTCGTCGGACGGGCCCTGGTGAAGGCGGACTTCGAGCGGATCGCCGCCCGGTACGCCGTCGCGAAGAAGGCGCTCGCCGAGGCCAACTCCGAGCTCAACGCCCTGGCCGCCCAACGGTCGACCGCACTCACGGCGATGCAGGCCGCGGGCGGCGGCGACATCGCGCTCAACCAGGCCCGGCTCGTCGAGTCGGGACAGCTCGGCGCGCAGATCGAGAGCCTGTCGGCGCAGCTGGCGCGACGCGGTGACACGGTGCGCGGCACCGGGACCTTCGCGCACCCGCTGGACGGCGTCATCACCTCACCGTTCGGGATGCGTGTCCACCCGATCCTGAACTACACCAAGCTGCACACCGGGACCGACTTCGCGGGCGGCTCGGTCATCCACGCCGCCGATGACGGCCGGGTGATCATGACGCTGCTCAGCTCGGCGTACGGCAACTTCACGGTGATCGACCACGGCACCGTCGACGGCAAGCGCGTCACCACCGCCTACGCCCACCAGGCGCGGTTCCTGGTCCGTCAGGGCCAGGTCGTGCGCAAGGGTGATCCGATCGGGATCGTCGGTGCGACCGGGTACGCCACCGGGCCGCACCTGCACTTCGAGGTCCGCGAGAACGGCACCGTGATCGACCCCATGCGCGCCTTGAGCTGAGCAGAGGGTGCTGCGTCAGGTGGCGGAGACCACGCCGGTGGCCAGCAGGCCGATCAGCACGGCACCGAGGGCGACCCGGTAGGGCACGAACAGCGTGATCCGGTGCCCCGCTACGAAGCGGAGCAGCCAGGCGATGCTGCCGTAGGCGACGACGAACGACACAGCGCCGCCGACGAGCAGGGCCCCGACGGGCACCGACTCCCGGACGGCGTCCTTGAGCTCATAGAGCCCGGCGCCGACCAGGGCGGGGATGGACAGGAAGAAGGAGAGCCGGGTCGCGGCGACCCGGTCCAGGCCGCGCATCAGCCCGGCGCTGATGGTGGCGCCCGAGCGGGAGATGCCCGGCACCAGCGCGATGCACTGGACCAACCCGATGACCAGCGCGTCGGTCAGCGTGATCGACCGCTCCGGCCGTGCCTGGGTCGCCCGCCGCTCGGCGTAGACCATCACCGCGCTCCAGGCCAGCAGCGCCACCGCGACGACCCACAGGCTGCGCAGCGACCCGGAGATCAGGTTGCGCAGCAGGAAGCCGATGACGGCGATCGGCAGGCTGCCCCAGATCACGAACCAGCCGAACCGGTAGTCGAAGGTGCCGCGCACCTCGGGCCGGTGGAGCCCGGTGAACCAGGCCTTGACGATCCGCACGATGTCGCCGAAGAAGTAGACGAGCACCGCGGCGATCGCACCGGTCTGGATGATCGCGGTGTAGGCCGTCACGCCCTTGTCGTCGATCGGCAGGTCGAGCATCTTCTCGACGATGGTGAGGTGGCCGGTGCTCGACACCGGCAGGAACTCGGTGAGCCCCTCCACCACTCCGAGCACCACCGCGTCGAGGATCGAGATGTCGGTCACCTCGAGCTACTCCCCCAGCCCGGACTCTCGAGCGCCTCCGCCAGGGTGCGCAGCGCGCCCACCCGCTCCTCCAGCGAGCCGGCGTACGACGCGACCGACAGCGTGGTCACGCCGGCCTCGGCGTACGCCGCGAGCCGGTCCCGGATGCGCTCCCGTGGCCCGATCAGCGACGTCCGGTCGATGAACTCGAACGGGACGGCCTCGGCGGCGTCGCGGTGCTGGCGGCTCAGGTAGAGGTCCTGGACCTTCACCGCGGCCTCCTCGTAGCCCATCCGTACCGCGAGGCGGTTGTAGAAGTTCTGCTCCCGGCTGCCCATGCCGCCGACATAGAGCGCGGCGTAGTGACGCAGCGGCTCGGCGCAGGCCTCGACGTCAGCACCCACGACGACCGGCACGGTGGGCACGACGTCGAAGCCGGCGAGGTCCTTCCCGACCCGAGCCCGGCCCGCCGCGACATGACCGAGCTGCTCGGCCGCATGCTCGGGGGCGAAGAAGATGGCCAGCCAGCCGTCGGCGATCTCCCCGGTGAGCTCGAGGTTCTTCGGACCGATCGACGCCAGGTAGACCGGGATGTCGTCCCGGGCCGGGTGCACGGTGAGCCGCAGCGCCTTGCCGGGCCCGTCCGGCAGCGGCAGCGTCCAGAACGTCCCCTCGTGCCGCACCGTCTCGCGCGCCAGCGCCATCCGGACGATCTCGACGTACTCCCGGGTGCGGGCCAGCGGCTTGTCGAACCGCACGCCGTGCCAGCCCTCGGAGACCTGCGGCCCGGAGACGCCGAGGCCCAGCCGGAACCGGCCGCCGGAGAGGCTGTCCAGGGTCGCCGCGGTCATCGCGGTCATCGCCGGGGTCCGGGCCGGGATCTGGAAGACGGCCGAGCCGATGTCGATGCGCTCGGTCTGCGCGGCCACCCAGGACAGCACGGTGGCGGCGTCCGACCCGTAGGCCTCGGCCGCCCAGGCCGAGCTGAACCCCAGCCGGTCGGCCTCCTGGGCCAGGACGAGGTTGTCCTTGTCGTTGCCGGCACCCCAGTAGCCGAGGTTCACACCCAGTCGCATGAGTGGCGACCCTAGCGAGCGGGTCTGAGCCGCAACCGACCGGCGTGGGTCGGCGCTGACCTGGTCGGGACGTCGGTAGGTTGGGCGCCCATGGAGCAGCGCAGGCTCGGGCGGTCGGGGCTCAAGGTGAGCCGGCTGGCCCTCGGCACGATGACCTGGGGCCGCGACACCGACGAGCACGAGGCCGCCGATCAGCTGAAGGCCTTCCTGGAGGCCGGCGGCACGCTGCTGGACACGGCAGCGGGCTACGGCGACGGCGAGTCCGAACGGGTGATCGGCGGCCTGCTGGGGTCGGTGGTCGACCGGGAGGAGGTCGTGCTCGCGACCAAGGCCGGCATCTCCCGGCGTACCGGCGAACGGGTCGTCGACACCTCGCGCAAGGCGATGCTCGACGCCCTGGACGGGTCACTGCAGCGGCTGGGCACCGACCACGTCGACCTCTGGCAGGTACATGCCTGGAGTGACGACACCGAGCTCGAGGAGACACTGTCGGCGGTCGACCACGCGGTCTCGACCGGTCGCGCGCGGTACGCCGGCATCTCGAACTTCACCGGCTGGCAGACCGGCCGGGCAGTGACCCTGCAGGGCGCCGTACCCGGTCGGGCGCCTCTGGTCTCGACCCAGATGGAGTACTCGCTGCTGCAGCGCGGGATCGAACGCGAGGTGCTGCCGGCCGCGTCTGCGCTCGGACTGGGCGTGCTGCCCTGGTCGCCGCTGGGCGCCGGGGTGCTGACCGGCAAGTACCGGTCGGGGACCCCGTCGGACTCCCGGGCCGCCTCGCCGCACTTCGCGCGGTTCATCGAGCGGTTCCTCGACGAGCGAAGCCGGGGCATCGTCGACGCGGTCTGCACGGCGGCTGACGGCCTGGATGCCAGCCCGCTGGAGGTGGCCCTGGCCTGGGTGCGGGACGCACCCGGGGTGACCGCACCGGTGGTGGGGGCTCGGACAGCGGCCCAGCTGCGCGGCTCGCTCACCTCCGAACGGCTGACCCTGCCGGCGGAGATCCGTGGGGCACTGAACGAGGTGTCCGCACCTCCGACGGGGTATCCCGACGGCTGAAGGTGGCCCTTTCTCGCCATTGCCGCTCCCGCGTCGGACGACTAGTCCTGAGGACGTTCCGACACAACGGGGAGGCATCATGCGCCACCGGAAGCTGCTCGCGCTCGTCGTCTGCTTGGTCGCCGCCATCTGGGGCGCGGGACCTGCCGCGGGCGCCAAACCGGAGCGCATCTTCGTCGAGGTCTACGACCCGTCGGATGTGCAGATCGATGAGTTCCTCACCGAGGAGTGCGAGACGGATGTCTTCTACTCGGCCAAGGGTCACAACTTCGGACAGCTGTTCTTTCTTCGGGACGGCGGCGTCCGCCTCGCCTTCCACCCGAGCTTCCGACAGACCCTCACGAGCGCATACGGCACGGTGGTGACCGCTGATGTCGGCGTGGACAAGATCTCCTTCAACGATGCAGACGGCACGGTGACGGTGTTCGGTACTGGCATCCATCTCAAGGTGAAGGGTGAGGTCTACGCGATCGGCCTGTGGAGGCTGACCTTCGGGGGTCCGACGTTCGACCTGCTCGCCTCGGAGTACCACGGCAACTTCGACGTGGTCGAGCCGGAGATCCTTGGCTACCTGTGCAGCGTGCTGGGGCCACCCGCCACGTGAGTGACCTGAGGCGAGCCCGCCTGCGCAGGGCGCCAGGTGCGCCACAATGGAACCGATGGCGGAGTGGGAGTACCAGCATCTCTACCTGCCGCGCGGGACGACCCGGGGCGCCGCGCGGCGGCTGCTCACGGACCACGCCGAGTACGGCCACTGGGAGCTGGCGCGGCTGCGGCTGTTCGCGGACGGCAGCCGGAAGGTCGTGCTCCGCCGCAAGGTGATCCGGGTCGTGCGGACGGCCTAGACCGGCCCGCTGCCTTCAGCTCGCGGCGACGAACCGGTCGAGCACCCGCACGCCGAACCGCAGCGCATCCAGCGGCACCCGCTCGTCGACGCCGTGGAACATGCCGGAGAAGTCGAGGTCGGCCGGGAGCCGCAGCGGGGCGAAGCCGAACCCGCGGATGCCGAGCAGGCTGAACGACTTGTTGTCGGTGCCGCCCGAGAGGCAGTAGGGCACCGCCCGGGAGCCCGGGTCCTCGGCCTGCAGGGCAGCGACCATCGCCTCGACCAAGGGCCCGTCGAAGGTCGTCTCGTAGGCGATGTCCTGGATGACGGTCTCGCGACGCACGTCCGGGCCGATCAGCTCGTCGATCGTGGCCAGCAGCTCGTCCTCGAACCCGGGCAGGAAGCGACAGTCGATGAACGCCTCGGCCGACTGAGGGATCACGTTGTGCTTGTAGCCCGCCTTGAGAAAGGTCGGGTTGGCGGTGTTCCGCAGGGTCGCCCCGACGATCCGGGCCAGGTTGCCGAGCTTGTCCAGCGCCGGCTCCGGGTTCCGCGGGTCGACCTCGATGCCGAGCGCGTCGCCCATCTCCTCGAGGAAGCGCTGCACCGTCGGGGTCATCCGCAGCGGCCACTCGTGCCGGCCCACCCGTGCCGACGGCCTCAGCCAGCGCTGTGACCGCGTTGTCGTCGTTGACCATCGAGCCGTGGCCGGCGCGCCCCTCGGCGACGAGCTTGAGCCAGTGGATGCCCTTCTGGGCGGTCTCGATCAGGTAGACCCGCTGGTCGCCGGCGGTGAACGAGAAGCCGCCGACCTCGCTGATCGCCTCGCTGACCCCCTCGAACTGGTCGGCGTGGTGGTCGACCATCCAGTGGGCACCGAACTTGCCGCCCGCCTCCTCGTCGGCGAGGAAGCAGAGCACCAGGTCCCGCGGCGGTCTGCGGCCCTCCCGGCGCATCTGCCGGACCAGCGCGAGCACCATCGCGTCCATGTCCTTCATGTCGACGGCGCCGCGGCCCCAGACGCAGTCGTCCACGACCTCGGCCGCGAAGGGGTCGTGCGTCCAGTCCCGGGCCTCGGCAGGAACGACGTCGAGGTGGCCGTGCACCAGCAGCCCCGGGCGGCTGGAGTCCTCGCCCTCGAACCGCACGACCAGGCTGGTCCGGCGGTCGGCCGACTCGAAGAGCTCGGGCTCGAGGCCGACCTCGGCCAGCTGGCCGGCGACGTACTCCGCCACCGCCCGCTCGCCCGGCCCGCTGCCGTCCCCGTAGTTCGACGAGTCGATGCGGATCAGCGCTCGGCAGATCTCGACGACCTCGTCCTGCGCGCTCGGGACGTCGGTGCGGGGCTCGGACACGGGGCCTCCTCCAGCGTGCGGTGCAGCGGCGACGAGGCAAATCACTCGCCCCGAGGGGCCATCCTGCCCCACGGCACCGCCCCTCCGACCGAGCGGTGGATGGCGTCCGGCCGGCCCGGACTTTGCTAAGGTTGCTCGCGCACTCGGGAGCGGTCCCCCAGACCGATCCGTTCGTGCGTAACACCTCGTCCGGGTGGCGGAATTGGCAGACGCGCTAGCTTGAGGTGCTAGTGCCCTTTACCGGGCATGGGGGTTCAAGTCCCCCCTCGGACACACATCGCGAACGCTGCTCCCATCAGCGAGAGTTCGACGACGAACAGAGCAGCCCGGGTGCACAGTCGATCGACATCGCAGCGGCTCAGGAGGCCGCGGGTCAGCCGTGCGCAGGGGTTGTCGCTTCCGGAGACAGGTAGTCGGCGAACGGGCTGGCGCGGAACCAGGTGCCGAATGCCCGGGTCAGGGCGGGAGGTCCGTCCAGCATCAGGCGTCCGGCGCGAAGCGCGTCGGCATACGTCGTGCGTCGGAGGTGCAGATCCACAAGCGTAGTGGTGTCGGTGCGGCAGACGAGGTCTTCGACGTATCCCACACCGTGGGTGCAGAACTCCGGCCGAGGTCGGCGCAGCAGCAGCCAGTAGCCCTCGCCCGGGCGGTCGGACAGCGCGAAGCGCAGCACAGTGGTGGCCTCCGGGATCTTCACGACGTCGACAAGCCTTGCGGTCGCCCACAAGACGTACGCGGGGTCGAGGTGTCGGGGCTCGATCTCCAGCCACTTTGCGCCCCACTGCCCCATCGCGTCGCAAACTGCCCTCAGCTCCTGACCCATCTCGGTGAGCCGGTAGGTCCGACCGCGGCCGCTCTCGTTGGTCGTGCTCTGGAGGACACCGTGACGCTGCAGAGCGTCGAGTCGATGTGCGAGCAGTGCGGTCGAGATGCCCGGGGCGCCCGCCCTGATCTCGGTGAACGTCTCGGCGCCGTTGAGCAGGTTCCGCACGATGATGGGTGTCCAGCGCTCCGCCAGCAGCTCGGAGGTTCGGGCGATGGGGCAGAACTGACCGTAGTCATGCACCATCCAACGCTCTCGCCTGGACGGCATCACGGCAACTTCATTTTCTGAAGTTGCCGCGCTCCGCGCGGTGCCGCGACGCTGAGCGAAAGGGCGGCGACGCGCCGGCCGCCTAGCGAAGGCAGGTGGTGGCGATGATCGTGCCGGGACACGCCCACGCAGTGATGCCAGGCGAGGGACGCACGGTGGATCTCGGGGTGGTCAAGATGCGGGTGCTGGCCGCGGGCGAGACCACTGGCCGGGCGTTCACCTTGGCCGAGTTCTTCGGCGACGGCGAGGGTGCATGGACGGTTCCGCACATCCACCGAGGGATGGAAGAGTCGTTCTTCGTGCTCGAGGGATCGTTCACGTTCAGCGTCGGGGACCGGGTCGATCGAGGCGACGTCCGGCATGTACATCCTGGTCCCTCGCGGCACAGCTCACACGATCTCCGCGGCGAAGGGTGGCGGTAGGTTTCTGACCCTGATGGTGCCCGGCGGGTTGGAGGAGATGTTCTTCGAGCTCGGGACGCTCCCGACGAATGCGATCCGCGACCCGGTGGCGCGTGCTGCGGTCTCGGCGCGGTACGACTCGATCCCGGTGTAACCGTGACCCCGAAAGCTGTGGCCGCCAAGATCGGCAGACCTGGTCAGTCTTTGCGTGCGGTGCCGGACTTCGCGCGGACGTGGATCTGCTCACCCGGGCGACCGAACAGACTGAGGACCTCGGCTGAGCCATCGCCCGTGCTGCCGAACCAGTGCGGCAGCGTCGTGTCGAACTCGGCGGCTTCGCCTACGCCGAGCACGAGATCGCGGTTGCCGAGCAGCAGCCGCATCCGGCCGGACAGGACATACAGCCACTCGTAGCCCTCGTGCACCCGAGGCTTCGGCGTGGACTGGGTCGCGGGAATGACGATCTTCCACGCCTGGACGCCGCCTGGCTGACGGGTCAGCGGAAGCACCATGCGTCCGTTGACCCGCCGCGGCTTGAGCCGGATCCGGGGGTCACCCACCTCGGGGGCGCCGACCAGGTCGTCCAGCGGGACGCGGTGTGCCTGGGCGAGCGGGAGCAGCAGCTCCAGGCTGGGTCGGCGCTGGCCGGTCTCGAGGCGAGACAACGTGCTCTTAGAGATGCCGGTCACCTCCGAGAGCGCGGTCAGCGTGACGCCACGCTGGGACCGCAGCCGCTTGAGTCGCGGGCCGACCTCGTCCAGTACCGCGGACATCGCCGTCTGATTCGTCCACGTCGCCATTCGACCCCCGATTCCCGGAAACGGCAACCTTTGTTGCCGGTCTGGTCGCTGCAAGCGCAGATTCAGTGGCATGACGACATACGACGTAGTGGTGATCGGCGGCGGTGCGGCCGGGTTGTCTGCGGCGCTGGTCCTGGCACGAGCCCGGCGCAGCGTCGTCGTGGTCGACGCCGGGGCGCCGCGCAACGCGCCCGCCCCGCAGATGCACGGGTTCCTCTCGCGTGACGGCCTCCCGCCCCAGGAGCTCTTGACGATCGGCCGGCGGGAGGTGAGGAGCTACGCCGGCGCCATCATCGACAGCACCGTCGCGTCAGCTGCCCGGCGCGCCCGCTCGACCTTCGAGGTCGGGCTGGCCGACGGAACGGTCCTGACGGCACGACGGGTGCTCGTCGCCACCGGCCTGCGCGATGTCCTGCCCGACATCCCCGGAGTCCGGGAGCGCTGGGGACGCGACCTCTTGCACTGCCCCTACTGCCATGGCTACGAGGTGCGCGACAAGCCACTCGGCGTACTTGGCGGGACCGATGAGGCCGTCATGCACGCGCTGCTGATCCGGCAGTGGTCAGCCGATGTCGTCTTCTTCGCCCACACCGGAACGCTCACTTCCGTCCAGCGCGAGCAGCTGGCCGCCCGAGGGATAGGCATCGTGGACGGGACCGTGACGCGTCTCCTTGTCGAGAGCGACCGTCTTGTCGCCGTCGAGCTCGACGACGGTCAGCTGATCCCGCGAGCGGCTGTGTTCGTCCGCCCGACCTTCACTCCCAACACCGACCTGCTCGTCAGCCTGGGCTGCGACCTGGATGACCTCGGGTGGGTCGTGGCCGATGGCACCGGCCGCACCAGCGTGCCAGGCGTCTGGGTCGCGGGTAACGCGGCCAACGCCCGTGCCCAGGTCATCACGGCCGCGGGCGAAGGTTCGTCGGCCGCGATCGCGATCAACGCAGACCTTCTCGGCGAAGACCTCCAGCGCGCCGTTCACACCTTCCGCACAAGGAGCACTTGAGCATGTCCAACGAACCCACGACGCGGCAGGCACCGGCCGTGCCGCCGCCCTCGAAGCACCAGCTGGCGCTGATGATCTGGCTGGCCGTCGTCCCGACCCTCACGGTCCTGAACCTCGTGCTGGGCGGCTCCCTCAAGGGTCTGCCGACCATCCCGAGGACCTTCATCGTCGCGACCATCGCGGTACCGATCGTCATCTACGGGCTCATGCCGCACCTGCACCGACTGCGCGCTCGGCTCCTAGTCCGTTGATCGCCGGCTACACCGAGTCCGCGAGGGGATGCGGCACACGACGGCTCGACGGGACGGGCACCGCCTGACAGGCTCGCGCGCGTGGGCCGACTCGACGACGCTGACCTGACGCTCCGGTTGTCCCGGAAGGAGGAGGCCCAGCAACTCGCCGAGCAGCAGGAGCGGCTGCTCCGGCTGCGGCTCGCCCTGGGCGGTCAGATCGGCGGCGACATCGGTCCCCCGCTGTGCGTCGTCTTCGAGGGCTGGGATGCGTCCGGCAAGGGTGGGGCAATCAAGCGGCTGGTCGACCATCTCGACCCCCGCCACGTTCGGGTCTCCCAGTTCGCCGCGCCGACGTACGACGAGAAGCGCCACCACTTCCTCTGGCGGTTCTGGCCCAAGCTGCCCGGATGGGGCGGCATGGCCGTGTTCGACCGCTCCTGGTACGGCCGGGTCCTGGTCGAGCGGGTCGAGGGCTTCGCCACCGACGAGCAGTGGCAGCGGGCGTACGACGAGATCGTCGGCTTCGAGAGCACCCTGGTGGCCGAGGGCATGATCCTGGTGAAGTTCTGGATGCACCTCTCGCCCGAGGAGCAGCAACGCCGCTTCGACCGCCGCAAGGACGACCCGCTGAAGTCCTGGAAGCTCACCGACGAGGACTGGCGCAACCGGGAGAAGCACGACCAGTACGTCGCGCGCGGTAGAGGAGATGCTGGCTCGCACCGACCACCCGCCCGCCCCCTGGCACGTGGTTCCGGCCGAGGACAAGAGGTTCGCCCGGGTCGCCGTGGTGCGCACGGTCTGCGAAGCCATCGAGGGCGCGACGGGCGCGGCGACCTCATGAAGTCGTGGCCTTCCAGGTGAAGCCCGGCGGGACCGGCAGGCAGCGCTCGCGGGTCGTCCGCCGCATGCTCCTCGACGACCGCGGCGTACGTGACATCGGCGACCCGGTTCTGCGTCTCGTAGCGGTCGATGACGTAGTCGTAGAGCTCCTCGACGCCGTCCGCCCAGTGCACGAACAGGTAGCGCGCTGAGCGCAGCCCGCAGTACGCCGGGTGCGGGACCGATCCGTCCATCCGCCGCCACTGACGGCCCTCGAGCAGCAGCTCGGTGCGCTCGACGTGGTCGAACAGGTCCAGGCCGCTCGTCGACATCCCCGCGCCGGTGGCGTTCGAGATCGTCGTCGTCACGTCGATGTTCGCCGCGACCCGGTCGTCGACGGAACCACGCGGGGTGTGACCGTCCCAGCGGACGATCAGCGGAACATCGGTGGCGGACCGGTACGGCATGTTCTTGCCGACCGTGTGGTGGTCACCGATCATCAGTCCGTTGTCCGACATGTAGACCAGCAGCGTGTTGTGCAGCCGTCCGGTCTCGCGCAGGGCGCGCAGGATCCCAGCCACGGCCTCGTCGACCGCCAGCAGCTGCTCCTGCTGCCGGGTCCGGATGCGGTTGATGGTCTTCTGCTCGACCCGCGGCCGGCTGCTGAGGAACGGCGGCTTGTCGCTGACGTCCTCGGTCACCGACGGCGGGTGGTACGCCGGCAGCTGGTGCGCCAGCTGGTAGAGGTGCCGGCGGGCCGGACGGTACGGCTTGTGCGGTGCGAACGGCGTGAACGTGACGAACAGCGGCTGCTCGGAGCCGGTGCTCCGGATGAACTGTGCTGCCCGCGCACCGAGCACGTCAGTCGAGTAGTGGTCCGACTTCCACCGGTACCTGCTGCCGTCGGTCAGCGTGTAGTCGTAGTAGCTGCCGGACGAGTGCGCGAACGTCAGGAAGGTGTCCCAGCCCGGCGGGACGTGGCCCGCGGGGAAGCCGGCCTCGTTGTGCGCGTAGCCGTTCGCGTACTTGCCGAACAGGCCGGTCCGGTAGCCACGGGCGTGCAGGGCCTTGGCCAGGGTGCGGTCCTCGTTGCCGTTGTCGTAGAACGAGCGCCAGCCGCCGTGCGGCGGCGTGTTGCCCCAGACACCGGTCTCATGGGCGAACAGGCCGGTGGCCAGGGACGCCCTCGACGGGCAGCACGTCGCCGTGGGGGCGATGGCCCGGGAGAACCGGAGCCCCTTGTCGCGCAGCTGGCGACGGACCGTCGGCATCCAGCCGAGGGTGTCCGGCCGCTGGTCGTCGGTGAGGATGAGCACGACGTCCGGAGGGCGGGCCGTGTCGGCCGGAGGGCGGAGCACCGAGTGCAGCTCCTGGTCGGCAACTGAGACGCGGTTCCCGACCACCGCGCCGGCGCACAGACTGAGAACCAGGAGAGACCTGAGCCACCTGTACATCGCTCTCCCCCGCCGTCATCGTCGGACGACCCCGGCTCCCGCCGGAATGCAGCAAGGACGCGGGCGTCTGACCCCCGGTTCGCAGCCGATGCGTCCCACGGCCTCGCTGTTGCCCAGCGGCGGCCGGTCAGCCCGCGGCGGCGAGCCGGAGCAGCTCGGACCCGGTCGCTGATCCTGGACCGGGCGCGGCCCTGCTGCTGACCCAGCTCGATCTCGGCCCGCTCGATCGCACGCCAGCCGTCCCAGGTGACGACCTGCACGCCGCGCTCCGCCAGCCGCCGCGGCAGCTCCGACGGGTCGCGGACCGGCGCCGGCGGGAGCGACTGGCAGGTCGGCGAGCAGGGTGCGGACCGACTCACGCGCATCGTGCTTGTTCGTGCCGATGACCCCGGTGGGCCCGCGCTTGGCCCAGCCCGCGACGTAGGTGCCGGGGACCGGGACGCCGTCGCGGCTGCACCCGACCGGCGTCATGCGGTACCACCCCGGCCGACTCGTCGAACGGCAGACCGGCCAGGGGCAGGCTCCGGTAGCCCACCGCGCGGACCACCATCTGGGCCGGGCAGGTCCCACTCGACGCCGGTGCCGACAAGCGCGCCGTCGGAACCGAACCGGGTGCGTTCGACCCGCACCCCGGCCAGCCGGCCATGCTCGGCGAGCAGCATCACGGGGCGGCCGAAGAAGTGCAGGTGCACCCGTCGGGAGACGACCGGCCGGGGCGCGGTCCGCCCAGCCCCGCAGGACGTCGAGGTTGCGCCGCGCCGCGGTGGACGCGAGCAGGTCGGCGCTGCTCGTGTCGTCCGGCTCGAGGTCGGCGGGGTCGACGATGACGTCGGCGTCAGCGAGATCGCCCAGCTCGCGCAGCTCGCGAGTGGTGAACCGGGCCTGGGCCGGTCCACGTCGCGCCACCAGATGCACCTCCTCGACCCGGCTCGCGGCGAACGTCTCCAGCACGTGGCCGGGGATGTCGGTGGCCGCCAGCTCCGCTCGGGTCCGGGCGAGCATCCGCGTCACGTCCCCGGCAACGTTGCCCGCCCCGACCACGACCACCTCGCGGGCGTCCAGCCGGAACAGGTCGGCCGGGGTGTCCGGGTGACCGCCGTACCAGGCGACCAGGTCGGTCGCCGAGACACTCCCGGCCAGGTCCTCCCCCGGGATGCCCAGGCGGCGGTCGACCGCCGCACCGGTCGCGAAAAGGACCGCGTCGTAGAGCTCGTGCAGCTCGTCGACCGGCAGGTCGTCACCGACCGCGACGTTGCCCAGGAAGCGCACTCCTGGCTGCTCGAGGACTGCCGACAGGGCGCCGGCGATGGACTGGGTGAGCGGGTGGTCGGGGGCGACGCCGTACCGGACCAGGCCGAACGGCGTCGGGAGAGCATCCAGGACGTCGACCCGCACGTCCTCGCCGTACCGCGTGAGCGCCTCCGCGGCGTACACCCCGGCCGGTCCCGAGCCCACCACCGCGACCTGCAGCACCCGCCCACCCTCGCAGACCTCCCAGGCGGAAGCACCGCGGGCTCTCGGTGGTTGCACAGGACATCACCCGAAGAACTGACCCCGGAGGGGGTGGACCTCGCATGCCTCTGACCGCCGACACCACCACGACGACGGTGACCGACGTCACGATCGCCGAGCCTGACCTCGACGAGACGGCCGCCCCGGCCGACCCGGTCCGCGGCCTACCTGGACGCCATCGGGCGCACCCCGCTGCTCAGCGCCGCCGAGGAGGTCGAGATCGCCCAGCGGATCGAGGCCGGTGTCTACGCCGCCGGGCTGCTCCGCCGGACGGCCGCCGGCGAGGGCGGGCCGGTCGCAGCACGACCCGGACGACCTGGCGCTGGTGGCCGAGGACGGCGCGGCCGCGAAGCTGCACATGATCAACGCCAACCTCCGGCTGGTCGTGTCGATCGCCAAGAAGCACGCGCACCGCGGCCTGGGGCTGCTGGACGTGGTGCAGGAGGGCAACCTCGGCCTGATCCGCGCCGTGGAGAAGTTCGACTACGCCAAGGGCTACAAGTTCTCCACCTACGCCACCTGGTGGATCCGCCAGGCGATCGGCCGCGGGATGGCCGAGCAGTCCCGGGTGGTCCGCCTGCCGGTGCACGTCCTGGACGAGCTGTCCAAGGTGACCCGGACCCAGCGCGAGCTGGTCCAGCGGCTCGGCCGCGACGTCACCGTCGAGGAGATCGCGGAGATGACCGCGCTGACCCCCGATCGGGTCGCCGACCTGCGCCGGGTGAGCCGGGAACCGGTCTCGTTGGACGCCCCTGTCGGCGACGACGGCGGCAGCGTCCTGGGCGACCTGGTCCTGGACGCGACGGAGCCGGCTGCCTCCGAGATCGTCGAGCGCCGGGAGCTCTCCGGCGAGCTGGGCAGGGTGCTGGACACCCTCCCCGAGCGGGAGGCCCTGATCCTCCGGATGCGGTTCGGCCTCTACGACGGCCTGCCGCGGACCCTGGACGAGGTCGGACGGCACGTCGGCCTCACCCGGGAGCGGATCCGGCAGCTGGAGAAGGAGGCGCTCGCCCGTCTGCGGGAGCCCGAGGCCCGACGCGAGCTGCTCGATCTGGCCGGCTAGGCCGAGCGGGCACGGTCACCCGATCGGTCGCGAGCGTGGTGCGCATGCATCAGACCCCCCGCGTGGCCTCAACCACCAGCGGAAACGCACCGATGCACTCCTGGACAGACAGGGAGAGACCGGCCGGTGAGCGCAGCCCAGCACGTCCGCACGACCCCCGATGGCCGAAGCCGTCGCCTGGGTCTACTGCGCGCTGGGCGCCGCGATGCTGGTCGCCCTGGTCGCCCTGCGTGAGACCGAGCTGGCGGCGGTCCCCGTGGCCGTGATGGGCATCGGGGCGGCGATCGCGGCCGCGGTGGGCTCGGTGCGCAACCGGCCCCAGGTGGCCTACCCCTGGCGGCTCTTCGCCCTCGCCTGCCTGGCGTTCATCGTCGGGGCGGTGCTGCGGCAGGTGTTGGCCGACACCCCGTTCAACATTCTCGCCGACGCGGCGACACTCTCGGGCTACGCGGCGACGCTGATGGCCTTCATCGGACTGCTCCGCTGTCGCCAGTCCAACGACCGCGCGATCCACGAGCTCGTCGACGGTGCCATCGTGCTGGTCGCAGTCGGCGCAGTCGCAGTGGCTACGCTGACCGAGCCCATCACCGAGAGCCGTCGGCATGTCGGTGTTCGCGGTGGTGCAGGGCGTCTACCCGGTGGTCGACTCGGCGATGATCTTCGTGGCGATCCTGCTGTCGTGGACCTCGGCGCGCCGAGCGACGTCGTTCTGGCTGCTCGGTCTGTCGGTGGTCTTCATGCTCATCGGGGACATCGGCTACGCGCACATCGGCACCCAGGGGCAGACCGTCGGCTCACCCCTGCTCGACCTGCCGTTCGTCGTCGCGTTCACCTTCTTCGGCGCAGCCGCGCTGCACCCCTCGATGCGGTCCCTGTCGGCCATCCAGCAGCGCCCGGTCCAGGCCTGGTCGCGCGGTCGGGTCGGCCTGCTGCTGCCCATGCTGGTGGCACCGGCTCTGCTCGCACTGGTGAACGACGGCAAGGTCACGACCTGGATCGGCTGCGGTGGCCAGCTGCATCGTCACCGTGCTGCTGCTGGTGCGGGCGGTCACCGCCGTCCAGGACCACGCGCGCGCCCAGGAAGGCCTGCGCTACCAGGCCACCCACGACCCGCTCACCCGGCTGGTCAACCGCCCCAAGCTGGTCGAGACGGTCGACGAGCTGCTGCTGCGCGCCGCCGAGCACGGTGACCGGGTCGACCTGCTCTTCCTGGACCTCGACTCGTTCAAGCTGGTCAACGACACCTGGGGCCACCAGGTCGGCGACCGGGTGCTGCGGCTGGCAGCCCAGCGGCTGCTGTCGGTGAGCCGGCCGACCGACGTGGTGTCGCGGATCGGCGGCGACGAGTTCGCCGTGGCACGGTACGTCGGCCAGGACGGCATCGGGTCCGGCGAGGAGCTCGCGGCCGACGTGGTCGACGCCTTTCGTCAGCCACTGCCCGGCGAGGACGCGCTGGTCACGACCGTGTCGATCGGCCTGTCCGGCTCAGGCCGGCACTCCGAGGCCGCCGGTCCCTCCAGCGCCGAGAGCCTGCTCCGCGACGCCGACACCGCGATGTACCGCGCCAAGGCGGCCGGGCGCAGCCGGTGCATGGTCTTCGACCCCTCGATGCACGACTCGGTGCGCCACCGGGTCGAGACCGAGCTGGCTTTGCGCTACGCGCTGGAGCGCCAGGAGCTGCTGCTGCACTACCAGCCCATCGTCTCGGTCCAGACCGGTGAGGTCGTGGGCGCCGAAGCGCTGCTGCGCTGGGCGCACCCCAGCCTGGGTCTGGTGTCGCCGCTGGACTTCATCCCGATCGCCGAGGAGACCGGGCTCATCGTCGAGATCGGCGAATGGGTCGTGTCCGAGTCGCTGCGTCAGGCCGCCCTCTGGCGCCAGCAGCGCGCCGGGACGGGGCTGCCCGACCTTTGGGTCTCGGTCAACGTCTCCGCCCGCCAGCTGCGCGACGACTCGCTGGTCGACCACGTCGAGGCCGAGCTCGCCCGCCACGGTGTGCCTGCCGAGATGCTCGTCCTGGAGATCACCGAGTCGGCGATGATGTCCGACCAGGACGTCGCCTCGTCGCTGCTGCACCGGCTGCGCGACCTCGGCCTCACCCTGGCAGTCGACGACTTCGGCACCGGCTACTCGTCGCTGGGCCACCTGCGCCGGTTCCCGGTCTCCAAGGTGAAGATCGACCGGGCCTTCGTCTCCGGCATCGAGCACGACCCCGACGACGCGGAGATCGTCCGGGCCGTGGTTGCCATGTCGCTGGCCATGCGCCTCGACGTCGTCGCCGAGGGCATCGAGACCGAGGGTCAGCGCGCCATGCTCGAGGAGCTCGGCGTCCAGTTCGGCCAGGGCTGGCACTTCGGCCGGCCGATGCCCGCCGAGGACTGCACGTTCGTGCTGCCTCAGCCCGCCCGCGTGAAGTCGTAGCCGACGTAGGTTTGAGCGTCCAGGTCGGTCATCTCCACCGACGGCGCCCAGGTGGAGGCCAGCCAGCGGATCGCCCGCGGCAGGTGCAGCCGGTCCTTGTTGTAGGTGCAGACGTCGATGACCGCCAGCCCCTCGACCCGTGAGACCGGCTCGGTCATGGCCCGTACCAGGTCGCCGAACACCCCGGTGCCGTGGCTGTCCGGGTGCACCCCGAGGAAGCCGATGTAGTAGATGAGCCCGGCCTGGTAGCGATCGGGCCACCGACGCGCGAAGTACTCCGGCGAGACGAGCGGCATGGAGGGCAGGTGGTTGGTCATGCTGCTCAGCCCCTGCAGCGACCCGTCGTGGCCCCAGAGCAGGAACTTCTCGACCCGCGCGTCGGCCATCACGGCGTCGAACTCGTCGCGGTACATGACATGCCGCTGGACGGCGAGGTAGCGCAGCTCGTCGAAGGACTCGCTGTACAGCGTCCAGGCCTGCTCACGGAGGTCGCCGTCGACGACCTCTCGAACCTCGGCGACGGTCGAAGTCTCGACGACCGTGGGCGTCGTGATGACGGTCAGGCTCTCGGAGACCGCCGGGGTCGTCACCACCGTCAGCTTCTCCGTGACTGTGCGAGTCTCTGCGACCGACATCAATGCGTCCTCTCGTGGATGCGGCGACCTCGCGAGCGACGATATGGACCGTGGTGTCCACCGGTGGGCACATTGCCAAGCCATGGGACAAGATCAGCCTTTCGGCCTATCAAGTCCGATGCCTACGCACCGTCCGGCGGATCGACCACCTGGACCCGGACCGACAGGTAGCGCTGCGGCGCCGACTCCAGAACGGTCTTGCGCGGGTCCGGCACGTCCAGCAGCTGGGGCGTCACCAGGGGACGCAGCACCGACAGCCGCGGGTCGGCGAGCACCGCGTCCACCGAGCGCCGGTCGCCGCCCAGCACGACCGCGTCGAGCGTGGCCGCGGCGGGGACGAGGTGGGCCGCGGCGACGTCCGCCGCGGCCGCCAGAGCGACCCGCACCTGGCCCTCCCGGCGGCGGGCGAAGCGCTGCTGCGACCAGCCTCCCGCCGCGCTGCGGCCGTGGACCTGGCGGGAGCCCACCTTCGACGTCACCAGCCGCTCACCGTCGAACACCCCCGCCGCGTGACCGCCCAGCCGCACCAGGAGCACGCCGACCCGGCGCGGCCGAAGCACGTGTGCCACCAGGCCGCCGTCGGTCGAGCCGGGGTCGGCGGTCAGCGGCGGGAACGGCACCGACAGCCGGGCGATCGCGCCGTCGGCGGCCGTCACGACGACCTCGTCCGGCGTGGTCGTGGTCGTTACCGGGCCGTGCCGGTCGGCGAAGCGCTGCAGCCAGCCGGCCAGCCGGGAGGCCGCGACCTCGACCCGTCGGCCGCCCGCAACCCGGTGCTTCGCCACGGGGCCATGCTCCCCTAGCCTCGGCCGGGAGGTGAGGAGGCGGGCGTGGACGACGAGGTCAGCGAGCTGCGGTTGGTGGTGACGACGCCCGACTACGACACGGCACTGGCGTTCTACCGCGACACCCTGGGGCTGCGCGAGCAGGCCGCGTTCTCCTCCCCCGACGGGCGGGTGACGATCCTGGCCGCCGGCCGCGCGACCCTCGAGCTGACCGACCCGGGCAACGCCGCGTTCATCGACGAGGTCGAGGTGGGCCGCCGGGTGGCCGGCCCGATCCGGGTGGCGTTCGAGGTCACCGACTCGGTGGCCGTGACCGACCGGCTGGCCCGCGCCGGCGCGCACGTGGTCGCGCCGCCGACGCGCACCCCGTGGGCGACCGTGAACGCCCGGCTGGACGCACCGGGCGACCTGCACGTGACGCTGTTCTCCCACCCGGCCGGTGAGCCGGCCCGTCGGGACGAGCAGGAGATCATGGTCGGCCGGGTCGGCGCGCCGGACCGGGTGGACGCGCCGGTCCTGCTCGCCGAGGCCGACCCGGCCTGGCCGGCGGTCGCTGCCGCGCTGGTCGACGAGGTCGAGCGGGTACTCGGTGACCGGGTCCTGCTGCTCGAGCACGTCGGCTCGACCTCGGTCCCGGGACTCGCCGCCAAGCCGGTTATCGACCTGGTGCTCGGCGTGCGCGACCCGTCCGACGAGCAGTCCTACACCGGCCCGCTGGAGGCGCTGGGTTACCAGGTCAAGGTCCGCGAGCCGGACTGGCACGAGCACCGGATGCTCAAGCTGCGGGAGCCGGCCGTCAACCTGCACGTGTTCGGCCTCGGCTCGGCGGAGATCGACCGGATGCTGGTGTTCCGCGACCACCTGCGCACCGACCCGGACGACCTCGCGTTCTACGAGCGGACCAAGCGCGGGCTGGCGAGGCAGACCTGGGAGTTCGTCCAGCAGTACGCCGACGCCAAGTCGGCCGTGGTGGAGCAGATCATCGCGCGGGCGTCTCAACGCGGGTACATGCCGCTCACGGGGACCTACGTCATCGGTCCGGAGGACTCGCCGGCAGCCGGCGCCGAGCTCGCCGCCCGGCTCGGCGTGCCCCGCCTCGCGGTCGACGAGGTGGCCGCGGCGGCGGCGGCGGCCGGCTGCCCGCTGACTCCCGGTGCCGCGGCGGCCGTGACCCTCGCGGTGGCCGCCGCCGGTCCGGCCGCGGTGCTCGTCGGCGGCTGGGAGCGCACGTCACTGGCCGCCGCGCTGCCGGGCCGGCTCATCGACGTACCCGACCTGCCCGGTGCACCGGACCCCGAGCGGATGGTGCGGGCGGTGCGCCAGCTCGCGCGGCGGGAGCAGCTGTCAGCGCCCGGGACTAGCGTCGGAGGCACCCGAGAGACCGGAGGTGACCAGCCATGACTGGTCGAGTCGTGCATTTCGAGATCCCCGCCGACGACATGGCACGGGCGAGCGAGTTCTACCGCTCGGCGTTCGGATGGCAGCTCGGCGAGGTGCCGGGGATGGACTACGCGATGGCGGGCACCACGCCGAGCGACGAGAGCGGGCGGCCGACGGAACCCGGAGCCATCAACGGCGGATTGTTCAAGCGGCAGGGCCCGATGACGGCGCCGACGGTCGTCATCGCCGTCGAGGACATCGACAAGGCCCTGGAGATCGTGAACGGTCTCGGCGCCGAGACGGTCGTGCCGCGGCAGCCCGTCATGGAGATGGGGTTCTCCGCCTACTTCCGGGACACCGAAGGCAACCTCGTCGGCCTGTGGCAGAACGCCTGAACCTGACATTCGCGCACCGGGCGTCAATCTCCCATCCTTGACCTCTACAAATCAAGGCTGTAGCCTTGGCTGGATGTTCGTGCTCACCGTGGACCAGCGACACAGCCGGCGGACCACCGACCGGGTCGAGGCGCTGCTGCGCGACCTGGCCGCCCGGGCGCCCGAGCTGGAGCGACCGTTCGAGCGGACGGCAGGCGACGAGGTACAGGCCGTGGTGGCCCGCCCCGAGGTGGTCGCCGACCTGGCTCTGCTCCTGGCGCGGGACCGGGCGTGGAGCGTCGGGATCGGCGTCGGCGACGTGGACGAACCGCTGCCGGCCAGCACCCGGGCCGGCTCCGGCCCGGCCTTCAGCTCCGCCCGGGCCGCGGTCACCGCCGCCAAGACGCGCTCGACCGGGCTGGCGGTCGTCGGGTCGGACGAAGCCCTCGGCGCGGCGCGCCCAGACCGCGCTGGACCTGGTCGCCGCGCTGCTGCAGCGCCGGACCGACCGCGGTGTCGAGGCGGTCGCACTCGCCCACCAGGGCATGACCCAGCTCGAGGTCGCCCGCCGGCTCGGCGTCACCAAGCAGGCTGTGTCCCAGCGGCTGCAGGCCGCTGACTGGCACCTGGAGGCACCCGGGCGCGAGCTGGCGGCGTGGCTGCTGTCCGTCGCGGATGGCACAGTGGGCCGATCGTGACCACCCTCGCCCTCGCCCTGCTGCTTCTGGCGGCCCTGGTCCCGCTGCTGGACCGGCCGTTGCGACGACTGGTCGCCGATCCGGTGCTGCCGGTCGCCGTGCTGGCTGCCGCGCTGCTCGCGTCGGCCGCCGCTGCGGGCGCCACCGCGGACGACGTGTCGGGATGGCAGCGCGCGGCGGCGGCGGTGCTCGGTGTCCTCGTCGCCGTGACCGCGGGCAGCCACGTCGTGCGCGCCGTGTTCCGGCTCACCCGAGGTGAGTTCCGGCTGGTGCGTGCCGGTGCGGCGACCCCTCCCCCGACCAGTGCGGACGGCGATGCGCTCGAGTTCGAGGCGCCCGGCTCGGTGCTGCGCGGCGGGGCCTGGATCGGCTACCTCGAACGCGGCGCGGTCTCGGCAACCGTGCTGGCCGCTTTCCCCGAGGGACTCGCGCTGGTGCTCGCGGTCAAGGGCGTGGGTCGCTATCCCGAGCTGCGCGACGCGGGTCGGGAGGGCGGCCGGGGTGCTGATGCGCCGGAGGAGTTCATCATCGGAACGCTGGCCAGCCTGCTCTGGGCTGCCGCGGCCGCCGGTTCCGCGACGTTGCTCCGCTGACCTCCGGGTTTACCGCGATCCGGCGGTACCTCCACTACCGTGTCCGCCATGCGCATCCTGATGATCGGCGGCACCCGCTTCATCGGTCGGCACGTGGTCGAGGCGGCTCTGGCCGGCGACCACGACGTGACCCTGTTCCACCGCGGCCGCACCGGTGCTGACCTGTTCCCCGAGGTCGAGCACCGGCTCGGTGACCGCAACACCGATCTGTCCGAGCTGGCAAGCGGCGAGTGGGACGCGACCGTCGACACCTGCGCCTACCTCCCGCGGCAGGTGCAGTCGCTGGCCGACGCCCTCGGCGGGCGCGGCGGCCACCACCTGCTGGTGTCCAGCGTCTCGGCGTACGCCTCGCCCGAGGGTCCGGGCTTCACCGAGGACGCACCGCTGGCCCAGCTGGACGACCCGGACACCGACGACGTCACCGACGAGACCTACGGCGGCCTCAAGGCGCTCTGCGAGCTCGCCGCCGTCGAGCGGCACGGGCGGGGCACGCTGCTGGTCCGGCCGACCTACGTGGTCGGACCCGACGACTACTCGTGGCGGTTCCCGTGGTGGGTCACCCGGCTGGCCCGCGGCGGCGAGGTACTGGTGCCCGGACCGCAGGACGCCCCCGCCCAGGTGATCGACGTCCGCGACATGGCGTCCTGGATGGTCTCGCTGCTCGAGGGCAGGCGCGTCGGGTGCGTTCCACCCGGTGAGCCCGGCTCCGGTCTTCACCTGGCAACAGCAGATCGAGGCCATCGCGGACGTCGTGGCGCCGGCGGGCACCCGCCTCACCTGGGTGGACAGCGCGTTCGTGCTGGCCGCCGGCCTCCCGGACGGGGCGCTGCCGCTCTGGAGCGGCGACGACCCCGATGTGTGGAGCATGGCGGCCGACCCGTCCAAGGCCTACGCCAGCGGGCTCTCGCCGCGACCGCTGGCCGACACGGTCCGCGACACGCTGGCCTGGACCCGCACCGTCGAGCAGCCCGACGAGCCGGGGCTGTCGCCGGACCGCGAGCGGGAGCTCCTCGCAGCCTGGCACGCCCGCAGCCTGACGGCTCTTGAGTGGCGCATGCCCGGGGTTGTCGGCTGCCTCAGGTGGCGGTGTACATCACGATGCCGAGGCACATCTCGTCCGAGGTGCCCTCGCCCCACGCGACGTAGCGGGGCTGCTCGTTCTCCAGCTCGGGGATCATGCTGCGCAGCGCTGCGTCGTGCCGGCAGGTGACCCGGAGCGTGTCGCCGGCCCGCACCTGGACCGGACGCTTCAGCATGGTCGCGCCCTGGTCGTCGAAGTCCCAGACCGGCCGGTTCAGCAGGCTTCGTTCCCGCGGACCGCCGGGGTCGAGCGTGACGCGGATCGACCGGCCGAGCAGGTGCATGTGCCCGGCCACTGCCCGGACCCGCAGGTCCTCCGCAACGCGCCGGTCGCAGTGCTGGGTGGCGGCCGGGCCGGGGGTCGACGAAGCTGCCGCCGCACAGCAGCTGGAGCCCGGCGACGGTGCGCCCGGCGTCGGCCCCGAACCTGGTGACCAGATCGTTGACCGCGACAGCGCGGTCGCACAGCGCACCGGACTCCTCCGGCAGGCAGGGCAGCTCGACCGGCGCCACGAGGAGCATGGTCTGCAGCGGCTGGAGGTCAGCACCTCGCGGGGCCAGCCGGAGCCGCACCGCGGTCGAGTCCGGCCCGGTGCCCTCACGCAGGTTGTAGTGCACCTGCAGGATCACCCGGCTGCCTTTCGCGACGGGCTTGCCGGTGCCGTTGCCGAAGACCGACTCGCCGCCGCCGGGCGCCCAGGCCGCGAGCCACGGCGCCGAGTCCAGCGCACGCACGGCCGTCGTCGTCCGGTTCGGCAGGGCGGTGCCGCCGAAGCAGGTCCAGCCCCGGCCAGGTGTCTGCGCGTCGTGCGCCTCCGCCTCGTCGACCTGATCCGGGGCGACGGCAAACAGGATCGCGTGGTGCACGACGTCCGCGTCCCCGGGGAGCACGTCGGTGCCGGTGACGAAGGTGTCGGCAGCCAACTGGGGGTCGAGCAGGAAGCAGTGGTAGTCGTCATGTCCGCCGGAGGGCGCGGACGGGGTGTAGGGGCCGCCGGGCACCGTGAGCGTCCGGAACCGCTCGCCGGCGCGCAACGGGACGCGCGGCGCCGTGTCCGCGGCCGGCTCACCATGGTGGTCCGGGGTCGCCGACGCGCCGGCGGCCTCGTCGACTGCGGTCGCGCGGGGACGGTCGTCCCCGGATGCGGAGCAGCCGGACACCAGCAGCACCAGCAACACCAGCAGCACGGGTGCGGACCTCTGGTCTCGCCTCACGGCAGGAGCGTAGGCCGCCGCGGGGCGCCCCGGGTGCTTCCCAGGCGGCCGACCTGGGTAGGCCCCCCCTCAGGTCCGTTCCCCAGCCGAGGAGACGCCATGAACTCGCCCAGCCGTGCCGGCACCGCGTCGAGCAGCGCCGAGGCCCACGCCCGCCGCGCCGCGAACAGCGACTGGCTGGACCGGGCCGCCCGGCTGGGGTTCGTTGCCAAGGGCGTGGTGTACGCGCTGATCGGCGTCCTGACCCTGCAGGTCGCCTTCGGTGACTCGGAGCGCACCGACCAGAAGGGAGCGCTGCAGAGCATCGCCGAGAAACCCGGCGGCAGCATCGTGCTGTGGCTGATGGTGCTCGGCTTCCTCGCGTACGCCGGGTGGCGCTTCAGCGAGGCGGCCTGGGGTCGGCAGGACGAGACCGACGACCACAAGCGCACCGCCAAGCGCCTGGGCTCCGGCGCGAACGGCCTGGTCTACCTGGCGTTCGCGGTGCTGGCCTTCCGGACCGTCACGAGCTCGTCGTCGTCGTCCAGCAGCGGTGCCGACGTCACCGCCAAGGTGCTGGAGTGGACCGGAGGGAAGGCCCTGGTCGTGGTAGCCGGCCTGGTGATCGTCGCGATCGCCATCGCGCTGACCTGGCGCGGCCTCAAGACCGACTTCGAGAAGCACCTGGACACCAGCAGCATGAGCCGCACCACCTTCACCGCGGTGCGCCGGCTCGGCCAGGTCGGCTACGTCGCCCGCGGCGCTGTGTTCCTGCTGGTCGGGGGCCTGGTCATCAAGGCGGCCCTTGATCACGAGCCGGGGAAGGCGCAGGGTTTTGACGTGGCCCTCAAGAGCCTGGCGGGAGCACCGTTCGGCCAGCTGCTGCTCGTCCTCGCCGGCCTCGGCCTTATCTGCTTCGGCGCCTACTGCATCGCGGAGGCCCGCTACCGCCGGCTCTGAGCCCCCGCCGCACGCCGGAGAACGGCGCTATGTCCGGCGCGCAGCCCCAGGACCAACCGCATAGAACGCCACCGCGGCGGCGGCGGCCACGTTCAGCGAGTCGACGCCTGCTGCCATCGGGATGCGGACCCGCAGGTCGGCGGCAGCGAGGGCCGCGGCCGAGAGCCCCGGTCCTTCGGCTCCCAGCAGCAGCGCGGTGCGGTCGGTGACCTCCGGCGTGAGGTCGGCCAGCGAGGTCGCTGTCGGCTCGGGGGTCAGCGCCAGCACCGTGAACCCCAGTGCCCGTAGGTCGGCCAGCGCCGCCGGCCACGGGGTGAGCCGGGCCCACGGCACCGCGAACACGGCACCCATCGATACCTTCACCGAGCGCCGGTAGAGCGGGTCTGCACAGCGCGGATCGAGCAGGACCGCATCGACACCGAGACCCGCGGCGCACCGCAGCACCGCACCGATGTTGGTGTGGTTGTTGACCTCCTCGAGGACCACCAGCCGCCGCGCGCCGGCGGCCAGCTCGAGGGCGTCCGGCAGCGGCCGGCGGTCCATCGCGGCCAGGGCCCCCCGGTGCACCGAGTAGCCGGTCACCTGCTCGAGGACCGCCAGGTCGGCGAGGTAGACGGGGACGTCGACCTGCTCCACGACGTCGGCCATCGACGGCAGCCACTTGTCCTCCAGCAGCATCGAGCGCATGGCGTAGCCCGCGTCCAGCGCCCGTCGGATCACCTTGTCGCCCTCGGCGATGAACAAGCCCTCGGCCGGCTCCCGCCGGGTTCGCAGCGCCATGTCGGTGAGGCCGACGTAGTCGCGCAGCACCTCGTCGTCGGCGGCGCTGACCCGGCGTACGACGCCCATCAGCAGCTCACTGGTCCAGCACGATCGCGATGATCGCGACCACGCCGACCAGCACGACCAAGGCGCGCAGCACCGCCTGGGGGACCCTGCGACCGATCTGCGCACCGAGCTGCCCACCGACGACCGCGCCGAGCGCGATCAGCCCGGCGGCCAGCCAGGCGACGTCGGTGACCGCGATGAAGACCAGCGCGGCGACCAGGTTCACCAGGCCGGCGAGCACGTTCTTCGCGGCGTTGATGCGCTGCAGGTCCTCGTCGAGCAGCAGCCCCATGATCGCGATGAGCAGCACCCCCTGGGCTGCCCCGAAGTAGCCGCCGTAGACACCGGCACCGAGCACGCCGGCGTACAGCAGAGGACCGCCGTGCGGGTGTGCCGTACGACCGCGCCCGGCGAGCCAGCCGGACACCCTCGGCTGCACGACCACCAGGACGCAGGCCAGCCCGATGAGCACCGGAACGACGGCCCGGAAGGCGGCGGCCGGCAGCACCAGCAGCGCAGCGGCGCCGAGCACGGCACCGATCGTGGACGCCGAGCCGAGCCGCACCAGCCTGGCGCGCTGGCCGGAGAGCTCGGCGCGGTAGCCGATGGCGCCGCTCACCGAGCCGGGCACCAGGCCGACGGTGTTGCTGACGTTCGCGAGGACCGGCGGGTAGCCCACCGCGAGAAGGACCGGGAAGGTCACCAAGGTGCCCGAGCCGACCACGGTGTTGATGGTGCCCGCCGCCAGCCCGGCCAGCGCGACCGCCAGCGCCTCCCAGCCGGTCACGGCCGCGCGGCGGCGGGGCGGGCGAGGCTCACCCGGCGACCCTATGCGAGTGACCAGGTCAAGCCGCAGCGGCGGTACGCCGACGTACCAGTAGGTGACCCGCCCGCGCCGCCTGGCCGTGCTGGTGGCCGGCGTCGTGCTGCTCGCCGGCCTGCCAGCCGCTTCCGCTCGGGCCGAGCTGTCAGCCGGGCTGCGGTCCGGGTCCGCCGCCGACGCCCAGGCCGAGGCGGCCGCGGCTGCTGCCCGGGTCGAAGCGCTGCAGCCGGGTCTCCAGCGTGCCCTGCGTGCTTACGACCGGGCGCTGGCGGACCTCGCGAGCGGTGTCACCCGCAGCATCAGCGCCGAGCAGGCCGCCGACCAGGCCGCGGTGCTGTCCGAGGGTGACCGACGGTCGGCCAACGCGCGGGTCCGCGCGCTGTACATGGCCGGCGGTTCATCGGCGCTGCTGGCCAGCGTGTTCGGCGCCACCGACGCCACCGACGCGATGCGCCGGGTCGCCTACATCCAGCGGCTGGTCCGGACCGGCGCTGCCGACGCGAACGCCAGCGCCGGCAAGACAGTGACGCTTCGAGCGCGGGCCGTGGCGCTGCGGGCCGCCGCCGAGGCGAGCACGACGACCGCAGCCGACGTCCAGCGCCGGTACGACGAGCTGGTCGCGGCCCTCACCGAGGCCAGCGCCGAGCTGGCCCTGCTCAGCGAGCGGGCCCGCGGGCTGGCAGCCGCAGAGGCGGCCGCGGCCCAGGTGGCCGCCCTGAACGCGGCCGTCGCCGCCTCCGGCCAGGCCCGGGTCGACACGGCGCGGGCCAGCGAGAGCGTGCCTTCGACCTACCAGCGCCTGTACGTCCGGGCGGCCCGGACCTGTCGCGGCATGAACTGGACGCTGCTCGCCGCGATCGGCCAGGTCGAGTCGGGGCACGGCGCCAACACCTCGTCGTCGTACGCCGGCGCACAGGGGCCGATGCAGTTCATGCCGGCCACGTTCGCGGCCTACGGCATCGACGGCGACAACGACGGCGACGCCGACATCCTCGACCCGGCCGACGCGGTCTTCTCCGCAGCCCACTACCTCTGCGCGAACGGTGCCGGCCGCAGCGCGGAGGCGACGGCCCGCGCCATCTGGCACTACAACCATGCTGACTGGTACGTCGCCCTGGTGCTCAAGCTGGCCGGGCAGTACGCCGAGCGCGACGCCGGCTGACCGCACGAGGGACTTGCCTCAGCCGACCAGCAGCGCCACTCCGACCACGGCCGGGTACGTCAGCGCCCAGAACGGCGGATAGAACGCGACCTGGTGCCGCCCCGGCACGGCGAGGCCGAGCGCGAACGCGAGGCCCCACGTGACCCCGATCCAGCCGAGCGCCGTCGGCAGGTCGGTGTCGGCGAGGACCCCGGCGCCGAGCAAGGCGAACGCGAGGTACGACGTGAGCATGTGGACCAGGTAGAGGGAGCGCGCCCAGCTGTCCAACGCGGTGAAGGCCTCCGGTGGGCGCCCCTCGGCCACCGCGCGTTCAGCGGCCCAGGGCACCACGGTGAGCCCGAAGGTCAGTGAGACGATCCAGCACACGGCACCGAGGCTGTAGGCCGTCGCGCACATGGCGGCGAGGCTGCGAGCCGTGCCCTGGTCCACCACGGTGGCGAGGCCGGCCAAGCCGGCCGAGGTGACCAGCACGCCGGCGACCATCCAGGAGTGGATCCAGGCGCGTCGCTTGCGGTCGGCGTGGACAGCCGGCAGCGCGGTGTCCGGCGGGCCCTCGTAGGCGAACCGCCAGCGCACCGCCCCGACCATGAACGCCGCGAGCCCGACGACCAGCACCGCGCCGACGAGTCGACCCGCCTCCATCGCCGGCTCAGGCCGGCGGCACCGGCGGACGCGCCTCGATGCCGCCGAGCATCCCGCCGATGCCCTTGAGCGCCTCGCCGAGCTCGCTGGGCACGATCCAGACCTTGTTGGAGTCGCCCTGGGCGATCTTCGGCAGCACCTGGAGGTACTGGTAGGCGAGCAGCTTCTGGTCCGGGTTGCCGGCGTGGATGGCGTCGAAGACCTTCTGGATCGCCTGCGCCTCACCGTCGGCGCGCAGCACCGCGGCCTGCGCGTCGCCCTCGGCCTTGAGGATCGCCGCCTGCCGCTCGCCCTCGGCGGAGAGGATCTGCGACTGCTTGAAGCCCTCGGCGGTGAGGATCGTGGCGCGCTTCTCGCGGTCGGCGCGCATCTGCTTCTCCATCGAGTCCTGGATGGAGGTGGGCGGGTCGATGGCCTTGATCTCGACGCGGTTGACCCGGATGCCCCACTTGCCGGTCGCCTCGTCGAGGACACCGCGCAGCGCCGCGTTGATGTGGTCGCGCGAGGTCAGCGTCTCTTCCAGGTTGAGGTTGCCGACCACGTTGCGCAGGGTGGTGACGGTGAGCTGCTCGACACCTTGGATGTAGTTCGCGATCTCGTAGGTCGCAGCCTTCGCGTCGGTCACCTGGAAGTAGATGACGGTGTCGATGCCGACGACCAGGTTGTCGGCGGTGATGACCGGCTGCGGCGGGAACGACACGACCTGCTCACGCAGGTCGAGCAGCGGGCGGAGCTTGTCGATGAACGGCACCAGGATCGACAGCCCCGGTGTGAGCGTCCGGGAGTAGCGACCCAGCCGCTCGACCACCCCGGCCCGGGCCTGCGGCACGATCCGCACGGTCTTGCCGAGCGTGATCAGCACCAGCAGGACGATCACGGCGACGACGACGAGCGGGACGAGCGAGTCCATCTAGATCTCCGATTCGTAGACGATGGCCGTGGCGCCGTCGATTCGCACGATCTCCACGTGGCGGCCTGCTTCGATGCTGACGGACGGGTCGTAGGTCCGGGCCGACCAGACCTCGCCCTGGAGCTTGATCCGGCCGTTGTGGCCGTCGACCGGTTCGAGCACCAGCCCGCTCTGACCGACGAGGGCGTCGGTGCCCGTGCGGATCGCGAGCGGCGTGCGCAGGTGGCGCAGCGCGAGGGGACGGACGACACCCAGCATCGCGACGGACACGACCAGCGCGACGAGCACCTGCAGCACGACGGAGTCGGTCACCATGGCCGTGACCGCCGCGGCCAGCGCACCGGCGGCCAGCATCGCGAAGACCAGGTCGAGGGTGGTCACCTCGATGATGCCGAGCAGGACGGCAAGACCGATCCACGCGACCCAGTCGTAGTCCCCTAACCCGTCCACATCGCCATCCTAGGGAGAGGCGCCTTCTCACCCGCTCCAACGCGCACGGGATGGCCCAGGTTCCGGTGGTCACCGGGGCTCCGCGGGGAACGTCAGACGGCGCGGGCGGTCCAGCGGTCGGTGGTGCGGCCGAGCTCGAGGGCCAGGCCGAACGTCTCGGCCAGCGCATCCGCGGTGAGGGTGCTGCCGATCGGGCCGGCCGCGACCACCCGGCCGGCCCGCAGCAGGAGCACGTGGGTGAAGCCGGGCGGGATCTCCTCGACGTGGTGGGTGACCAGCACGAGCGCGGGGGCGTCCTCGTCGGCGGCGATCAGGCCCAGCCGACGCACGAGGTCCTCCCGGCCGCCGAGGTCGAGGCCGGCGGCCGGCTCGTCGAGCAGCATCAGCTCGGGGTCGGTCATCAGCGCCCGGGCGATCTGCACCCGCTTGCGCTCGCCCTCGGACAGCGTCCCGAACCGTCGTTCGGCGAGATGGGCGACGCCGAGGGCCCCGAGCAGCTCGTCGGCCCGGGCGGCGTCCATCTCCTCGTACCGCTCGCGCCAGCGGCCCACCACGGCGTACGACGCGGTCAGGACGACGTCGCGCACCGTCTCCCGGGGCGGCAGCCGCTCGGCGAGGGCCGCGCTGGACAGCCCGATCCGCGGCCGCAGCTCGAAGACGTCGACCGCCCCCAGGGTCTCACCCAGGATCGACGCCGTGCCGCGGCTCGGGTGCAGGTTGGCCGCCGCGAGCTGCAGCAGGGTGGTCTTGCCGGCGCCGTTCGGACCCAGGACGACCCAGCGCTCCCCCTCGGCGACGTCCCAGTCGATCCCGTCGACCAGGGTCGCGCCCTCGCGCAGGACGCTCACCTGCGAGAAGTGCAGCACGTCGGACATGCGGGCCAACCTATCCAGCCGCCGGCGACCTACCCTGGCCGGCGTGCGAGAGCTCCCGAGCGCCGGCCGGCTGGCGGCCTGGGGCAGCGCCGCCCTCACCGGCGCCGTGAGCCCGGACGACGCCGCCGACCAGGTCTGCGGCCGGCACGACCCGGCCCACCGGGTCGTCGGCCTGCCCGGCGAGCAGACCGAGGTCAACCTCGCCTACGCGCTGGCCCGGCTGCGCGCGTTCGGCGTCACCGGCCTGCGGCTGGTGCTCCCCCGGCCCGGCGACGCGACGGGCCTGCCCGGGCCGCCGGCCTTCAACGAGCGGGCGGTCGGTCGGGGCGGGGCGGTGCTGACCGTCGGCGGCCCGCCGCTCGGGCTGCTCGAGGAGACGCGCGGCAGCTGGTCGGTGCACCCCGTCGACCTCGACCTGCGGACGCCGACCTCGCTGGCCGACGCAGCGAAAGCGCTGCACGGCGTCACCCGCGAGGCGGCCGCCGTGCTGGCGCGGCTCGACGTCGCCCGCTGGGAGCCGGCCGCCGCCGAGGTGCTCGCCGCCCGGTCGCGGCCGGTTCAGCCGGCGCTGCCGGGCTCGGCCGACCCGAGCGCCCACTCGATCCTCGAGCAGGCGCTGCGGATCTCGGCGATCGTCGACCTCGCCCGGTCCGGCGACGGTGGAGCAATCACCGCCGGCGAGGCAGCGGCCCGGGCGGCGGTCCTGCGCGATCTCGACGACGCTGCGCGCCGCGCCGTCGAGGCCGCGTGCAGCCCTCCCCCCGGCTGACGCCTCGCGTCAGGGCCGCGCCTCGTAGACCAGGTTGAACGGCGTCTCGGCCACCCGGCGGAACCGGGTGAACCCGGCGTCGGTCACGACCTGGCGGATCGCCGCCTCGCCGGCCTGTGCGCCGAGCGCGTAGCCGCCGGACTGGGACAACCGCCCCACCGGGTCGAGGTTGTCCTCGACCCGGTCGTTGGCGAACGGCGCGACGATGAGCCAGGTGCCGTCGGCGGCCAGCTCGCCGCACAGCCGGACCAGCACCGGCCGGCCGGGCCCGCCGGTCACAGCAGCGTGCGGTAGAGGTCCAGGGTGCGGGTGGCGACCGCGGGCCAGGAGAAGCCCTCGACCGCGCGGCGCCGGCCGGCCAGCCCCATCTCGCGGGCCCGGTCCGGCTCGGCCAGCACCTTCGACAGGGCGGCGGCGAGGTCGGCCTCGAACCGCGACGGGTCGAGCGGGGTCCCGCTGCCGTCCGAGACCTGCTCGAGAGGGACCAGCAGCCCGGTCTCGCCGTCGGCGACGACCTCGGGGATGCCCCCGGTCGCCGTCGCGACCACCGGCACCTCGCAGGCCATCGCCTCGAGGTTGACGATGCCCATCGGCTCGTAGACCGACGGGCAGGCGAAGACGGTGGCATGGCTCAGGATCTGGATGACGTCCGGCTTGGGCAGCATCTCCTGGATCCACACCACGCCGTCGCGGTCGCGGCGAAGCTCCTCGACGAGCATCGTGACCTCGGCGAGGATCTCGTCGGTGTCCGGCGCACCGGCGCAGAGCACGATCTGGGCCGCCGGGTCGAGGGCCAGGGCGGCCCGCAGCAGGTGCGGCAGGCCCTTCTGCCGGGTGATCCGGCCGACGAACACGACCGACGGCCGGTCCGGGTCGATGCCCTGCCGTGCCAGCACCTCGGTGCCGCGGTCTGGCTGGTACTCCTCGGTGTCGATGCCGTTGTGCAGCACGTGCACCCGATCCGGCTCGACGCCGGGGTAGCAGCGCAGCACGTCGTCGCGCATCCCCGCGGACACCGCGATGACCGCGTCGGCCGCCTCGACCGCGGTCTGCTCCGCCCACGACGACAGCGCGTAGCCACCGCCGAGCTGCTCGGCCTTCCACGGCCGCAGCGGCTCGAGGCTGTGAGCGCTCATCACGTGCGGGATGCCGTAGAGCAGCTTGGCCAGGTGGCCTGCCGTGTTGGCGTACCAGGTGTGCGAGTGCACGAGGTCCGCGCCGTCACAGCCGTGCACCATGGACAGGTCGGCGCCGAGGGTGCGTAGCGCCGGGTTGGCCTCGGTCAGCGCCTCCGGCACGCCGTACGCCGTGACGCCGGGCTCGTCGCGCGGTGCCCCCATGCAGTGCACCCGCACGTCGACCAGCCGTCGCAGCTCACGGGCGAGGTACTCGACGTGGACACCCGCGCCTCCGTAGACCTCGGGCGGGTACTCGCGGGTGAGCAGATCGACGCGCATGGACGAATTGTGGTTGCCAGCGGCCCGCAGGGATAGCGTTCGGGCATGCCGGAACGGATCCTGTCCATCGTTCTCGCCGGCGGCGAGGGCAAGCGCCTCATGCCGCTGACCGCCGACCGCGCGAAACCGGCCGTCCCTTTCGGGGGGATCTACCGGCTCGTCGACTTCGTGCTGTCGAACCTGGTCAACGGCGGATACCGCAAGATCGTGGTGCTCACCCAGTACAAGAGCCACAGCCTGGACCGGCACGTCGCCGGCACCTGGCGGCTGTCGACGATGCTCGGAAACTACATCGCACCGGTCCCCGCCCAGCAGCGGCTGGGCCCCCGATGGTTCGCCGGCTCGGCCGATGCGATCTACCAGAGCCTCAACCTGATCGGCGACGAGAAGCCGAGCCACGTCATCGTGTTCGGCGCCGACCACATCTACCGCATGGACCCGAGCCAGATGGTCGACCAGCACGTCGAGTCCGGCGCCGGGGTGACCGTGGCGGCGATCCGCCAGCCGATCGCCCTCGCCGACCAGTTCGGCGTCATCGAGACCGCCAACGACCGTCGGGTGATCGCCGCGTTCCGCGAGAAGCCGACCGACGCCGTGGGGCTGGCCGACGACCCCCAGAGCGTGTACGCCTCGATGGGCAACTACGTCTTCTCCACAGACGTGCTCATCGACGCGCTGCGCAAGGACGCGCTGGACCCGAGCAGCAAGCACGACATGGGCGGCAACATCATCCCGATGCTCGTCGGGACCGGCCAGGCCCAGGTCTACGACTTCCGCGACAACGACGTCCCCGGCTCGACGTCCCGGGACAAGGACTACTGGCGTGACGTCGGGACCCTGGACGCCTTCTACGATGCGCACTCGGACCTGATCGCGGTCCACCCGGTCTTCAACCTCTACAACAACGACTGGCCGATCTACACCTCGCACGACCCGCTGCCGCCGGCGAAGTTCGTCCACGACGAGGCCGGCCGCATCGGTCACGCCGTCAACTCGTTCGTCTCCAGCGGTGCCGTGGTGTCCGGCGCCAGGGTCGACCTGTCGGTCCTCTCCCCCTGGGTCACCGTGCACTCCTGGGCAGAGGTGACCGGCAGCGTGCTGATGAACAACGTGATCGTGGGGCGCAACGCGGTCGTCCGCAACGCCATCATCGACAAGAACGTCGTGGTCCCCGAGGGCGCGCGGGTCGGCGTCGACCACGAGGAGGACAAGGCCCGCGGGTTCGTCGTCTCCGAGGGCGGCATCACCGTGGTCGGCAAGGGCCAGCGGGTCTCCTAGCCCTGATGGTCAGCACCCCCTCAGCCGGCGCGCTGCTCGTCACCGTGACCGGACACGACCGGCCCGGCGTCACGTCGAGCCTGTTCGACGCGCTGGCCGGCGTCGACGCGGTCGTCGTCGACGTCGAGCAGGTGGTGATCCGCGGTCGGCTGGTCCTCGGCGTGCTGCTCCGCGCCTCGCGGTCCGCCGAGCCGCGGGTGCGGCGGGCCCTGGAGGCCGCGCTGACTCCGCTGGGCATGGACGTCGAGGTGCAGGCCGGACCGGTCGACGACGGCCCGCACCGGACCGGTCGCAGCCACGTGACCGTCCTGGGTCATCCGCTGCGCCCGGCCGCGATGGGCGCCATCGCGGGGTGCATCGCCGACTACGGCGGCAACATCGACCGCATCGTGCGCATCGCGCACTACCCGGTGACCGCCGTGCAGCTCGAGGTGTCCGGCGCCGATCCGGTGCTGCTGCGTCAGCAGCTCGCGCTGACCGCCGCCGCCCTGGGTGTCGACGTGGCGGTCGAGCGCTCGGGGCTGCACCGGCGGGCCAAGCGCCTGGTGGTGATGGACGTCGACTCGACCCTCGTGCAGGGAGAGGTCATCGAGATGCTCGGCGAGCACGCGGGCCGCGCCCCGGAGGTGGCCGAGATCACCGAGGCAGCGATGCGCGGCGACCTGGACTTCGCCGACTCGTTGCGGGCCCGGGTGCGGCTGCTCGCCGGTCTGGACGTGGCGGCGCTCGACGACGTACGCCGGGACCTGCAGCTGGCCCGCGGCGCCCGCACCTTCGTGCGTACCCTCAAGCGGCTCGACTACCGGATCGCGATCGTCAGCGGCGGCTTCACCCAGGTCACCGACGCGCTGGTGTCCGACCTGGGCATCGACTACTCGGCAGCCAACACCCTGGAGGTCGTCGACGGCCGGCTCACCGGTGAGCTGCTCGGCCCGCTGGTCGACCGGGCCGGCAAGGCCGACGCGCTGGAGCGGTTCGCCCTGGAGGCCGGGGTCCCGATGTCGCAGACGGTCGCGATCGGCGACGGGGCAAACGACCTCGACATGCTGGCGCGGGCCGGGCTGGGGATCGCCTACAACGCGAAGCCGGTGGTCCGGGTTGCTGCGGACGCCGCGCTGAACGTGCCGTACCTGGACGCGATCCTGTTCCTCCTCGGCATCTCCCGCGAGGAGGTCGAGGACGCCGACGCCGCCGAGGGTCTGCAGGTCGTGACACCGCCGACCTGACCATGGCCGGCCGTCAACGGGGCGGCTGCCAGAGCTCCCGAAGCTCGCCCTGGCCGCCGCTGAGCTCGACGACGGCCACGGCGCCGGGCCGCATCGCATGCAGGTCGCCGGTCAGCACCATCAGCACCTGCTCCAGGGTCGGGTTGTGCCCCACGACCACCAGGACCGGTACGTCGGTGGCCGTCACGTGGGCGACCACCTCGCGGGCCCCGGCCTGGTAGAGGTCGCGCGCGACGACGACCTCGGCTCCCTCGGGCAACGAGGGCGCCATGGCCGACCAGGTCTGCTGGGCCCGGGCCGCAGAGGACACCCAGACGTGGTCGACCCGGTCGAGCTGCCCGGCAAGCCACCGGCCGGCCCCGTTCGCCGCGGCCTGGCCGCGGCTCGTCAGCCGGCGGTCGTGGTCGCTGCCCTCCTCGCCGCTCTCGGCCTTCCCGTGCCGGACCAGGACGACCAGCCGCGACGCGCTCTCCATAGCGCCCATCGTGCCCTGAGCCGTGCGGCCCTCTACGCTCGGGCCCGTGCCCCCTCGACCTGTCAGCCCAGTTCCGGCCGGCATGCTCTGCGTGATCGGCGGGGGCGAGGACCGCACCGGGTCGAGGGTGGTCCTGCGCGAGTTCGTCCGCCTCGCCGGCGGCGACGGCGCCCGGATCGCCGTGGTGGCCACGGCGTCCTCGCTCGGGGACGAGATCCTCGACGAGTACGAGCAGACCTTCCTGGCCCTCGGCGCGGGCAACGTGGTCCGGTCACGCCCGGCCACCCGGGCCGAGGCCGACGACCCCGAGGTCGCGGGCGCGCTGGCCGACGTCGACGCGGTGTTCATGACCGGGGGCAACCAGCTCAAGCTGACCCAGATCGTGGGCGGCACGAGGTTCGCCGACGCGGTGCGCTCGGCGTACCAGCGCGGCGCCCTCGTCGGCGGTACCTCGGCCGGTGCGAGCGCCGTCAGCGAGCACATGATCGCCTTCGGCGACGAGTCGGACACCCCGCGGCAGGGCGTCACCGCGTCGGCCGCCGGGCTCGGCCTGCTGCCGGGCGTGATCGTCGACCAGCACTTCGCGCAGCGGAACCGCTACGCCCGGCTGCTCTCCCTGGTGGCCCGGTCGCCCCGGCTGCTCGGCCTCGGCGTCGACGAGGACACCGCGGCCGTCGTGCGCGGCGGGCACCTGCTCGAGGTGGTGGGTACGGGCTGCGTCTTCGTCGCCGACGGGTCCGGCTGCGTCAGCGACGCGCACATCGCCGAGCTCGGCGCACCGCTGCTCGTGTCCGGCGTCGTGGTGCACACGCTGCCGTCCGGCGCCCGGTTCGACCTCGCCCAGCGCCGGCTGGTCGACTTCCACGAGGAGCACCTGGCCCACCAGATCAGCAGTCGGCCGCAGGAGGACGACCAACCGTGAGCGCGCAGCCCGACCTCGCGATCCTGCAGTCGCGTGTCTACCGCGGGCCGAACCTGTGGTCGTACGAGCCGGCCGTCCACCTCGTCGTCGACCTCGGCTCGCTCGAGGACCACCCGAGCAACACGATCCCCGGGTTCGTCGACGGGCTGGTCGAGGCACTGCCCGGCGTCGCCCGGCACTCCTGCTCGCGCGGGCACCGCGGCGGCTTCCTCGAGCGGCTGAAGGAAGGCACCTGGCTGGGGCACGTCGCGGAGCACACCGCGCTCCAGCTGCAGCAGGAGGCAGGTCACGACATGCGCCGCGGGAAGACCCGCGGCACCGGTGTCCCGGGGCAGTACAACGTCATCTACGGGTACGTCGACGAGCAGGTCGGGCTGGCTGCCGGCACGCTGGCGGTCCGCCTGGTCAACCACCTCGTGCTGGCCGACCCCGAGTTCGACTTCGACGCCGAGCTGGAGCGCTTCCTGCTGCAGGCGCAGCGGACCGCGTTCGGCCCCTCGACGCAGGCCATCCTCGACGAGGCCGTCTCGCGCGACATCCCCTGGCTGCGGCTCAACGAGCACTCGCTGGTGCAGCTCGGTCAGGGCGTCCACCAGCAGCGAATCCGCGCGACGATGACGTCCAAGACGGCAGCGCTGGCGGTCGACATCGCCGGCGACAAGGAGCTCACGACCCGGCTGCTGGCCGCTGCCGGGCTGCCTGTCCCGCGATCCGAGTCGGTGCGCACCGCCGATCAGGCCGTGCGGGTCGCGAACCGGATCGGCTACCCGGTGGTCATCAAGCCGCTCGACGGCAACCACGGCCGCGGGGTGATGCTCGACCTCAAGGACGGCGACGACGTGCTCGAGGCCTTCCCCACCGCGAAGGAGGAGTCCCGGCGCGGCTGGGTGGTCGTGGAGTCGTTCATCACCGGCAAGGACTACCGGGTCCTGGTGATCGGCGGCCGGATGGTGGCCCTGGCCGAGCGGGTGCCCGCACACGTCGTCGGCGACGGCGTGCGCACGGTGCGGGAGTTGGTCGAGGAGACCAACGCCGACCCGCGTCGCGGCGTCGGCCACGAGAAGGTGCTCACCCGGATCAAGGTCGACGACGCCGCGGTCGCGCTGGTCACCGAGCAGGGCTTCGGGATGGAGGAGATCCCGCCCGAGGGCACCATGGTCAAGCTCACCCTGACCGGCAACATGTCGACCGGCGGCATCTCGATCGACCGCACCCTCGAGGCGCACCCCGACAACGTCGAGATCGCCGAGGAGGCAGCCCGGGTCGTGGGTCTCGACGTGGCCGGCATCGACTTCATCTCCCCCGACATCGCCGAACCGGTCCGCGAGACCGGCGGCGCCATCTGCGAGGTCAACGCCGCACCGGGGTTCCGGATGCACACGCACCCGACGATCGGCGACGCCCAGTTCGTGGCCAAGCCGGTGGTCGACTCGCTGTTCCCGCCAGGCTCGCCGAGCCGGATCCCGATCGTCGCGGTGACCGGGACCAACGGCAAGACGACGACCTCGCGGATGATCGCGCACGTCTTCAAGGGAATGGGCCGCAAGGTCGGCATGACCTCCACCGACGGCATCGTGATCGACGAGCGGCTGCTGATCCGGGCAGACGCGAGCGGGCCCAAGTCGGCCCGGATGGTGCTGCAGAACCCGCGCGTCGACTTCGCGGTCTTCGAGGTCGCCCGTGGTGGGATCCTGCGCGAGGGCCTGGGCTACCAGCGCAACGACGTCGCAGTGGTCCTGAACGTCGCGCCCGACCACCTCGGCATGCGTGGCATCGACACCCTGGAGCAGCTCGCCGAGGTGAAGCAGGTCGTCGTCGAGGCCGTGCCCCGCGACGGCTACGCGGTGCTCAACGCCGACGACGAGCTGGTCCGTGGCATGCGCCGGCGATGCTCGGGCGAGGTCGTCTGGTTCACCATGGCCGAGGCCGGCAGCGAGGTCATGGAGATGGTCGACGACCACTGCCGGCGCGGCGGTCGCGCCGTGCACCTGGAGCGCAGCGAGCTCGGCGAGATGATCGTGATCCGGCACGGCCGGCGGGCCATGCAGCTGGCCTGGACCCACCTCCTCCCCGCGACGTTCGGCGGCCGGGCCAAGATGAACGTGCAGAACTCGCTGGCCGCTGCCGGCGCCGCGTTCGCCGCCGGCGCCCACCTGCACGACATCCGGCAGGGCCTGCGCACCTTCAGCACGTCGTACTACCTGTCCCCGGGCCGTCTCAACCAGATCGAGGTCGGCGGGACCACGGTCATCGTCGACTACTGCCACAACGCGCCCGGGATGCGCGCTCTCGGCGACTTCGTCGAGCAGATGGCCGACAGCGCCCAGCAGACCTCCGAGCTCGCCAAGCCGCAGCGCATCGGGGTCATCGCGACCGCCGGCGACCGGCGTGACGAGGACATGCGCGAGCTCGGCTCGATCGCGGCCGAGCACTTCGACGTGCTCGTCGTCCGGGAGGACCAGGCCCTGCGCGGCCGGGACCGCGGCGCCGTCGCCGCCCTCGTCGCCGAGGGCGCCCGGACCCGGATGGCGGAGGGCGGGCGCTGCAAGCAGGTCGAGATCGTGCTCGAGGAGATTCCAGCCGTGCACCACGCGATGGCCCGGGCCAACCCCGCTGACCTCGTCGTGCTCTGCGTCGACAAGCACGGCGCCGTGCTCGCTGAGCTGGAGACGATGTCGCACCAGGCCCAGGCCGGAGCGCACGTCGACGAGAACGTCGGCGACCCGGACACGGCAGCGACGTGACCCGGCGCTTCCTCGTCCTGCACGGCTGGGAGAACCACCGGCCGCCTGAGCACTGGGAGTGGCGGCTCGTCGACGCGCTGCGGGACCGCGGCTGAGCAGGTGCTCTACCCGCAGCTGCCCTCACCCGACCAGCCGGTGCTCGAGGAGTGGCTCGAGACGCTCGCCGCCGAATGGCTGCAGATGGGCGGCGGGGAACGCGTGGTCGTGGCGCACAGCCTCGGCTGCCTGCTCTGGCTGCACGCGGCCGAGCGCGGCCTGGTCGACCCGGCGGCCGACCGGGTGCTGCTGGTGGCACCGCCGAGCCCGGTGGTCACCGCGTCCTACCCGCAGCTCGCCGGGTTCGTCGCGCCGCAGGACCCGGCCTCCGTCTGGGCGTCGAGCCGGACCAGCGTCCGGCTGGTGGCCTCGGACGAGGACGTCTACAGCACCGAGGGCACGGCGCACACGCTGTACGGCGGTCCGCTGGGCCTCGACAGCGAGATCCTGCCGGGTGCCGGGCACCTGACGATCGACGACGGTTACGGTCCCTGGCCGGCGGTGCTCGCCTGGGCGCTCGACCCCGCCACCCGCTTCTCAAGCGGCTGACCGGCCGGGCGGTCTGGGGCTACCGTCAACACCTATGGCGCAGAGTGCTCGGCTCCCGGCCGCCCATTCGGTCGGTTTCTGCCGGTCCGCGGACGGCACCCGGATCGCCTACGCCCGCTACGGGGAGGGCCCGCCGCTGGTGGTGTCGACCTGCTGGCTCAGCCACCTCGAGTACGACCTGCAGAGCCCGGTATGGAAGCACTTCGTGCACGGCCTCGCCGGCGTGTCGGCGAGCGTCCGGTACGACGAGCGAGGCTTCGGGCTCTCCGACTGGGACGTGACCGACTTCTCCTTCGAGGCGCGGCTGCAGGACCTGGAGGCCGTGGTCGAGGCGGCCGGGCTGGACCGGTTCGCGCTGCTCGGGATGTCCCAGGGCGGTCCGGTGGCCATCGCCTACGCGCACCGGCACCCGGAGCGAGTCACCCGGCTGGCGCTGCTCGGCAGCTACGTCGGGATGGTCGGCGACGGCTCGGAGGAGTCCCGCCAGCTCGAGGACACCTTCACCAAGATGATCGAGGTCGGCTGGGCGCGTCCGGAGGGCCGGTTCCGGCGGGTCTTCACCGACGCGCTGATGCCCGGCGCGACCCCGGAGCAGATGACCTGGGTCGATGAGCTGATGCGCCGCTCGACCACCGCCGAGAACGCCGTCGCGTTCCGCCAGGCCCGGATGGACGTCGACGTCTCGGACCTGCTTCCGCGCCTCGACGTACCGACGTTGGTGATGCACTCCCGCGGCGACCAGATGAACCCGCTCGAGGGCGGCCGCCGGCTCGCTGCCGAGATTCCGGGTGCGCACCTGGTCACTCTGGAGACCGACAACCACGTGCTGCTCGACGGTGAGCCGGCCACCGACGTGTGCTTCGCCGAGCTGGCAGCGTTCCTGGAGCCGGACGCCGCGACCCGGATCGTGCCGGTCCCCCGTCGGGACTCCGTGGGCCGCAGCGGGGACGGCGCGCCGGACGTGTCGTCCCTGGACCGGCTGACTCCCCGGGAACGCGAGGTGCTCGACCTGGTCGCGGCCGGGCGGGAGAACCGGGAGATCGCCGGGCAGCTCACGTTGAGCGTCCGCACCGTCGAGCGGCACCTGCAGACGATCTACCGGAAGCTCGACCTGAGCGGGTCCGCCCAACGCACAGCGGCCGCCGCGCTGGCGCTCGGTGCCGACGACTACGCGCGCGCCGCCGCCACCCGCGGCTGAGCGACCTGCAGGTTACGCGTCGGCACCCTGTCCGCGGGTCTGCCCGCTCTCTAGCGTCGGGCAACACCGACCTGGAGAGGAACACCGACGTGACGACGACGACCGACATGACCGAAGCGGACCGTGCGCTCAAGGCCAAGCACCGCGCGATGTGGGCGCTGGGCGACTACCCCGCACTGGCCGCCGAGCTGATCTCGGGCCTGGGCAAGACCTTGGTCCGGGCCAGCGGCGTCGGACCCGGCGAGCGGCTGCTGGACGTGGCCGCAGGATCGGGCAACGTGAGCATCCCGGCCGCGGCTGCCGGTGCCTCGGTGGTGGCCTCCGACCTCACCCCCGAGCTCTTCGACGCGGGCCGCAAGGCCGCCACCGCGCAGGGCGTCGAGGTCGACTGGCAGCAGGCCGACGCCGAGGCGCTGCCGTTCCCGGACGCCTCCTTCGACACGGTGCTGTCCTGCGTCGGCGTGATGTTCGCGCCGCACCACCAGGCCAGCGCCGACGAGCTGGTCCGCGTCTGCCGCCCGGGCGGCACCATCGGGCTGCTCAACTGGACGCCGGAGGGCTTCATCGGACAGATGTTCGCGACCATGAAGCCGTACGCCCCGCCGCCTCCGCCCGGGGCACAGCCGCCGCCGCTGTGGGGCAGCGAGGACCACGTCCGGCTGCTGCTCGGCGACCGGGTCACCGAGGTGTCGGCGTCCCGCAGCACGGTGACCATCGACCAGTTCCCCACGCCGGCCGACTTCCGCGACTACTTCAAGTCGCACTACGGGCCGACCATCGCGACCTACAAGGCGATCGCCGACCAGCCCGACCGGGTCGCCGCCCTGGACGAGGACCTCGTCGCACTGGCCGAGCGGTTCGACCGCGGGGACGGAACCACCGTGCTGGACTGGGAGTACCTGCTGCTCACCTGTGAGCGCACCGGCTAGGACCGACCTCCCACCGGTGAGCGGGGACGGCGGTGGGTACCGGAGCGGTCAGCGACCGGGTACGTCGTGCGCCATGTCGTACCCGTAGTCGCCGCCCTCGTCGGACGTCTGCGTCGCGACGTACACGCTCCCGGGTACGGGTACGACGGCAACGGGTCGCGCTGCCCACTCATGCGCGAGGTCGTACTCGAGGTCCTCGCCGGGCTCCGGGGCGCCCGGCCCCTGCGAATCGCTCACGGCTGCCTCCACTGCTCGACTGTCACCCCCCACCCTGACCCGGAAAGCGACACCTGCCAAGGCCCTCTGATCAGGCGGGGCGGGCCGCGAGGACCTTGGCGCGGATCTCGTCCGGGCCGTCGACCGTCGCCCCCGCCGACCTCAGCCAGGCGTCGATCTCGGTCCGCTCGGCATGGCACATGACGCCGACCACGTCACCGTCCCGGGACCGCTCGACCAGTGACTGAAGGCCGGCGAGCTCGGTCGGGTGGACCGGGACGTCGCGCACCCCCACCGAAGCCGCGCCCTCCCGGAGCAGCTCCGCGAGGGCGTCCGGCTCACGGCCCCGCAGGTAGTGCTCCTTCTGCGCGATCACCACCTGGTCGGCGCCGCGTGCGGCGATCTCACCGACGCCGCGGATGATCTCGTCGGTGCGGTCCCCCGGAGTTCCGACGACCAGCCGCACCTGGCACCCGGGCAGCCGCAGGCCGGCCAGGACCTCGAGGAGCGCGGCAACGCCGGCCTCGTTGTGCGCCAGGTCGACGACGACGGTCACGCCGCCGAGCCCGTAGACGTTCATCCGGCCGGGGTTGTCCTCCGGTCCCGGCCGGAAGGAGCGCAGACCGTCGATGACGGCCGCCCGGGGCAGGCCGACACCGAGACCGGCACCGACCGCGGCGAGCGCGTTCTCCACGTTGACGTGCGACAGCCCGGCCAGGGTCATCGGGACGTCGGCAACGTCCAGCAGCGGGTCCGGCTCGGCGCGCGGCTCCAGCACCGTGATGGCGCCGTCGAGCAGCGTGACCGCGCGGCCGCCCTCGTCGAGGGCCCGGCGCAGGGCCGGCGAGTCGGAGTCACGGGAGAACACGCAGACCTGCGCCCCGACGCCGAGCCGCATGGCGAAAGTCCGCGGGTCGTCGCCGTTGAGCACCACCCAGCCCCGCGTGCCGCGTGACCCGGGTGACGACCGCCTTGACCTCGGCCAGCTGGTCGACGGTGTCGACGCCCTGCATGCCGAGGTGGTCGGCGCTGACGTTCGTCACGACCGAGACGTCGTTGTGGACCACACCGAGTCCGCGCAGCAGGATGCCGCCCCGGGCCGTCTCGGTCACGGCAAGCTGCACCCGCGGGTCGTCGAGCACGCGACCGGCACCGCTGGGCCCCGAGTAGTCGCCGGCCTCGACCAGCTCGCCGTCGACGTAGACGCCGTCGGTGGACGACCAGCCGACCACCAGCCCGGCGCACCGACCCATCCGCGCCACCATCCGGGAGGTGGTCGTCTTGCCGTTGGTGCCGGTGACCGCCACCAACGGGACGTGCGGACGACGGGTGCTCGGCGGTTCCCCTAGGCCGGAACGCCGGACGTGCTCGGCGGCCGCCGACGACGACCTTGTCGACGTCGTCGCTGGGCAGCGCGTCCAGGGCTCCCGCGACCGCGTGCCCCAGGGCCTGGGCCCGGTCCCGGTGCCGCCACGGATAGGCGATCACCGTGCGGCTCAGGTCCGCGGTCGGGCGGCTGCGCACCGCCAGCCTGGTCGTGCCGGACTCGCGGGCCACCCGGCGTACCAGTCTGGCCGCGACGCGCATCGCGAACCGCTGCCGCAGCCCGGTGCGCGGGGACCCCGGTCGTGCCGCGGGCAGACCGAGCGACGCCCCGACCGCGCGGGCCTCGGCGTCCGGCAGGTCGAGCAGGGTGGTGATGTCCAGGGTCAGCTTGACCGCCGCGCGCGGGAAGTAGAGGTTCGCCCCCTCCAGCACCCGCAGCTCCACCAGCGACGGGCGCCTGTCGTCCACGGTCCGCCCCCGGCCCCGTTTACGCGCCCATCGCGTGCACGCCACCGTCGACGTGCACGATCTCCCCCGTCGTACGCGGGAACCAGTCCGAGAGCAGCGCGACGCAGGCCCGCGCGGCGGGCTCGAAGTCGGAGACGTCCCAGGCCAACGGCGCCCTGGTGGTCCAGACGTCCTTGAGCTCGTCGAAGCCGGGGATCGACTTGGCCGCAGTGCTCAGCAACGGGCCGGCGGCGACCAGGTTCACCCGGACTCCGTCCGGACCGAGGTCGCGGGCCAGGTAACGCGACGTCGACTCGAAGGCAGCCTTGGCCACACCCATCCAGTCGTACTTCGGCCAGGCCAGGGTCGCGTCGAAGGTCAGGCCGACCACCGAGCCCCCCGCCGGCATCAGGGGCTGGGCCGCCACGGCAAGCGCCTTGAGGGAGTACGCCGAGATCTGCAGCGCTGTCGCGACGTCGGCCCACTCGGTCTTGAGGAAGTTGCCGCCCAGGGCTGACTCCGGGGCGAAGCCGATCGAGTGCAGCAGCCCGTCGAGCCCGTCGACGTGCTCGCGGACCCGGTCGGCGAGCGCGTCGAAGTCCTCGGCGTTGCTCGCGTCCAGCTCGATGACTGGCGGCGTCGTGGGCAGCCGCTTCGCGATGGTCTGGGTGATGCGCATGGTGCGGCCGAAGGACGTGAGCACGAGCTCTGCGCCCTCCTGCTGAGCGATGCGCGCGACGTGGAACGCGATGGAGGACTCCATCAGCACACCCGTCACGAGGATGCGCTTGCCGTCCAGGATGCCCATCTCAGCTCTCATCTAGTGCCCCATCCCTAGTCCACCGTCCACTGGGATCACGGCCCCGGTGATGTATCCCGCCTCGTCGCCGGCGAGCCAGCGCACGACGCCGGCGACCTCGTCGACCGAGGCGAACCGGCCCAGCGGGATCTGGCCCCGGTAGGTCTTCTGCAGGTCCTCGGGCAGCTCGGCGGTCATGTCGGTCTCGACGAACCCCGGTGCCACCACGTTGAAGGTGATGCCGCGCGAGCCCAGCTCGCGGGCCAGTGACCGGGCCAGCCCGACCAGCCCCGCCTTCGAGGCCGCGTAGTTCGACTGGCCGGCCGAGCCGAGCAGGCCGACGACCGAGGAGATGAACACCACCCGGCCGCGGCGCAGCCGCAGCATCCCCTTGGACGCCCGCTTCGCCACTCGCCAGGACCCCGCGAGGTTGGTGTCGAGCACGAGGGCGAAGTCCTCCTCGGACATCCGCATGATCAGCTGGTCCCGGGTCACCCCGGCGTTGGCGACGAGAACCTCGACCGGCCCCTGGGTCGCCTCGACCTCGTCGAACGCTGCATCCACCGACGCCGGGTCGGTGACGTCGCAGCGCACGCCGGCCAGCCCCTCGGGGGGCTCGCCGGACCGGTAGGTGATGGTGACCCGGTCGCCTGCGGCGGCGAACGCCCGCGCGATGGCCAGGCCGATGCCGCGGTTGCCTCCGGTCACCAGGACCGAGCGGCCGGACGGCGCCGCGGACGCAGGGGGTTGGTCGCTCACGGGCGCGACGTTATCGGTCCACCGCCGGGTACCCCAACCGGGCGACGCCGCCTGGCGGCCGGACGGCGCTGATCGGCTGGCCGAGCCGCGTTAGGGTCATCCGGATGCGCGCCATCCAGGTCTCGACGTTCGGGGGTCCGGAGGTCCTCGAGCTCGTGGACCTGCCCGCGCCGCAACCACGCGAGCCGCTGCTGCTGCTCGACGTCAGCGCAGCCGGCGTCAACTACGCCGACACGCACCAGGCAGCCGACGACTACCTGGCGCCGCAGAAGGTCCCGTTCGTCCCGGGCGCGGAGGTGGTCGGGAGCGACCCCGGCGGCCGGCGGGTCGTGGCGCTGCTGGCCAACGGCGGGTACGCCGAACAGGCGCTCGCGCACCCGGCGACGACGTTCACGCTGCCGGACTCGGTCGACGACACGACCGCGCTGGCCCTGGTGCTGCAGGGCACCACGGCCTGGCACCTGCTGCGGACCAGCGCCCGGATCGCACCGGGCGAGACGGTTGTCGTGCACGCAGCCGCAGGTGGCGTGGGCTGCCTGGCCGTGCAGCTCGCCCGCGAGATGGGTGCCCGCCGGGTGATCGCGACGGCGTCCACCGCCGAGAAGCGGGACCTCGCCCGCGCGCTCGGCGCCGACATCGCCCTCGACCCCGGGTCGGCGACCGGTGACCCGACCGACCTGCGCGACGCCATGGTCGAGGCCAACGACGGCCGGCCGGTCGACATCGTGCTGGAGATGACCGGCGGTCGGGTGTTCGACGCGTCGCTGCGTGCGCTGGCGCCATTCGGCCGGCTGGTGACTTTCGGGATGGCTGCCCGGGTGCCGCCGACCCCGGTGCAGCCCGGCCGGCTGATCGCGACCTCACGAGCGGTCGTCGGCTTCTGGCTCACCCATGCGCTCTCGTTGCCGGGCGGCCTGCGCCCCGCGATGGAGTCGTTGCTCGACCTGCACGCCGCCGGCCGGCTGCGGGCGCTCGCCCGGCGGCCGCTACCCGCTCGGAGCGCGCCCGGCAGGCGCACGAGGACATCGCCTCCCGACGTACCCACGGCAAGCTCGTGCTCGACCTGGCGCTCTCGCCCTGACGCTGCCCACCTGCCCGAACGACCGTTCCGTCCACGAGGAGACGCCAGTGCCCGAGATCGACACGGCCTTCACCGACCTGCCCCTGCGCCGGCTCGCCGACGCCGCACTGAGCCGGGCCAGGGCCCTCGGTGTCGAGCACGCCGACATCCGGGTGGAGCGGGTACGGGACTCGCACCTGAGCCTGCACGACGCCCGCCTGGACGGCACCCGCGACGGTGAGGACATCGGTTCGCGGTGCGGGTGCTGCACGACGGCTCCTGGGGCTTCGCCTCGCACGTCGACCTCACGCCGGAGTCGGCCGAGCGGGTCGCCGAGCAGGCGGTCGAGGTGGCCAAGGTGAGCCGCCCGCTGTCGACCCAGCGGATCGAGCTGGCCGACGAGCCGGCGTACGGCGACGTCACCTGGGTCTCGCCCTACGAGGTCGACCCGTTCAGCATCCCGGACTCGGACAAGGTCTCGCTGCTCGCCGACTGGAGCTCCGCGCTGCTCGCGCACGACATCGTCGCGCACACCGACGCGTCGGTGCACTCGGTGATGGAGAACAAGTTCTACAGCGACCTGGCCGGCACGACGACGACCCAGCAGCGGGTGCGGATCAACTGCGAGCTCGAGGCCGTCGGCATCGACAAGGAGTCCGGGCGGTTCGACGCGATGCGCACGCTGGCCCCCCCGGCCGGACGCGGCTGGGAGTACCTCACCGGCACCGGCTACGACTGGGCCGCCGACCTCGACGAGCTGCCCGAGCACCTGGCCGAGAAGCTGCGCTCGCCGTCGGTGGAGGGCGGCGACTACGACCTGGTGATCGACCCGAGCAACCTGTTCCTCACCATCCACGAGTCGATCGGCCACGCGACCGAGCTGGACCGCGCGCTGGGCTACGAGGCCAACTACGCGGGCACCTCGTTCGCGACGTTCGACCAGCTGGGTTCGCTGAAGTACGGCTCCCCCGTCATGAACGTCACAGGTGACCGGACAGCGGAGCACGGCCTGGCGTCGATCGGCTGGGACGACGAGGGGGTCGCCGGCCAGCAGTGGGACATCGTCAAGGACGGCATCCTGGTCGGCTACCAGCTGGACCGGCCGATGGCCCGGCTGAAGGACCTCGGACGGTCCAACGGCTGCGCGTTCGCCGACTCCTCCGGCCACGTGCCGATGCAGCGGATGGCCAACGTCTCGCTGCAGCCGGACCCGGACGGGCCGTCGACCGACGAGCTGATCTCGCGGGTCGACCGCGGCATCTACATCGTCGGTGACAAGAGCTGGTCGATCGACATGCAGCGATACAACTTCCAGTTCACCGGCCAGCGGTTCTTCAGGATCGAGAACGGTCGGCTCGCGGGCCAGCTGCGCGACGTCGCCTACCAGGCGACGACCACCGACTTCTGGGGCTCGATGGAGGCCGTCGGCGGCCCGCAGACCTATGTGCTCGGCGGTGCGTTCAACTGCGGCAAGGGCCAACCAGGGCAGGTGGCCGCGGTGAGCCACGGCTGCCCGTCGACACTCTTCCGCGGCGTGCGGATCCTCAACACCCAGGCGGAGGCGGGCCGATGAGCACCACGACCACGACCAGCGTGACGGCCCAGGACGTCGTCGAGCGGGCACTCGAGCTCTCCACCACCGACGGCTGTGTGGTGCTCGCCGAGGAGTCCAGCGAGGCCAACCTGCGCTGGGCGGCGAACACCCTCACGACCAACGGCGTGATGCGCGGCCGCACGCTCACCGTCATCGCCACGGTCGGCGGCTCCGAGGGCACCGCCACCGGCGTCGTGTCGCGGAGCAACGTCGGGCTGGACCAGGTCGAGGCACTGGTCCGGGCCGCCGAGGAGGCCGCCCGCACCGGCCGCTCCGGCCGAGGACGCCCGACCGCTGATCACCCCGGAGCAGGTCCCGCCGTCCGGGCAGGGCTGGGCGGACCCGCCGGCCGAGACCTCCATCGGCGTCTTCGGCGACCTCGCGTCGACACTGGGCTCGGTGTTCCTCGATGCCCGGGCGGCCGGCCGCGAGCTGTTCGGGTTCGCCGAGCACCAGGTGCACACGACGTACCTCGGCAGCTCGACCGGTGTGCGGGTGCGTCACGCCCAGCCCACCGGGCGGATCGAGGTCACCGGCAAGACCGCGGACTGGTCCCGCTCGTCGTGGGTCGGGCACAGCACCCGCGACTTCACCGACATCGACATGACGGCCGTGGACGCCGAGCTGACTCGTCGGCTGGCCTGGGCCGGGCGCCGGGTGGACCTCGACGCCGGCCGCTACGAGACCCTGCTCCCGCCGAGCGCCGTGGCCGACCTGATGGCCTACCTGTTCTGGACGGCGGTCGCCCGGGACGCCAACGACGGCCGAACCGTGTTCAGCCGCCAGGGAGGCGGCACCCGGGTCGGCGAGTCGTTGGCCACCAAGCCGCTGCGGGTCTGGAGCGACCCGACCGCCGAGGGAATCCAGTGCGACCCGGTGGTCTTCGCCACGTCGTCCGGCTCGTCCCAGTCGGTCTTCGACAACGGCCTGCCCCTGGCCGAGACCGACTGGATCGCCGACGGTGTGCTCCAGGCCCTGATCCAGACCCGGCACTCCGCCGAGCTGACCGGGCTGCCGGTGACGCCGGGTGTCGACAACCTGCTGATGGGCTCCGCCGACGCGACCCGTGGGCTGGACGAGATGGTGGCCGACACCTCGCGCGGCCTGCTGCTCACCTGCCTCTGGTACATCCGCGAGGTCGACCCGCAGACCCTGCTGCTCACCGGGCTGACCCGGGACGGCGTCTACCTCGTCGAGGACGGCGAGGTGGTCGCGGAGGTCAACAACTTCCGGTTCAACGAGAGCCCGGTCGACATGCTGGGCCGGCTCTCCGAGCTGGGCCTGACCGAGCGCACCCTGGCCCGGGAGTTCGGCGACTACTTCACCCGGACGGCGATGCCGGCCTGGCGGGTGGCGGACTTCAACATGTCCTCGGTCAGCAAGGCGTCGTAAGCGTTTCGGGCTCGGACACTGAACTGGCCGAGGTGCACACCGCGTGGACCGCGAAAGGCACGAAGTCGGCGGTCGGATCGTGACATGGCGCCCAGCCGCCGTTGGGGATGAATCCACCCTGCATCGGCGTGCTGCGTAGGGGTAGGACGTGCTTGATGCTCACCGACGTCTCGGAGCGCCACATAAGCAGCAACCTCCGGTGGCCATCCCGCTGCCGGGCATACAGGTCCGCGCCTTACCCGGGCCCCCGGGTGAGGCGCGGACCGCCGCCGGCCAGGACCCCCAGGGCCCCGGTCCCCCAGGTCCCTCAGTTCCGCTCGAGGCGAGCTTTGCGCCAGCTCTGTCTCGCGGACCGACGGACTCCTTGATCCTGCGCCCGGGGACACCGAAGACATGCCCCTTCGGTTCCAGGACATCGCTCCGCCGTTCGGATGCGACGCACAGGCTCGGCGTGAAGAAGCCGATCACCGAGTCCGCCGCCGGGTTCTCGTAGCCGGTGGATCACCGACCGCTGTCGGTCCTCGCGTAAGCCAGGTCCTTGATCGCCTGCCACCAGTCGCCCAGCGGAGCCCACGTGATCACCACGAGGAGAGCCGCGAGAAGTGCCGGCACCAGACGGCGTGCTGCATGCGGGTGATCCGCCGGCCCAGCCGGTAGTCGTGGGAGTGCGCGTGGTCGAGCTCTTCGGCCGCCAGCTGAAGGTCGAGCCCCAGCCGGTGCGCCTCGCGGGCGTGGTCAGCAGGCGGACGGGGGCCGAGTGCTCTGCATGGCGCCCGCGCTGGCGAGCACGGAGGCTTCGATCGGCGCACGCGCATATCTGCTCATGTGGGCCCTTACGAACAGGCTGAGGCGCACCGAAGGTAGGCCGGGTAAGTCACCGCGACAAGGGGTCTCCTGACAGCCCGGAAGGCGCCGTAACACACTGCGAACACGCGGTCTCGAACCGTCGACAACGGCACGCGCAATGGTGTCGGGTCAGGCGTCCTCGAGGCGGAAGCCGACCTTCATGCCGACCTGGAAGTGCTGCGGCGCGCCGTCGACGACCTGCCCGCGGACCTGGGTGACCTCGAACCAGTCGAGGTGCCGAAGAGTCTGGGCGGCCCGGGCGATCCCGTTGCGGATCGCGTCGTCACGCCGGTCTCGGACGTCCCGACGATCTCGGTGACGCGGTAGGTGCGGTTGCTCATGGTGCGGTCCTCCAGGGACTCGACAGGTGACCTACTGTGAAGGAGTGATGCGACGCTCCTGGCAGGCTCGGCCGCAGGTCTTCGCGCGAGCCGGTCTACCAGATCACCGGCGCCCGCCGCGGGGTTCGGGACGACGTCAACTCCCGGACCCGCCGGTACTTGATCTCGATGGGCGTCCGCACGGTCTGCTTCATCCTTGCCGTCGTCACCACCGGCTGGCTCCGCTGGGTGTTCATCGCGGCCGCCATCCTGCTGCCCTACCTGTCGGTGGTCTTCGCCAACGGCGGCCGGGAGCGCATCGAGGAGATGCCCGAAAGCGGCCTCGCGGCCGATCAACGGCGCGCTCGGCGGGACCAAGGGATAGAGCCCTGACGTGACACCGATCCGTGCAATACTCGGTCCTAAGCGTCGCTGCACGGGCTCCCTTCAGGCTGCCCGGGCGGGCGGCGCAGTGAGCGCGATGCCGGGCGGCTCCCCCCGTGGCTGCCCGGCATCGCCCGTCTCCCGTGTCGGCCCGCCGGGACCACCCGTGACCAACGAGACGACGTCACCGGTCTGCTCCGCGAAGGGGTGCCGCGACGCCCGCCACCTGGGTGCTCGCGTGGAACAACCCGAAGCTGCACGCCCCGGACCGGCGGAAGACCTGGACGGCGTGCGACACGCACCGGGAGAACCTCACCGGCTTCCTCGAGACGCGCGGCTTCCTGCGCCAGACCGTGCCGTACGCCGACTGGCCGGCCGACGCGAGCGACTGACGGTTTGTAATGGAGCATGAGGGGGTCTGGGGCGAGTGGAGGTGACGCTGATGGCGGGTTGGTCGGAACAGGCGTTCGACAGCTTCGTGGCTGCGCGGCTGCCTCGCTGGTCGCTTCGCTTTCGCCTGACGGCGACTGGGCACGCGAGGACGTCGTGCAGACCGCACTGGTAAGACGTACTGGCACCGGCGGCGCACGGAGTCGCCGAGGCTACGTGCGGCGGGCGATCGTGACGCAACCTCTCCGGTTCGACGTCGCGAGTCGTGAGACCTCGTCGACGTGGTCGGAGGTGTCTCGGGCTTGACGGGCGACGCCGGGGAGTCGAGGGGCATGGCCGAGTTGCTGGCCGGGCTCACGCACGGCAGCGCACCGTGATGGTGCTCGCTACAGGAAGACTGGCAGAGGCAGAGATCGCCGCCGCATGGGTGTGTACAAGCACGGTAAGACGCTCGCCTCGCGCGCGGAATGACCGCACTGCGGGCACGTTCGGCGGCGGCACGCGGAGAGGACTAACCGTGACCGACACCGAGGAGTTCCGACTGGCGCTGGCTGAGGCGGTGGCACTGCCGGGGAGGTCGGCGCGACGGGTGCCGGTCACGCGCTCCGGGAGTGGGCCCCCGCCAACGTCGGCGGGTCTCCCTGGTTGCGGACGGCAGTGCCGCCCCCTGTCGCGTGCTGTCCTTCTCGGTGGCGGCGGACCGGAGACAACGCGCGACGACTGCGGGAGGCGGCAGACGTCGGTGCCGGGGGGCAGCATCGCGCCCGGCCACCGGATAGGCCCTGACGTGACACCGATCCGTGCAATACTCGGTCTTGAGCGTCGCCGACGGGCCGTTTCAGGCTGCCCAGGCGGGCGGCGCAGTCAGCGCGATGCCGGGCGGCTCCCCCCGGGCTGCCCGGCATCGCCCCCCTCCAGCGTCGTCACCCGCCGGGCCCACGCGTGAACCAACGAGACGACGTCCCCGGTCGGCTCGGCCAAGGGCTGCCGCGCCCCCGCGACCAGGGTGCTCGCGAGGAACAACCCCAAGCTGCACGCGCCGGACCGTCGGAAGACCTGGACGGCGTGCGACGACGCACCGGGAGAACCTCACCGGCTGCCTGGAGACCCGCGGCTTCCTGCGCAAGACCGTTCCGTACGCCGACTGGCCGGCCGCGCGCACGGCTGACCGCTGGTCCCCCCGGACCGGTCGGTCAGCCGCCGATGGCCGACATCGGGCGCGCAGGCTGCAGGAAACCCGGGTCGTCGATGCCGTGCCCGGGCAGCTTCGCCAGCAGCGACGCCTTCATCCGGGCCGCGAGGTCGTCGTCGGAGGCCCCGGCCCGCATCGCGGACCGCAGGTCGGACTCCTCGCGAGCGAACAGGCAGTTGCGCAGCTGGCCGTCGGCGGTCAGGCGGACCCGGTCACAGGCCCCGCAGAACGGCCGGGTCACCGAGCCGATGACGCCGACCCGGCCGGGACCGCCGTCGACCAGCCACTCCTCGGCCGGTGCGCTGCCGCGCTCGTCGCCGGCCGGCTCCAGCAGGAAGGTCTCGCCCAGCCGGGTCAGGATCTCGTCGGCGGTGACCATCGTGGCGCGGTCCCACCCGTGCTGGGCGTCCAGCGGCATCTGCTCGATGAACCGCAGGTGGTACCCCTTGCCGAGGGCCCAGCGCAGCAGCGGAACGGCCTCGTCGTCGTTGACCCCACGGAGCAGAACAGTGTTGATCTTCACCGGCGTGAGGCCGACGTCGGCCGCAGCCGCCAGCCCGGCCAGCACGTCGGCCAGCCGGTCGCGGCGCGCGATCGTGACGAACCGCTCGCGGTCGAGGGTGTCGAGGGACACGTTGACCCGGTCCAGGCCGGCGGCGGCCAGCGCCGGGGCCACCTTCGCCAGGCCGATGCCGTTGGTGGTCACCGACATCCGCGGCCGCGGGCTCAGCGCGCCGACCCGCTCGACCAGCGAGACCAGCCCGCGGCGCAGCAGCGGCTCACCGCCGGTGAACCGCACCTCGGTCACGCCCAGCGAGACGGCGACGCCGACCAGCCGGACCAGCTCGTCGTCGGTCAGCAGCTCGGGCCCCGGCAACCACTCCAGGCCCTCGGGCGGCATGCAGTAGGAGCAGCGCAGGTTGCACTTGTCGGTCAGAGAGACCCGCAGGTCGGTCGCGACGCGGCCAAAGGTGTCTACCAGCACGGCACCACCCTACGTCGCCCGGCCGACACCGGGCAGTTACCTTCGAACGGTGTACCGCTTCCTGCTGACCAGGCGATGGCTGGGGCTGCTGGCGGTCGCCCTGCTCGTGGCTGCCACCTGCGTCCAGCTCGGCCGCTGGCAGCTGCACCGGCTGGAGGCGCGGCACGCGACCAACGACCTGATCACCCGCAACGCCTCGGCGCCTCCGGCCCCCGCCGCCGACCTCCTGGCGGTCGACCGCGGACCGGCCGGCGACCGGCAGTACGCCCGGGTGAGCGCGACCGGGCGATACGACCCCTCCCACCAGCTGCTGGTGCGCAACCGGCCGTACAACGGGCAGGTCGGCTTCTACGTGCTGGTGCCGCTGGTGACCGACCAGGGCCCGGCGCTGCTCGTCAACCGCGGCTGGCTGCCCGCAGGCGAGTCCGCGATCGACGTACCCGACGTGCCGGCGCCACCGCCCGGCGAAGTCACCGTCGTCGGCCGGGTCCGGCCGACCGAGCCGGCATCGACCACCGGCGCCCCACCACGGGGCCAGGTGACCCGGATCGACGTCTCCGAGATCGCCCGGCCACTCCCGTACGACGTGTACGACGGGTACGCCGACCTGGTCCGCGAGCAGCCCGCCCCGCCAACGGCACCCGCCCTGCTCGCCGCACCGGAGCCCGGCGAGGGCCCGCACCTGGCCTACGCCTTCCAGTGGTTCCTGTTCGCCTGCCTCGCTCTCGGCGGCTACGTCGTGCTTGCCCGCCGTGAGGCCGCCGACCGTCGGGGCGCCACCACCGGGACACCGGCGCGCGGTACCGGTACGGATAGCCGGGTAGAGCCGGGCATGGCATCGCGCATCGAGGACTACGCCCTCATCTCCGACCGCCTCGCCGCGGGTCTGGTGGGCCTGGACGGCTCGATCGACTGGCTCTGCTTCCCGCGCTTCGACTCGGAGGCGGTGTTCGCGGCTCTGCTCGGCACGCAGGACAACGGCCACTGGCGGATGGCGCCGCGCTCCGGCGGCACCTGCTCGAGCCGTCGCTACCGCGGCGACACGATGGTCCTGGAGACCGAGTGGCGCGGGCCGGACGGCACGGTGCGGGTCATCGACTTCATGCCCGAGCGCGGCGAGGCCCCCGACGTCGTCCGCATCGTCGAGGGCGTCTCCGGCCGGGTCGCCATGCGCAGTGAGCTGCGGCTGCGGTTCGGCTACGGCGACGTCATCCCGTGGGTCCGCCACCTCGACGGGATGATCGCCGCCGTCGCCGGACCGGACTCGGTATGGCTGGCCTCCGACGTGCCCCACCACGGTCGGGACTTCGCGTCGTTCGCCGACTTCACCATCGAGGCCGGCCAGCGCCAGTCGTTCGTACTCACCTGGAACCCGTCCTACCTGCACCGCCCCCCTGCGGTCGATCCGGAGGCGGCACTGGCCGAGACCGAGCGGTTCTGGCGGTCCTGGTCCAGCCGGTGCACCTACGACGGTCCCTATCGCCCGGCCGTCCTGCGCTCCCTGCTCACGCTCAAGGCGCTGACGTATGCGCCGACCGGCGGCATCGTCGCGGCCGCCACGACGTCGCTACCCGAGGAGCTGGGCGGTGCGCGCAACTGGGACTACCGCTACTGCTGGCTGCGTGACGCGGCGTTCGCCCTCCAGGCGCTGGTCAAGACCGGCTACATCGAGGAGGCGGGCGCATGGCGGGAGTGGCTGCTGCGCGCGATCGCCGGCAGCCCCGACCGGCTGCAGATCCTCTACGGGGTGACCGGAGAGCGTCACGTCCCGGAGCGCGAGCTGCCATGGCTTGCCGGGTACGAGAGGTCCACGCCGGTCCGGGTCGGCAACGGCGCAGTCAACCAGCTCCAGCTCGACGTGTACGGCGAGGTGATGGACACCCTGTGGCTCGCGCGCCGCTACGACCTCGACCCCGACGAGGAGGCCTGGCGGATGCAGCGCGGCTTGATGGACTGGCTGGAGGGCAACTGGCAGCGGCCCGACGAAGGCCTCTGGGAGGTCCGCGGGCCGCGCCGCCACTTCACCCACTCGAAGGTGCTGGCCTGGGTGGCAGCCGACCGGGCGGCGCGCACCGTCGCGCACTCGGGGTACGACGGACCGCTCGACCGCTACCGCGCACTCGCCGAGGAGATCCACGCCGACGTGTGCGCCAAGGGGTACGACGCCGACCGTCAGACGTTCACCCAGTCCTACGGGTCCAAGGCTCTGGACGCCTCGCTGCTGCTCATCCCACAGGTCGGCTTCCTGCCGCCGGAGGACCAGCGGGTGCGCGGCACGCTGCGCGCCGTGATGGCCGAGCTGGCCACCGACGGCATGGTCCGGCGATACGACGTCGGCGACACCGACGACGGCGTCCCCGGGGGCGAGGGGGCGTTCCTCGCCTGCAGCTTCTGGCTGGCCGATGCGCTCGTGCTGGACGGCCAGGTCGAGGCCGGACGGCAGCGGTTCGAACGGCTGCTGTCGCTGCGCAACGACGTGGGGCTGCTCGCCGAGGAGTACGACGTGAAGGCCGGCCGTCAGCTCGGCAACACCCCGCAGGCCTACAGCCACCTGGCGCTGGTGAACTCCGCACTCAACCTTGCCCAGGTCCCCGAACCGGGTGAGCAGGCGCCGGCTGAGCAGCGCGCGTCCGACCTATAGCCCGGTGCGGAGCCCCAACCCACTCGACGGCCGATCGGCGGCTAGCGCAAGGCCGGCTGCCGGAGGGTGAGGGTGCCGGCGTCCGCGTCGAGGTCGGCCTCGAGGCCCAGCGGCACGGTGAGCTGCGGAACCGCGTGGCCGAAGGGCAGCCCGGAGGCCAGCGGCACCCCCAGCGGGGCCAGCCGCTCGAGGACGGTCTCCAGCGCCCCCGGCCCGCAGTCGGTCCAGGAACCGAGGACTATCCCGGCGACGCCGTCGAACCAGCCGGTCCGCAGCAGCTGGGTGAGCATCGAGTCGATCCGGTACGCCGGCTCGGCGATGTCCTCGAGCAGCGCGATGCCGCCGCGGGCCGGCCGATGCTCCGGCGTGCCCACGGTGTTCGCGAGCAGCGCCAGCGTCCCGCCGACGATCACCCCGCCGGCCCGGCCCGGCACCTCACAGCGCAGGTCGCCGTCGGCGAGCACCCGAACGCTCTGCGGTGCGAACAAGGTGGCGCGCAGCATCTCGGCCGACGCCGGGTCGGCGTCGGCGGCCGAGTCGGCGCCGGCGAAGGCCACGGTGGCAGCCATCGGGCCGAACAGGGTGGCCAGGCCGAGCCGGTTGGCCACCGCCTGGTGGAGCACGGTCACGTCGCTGAACCCGACGAGGACCCGCGGCCCCGCCGCCCGCATCGCCGCCCAGTCGAGCAGGTCGACGATGCGCGCCGCCCCCGAGCCGCCGCGGGCGCAGATGACTGCCCGCACCGCCGGGTCGCACCAGGCGCGTTGCAGGTCCCCGGCACGCTGCTCGTCGCTGCCCGCCAGGTGCCGCCGCTGTTCCCGCGCGTGCCGGCCGACGACGACCTCCAGCCCCCAGGACTCGAGGACCGCGACACCACGCTCCAGCCGCTCCGGCACCAGGGTGCCGCTGGGGGCGATCACCGCGACCCGGTCGCCGGCGGTGAGCCGCCGGGCCCGGTCCAACGGCCGCAGGGGCTTCCGTCATGCGGCCAGCGGAGCGACCAGCCGGGGCAGCACCTGGCCGATGGGCTCGCGCAGGGTGGCCGACGCCAGGCCGTCGTACGGCGTGGCATCGCGGTTGACGATGACCAGCCGCGCCCCGGCCCGGGCCGCGACCTCGGCCAGGCCCGCTGCCGGCTGCACCGTCAGGGTGGTGCCGACGGCCAGCAGCAGGTCACAGTCGCGCGCTGCTGCCAGGCTCTGCTCGAGGACGGCGGGCTTGAGCGACTGGCCGAACGAGATGGTCGCCGCCTTCTGGATGCCGCCACAGACCAGGCAGTGCGGGTCGGGATCGCCGGCCTCGACCCGGTCGAGGTTCTCCCGCATCGTCGTGGTCCGACCGCACTGCAGGCACTCCACGGCGTAGAGCGTGCCGTGGATCTCCAGCACCCGGTCCGGGTCCTGGCCGGCCCGCAGGTGCAGCCCGTCGATGTTCTGGGTCACGACGGCGCGCAGCCGGCCGGACCGTTCGAGGTCGACCAGCGCGAGGTGACCGGCGTTCGGCTCGGCCTGCCACGCGGGGTGGTCCCGGCGGCCCTGCCAGGAGCGACGTCTGACCTCCGGGTCCCGCAGGTAGTTCTCCAGCGTGAACAGCGCTGCCGCCGACGGGTCCTTGGTCCAGACTCCTTGCGGCCCGCGGAAGTCCGGGATCCCCGACTCGGTCGAGATGCCGGCCCCGGTCAGCACGGTCACCTGCCGGGCGGCGAGCAGCCACTCACGCACGGCGTCCTCGTCGGTGCTCACTGCTCCGGCACCTCGACCACACCCTGCGCGTCGGGGACGTCGACCACGATCTCCCCGCCGAGCCGGGCGCCCCCAGCGAGCAGCAGGTCGTCACCGCTCCAGAAGCTGCCCGGGTCGTACCAGCTCGGTCGGCGGCCGCCGGGCAGCAGGCCCATCGACTCGTAGCTCAGCGCCACGACCTCCGCGCAGTAGGCGGTCTCGAGGGCGACGTCCCGGGCCCGGCCCACCTTCGGCAGCCGGCCGCCGAGCCAGCGCCCCGCCAGCCTGGCCGTCGACGGGAAGGGGGTGCCGTCCAGCCGGGCGATGGTCCGCAGCAGCGCGTCCTCCATCTCCCGGCCGACCGGGCGGTCCAGCTGACGCAGCCACGCCTGCTGTCCGTAGCGATGCGCCCAGACCCGTACGGCGTCGGCGAGGTCGTGCAGCTGCACGCCCCGCTGGTGGTTGCCGGACCAGACATCGGGCAGCGACCGGCCGAGCTCGGCGTGCCACATCAGCGGCGGAAGGTCCTCGATGACCACAGCCATGCCCACATGGTTGACCGGGCTGTTCGTGCCCACCTGGATGGCCCGGTCGGCGGCGCTGCGACCGCGGAACAGCCACAGGTCGCCGGTGCGGGTCAGGTCGACCGCCGCCTCGAGGGACAGCCGTGTCCCGGCGTTGCTGGCACCCCGTCCGGTCGGCACGGTGCGTAGCCTAGGCAGGTGCGCTGGTGGAAGCTGCTCGGCCTGGCCGGGATCGTCGGGGTCGCCGCGACCGGTGTCGTGGTGACGCGCGCCGCCCGGCAGCGCACGGCGTACACGCCGGACGAGGTGCGGGCCCGCCTGCTGGCCCGGCACGCCGAGGCCGAGTCGCGCAGCTGAACCGGTTCGCGGCAGGATGTCCGACCATGGACCTCGGACTGCAGGACCGCGTGTACCTCGTCACCGGCGCGAGCAAGGGCCTGGGCCTTGCCACCTCCGCCGTGCTGGTCGAGGAGGGAGCCCGGGTGCTGATGTGCGCCCGGGACGAGACGATGCTGCAGGCCGCGGCCGAGGGCCTGGGGGCGGGCGACCACGCGATGGCGGTTCCCGGTGACCTGACCGACCCCCGGCTGGGCGGGCGCCTGGTTGCCGCGGCCCAGGGCCGTTGGGGACGCCTGGACGGCGCGCTGGTCAGCGTCGGCGGCCCGCCGGCCGGCGAGACCCTGGCCCTGGACGACGATGCCTGGCGGGCCGGCTTCGAGTCGGTCTTCCTCGGGGCCCTGCGGATCGCCCGGGCCGTCACCTCGACCCTCGGCGACGAGGGCGGCTCGCTGGCCTTCGTGCTGTCGTCCTCGGTCAAGCAGCCGATCCCGGGCCTGGCGGCGTCCAACGGCCTGCGCCCCGGCCTGGCGATGCTCGCGAAGACGATGGCCGACGAGCTGGGGCCGAAGAACATCCGGGTCAACGGGCTGCTGCCCGGCCGCCTGGACACCGACCGGGTCCGCGAGCTCGACGGCGAGGGCGCCAAGGGCCGCAGGGCCCGCGAGGAGTCGCAGAAGCGGATCCCGCTGCGTCGCTACGGCGACCCCGCGGAGTTCGGCCGGGTGGCGGCCTTCGTCCTGTCCCCCGCGGCGTCGTACCTCACCGGAGCGATGGTGCCGGTCGACGGCGGGATGCTGCGCACCCTCTGACCGGCGTACGCCAGGTACCGTGCCGTCGGTGAACGTCTGGGACGCCGAGCACGCCCTGGACGCGTCCGCCGCGCGGGCCCTGCTCGCCGGGCAGTTCCCGGAGCTGGCCCTGGAGTCGGTGGTGCCGCTGGGCATCGGGTTCGACAACACGGTCTACCTGGTCGACGGGGCCTGGGTGTTCCGGTTCCCGCGTCGCCAGGTCGCCGTGCCGCTGATCGACCGGGAGCTCGCCGTGCTCCCCGGGCTGGCACCCCGGCTGCCGTTGGCCGTCCCGGTGCCCGAGCTCCTCGGAGTGCCCGCCGACGGCTACCCGTGGCCGTTCTGGGGCAGTCGGCCGGTGCCCGGCGTCGAGCTCGCCGAGGCACGGCTGCCCGACGCGGGCCGCCATGCGCTGGCTGTCCAGGTCGGCGGGTTCCTCCGCGCCCTGCACGACCCGCAGGTGGCCCACGACCTCGGCGGCCCCCTCCCCCACGACCCGATGCGCCGCGGCACCCCGAGCACCCGCGGCCCGATGGCCCGCGAGGCGCTGGACCGGCTGGCTGCGCGCGGCACCTGGGACGCCGCCAGCGGTCTGGACCGGCAGATCGGCGACGTCATCGCGGCCGCGGACCCGCTGCCGGCTCCCACCGGCGAGCCGGTGCTGGTGCACGGTGACCTGCACCTGCGCCACCTGATGGTCGGTGCCGACGGACGGGCCGCCGGGGTCATCGACTGGGGCGACTGCTGCCTGGCCGACCCCGCGCTGGACCTCTCGCTGGCCTACGGCGCCTTCGTCGGCCCGGCCCGTGCGGCGCTGCTGTCGGCCTACGGCCGCCCGGTCGACGAGGAGCGCGAGCTGCGGGCCCGGCTGCTCGCGCTGTGGCTGTGCGCGGCGCTGGCCGACTACGCCGACATCGAGGGGTTCCCGGCGCTGCTCACCGAGTCGCTCGCCGGACTCCGGCGGGCGGTGTCCTGAGCGTCTGAGGCTCAGGCGACCTCGACCGGGGCGTCCTCGCCGCGCTCCTGGGAGGCGAACTGCGTCCGGTAGAGCTCGGAGTACAGACCGCCGGACCGCAGCAGCTCGTCGTGCCGGCCGCGCTCCACGATCCGGCCGTCGGCGACCACCAGGATCTGGTCGGCATCGCGCACCGTCGACAGACGGTGCGCGATGACCAGCGACGTGCGGCCCTCGAGCGCGATCTTCAGCGCCCGCTGCACCGCGACCTCCGACTCGGAGTCGAGGTGGGCCGTCGCCTCGTCGAGCACGACGACGTCCGGCGCCTTGAGCAGCAGCCGCGCGATCGCCAGGCGCTGCTTCTCGCCGCCGGAGAGGCGGTAGCCGCGGTCGCCGACCGTGGTGTCCAGGCCGTCCGGCAGCGAGGCGACCAGGTCCCAGATCTGCGCCGACTCGAGAGCCTGGAGCAGCTCGGCGTCTGTCGCGTCGGGCCGGGCGTAGAGCAGGTTGGTGCGGATCGTCTCGTGGAACATGTGGGCGTCCTGGGTGACGACACCGACCGTGTCGTGCAGCGACGCGAGCGTCACGTCGCGGACGTCGTGACCGCCCACCCGAACCTGGCCGTCCACGGTGTCGTAGAGCCGCCCCACCAGGCTGGTGATGGTGGTCTTGCCGGCACCGGACGGACCGACGAGAGCGGTCATCGTGCCGGCCGGCACGACGAACGAGACGTCGTGCAGCACCTGCTGACTGGGCGCCTGGTCGAGCACCGCGACCGACTCCAGCGACGCGAGAGACACCTCGTCGGCGCTCGGGTAGCGGAACGACACGTCGCGCAGCTCCACCTCGGTGGCCCCACGGCGCAGCCGCTCGGCGTCCGGCTTCTCGTCGATCATCGGCGGCAGGTCGAGCACCTCGAACACCCGCTCGAAGCTCACCAGGGCGGTCATGACGTCGACCTGCACGTTGGACAGCGCGGTGAGCGGGCCGTACAGCCGGCCGAGCAGGGCGGTGAGAGCCACCAGGGTGCCCAGGGTGATCGTGTCGTCGATGGCCAGCACGCCACCGACCCCGTAGACCAGCGCGGTGGCCAGCGAGGCGACCAGGGTGAGGCTGGTGAAGAAGACCCGGCCGTACATCGCCTGCTTGATGCCGATGTCGCGCACCTGTCCGGCGCGCACGGCGAAGGCGGCGGACTCGTCGGGCAGCCGGCCGAACAGCTTGACCAGCAGTGCCCCGGACACGTTGAACCGCTCGGTCATGGTGGTGCCCATGCCCGCGTTGAGCTGCATCGCCTCGCGCGTGATCGCCTGCAGGCGACGGCCGACCCAACGGGCGGGCAGCAGGAAGAGCGGGGTCAGCACGAGGGCGCCGAGGGTGATCTGCCAGGAGAGGTAGAGCATCGTGGCCAGCACGAGGATCAGGCCGATCACGTTGGACACGACCGAGGACAGGGTCGAGGTGAACGCCTGCTGCGCGCCGATCACGTCGGTGTTGAGGCGGCTCACCAGCGCACCGGTCTGGGTCCGGGTGAAGAACGCCACCGGCATCCGCTGCACGTGGGAGAAGACCTTGGTGCGCAGGTCGTAGATCAGGCCCTCACCGACCTGGGAGGACAGGAAGCGCTGCCACAGGGTCAGCCCGGCGTCGACGACGGCCAGGCCGGCGACCACGAGGGCGACCGTGACGACGACCGACTTGCTGCCCCCGCTGTCCTGGGACACCTCGTCGACGATCACCTTGAACAGCAGCGGGAGAGCCACGACAAGCAGCGCGTCGAGCACCACGAGGACGAGGAAGACGCCGATCTGCCGCCGGTAGGGCCGGGCGAACTGCGCGATCCGCGGCAGCGTCCCGGGCGCCAGCTTCCGCTTGACGACCTCGCCGTCACGGGTGAGCGACCTCATGGCCGCCCACGGACTGTGGGACATCGACACCGGCCGCCTCCTGAATTTCCTGTTACGCCCCTGGGGCTTGCAACGCAGGCCGGGCACCACTGCTTCCCTGACGGTACGTCGGCCCACCGACGCTCCGGTCGAGCAGAGTCGTCAGAAGGCGCTGATCCCGGTGAGCGCCCGGCCGATCAGCAGCTTCTGCACCTGGCTGGTGCCCTCGTACAGCGTGGTGACCCGGGCGTCGCGAAGCATCTTGGCCGCCGGGTACTCGTCGACGTACCCGTAGCCCCCGTGCACCTGGACGCAGTTGTCGGCCACCCGGATGGAGGCCTCGGTGGCGAACAGCTTGGCCTTCGAGGCGGCCAGCGAGTAGGGCTCACCGCGCGCCTTGAGGTCGGCCACCGCCCAGGTGAGCAGGCGGGACGCGTCGACGTCGACGGCGGAGTCGGCGAGCATCTCCTGCACCAGCTGGTGGCCCGCGATCGGCTTGCCGAACTGCTCGCGCTGACCGGCGTAGGCCACCATCACGTCCAGCGCCGACTGGCCGATCCCGGTGCATGACGCCGCGATCGACATCCGCCCGTCGTCCAGCGCCGACAGCGCCACCTTCAGCCCGGCGCCCTCCTCGCCGAGCAGTGCGTCGGCGCCCACCTCGACGCCGTCGAGCACCAGCTCGGCCGTGTCGCAGGACCTCAGACCGAGCTTGCCGTGCACCGGCCTCGCGCTGAAGCCGGCCCGATCGGTGGGCACCAGGAACGCCGACACCCCTTTCCCGCCGGGCCCGCCGGTGCGGGCCATCACCAGGGCGACCTGCGCGATCGAGCCGTTGGTGATGAACACCTTCCGCCCGCTGATCCGCCAGCCGCCGCCCGGCGTCGGCTCGGCGGCCGCCCGCAGGTCGGCCGGGTTCGACCCGTGGTCGGGCTCGGTGAGCCCGAAGCAGCCGAGCACCTCGCCGGCAGCCATCCGGGGCAGCCAGTCCTGCTTCTGCGCCTCGGTTCCCCACCGCTCGATCGAGCCTGCCACCAGCCCGAGGTGGACCGACATGATCGAGCGCACGTTCGCGTCGCCGCGGCTGAGCTCCTCGATGAACAGGCAGTAGGTGAGCGGGTCGGCGCCGCCGCCGCCGTACTCCTGCGGGATCGACATCCCGACGAAGCCGGTCTGGACCAGCCCGTCCAGCGCCTCCTGCGGGAACCGCTCTTCACGGTCGTTGCGCAGGGCGTTCGGGACGACGACCTCGTCCACCCACTGCCGTACGGCGGCCCGCACCGCCCGCTGGTCGTCGCTGAGCGTGAGATCCACTCAGATCCCCTTCGCCAGGTCACGCAACCGGGCGGCCTGCGCCGTGCGCTCGGCGGCCCGCTGCTCGTCGTAGGTCCGTCCGCCGGCGCCTCTCAGCAGGGACTTGGTGGCCCGGACCGCTGCCGAGGGAGCGGCGAGCAGGGCAGCAGCGAGGTCACGGGTGGCGGCGTCGAGCTCACCGGACGGTACGACGAGCGACGCGAGCCCGGTCGCGGCAGCCTCCGCCGCCCCCACCCAGCGCCCGGTGGCGCAGATCTCCAGGGCGCGGGCGTAGCCGACCAGGTCGACCAACGGCTTGGTGCCGCCGAGATCGGGCACCAGGCCGAGGCTGGTCTCCCGCATCGACAGCTGCGCGTCCTCGGCGAGCACCCGCAGGTCGCAGGCCAGAGCGAGCTGGAAGCCGGCACCGACCGCATGTCCCTGCACCGAGGCGATGCTGACGATGCGGTCGTCGTGCCACCACGCGAAGGCCTCCTGGAAGTCGGCGATGGTGGCGTCCAGCGGTTCGTCGTCCAGCGCCGCCAGGTCGATCATCCCGGGCTCGCCGTCGACGCCGGTGGTGAACATGGCACGGTCCAACCCCGCCGAGAACGACGCGCCCTGCGCCCGCAGCACCACCACGCGCACGTCCTCGTCGGCCAGCACCTGCTGGCCGACCGCGACGAGAGCCCGCCAGGTGACCGGCGACTGGGCGTTGCGGTTGGCCGGGCTCGCCAGCGTCACGACGGCGAGGGCACCCTCGAGCTCGAGGTGCACGCCCCCGGCCGGACCCTCACCAGGTCCGGCGGCGCCGCCCGCCACCGACGGTGCGGAGGTCAGGACTTCTTGCCGCGGGTCGCGCCGCCACGGCCGCGCAGCGTCACCCCGGACTCCGCCAGGATCCGATGCACGAATCCGTAGGAGCGACCTGTCTCGGCGGCCAGGTCACGAATGCTCGACCCTGAGGTGTACTTGCGCTTGAGGTCGCTCGCGAGCTTGCTGCGATCGCCTCCGGTGATGCGCGCGCCCTTCTTGAGCTCGGCCACGCCAGCCTCCTGAAGTCGGTTGGGTCCGGCCCCATGATCGCTGTCCGCGCGCCACAGCGCCAGAGCCGATCTCCCCCTCCGGCCGGGGCTGTCCCAATCGACCACGTAAAGCAGGGTTACGGACACCTCGCCACGCATGCATGCCTCGCGAAGTACCCGCCGGCGTGCTTTACGTGGTCGACTCCGGCGGGGCTACGCCGGATCAGGCGAGTGCGACGAGGTCGGCGTAGTCCTCGTTCCAGAGGTCCTCGACGCCGTCCGGCAGCAGGATCAGCCGCTCCGGCTGGAGTGCCTCGACGGCGCCCTCGTCGTGGGTCACCAGGACAACAGCGCCGGCGTAGCTGCGCAGCGCCCCGAGGATCTCCTCGCGGCTGGCCGGGTCGAGGTTGTTCGTCGGCTCGTCGAGCATCAGCACGTTGGCCGCTGACACCACCAGGGTGGCCAGCGCGAGCCGGGTCTTCTCGCCACCCGAGAGAACAGCAGCCGGCTTGTCGACGTCGTCGCCGGAGAACAGGAAGGAACCGAGCACCCGGCGCACCTCGGCATCCCCGAGCTCGGGAGCGGAACTGCGCATGTTCTCCAGCACCGTGCGGTCCGGGTCGAGCGTCTCGTGCTCCTGCGCGTAATAGCCGATCTTGAGTCCGTGTCCCGGGACGACCTCGCCGGTGTCCGGCTCCTCGACCCCGGCGAGCAGGCGCATCAGGGTGGTCTTGCCGGCGCCGTTGAGCCCGAGGATGACCACCCGGCTGCCCCGGTCGATCGCGAGGTCCACGTCGGTGAAGACCTCCAGCGACCCGTAGGACTTCGACAGCCCCTCCGCCGTCAACGGCGTCTTGCCGCACGGCGCGGGCTCCGGGAAGCGCAGCTTGGCGACCCGGTCGTTGCGCCGGACCTCCTCGAGCCCGCCGAGCAGCTTGGCCGCCCGCTTGTCCATGCTCTGCGCGGCGCGCGCCTTGGTCGCCTTGTAGCGCATCCGGTCGGCCTGGGCCTTGAGGACCGAGGCCTGCTTCTCCACGTTCGCGCGCTCCCGCTTGCGGCGCCGCTCGTCGGTCTCGCGCTGGGTGAGGTAGGCCCGCCAGCCGACGTTGTAGACGTCCATCTCGGCCCGGTTCGCGTCCAGGTGGAACACCCGGGTCACGGCGTGCTCCAGCAGGCCCACGTCGTGGCTGATGACCACCAGACCGCCCTTGTAGGTCTTCAGGTAGTCGCGCAGCCACACGATCGAGTCGGCGTCGAGGTGGTTGGTCGGCTCGTCGAGCAGGAGAGTGGCATCCGACCCGGTGCTCGAGAACAGGATCCGGGACAGCTCGACGCGTCGCCGCTGGCCGCCGGAGAGCGTGTGCAGCGGCTGGCCCAGCACTCGGTCCGGCAGGCCGAGCGAGGACGCGATAGCCGCTGCCTCGCTCTCGGCCGCGTACCCCCCGGCTGCCTGGAACTCCTCCTCGAGGCGCACGTAGCGGCGCATCGCCCGGTCGTGGGTCTCCGGATCGGCACTGGCCATCTCGCCCTCGGTGACCCGGAGCCGGGCGATGACCGAGTCCAGCCCGCGAGCGGAAAGGATCCGGTCCCGAGCCAGCACGTGGAGATCGCCGGTCCGCGGGTCCTGCGGCAGGTAGCCGACCGGTCCCGAACGGGTCACCTCACCGGCCGCGGGCTGGCTCTCGCCGGAGAGCACCCGGGTCAGGGTGGTCTTGCCGGCGCCGTTGCGCCCGACCAGGCCGACCCGGTCACCGGGGGCGATCCGGAAGGTCGCATCGCCCAGCAGCAGCCGGGGGCCGACGCGCAGCTCCAGGCCGGTGGCGGTGATCATGGATGGTCCTTCGTCGGCGCAGGTGCGGGTGGGGCCTCGCGCGGGTGGGTACAGCGAGGTGAGCTCACAGGCACGGCGCGGACGGTGCCTCGTAGTCTACGCGGGCTCCAGGGAGAGGACGGTGGCCGCGGTGGGCATCAAGTTCGACGACCAGTCGGTGGACGTCTCCGGCGTCTCCGACCGCCGCGGCATGGGCGGCCGTGGCGGCCTGGCTGTCGGCGGCGGCGGCATCGGCGTCGTAGGGCTGATCATCTACATCCTGGTCTCGGTGCTGGGTGGCGGCAACGTCGACACGACCGGGCTGGTGCCGCAGGACGGCAGCGTCCAGGAGCAGGGCAGCGGCCAGAGCGACCTGGGGACCCGCTGCAACACCGAGGGCGCGATCGAGAAGTACGACGACTGCTTCCTGGTGAAGGTCTACAACGAGATCAACGAGGTCTGGGACGCCGAGTTCGGCCGGGCCGGTGAGAGCTACGAGCAGCCCGGGCTGGTGTTCTTCACCCAGGGCGTGAGCACCGGGTGCGGGCAGGCGTCCTCGCAGGTGGGGCCGTTCTACTGCCCGCCGGACCAGGGCATCTTCATCGACATCGGGTTCCTGGAGCAGCTGCAGCAGCAGTTCGGCGCCGAGGGCCGTTACGCGCAGGCCTACATCCTGGCCCACGAGGCCGGCCACCACCTGCAGACCCTGTTCGGCACCGAGCGCAAGGTGCGGGCGGCACAGCAGTCGAACCCCGGGCAGCAGAACGAGCTGTCGATCGCGATGGAGCTGCAGGCCGACTGCTACGCCGGGGTCTGGAGCAAGCTGGCCGACGACGCCGGCAACGTCTCGGTCGGGGAGGCCGAGATCGACCAGGCGCTCGAGGCGGCCGCGGCCGTCGGCGACGACCGGATCCAGCAGAAGACCCAGGGGCGGGTGGACCCGGAGGCCTGGACCCACGGGTCGGCCGCCCAGCGCAAACAGTGGTTCTCGACGGGTCGCAGCAGCGGTGACCTCAACTCGTGCGACACGTTCCAGGGGCCGGTGAGGTCGTCCGGCTCGTGCCGTGACCGGATAGTTGCCGGTTCGTGACGGTACGAGGTCTGTTGACTGTCGCACCCACCGGCAAGAGTGGCGCCCATGCGTCAGATGTCGCTGATCCGGCTGATGGGCTGGGCCTGGCTGCGGCGGCGCAACCGTCCGGCGCACGTCGAGGTCATCGACGCGTCCTGGCACGTCGACACCGAGGCGATCTGCCCCGACTGCCTGGGCTGGATCGGGCCCACCGAGTTCGTGCGGCGCAATGCCTACGACCTGCTCGAGCACGAGGTCTGCCCGCCGGCCTTCGTCCGGGCGCGCCGCCCGTAGCCGAGCCGGTCAGACGTTGAACCCGAGGGCGCGCAGCTGCTCGCGGCCCTCGTCGGTGATCTTGTCCGGGCCCCACGGCGGCATCCAGACCCAGTTGATCCGGGTCTCCTTGACCAGGCCGGACAGCGCGCTGTTCGTCTGGTCCTCGATGACGTCGGTGAGCGGGCAGGCCGCCGAGGTCAGGGTCATGTCCAGCGTGCAGGCGTTGTCGTCGTCGACGTGAACGCCGTAGACCAGGCCGAGGTCGACGACGTTGATGCCGAGCTCGGGGTCGACGACGTCGCGCATGGCCTCCTCGATGTCCTCGACCTTGGCGATGCCGGGGCCGCCGGGGCCGGTCTGGGTCGCGGTCTCGCTCATGCGCTCTCCTCCGTCGTCACGTCGTCACCAACAGCACGAGCCGTGGCGTCCTTCCAGGCCATCCACCCCAACAGCGCGCACTTGATCCGCGCCGGGTACTTCGACACGCCCTCGAACGCCACGGCGTCCTCCAGCACGTCCTCGTCGCGCTCGATGACCGCGTCGGTGTCGCCCTTGGTGCGCATCAGCGCAAGAAAGGCGTCGTACGCCTTGGTCGCCTCGGCGAGGTCCTTGCCGACCACCAGGTCGGTCATCACCGACACCGAGGCCTGCGAGATGGAGCAGCCCAGCGAGTCGTAGGAGACGTCGGTGATCACTGCGCCGCCGTCCCCGGCCTGATCGAGCTTCACCCGCAGGGTCACCTCGTCGCCGCAGGTCGGGTTGACGTGGTGCACCTCGGCGTCGAACGGCTCCCGCAGGCCCTTGTGATGGGGCTTGCGGTAGTGGTCCAGGATGATCTCCTGGTACATCGACTCGAGCTTCACCCGTGGCCTCCGAAGAAGCGCTTGACGTGCTCGAGGCCGTCGACCAGCGCATCGACCTCCGCCGTCGTGGAGTACAGGTAGAACGAGGCGCGGGTGGTCGCCGGCACGGCGTAGCGCAGGCAGACCGGTCGCGCGCAGTGGTGACCGACGCGCACGGCGATGCCGAGCTCGTCGAGGACCTGCCCGACGTCGTGAGGGTGCAGGTCGCCGAGCGCGAACGAGATCGCTGCGCCGCGGGCCTCGGAGGTGGCCGGTCCGATGACCCGCAGACCTTCGACCTGCTGCAGCCGGTCCAACGCGTAGGCGGTGATCTGCTGCTCGTGCGCGTGCACGGCGTCCATGCCCAGCGCGGACAGGTAGTCGACTGCTGCCCCCAGGCCGACGGCCTGCGCGATCGGCGGGGTACCGGCCTCGAACTTGTGCGGCAGCCCGGCGTACGACGAGGAGGCCATCGTGACGGCCTCGATCATCTCGCCACCGCCGAGGAACGGCGGGAGCTCCTCGAGCAGCTCGGTGCGGCCCCAGAGGACGCCGATGCCGGTCGGCCCGCACATCTTGTGCCCCGTGAAGGCGACCAGGTCGGCGCCCAGCGCCTGCACGTCCAGCGGCATGTGCGGCGCGGCCTGCGAGGCGTCGACGACGACCAGGGCACCCACCTCGTGCGCGCGGCGGACGAGCTCCTCGGGCGGGTTGACCGTGCCGAGGATGTTGGACACGAGAACGAACGAGACGACCTTGGTTCGCTCGGTGATGACCGAGTCGATGTCGGAGAGGTCGAGCCGACCCTCGTCGGTGAGGCCGAACCACCGCAGCGTCGCACCGGAGCGCGCGGTGACCATCTGCCACGGCACGATGTTGGAGTGGTGCTCCATCTCGGTGATGACGACCTCGTCGCCGGGTCGCAACCCGCGCTCGCCGTCCGCCCACGCGATCACGTTCGCCGCGAGGTTGAGCGCCTCGGTGGAGTTCTTGGTGAACACGACCTCGGCGCGGTCGGCGGCGTTGATGAACGCGGCGACCTTGTCGCGTGCGCCCTCGTACAGGGCGGTCGCCTCCTCGGCCAGCACGTGGATGCCGCGGTGGACGTTCGCGTTGTGCCGCGCGTAGTAGTCCTCGAGCGCGTCGAGCACCTGACGCGGCTTCTGCGAGGTCGCCGCGTTGTCGAGGTAGACCAGCGGGCGGTCGTCGTGGACGAGCCGCTCCAGCGCCGGGAAGTCCTTGCGGACCTTCTCGACGTCCAGGACGGCCGCTCCGGCCGGCGCGGTCAGGGCGCTCATGCTGGGGCTTCTGCCTTGAGGAAGCGCTCGTAGCCCTCGGCCTCGAGGGTGTCGGCCAGCTCCCGGCCGCCCTCCTCGACGATCCGGCCGCCGATGAACACGTGCACGAAGTCGGGCTGGATGTACCGCAGGATCCGGGTGTAGTGCGTGATGAGCAGGACGCCGGTCTCGCCGCTCTCCTTGACCCGGTTGACTCCCTCGGAGACCACCTTGAGCGCGTCGATGTCGAGCCCGGAGTCGGTCTCGTCGAGCACGGCGATCTTCGGCTGCAGGAGCTCGAGCTGCAGGATCTCGTGGCGCTTCTTCTCGCCGCCGGAGAAGCCCTCGTTCACGCTGCGCTCGGCGAACGACGGGTCGACCGCGAGCCGCTCCATGGCCGCCTTGACGTCCTTGACCCAGGTGCGCAGCTTCGGGGCCTCCCCGTCGATGGCGGTCTTCGCGCTGCGCAGGAAGTTCGACACCGAGACGCCCGGCACCTCGACGGGGTACTGCATCGCGAGGAACAGGCCGGCGCGGGCCCGCTGGTCGACGGTCATCGCGAGCACGTCGGCGCCGTCCAGGGTGACGGTGCCGCCGGTGACGGTGTACTTCGGGTGGCCGGCGATGGAGTACGCCAGGGTCGACTTGCCCGAGCCGTTGGGGCCCATGATCGCGTGCGTCTCGCCGGCCTTCACGGTCAGGTCGACGCCGCGCAGGATCTCGCGGGCACCGTTCTCGGTGTCGACGGTGACGTGCAGGTCACGGATCTCGAGGATCGTCATCAGGACTCAGTTCTCCATGTCATTGGGATGCGACGGACACCAGGATGTCGTCGCCGTCGATCTTCACGGGGTACACGGGTACGGGGCGGGTCGCCGGCAGGCCGGTGGGGCGGCCGGTGACGAGGTCGAAGCGCGAGCCGTGCAGCCAGCACTCGATGGTCTGGTCCTCGATCTCGCCCTCGGACAGCGCGACGTTGGCGTGCGAGCAGACGTCGTGGATGGCGTAGAACTCGCCGTCGCTGCGGACCACCGCCACCGGGACGCCGCCGATGACGACGCGGATGGCGGTGCCGTCGGCGACGTCCGCGACCGCGCACGCGCGGGTGAACTCGGCCACGCTCAGTGCACCGACCCCTCGAGCTCAGCCTCGACCCGCGCGAGCAGACGCTGCTGGACCTCGGGGATGCCGATCTGGTTGATGACGTCGGCGAAGAAGCCGCGAACGACCAGACGACGAGCCTCGTCCTCGGGGATGCCGCGGGACTGCAGGTAGAACAGCTGCTCGTCGTCGAACCGGCCGGTGGCGCTGGCGTGCCCGGCGCCGACGATCTCGCCGGTCTCGATCTCCAGGTTGGGCACCGAGTCGGCGCGGGCGCCGTCGGTGAGCACCAGGTTGCGGTTGAGCTCGTAGGTCTCGGTGCCCTCGGCCTCGGCCCGGATCAGGACGTCGCCGATCCAGACGGTGTGCGCGTCCTCGCCCTGCAGCGCGCCCTTGTAGACGACGTGCGAGCGGCAGTGCGGCTGGGCGTGGTCGACGAACAGCCGGTGCTCGAGGTGCTGGCCGGCGTCGGCGAAGTAGAGGCCGAGCATCTCGACGTCGCCGCCGGTCGCGGCGAACCGCGCCTCGGACGCGACCCGCACCAGGTCGCCGCCGAAGGACACCACGATGCTCTTGAACCGGGCGTCGCGGCCGACGGTGACCGAGTGCTGCGCGGCGTGGACCGCGTCGTCGGCCCAGTCGTCGATGACGACCACGGTGAGCTGGGCGCCGTCGCCGACGAGGAACTCGACGTTGTCGGCGTACGTCGCGCTGCCGACGTGGTCGAGGACGACCACGGCCTGCCCGAACTGCTGGACGTCGACGAGCAGGTGCCCGAACGCCGGGCCCTTCTCGACGCCGTTGCCGCGCAGGGTGATCACGGTCGGCGCGCTGGCGACGACGTCCTTGGGCACCGTGACGACGGTGGCCTTCTCGAACGACGACCAGGCGCGCGCCGCGACCCGGTCGGCCGGGACGCCGGCCCTGCCGAGCCGGGCGTCGCCGCGGCCGACGGTCTCGACCTCGACCTCGGGGGCCGCGTCGACCTCGACCGAGACGGTGCCGTCGCCCGGACCGTGTCGTCCTCGTGCAGGTGGCGCAGGCGGTGCAGCGGGGTGAACCGCCAGTCCTCCTCGCGGCCGGTCGGCACGTCGAAGTCGGCGAGGTCGAACGAGCGATCGCGCTCGCCGCGGCTGTCACCGGGCACCGGCGTCGCGCCGTGCGAGTGCGGCTTGCCGCTGAACCCGCCGGTCTCCGGGCTGAGGATCTCGGAGGCAGACGGAACTCAACCGACGGCCCCTTCCATCTGCAGCTCGATGAGCCGGTTGAGCTCGAGCGCGTACTCCATCGGGAGCTCCTTGGCGATCGGCTCGACGAAGCCGCGCACGATCATGGCCATCGCCTCGTCCTCGGTCAGCCCGCGGCTCATCAGGTAGAAGAGCTGGTCGTCGCTGACCTTGGAGACGGTGGCCTCGTGGCCCATCGTCACGTCGTCCTCGCGGACGTCGACGTACGGGTAGGTGTCGCTCCGGCTCACGGTGTCGATGAGCAGCGCGTCGCACTTCACCGTCGACCGCGAGCCGTGGGCGCCCTCGAGTACCTGCACGAGTCCGCGGTAGGACGTGCGACCGCCGCCCCGGGCCACCGACTTGGAGATGATGGTCGACGAGGTGTTCGGTGCCGAGTGCACCATCTTCGCGCCGGCGTCCTGGTGCTGACCCTCACCGGCGAAGGCCACCGACAGCGTCTCGCCCGAGGCGTGCTCGCCGAGCAGGTAGCAGGCGGGGTACTTCATGGTGACCTTGGAGCCGATGTTGCCGTCGATCCACTCCATCCGGCCACCGGCCTGCACCGCGGTGCGCTTGGTGACCAGGTTGTAGACGTTGTTCGACCAGTTCTGGATCGTCGTGTAGCGGACGTGCGCGTCCTTCTTCACGATGATCTCGACCACGGCCGAGTGCAGCGAGTCGGAGGAGTAGATCGGGGCGGTGCAGCCCTCGACGTAGTGCACCGAGGAGCCCTCGTCGGCGATGATCAGCGTCCGCTCGAACTGGCCCATGTTCTCGGTGTTGATCCGGAAGTAGGCCTGCAGCGGGATGTCGACCTTCACGCCGGGCGGCACGTAGATGAACGACCCACCGGACCACACGGCCGTGTTGAGCGCGGCGAACTTGTTGTCACCGACCGGGATGACCGTGCCGAAGTACTCGCGGAACAGGTCCTCGTGCTCGCGCAGCGCGGTGTCGGTGTCGAGGAACAGGACGCCCTTCTCCTCCAGGTCCTCACGGATCTGGTGGTAGACGACCTCCGACTCGTACTGCGCCGCGACGCCGGCGATCAGCCGCTGCTTCTCGGCCTCCGGGATGCCCAGCCGGTCGTAGGTGTTCTTGATGTCGGCCGGCAGCTCGTCCCAGGTGGTGGCCTGCTTCTCGGTGGACCGGACGAAGTACTTGATGTTGTCGAAGTGGATGCCCGAGAGGTCCGAGCCCCAGGTCGGCATCGGCTTCTTGCCGAACAGGCGCAGCCCCTTGAGCCGCAGGTCGAGCATCCACTGCGGCTCGCTCTTGAGGTTCGAGATGTTGCGCACGACGTCCTCGGACAGCCCGCGCTTGGCCGCGGTGCCGGCGGCGTCCGGGTCGGACCAGCCGAAGGCGTAGCGGCCGAGGGTGTCGACCTCGGCGTGCGTGGTCTCGGGGATGGCGGTCACGGAGCACTCCTGGTGTCGTTGCTCGGGACGTGCGGGACATGGGTCGTGCAGACGCCGTCGCCGTGGGCGATGGTCGCCAGTCGTTGGACGTGCGTGCCGAGCAGGCGGGCGAAGACCTCGGTCTCGGCCTCGCACAGCTCAGGGAACTGCTGCGCGACGTGCGCGACGGGGCAGTGGTGCTGGCACAGCTGCTCCCCCGCGGCCGCGCCGCTCCCGGTCGGGCGCGTCGAGGCAGCGTAGCCGTCGCCCGAGAGGGCCTCGGCGAGCGCCTGGGTGCGTGCCTCGGGCTCGGCCGCGTCGACCACCGGCCGGTAGCGCGCCTCGAGCTCGGCGACCCGCTGCCGGGCGAAGGCCGCGACGGCCTCCCGGCCGCCGCTGTCGGCGAGGAAGCGCAGCGCGCTGGCGGCGAGGTCGTCGTAGTCCTGGTCGAAGGAGTCGCGACCGGCGTCGGTGACCGCGAACAGCCGGGCCGGACGGCCGCGGCCTCGAACGGCGCTGGCCCGCGGCACCCGCTCCTCGATCAGGCCGTCGGCCAGCAGGGCGTCGAGGTGGCGGCGGACCGCCGCGGGGGTCAGCCCCACCTGGGCGGCCAGGGCGGCGGCCGTGGTGGGACCGTGCTCGAGGACGGTCCGCGCGACGCGGTCGCGGGTCCGATCTTCCAGAACGGCGGATTTCACAACACCAGTGTGCCGTTATTACCTGGTCATCGCAAACCGGGCCGCCTCCCTAGACTCGGCGGGTGCCCACGCCTCCCGCCGTCGAGGTCGTCGACCTCGTCAAGCGGTACGACGGGACGCTGGCCGTCGACGGACTCACGCTCACCGTCGAGCCGGGGTCGATCACCGCGGTCCTCGGCCCGAACGGCGCCGGCAAGACCACCACCGTGGAGACCTGCGAGGGCTATCGCCGCCCGGACTCCGGCACGGTCCGGGTCCTCGGCCTGGACCCCTGGCGGGACGCCCGTGAGCTGCGGCCCCGGGTCGGCGTGATGCTCCAGCAGGGCGGCATCTACCCCGGGGTCAAGGCCGAGGAGATGCTGCGCCACGTCGCCTCGCTGCACGCCCACCCGCTCGAGGTCCCGGCCCTGGTCGAGCGGCTGGGCCTCGGGTCGGCCGGCCGCACCACCTACCGGCGGCTCTCCGGCGGCCAGCAGCAGCGGCTCTCGCTGGCCATGGCGGTCGTCGGGCGACCCGAGCTGGTGTTCCTCGACGAGCCGACGGCCGGCCTCGACCCGCAGGCCCGGCGGGCCACCTGGGAGCTGGTCGAGGCCCTGCGCGCCGACGGCGTCACCGTCGTGCTGACCACGCACTTCATGGACGAGGCCGAGCGGCTGGCCGACCAGGTGGTGGTCGTCGACCACGGCAAGGTCATCGCGGTGGGCAGCCCCGGCGAGCTCACGTCCGCGGGAGCCGGCGGCAGCCTGCGCTTCTCCGGGCCCCCCGGTCTCGATGTCGACGGGCTCACCGCGGCGCTGCCGGCCGCGACCCGGGTGGACGAGGTCTCCCCCGGCCGGTACGTCGTGCACGGCGGCGTCGACGCCCACCTGCTCGCCGACCTCACCCGCTGGTGCGCCGACCGGGACGTCATGCCCGAGGGCCTCACCGTGGGGCGCCGTTCCCTCGAGGACGTCTTCCTCGAGCTCACCGGATCCGAGCTGCGCACATGAGCACGCCGACGAGCAGCGCTGCCGCGACCTTCGCGCCCCGGCCCGGCGCCGCACCGCTGGGCCGGATGCTGGCGGCGCAGACCGCGCTGGAGGTGCGGATGGTGCTGCGCAACGGGGAGCAGCTGCTGCTCACCGTGGTGATCCCGGTCCTCGTCCTCGTCGTCTTCGGCAGCGTCGAGGTGATGGACCTCGGCGACCGCGCGGCGCGGGTCGACTTCCTGGTGCCCGGCGTGCTCGCCCTCGCCGTGATGTCGACGTCGTTCACCGGGCTGGCCATCGGCACCGGCTTCGAGCGGCGCTACGGCGCGCTCAAGCGGCTGGGCGCCTCGCCGCTGCCGCGGGGTGCGCTGCTCGGCGCCAAGGGCCTGTCCGTCCTGACCATCGAGGCCCTTCAGGTGCTGGTGCTGAGCACGGTCGCGCTGCTGCTCGGCTGGAGCCCGCGCGGCTCGTGGGCGGCGGTCCTGCTGCTGGTCCTCGCCGGGACAGCGGCCTTCAGCGCGCTGGCGCTGCTGATGGCCGGCACCCTGCGGGCCGAGGCGACGCTGGCCGCCGCGAACCTCGTCTACCTCCTGTTCCTGGTCAGCGGCGGCATCGCGGTGCCCCTCGACCGGTTCCCCGACGGCGCGCGGCCGTTGCTCGAGGTGCTGCCCGGCCGGCGCGCTGTCCGAGGGACTGCGGGTGGTGCTGCGCGACGGCGAGGGCCTGCCCTGGACCTCCGTCGGCGTGCTGGCCGTCTGGGCGGCCGTCGGCGGCTTCCTCGCCACCCGCACCTTCCGCTGGGAGTAGCCCCGGCCGCCCGTAGGCTGACCCCATGCTCGACCGCTGGCGTGGCTGGACGCCCAGTCCGACCGCCGTACGCCGGGTGTTCCTCGGCGCGCTGGTCGCCAACGTCGCGATCGTGGTCACCGGCGGCGCGGTCCGGCTCACCGCCTCCGGGCTGGGCTGCCCGACCTTTCCCCGGTGCACGGACTCCAGCCTGGTGGCCACCCGGGAGATGGGGCTGCACGGTGCCATCGAGTTCGGCAACCGGCTGCTCACCTTCGCGGTCTCGGCGGCAGCGCTGGCCGCGTTGGTGGTCGCCTGGCGGGCCGGCCGCCGCGACCTGCGGGCCGCCGGCCTGCTGCTGCTCGGCGGCATCCTCGCCCAGGCGATGCTCGGTGGGGTGACCGTGCTGACCGGGCTGAACCCGGTCACGGTGATGGCCCACTTCCTGCTCTCGATCGCCCTCATCGCGGTCGCCTGCGTGGCGTTCGAGCGCTCGACCGGCCAGCCGGTGCCGCACCAGCGGCTGGTCCACCCCGCGGTCCTGCTGGGCGGCCGGGGACTGCTGGTCGTCACCGCCCTGCTGATCGTGGCGGGGACCGTGGTCACCGGGACCGGGCCGCACTCGGGTGATCGCCAGGCCACCGACCGGCTGCCGTTCGACCTGGTCGAGGTCACCCAGCTGCACGCCGACCTGGTGTTCCTGCTGGTCGGGCTGGCGCTCGGGCTCGGCGTCGCCCTGCGCGCCACCGACGCGCCGCCGCGCTGCGCCGGCGGTGGGTGGCGCTGATGGCCGTCGTCCTCGCTCAGGGACTCGTCGGCTACGTGCAGTACGCCACCGACCTGCCGGTCGCCCTGGTGGCCGCGCACGTGCTGGGCGCCTGCCTGGTCTGGGTGGCGGCGCTGCGGCTGGTGCTCGCGATGACCCGCCGGGTCGCGCCGGTGGGACCGGCCGAGCGGCACGAGCGGCTAGCCGTGCCCGCTGTTCGATCCTGACCCGTCGCTGCCGCCTCCGCCGCCGTCGTCCCCGCCGCGGTCCCGGTCCTCGGCGGAGAACCTCGGGACCCCCCGGTCACACCAGGCCCGGACCTCGACCCGACCGTCGCCGTCCGAGTGCTCGAAGCGCACCCTGGCCTCGTCCCGCCGGCCGCCGTCGACGTCGTCGATCGACCAGCCGACGACCGGCGAGGCGCTCACGGCCACCAGCCCTCCGCGGCAGGACCCGGAGACGAAGCCGGCCCGGGTGCTGAACCCGCGGACCACCGCCTCGCTCCCGGGCGGGGCCGGCGACCCGGTCGGCGACCCGCGCCGGGCGACCCGGTAGGCGAGGTGGCCGGCGCGGACGCCGGTCCGAGGTCTCCGCCGCTACCGCTGAACGGGTCGCTCACCAGCCCGGCAGCACCGAAGCCGACGCCGACCGAGGCAGCGGCGAACAGCGCCCACAGGGCGCCCAGGGCAACTCGTCTGTCCACCCACCTGATCCTGCCCCCACCTGGGATAACGCCCGGCTAACGCCACCTCAGCACTGGGCCTGGTTGCCGGCCGCCTCCCTCTCGCGCCGCTACCGTCAGCGGGTGGCCGTGCTGCTGATCGTCGAGGACGACGCCCGGATCCGTACCGCGCTGACCCGGGCGCTGACCGAGCGCGGCCACGCCGTGGCGTCCGAGCCGGCGGCGCTGCCCGGCCTGCAGCGGATCGTCGACGACCCGCCGGACCTCGTGGTGCTCGACCTCGGCCTGCCCGACGTCGACGGCATCCAGCTGCTGCGCATGCTCCGGCCGGTCAGCAGCGTCCCGGTCATCGTGGCCACCGCCCGCGACGACGACGCCGCGACCGTCGCGGCCCTGGACGCGGGCGCCGACGACTACATGGTCAAGCCGTTCAGCGCCGAGCAGCTGGACGCCCGGATCAGGGCGGTGCTCCGGCGCAGCGCCGCACCGGAGGCGTCGGTCCTGGAGGTGGGCGACCTGGTGGTCGACGTCCGGGCCCGTACGGCGGTGCTGGCCGGCCGGACGCTCGAGCTGCGGCCGCGGGAGTTCGACCTGCTCGCCTATCTGGCGGCCCGGCCCGGCGAGGTCGTCACCAAGCGCACGCTGCTCGCCGACGTCTGGAAGTCGCCGTACGGCGGGGCGGACAAGACGGTCGACGTGCACCTGTCCTGGCTGCGCCGCAAGCTCGGCGAGACGGCCGCCGAGCCGCGGATGCTGCACTCGGTGCGCGGTGTCGGGGTCAAGCTGGTCGCGGCGCCCGGATGAGGCGTCGGCTGGCGCTGCTCGTCGCCGCCACGACCTCGGTGGTGCTGCTGGCCTTCACCCTGCCGCTGGCCGTGCTCATCGACCGGGCCGCGACCAACGCCGCGATCACGACCGCGACCGACCGCAGCCAGCGGATCGTCCCGACGGTCGCCACCGGGGACGAGGCCGACGTCGCGCGGGCGGTGGCGACGGTGGCCGACCGCGACTACGTGGTGCGGGTCCGGATGCCGTCCGGCGCGCTGGTCGGCCGGCCGTTCCGCACGGCGGCACCGCCGGTCGAGGTGGACCTGCGGGCGACCGCGGTGCGGGTCCTTGCCGACGGGCGGGTGATCCTCGACCAGCCGGTCGTGCGCGAGGACGGCACGGCCGTGATCAGCACCCTGATGAGCGAGGCCGTGCTCGACGCGGGGGTCTGGCGCGCCTGGGGGGTGCTGGCCGCGCTCGCGGTGACCCTGTTCCTCCTCTCTCTGGTCGTGGCCGACCGGCTGGCCCGGTCGCTGACCCGGCCGGTCACCGAGCTCGCCACGACCGCCGAGCGGCTCGGCCGCGGCGACCTCTCGGCCCGGGTGGTGCCCGACGGCCCGGACGAGGTGCGCGAGGTGGGCCGGGCGCTGAACCGGCTGGCGGCGCGGATCGGCGAGCTGCTCGCCCCGGAGCGGGAGTCCGTGGCCGACCTCTCCCACCGGCTGCGCACCCCGGTCACCGCGCTGCGCCTGGACGCCGAGGCGCTGCCGCCGGGCGCCGACCGCGACCGGCTCGCGGCCGACGTCGACGAGCTCACCCGGCAGGTCGACGCGCTGATCCGCGAGGCCCGGCGCCCGGTGCGCGAAGGCGTCGACGCGCGCTGCGACGCCGGCGCCGTGGTCGCCGAGCGGGTGGAGTTCTGGCAGGCGCTGGCCGAGGACCAGGGGCGCGGGGTCACCTGTCGCTGCCCCCGGCACCCTGCCCGGTGCGGGCCGGTCTCGCGGACCTGGAGGCGGCCCTGGACGCGCTGCTCGGCAACGTGATCGCGCACACCCCCGACGGCACCGGCCTGGACGTCACCCTGACTGCGGACCCGCACGGCGGCGCGCTCCTGGTGGTCACCGACGAGGGGCCGGGTTTCGCCGACGACGACGTCCTGGGCCGGGGTGTGAGCCGGGCCGGCTCGACCGGGCTGGGGCTGGACATCGCCCGGCGGACGGCCGCCGCGTCCGGCGGCGACCTGCGGATCGGCCGGTCACCCGGCGGCGGCGCACGGGTCGTCCTGCGGCTCGGTCCGCCGGAACCGGCCTGAGCATCAGAAGGGCAGCAGCGGGTCGATCGCGACGGCGAGGAACAGCAGGGTCAGGTAGGTGATCGAGCCGTGGAAGAGCCGCATGGCACCGGCCTCGACCGACGGCCCGGCCGGCGGGTGCCCCCCGGCCTCGGCGCGGGCCCGGCGCAGCAGCAGGTGGGCCTCGCGGAGGAAGGCGGCGCCGAGCAGCAGGGCAGCGGCGCCGTAGAACGGCGTCGTCCCGGCCACCGGCCACAGCAGCAGCGAGGTGGCGACCATCACCCAGCTGTAGGCCACGATCTGCCGGCCCACCGTGAGGTTGCCGGCGACGACCGGGAGCATCGGCACCCCGGCCGCCGCGTAGTCGTCGCGGAACCGCATCGACAGCGGCCAGTAGTGCGGAGGCGTCCAGAAGAAGATGACCGCGAAGAGCACGACCGGCGTCCAGGACAGCGAGCCGGTGACGGCCGACCAGCCGATCAGGACCGGCATGCAGCCGGCGGCGCCGCCCCACACGATGTTCTGCGGGGTGCGCCGCTTGAGCGCCATCGTGTAGACGCCGACGTAGAACGCGATCGCCGCGAGCGCGAGCACGGCGGGCAGCCAGCCGGTGGTCACCGCGAGCCAGGCGACGGCAACGACGCCCAGCACCCCGCCGAAGACGAGCGCCTCGCGCGGGCTCACCAGACCGGTGGCCAGCGGCCGCCGCTCGGTGCGGTGCATGACCTGGTCGATGTCGCGGTCGAGGTAGCAGTTCAGGGTGTTGGCGCTGCCCGCCGCCAGCGCGCCGCCGACCAGCGTGGCCGCCACCAGGGTCAGCGACGGGACGCCGCCCTCGGCCAGCAGCATCGTCGGGACGGTGGTGACGAGCAGCAGCTCGATGATGCGCGGCTTGGTGAGAGCGACGTATCCCGGACACGCCTGCCGGGTGGTCCGACGAGGCCGGCTGACGACCTGCAACGCCGCTCCGCGGCGTGAGTCGACGGCCGTCACACGAACCTCTTCGTCCTGGCTGGTCGGGCGGTGCGTTGGTGCGTCCGGCCCTCGGGCAGCCCCACTGTATCCGTCGGCGAAACGGCCGGGAGTCGCGCGGGTAGGCTCGCGTCGCAGTTCCTCTAGGCCGCCGTCGTCACGTCGAAGGAGCCCCGACCTGTGAGCACGCCGAAGCTCGAGTGGACCGACCTCGACAAGCGGGCGGTGGACACCGTCCGGACGCTGGCCATGGACGCGGTCCAGAAGGTCGGCAACGGTCATCCCGGTACGGCGATGAGCCTCGCGCCCGCGGCGTACCTGCTGTTCCAGCGCTACCTGCGGCACGACCCCACCGACCCGGACTGGGCCGGTCGCGACCGGTTCGTCCTGTCCGCCGGGCACTCCAGCCTGACGCTGTACCTCCAGCTCTACCTCTCCGGCTACGGCCTGGGGCTCGACGACCTCAAGCAGCTGCGCACCTGGGGCTCGCTCACCCCCGGCCACCCCGAGCACGGGCACACCGCCGGCGTCGAGACCACGACCGGCCCGCTGGGCCAGGGCGTCGGCAACGCGGTCGGCATGGCGATGGCCGCCCGCCGCGAGCGCGGCCTGCTCGACCCGGACGCCGCGCCCGGCGAGAGCCTCTTCGACCACAGCATCTGGTGCATCGCCTCCGACGGCGACATCCAGGAGGGCGTGTCCAGCGAGGCGTCGTCGCTGGCCGGCACCCAGCGGCTGGGCAACCTGGTCCTGCTCTACGACGACAACCACATCTCGATCGAGGACGACACCACGATCGCGCTGTCCGAGGACACCGTCGCCCGGTACGAGGCCTACGGCTGGCACGTCCAGCGCGTCGACTGGCTCTCCGACGGCGGGAAGTACGCCGAGAACGTGCAGGCGCTCGCGGCCGCCTTCGACGCGGCCAAGGCGGTCACCGACCGGCCGTCGTTCATCGCTCTGCGCACCATCATCGCCTGGCCGGCGCCGAACGCGCAGAACACCGGCAAGGCGCACGGCAGCGCGCTCGGCGACGACGAGGTCAAGGCGACCAAGAAGGCGCTCGGCATGAACCCCGACCTGAGCTTCGACGTCGACCCCGAGGTCCTCGCGCACGCCCGCCAGGTCGTCGACCGGGGCCGGGCGCCGCACGCCGAGTGGGACGAGGCGTTCGCCGCGTGGGCCGAGGCCAACCCCGACGGCAAGGCGCTGCTGCGACCGGATGTCGACCCGCACGCTGCCCGAGGGCTGGCACGACGCGCTGCCGGAGTTCCCGGCCGACGCCAAGGGGATGGCCACCCGCAAGGCGTCCGGCAACGTGCTGGAGAAGATCGCCCCGGTGCTGCCGGAGCTGTGGGGCGGGTCGGCCGACCTCGCCGAGTCCAACAACACGACGCCCAAGGGCGAGCCGTCCTTCCTGCCCGAGGACCGCCAGTCCAAGGAGTTCCCGGGCGGCCCGTACGGCCGGGTGCTGCACTTCGGCATCCGCGAGCACGCGATGGGCTCGATCATGAACGGCATCACGCTGCACGGCGGTACCCGCGTCTACGGCGGCACCTTCCTGGTGTTCAGCGACTACATGCGCCCGGCGGTGCGGCTCGCGGCGCTGATGAAGCTGCCCGTCACCTACGTCTGGACCCACGACTCGATCGGCCTCGGCGAGGACGGCCCGACCCACCAGCCGATCGAGCACCTCGCGGCGCTGCGGGCCATCCCCGGCCTCGACGTGGTCCGCCCGGCCGACGCCAACGAGACCGTCGTCGCCTGGCGCACGATCCTCGGGCACACCGACCGGCCGGCCGGGCTGTGCCTGAGCCGGCAGGACCTGCCGATCTGGGACCGGTCGACGTTCGGCTCGGCCGACGGCACGGCCCGCGGCGGCTACGTCCTGGCCGACGCCTCCGACGGCCAGCCGCAGGTGATCCTGATCGCGCACCGGCTCCGAGGTGCAGCTCGCGATGGCCGCCCGGGAGCACCCTGGAGGCCGAGGGCACTCCCACCCGGGTCGTGTCGATGCCGTGCGTCGAGTGGTTCCACGAGCAGGACACCGCCTACCGGCAGCAGGTGCTGCCGAGCGGGGTCAAGGCCCGGGTCAGCGTCGAGGCAGCGGTGGCGATGGGCTGGCGCGACCTCGTCGGGGACGCCGGCGAGATCGTGAGCATCGAGCATTTCGGCGCCAGCGCCGCGCACACCGTGCTGTTCGAGCAGTTCGGCTTCACGCCCGACCGGGTCGTCGCCGCCGCGCACGCCTCGCTGGAACGGGTGGGCGTCATCACCGGCAGCACCACCGGCAACTGACCTACCGGTACTCCGACCGACACACGACCGAGGGAGCAGGACCATGACAGACCCCCTGCGCCAGCTCTCCGACGAGGGCGTGGCGATCTGGCTCGACGACATGAGCCGAGGTCGCCTCACCACCGGCAACCTGGCCGACCTGATCCGCGACAGGTACGTCGTCGGCGTCACCACCAACCCGACGATCTTCCAGAAGGCGATCAGCGACAGCGAGCTCTACGACCGGCAGCTGCGCGACCTCGTCGGTCCGCGGCGTCGACGTCGAGGAGGGCGTCCGCATGATCACCACGATGGACGTCCGCTGGGGCTGCGACGTGCTGCGCCCGGTGTACGACGCCAGCGGCGGCGTCGACGGCCGGGTCTCCATCGAGGTCGACCCCCGGCTGGCCCAGGACGCCGAGCGGACCGTGGCCGAGGCCCGGCAGCTGTGGTGGCTGGTCGACCGGCCGAACCTGTTCATCAAGATCCCCGCCACCAGGGCGAGCCTGCCGGCGATCTCGCAGTGCCTGGCCGAGGGCATCAGCGTCAACGTCACGCTGATCTTCTCGATCGAGCGCTACCGCGCCGTCATGGACGCGTTCATCGACGGCATGGAGCGGGCCCGGGTCGCCGGTCACGACCTCACCAACCTCGCGTCGGTGGCGTCGTTCTTCGTCAGCCGGGTCGACACCGAGGTCGACAAGCGGCTGGAGAAGCTCGGGCTCCGCCGAGGCCGGCGAGCTGCGCGGCAAGGCGGCGATCGCCAACGCCCGGCTCGCCTTCCAGGCCTACGAGGAGGTCTTCGGCGGCGAGCGCTGGTCCGCGCTGGCAGGCGGCAGGCGCCAAGCCGCAGCGGCCGCTGTGGGCATCCACCGGCGTCAAGGACCCGGCGTACGACGACACGATGTACGTCGTCGACCTGGTCGCCCCCGGCGTGGTGAACACGATGCCCGAGGCGACGCTGGACGCGGTGGCCGACCACGGCGTGATCCGCGGCGACACGGTCCGTGGCGAGTACGCGTCGGCGGCCGCCACGATGAAGGCGCTGGCCGACGTCGGCATCGACATGGACGACGTCGTCGACGTGCTCGAGGTCGAGGCCGTCGAGAAGTTCGAGACGTCGTGGAACGAGCTGCTCGAGTCGACCAAGGCCGAGCTGGAGCGGCTCGCGAAGGCGGACAGCCAGTGAGCGTGACCGTCCAGGTCGCGGACGAGGGCGGCGGGCGCCTGGACGGCCTGGCGGCCCGGCTGGTCGCCAAGGACCCGACCCTGTGGGGTCCCGAGGCGCGGCCCGAGGCGGAGCACCGGCTCGGCTGGCTCGACCTGCCGCAGACCTCGCAGGAGCTGCTGCCCCAGCTGCGCGAGCTGAAGGAGCGGCTGTCGGCCCGAGGCATCGACCACGTGGTGCTGGCCGGCATGGGCGGTTCGTCGCTGGCTCCCGAGGTCATCACCCGCACCGCCGGCGCCGACCTCACGATCCTCGACAGCACCGACCCGCACCAGGTCGGCGCTGCGCTGGCCGACCGGATCGACCGCACCGTGCTGGTCGTGGCGTCCAAGAGCGGCAGCACGATCGAGACCGACAGCCATCGCCGCGCCTACGAGCAGGCCTTCCGGGACGCCGGCCTCACCGCCGCCGAGCTGGCCGAGCGCATCGTCGTCGTCACCGACCCGGGTTCGCCGCTGCACCGGGAGGCCACCGGGGCCGGCTACACCGTGGTGCTCGCCGACCCCGACGTCGGCGGCCGCTACAGCGCGCTCTCGGCGTTCGGCCTCACCCCGAGCCACCTCGCGGGCGCCGACGTGCAGCGGCTGCTGGCCGACGCCCGGGTGCTCGCGGGCGAGCTCGGGGAGGACGACAACCCCGGCATCAGGCTGGGCCGCGCCCTCGGCAACGCCGCCAAGGCAGGTCGGGACAAGCTGGTGCTGGCCGACGCCGGCTCCGGCATCGTCGGTTTCGGCGACTGGGCCGAGCAGCTGGTGGCCGAGTCGACCGGCAAGCTGGGCACCGGGATCCTGCCGGTCGTCGTCGAGGGCATCGACGCGCCCGGCTTCGTCGACGCCGGGCCCGACGCCTACCGCGTGATCCTCGGGCCGGGCCGACCTGGTGTCGAGGCAGCGGCGGTCAGCGGGTCGCTGGGTGCGCAGCTCCTGCTCTGGGAGTACGCCACCGCGGTCGTCGGCGTGATCCTCGGGATCAACCCCTTCGACCAGCCGAACGTGGCCGAGTCGAAGGAGAACACCAGCAAGATCCTGGACGAGTCCGGCGACGGGCCGCTGCCGGAGGGCCGGCCCGTCGCTGGTCGACGGGGCGGTCGAGGTACATGCCGATCTCGCCGCGCTCGGCTCCCCCACCGACCTCGCCGGCGTGCTCGCGGCCCTGCGCGACCTGGTCGCCGACGACGGGTACCTCGCGGTGATGGCCTACCTCGACCGGCACGGTGACGGCGACGCCGCCGGCGTACGTGCCCGGCTCGCGGCAGGGACCCACGGCCGCCCGGTGACCTTCGGCTGGGCCCCGAGGTTCCTGCACTCGACCGGCCAGTTCCACAAGGGTGGCCCGCAGACCGGAGTGTTCCTGCAGGTCACCGGCGCGGTCACCCACGACGTCGACGTCCCCGGCCGTCCGTTCACCTTCGGTCGGCTGCAGATGGCCCAGGCGCTCGGTGACCAGCGGGCGCTGGCCGAGCGCGGTCGCCCGGTGGTCCGGCTGCACCTGACCGACCGGGCGGCCGGCGTCCGCCAGCTGCTGGATGCCGCCGCGGCCGGGGGGCCCGGCACATGACAGCGAGCTACCCACCGCTGACGGACATCCCGCCGGAGGACGCTCCGCCGTACCTCGTGCCGGCCCGGAACCCGCTGCGCGACGTCCGGGACCGCCGGCTGCCGCGGGTCCCGGGGCCGTGCGCGCTCGTCGTCTTCGGCGTCACCGGCGACCTGGCCCGCAAGAAGCTCATCCCGGCGGTCTACGACCTGGCCAACCGCGGCCTGCTGCCGCCGGGGTTCGCCATGGTGGGCTTCGCCCGCCGCGACTGGGGCGACGGTGACTTCGCCGCGCTGGCCCGGTCCGCCGCCGAGGAAGGGGCCCGGACCGGGTTCCGCGAGGACGTGTGGCAGCGCCTGTCCGACAGCATCCGCTTCGTGCCCGGGTCGTTCGACGACGACGACGCCTTCGACACCCTCGCCTCGACGCTGATCGAGATGGAGGAGTCGCACGGGATCCAGGGCAACGCCGCGTTCTACCTGTCGATCCCGCCGGTCATGTTCCCGGTCGTGCTCAAGCAGATGCGGCGCACCCGGATGGCCGACAACTCCGACCGCGGCGGCTGGCGCCGGGTCGTCATCGAGAAGCCGTTCGGCAACGACCTGCAGAGCGCGAAGGACCTCAACCGTCTCGTGGACGAGGTGTTCACCCCGCAGGACGTCTTCCGGATCGACCACTACCTCGGCAAGGAGACGGTGCAGAACCTGTTGGCGCTGCGCTTCGCCAACACGCTGTTCGAGCCGGTGTGGAACGGGAACTTCGTCGACTCGGTGCAGATCACGATGGCCGAGGACGTCGGCATCGGCAGCCGGGCGGGCTTCTACGACACCGCTGGTGCGGCCCGCGACGTGATGCAGAACCACGTTCTGCAGCTGCTGGCGCTCACCGCCATGGAGGAGCCGGTCGCCTTCGACGCCGAGGCGATCCGCACCGAGAAGACCAAGGTGCTGGGGGCTATCGAGCTGCCCGCGGACCTCGAGCAGTACGCGGTGCGCGGGCAGTACGACCAGGGCTGGCTCGGCGGCCAGCGGGTGGTGTCCTACGTCGACGAGGAGAACGTCCCGAAGAGCTCGACCACCGAGACCTTCGCAGCGGTCCGGCTCAACGTCGAGACCCGCCGGTGGGCCGGGGTCCCGTTCTACCTGCGCACCGGCAAGCGGCTCCCCCGCCGGGTCACCGAGATCGCGGTGGTGTTCAAGAAGGCGCCGCACCTGCCGTTCGCCAAGACGGACACCGAGGAGCTGGGCCACAACCAGCTCGTCATCCGGGTGCAGCCCGACGAGGGCGTGACGCTGCGGTTCGGCTCCAAGGTGCCGGGGTCGGCGATGGAGGTCCGGGACGTGTCGATGGACTTCCTGTACGGCGAGGCGTTCACGGAGTCGTCGCCGGAGGCGTACGAGCGGTTGCTCCTCGACGTCCTGATCGGCGACGCCACCCTCTTCCCGCGCAACGAGGAGGTCGAGCTGTCCTGGATGGTCATCGACCCGCTCGAGGCGTTCTGGGCCGGCAGCAAGCCCGAGCTGTACCGCGCCGGCGAGTGGGGACCCCGGGGTGCCGACGAGATGCTGGCCCGCGACGGCCGGGTCTGGAGGCGACCGTAGATGAGCACGATCCTGTGGGACACCAACGGTGCCGAGATCGTCAAGACCCTCTCCGCCGAGCGCCGTGCTGCGGGTGCCCTCGCCTCCGGGATGGCGCTGACCCTCATCGTCGTCACCACCGAGGAGTTCGCCGAGGAGGCGCAGCGAGGCAGCCACGACGGCGGCCGCCGCGCACCCGTGCCGGCTGCTCGTCGTCGTCCGCCGGCGGGTCGACGCCGACGACCGGCTGGACGCGGAGGTGCAGGTGGGGGGTCGGCTGGGCGCCAACGAAGCCGTGGTCATGCGGATGTACGGGCGGCTGACGCTGCACGCCGAGTCGGTCGTGCTCCCGCTGCTGGCCTCCGACGCCCCGGTCGTGACCTGGTGGCACGGCGAGACACCGGAGAAGCTCGCCCACGACGCGCTCGGCGTGCTCGCCGGCCGCCGGGTCACCGACGCCGCCGCCGACCCCGACCCGATGGCTGCCCTCAAGCGCCGGGCCAGGGACTACGCCCCCGGCGACACCGACCTGGCCTGGACCCGGGCCACCCCGTGGCGGGCGCTGCTGGCCTCCGCGTTCGACGACATGATCGACGTCGCGACCTCGGCCGAGGTCCGGTCACCACGAGGCAACCCGAGCGCCGCCCTGGTCGCGGGCTGGCTGACCGCCCGACTGGGCATCCGGGTGCGGCAGGCCGAGTCCGACGGGCCGGGCATCACCGCGGTGGAGGTGACGTTCGGGGCCCGCGACAAGCTGCGGATCGACCGCCCGGACGGCTACCTCGCGACACTGTCGCGACCGGGCATCACCGACCGTCAGCTGCCGCTCAAGCGGCGTGACCTGGGCGAGCTGCTCTCCGAGGAGCTGCGCCGGCTGGACGCCGACCAGCCCTACGCCGATGCGCTCTCGGTCGTCACCGGCGAGAAGGACCTCGACAGCCGCCCGCCGATGCGCACCCTGGTCTGGAAGGACCCAGCCCGGTCGAACCGCAGGGCGGCTGCCGGCACGAAGACGGCCACGAAGAAGCCGGCCACAAGGCCACCGCCAAGAAGGCCACCGCGAAGAAGGCGGCCGCCAAGTCGGGGGCGAAGAAGGCCGTCGCCCGGAGGCGCAGCTCGTGAGCACCCCTACCGTCATCGTCCACCGCGACCCGGCCGAGCTCGCGGCCGCCGTCGCCGCACGGCTGATCACCCGGCTGGTGGACGTCCAGTCCTCCCGCGGCGTGGCATCGCTGGTGCTCACCGGTGGCTCCATCGCGAGCTCGACGCTGGAGGCGGTCGCGGGGTCCTCGGCCCGCGGCGCGGTCGACTGGTCGAACCTGGACCTGTGGTGGGGCGACGAGCGGTTCCTGCCCTCGGGCGACCCGCAGCGCAACGAGACCCTGGCGCGCGAGGCACTGCTCGACACGGTCCCGGTCGACCAGGCGCGGGTGCACCCCATGCCGCCCAGCGACGGTCAGGACGGTGCCGACCCGGACGCCGCCGCGGCGCGTTACGCCGACGAGCTCCGCCGCGCGGCCCGGCCCGAGGACCACGGTCCGGCCCCCTCGTTCGACATCTGCCTGCTCGGCGTCGGACCGGACGGGCACATCGCCTCGCTGTTCCCCGAGCATCCCGGGCTCTATGACGACCGCCCGGTGTTCGCCGTCCGGAACTCCCCCAAGCCACCGCCGACCCGCATCACGCTGGGCTTCGAGGTGATCCAGGGCTCCCGGGAGGTCTGGGCCGTGGTGGCCGGCGAGGACAAGGCGAAGGCCGTCGCCCTGGCGCTCTCCGGGGCCGGCCAGACGCAGGTGCCCGCCGCCGCAGCGCAGGGCCGGGACCGCACGCTCTGGCTGCTCGACAAGGCGGCGGCCGGCCGGCTGCCGGCCACCCTCGGCCGGATCGCGTCTCCCTAGACCCGGGCCCTCGTCCTAGGCTGGCAGCATGTGCCGGAGCATCAAGACCCTGCGCCCGCCGTACACCGACGACGTCACCGACGACGACGTGACGGCCGCCGCCCTCCAGTACGTGCGGAAGATCAGCGGCTTCCGCGCGCCGAGCCGGGCCAACACCGAGGCCTTCGACCGGGCCGTCGCCGAGGTGGCCGCGTCGACCCGGGAGCTGCTCGAGGACCTGGCCGTCCGCCGCTGACGTGGCAGCCTCCGACGACGACGTACGGCTCGCGGTCTACCGGGCGTTCGCCGCCGACGGCCGACCGCCGAGCCTCGCGGTCCTGGGCGCCGGCCTCGGCATCACCGACGGCGAGGCACGGGCGGCGCTGGGCCGGCTCTCCGACGCGCGCCACGTGGTGCTCGACGGCGACACGGTGGTGATGGCGCACCCGTTCGCGTCGGTCCCGCTCGGCTTCTCGGTGATGGGACGCCGGACGCTGTGGTGGGGCGGCTGCGCGTGGGACTCGTTCGCGCTCCCGCACCTGCTGCCCGAGGAGCCGGACGTCCTGGTGGCGACCCGCTGCCCCGGCTGCGACCGCGCGCTGTCCTGGGTGGTCGGGCGCGACGCCGCTCCCGTCGGGGACGAGATCGCGCACTTCCTCGTTCCGACGGCGCACATCTGGGACGACGTCGTGCACACCTGCGCTCACCAGCGGCTGTTCTGCGGCGAACCATGCGTCGGCAGGTGGCTCGCGCGAGAAGGCAAACCGCGGGGCTACGTCATGGACCTGGCCACGCTGTGGCGGCTGGCCAGCCACTGGTACGACGGACGGCTCACCCCGGGCTACACCCGGCGGGACCCGTCCACCGCCGCCGCCTACTTCTCCTCGGTCGGCCTGCGCGGCCCGTTCTGGGGCCTGTCCGAGGACCCGACCGACGGACCGGCGAGGATGGCCCGGTGACGAGCACCGAGAACGAGCACGACGTCGAGGTTCGCCGGAAGGTGGCCGCGGCCCCGGGCGTGGTCTACGACCTGGTCAGCGACGTCCCCCGGATGGGCGAGTGGAGCCCGGAGACCGCGTCCTGCCGCTGGGTCGGTGATGTCGCCGCGGCCGAGGTCGGGGCCCGGTTCCGCGGCACCAACCGCCGCGGCCCGCTGATCTGGACGACCACCTGCACGGTCACCGCGGCTGACCCGGGACGACAGTTCGCGTTCACGGTCTCCTGGGCCGGTGTCCCGATCTCCGACTGGGCCTACACGATCACCCCGGCCGGCGCCGGGTGCGAGGTCGTCGAGGCCTGGAGCGACCGCCGGCCGGGCTTCATGCGGGTGGCGTCGATGCCCGTGATGGGCGTCGTCGACCGCGGCGCCCACAACCGGAGAGGCATGGAGGCGACGCTCGAAGCCCTCGGTCGTGCAGCGGCCGGCGGGGTGCGCTAGAGCGGGACCTGCTCGGTCACTTCGTGACGGTCCCGAGCGGCATGTGAGCGTGCGTGCGCCAGCGCCGACGGCAGGTCGCTGACGACGTGGCCGACCTTGTCGAGGCGGTCCAAGGCTCCCACGTTACGGAGCAGGCGTAGGTGCTGTGGTGAGGCCACCTTGACGACGACGGCGATCCCGCGGTCATCGAACTGGGCGATGATCTCAGCGAGCGCACGGGCGCCGGAGGCATCGAGCATCGCCAGGTTCCCCAGCCGCAGCACGACGACGCGCACGTCGGATACCGCGGTGAGCTGGGCAAGGAACCGCGACGCTGCGCCGAAGAAGAGCGGCCCGTCCAACCGGTACACGAGCACGTGGTCGCGCAGCAGCCGGTGCTCCTCCTCGGTTGCCACCTCGGTCACGACCGGGCTGTCCTCGACCAGCTGGGCCGTGCTGGCGACGTGCACCAGCGCAATGACCACGGCGACCACGATGCCCACCTCGACGGCCACGACGAGATCGAACACGACGGTGGCCACCGCCGTGAGCAGGAACACCGCCGCGTCGGTGCGGGTGGAGTGCAGCACTGCCCGGACCGAGTGCCGCTCCACCATCCGCCAGGCCGTGACCAGCAGCACTCCGGCCAGCGCGACCAGCGGGATCCGGCCCACCACGCCGGCCGCGGCGGCCAGCAGCACGGCCAGCACGACGGCGTGGGTGAGTGCCGCGAGGCGGGTGCTCGCCCCTGCGCGCGCGTTCACCGCGGTGCGGGCAATCGCTCCGGTCGCCGGCATCCCTCCGAACAGGCCCGCTGCGACATTGGCCAGGCCCTGTCCCACCAGCTCCCGGTCCGGGGAGTGCCGGGGGACGTCGGCCATCCCGTCGGCCACCCGCGCCGACAGGAGGCTCTCGAGCGCGGCCAGCGCGGCGATCGCAAGCGCCGGCGACAGCAGCGCCAGCCCAGCCCCGAGATCGGGCACCGTCGGCGTCGGCAGGGTCCGCGGCAGGTCGCCGATGACCGCGACCTCGACTCCGGCCAGCTCTGCCACCAGGGTCGTGACCGCCACTGCGACCAGGCTCGCGGGCAGCGAGCGGTGCAGTCGCGGCAGCGCCGCGGCAACCAGCACGGCGATCACGAGCAGCAGCAGGACGGCGAGATCCGGTGCGGCGGCGAAGTCCAGGACGGCCTGGGCGGCGACGAGCGCAGCATTGTCACCGTCGGCGCGCTCCACACCGAGCGCCATCGGGACCTGCTGGGCCGCGATCACCACGGCGATGCCCAGGGTGAACCCCTCGACCACGGGCCACGGGATGAGTCCTACCAGTCGGCCGAGCCCGAGCACGCCGGCCGCGGTCACGAGAACCCCCGCGAGCACCGCCACGGTGGCGACCGACCCGACTCCGTGCTGCGCCACGATCGGCAGGAGCACCACCGCCATCGCACCGGTCGGTCCGGAGACCTGCAGCCCGGAACCGCCGAAGACCGCGGCGACCGCGCCGGCCACGACCGCAGTCACCAGGCCGGCCGCCGGCCCGACTCCGGAAGCAACGCCGAAACCCAGCGCCAGCGGCAACGCGACCACTGCCACGGTGAGCCCGGCCAGGAGGTCACCGGCCCAGCTGCGGCGGAGACCGACGTAGTCGCGTCGGCCGGGCAGCAGACTGCTCAGGCGCGCTGCCCCTCGCGACGCCGGGGGTGTCCTGGCGGGGGCTGCGCCCGCGCTCGTCATGAGCCGGACCTACCGGCCGGCTGGGGCGACCGTTCCTCCTCGAGGTCGGTCAGCAGGACCTGGCTGTCCCTCAGCCCACCGAGCAGCATCTCCCGCGCGACGGCCAGCAGGTCGGCCACCCGCGGGTCGCGCACCGAATAGAAGACGGTGCTCCCGACCCGCCGCGCCTGGACGAGCTGTGCGCGCCGCAGCACCGCCAGCTGCTGCGAGAGGTGGGACGTCTCGGCATCCAGCGCCGCGGCGAGGGCGCCGACCGGGCGCTCACCCGAGACGAGCAGCTCGAGCACCCGGATGCGCAGTGGATGGGCGAGGGACTTGAACATCTCCGCCTTGGCGGAGGCAACGGCGCGGGTCGGCATGTAGCGAACTTATCATTTGACGGTTCTGTCAGATCATGTAGCAGATGATCCGGAACGAAATGCCGCCAGGACAGCAACCAGGCGCGCCCTGGCTGCGTCCAACCGCCGACCCAGCTCCACCGGGACCAGGAGGCCTCCATGCACCGTCGTACCGTCCTCGTCGGAGCGCTCGCTGCCGCTGTCACCGGTCTCGGTGCTGCGCAGCTGCTCCTGGCTTCAGTCCCACCGCCCGGGCCGACGGGCTGGCGGGCTACTCCAGCTGCGACGAGCTGCTCCGCAGCTACCGGGCCGAGCTGGGTCGTACGGTCACCGCCTACGGGTACGGGTGGGGCGGCTTCGCGGTCGCCGACAGCGCGGCGTCGGCGGCGTCGGGCACGGCAGCCCGGGAGTCGGGCGACGCGGGTGCGGTCGGCAGCGGGAGCACCGGCACCAACCTGCAGGAGCAGGGCGTCGACGAGCCGGACCTGGCCAAGCTGCGCGACGGCCGGCTGGTCGTCCTGATCGGGAACCGGCTGCGGATCGTCTCGGCCGAGGCGCAGCCGCGGCTGCTCGGCTCGCTGCGCGTGACCGACGGTGACATGTACGGCGGCGAGCTGCTGCTCGTCGACGACCGTGCCGTCGTGGTGATCCCCGGCTGGCGCGACGACACCGGATCGACGCCGGGGACCTCCGGCGACCGGCAGATGATGTCGTACCGGCCGGGCACCCCGACCACCGAGGTCGTGCTCGTCGACCTGTCAAAGGACCAGCCACGGCTGCTCGAGCGCTCGGTGTACGACGGGCAGTACGTCAGCGCCCGCCTGGTCGACGGCACCGTCCGGCTGGTGACCACCACCCGCCCCCAGCCGCCGATCCTCCACCCGACCGAGCCCGGCCCGGGCGCCGAGCAGCAGTCCCTGATCGCCAACCGGCGGGCCGCGGCGAGCGTCACGCTCGACGCCGTCCTGCCGCAGGTGGTCCGCAGCGACGCTGACGGAACGGTGCTGGAGCGGGGCGCCGCGGTGTCCTGCGACCAGACCTTCCACTCCCGGTCCCCGTCCGGCGCGAGCACCCTGCTCGTCACGACGCTGCGCCCGGGCGACGGCCTCGCCGCGACCGACCGGACTGCCGTCACGACCGACGGCGACCTTGTCTACGCCGCCGAGGACCGGCTCTACGTCGCGACCAGCCGCTGGGGCACCGTCGGCCCGATCGGGCTGATGGACGGCGTGCGTCCCGGACGGGTGATGGCGCCGGCCGACGAGGTCAGCACCGAGCTGCACGGCTTCGACACCACCTCGGACTCCGAGACGACGTACGTCGGCAGCGGGACCGTCCCGGGCTACGTGCTGGGCCGGTGGGCGCTGTCCAGCCACGAGGGGGCGTTGCGGGTGGCCACCACCCGGCAGCCGCCGTGGCAGGGCGAGGGTGCGCAGACCGGCGAGACCTCGTCGATGGTCGTCAAGCTCGTCGAGCGGGACGGTGCCCTGGTCGAGACCGGTCGGGTCGGCGGGCTCGGCCGGACCGAGCAGATCCGGGCGGTGCGCTACTTCGGCGACATCGCCGCGGTCGTGACGTTCCGGCAGACCGACCCGTTGTACCTGCTCGACCTCTCCGGCGACCCCGAGGTGCTCGGCGAGCTGAAGGTGCCCGGCTTCTCGACGTACCTGCACCCCCTGGGTGACGGGCTGCTTCTCGGGCTCGGGCAGGACGCCACCGCGAGCGGCCAGATCACCGGGATGCAGGCCTCGGTGTTCGACGTCTCCGACCTGGCCCACCCGGTGCTGCGCGACCGGCTCCGGCTGGGCAACGGCTGGTCACCGGCTCTGGACGACTCCCGGGCCTTCGGCTACGACCCGCAGCGCCGGCAGGCGACCTTCCCGTTCACCAGCTACGACCCGGCGGCGTCGCTGGGTGAGCACCCGAGCGCGCTCGGGCTGACCGTGGCCGCCGACGGCGGGCTGAGCCTGACCGGCCGGCTGGACCTCTCCGGCGACAGCTGGCCGCAGCGGGTGCTCACCGACGGCGACCAGGTCTACGCGGTCACCGACAGCGGCGTCATCGCCGGGAACGCCGGCACGATGCGGCGGACCGGGCAGCTGACCTTCACTGCAGGCTGACCGCGGCAGCGCGGTGTCGCCCGCCTGCGGACTTACGGTGGGTGCATGTATCTGGAGAACCTCGTCACCGACGCCGTCGAGCCGCAGCGGCTGGGCCGGTTCTGGGAGACGGTACTCGGCTGTGAGCGGCTGACCGACGAGCCTGACGGCTTCGAGACGCGGCTCACCATCGAGGGCGGACCGGTGCTCGACCTGTGCTTCCAGCGCGTCCCCGAGCCCCCCTCCGGGCGGCCGAGACTCCACCTGGACCTGCTGGGCGGGGCAGGCCAGACCCAGGAGGTCGAGCGGCTGCTCGGGCTGGGCGCACGCCACCTCGACATCGGTCAGCGCGATGTGCCCTGGGTGGTGCTCGCCGACCCGGAGGGCAATCCCTGCTGCGTCATGGAGGATCGCCCGGCGTACGCCGACACCGGACCCCTCGCGGCGCTGCCGCTCGACTCTGCCGCGCCGGACAGGGATGCGGAGTTCTGGTCCTGGCTGTCCGGCTGGACCGACGCGGCCGGCGTCGCACCCCGGTCCCTGCGCCACCCGTCCATGCTCGGTCCCCTCCTTGAGCTCTGCCCTGAGCCTGCCCCCAAGGGGACGACGAAGAACCGGCTGCACCTCGACATCCGGCTCGAGCCTGGAGATGATCCCGACGACGTCGCGGCGAGCATCGGCGAGCGCGGCGGCCGCGAGCTCCACCCGGAGTGGGGCGAGCTGCCGTGGCGGCACTACGCAGACCCGTCCGGCAACGAGTTCTGCGTGCTTCCGGCGCGGTCGTGAGCAACAGTCACGGCTGCGCACCGTGCGGCCGCACGCGGGCAGTCACCCGAACGTCAGGCCGTGCTTCTCCATGATGGGCTGGGTCGCCTCCATGTCGCCCTCGCACCCGTACGGCTCGATGACCGGGCCGAGGTCCACATCAGGCGAGGCCGTGTCGATGAGCCGGAAGGCCTCTTCAAGGCCTCCGGGGCTGATGATCTCGAGTACCCGCGCCGGCTGGTCGGCAGCGTTCCAGAAGGTGTGCCACTCGCCGCGAGGCTTGAACACCAGATCGCCGACCGCCGCCGTCAGTTCCTCTCCGGCGGCGTGGTAGCCGACCTGGCCCTCGAGAATGAGACTGAACTCGTCCTCCTTGGTGTGCCGGTGCATCGGGGCTGCGATCGAGTGCGGCGCCAGCAGGTGCTCGACCACCGCGAACCTTCCGCCCCAGTCCTTGGAGTCGATCAGGAAGCGGTCGCGACAACCGTCCACCGACCCGAGAACCACGCCCTCGCCGGCCCTGATGATCCGTGTGCTCATCCCGGCATTCTGTGCCCTGCCGTACCTGGGCGCCATAGCCCGCGAACGGGCGCGCTGATCAGCCGCCGGCCATCGCTCCGATGACCAGGAACGGCTCCTCGCCGCGGGCGACCCGCTCCGGCAACGGAGCGTCCGGCTCCTCGTGGGACAGGTCCTCCTCGCAGGCGTAGAAGCGCACGAAGGCACGCCGCTTGGCCGTCGTCCGGTCGCGGATGGTGCCCAGCAGCATCGGGAAGTCAGCCTCCAGGGCGTCGAGAACCGACCGCTGGGTGACCGTCCCCTCGACGTCAACGAGGACCTCGCCCTGGACCTTCGCCATCGCCCGTAGGTGGGCCGGCAGGACGACCCGCACGGAGTCGCTCATGTTCCCGCCCTCACCGCAGCGTCTGGACCTCGACGGACAGCACCGCCGGCAGGTCACGGACGATCGGGGCCCACGAGTCGCCGGAGTCGTTGGACGCGTAGACCTGGCCACCTGTGGTGCCGAAGTAGACACCGCAGGACTCGTGCTGGTCGACGGCCATCGCGTCGCGGAGCACGTTGACGTAGCAGTCGGCCTGCGGCAGGCCCTCGGTCAGCGCCTCCCACTCGTCGCCGCCGGTGCGGCTCCGGTAGACCCGCAGCCTGCCGTCGGGCGGGTAGTGGTAGGAGTCGCTGAGGATCGGGACGACATAGATGGTCTCGGCCTCGTGCGCGTGCACGGTGATCGGGAAGCCGAAGTCGCTGGGCAGATTGCCGCTGACCTCCTGCCAGGAGTCACCGCCGTCCTTGCTGCGCATGACGTCCCAGTGCTTCTGCATGTAGAGGACGTCGGGGTTGCTCGGGTGCATGTCGATGCGGTGCACGCAGTGCCCGACCTCGGAGTCCTGGTCGGGGATCTCGCCGGAGCGCAGGCCCTTGTTGATCGGCTGCCAGGTCTGGCCGCCGTCAGTGGTGCGGAACGCGCCGGCCGCCGAGATGGCGACGTAGAGCCGGTCCGGGTCGCTCGGGTGCTGGAGGATCGTGTGCAGGCACATGCCGCCGGCGCCGGGCTGCCACTGGGGGCCGGTGTCGTGCTTGCGCAGGCCGGAGAGCTCGGTCCACGACGTGCCGGCGTCGGTCGACTTGAACAGCGCGGCGTCCTCGACGCCGGCGTAGACCGTGTCCGCGTCGTGCAGGCTCGGCTCGAGGTGCCAGACCCGGGTGAACGCCCAGTCGCGCAGCGAGCCGTCGTACCACTGGTGCTGGCCGGGGACGCCGTCGTAGCTGAAGTCGTTGCCGACCGTCTCCCAGGTCGACCCGCCGTCGTCGGAGCGGTGGATCACCTGGCCGAACCACCCGCTGGACTGCGAGGCGTAGATCCGGTCGGGGTTCAGCGTGGACGCCTTGAGATGGTAGATCTCCATGCCCGGGAAGTGCGGGCCGTCGACCTTCCAGTCCTTGCGCCCCTCGTCCGAGGTGAGGACGAAGGCACCCTTGCGGGTCCCGACGAGGACACGTGTGCCACCCATGCGCTGATCCCTTCCTGCAGCCGCTTGGCCGCGACGCTACTCGTCCGGCCCGACAGAAGGGACCCCCCCCGGTCCGAAACTCATCGGTCGCGGGCGGAGCCCCTGCAGCCGTCACAGCAGGTCGACGTCCGCGTGCGTCGCACCGCCGGCCAGCCGGGCGTAGCCAGGCCCGCGGTCGAAGAAGGGCTGCTCCCCCGTACGCCGGTCGCGCAGCCCGCTGCGCAGCTCCTCGGTGGCCGAGGAGTCGACCGTCGCCAGGGTGCCGTCGTAGGTCAGGACCACGCCGTAGTCGCGGCCCGCTCCCTCGACGCTGACCTTGCCCCACTCCACGTCACGGACGACCTCGGCAACCTCGCGGTCCAGCGGGTCGCCCCAGCCGCCGCCCCCCGTCGTGCGGATCCTGATGACCTCCCCGGCGCGCACCGGCTCGGCGTCGGCCAGGGCGTCGACCTCGCGTTCCCCCGGGCCACCCGGGTCGACGGTCACCTGGAACGGCTGGCCGGCCCGGCCGCCCTTGACCCCCCAGCAGGCCAGGATCGACCGGTCGGCGATCGACATGAAGTGCGCGTCGCTCAGCATCCGGATGTGCTTCTCGTAGCCCAGCCCGCCCCGGTAGCGACCCGCACCGCCGGAGTCGACTGCCAGCCCGAGCCGCTCGACGAGGAACGGGAAGCGCGACTCGGTGAACTCGGTCGGCAGGTTCCGCGAGTCGGGAACGACGTGGATGGTGTCCTCGCCGTCGGCGTAGTAGCGGCCGCCGGAGCCGCCGCCGAGCACCTCGCGCATCAGGTACGGCTCGCCCTCGCGGTCGGTGCCGTAGACGCCGGTGTAGCGGATGGTCTCCTGGTCGGCCGGCATCCTGCCGTCCACCGCCTTCGCCAGCACCCCGGCCAGGACGCCGAGCAGCCGCAGGATCACGAAGGTGCGCGCGTTGGTGGGCGCCGGGAACACCGGGGTCAGCAGCGTGCCCGGCGGCGGGAACCGCATCTCGATCAGCGGCACGATGCCCTCGTTGACGTCGAGCTCGGCCATCCGCTCCGGCGTCTCCGCGAGGTTGCGCAGGATCGGCGCCAGCCACTTCTTCAGGAAGTTGCCGTCGGCGTAGTCGCCGCAGTGGTTGATCGGCCCCTTGGCCTGCGGCGAGGTGCCGGTGAAGTCCAGCACCAGCGGGACCTCGCGGGTCGAGTCCATGGTCAGGGTGATCCGCTGCGCATGCAGCCGCGGCTCGTCGACGCCGTCGTGCTCCGCGTAGTCCTCCCACACGTAGCTGCCGTCCGGGATCTGCGACAGGATCTCCCGCCGGTAGGTCTCGGTCGTCTTGTCGATCAGGGCGTCGAAGCACGCCTCGACGGTCTCCCGGCCGTAGCGGGTGAACAGCTCGGACAGCCGCCGGGAGCCCATCAGGCAGGCCGAGCACTCGGCGTCGAGGTCGGCGGCCAGCGAGTCGGGCATCCGGGAGTTGCGGGTCATGATCCGCAGCGCGGCAGCGTTGGGCACGCCCTGGTCCCACAGCTTGATCGGCGGGACCATCAGGCCCTCCTCGAAGACCGAGGTCGCCTTGGACGGCATCGAGCCGGGCACCGCTCCGCCGATGTCGTCGTGGTGGCCGAACGCCTGCACGAAGGCCACGACCTCGGAGTCACCGGCGGTGTTCTCGACGAAGACCGGCACGGTGACGCAGAGGTCCGGCAGGTGACCGATGCCGCCCTCGGACAGGTAGACGTCGTTGTGGAAGAACACGTCGCCGGGGCGCATCGTCTCCAGCGGGAAGTCGCGCGCGACCGGGTGCACCAGCGCGGAGTACGACCGGCCGGTGAGCTTGCGCAGCTTCCGGTCGTGGATGCCGGCCCGGAAGTCGTGCGCGTCGCGGATCATCGGCGACCGCGCGGTGCGTCCGATCGCCGTCTCGACCTCCTTCTCGATCGCCGCCAGGGACCCCTGGACGATCTCGAGCACGATCGGGTCGACGGTCATGACGACTTCCTCACCAGCAGGTTGCCGAACCGGTCGACGGTCGCCTCGAAGCCGGGGTGCAGAGGCACGGTCGAGCCGAACTCCTCGACGATCGCCGGCCCGGTGACCTCGTCGTCGGGCGCCAGGTCGGCGCGCCAGTAGACGGGGGTGTCGACCCAGTCGTCGAAGAACACCGGACGTACGCCGGTGCGCGCACGCTCCGGCCCCCCCTCCTGCGGCGTGAGCTCGCGCAGCCGTGGCCGCTCGATCGGACCGACGCCGGTGACCCGCAGGTTCACCCACTCGACCGGCTGCCGCGGGTCGTCGCGGAACGCGTAGCCGTAGAGCTGCTCGTGCGCGTCGTGGAAGGCGTCGGCCACCGCGGCGACGAAGGCGTCGTCGACCTTGCCCTCGGGGGTGGGCACCCGGACCTCGAACGCCTGGCCGGCGTAGCGCAGGTCGGCCGAACGCAGGTAGCGGTGCGCGGCCCGGGCGAAGCCCTCACGGTCCAGCGCGGCCGCGGCCTGCTCCTGCAGCTCGTCGAGCACCCCGGCCGACCAGGTCGCGGTCCAGCTCGGAGTGCCGGCTGACCGCCGTCCGGACGTAGTCGTTGCGGACGTCGACGGTGAGCAGGCCGAACGCCGACAGGTTGCCCGGGTCGCGCGGCACCAGCACGCCGGCCAGCCCGAGCACGTCGGCCAGCCGGCAGAGCAGCAGCGAGCCGGAGCCGCCGAAGGTCGCCAGGGTGAACTCACGCACGTCCACGCCGCGCTTGACCGTGACCTCGCGCAGTGCGTTGGCCTGGTTCCAGGCCGAGATCTCCAGGATCCCGGTGGCCGCCCGCTCCACCGTCAGGCCGAGCCGGTCGGCGAGGGCCTGCAGCCCGGCCCGGGCCGCCTCGACGTCCAACGGGATCTCGCCGCCGAGCAGGTGCGGCGGGATGCGACCCAGCACGACGTGCGCGTCGGTGACCGTGGGCTCGGTGCCGCCACGGCCGTAGCAGAGCGGGCCGGGGTCGGCACCGGCCGAGCGCGGCCCGACCTTCAGCGCGCCCTCCGGCGAGGTCCACGCCACCGAGCCGCCGCCGGCGCCCACCGTGACCACGTCGATCATGGGGATCTTGCTGGGGTACTGGCCGACGGTTCCCTCGGTGGTCAGGGTCGGCTCGCCGTCGAGCACCACCGACACGTCGGTCGAGGTGCCGCCGCCGTCGCAGGTGAGCAGCCGGTCGAATCCCGCCTCCCGGGCGACCAACGCCGCCCCGAGCGCGCCGGCCGCCGGGCCGGACAGCACCGTGGTGATCGGCTGGTGCACGACCTCCTCGGCCGACAGCACGCCGCCGTTGGACTTCATCACGTAGAACGGCACAGGTCTGCTGGATGAACCGGCGACCTCCTTCAGTCTGCCGGTGATGTTCGCGACGTAGGACGCCATCTTCGGCTTCACCGCTGCGTCGACCAGCGTGGTCACCGCCCGCTCGTACTCGCGGTACTCCCGCAGCACCTCGCTGGAGATCGAGACGACCGCGTCCGGGTGCTCGCGGCGCAGCACCTCGCGCATCGCCAGCTCGTGAGCCGGGTCGGCGTAGGAGTGCAGGAAGCAGACGCCGATGGTGTCGATGCCGGCGTCCCTGAACCACCGGGCCGCAGCGACCGCCTGGGCTTCGTCGAACGGCCGGACCTCGGTGCCCTGGAAGTCCAGCCGGCCGCCGACGGTGCGCACCCGGTGCACCGGCACGATCCGCGGCGGCTTCACCCAGAAGTAGGAGTTGCCGTAGCCGTCGGGCACCGACTGGCGGGCGATCTCGAGCAGGAACTCGTAGCCCTCGGTGGTGATGAACCCGAGGTCGCCGACCTTGCCCTCGAGGAGCTGGTTGGTGGCGACAGTGGTGCCGTGGCTGACGGCTGCCACGTCGGCGCCGTCGCGCCCCATCAGGTCGAGCACCTTGCGGATCCCGGCCATGAACCCGTCGGCCGGGTTCGACGGCGTGGAGGGGGTCTTGGTGGTCACCAGCTCGCCGGTCGCCTCGTCCAGCGCGACGACGTCGGTGAACGTGCCACCGGTGTCGATACCGATCCGGATGCGCGCCGTCATGGCGTCATTCAACCGTGCCCGCCCGGCGGGGTCGTCGTCAGTCGACCGGCTCGCCGTTCGGGGCCGCGTGCGGGAACGAGGTGGACGCCGGCCGGACCAGGTCGTCGGCGTACCGGCGTACCAGGTCCAGGTTGCGGTCGGCGAGGTGGTCGAAGACCTGCGGCACGCTGGAGCCGGGGGTCAGCCCGGACATCGCGGTGGCCGGGTCGAGACGCGCGCTCACCCAGCACTCGTGGCTGCTGGCCCGCGCGACCACCTCCGCGACCGGGGTGACGACCATCGAGTTGCCGAAGTAGATGACTCCGCCGGGGTCGATGCCGGTGGCGTTGGCCCCCACCAGGTAGACGTGGTTGTCGTAGGCGCGGGCCCGGTTGGTGAGCTCCCAGATGTCTGCGGAGCGGAGCAGCGCGGAGGGCCGGACGATGACCTCGGCGCCGCGGACCGCGGTGATCCGGGACAGCTCCGGGTAGTCGCCGTCGAAGCAGATGATCTGCCCGATCCGGCCGAGGTCGGTCTCGACGACGCTGACCTCGTCGCCGGGCGTCACCCAGCCGCCGCTGGAGCGCATCTCGGTGCAGAACGGGTGCGTCTTGCGGTAGACGCCCGCCACCGAGCCGTCGCGGCCGAGCAGCACCGAGGCGTTGTGCACGACGCCGCGCTCGGCGCCGCGCTCGTAGGTGCCGACGACCAGGTGCACACCCAGCCGGCGGGCGGTCTCCTGCAGCGGCTCGACCACCGGGCCGGGCACCTCGGACACCAGGTCCCACAGCTGCTCCGGGCCGGTGCCCGGCGTGAAGCCGGTGGTGACCGACTCGGGCAGGACGACCAGCTCGGCACCGGTCGCCTCGACGGCGCGGGTGACCCAGTCGGCGGCCTTGGCCAGGTTGCCCTTGATCGACTCGGCGGTGAGCGGGCCCGGCAGCGGCGCGATCTGGACGGCAGCGACGGTGAACGCCTTCATGAGGACCTCCTGCCGCCCACGGTAGCGTCGCCGGTGCCATGACTGCCCGAGACCGCGCCCTGGGAGCGCTCTACGGCCTGGCGGTCGGCGACGCGCTCGGGATGCCGACCCAGGCCCTGCCCCGGGCCGCCGTGACGCGGCTGTTCGGGACGCTGGACGGCTTCCGGGACGGCCCGGCCGAGAACGAGCTCAGCGCGGGCCTGCCCGCCGGGCACACCACCGACGACACCGACCAGGCGCTGATCGTCGCGCGCTGCCTGGTCGAGGGAGACGGCCGGGTCGACCCGGACGCGCTCGCCACGCGGTTGCTGGACTGGCAGCAGCGGATGGAGGCCGCCGGCTCGGCGGACCTGCTGGGGCCCTCCACGCTGCGGGCGCTGCGCCTGGTCGCCGACGGCGCCCCCCGCGGCAGCACCGGGCGGTGGGGCGACACCAACGGCGCGGCGATGCGGGTGGCGCCGCTGGGCATCGCGATGCCGCCGCAGCCGCTCGCGGCCTTGTGCGCGGCGGTCGCCGACCTCGACCGCCTGACCCACGACACGACCGTCGCGAACGCCGGCGCCGCCGCGGTGGCCGCGGTGGTCAGTGCCGGGGTCGGCGGGGCCGGCTGGGCCGAGGCGGCGAGCCTGGGCGTCGAGGCCGCCGCGGAGGGAGCGCAGGCACGGCTCGTACGTCCCCGGAGCGGACGTCGCCCGGCGGATCGCGTGGGCGGTCGACCTGGTGCGGGACGCCGACGACGACGCCCTGCTCGACCTGGTCGACGGGCTGGTGGGCACCGGCGTCGCCACCCAGGAGGCCGTGCCGGCCGCGTTCGCCGTCGCGTCCCGGGCGCCGGACGATCCGTGGCGGGCCGCTCTGCTCGCGGCCCGGCTGGGCGGGGACAGCGACACCGTGGCGGCGATGGCCGGGGCGATGGTCGGCGCCTGCACCGGGCTGGGCGCGCTGCCCGGGGACGCGGTCGAGCAGGTCCGCCGGGTCAACGACCTCCAGCTCGAGCACGTGGTCGAGGACCTGCTGGCGCTGCGCGAGCACGGCCGGCTCGGCGTGACGCCGGTGACGCCGGCTGCTCGGGCTGGGCAGCATCGTCGTCGACCTGGTGCTGCACGTCGACCGGCTGCCGGAGCCCGGCGGTGACGTCCTGGCGCAGTCGTCGGCGACCGCGGTCGGCGGCGGGCTGAACGCGCTGGTGGCCGCCGCCGCTGCCGGGCTGCCGGCCGCGTACGCCGGCGGGCACGGCACCGGGCCGTTCGGCGACCTGGTGCGGGCCGCCCTCGACCGCACACCGGGTGCCGGCCCTGCTGCCGCCGACCGCGACCAGGACACCGGCTTCTGCGTGGTGCTGGTCGACGGCACCGGTGAGCGAACCTTCGCGACCACCGTCGGCGCCGAGGGGCGGCTGACCGCCGAGCCTGCTGGCCGGTGTCCGGCCGGACGCCGGCGACGCGGTCTACGTCTCGGGCTACGACCTGGTCTACCCGCACGGCCCGGCGGTGGCCGGCTGGGTCGCTGCCCTGCCGGCGGGCACGGGCGTGGTGCTCGACCCCGGACCGCTGGTCGGCGACATCGAGCCGGCTCTGCTCGACGCGGTGCTGGCCCGGGCCACCTGGCTGAGCCTCAACGACCGGGAGGCCCGGCTGGCCACCGGCGCGGCCGACGCCGGGGCCGCGCGGCAGTGCTGCTGGACCGCGCGCCCGACCTGGCCGGGGTCGTGGTCCGGCTCGGCGCCCGAGGGCGCGCTGCTCGGCCAGCCGGGGTCCCCGCCGGTGACCGTGCCCGGCGTACCGGTGGACCGGGTCGTCGACACCAACGGCGCGGGCGACGTGCACCTGGGGACGTTCGTGGCCGCCCTGGCGGCCGGGCTGGACCCGGTCGCCTCCGTGGCGCGCGGCCAACGCCGCGGCGGCCGGGCTGGTGTCCCGGCCGCGGGAGCAGCGGTGACCGACCCCCGGCTCGAGCCGGCACCGCTGGTCGCCTCGTTCGCCGGGGCGCTTCAGCCGGTCGTCGACGTCGTCGGGCTGTACGTCGGCGGGTCGCTCGCGGCGGGCGACTACCGTCCCGGCACCAGCGACCTGGACCTGGCGGCGGTCCTGACCACCGCACCCGGACCGGATGAGCAGGCAGCCCTGACCCGGCTGCACGAGGCGCTGATCGACGCCGATCCGGCCGCGGTGAAGCTGCACTGCTTCTACCTTGCTCGTGGCGGTCTCGACGACGACCCGGCACGCCGCAGCTGAACTGGGCGCACGCCGAGCTCTACCAGCGGCCGTTCACCGTGGTCGCGCGGGCCGAGCTGGTCCGGGGCGGCATCACCGTGCTCGGGCCGCCACCGACCACGCTCTTCGCTGCGGTCGACCCGGCGACCCTGGCGGCCGGGGCGCGCAGCGAGCTGACCGGCTTCTGGACCGGCGCCGTCCGCAAGCCGCACCTGTGGCTGCAGGACCTCTACGTGGACCTGGGACTGCTCACCTGGCCCGCGTCGAGGCCACCGTGACCGAGGACCGGCTGATCACCAAGCGGGAGGCGCTGACCCGGCTGGAGCGCTTCGAGGTGCCGTCCTGGCTGATCGAGGAGATCCGCCGGCGCCGGGAGGGCCGTCCGGTTACCCTGACCGGGGCCGACCGGGCGCGCCGCGCCGCGATCGCGCGCAGCATCGTCTCTGACGGCATCCGGGCCCTGGGATAGGGGACGATGGACCCGGTGACCGTCCGGACCCCTGCCGCCCCGCACCCGCCGGTGCGCACGTACAAGCGCCGGGCCGGCCGGGTGACCAGCACCCAGCGGGACGCCCTCGACCAGCTCTGGCCCCGGCTCGGACGCCAGGTCGACGACCTGCCGCTGGACCTGCCCGCGCTGTTCGGCCGGCGGGCGCCGGTGCTGCTCGAGATCGGCTTCGGCATGGGCGAGGCCACCGCCGAGCTGGCCGCCGCCGACCCCGGTCGCGACGTCCTGGCCGTCGACATCCACACCCCCGGCCAGGGCAACCTGCTCAAGCTGCTCGTCGCGCGGGGGCTGACCAACGTCCGGGTCCTGGACGGCGACGCCCGGCAGCTGCTGCGCGAGATGGTCGGTACGGCGACGCTGGCCGGTGTGCGGGTGTTCTTCCCGGACCCGTGGCCCAAGCAACGACACCTCAAGCGGCGCCTGGTGGACGACGAGTTCGCCGGCCTGGTCGCCGACCGGCTGGCCGACGGCGGTGTCCTGCACGTGGCGACCGACATGCCGCACTACGCGCAGCAGACCCGGGACGTGCTCGCCCGGCACCCGCTGCTCGAGCCGGTGCCGCCGCCCTGGCGGCCGAGCACCAAGTTCGAGCTGCGCGGCCTGGCCGCGGGTCGCCCGGCGCACGACCTGGCCGCCGCCCGGGTGCCCCGATGCTGACCGCCTCGGTGACCTTCGCCCTCGCAGCCGCCCTGATCGTGCTGCTGCCCGGCCCGGACACGCTGGTCGTGCTGCGCAACCTGGTGCGCGGCGGCCGCCGGCGGGCGGCACTGACCGTGGCCGGCGTGCTGTGCGGCCTGTCGGTCTGGGTCGTCGCCGCGGCGCTCGGGATGGCCGCGCTGCTGCACGCGAGCGAGGAGGCCTACCTGGCGCTGCGCGTCGTCGGGCGCCGGGTACCTGCTGTGGCTCGGCGTCCAGACCCTGCGGTCCCGCAGCGTGCCCGACCTCGTCCCGGACGCCGCGGCCGAGCTCCCGGCGGGCGGCCGGGGCCGCGGCTTCGGTGCCGGGCTGGCCACCGACCTGCTCAACCCGAAGGTCGGGGTGTTCTTCGTGACCTTCCTGCCGGGGTTCGTGCCGGACGGCCAGCCGGTGGGGGCCGCGTCGCTGGCGTTCGGCGCGATCTTCGTCGTCGAGACCGCGGCCTACTTCGCGCTGCTGCTGTTCCTGGCCGGCCGGATCACCGGCTGGCTGCGGGACACGACGGTGCGCAGCTGGCTGGATCGCGCCACCGGCACCGTGCTGATCGGCTTCGGCCTGCGGCTGGTGGTCGAGTAGCGAGACCGGGGCGAGCGAGGTCAGCCGCGGCGGCGGGTCACCAGCCCGCCGACCAGGACGCCGGCCAGCGCGACCACCGCGCCGAACACCGCGCCCTTGAGGAACTCCGAGCCCACCGCCGCGGCCGGCTGCGGCGGCGCGGTGAAGACGCCGGGTGCGCCCGGCGGCACGGCGACCGGGTGGGCGGTCTCGCCGCGCGGCGCCGGCACCGACGGCGCCTTGCCGGTCAGCACGTCGTCGACGGCGCGGAAGAACTCCCCCGCCGTCTTCTTCGCGACCCCGCTGAGCACCCGCTGCCCGACCCCGCCGATCATGCCGCCGACGATCGCGTCGGCGTCGTAGTCGAGGCGCGTCGTGCTGCCGCCGGCGTCCGCGAGGGTGACCCGGACGTCGGCCTGCACCGTGCCCGGTGCGCCGGCGCCGGACGCCCGCAGGGTGAAGGCTCCGGGCTGCTCCTGGTCGGTGAGGGCGACGTCGCCCTGGTAGGTGCCCTTGATCGACGCGACCCCGGCGACCAGCGTCATCCGGTACGCGTCCTTGGACACCTCCTCCAGCTGCTGGCAGCCAGGGATGGTGCGCACCAGCACGGCAGGGTCGTTGAGCGCGGCCCAGACCCGGTCGCGCGGGGCGTTGAGGGTGGCCGAACCGGCGATCTTCACTTCGTGCTCCCATCTCGGCGGTGCAGCGTCGGGATCTCCCCGGCGACGTGGCGGCGGCGCAGCTCGAAGAGCTCGCTCGGTGAGATCGGCATCCTGGTGATCGGGAAGCCCTCGGCGTCCTCGATGGCGGCGGCGAACACCGCCGCGGACGGGATGACGCCCGCCTCCCCGGCGCCCTTGATGCCGAGCGGGTTCAGCGGCGACGGCGTCTCGAGGTGGTCGATCTCGATGTGCGGCACCTCGGACGCGTAGGGCATCAGGAAGTCCATGAACGAGGCGTTGAGCAGCTGGCCGTTCTCGTCGTAGACCATCCGCTCGTACAGCGCTCCCCCGACGCCCTGCGCCACGCCGCCGTGCACCTGGCCCTCGACGATCATCGGGTTGATCAGCGGCCCGCAGTCGTGCACGACGCAGTAGCGCAGCACGTGGATCTCGGCGGTCTCCGGGTCGGTCTCGACGATCGCCACGTGCATGCCGTTGGCGAAGGTCGCCTGGGTGGGCGAGTAGTAGCCGGTGCCCTCGAGGCCGGGCTCCTCGCCGTCGGGCACCGGTGGCCCCGCGGAGTCGCCGGAGGCGAACTGGGTCGCCGCCTTGGACGCCTCGTCGAAGGCATACCGCAGCGGGTTCGACAGCACCGCGACCGTGGCCAGCGGGATGGCCGCCCCGGGCGAGCCCTTGACCTGGACGACACCGTCGACGATCTCCAGGTCGCCGGGGTCGGCCTCCAGCGCGTCGCCGGCGATCCGCAGCGCCTTGGCCCGCACCGAGCGGGACGCCAGTGCGATCGCGTTGCCGCTCATGACCGCCGCGCGCGAGGCGAAGGTGCCGACCGCGTAGCCGAACCGCCGGGTGTCCCCGGTCACCACCTCGACGTCCTCGAACCGCACGCCGAGCTCGTCGGCGGCGATCTGGGCGAACGACGTGAAGTGACCCTGCCCCTGGGTCGTCAGCCCGGTGGCGACCTTGACCTTGCCGGACGTCTCGACCACGACGTGCGCGCCCTCGTAGGGCCCGACGCCGGTGCCCTCGACGTAGCAGGCGAGCCCGACCCCGACCCGGCGTCCGCTCGCCCGGGCCGCCTCGGCGTCGGCCAGCGCGGTGTCCCAGCCGACCAGGTCCTTGAGCTTCTGCAGCGACGCCGGGAAGTCGCCCGAGTCGTAGATCAGCGGCCGGCCGTCCTGGAAGGTCAGCTGGTGGTCGTAGGGCATCTCGTCCGGAGTGATGAAGTTGCGCAGCCGCACCTCCGCGCGGTCGATGCCCAGCCGGTCCGCGATCGCGTCCATCGTGCGCTCCATCGCGAACACGCCCTGCGGCCGGCCGGCCCCGCGGTAGGGCGTGACGATCACGGTGTTCGTGTAGAGCGACCACCACTCGCAGCGGTAGGTGCCCGGCTTGTACGGGCCGAGCAGCTGGGTCGAGGTGATGATCGGCACGATGACGCCGTACGGCGTGTAGGCGCCGTTGTCGTGCCAGAACCGCACGTCCAGCGCGAGGATCCGGCCCTCGTCGTCGAACCCGACGGTGACCTCCTGCAGCTGCCCCCGCTCGTGCGCCGAGGACACGAAGTGCTCGCGCCGGTCCTCGACCCACTTCACCTCGGCGTCCAGCCGCCGGGCGGCCCAGGGCACCAGCACCTCCTCCGGCCAGGGGTGCACGATCTTCACGCCGAAGCCGCCGCCGACCATCGGCGCGACGCACTCGACCTTGCCCAGCGGCAGGCCGAGCTTCGCGGCGACGGCAGCCCGGACGCTGGTGGAGGTCTGGGTCGACGAGTGGACCCGCATCGAGCCGTCGGCGGCGTCCCAGCGGGCGTGCACGCCCTTGCCCTCCATCGGCATCGACGCGCTGCGCTCGATGTCGAGGCTCAGCGACAGGGTGTGCGGCGCCCCGGCCATCGCGGCGTCGACGTCGCCGACCTCGTCCAGGTTGTGCGCGGCGACGTTGTCCGGCACGTCGTCGTGCACGGTGCGCTCGGCGCGGCGTGCGTTGTCCACCCCGACCACCGGTGGCAGGAAGTCGTAGGTGACGACGACCCGCTCGGCGGCGTCCTCGGCCAGGTAGCGGTCGCGGGCCACCACCATCACGACCGCCTCGCCGACGTGGTTGACCTCGTCGCGAGCCAGCGGGTAGCCGGTGCGCGGCGCGGTCAGCGACGGGTGCGGGATGAGCAGCGGCAGCGGCTCGGCCACCGCGCTGCCCTCGGTCTCGTCGGCCGCGGCGAGGTCGTCGTAGGTGTAGACCGCGACCAGACCGTCGACCTCCAGCGCGCCGGTGACGTCGATGTCGGTGATCCGGGCGTGCGCGTGCGGGCTGCGCACGAAGGCCGCGGCGAGCGCGTCGTGGCCGAGGTCGTCCAGGAAGTGCGCCCCACCGGTGACCAGCTTCGCGTCCTCGACCCGCTGGACCGGCTCGCCGAACAGCTTGGTCGTCATCGGTCGACCTCGCCGCCGCGCTCGCGGGCGATCTCGGCGGCGCGCAGCACCGAGGCGACGATGTTCTGGTAGCCGGTGCACCGGCACAGGTTGCCGCTGACCGCCTCGCGGGCCTCCGCCTCGGTCGGGTCCGGGTTGTCGGCGACGTACGCGGCCACGGTGGTGAGGAAGCCGGGCGTGCAGAACCCGCACTGCAGCCCGTGGCACTCGCGGAAGGCCTGCTGCACCGGGTGCATGTCCTCCGGGGTGCCGAGCCCCTCGACGGTGGTCACCTCGTGGCCGTCGGCGGTGACCGCGAGCAGCAGGCAGGAGCGCACCGGCTCGCCGTCCAGCAGCACCGTGCAGGCACCGCAGACGCCGTGCTCGCAGCCCACGTGGGTGCCGGTCAGTCGCAGGTCGTGCCGCAGCACGTCGGAAAGCAGCCGGCGGGCCGGCACCCGGGCGTCCCGGGGCACGCCGTTGACGGTCAGCCGTACGTCGTGCAGCTCCTCGGTCATGCCACCGCCCTCCCTGCTGCCTCGGCGAGCGCCCGCGCGGTCAGCACCCGCACCAGGTGCCGCCGGTAGTCGGCGGACGCGTGGATGTCCGCCTCGGGGTCGGCCTGCTCCCCGGCCAGGTCGCCCGCGGCGGACCAGTCGGCCTGCGCCGGCGCCGCGCCGCGCACCGCCTCGGTGAGGTCGAGCACGAGCGGCGTCGGGGCGACCGACACGTACGCCGTCCGGGCCGAGGTGATGATGCCGTCCACCACGGTCACCACGGCGGCCAGACCGCACACCGCGTAGTCGCCGTGTCGCCGAGCCACCTCGACGAACGTCGTGCCGCTGCCGGCCGGGAAGGCCGGGAACCTGACCGACACGGCGAGCTCGCCCGGAACGAGGTCGGACTCCAGCGGCCCGGTGAAGAAGGCGTCGGCCGCGACGTCCCGTCGACCGTGCGCGCTGGCCACCTGCACGCTGCCGCCGGTCAGGGCGAGCACCGCGGTCATCTCCCCGCTCGGGTCGGCGTGCGCGATGCTGCCGACGGTGGTGCCCCGGTTGCGGATCACCGGGTGCGCCACCAGCCGCAGCGCGTGCCGCAGCAGCGGCTGCACGCCGTGCGCAGCCTCGTCGCGCTCGACCGCCGCGTGCCGGGCCAGCGCTCCGACGACCACCGCGCCGGCCTCGACCCGGACCGTGGCCAGCTCGGTCAACCGGTTGATGTCGACCAGGTGAGCCGGGGCGGCGAGGCGCATGTTGAGCATCGGCAGCAGGCTCTGCCCTCCGGCGAGCACCTTGCCGTCGCTGCCGACCCGGTCGAGCACAGCCAGCGCCTCGTCCAGCGACGAGGGCGCCGACCAGGCGAACGGCGACGGCTTCACCTCACGGATCCTCTCTCACCGGGGCGTACGGGGACAGGCGAGGCCCTCGACGACCGTCTCTCGGACGTGTCGTCGAGGGCCTGCCGTCGGCCACCGGGGGCTAGGGGCTGGGCTCCCGGTTGTTGCCGTCGTCGTACGGCGCCGGCGAGTCCAGCGAGTCCTTCAGGTACGGCGGCGCCAGCCAGCGCAGCAGGTGGTAGCCGACGAGCAGCACGATCGTGCCCAGCGCGATGCCTTCGAGGGTGAAGTCGTCGCTGATCTGGTGGGCGACCGGACCGACGGCGAGGATGATGCCCGCGCCGATCGGCACCAGGTTGATCGGGTTCGCGAAGTCGACCCGGTTCTCGATCCAGATCTTCGCGCCGAGCAGGCCGATCATCCCGTAGAGCACGACGGTGATGCCGCCGAGCACCCCGCCCGGCGTGGCCGCGATGAGGGCACCGAACTTCGGGCACAGGCCGAACAGGACGGCGACCACACCGGCGACGTAGTAGGCGGCCGTGGAGTAGATGCGGGTCGCGGCCATCACGCCGATGTTCTCGGCGTACGTCGTGGTCGGCGAACCACCGACCGAGGTGGCGACCACGGTGCCGACACCGTCGGCGAAGATCGCCCGGCCGATCATCGGGTCGAGGTCGGTCTTGGTCATCGCGCCGACGGCCTTGACGTGGCCGGTGTTCTCGGCGATCAGCGCGATCACGGCCGGCAGCACCAGCAGGATCGCGGAGAACTTGAAGTCCGGTGCTGTGAGGTCCGGGAAGCCGATCCAGTCGGCGTCCTTGACGTTGTCGAAGTTGACCCGGGGGTGGGTGTCGACCTCCCCTGCCCCGGCGTTGAACGACGTGATGTCGCCGGCCGTCTTGTCCAGCACCCACGACAGCGCGTAGCCGAAGACCAGGGCGAGCAGGATCGCGATGCGGCTCCAGAAGCCGCGCAGCAGCACGGTCATCAGGAACAGCGCGAACATCGTGATCAGCGCGACCCAGCGGTCCTGCTGCCAGTAGATGTCGGCGACCACGAAGGCCAGCCCGAAGCCGATCAGCATGACCACGCCGCCGGTGACCACGGGCGGGAACACCCGGTGGATGACCGCCATGCCGAGGACGCTGATCGCGATGCCGGCAGCGGCGAGCACCAGACCGGCCACCAGGATGGCGCCGGTGACGATCGAGTCGGCGTCCTGCGCCGCGCGGATCGCGAACACACCGCCGACGAAGGAGGCGCTCGTCCCCAGGTAGCTGGGCACCCGGTCCTGGGTGATGAGCAGGAACAGGATGGTGGCGACGCCGGACATCATGATCGCGAGGTTCGGGTCCAGCCCCATGACCAGCGGGAAGACGAACGTCGCACCGAACATCGCGATGACGTGCTGCGCGCCGATCCCGACGGTCCGGCTCCAGGAGAGCCTCTCGTCGGGCCGCACGACCTCACCGGGTGGCGGGGTCTTGCCGTCGTACACGACCTTCCACTTGAACGCCATGACTGGCCTCCTCGTTGCGGTGACCCTCGTCACCCCGGTGCACAGGTTGACGTAAACGGAGGGTCAACGGTGGGAGGTCGCGATGATTGGTTCGCACAACATCCGGATGCTCCCGTTGTGCCCCTCCGACAAGGTGTCCGCCCGGCGCGCGGACGCGTTACCGTCCGGGTCATGCCCATGCTCGCCGGGGCGGCGTCGACCGCCCTCCGGGACGTCCTGTCCGGCCCGCCGCGCAGCGCCCGGGTGCTCGGGGTGCACCCGAGCTGCGTCTACCTGCTGGCCGGCTCCGAGCTGCTCGCGCTGGAGACCTCCGACGCCCTCGGCCTGCCCTGCGCGGTCCGGCTCGCCGCCGTCCGCGCCGACGGCCCGTTCGCCGGGGTACGCCGGGACGACGACGCCGAGGTCGGCGAAGGCCTTCTGCGGGCCGGCCCGGTGACGGTCCGGGTGGCCCGGTGGTGGGCACCCCGGGCGCCGCGGGCCGGCCGGTCCGCGGCCCGCACCGAGAGGCTGGCCGACCTGCTCGCCGGACACCCGGCGCCCGTGCCGGGTCGACGGCGGCGTCGGCGACCTGCTCGGCCTCGGGCCCGGCCTGACCCCCGCCGGCGACGACGTGCTGGCCGGTCTGCTGGTCGGGCTGCACCACCGCCCGGACCTGCGTGACCCGCTGGCCGAGGAGGTCGCCCGGCTGGCCCCGACCCGGACCACCGCGCTCAGTGCGGCGCTGCTCCGGCACGCCGCCGCCGGTCACGCCGCCCCCGTCGGTGACGTCGGTCGCCGACGCCTTGACCGGCGCCGGCCAGGACGGCGACCTCGACGCGGCGCTGGGCCGGCTGCTGGCCGTCGGGGACACCTCCGGGACCGCGCTGGCGCACGGGCTGCTCCGTGCGGGGATGATCGCAGCATGAGCAGCAGCATCGACGTCATCGAGGTGCGCCGCGGCGCCTACCACGACTCGGTCACCCTGATGCAGGTCAGCCGGGACGTCGTCGCGGTCGACGGGGTGTCGGCCGCCCAGGTGGCGATGGGCACCGAGCTCAACCTCGACCTGCTGCGCGGCATGGGCTTCGACCCGCCGGACGCGGGGCCCAACGACCTGGTCGTGGCGGTCCGGGCCGCCGACGACGACGCGGTCGAGCGGGCGGTGGCCGCGATGGAGCAGGCGCTGGCCGCGGCGTCGGCCGGCGGGTCCGGCGGCGACGGGCTGGGCGGCAGCGAGCCGGCGCCGCGGACCGTGCGCTCGGCGGCCCGGCGTACCGGCGGGGCCGACCTCGCCCTGGTCTCCGTGCCCGGCCCGCACGCGTTCACCGAGGCGATGGACGCGCTCGGTGCCGGGCTGTCGGTGCTGGTGTTCAGCGACAACGTGCCGGTCGAGCAGGAGGTCCGGCTCAAGGACGAGGCCGCCGCCCGCGGCCTGCTGGTGATGGGGCCGGACTGCGGCACCGCGGTCGTCGGCGGGGTCGGGCTGGGCTTCGCCAACGCCGTCCGGCCGGGACCGGTCGGGCTGGTCGCGGCCAGCGGCACCGGCGCCCAGCAGCTGATGTGCATGCTGGACACCGCGAGCCGTCGGCGTCAGCCACTGCCTCGGGGTCGGCGGGCGCGACCTGTCCGCGGCGGTGGCCGGCCGCTCCACCCGGGCCGCGCTGGCGCTGCTGGACGACGACCCGGCGACCGAGCTGGTCGTGCTGGTCTCCAAGCCGCCGGACCCCGCCGTGGCCCGCGAGATCACGGCGTACGCCGAGTCGCTGGCCACCCCGGTGCTGCTCGCGCTGCTCGGCGAGGGCCAGGACGACCTGACGACCGTCGCGCAACGGGCGGTCGCAGGCCGTCGGCGGGACCTGGGCCGAGCCGTGGTCCTGGGACGAGCAGCCGCGCGCCGGCCACGGCGGCGCGCTGCGCGGGCTGTTCGCCGGCGGCACCCTGTGCGACGAGGCGATGGTCATCGCCGCCGCGGCGCTCGGCGAGGTGCGCTCCAACATCCCGCTCCGGCCGGAGTGGGCGCTCGGCCCCGACCTGCGCGGCGACGGTGCACCTGATGGTCGACTTCGGCGACGACGCGCTGACCCAGGGCCGCGCGCACCCGATGATCGACCAGCGCAGCCGGATCGAGCGGCTGGCCGTCGAGGCCGCCGACCCGACGTGCACGGTGCTGCTGCTCGACGTCGTGCTCGGGCACGCGGCGCACCCCGACCCGGCCGCCGAGCTGGCACCGGCGATCGCTGCCGCCGTGGCGACCGCGCGCGACGCCGGCCGCGAGCTCGCCGTGGTGGTCTCGCTCTGCGCGAGCGCCGACGACCCGCAGGACCCGCGGAAGCAGGCCGAGGCGCTGCACGAGGCCGGCGCCTCGATCTTCCTGTCCAACGCGGCCGCCGCCCGGCACGCCGTCGACCTCGTGGGAGGCCGCCCGATGAAGACTGCTCGACGGTGCCCCCCGGGTCGTCGCGGTCGGCGCCCAGATGTTCTCCGACGCGCTCGCCGCGCAGGCGGTGCCGGTGACCCAGGTCGACTGGCGGCCGCCGCTGGGCGACGCCGGCACCGAGGCGCACCTGGCGCGGGTGCTGGCCGACCCGCGGCACGCCCCGGCCAACGCGACGGCCGTCGAGCGGCTGCTCTCCGCCGGCGCCGAGCTGGTCGACGTCGCCCGGCTGCCGAGGCGCTGGGCCTGGCCCGCGACGAGTTCCTGCACGCCGGGCCGCCGATCGGCTGGGACCGCGCGTCCGGGCCCGCTGCGCGGCGCGCTGATCGGGGCGATGCTCTACGAGGGGCTCGCCGACGTCGCCGGAGGAGGCCGAGGCGGCGCTGTCCCGACGGCGACGGGGTCTCGCTCGACCCGTGCCACCACCACCGCACGGTCGGCCCGATGGCCGGCGTGGTCACCCCGTCGATGTGGATGTTCGAGCTGCGCGACCCGGTGCACGGCGGCACGGCGTGGTGCTCGCTCAACGAGGGGCTGGGCAAGGTGCTGCGCTACGGCGCCTACGGCCCCGAGGTCGTCGAGCGGCTGCGCTGGATGTCCGACGTGCTGGGGCCGCTGCTGCAGACGGCGGTGCGCGTCGCACGGTCCGCGTCGACGTGAAGGCCATCGCCACCCAGATGCTGCAGATGGGCGACGAGGGGCACAACCGCAACCGCGCCGGGACCCTGATGTTCCTGCGCGAGCTGCTGCCCGACCTGATCGCCTCCGGCGCGCCGACCGCGGACATCGCCGAGGCGGCGCGCTTCGTCGGCGGCAACGACCACTTCTTCCTCAACCTGGGCATGCCGGCCTGCAAGCTCGCCTGCGACGCGGCCCGCGACGTGCCCGGCTCGTCGCTGGTGGTGGCGATGGCGCGCAACGGCACCGACTTCGGCATCCAGGTCTCGGGCACCGGCGACCAGTGGTTCACCGGCCCGGCGAACACCCCGGAGGGGCTGTTCCTCGGCGCGTTCGGGCCCGAGGACGCCAACCCCGACATCGGCGACTCGGCCATCACCGAGACCGGCGGCATCGGCGGCTTCGCGATGGCCGCGGCGCCGGCGATCGTGAAGTTCGTGGGCGGCGAGGTGGCCGACGCGATCGAGGCGACCCGGCTGATGTACGAGATCACGCTGGCCGAGAGCCCGACGTACCAGGTGCCGGTGCTCGGCTTCCGCGGCACACCGACCGGCATCGACGCCACCCTGGTGACCCGGACCGGGATCCTGCCGCACATCAACACCGGCATGGCCGGCAAGGTCGCCGGCACCGGCCAGGTCGGCGCCGGGCTGGTCAACCCGCCGGCCGAGATCTTCCCGGCTGCGGTGGCCGCGCTGGCGGAGCTCGCCCCGCCGCTCTGACCGCTGAGGTCAGAACACCGCGACGACGACGGTGACGTTGTCGATGCCGCCGTTGTCGAGAGCGGCCTCGACCAGGCCGTCGCAGGCCTCCTGGGCATCACCGACGCCGAGCAGCGCGCCGATGCCTGTGTCGTCGACCATGTTGGTCAGCCCGTCGGTGCACAGCAGCAGCCGGGAGCCGGCCGGCGTCTCGAGCTCGGCGACGTCCGGCTCGACGCCGCGGTCCAGCCCGAGCGCCTGGGTGATGTAGCCGCCCATCCCGTGGTCCTGGGTCACCTGCTCGAGCCGGCCGTCGGGGTCGCGCAGGTAGGCCCGGCTGTCGCCGACGTGCGCCACCCGTACGACGCCGTCACCGACCGTGGCGACCACGGCCGTGGTGGCCATCCCGGTGCGGTCCGGGTCCTCGTCGGCCGCGGCCCGCACGGCGTCGTGGGCGCGGTGCAGCGAGTCGACCAGGTCGTCGGCTGAGGCGGCTGCCTTCGCGACCGACGCCCGCATGCTCTCGACGGCGGTCGCGCTCGCGAGGTCGCCGGCGGGGTGCCCGCCGAGACCGTCGAAGACGGCGAGCACCCGTTCCTCGCCCGCGACGAGGAGCGCGTCCTCGTTGCGCGACCTGACGTGACCGACCTCGGTCCGGGCTGCCACCTGCACCCGCCCACCGTAGAGCCACCGCATCCCGGCTGAGACACTGGGCAGGACATGTCGACCCCGCGCGCCACGGACGTCCGGCCGTTCCCGGCGGGGCTGCTGGTCCTCACCATCTTCCTGGTCGCGCTGAACCTGCGGGCCGCGCTGGCCGCCCTGCCGCCGCTGGTGCGCACCATCCAGGCCGACCTCGGCATCGACGGCGCCACCGCCGGGCTGCTCACCACGCTGCCGGTGCTGTGCATGGGCCTGTTCGCCCCGGTCGCTCAGCGGCTGGCGCACCGGGTCGGCCGGGAGGCGACGGTCGGCTGGGCGCTCGTGCTGCTGCTGGCGGGCCAGCTGCTGCGGCTCGGCGGTGCGGTGCTCCCCGTGCTGCTGCTCAGCACCCTGCTCGTCGGCATCGGCATCGCCCTGGCGGGCACCGTCCTGCCCGGCATCGTCAAGGAGTTCTTCGGCGACCGGTCCGGGCTGATGACCGGTGTCTACCTGCTCGCGATGATGGTCGGCGCGGCGGCCGCCTCCGCCTTCTCGGTGCCGATCTCGGACGCGGCCGGCTCCTGGCAGGTGGCGCTGGCGGTGTGGGCCGCCTTCGCCGTGGTGGGGCTGGCGGCCTGGTTGCCCGTCGTACGGCGGGTGAACGACCGGGCCGACCCGGACGACGGGCCGGGCGGAACAGGCACCCGGACCTGCCCTGGCGCAGCACCACCACCTGGCTGCTGGCCGGCTACCTCGCGATGCAGTCGCTGGGCTTCTACTCCCAGATCGCCTGGATCTCCCCGTCCTACGAGTCGCACGGCTGGTCGGCGCGGGACGCCGGCCTGCTGCTGTCGTTGTGGAGCATCGCGCAGCTGGTCACCGGGGTCGCCGGCCCGGCGCTGGCCGACCGGGTGCGCGACCGGCGTCCGCTGGTGGCAGCCGCGGTCGGCCTTGAACATCGCCGGACTGGTCGGCTCGTGCTGGCTCCGACGGCGGCCCCGGTGCTCTGGATCGTGCTGCTGGCCCTCGGCCAGGGCGGCGGCTTCGCGCTCGGCCTGGTGAAGCTGGTCGACTACGCGCCCACCGCCGGCGGCGTCCGCCCGGCTGTCGGCCCTGGTGTTCCTGGTGTCGTACTCGACGGCCTCGCTGGGCCCGTTCGTCTTCGGCGCCGTGCACGACGCCACCGACGGCTTCACCGCGCCGTACGCCGTGCTGCTCGGCGTCGCCGTCGTGCAGATGTCCCTGGTCCCGCGGCTGCGTCCCGGCCGGCTGACGGAGGGCGCGGGCAGGATGTCGGCATGACTCACGTGACCAACGTCCAGATGACCCTCGACTGCGCCGACCCGCACGCCCAGGCCCGGTTCTGGGCCCAGGCGCTGGGCTGGGTGGTCGAGCGCAACACCGCGATGATCCGCTCCCTGCTCGACCAGGGGGTGGCCACCGCGGACGACGTGGTCGAGATCGACGGCGAGCTGGCCTGGCGGACGGTCGAGGCGATCCGGCACCCGGAGCACGACGCGATCCGCGAGCTCGGCGGCACGGCCCGGCTGCTGTTCCAGGTCGTCGAGGAGCCGAAGACGGTGAAGAACCGGATGCACCTCGACGTCAACGTGGGCCGCGAGCAGATCGAGGCCGAGGTGGCGCGGCTGACCGCGCTCGGCGCCCGGGAGCTGTGGAAGGTCGACCAGCCCGGTGCGTTCCACACGACGATGGCCGACCCGGAGGGCAACGAGTTCTGCGTGCAGTGACCGCCCAGTCTCGCTCTAGCGGCGCAGCCGGTCCAGGTCCGCCGGGGTGTCGACGTCGTCGGGGGCGGCCACGTCACCGCACTCCAGCTCGACGACGTCGTCGGCCCGGCTGACGAGGAAGTCGCGCGCCCCCCGGTCGCCGACCGCGAGCCTCGGCCACCGCCGGCCAGTGCCGCCGGCCCAGGAGTACCGGGTGGCCGCGGCGGCCGTCGTACGTCGCGACGACGACGGCGGCCTCGGGCGACGGACCGGCGGCGCCCACCACCCGTCGCACCGCGGCGGGGGTCAGCCCGGGCTGGTCGACGAGCAGCACGACGACAGCACCGACGTCCGGCTGCAGCGCAGCGAGGCCGGCCCGCAGCGAGGACCCCATCCCCTCGACCCAGCCCGGGTTGTCGACGATCTCCGCGCCGGGCACCGCCAGCGGCGCCGCGCCCTGCACGACGTACGTGGTGGCGAGGCCCGCCTCGCGCAGCACCCGCACGGCGCGGTCGACCAGCCGTTCCCCGTCGATCTCGGCCAGCGCCTTCGGTCCCCCGAACCGGCGTCCCTCGCCGGCGGCGAGGACGAGGCCGGCGACGCTCACGGTCCCTCGGGCCGCGTCGTCGCCTCGGTGTGGATGGGGCCGTCGGTGCGGGTCAGCGGTGAGCCGGTGCCGCCCCAGCGGTGGGCCACGATCTCGGCGGCGATCGAGACGGCGGTCTCCTCGGGCGTGCGGGCGCCGATGTCCAGCCCGATCGGCGAGGACAGCCGGGCCAGCGCCTCCTCCGGCACGCCCTCGTCGCGCAGCCGGGCCAGCCGGTCGTCGTGGGTGCGCCGGCTGCCCATCGCGCCGATGTAGGCGGCGTCGGTCTGCAGCGCCACCTCGAGCAGCGGCACGTCGAACTTCGGGTCGTGGGTCAGCACGCAGATCACGGTGCGGGCGTCGACCTGCTGGGTCGCGAGGTACCGGTGCGGCCACTCGACGACCACCTCGTCGGCCTCGGGGAACCGCCGCGGCGTCGCGAAGGTCCCCCGGGCGTCGCACACGGTGACCCGGTAGCCGAGGAACTTGCCGACCCGGGCCACCGCGGCGGCGAAGTCGATGGCGCCGAAGACCAGCATCCGGGGCGGCGGCGCGAACGACTGGACGAACAGGCACAGCTCGTCCTGCCGGCGCTCGCCGTCCGGGCCGATGCGCAGCAGCCGGTTGGCGCCGTGGTCCAGCGCGCCGCGTACGTCGTCGACGACCGCCTGGTCGAGCCGCTGCGTGCCCAGCGACCCGCTCGCGCGGTCCGGCCACACCACCAGGTGGGCGCCGACCTGCCCGGGCCCGTCGACGATGGTCGCGACGGCGACCGGCTCGTGGGCCCGGATCGACGCCACCACCTCCGGCAGCTCGGGGAAGGTCGCCGGGTCGACCGGCTCGACGAAGATGTCGATGATCCCGCCGCAGGTGAGTCCGACCGCGAACGCGTCGTCGTCGCTGACGCCGTACCGCTGCAGAACCGGCTCGCCGCTGGCCATCACCTCCTGCGCGAGCTCGTAGACGGCGCCCTCGACGCAGCCGCCGCTCACGCTGCCGGTCGGCTCGCCGTCGGCCGCCACGACCATCGCCGCACCCGGCTGCCGGGGCGCGCTGCGCCAGGTGCCCACGACGGTCGCCAGCGCGAACCGCTCCCCCGTCGCATGCAGCCGGGCCACCTCGTCGACGACGTCATGCACGGCGGGCACCTCCGGAGAGCAGCGCCGCCAGCCGGGACAGCGCGTCGAACGAGTGCCCGTCGACGAAGTCGTCGACGTAGGGCAGGGCGGCCTGCATGCCGGCGGTCATCGGGACGTACCCCGGCAGGCCGCGGTGCGGGTTGACCCACACCACCCGGTGCGCCAGCCGTGACAGGCGGGCCATCTGGCTGCCGAGCAGGGTCGGCGTCGCCGCGCTCCCAGCCGTCCGAGGCGACCACCACGACCGCCCCGCGGGCCACCCCGCGCTGGCCCCAGCGGTCCAGGAACGCCTTCACCAGCTCGCCGAGCCGGGTGCCGCCGCTCCAGTCGGGCACGGCCGCCGAGACGGCGAGCAGCGCGGTCGACGGGTCGCGGCTGCGCATCTCCCGGGTCACCCGGGTCAGCCGGGTGCCGACCGTGAACACCTCGGTGCCGGGACGCCGACGCGCCGCCGCGTGCGCGAACCGGAGGTACGGGTCGGCGTAGGGCTGCATCGACCCGCTGACGTCGACGAGCAGCACCAGCCGCCGGGGCCGGACCCGGCGGGCCCGGCGCACCAGCCGCACCGGCTCGCCGCCACGGCGCAGCATCGCCCGGACCGTGCGCCCCGGGTCGACGCTGCCGCGGTACGACGGCCGGTGCCGCCGCGACACCCGGGTCTCCCCGACCGGGTCGAGCAGCGCGATCAGCCGGCGTACGACCTCACGCTCGGTCGCCGTCAGCCGTGCCAGGTCGCGGTGCCGCAGCACCTCCAGCTCGCTGGCGGTCGCGGCGGGCAGCTCCTCCGGGTCGGCGCCCTCGCCGGCCGGCCGCTCGGTGCCCGGGACGGCGACCGGGCGCAGCACCTGCACCGGCGGCACGCTGCGCAGCGGCGGGGCGGTCAGGCCGCCGAAGTACGCGGCGAACGCCCGGTCGTAGCGGTCCAGGTCGTCCGGGCCGGAGCACAGCGTGAGCCGGCCGGCCCAGTACACGTCCTGCCGGCGGGCCACGTCGAGGTGGCCGACGGCGGCCACCGTCAGGTGCAGCCGGTCGGGGCTGGCCGGAACCCCGGCGGCGCGCAGGACGCGGGCGAAGCCGACGAAGGTGCGGGTGACCGCGTCGGCCGGAGCCGGGTCGGCAGCGAGCGTGGTCACCCGGCCGCCGCCCACTCGGCGAGCCGCTCGGCGACCCGCTCCTGGTCCTCGCGGTACTTCACGAACGCGCCGAGGCTGGCCGTGGCGCGGTCCAGCTCGGCCGGGCCGAGGGACCGGGCGCCGAGGGCGAGCAGCGCCTCGGTCCAGTCCAGCGACTCGGCGACGCCGGGCGGCTTGAGCAGGTCCTCGTCCCGGGCCAGGGCAGCGACCCGGGCCACGCCGGTGGCCAGCGCCTCGGAGGCCGCCGGCAGCCGGCGCCGGATGATGGCCACCTCGCGGGCGACGTCGGGGTGCGGCAGCCAGTGGTAGAGGCAGCGCCGCTTGAGGGCGTCGTGCACCTCGCGGGTGCGGTTGCTGGTCACGACGACGACCGGCGGGACCTCGGCCCGGATGGTGCCGAGCTCGGGCACCGAGATCGTCCAGTCGCTGAGCACCTCGAGCAGGAAGGCCTCGAACTCGTCGTCGGCCCGGTCCACCTCGTCGACGAGCAGCACCGCGCGGCCGCCTCCGTTGCCCGCCTCCAGCGCCTGCAGCAGCGGCCGGGCGACCAGGAACCGGCGGTCGTAGAGCTCGCTCTCCAGCCGGTCGGCGTCGACGGTCCCGGCGGCCTCGGCGGCGCGCAGGTGCAGCAGCTGGCGGGGGAAGTCCCAGTCGTAGAGCGCCTGCGCGGCGTCCAGGCCCTCGTAGCACTGCAGCCGGATCAGCGGGGTGTCGAGCATCTCCGCGAGCGCGGCGGCGAGGGCGGTCTTGCCGACCCCTGCGTCGCCCTCGCAGAACAGCGGCCGGTGCATGGTCAGGGCGAGGAAGGCCGCGGTCGCGAGGCCCTCGTCGGCGAGGTAGCCGACGGCGTCGAGCGCGCGGCCGAGCTCCGCGGCGAGGTCGGCTGGCCGGGCGGCGTCGTCACGAGGTCCACCGTACGGCGGCCCCCGGCGTACGGCATCCTGGCGGCATGGACGAGCTCCTCGAACCCGACGCCCAGCGCGCTCTCGCGGTGCGGCTGTTCAACCGCACCTGGGAGCTGCTCGAGACGACCCGCGACGCCGCGGCCGACCGCGAGCTGCTCGGCTCCGCGCTGGCCTCCCGGCTGCACTGGGAGGGCCTCGGCACCGACGAGAACCTCGCCGCCGGCGACTGGCTGGTCGCGCACGTCGCGAGCCACCTCGGGTACGCCGACCTCGCCCTCGACTTCGCCACCGCCGCCCACCAGCGGGCGAGCGGGGCCACCCCCGAGGTGCCGCTGTGGCTGCTCGCCTCGACCCAGGAGGGCCTGGCCCGGGCGCACGCCGTGGCGGGTCACGACGACGAGCGGGACCGCTGGGCGGCGGACGCCCGCGCCACCCTGTCCGGGGTGGACGACGACGAGGACCGCGAGCTGATCGAGAGCCAGCTCGACACCGTGCCCGGTCTGGACGCCGGCTGAGCAGGACCCCGGCCGAGCAGGACACAATGGGGCAATGACCTCGTCCACCCCGGGACGCCCCGATCCCGCGACCGAGCCGGATCCGGTGCGTCAGCTGGTCCGGCTGTTCGGCACCCAGCTGCTCGCCGTCATCGCGGTCGCCACGGTGATCGCCGTGGTCTTCACGCTGGCCGGTCGGGGCACCGGGCCCGACGTCGCCGCGGACGACACGGGCGCCGATCCCAGCACCCCGGCCGGCGACGGCGACCTCCGAGTCCTCGGCACCGGCGACGTCGCGAGTCCCTCGGCACCGTCCAGCACGCCGCCGGCCAGCACGACCGCACCGGCGACCACGGCCAGCGCCGGCCCGAAGGTCGTCAAGGTCGACGTCCTCAACCAGTCGGCCGGCAACGGCAGCGCCGAGCGGGTGGCCGCCGACCTGCGCGAGGCGGGCTGGAAGATCGGCCGGATCGACGACTTCAACGGCAACGTGAGCACCACCACCGTCTACTGGCTCACCCCGAAGAGCCGCCCGCAGGCACGTCAGATCTCCAGGGTCCTCGGCGGGGTCCGCGTCCAGGAAGGGTTCGACACCCTCGTCGACGGCCGCATCTCGGTCGTCCTGGTCGAGAACCGCTGACCGCGGCCCGGTCGGTCAGCGGCCGCGCTTCTCGCGCATCTTCACGCTGACCTCGATCGGGGTGCCGACGAAGCCGAACTCCTCGCGCAGCCGGCGCTCGACGAAGCGCCGGTAGCCCGCCTCGAGGAAGCCCGAGGTGAACAGCACGAACCGCGGCGGCCGGGTGTCGGCCTGGGTGGCGAACAGGATCCGGGGCTGCTTGCCGCCGCGGACCGGGTGCGGGTGGGCCGCGACGAGCTCGCCGAGGAACGCGTTGAGCCGCCCGGTCGGGACCCGGTGCTCCCAGGACGCCAGCGCGGTGTCCAGCGCCGGGACCAGCTTCTCCATGTGCCGCCCGGTGCGGGCCGAGATGTTGACCCGCGGCGCCCAGGGCACCTGCACCAGGTCCCGCTCGATCTCCCGCTCGAGGTAGAACCGGCGCTCGTCGTCGAGCAGGTCCCACTTGTTGTAGGCGATGACCAGGGCGCGGCCGGACTCGACGACCATCGTGATGATGCGGGTGTCCTGCTCGGAGAGCGTCTCGCTGGCGTCGACCAGGACGACGGCGACCTCGGCACGGTCCAGCGCCGACTGGGTGCGCAGGGTCGCGTAGTAGTCGGTGCCGCTGGCCTGCTTGGCCCGCCGCCGGATGCCCGCGGTGTCGACGAAGCGCCACTCCCGGCCGCCGAGCGTGACCATCTCGTCGACCGGGTCGCGGGTGGTGCCGGCGACCGAGTCGACGACGACGCGGTCCTCGCCGGCGAGCTGGTTGAGCAGCGAGGACTTGCCGACGTTGGGCCGGCCGAGCAGCGCGACCCGGCGCGGGCCCTGCTCCTCGTCGAAGCGCTCCTCGGGAGTCTCCGGCAGCGCGGCGAGCACGGCGTCGAGCAGGTCGCCGCTGCCCCGGCCGTGCAGCGCGGACACCGGGAACGGCTCGCCGAGCCCGAGCGACCACAGCGCGGCGGCGTCCGCCTCGGTCTTGGCGTTGTCGACCTTGTTGGCGACCAGGATGACCGGCTTGCCGGCCCGGCGCAGCACCCGCACGACCGCCTCGTCGGTGTCGGTCGGCCCGACCGTGGCGTCGACCACGAAGACCACGGCGTCGGCAGCGGCGATCGCGACCTCGGCCTGCGCGGCGACCTGCGCCTGCAGGCCCTTGGCGTCGTGCTCCCAGCCGCCGGTGTCGACGACGGTGAAGCGCCGGCCGTTCCAGGCCGCGTCGTAGGGCACCCGGTCGCGGGTCACTCCCGGCACGTCCTCGACGACGGCCTCGCGGCGGCCGATGATCCGGTTGACCAGGGTCGACTTCCCGACGTTGGGGCGCCCGACGATCGCGACGACCGGGACCGGGCCGAGCTCGACGTCCTCGCCGAGGCCCTCGGTGCCGTCGCCGCCGAACTCCTCGCTCATCGCCGTGCCGCCACGAGGCCGAGGATCGCGTCCACGGTCTCCTCGAAGGACAGGTCGGAGGAGTCGACGACCGTGACGCCCTCACCGGCCTCGAGGAAGTCGGCGACGGTGGAGTCCTGCGCGTCCCGGCGCACGACGTGGTCGCGGGTGGCGTCGATGGCGGCGTCGTCGTCGCTGCCGTGCACCTCGAGGGCCCGCCGGGCCAGCCGGGCCTGCTCGGTGGCGGTCAGCAGGATGCGCACGTCGGCGTCCGGCGCCACGACCGTGGTGATGTCCCGGCCCTCGACGACGATGCCGCCGTCGGCGGCGATCTCGCGCTGCCGGCGGACCAGCTCGTCCCGCACCTCGAGGTTGGTGGCCACGGCGCTGACGGCGGCCGAGATGCGCGGCTCGCGGATCGCGGCGCTGACGTCGTGGCCGTCGACCGTCAGCTGGCTGGAGTCGGTCGTGGTGCCGATCTCCAGCGGCAGCTTGCGGGCCAGCTCGGCGACCGCGGGCTGGTCGCCGGGGTCGGCGCCGCGCTCGAGCGCCCACCAGGTGAGGGCGCGGTACATGGCGCCGGTGTCGAGGTAGCGCAGGCCGAGCCGGCGGGCGACCTCGCGGGACACGCTGGACTTGCCGGAGCCGGATGGCCCGTCGACGGCGACCACCAGACGGCGCCCGGCGGGCGTCTCGGCGGTGTCGTGGCTGGACGGGGGCATGCGGTACCTCGGCAAGGGATCTGGGGTGGGGAACCCCCTGATGCTACGCGCCTCCGGCGTGCACGACCCAGCCGAGACCTTCCAGCGCCGCGGCCAGGCCGGTCTCCGCGCCCGGCGCCACGGCCAGCTCGACCAGGCCCACCGGCTGGCCGGGCGAGTGCTCGATCCGGATGTCCTCGATGTTGACCCCGGCCGCTCCGACGTCGACGACCAGCCGGGCCAGCTCACCTGGGCGGTCGGCGAGGACGACGGGCACGACGGCGTACGCCGTGGAGCGGCCGCCGTGCTTGCCGGGCAGCCGGGCCCGGCCGGCGTTGCCGCGCACCAGCACCTCGCGCAGCGAGGTCCGGGCCCACTCGGCGTCCTCGGCGACCTCGTGCAGCGCGCCGACCACCGCGTCGACGTCCTGCCGCAGCTCGGTGAGGATGCGGGCCACCGGCTCGGCGTTGGCGACCAGGATGTCGACCCAGAGGTCGGGGTCGGAGGCGGCGACCCGGGTGACGTCGCGCAGGCCCTGCCCGGTCAGGGCGAGCGCCGCGTCCGCGCCCTCGGCCAGCCGGGCGGCGACCAGCGAGGCGGCGACCTGCGGCACGTGCGAGACCAGGGCGACGGCGGCGTCGTGGTCGGCGGCGTCCATCTCGACCGCGACGGCCCCGCACAGCGACAGCAGCGGTCCGGACCCGGGCCAGCGAGCGCTCGCTCGGCACCCGCCGAGCGACACCGCCCAGGGCCGCCCCTCGAAGAGGTCGGCGCGGGCGGCGCCCGGGCCGGACCGCTCGCCGCCGGCCATCGGGTGGGTGCCCACGAAGTGCGGGGCCGGCCCGACGGTGGCCGCGACCTCGCGCAGCGACGCCGTCCTTCACCGCCGCCGTGTCGACCACGGTGGCGGCGACGTTGCCGGCGAGCAGGCCGCTGACCACCTCGGCGGTCGCCGACGGGCTGACCGCGACCACGGCCAGGTCGACCTGCTCGGCCGGCGGGTCGAGGGTGCCGGCCCCGAGCTGCGCCGCCTGCCGGGCGGCCGACGGGTCGCGGTCGGCGAGGTGCACGACGACGCCGTGCCGGCGCAGGGCGAGCGCCACCGAGGTGCCGATCAGACCGGTCCCGACGACCAGGCAGGTCCGGACCAGCGGGGCGTCGTCGTCCCCCCGCGTCACGGGGCGCTCACTGGGCGAGGTCCCGGCGCAGCGCCGCCGCACCGCGCAGGTAGACGTGGCGCACCTCGGCCTTGCTGAGCCCGGTCTCGGCGTGCACCATCACCCGGATGACGCGGGGCATCGCGCCGGCGATGTCCAGCTCCTGGGTGCACAGCAGCGGCACGTCGCCGATGCCGAGCTGCCGCGCGGCGAGTGCCGGGAACTCGCTGTGCAGGTCCGGGGTCGCGGTGAACAGCATCGAGATCAGGTCGTCGGTCGCGAGCGCGTTCTGCTCGAGGATCGCGCGGATCAGCTCGTCGACCGAGGACAGCAGGTGGTCGCGGTCGTCGACGTCGAGCTGCGTCGCACCGCGGATCGCACGCACGGCCATGGCTGCCACCTCCTCGCGCGGCAACCTATCCCGGCCCGGGTGTCCGGCGGCCGACGACGTCCGCACGTCGGGACGGCCCGTAGGGTCGCGCCGTGAACCGGCCCCGCACCGTTGCCGCCGTACCGGCACCGCTGCTGGTGCTCGTGGCGATCGCCTCGGTGCAGACCGGCAGCGCCGTGGCGCGGACCGCGTTCGACGTGACCGGCGCGTCCGGGATGACCCTGCTCCGGCTGGCCATCGCCGGTCTGCTGCTCAGCGCGCTGGTGCGGCCTGCCGTGCGCCGCTGGTCCCGCGCGCAGTGGACGGCGGCGGTCGCTGCTCGGTCTGACGATGGGTGCGATGAACCTGGTGTTCTACCTCGCGATCCGCGACGTGCCGCTCGGCGTCGCGGTCACCGTGGAGTTCGTCGGTCCGCTGCTGCTGGCGCTGGTGCAGACCCGCCGGGTGTGGGACCTGGTGTGGGCCGTGCTCGCCGGCGCCGGGGTCGTGCTGCTCGGCCTGGACGGCGGGGAGTCGGTGCCGATCACCGGGCTGGCGCTGGCGCTGCTCGCCGGCATGTTCTGGGCGGGCTACATCCTGGCCAGCGCCCGGGTCGGCCGGGTGCTGCCCGGCGTCGACGGTCTGGCGGTCGCCCTGCTGGTCGCGGCGCTGCTCGCCCTGCCGTTCGGCGCCGCGGGCGCGGCCCGGGCGGCGACCGACGGTCGAGCGCTGCTCGTCGGCGCGGGGGTCGCCCTGCTGTCCTCGATCATCCCGTACGCCCTGGAGCTGACCGCCCTGCGGAGCATCCCCACCAGGGTGTTCGGCGTCCTGATGAGCCTGGAGCCGGCGGCCGCTGCCGTCGCCGGGCTGATCGTGCTCGACCAGGTCCTGGGCACCCGGGAGCTGGTGGCGCTCGCGGCGGTCAGCCTCGCGAGCGTCGGCGTGACGTACGCGCGGCGCAGCGACCAGCCGGCGCCGCAGCCCCTCGAGTAGCTCGGCGGCCCCGAATTCGGTGTCCAGGGCTCTGATTGGGTCTTGACCGGGGCCGTGCACCCGGTGACGCTGGCGCACTCGGGCCCGTCGAGGAAGGTGACCGGATGACTTCGCAGCTGCTCGATCTCAGCCATCGCATCGAGCCCGGAATGTTCACCCACCCGGGTCTGCCTGGCCCGACCTGGGAGCCGTTCCGGACCCGGGAGCAGTATCGGCAGAGCAGCGGCACCGACTTCCAGATCGACCAGGTCACCATGGTCGGGAACACCGGTACGTACCTCGACAGCCCGTTCCACCGGTTCGCTGACGGCGATGATCTGGCCAGCGTCCCGCTGAAGGCCGTCGCGGACCTGTCGGCATTCGTCGTCGACGCTCGGCAGACCGGCCGTGGGGTCGGCGCTGACGTGCTCGCTGACGCTCTTGGCGACGCGACCGCGAGGGGCGCTCTGGAGGGTGCGGCGGTGCTGCTGCTCACGGGCGGTGACCGGAAGTGGGGCGGCGAGGCATACGCACAGGACGCGCCGTTCCTCACCACCGAGGGCACGGAGTGGCTCGTGGCGCATCGGCCGTCGCTGGTCGGCATCGACTCGGTCAACATCGACGACCTGGCGGACCAGACCCGCCCGGCGCACACCCAGCTGCTCGCAGCTGGGGTGCTCATCCTGGAACACCTGACCGGGCTCTCTGCCCTGCCCGCTCGCGGTGCCCGGCTGCACGCCGCACCTCCGCCGTGGAGCGGCGTCGGCACGTGGCCCGTCCGGGCCTACGCACTTGTTCCGGCCACCGCGTAGGTCGCCCGCGCTGCGTCGGCATGCGTTGTCTACGAACCAGGACCACCAGAACGGCACCCCTCGCGATCCCGTCGATGCGCTGGACGTGCGGCTCGAGGAGCGGCTGACTCTCCGACCCGTGACGGAGAGCGCACGCTGACCCGCCATGTCCCCATCAGGGGTTGTCGGCCAGCACCACCGGCGGGGAGACGTAGAAGGGCGGGTACCCGTCCCAGCCCACATCCCAGAGGCGGCTAGCGCGTTCGCAGCGGCCACGCACCGTGCACCGGATGACCGCCGCGATCCCGCGGTTGCTCTGCGCCATGGTGAGGAAGTGCCGGTCGTCCTCCCACACGGCGTCCGGGTCGAGGCGCCCGGTCACCCGGGCCACCCGCTCGCCCGTCCCGTCGCGGACGGTCAGCCAGCGGTCGGTGCCGAGCTCGTCGAAGTAGGTCCAGGTGGCGAGAGCCCGCCTGCCGTCGGGGGACCAGGCACGGGGACCGGTCCGGCAGCTCGACCAGAGCGTCCGGTCCGGCTGCGACAGAGGGGCGACCCGGTTACAGAACCGGCCGTCGGTACCTGTTCTCAGGACGATCCGGTCGTGCCTGATGTCGGCTCCGACGGCGCCCTGGTCGGACAACCGCGACAGCACGTTCCGCCGGTAGTCCCACCACCACGTGGTTGCCGGCGCCTCCTTCGGCTGCAGGGTCAGCAGCACCCGGGTCCCGGAGACGGCCACCACGTTTGCGTACTCGAGAAACATCCGGCGGGCGATCACACGGCCGGTGTCGGGGTCGGCTACGCGGACCGGCGCTCGGCCCTGGCCCCAGGCGATCTGCCGGCGACTCGGGGAGACCGCGACGCCAGCCGGGTTGCCGCGGCGAGCGATCAGCCGCTTGTCGCCGGACCGGCTGACGTACACCAGGCGAAACACCCGTCTCGCCTCGACGTAGTCGTTCACCACGTAGCCGCGAGCGGTCGTCCACAGGCCCCAGTGGTCGCCGAGGCGGGTGGCGGGGACCCGCCGGTGCCCGTCGACGATGGTGTCGCCGATGAGGTGGGCCACCCGCGGGTCCGGCCCGCGGCTCAGCTGCGCCGGGTCGATGAAGTGCGGCGTTCGGACCCGAGCGGGCACCGGACCGCTAAGCAGGGTGACCACGGTCAGAGCCGTGAGAGCGGTGACGGCGAGGACGCGGGCGAGAGTGCCGTGCCGCTCCATGTGTGCAGTGTGGCCGCTCGGATGCCTGACTGGTAGGGGCGATGGGCCCGCAACCCGAGAGAACATCCGGCTGCTGAGCGACGCGCACCTCATGTCGATCGCCGAACGGTCGATGCTGGCCTGCTGGGGGGTCAAGGACGCGCTGGCCGACGCCGAACCTGTGCGCGCCGGGGAGGCATGAGGCTCCGGACGACGGGTGGCGGCGGCCCCGGATGCCGCTCACGCCGGCTGAGCGCGCTCGAGCTGACCGACGACGCGCATCACCGGACAGGGGGTGCGACCTGCTCATCGTCGGCGGCAGGCCGGCCAGCAGTGCTCGGGAGCGGCACTTGCCCGCTGGTCGTCAGCGGTTGTTCCTGACTCTCGGACACATTCGTGACTGATGTGGTGAATCGGCACGCGCAGCTCGATGCGCCAGGCACAACCGCCACGAATGTGTTCCGGACTCAGCGATCCCCCCGCTTCGTCCAAGCGCGGCAACGGAGGAGTGCCGGTCGTGCGCGGTCCGTGCGACGCACAATGAACCCGTGGGTCTGATCACCCGGATCGGCCGGGCGCCCGGCGTGCGCCGGCTCGTGCGCAAACGCGCGGGCGCTGGCGTCGTCACTGAGAGCCCCGACCCCGAGGACCTCGATCCGCGGTGGTGCGTGGCGGCGGTCGGGAAGTGCTGCTCGGGCTCGCCGATGCCTGGATTGCGGGGCGCTCCACTTACGGCCGCAGAGCTGGCCCGGCGGCGTGGGGACATTCCCTCGCCGCCTGGGCGGGGTCCGTCGTCCTGGCCGCTGTGAGCACGGGCCTGGCAGATGTGGCCGGCAGCAGGGAGGGCGAACACTGCCCGGAGCTGGCACTACCGCTCGGTTCTGGCCGCCGACGCCACGAGCGATTCAGAGCGCACCTATCGATCGGCGTCCGGATGTGTCTGTCGACCGCCCGCTCTACGATGGAGGCCGAGAGGAGGCGCGGCGATGGCCGATCCGATGGGCGACATCATCGGGGACTATCGGACGTTCGCCGCGCTGCAGCAGGACCGCCTGCTGGCCAGGGGCATCGACATCCGCCCGTACGCGCTCAGTCACCTCGCCGTCCGCGTGCCGGAGTGGGACCAGTACGTGCATGTGCGGAACCTGCTCGAACGCCATGCGGTCGCCAATCGCGAGAACGTATGGAACGGCCGCCCGATCTCCTTGATCGTTCCCGTCGAGCCGCTTGAAGTCCTCGACGGCAAGGTCGTCCCGCTCATCGAGCTCATCCCGCCCGTGCACCAGCGCGTCTACAGGATGGGGTTGGAGCACCTCGGCGTCGTGGTCGGCGACGCTTTCGACGCGTTCGTCGGAGCCCACAAGCCCGTCTTGACGGGCCAGCAGTTTCAGGGCCCGAATAGCACACCAGATCCCGTCTACATCTTGTTCGAGGATTTCACCCACGTGAAGTTCTATCGACTTTCATTGAGGGCATCCGTCGAGCTCGATGCTGGCCCGTTCGACGACGGGTTCCATCACGTCGACGACTGGCTGCCTCAAAGGCTCGTGACCGCGACCGGCCCGAACCCTCTGCTGCGCTGAGCGACGCCTGGAACTCGGCGCGACCGGCGAGGCGCCCCTGTCATCGACACGACTGCGGACTCGGTGGCATGAGCGGAACGCCATTCCGGCATCCGACCCGCGGCGTGAGAGTTGCGTTCGCGCCGAGTGTGCCGCCATGGGCGGAGGAACATCGCACGGCCATAGGCACGAGAACGCCACCTCGGCCCGGCGTGCATCCGGCAACTGGGTACTGCCGCTTCGGCACGCCGGAGTCAGCGGCAAGAGGGTTCAAACCTGGTCCGGCACCGCCGGCAGCTGGTGAAGCTGGCCACCGCGGTGAAGGCGGGGATCCGGGCGCTGCTGGCCAAGCACAACATCCGGCTGTCCGCGACCGAGCTCGACCGGTGACACCGCGACCGGACTGCTGGACGCGTTGGCGTTGCCGGGCACCTACGCGAACCGGCTGGCCTCGCAGCGCCGGCTGATGCTGGTGCTGGCCGATGAGATCGCCGCGATCGAGGTCGAGCTGCACGGCCGGCTGCGTCACCATCCCGGGCTACCGGAACCTGCTCACGGTGAAGGGCATCGGGCCGGTGCTGGCCGCGGTGTTCGTCGCTGAGATCGGCGACGTCGCCCGGTTCCCGACCGCGGCGTCGCTGTGCTGCTGGGCCGGGCTGACCCCGCGGCATTACGAGTCGGACAAGACGGTGCACCGCGGGCACATCAGCAAGGAAGGCGACACCCTGGTCCGCTGGGCCGCGGTGGAAGCGATCCAGCGCCAGACGCGAACCCGCGGTCAATGGCACTACCGATCGATTCAGGCGGTGCGGTCGCGGCTGAACCAGAACGGCACACAGGTTCGGGTCTGGCGTCTGGCGATCTCGACGGCGGCGACCAGCGACCACGTTGCTCAACTGCGGGCTCTAGCATCGTCAGGAATGGGGTGGCTGGTCTTGCGATCTCGGAGGCCACCGATCGAGGACCCGGAGGTCATCAGGGATGCGTGCACTGGTTGCAGACGGCTCGTCCCGCGCCGGGATCTCCTTCCGCGATGTTCCTGAGCCGCTGCCCGCGTCAGGCGAGGTACTCATCGAGGTGCGCGCCTTCTCCATCAACAGGGGAGAGATGCGGATGCTCGGGAGCGCGGCCGACGGCTGGCGCCCGGGTTGGGACTTCGCCGGGGTGGTGGCGTACGACGAGGGAGGACTTCGGAAAGGGACCCGCGTGGTGGGGATCCGGCAGGGCGGAACCTGGGCCGAGCAAGTTGCAGTCCGCCGCGACTGGATTGCCGAGCTCCCCGATGGCGTGTCCTTCGCCAACGGAGCAGCGCTGCCCACAGCAGGCCTAACGGCTCTGCGCACGCTGCGCCTTGGCCCCGCCATTCTTGGTCGTCGAGTCCTCGTGACAGGCGCTTCCGGTGGGGTCGGCCGCTTCGCCATTCAGCTCGCACACCTGAGTGGCGCGGAGGTGACGGCACTGGTCAGCAACGCCTCGTCGCGATCTGGTGGGCTGGCTCAGCTGGGAGCTGATGAAGTCGTGTCTGACGTGGCAGACCTCCAGGGGCGGTTCGACCTCGTGTTGGAGTCGGTTGGAGGTGCCATCCTCGCGAGGCTTGTCACAATGATTGACCCTCGCGGGACCCTGGTCATGTTCGGCAACAGCTCCGAGGACTCCACGACGTTCAATGCTCGCGACGTGTACAACGACGCGCTTGTCCGGATCCAAGGCTTCGAGCTCTTCTTCGGGGACCAGGACTTCGGTCGCGACCTCGCATACCTCGCCAGGCTGGTGGAGGAAGGCAAGCTCGATGCCCAGCTCGCCGACGAGATGCCCTGGGACGAGATGCCCGCAGCTCTTGAGCTACTGCGCAACCGCCACGCCGGTGGGAAGATCGCCCTCACTATCGGCGGCTGAACAGGGCGTTCGTCGAGAATCAGCAGCCGCTCATCTCCGTCCTAGTGCCCGTCGATACCTGAGAGGCGAGTGCGAAACGGCACCCATGGGCGGCTGTAGCCAACGCCGCCGGATGGGATCCTCAGGGCCCTTGCTACCAGGCGTAGGACTGCGGGGCTTCTCCCGGCCCTGGCCAGATTTCGTTGAGTCGTTCCATGGCTGCGTCGTCCAGCAGCACGGACAGCCCGTCGAGGTCCAGGTGCAGTTCCTCGGTCGTCATGGCTCCGACGATGGTCGAGGCCACAACCGGGTTCCTGAGAAGCCAGGCCAAGGACACAGCCGCAGGCTGCGCACCGAGGTCCCGGCACAGCGCCTCGTAAGCAACGAGTTGAGCACGGTGCGTCTCGACACGGGGGTCGTCGCTGCCTGCCTGCAACGCGCCCGCGAGCAGGCCAGCGTGCAGAGGGCTGGACGGGATGAGGGCGACGCCCAGGTGTCGAAGGGCAGGAACGAGTTCCTGCTCGACTGCCCGCACGGCCAGGTTGTAGAGGCTCTGCTCGGAGGTCAGGCCGACGAAGTGCCGGGCCGCGGCAGCCGACTGAGCGAGCGCGATGTCCCAGCCGGCGAAGTTGCTGCTCCCGACGTAGGTGATCTTCCCGTCGCGGACGAGCTGCTCCATCGCCCTGGATCTCCTCCCACGGCGTGGCCCGGTCGACGTGGTGCATCTGGTAGAGGTCAATGTGGTCGGTCTGGAGGCGTCGCAGGCTCGCCTCGCAGGCTCGCCGGATGTGGAAGGCGGACAGTCGGCGGTCGTTCGGGCCGAGTCCCATCGGCTGGTAGACCTTCGTGGCCAGCACGATGTCGTCGCGGTGGCCGCTGCGCTTCAACCACTTGCCGACAGTCTCTTCCGCGAGGCCGTATCCCATCTTCATGTCCGGCTACTGAGCACCGCCGTACACGTCGGCGGTGTCGAAGAGGTTGATGCCCGCCGCGACCGCCGCGTCCATCACCGCGAAGCTGCTCGACTCGTCCACGAGGTAGCCGAAGTTCACGGTGCCGAGGCCGATCCGGCTGACCATCACGCCCGAGCGCCCCAGGTGCGCGAATGCCAACCGTTCATGTCCCCTGCTCCGATGAGTCGGGTGCTGCTGGCGCGTCTACAACCAGCAGGCAATGGACCGACCGTAGGAGTGTCATGAGGACAAGCGGGACGAGGAATGTGTCGCCTCCGCGAACGGAGGCGCATCAGGCGTTGGCTCCCGGCGCCGGTGCCATTCGGGTCGAGGTGTAGGACATGGTCATGCTCACGTACATCAACAACATGTCCCTCGACGGCTACATCGAGGACCGGCACGGCGCGTTCGACTTCGGCCCCATGGACGACGACCTCTTCGCGGCGTACACCGAGCTCCTCGGCACCGTCGGGACGTTCCTTTACGGGCGTCGGCTGTACGAGACGATGGCCGGCTGGGAGACCATGCCTGGGCTAGCCGCGCAATCCTCCCTCGCAGCGGATTTCGCGCACGCCTGGCAAGCGCCCAACAAGATCGTCTACTCCACGACCTTGGCAACGGCGCCGACGGCCAACACCCGAATAGAACGCGCCTTCGACATCGCCGCCGTGCAACAGCTCAAGGCCGACGCGAGCCGCGATCTCACCGTGGGAGGCGCGGACCTCGCATCCCAGGCCCTGACCGCCGGCCTCGTCGATGAATGCACTCTGTTCGTCTGGCCCGTAGCCGTGGGCGACGGCAAGCGCGCCCTCCCGGCCGACGCCAGACTCAGCCTTGAACTCCTTGACGAGCGCCGCTTCGCAAACGGGGTCATGCTCCTCCGGTACCACCCAAGGTCGCAGTGACGGCTCGGCTTCCCTCAATGCACTCCTTTGACCCACGGACCCAAGGAGCCCGCTGACGGCTCCGAGCACTATGGATGATGCCGGTTCCGGTCGTCCCGGCGAACGCCATAGCTGGCTACTTGTTCACTGACATCACCCTTGGCCGGGCCAGGCTGTGGGTCAGACGCCCGGTGGGTACCTCGGTTTACGCGCGGCCGCGCCGAACCCGACAGCGCGAGCCGTGGATCCAGGCGCACGCGAGTGTGCGCGTACGCCGCGATCGTCGGAATGCATCGGATCGCGGCGGACCGGTCTCCTGCCGGTCGGTTCGTGATGATCTTGCTGACCTGCCGTGAGCTCGACGCGGTGCTCGCGCCACTTTCGATAGGCATCAGGCTTTGATGCGGTTCGTTTCATAGGCCCACATGGCGATCTCGACCCGGTTCCTCGCGCCGAGCTTGTTCATGAGGCTGGCCAGGTGGGTCTTGACGGTGCTGAGACTGATGTGGAGCTCATTGGCGATCTCGGCGTTGCTAAGACCCCGAGCTACGGTGACCATGACCTCCTCCTCCCGCGCGGTGAGGGGTTCGATCGGCTGGCGCAGCGGCTCACTTGTCCGTAGGTCGGCGAACGCAGCCAGCAGGCGGACTGTGACGCTGGGAGCTATCAGTGCTTCACCGTTGGCGGCGGCATGGACCGCCTGGGTGAGCAGCTCAGGTCCTGCGTCCTTGAGGAGGAAGCCACGGGCGCCTGCCTTGAGCGCGCCGTGGACGTACTCGTCGAGGTCGAACGTCGTGATGACCACCACGGCGAGCGGATCTTCGACGGCCGGCCCGGCCAGCGCGCGCGTGGCCTCGAGCCCGTTGAGCTCGGGCATCCGGATGTCGAACAGGCACACATCGGGCCGCAGCTCCCGGGCTAGCGACACGGCTTCCCGGCCGTTTCTCGCCTCACCCACTACCTGGATGTCGGGCTGGGCGTCCAGGATCATGCGCAGCCCGGTCCGGACGAGCTCCTGGTCGTCAGCGACAAGTACGCGGATGGTCATCGGGTCGGCCGCGCCCGCGGAAGCACCGCGTGGACCACCCAGCCATGGTCGGGTCCCGGCCCCGCTTCGCAGGTCCCGCCGAGGAGTGCCGCCCGTTCCGTCATCCCGACGACGCCGTAGCCGGCATTGACGCTGGACGGATGGACCTGATCGCCGTCGTCGCGGACCGTCAGCCGGACGACGTCCTGATCTCCCACGACCTGCACATCGATCCGGGTGGCGTTCCGAGCGTGCCGCAGCGCGTTCGTCACTGATTCCTGGGCGATGCGGTAGGTCGCTCCCCCGACCGTCGGACTGAGCTCGTCGAGGTCGCCGGTAAGGCCGACGTGCACCCGGGGCTCGTCGTCGGCGTTGCGTGCGAGTCGCCCGATATCGGCAACGCCGTTCTGCGGGGTGAGGTCGGCATCGTCACGATCACGCAGGACGCCTACCATGGTCCGCATCTCGGCGAGGGTACGGGAACCTTCGTCCTCGATCACCCTCAGCGCATCAACGGCAGCTCCGGGGTCGGACGTCGCCACCACACGTCCCGCCTGCGCTCGTACGACCATGGCCGAGACGTGGTGCGCCACGGTGTCATGCAGCTCCCGCGCGAGCTGCTCGCGCTCACGCAGCCTGACTTGATCGATCTCCCGGCTCCGCGACGTCGTCCAGAACCGGACCAATGCGCCGAGAACTGCGGGGAACATGAGGAACACGAAGCCAGCTGCGGCCTCGCCGAACCCGTTGTAATCGCTCGCGATCCCCAGCAGGCCGGCGACCACGATGATCGGCAACCCGATGACGACCTCGCGACCGGACCCCCATCGGAGCAACGCATAGGGGAGCAGTACTACGTAGATCATCGTGTACAGCCCGACGGGCGTGGCCGGACCGTCGATCAGCGTGGCGAGGTTCAGCACGATGACCGCGCCGAAGACAACGGCGACGACAGCAAGTGGGTGCGTCCGCCGCCACAGCAGCGGGAACACCAGCGCCACGGCGAGCACGAGCGCTACGGGACGCCAAGGGACATCGGTACGAAAGATGCCTTCGAGTGCGGCGGTCAGCAGCAGGAAAGCGACCAGTGCCCAGTCCCGCCAGACTCGCGTCGGGGGCGCAGCGGCTCGTGGCTCGTCTCGCAGAGACCTGACCACGCTGCTGATCACGACCCCAGCCTAGGGATCTGCCGCCGCTGCGCTTCGGCCGAAAGGACCAGACGCGCACCCTTCCGAAGAACGGGAAGAGCGGCGCCCTGCGGCCGATGTGCCGTCCGCGTCGCGTCACCACGCTGACGGGCATGGCAGTCGCGTTGACGCCAACGACCGTGGAGGACGACCGATGATGTCGAAGTCTCTATACCGTCTTGGCCACCTGGCTGCCCGTCGCCCCTGGGTCGTGATCGGCTCCTGGCTGGTGCTCGCGGTCGTCGTCGTGGGGGCTTCCGGCGCCTTCGGGCACCGGCTCAAGGACTCCATGCAGGTGCCGGGTCTCGACTCCCAGCAGGCGAGCGAGCTGATGGCCGCTGCCGGTGCGAGTGACGCCGGTCTGACCGCTCAGGTGGTGGTGACCCCGTTGGACGACGACGCGACGTTCTTCGACTCGGCGGAGGCACGCTCTGCGCTCGCGACGCTGCAGAGCGACGCCGCGGCGCTGCCCCACGTCCTCAGGACGACGGATGTCGTTTCGCCAGACGGGCGCGTCGCGCTCATCCGCCTGCAGTACCCGCTCGTCGACGAGCTCTCAGCACAAGACCTCAGCAACCTGAAGGCGTTCGGCGCCGAGGCCGAGGCGGGTTCCCCACTGCGGCTCGAGATGGGTGGCGACCTCTACTGGGCGTTCGAGCAGCCGCAGCCCGCCGTGGGCGAGCTCATCGGGCTGCTGGTTGCTGCGCTCATCCTCTTCCTCGCCTTCGGGTCCCTGATCGCCACGGCTCTCCCGCTCGGCACCGCGGTGCTCGGACTCACCGTCGGTGTCAGCTCCATGTCACTTCTCGCCAACGTCATCGACATCCCGAGCTGGGCGCCGGTCCTCGGTGCCATGGTGGGGCTGGGGGTGGGCATCGACTACGCCTTGTTCATCGTCACCCGGCACCGTGACTACCTTGCTCGCGGCCTGCCTGTGGCGGAGTCGGTCGGCTCGGCGCTGGCTACGGCCGGCAAGCCGGTGGTGGTCGCCGGGGGCATCGTCGTCGTGGCGATCCTCGGGCTGGTCGTGGCCGGCGTCCCGTTCATGACCGCAGGTGGCATCGCGGTCTCGGTCGTCGTTCTCGTCATGGTGGCCGTCTCGGTAACGCTGCTGCCTGCGTTCCTAGGCCTGGCCGGGCCGCACATCAACCGGCGCGGGCATCGTTCCGCGCACGGCGGTATCGACGGCTCCGTGAACCCGGGTTGGTCACGATGGGTCCGGCACGTGACCCGCAACCCTTGGCCGTACGCCGTGGGCGTCACCGTTCTGTTGCTCGCTCTCGCCGCGCCGGTGGTTGCGCTGCGTCCCGGCATCCCCGACGACGGTGCGCTGCCCGAGAGCCGGACCGAGCGCCGGGCGTACGACCTGGTGGCCCACGGGTTCGGTCCGGGCAGCAACGGTCCGGTGGTGGTCGCCGTCGACATCGCCGAGGATCCGACCGTGGTCGATCCTCTGGTGGCGGCGGTCAGGGCCGACCCGGGGATCGCCTCGGTGGGTGCCCCGGAGGTGCACGCAGGCGCGGGTGTCGCTGTCATCGTCGCCATCCCGACGACGGGGCCACAGGACGCCGCCACGCAGGCGACGGTCGAGCGGTTGCGGGGGGAAGTACTGCCCAGCGCGCTCGCCACCAGCCCCGCGCGGGCACACGTCGGTGGTCAGACGGCGAACTTCGCCGACGTCGGTGCGCGCGTCAACGAACGGCTCCCGGTGCTGATCGCCGCGGTGCTCACGATGTCGTTCGTCCTCCTGATGCTCGTCTTCCGGTCCGTGCTGGTGCCGCTGAAGGCAGTGGTCCTCAACCTGCTCAGCATCGGTGCGGCGTACGGCGTCATGGTCATGGTGTTCCAGTGGGGCTGGGCCGCCGGTCTGATCGGACTCGAGTCGACGGTGCCGATCGTCTCCTTCATCCCGATGTTCATGTTCGCGATCCTGTTCGGGCTCTCGATGGACTACGAGGTGTTCCTGTTGTCCCGGGTGCGCGAGGAGTTCGTCGCCACAGGCGACAACAAGAGGTCGATCGTCCGCGGCATCTCCTCGACGGGGCGGGTCATCACGTCGGCTGCGCTCATCATGATCTCGGTGTTCCTTGCCTTCGTCCTCGGGGAGGACGCGGCGACGAAGATGTTCGGCCTTGGCCTGGCCACGGCAATCTTCGTCGACGTCACCCTCGTCCGCATGGTGCTGGTGCCGGCGACCATGACCCTGCTCGGCGACGCCAACTGGTGGATCCCGAGGACGCTCGACCGACGGCTCCCGAGCCTGCGCCACGAAGGGGAGGAGCTGCCATCGGATCAGCTGCGCCAACGGCCATCTCCGATGCAGGTGGGTCGAGGTTGACAGAGTGGCGCCAGCCAAAACAAGGATCTATCGGCCACCCCGCCGGACGTCTGACCCATAGCCTGGCTGGGCCACGGGCTGGCGTCAGTCAACTAGTAGCCGTTTGAGTCCGTCGGGCTGCCAGTCCAGGGCGAGCGATCTCGCCCGCGCCGCGCAATGACCGGCCAGTGGAGAGCTGGCACTACCGACACCCCGTTGGGTGCCACATCCCTTCTGTCGGCGTCACTCGCGGCGGTATAACGCGGCCGCATGGGTGTCTGGATCGGGGGCGCGCACATCAAGGTCAGCGTGGGTAGGTGCCGCGGGACAGCGGGAGCCGCCCACGGATTTCCAGTTGCGCAGACTGCCGGCCCGTACGGCAGGCAATTCGTGTGCTGAGGACAGATCGGCTGCTGCTGCGTACGTGGCGGCCCGGAAGACCGGAAGGCGTTCGCCCGGATGAACGCAGACCCCAAGGTGATGGAGTTCTTCGTCTCCCCGATGACCCGCAAGGACGGCGGCGCACTCGTCGACCGGATCGAGGCGGGCTTCGTCGAGCGCGGGTTCGGGCTGTGGGCGGTGGAAGAGATTGGCACGGGCACGTTCATGGGCTTCGCCGCACCTCCACCAGACGTTCGAGGCCGCCTTCACGCCCGCGTTCGAGATCGGCTACAGGCTCGCCGGATGCCTGGGGTCAGGGCTACGCCACCGAGGCCGCGAAGGGAAGCGGTGAGGTACGGCTTCGAGCGCGCCTGACGCGCCGAGATCGTGTCGATGACCGCAATCCCAAACATCCGCTCGCAGGCGGTCATGAACAAGCTCGGCATAACCCATGACCCATGGCCCGGCCAACAACTCGACCGCCCGCGCGTGCCGGACGGCCACCCACTCGAGCGGCACGTCCTGTATCGGCTAACGGTCGAGCAATGTCGCGCCAAGGGGTGGCGGATGGGAACACCGACACGTCATGCATGGCGACCGGCGGCGGCTGAGTGCGTTCCGAAGGGGACTTCATCGCTTGAGGCTGCGATTTTTGCGGCGGGAAGTCGCGGCTGCTCTCGGGCGCCTGTGGCCAACTGGCTGACCTTCATGTCGCCGGTTGGGGATCCGCTATCGGTGAAGAGCCGCGGCTCTATCCGAGCATCGACCGCGACCAGAAGAGCGGCGCAGATTTCTCGTCTCCGTGCCTCGGCCACCCGTCCGAGGCATTCGACAAGGATCGCGATCGAGACGCTTTCGATCGAGTCGAGATTGACCGCTGTGCGAAGTGGCACGGGGTCGTCGCCGGGTTCGAGGAGAACTTCGCTCGGGAGGCCGCGGATGGTGGTCATGCAGGGGGCTATGAGTGCACGGCGATGGCGCGGGATGACTGCGTCGCGAGACAGGACAACGACGGGCCTGCGGCCAATCTCTCCCATCTCGCACCACCACGCCTCCCCTCGCGAGGGGAAGTCCGTCGCGACGCCGCGACCGCCCGTCGGAACGAGGACAAGTCTCCCCATTCGTCGGGCTCGTCGAGCGGGTGCGCGTCGTAGGCAGCGTCGCTGGCGTCCACTTCGGCCGGAGCGGTGACGAGCCAACAGGGCAGCGAGCGCTTCGTCAACAAGTGCGGAGTCAATCTTCCCGGTCGCCTTCCGGGCGCCTTCGAGGAGGTGGGCATCCACCGTGGTGCTCAAGCGTGTGCGACTCATGCCACAATCATGCCACAATCATGCCAAGGCGGGGCTCAGCCTCGATCCACCGAGGCTCAGGGGTCACGATTGAGCTGGATGGC
>CAVRTI010000023.1:0-38953 GCA_963723975.1 uncultured Actinomycetota bacterium
GCCCGGGTCCAGGACCTGGACAACCTGGTGGTCAACGTGGCCTTGACCGAGTTCGACGTGAGCCGCACGACGATCGGCGCGGCGACCCGGATCGGCGCGGACGCGCTGGGAGGGCAGCAGTTCACCGGCGAGGTCATCGACGTGGCACTCACGGGGGCGGACAGCGGCGGCGTCGTGACCTTCCCCGTCATCATGTCGATCGACGAGCCGACCGGGCTGCGCCCGGGGATGAGCGTCAGTGCGCGCGTCGTCACCGCGAGCGTGGCGGACGCCGTCCGGCTCCCGCTGAAGGCCATCGAGGACCGGCAGGGACGAACGGCGACGGTCTCCGTGCGGACGCGGATCCGGCGACGTCGAGGAGCGCGAGGTCCGGCTGGGGCTGGTCGGCGCTGCGTACGCCGAGGTCCGGTCCGGACTCCGGGTGGGCGAGAAGGTGGTCCTGCCGGCCTCCGATGAGGCGTGATGGTCATCCGGACCTCGGCGCTGCGCAAGCGCTTCGAGTCGGCCGCGGTTCCGGTCGAGGCGTTGCGTGGCGTGGATCTGAACGTCGAGCGCGGGGAGTTCCTCGTCATCATGGGTCCGTCTGGCTCCGGCAAGACCACGTTGCTGTCGATCCTCGGCTGCCTCGAGCCACCCACGTCCGGTGAGTACTGGCTCAGCGGGCAGGACGTCGCACGCTTTGACGAGCGCGAGGCGGCGCGGGTTCGCAGGGAACGGATCGGATTCGTGTTCCAGGGGTTCAACCTGCTGGGTCGCTCCACGGCGGTCGAGAACGTGCAGCTGCCGCTCGTGTACATGGGGGTGCCCAAGCAGCAGCGGCATGCGCGGGCGATGGCCGCGTTGACCGCGGTCGGGCTGGCCGACCGGGCGGATCACTTGCCGAGCCAGCTCTCCGGGGGCCAGCAGCAGCGGTGCGCGGTGGCTCGGGCGATCGTCATCGGTCCCGACGTGATCCTGGCCGACGAGCCGACCGGGAACCTCGACTCCCAGAGCGCGGACGAGGTTCTGGACCTGCTGTCCAAGGTGCACGATGCAGGTGCCACTGTCGTGACGGTCACGCACTCGCTCGAGGTGGCAGAACGCGGGACCCGGATCGTGCACATGCTGGACGGCCGGATCGATGCCGAGGAAGCCCGCGTCCGGGGGGCGCACCGAACGGTCGCCGGGCCTCAGCCGGTAGCGCCATGAAGCCCCGGGAACAGGTCGGACTCGCCCTGCGGGCGTTGCGGACCAACTGGTTGCGCGGCGTGCTGACCACCTTGGGGGTCGTCATCGGAGTCGCGTCCCTGGTGGCTTTGACGGCGATCAGCGCCGGCGCCCGGGCGGGCGTGGAGGACGACCTCGACCGGTTAGGTCCCAACATCATCATCCTCGACGGCGAGTTCGTGATACAGCCGGACGGGACGGAGTCGTTGACCGACCGGACCCTCAGTCAGGGCGACCTCGATGCCGTCGCCGCGCTGCCGGGCGTTACTGGCGTAGCCCCACGGCAGAACGTCGAGGGTCTGGGCGGTCTCGTCGGGTCGGGTGCAGGCGAGCCCGGTCGTCTCCGGCATCACCTCGCTGTACCAGCGGATGCACAACTATGCGCCAGCGCAAGGTCGGCTGCTCTCGTCCGACGACGCGCGCTTCGGCCGACAGGTCATCGTCCTCGGCGAGAGGCCGGCCGGACGGCTGTTCCCGGGCCAGAGCGCTGTGGGCCGCACGGTGCGGGTGCTCGACCGGGAGTTCGTGGTTGTCGGCGTGTTCGCTCGCAAGGGAACCCTGGGCGACGAGAACCTCGACAACCAGGCTTTCGTGCCGTTGACGGTGGCCAAGCGGGTGCTTTTCGGCGGCGAGCTGGTGCGCTCGGCCTCGGTCCAGACCACGAGTGCGGCCCTCGTCCCGCAGGTGATGGACTCTATCGACGAGCTGCTGCTCGAGCGGCATCACATCCTGCCGGGTCGCGGTGAGGACTTCGGGACGGAGGACCAGACCGAGATCATCACGACGGCGCAGGCCGCGACGTCCACGTTCGAGACGCTCACCCTCGGGCTCGGGGCCATCGCCCTTATCGTCGGCGGGATCGGGATCATGAACATCATGCTCGTCTCGGTCACCGAACGGACCCGGGAGATCGGGATCCGCAAGGCGGTGGGTGCCGAGCCGGGTCACATCCAGCGCCAGTTCCTGATCGAAGCCCTGGCGCTGTGCGCTGCCGGCGGCGTCATCGGTCTCGGCGTGGGCGTCGGCAGCGCCCGAATCGTCAGCAACTTGGCCGACTGGCCGAGCCTGATCAGCCCGGTGTCACTCCTGACGGCTCTGGGCACCTCGTTCGTCGTGGGGCTCGTGTTCGGCTACTACCCGGCCCGGCGAGCGGCACGGATGCCGGCCGCGGTGGCCATGCGGGTGGACTAGCACACGGTCGAGCCTGCCGCCGGCAGCCACGATTCGGCCGGGCGCGCCGGCCGCCGTACCCTTGACGCCCGTGACCCTCACCATCGGGATCGTCGGGCTCCCCAACGTCGGGAAGTCGACCCTCTTCAACGCCCTGACCAAGAACGACGTCCTCGCGGCGAACTACCCGTTCGCCACGATCGAGCCGAACGTCGGTGTGGTCGGTGTGCCTGACCCGCGACTGGCCACGCTGGCCGGCATCTTCGGCTCGGCCCGCCAGCTGCCGGCCACGGTGTCTTTCGTCGACATCGCCGGCATCGTGCGCGGGGCGTCGGAGGGAGAGGGCCTGGGCAACAAGTTCCTCGCCAACATCCGCGAGAGCGACGCCATCTGCCAGGTCATCCGCGCCTTCCGCGACCCGAACGTGGTGCACGTGGACGGCGACGTGTCGCCGAAGTCCGACATCGAGACCATCAACACCGAGCTGATCCTGGCCGACCTGCAGACGATCGAGAAGGCACTGCCGCGGCTGGAGAAGGAGTCGCGGCTCGTCAAGGACAAGAGCAAGACGTCCATCGTGGCCGACGTGGTCACCGCCCAGGAGCTGCTGCAGGGCGGGACGACGCTGTACGCCGGTGCAGCGGCCGCCGGCATCGACCTCGACGACCTTCGCGAGCTGCACCTGCTGACCGCCAAGCCGTTCCTCTACGTGTTCAATGTCGACGAGGACGAGCTGGGCGACGAAGCATTCAAGGACGAGATGCGCGGGCTGGTCGCACCGGCCGAGGCGATCTTCCTGGACGCGAAGATCGAGTCCGAGCTCTCCGAGCTGCCCGACGACGAGGCGCTCGAGCTGCTGCAGTCCCTCGGCGCGGAGGAGTCCGGCCTCGACCAGCTGGCGCACGTCGGCTTCCGGACGCTCGGCCTGCAGACCTACCTGACTGCCGGGCCCAAGGAGTCGCGGGCCTGGACGATCCCGGTCGGAGCGACCGCTCCGCAGGCCGCGGGTGTGATCCACACCGACTTCCAGCGTGGCTTCATCAAGGCGGAGGTCGTCTCGTTCGACGACCTGGTCGAGGCCGGCTCGATGGCCGACGCGAAGTCGCGCGGCAAGGTCCGGATCGAGGGCAAGGACTACGTCATGCAGGACGGCGACGTCGTGGAGTTCCGCTTCAACGTGTGAAGCCGATTTCCGCATGGTGTCGGCGCCGAGTCCGAGGTCGGTGGCTGGTGGATGTTGGGCCGTTCGGGTCGACATGTCCGATAAGCCGGTGATCAAGGCGTTCCGACCGTTAGAAATACGCTGCGGGCGCCACGGGGCTCCCCGAGGGAGAGCCACATGGAGACCAGGAAGCGTGCTCGTGTCACGGTCGCGCTGATCGCGCCGGCCTTGCTGGCCGGTGGGCTGATGGCCGCGCAGCCGGCCCAGGCGGTGTACGCGCCGGTGAAGGCTTTCAAGAACTGCACCGCGATGCACAAGGTGTACGCCTATCGAGGTGGCATCAAGAAGGTCGGTGCCCATGACCACCGAGGGTCGGGCACCGCTCAGTACAAGCCGTATGTCTCGACCAAGCGGTACAACCTGAACTCGTTCAGCGACCGCGACAAGGATGGCGTCGCCTGCGAGGCGTAAGGCCCACCGTCAGTCAGCATCACAGAGACGGGGTCGACCATCCTCAGCACCCGATCCACGCGGGCGTTCTCCGTGGCCTTCACGCTGCTGGCTGCCAGTGCAGTCGTTGGGTCGAGCAGCGCCTGCGGCGGCCGGGACCAGGTCGTCCATGTCGACGAGGTACCTCGTGAACCACCTGCCGGGCGGCTCGGAGCACACCTCGGGCTACGACCGTGCGAGGTTCTCCCACTGGGCGGACGCCGACGGTAACGGCTGTGACGCCCGCGACGAGGTCCTGATCAAGGAGGCCGCCAATCGGACCCGAGTCGGATCGGGCTGCAGCCTCAACGGCGGCTCCTGGTGGTCGGCGTACGACGGGGTCAAGACCACGGACGCGTCCTCGTTCGACGTCGACCACATGATCCCGCTGAACGAGGCGTGGCAGTCGGGGGCATGGAGCTGGTCGGCGGCCAAGCGCAAGGCCTACGCCAACGACCTTGGCTACAAGCACTCGCTGATCGCGGTGTCCGCCTCGAGCAACCGCTCCAAGGGTGACCGGGAGCCCCAGGACTGGATGCCGACCCGGGCTTCCTACTCCTGCCTGTATGCCAAGCGTGGGTCGCGGTGAAGTGGCGGTGGCAGCTCAAGGTGAACTGGGTCGAGCGCACGTTCCTCCAGGCGCAGCTCAAGACATGTGGTTGGCCGCGTGTGTCCAAGCCGGGCCCGCCCGCCATCCCGACCACCGGCGGCAGGTCGGGCGGCGGCGGGACCGGCGGCGGTGGCGGTGGTGGACTCGATCCGAGGTTCGACTTCTGCTACACCGCGATCGACGCCGGCTACGGCCCCTACTACCGGGGTAGCGATCCCGAGTACGACTGGTACACCGACGCTGACGGCGACGGAGTCGTCTGCGAGTGACGGCGCAGGCGGGCTGGGCTCGCGGGGGGCGTTGACGACCGAGGGCGCACTCGGGTCAGCCGTTCGGACGATAGCGGGCCTACGGGCTGATGCACATTCTGGGCATGCGACAGACGGCTTGGGTGTCGGCCAGCGGGGCCGGGGGCTTGTCGCGTGGGACGGGGGCCATCCATGCGCGTTTTCGATCACCGCCGATCAATGGCGGCTGCTGCCATCTTCGCCTCCGTCGTGGTCACCGCCTCGATGGGGACGGTCATCCCGGCCGCGCACGCGGCATCCGCGACCCTCACATTCCAGGACCCCGGCCCGGTCAGGGCCGGTCCCGTGGAGCTCCGCGGCATGGTCAGCATCGGGTCGCCAGCCACTACCACAGTCCTTTACCTGGTCGACGTCTCGCAGTCGACGAAGACTCCCTCCGGGCTCGACTGCAACGCCGACGGTGTCCCGGGCGGTCCCGGGGACAACCAGAACGGTGACAGCGTGGTCGGGGATGCCTTCGACTGCGAGATCGGTGCGGTCAAGGCCCTGAACGCGGGCCTTGCGTCGTCGGCGGCCCCCTCCCTGGTGTCGCTGGAGACCTTCGCGGGGGGTGCCTCCGCGATAAACCTCCAGCCTGGGGCCTCCCCGGCCGTCAACTTCGTGGCCCCCGGCGCGACCTCCGCCGGCGGTCAGAACCTGCTGGTATCGGCGGTGACCGCCTTGCGGCGCGATCCGGTCCCCGGCACGTCGTACGACCCGGCGGTGGCCACCGCCCTGAGCACGCTCCGCACGGCACCGAGCGGCCCGAAGTACATCATGATGCTCACCGACGGCGGCGGGAACGCGAGCCAGTCGACCATCGACGCCCTGGCAGCCTCCGGGGTGCACTTGCGCAGCTTCGCTATCGCCAACGACGTGGGCTGCCGCCCCTCCAGTGACCTGCGGGCCCTCTCCGAGGCGTCGGGGGAGTCCTGCTTCCAGGTGACATCTCCCGCCGGGCTGCCACCCGTGGTGGGCGCGGCCCAGCCGCCGAGGGTCAGCGCCGTCCAGGTCAGCATCGGGGGGCGCACCTACGCCGCCACTGTCGACCTCGCCGGCGGCTGGCGCCTGCCCCTGACCCTCGGAGCCGGGACCTGGACTGCCGCCGCTACAGCCATGCTCAGCGACGGCTCCCAACTCGTCCGGCAGCGCACCTTCGTCGTGAGCCCCTCAGCTTCCGGCCCAGCCCCAGCCCCAGGCACGGTCTCCGGGCCTTCCCCTGTCGCGACGGCCTTACGGGTGAACCGTCCGCGGGCCACCCTGTCCGCGCTTCCGCGCCGGGTCACCGGCCGGGTCGGGACGATCGCGGCCGGCACCTTCACCAGCGTCGAACGGCTGCAGAACTCCACCGTCCTGCTCCGGGGGCGTTCGGTGACCACCCGGCGCTGGCTCACCGTCGGCCGGGCCCTCGTCGGCCCGACCGGGCGGTTCACTCTCCACCGCACGAGCACGGAGAAGTTGAACCGGCTGCGGGTCCGGCTGGTGCCCTACGCCTCGTACGCCGGTGCGTCGGCGTCGGTGCCCGCGCCGACGATCTCGCAGTGCCGGTTCTCCCGACAAACAGACGGCTTCACAGTGCGCTGCCGGACCGAGGCGTCCGACGGCGCCGCAGCCCGACTCGTTCGCAACGGCGTCTCCGTCGACCGCGACATCGTCAGACTCGGTGAAGTCCGACTCAGCGGCCACGGACCCCGGAACACCCACACCCTGCTGATACGGAGCACGGCGGGAACGACCTACCGCCTACGGCTCTAGACCCGAGGCATCACGGTGCGTGGCGCCGTCCACGCGAGCAGTGTCGGGTTGTCCTCCGATCCGCCTATAGACAGGTTGCGCCCCCCGTCACATGCTCCGGAGTAGGCGCCGCGCTCCGCTCCGTGGGGGCCAGGGAACCGCGCGGCGCCGCCAGCTGGAGGACGGGTGCACGGCGCGGCAGTGGGCCTTGAGCACCATGGCCGCTGGGTATCCGGCACGGTGCTCTGGGAGTACCGCGACAACGGCCGCCAGCGCGCCCTCGTCCGGGTCGAAGTCGGAGCGGGCGTCGTCGTCTGCCAGCTCCACTGGTGCGACGAGTTGCTCTGGGTCGGCCGGGTCCTCGAGCTACCGCTGCTGTCCCTGCAGCACCATGGGCCCGGCGATGCAGAGCGCTCTCGTGAACGAGCCGATGCCCCGCATGACTGTCCGCGGTAGAGCCGCGCCCTGCGCGCCCCCGGCACGACTTGCGAGTGCTGTCGAGCCTTTCGTGATCGAAGGCGCACACTGGGGTGCCGGCCGCTCGCGGGTCTCCCCGCCGGGGTCGCCCCAGAGGGCGTGACGCCATGTATCAGATCGCAGCGATCATCGGGAGGCCCGGTCCACCGGCAGTGGAGGCGCGGCGCGGCTGGCACCTGCTCGCGACGACGCAGCCGGTCGGGGTTCAGCACGCCGTCCCGCGGATCGCGGGTGTGCCCACCGCGGCCGTGGCGCTGTGCGGTGCGGACATCAGCGGTTGGGTGATCTTCACCGCCTTCGCGCCGGGGTGCACAGCCAGCTGCCAGCGCTGCGGGCAGCTCGTGGCCCGCGCGGAGTCGAGGACGTTCACAGGAGCGGACTGACTGAGGGGTCCATCGCCCTTGACCGAGGGAGACCGGACGGCGATTCTGAGAGTCAACCCCGGCGGGTTGCGCACCCGCACGGGGCCAGGCCCGCGTGCTTCTCATCCCCCCCGGGAAGAACGCGGGCCGTCGCTGTTGCCGGCGAGTCGAGGGCCACCCCCCAGGCCCCCCAACTGCCTCTCGGCTCGCCGGCCTGCCCAGCATCGGCCGGGGCGTCGGCGCTGTCCATCGGCTCTTGGGGTTTCCCGTCCTCACCCGTTCGGCGGGTGAGCAAATCATTCGTCTTCCACACCGCCTGAGCGGGTGGCCTCGCGGCGGTCAGCCGCCCGGCGGCGCGGTGTCGTCCCGTGGGGCGATCTCGCCACGGACGACGGCGAGGGCGACATCGGTGAGCTTGAGGTTGTGGTTGCGGGCGTGACGGCGCAGTGCGTCGAAGGCAGCTTCGACCCCGATTCCGTTCCTCTCGGCCAGCACACCCTTCGCCTGCTCGATGGCCACCCGGCTGTTGAGCGCGTGCTGGAGCTGCTCTGCCATCATCGAGCTGCGGTGCGCCGAGCGCTGCTGGAGGATGCCGATCGTCGCGACGTCGGCGAGCGCCTGGGCCAGCCGCTGGTCCTCTTCGGTGACCGACTCAGCGCCGCTGTGGAAGAGGTTGAGGCCGCCGATCGTCTCTTCCCGCAGCCGCAACGGGACCGCCACGACCGACCGGACGCCCGCGTCCAGCGCAGCCGGGACGAAGACGGGCCACCGGTCGCGGTCGGCGGCAAGGTCGTCGCTGACCACCGCGCTGCGGGTCCGGACGCAGTCCAGGCACGGTCCTTCGTTGTTCTGCAGCTGGTAGATCTCGAGCAACCGGGTCTCCTCGCTCGACGATGCGACGACCGCAAGGTTGCCCTTCTGGTCGTCCAGCAGCAGTCCGGCTGCCGTGGCGCCGAGCAGTTCGACGCATGCCGCCACGAGCTGGTCCAACAGGTCGACGACGTCGTAGTCGACGACCAGTGTGTCGGCGAGGGAGACGAAGACCTCGGCCAGTGCCTGCTCTCGGGCGCGGACGTCCCGGCGAGCGTCCGGCATGTTGCTGCTCATGAGTCCTCCGGCGAAAAACGTAGCCGACGATCGACGACGTCGATCGCGACATCGATGAGGGGCCGCTCAGCCGCGAAGGCTCGCGCCCGGAGCATCAGGAACGCATGTTCGATGCTGATGTCCAGCTGCACCTGCACCATGCCGGTGGCCTGGTGCACCTGTGGCTGGTAGAGCGTGCGCGCATCCAGGTCCCACGCACCGGGAGGGTGAGGGGAGTCGAGGTTGAGGACCGCGAGAGCGGCCGCGTCCGCTGCCAGCAGGGCGGCCGGAAGATGGTCACCGTCCAGCTCGCCCGGTTGGTCGCGGTAGAGATCCAGCGCGCCGACAGTGATGGCGCCGATCCTCAGCGGAAAGGCGAACACGGCGCGAACTCCCGCCTCGGCAGCGCCCTCCATGAAGGCCGGCCACCTCGCGACGGCGACGTCGCCCGGCTCGATCAGGTCGCCCACCAGGACCGGTGCCCCGCGGCCCATCGCGTCGATGCACGGACCGACCCCCAGGGTCAGTTGCAGGTCCTCGATCCGGGCCGAGACGTCGTCGGTCGAGCAGACGATTCCACCGTTGCCCGCCGCCGTCATCATCGAGATCCCCGCCCCCGTCACACCTAACATCTTCACGCAAAGCGCACATATCCGGTCGGGCTGCGCGGCGCGCTCGAGGTCGGCATCGAACAGCATCCGTTCCCAGCGTGCATGGTCAACCATTCAGATCCGAGCCCATGGCAGCTACCGCCTTCTCCTGCCGGTACCGAACCGGCTCTCCCAGCATGCTCCCCAGGAGCCGATTGGCGACTGCCCGGGGCGAGTGCGTCGGCCCCGGCGTTGCTGCGGGCGACCGTCAAGCGGAGGCGAAGGTCAGGTCGTCGGACGTTCATCTCCTCGAGATTGGCGCGGACCCCCGCCAGGCGAGGGTTGTCCGGCCACAGTCGCTGTGCCTCGGCCATCGCCGACGCAGACTCCTCGCTCTCGCCCAATCCGGCCAGCCCCTCGGCGAGGGTGACCAGGTCGTCGGCCCGGGTCGACCGGTCACGGTCCCAGACGATGGCCTCACGGGCATGCCCGACCGACTCGGACAGCCTGCCGTGCACCAGCTGGTGCAGTGCATGGGTGCCGGCGAGCAGCGTCCCGGTGCTCGCCAGCCGCTGCGCCTGCTGCACCGCGGCGGCGATCTCGTCCTCCATCCGCTCCAGCGGGAGCTGGCCGGCCTCCACGGCGCAGAGCAGGATCCAGGCGTGCAGCGAGAGGGCGTCCATCCGGGCCGTCCGGCCCCGACCGATGTGCTCCACCAGGGTGCGGGATGCGTCCGACGCATCGGCGAACCGCCCCCGCGCGCGCAGCGACTCGGCCAGCGTCCGCAGCGCGGCGGTGTCCGACGGCTTGTCGCGCAGCCGGGCGCGTGCCTGCGACTCGGCCGCCTCCGTGTCGCCGGAGGACAGGCTGCGGCCCGCTGCCATCGCCGTACGCCGCGGGATCTTGGCGCCCATCCACACCAGAGGGTCGTACTTGGTGTCGACCACGCGTTCCTTCATCGGGATGATCGCGTTATCGGTGATCTTGATGTGCTCCGGGCACACCTCGGTGCAGCACTTGGTGATGTTGCACATGCCGAGGCCGTGGGAGTCCTGGGCCTCGCGCTTGCGGTCCTTGGCGTCGAGCGGGTGCATGTCCAGCTCGGCGAGCCGGATGAAGAACCGGGGGCCGGCGAAGGACTCCTTGTTCTCCTCGTGGTCACGCACGACGTGGCAGGTGTCCTGGCAGAGGAAGCACTCGATGCACTTGCGGAACTCCTGGCTGCGTTCGACGTCGACCTGCTGCATGCGGTAGTCGCCGGGAGCGAGGTCGGCCGGTGGGGCGAAGGCGGGGACCTCGCGGGCCTTCTGGTAGTTGAACGACACGTCGGTCACGAGGTCCTTGATCACCGGGAAGGCCCGCAGCGGGGTCACCGTGATCACCTCGTCCTCGGTGAACGTGCTCATCCGGGTCATGCACATCAGCCGCGGCCGGCCGTTGACCTCGGCGCTGCAGGAGCCGCACTTGCCGGCCTTGCAGTTCCACCGGACGGCGAGGTCCGGGGTCTGGGTCGCCTGCAGTCGGTGGATGATGTCGAGGATGACCTCGCCCTCCTTCACCTCCACGGTGAAGTCCTCGAGCTCGCCGTCGGCGTCGTCGCCGCGCCAGACCCGGAAGCGCGCGTTGTAACCCATCAGGCCTTCTCCTCCGGCAGGGTCGCCAGCTCTTCGTCGGTCATGTACTTGTTCAGCTCGTCCCGCTCGAACAGGGACAGCAGCTCGGGCGGCATGACGGGCAGCGGCTGCTGGGTCACCTCGACGCCGTCGCCGTCGGGTCGGCAGACGAGGTTCACCTTGCGCCACTGGGGGCTCATCGCGGGGAAGTCGTCGCGGGTGTGGCCGCCTCGCGACTCCTCGCGGATCAGCGCGGCCCGCGCGACGCACTCCGAGACGATGAGCATGTTGGGCAGGTCGAGGGCGAGGTGCCAACCGGGGTTGAACACCTTGTCGCCCCGGACGGAGATCTTGCCGGCCCGGACCTTGAGCGCTTCGAGCCTGGCGAGCGCCTGCTCGACCTCGTCCTTGGTGCGGATGATGCCGACGAGGTCGTTCATGGTCTCCTGCAGGTCGGCGTGGATCGCGTACGGGTTCTCGCCGCCGCTGCCGGCGAACGGCGCCTCGGCCTCCCGGCGGGCATCGTCCACGTCGCGGTCGGTGACCGCCGGCCGGGCGGCTCCGAGCCCGTCGACGTACTGCGCGGCGCCCATGCCCGCCCGGCGTCCGAAGACCAGCAGGTCGGACAGCGAGTTGCCGCCGAGCCGGTTCGAGCCGTGCATGCCGCCGGCCACCTCGCCCGCCGCGAACAGGCCCGGCACGACCGCAGCCGCCGTGTCCGGGTCGACCTCCACCCCGCCCATCACGTAGTGGCACGTGGGGCCGACCTCCATCGGCTCGGCCGTGATGTCGACGTCGGCCAGCTCCTTGAACTGGTGGTACATCGAGGGCAGCTTCTTGCGGATCGCGTCGGCCGGCAGCCGGGAGGCGATGTCCAGGAAGACGCCACCGGCGGGAGAGCCGCGGCCGGCCTTCACCTCGGAGTTGATGGCCCGGGCCACCTCGTCGCGGGGCAGCAGCTCTGGTGGCCGCCGGTTGTTGGCCTGGTCGTCGTACCAGGCGTCTGCCTCTTCCTCGGTCTCCGCGTACTGCTTGCGGAAGACCGCGGGGACGTAGTCGAACATGAAGCGCTTGCCCTCGGAGTTCTTCAGCACTCCGCCGTCACCACGCACTGACTCGGTGACCAGGATGCCCTTCACCGACGGCGGCCAGACCATGCCGGTCGGGTGGAACTGCACGAACTCCATGTTCAGCAACGTCGCGCCGGCCTTCATCGCCAGCGCGTGGCCGTCGCCGGTGTACTCCCAGGAGTTCGAGGTCACCTTGAAGGACTTGCCGATGCCGCCGGTGGCGAGGACCACCGCCGGTGCCTCGAACACGACGAAGGTGCCGTCCTCACGGGTGTAGCCGGCGGCTCCAGAAATGCGACCTGACTCGCCGGCTGCACTGTCCTTGAGCAGGGCGGTGATCGTCGTCTCGGCGAACACCTTGATCATCGCGTCCAGGTCGCCGTGCTCGCGCAGGTCGTCCTGCTGCAACGACACGATCTTCTGCTGCAGGGTGCGGATCATCTCGAGACCGGTGCGGTCGCCGACGTGGGCCAGCCGGGGGTACTCGTGCCCGCCGAAGTTGCGCTGGCTGATCTTGCCGTCCTCGGTCCGGTCGAACAGTGCGCCGTAGGTCTCCAGCTCCCAGACCCGGTCGGGGGCCTCCTTGGCGTGCAGCTCGGCCATCCGCCAGTGGTTGAGGAACTTGCCGCCGCGCATCGTGTCGCGGAAGTGGACCTGCCAGTTGTCGTTCGGGTTGACGTTCGCCAGCGCCGCGGCGGCTCCGCCCTCGGCCATCACGGTGTGAGCCTTGCCGAACAGCGACTTGCACACGATGGCCGTGCGCTTGCCCTGCAGCCGGGCCTCGATGGCGGCTCGCAGGCCGGCACCTCCGGCGCCGATCACCACGACGTCGTAGCTGTGGCGCTCGATCTCGGTCATCGGTGCTTCAACATCCTTCGTCGTACGTCGGGGGCGGCGTGCGTCGGTCAGCCGACGAACCGGAGGTCGGAGATCCAGCCGGCGGCGACGGCCATCACGTAGAAGTCGGTGAAGGCCAGCGTGCCGAGCGTGATCCAGGCCAGCTCCATGTGCTTGGCGTTGAGCCGGGAGACCAGGGTCCAGGTGCGGTAGCGCACCGGATGCGCGGAGAAGTGCTTGAGCCGGCCGCCGACGATGTGGCGGCACGAGTGGCAGGACGCGGTGTAGGCCCACAGCATCACCACGTTCACCAGCAGGACGACGTTGCCGAGTCCGAAGCCGAACCCGTCGGGGCTGTGGAAGGCGAGGATCGCGTCGTAGGTGTTGATGAGCGAGATGGCCACGGCTGCATAGAAGAAGTAGCGGTGGGCGTTCTGGAATATCAGCGGGAACCGGGTCTCACCGCTGTAGGTCTTGTGCGGCTCGGCGACGGCGCAGGCGGGCGGTGACAGCCAGAACGCCCGGTAGTAGGCCTTGCGGTAGTAGTAGCAGGTGAGCCGGAAGAGAAGCAGGAACGGCAGCGTCGCCGCGGCGTACGGGATGAACCACCAGTCGGGCAGGATCCGGCCGAAGTGCGCTGCCTCGGGCACGCACCCCTCGGAGATGCAGGGGGAGTAGAACGGCGTCAGATAATGGAAGTCGTCGACCCAGTACCACTTCTGCATGAAGACGCGCACCGTCGCGTAGAGGACCCAGGCGCCGAGCCCGACGAAGGTGACCAACGGAGGGAGCCACCAGCGGTCGGTGCGCAACGTGCGGGCGGAGATCTTGGCCCGCTGCCCCTGCCCCGTCAGTGTGCTGGTGCTCATCGCCGTCCCGCGGTCGCTCGAAGGAGTGCGCCCGGACCGCGTGTCCGCGGCAGGCGTCGGTGGGTGCTGGTGCGTCAGTTTGTCACCCCGTCCCGAGCGGTGGACACCGGCCCGGGGTGAGGTGGGCCACACCGGGCATGGCGTGCGCCCCTCGCGCCCGAGTGGATCCTGCGCGAGGATGCCCGGATGGCCGGAACCGGGACAGACCCCCCGTGGTCGCCGGAGTCCGCTGACCCGTGGACGCTGCTCGGCGACCCCGCCCGGGCGGTCTCCGCCGAGGCTCGCCTGCGGCTGCTGGTCGAGGCCAGCTCGCACCTGTCCGACACCCTCGACCTGCGGGCGGTGGCGCGCGGCCTGGCCCGCAGCGTGTGCCCGGTGCTCGCCGACCGGGCACACGTCGACCTGGTCGAGAGCCTGTTCCACCCTGAGCGCGGAGCCGTGGCCGACAGCACGGTGCTCTTCCGGGTGGCCTGCGTCGACGTCTCCGACCGCGAGGCGATGCTGCGCCGCGACGAGTGGGTGGCCTACCCGCCCGGAGGTGCGGCAGCGGTTGCCCTGAGCAGCGGGATCGCCCGGGGTGAGGGCGCCGAGGTGACACCGAGTCGTCTGTTCGTGCCCCTCCGGGCCCGCGGCCGGGTCCTCGGGGTGGTCGGCCTGGACCGGGACGGCGGCTCGACATACGCACCGGCCGACGTCGCCCTGGCCGAGGAGATCGCGTCCCGGGCAGCCCTGGCCCTGGACAACGTCCGGCTGTACGACGAGGCGCGCGCGACGGCCGTCGCCCTGCAGCGCTCTCTCCTGCCGAGCGTCCAGCCACGCATCACCGGTGTCGACACCGCGCACCGCTACCTGCCGGGCAGCCGTGACCTGGGGGTGGGCGGCGACTGGTTCGACGTCATCCCGCTCTCCTGCGGCCGGGTGGCCTTCGTCATCGGCGACGTGATGGGCCGGGGACTACGCGCGGCCGCGGCGATGGGCCAGCTGCGCACGGCGGTCCGGATGCTCGCCGTGCTCGACCCGATGCCCGAGGACGTGCTGCGGCACCTTGACGACCTCGCCCAGGGCACCGACGAGGTGCAGCTGGCCACCTGCGTCTACGCGGTGTTCGACCCGGTTCGCCGGTCCCTGTCCTACGCGACGGCCGGGCACCCGCCGCCGGTGCTGCGCACGCCCGACGGCTCGACCGAGCTGCTGCCGCAGCCCTCGGGCGCGCCGCTGGGCGTCGGCGGCGTGCCGTTCGAGTCGATCACGGTCGAGGTGGCCGACGGCTCACGTCTGCTGCTCTACACCGACGGCCTGGTCGAGTCCCGCGACGCCGACATCGACGAGGGGCTGCGAAGGCTTGCCGAAGCCTTCGCCGGCGGCCCGGTCGGCCTGGACCCTCTCTGCGACCACCTGCTGGTGGCTCTGGGCCGGGACGGCGAACATGACGACGACGTCGCTCTCCTGGTGGCCGAGCTGGCCGGGCTCGACGCCGACCGGGTGGCGACCTGGCGCCTCGAGGGCGGGGTGCAGGCGGTTTCCGCCGCTCGCGGCTGGGTCGGCGAGCGGTTCACCGCCTGGCGCATCGAGCCGCTGGCCGAGCTGGCCGAGCTGTTGGTGAGCGAGCTGCTGACCAACGCGCTGCGGCACGCCCGCGGCCCGATCGAGCTCACCGCGCTGCTGCTCGACGAGATCGTCACCCTCGGCGTGACCGACGGCGACCAGCCGCTGCCCCGGCTGCGCAAGGTTGACGACGCCGACGAGGGTGGCCGGGGACTGCAGCTCGTGTCGATGCTCTCCTCGCGCTGGGGTGCCCGTCCCACGGTGGACGGCAAGGTCGTGTGGTGCGACCTCCCCCGACCGCGCCCGTAGACTCCAGAGGTCCCCTCCTGCTACGGAACGAGCTCTTTCGCATGCCTTCAGCCATCCGAGACGATCTGCGCAACGTCGCGATCGTCGCCCACGTCGACCACGGCAAGACCACCCTGGTCGACGCCATGCTGTGGCAGAGCGGCGCGTTCTCGACCCACCAGGCGGAGGAGGGGTCGGTCAACGAGCGGGTGATGGACTCGATGGACCTCGAGCGCGAGAAGGGCATCACGATCCTCGCGAAGAACACCGCCGTGAAGCACACCTTCGACGGCCGGTCCGTCACGATCAACATCATCGACACCCCCGGCCACGCCGACTTCGGTGGCGAGGTCGAGCGCGGGCTCTCGATGGTGGACGGGGTCGTCCTGCTGGTCGACGCGAGCGAGGGTCCGCTGCCGCAGACCCGGTTCGTGCTCCGCAAGGCGCTCCAGGCGAAGCTGCCGGTGGTGCTCGTGGTGAACAAGGTCGACCGGCCGGACGCCCGCATCGCCGAGGTGGTCGACGAGACCTACGAGCTGTTCCTCGACCTGCTTGATGACAACGCCGCTGCGGCCGAAGCGCTGGACTTCCCGATCCTGTACTGCTCGGCCAAGGCCGGCCGGGCGTCGACGGCCCGGCCGGAGGACGGCGGGATGCCGGAGGACAAGGACCTCGAGCCGCTGTTCCGCACCATCCTCGACGCCGTTCCAGCGCCGGCGTACGACGACAGCGCCCCCCTCCAGGCGCACGTCACCAACCTGGACGCCTCGCCCTACCTGGGCCGCCTGGCGCTGTGCCGGGTGCACCAGGGCGAGATCCGCAAGGGCCAGACCGTGGCGTGGTGCCGCACGGACGGGACCGTCGAGCGGGTGAAGATCACCGAGCTGCTGATGACCGACGCGCTGGACCGGGTGCCGGCCGAGTCGGCCGGGCCCGGCGACATCATCGCGATCGCGGGTATCCCCGAGATCACCATCGGCGAGACCCTCGCCGACGTCGACGACCCGCGTCCGCTGCCTGTCATCACCATCGACGAGCCGAGCATCTCGATGACGGTGGGCATCAACACCGCGCCGCTCGCGGGCGAGAGCGGCAAGAAGATGACTGCGCGGCTGGTGAAGAGCCGGCTGGACACCGAGCTCGTCGGCAACGTGTCGATCCGGGTGCTGCCGACCGAGCGGCCGGACACCTGGGAGGTTCAGGGCCGGGGCGAGCTGCAGCTGGCGATCCTCGTCGAGATCATGCGCCGCGAGGGCTTCGAGCTGACCGTCGGCAAGCCGCAGGTCGTGACGCGGACGGTCGACGGGAAGCTTCACGAGCCGATGGAGCGGCTGACGATCGACGCACCCTCGGACTACCAGGGCGTGCTCATCCAGCTGCTGGCGCTGCGCAAGGGCCGGCTGGAGCAGATGGTCGACCACGGCACCGGCTGGATCCGGATGGAGTACATCGTCCCGGCCCGCGGCCTGATCGGCTTCCGCACCGAGTTCCTCACCGAGACCCGCGGTACCGGGCTGCTGCACCACGTGCACGAGCGATACGAGCCCTGGCACGGCGAGCTGCGGACCCGGCCGACCGGCTCCCTGGTGGCCGACCGCCGGGGCGCGACGACCGGTTTCGCCCTGGCGAACCTGCAGGAGCGCGGCACGATGTTCGTCGGCCCCGGGACACAGGTCTACGAGGGCATGATCGTCGGCGAGAACTCCCGGTCGGACGACATGGACGTCAACCCGACCAAGGAGAAGAAGCTCACCAACATGCGCCAGTCCTCGGGCGACATCCTGGTGCCGTTGATCCCGCACCGGGTGCTGTCCCTCGAGCAGGCCCTGGAGTTCTGCCGCGAGGACGAGTGCGTCGAGGTCACGCCGGGAGCCGTCCGGATGCGCAAGGTGATCCTCGACGGCACCGAGCGGGCCCGGGCGACGGCCCGTCGCAAGCGCGACTAGGACGTCCCGCTGGGGGTTGCCACGCTGCGTGACCAGGGGCGATGGGGCAGGTGTGACGGCTTGTCTCAGGGCGGTCACGATTGTGCAACAGGAGTCTCGCCGCGTAGGTGTTCGGGTAGGGATGTCCTAGAGTCCTGCTCCGGACGGCCACCCGGGGTCGAGCCAGCGAACTACTCCGGGCGACGTCCCCCGCGGGGATCGAAGACGTCGATCGAGGAGAGGAAGCGCCGCTACATGTCGCTTGCATCCGACCACGCGGTCGAGACCCCCTCCGGCTCCAGCGTCGAGCAGACCGAGATCGCCGGTCGCTCCCTGACCCAGATCGCCTGGGGGCGCCTCCGCCGCGACAAGGTCGCGATGGTGAGCATGTCGGTGGTGCTGATAGTGATCCTGATCGCAGCACTGGCCCCGCTGATCTCCAAGCTCGTCGGGGTCGATCCCTTGACGTTCAACCCCAAGGTGATCGACGACGCGGGCGGCCTGCCCGCCGGCCGGTGGGGCGGCATCAGCCTGGACCACCCGCTCGGGGTGGAGCCCGGCACCGGTCGTGACCTGTTCGCCCGGCTGCTCTACGGCTCCCGCATCTCGCTGCTCATCGCCTTCTCCGGGACCGTCGTGACCCTGACCATCGGCGTCACGATCGGCATCATCGCCGGCTACTCGCGGGGCTGGCTGGACACCGCGCTCGGCCGCCTGATGGACCTCATCCTGGCCTTCCCGCTGCTGCTCATCCTGCTGGCCATGTCGAGCGTCCTGACCCAGCGGCTGGAGGTCACCTTCGGCCTGGAGCCCAACGTGGCCCGGGTGCTCTACATCATCCTCGTCCTGAGCACGTTCGCCTGGCCGTACCTCGCCCGCATCATCCGCGGTCAGGTGCTCAGCCTGCGTGAGCGGGAGTTCGTCGAGTCCGCGGTCTCCATGGGCGCAGGCACCCCGCGGATCCTGTTCAAGGAGATCCTGCCCAACCTGTGGGCGCCGATCCTGGTGTACGCGACGCTGCTGCTGCCGACGTTCATCGCGGCCGAGGCGGCGCTGTCCTACCTGGGCGTGGGCCTGCTGCCGCCGACCCCGTCGTGGGGGGCGATGCTCGCCGAGTCAGTCCGCTACTTCACCGTGATGCCGGGATACCTGTTCATCCCCGGTACCTACCTCTTCGCCGTCGTGCTGAGCTTCAACCTGCTCGGCGACGCGGTCCGTGACGCCCTCGACCCGAGGGCCGGTCGGGTGTAGGGCCCGAGAACCCACCAGATTTCCCCAGCATGTGCTCGGGGACAGCGTCGCTGGTTCTGACCGAACCGGCGTCGCCCACGGACCGGGACGGATGTCCCGGCCGAGATCAGAAGGAGAGACATGGGCAAGGCCAAAATTGGTCTCCGCGCAGCAGCCCTTGCGTCCGTCGCGGCGATGACCCTCGTCGCGTGCGGCGGTGGCAGCAGCGACGAACCATCCGGCAACAACGCCGGTGACACGGGTAAGCCGGTGAAGGGTGGCACCCTCACCTTCCTCACCACCGCCGACCAGGTCAGCCACATGGACCCGCAGCGCATCTACACCGGCGAGGACCTCGCCTGGACCGGTGCGTATCTCTTCCGCAGCCTCACCGCGTACAAGGTGAGCACGGACGAGAAGGAAGCGAACACGCTGGTCCCGGACCTCGCCACCGACACCGGCACGCCCTCGGAGGACGCCACGTCGTGGCAGTTCACCATCAAGGACGGCGCCACCTGGGAGGACGGTTCGCCGGTCACCTGCGAGGACGTCAAGTACGGCGTCTCCCGGACCTTCGCGACCGACCTGATCGTCGACGGTCCGCAGTACGCGGTCGCCTACCTGGACGTCCCGAAGGACAAGGACGGCGCGTCGGTCTACAAGGGCCCGTACGTGACCAAGGGCAACGACACCGCGGCGTTCGACAAGGCTGTCTCGTGTGAGGGCAGCACGATCACGTTCAACCTCGCGTTCCCGGTGCCGGACTTCAACTTCACCGTGACGCTCGGCTTCCAGGCCGTGCCGAAGGCCGCCGACACCGGTGAGAAGTACGACGACAAGCCGATGTCCAACGGCCCGTACAAGATCCAGGAGTACGCGAAGGGCTCCCAGATGGTTCTCGTGCGCAACGAGAACTGGTCGCCGGAGAGCGACCCGACCCGCCCGGCCTACCCGGACAAGATCGTCATCAAGTTCGGTCTGGACCCGTCGGTCATCGACCAGCGGCTCATCCAGGACTCCGGCACGGACCAGCAGACCACCACTCTCGGTGACTCGGTCCAGTCGGCGAACCTGCCGACCGTCTTCAAGGACGACCGGTACAAGGACCGCAGGGTCGACGAGTTCGACGCCTACTCCTACTACTACGCGGTCAACCAGACCAAGCTTCCCAACCTCAAGCACCGGCAGGCCATCGCCGTGGCACTCGACCGGGCCCAGATCCGGACGATCCAGGGCGGCACCTTCGGTGGTGACCTCGCCGACGGCGTGATCAAGCCGAACCTTCCCGAGGACTACGCGCCCTCGGAGATGTGGAGCGGCCTGCTCGGTGGCGAGGTTGCGGACAACGGTGACCCGGAGCTGGCGAAGAAGCTGATCCAGGAGTCCGGCGAGCCGATGCCGACCGTCCAGTTCGACTACGGCGACACCCCTGAGCGCAACAAGGAGGCCGCTTCGATGGTCGCCTCGCTCGCGAAGGCCGGTATCAAGGTCAAGCCGAACCCGATCGAGGTCGGTCAGTACTACTCGATCGTCTTCGACCCGGACAAGGCCGGCGAGATCATGTGGGCCGGTTGGGGCCCGGACTGGCCGAACGCCTCCACGGTGATCCCGGAGCTGTTCACGGCGGCTGGTGGCTTCAACCTGTCGCAGGTCGCGGACAAGGCGTGGGACGCGAAGGTGCAGGACGCCAAGACCAACACCGACCGGGCAGCGCAGTCCGAGCAGTGGAAGGCGCTGAACAAGGAGGCCATGCAGAACGTGTATGCCATCCCGACCCTGTTCGGTCGCTCGCAGTCGCTGGCGGGCTCGAAGGTCCACTCCGCCAGCGGTGAGAACGGCAACGTCTACTTCTGGGCGCCGTTCACCTCCTGGCCCTACAACGACATGTACGTCGACAAGTAGGCCCAGCGTTTCTGGCTAGATCCACAGGTCCCAGGGGGGCGGAGAAATCTCCGCCCCCCTGGGACCGTCGGAGTGAGGCTGTCCCATCTATTGTCAGTCCGCGGGTCGACGCGGATCCAGCTGGAGGTAGACGATCATGGCGTCTTACATTGCTCGGCGAATCGTCGCCATGGTCCTCATGCTGATCGCCCTCAGCATGATCGTGTTCCTGCTCTTCAACGCCCTGCCCGCCGATCCGGCGCGGCTGACCTGCGGCAAGGCATGCACCCCGCAGGTCATCGAGGCGAACCGGGTGCGGCTCGGCCTCGACAAGCCGCTCTACGAGCAGTACGGCGTCTTCGTGAAGGGCATCTTCGCCGGCCGCACCTACGGCTCCGGCACCGCGACCTTCGAGTGCGACAAGCCCTGCCTCGGCTACTCGTTCCGCCGTGGGGAGCAGGTCACCGACCTGGTCACCAGGGCACTCCCGGTGACCATGCAGCTGGCCGTCGGAGCGTTCATCCTGTGGATCGTCGCCGGAGTCAGCGTGGGGATCGTCGCCGCGCTGCGCAGGGGCAAGTGGCAGGACCGCACCATCATGGGCTTCGCGCTCGTCGGGTACTCGTTCCCGTCGTTCTTCATCGGGCTGCTGCTCATCTTCTTCGTCCAGATCCGGTGGGGCCTGGTCGGCTATGAGGGCTACGTCCCGTTCTTCGACAACCCAGGTCTGTGGTTCCAGGGGTTCATCCTCCCGTGGATCGCGCTGGCCCTGCTGTACGCCGCGTTCTACGCCAGGCTGACCCGCAACCAGATGCTCGAGACCCTGGGTGACGACTACATCCGTACCGCCCGGGCGAAGGGCCTGCGCGAACGCACGGTCATCGGGAAGCACGCCCTTCGGGCGGGGCTCACCCCGATCGTGACCGCGGCCGGCCTCGACCTCGCCGGGTTGCTGGGAGGTGCGGTGATCACCGAGGCGGTGTTCAACCTCCCCGGCATCGGTCGCCTGGCGATCGACTCGGTCGTCGACTCCGACCTGCCGGTGATCACGGCGACGGTCCTCATGGCGGCCACCTTCGTCATCGTCGCCAACCTGGTCGTCGATGTCCTGTACGCCGTCATCGACCCCCGGGTGAGGCTCACATGACCCAGCCGTTCCTCGACGTTCGCGACCTGAGGGTCCAGTTCCCGACCGAGGACGGCGTGGTCAGCGCCGTCGACGGTGTGGACTTCTCGGTCGAGAAGGGGAAGACCCTCGCGATCGTGGGCGAGTCCGGCTCGGGCAAGTCGGTGACGAGCCAGGCCATCATGGGCCTGGTCAACCGCAAGTCCGCCACGATGACCGGCGAGGTCTACCTCGACGGCGAGGAGCTGGTCGGCGCCCGCCCGGAGCAGGTCCGGTCGCTACGCGGCAAGCGGATGGCGATGATCTTCCAGGACCCGCTCTCCTCCCTGCATCCCTTCTACACGATCGGAAAGCAGCTCGCCGAGGCCGTCCTGGTGCACCAGAAGGTGTCCAAGTCCGAGGCCTACGGTCAGGCCCGCGACATGCTCGCCCGGGTGGGGATCCCCAACCCCGAGCGGCGGGTCAAGGACTACCCGCACAATCTCTCCGGCGGTATGCGGCAGCGCGTGATGATCGCGATGGCCCTGCTCAACGGCCCCGAGCTGTTGATCGCCGACGAGCCGACCACCGCGCTCGACGTCACGGTGCAGGCCCAGATCCTGGACCTGCTCCGCGACCTTCAGCGCGAGTTCGGCACCGCCATCGTGCTGATCACCCACGACCTCGGTGTGGTCGCCGACATGGCCGACGACGTCGTGGTCATGTACGGCGGTCGCATCGTCGAGCGCGGCGCCGTCGGCGACATCTACTACCGGCCGGAGATGCCCTACACCTGGGGCCTGCTCGGGTCGGTGCCGCGGATGGACGTCGACCGCGGCGAGCGGCTCCAGCCGATCCCCGGACAGCCGCCATCGCTGATCCGGCTGCCGAAGGGCTGCGTGTTCCGGCCCCGCTGCCCGTACCACGAGCTTGTCCCCGGCAACCGGTGCGACACCGACCGGCCGGAGCTCGAGCCGATCACTCCGGAGCACGCGGTGCGCTGCCACCTCGAGCCGGCGCAGCGCCGCGAGATCGCCGCCGAGCGGTTGTTCGCCCGCGGCGGCGACGTCGTCGGCGGCGGTGCGCTCAGCGACGGGGTCGGCCCCCAGCGGGCTGCGACGGCCACCGCGCCCGCACCGACCCAGACCGCAGCGACGGACCAGCCCCCGTCGACCACCCCGCTGAAGCAGGAGGACCAGCAGTGACGGTCGTCGACGAGACCGGCGCCAGCGAGGTGCTGCGCCGCGACGACGCCTTGCTGCGCGTCGACCAGGTGCAGAAGTACTTCCCGATCACCGGTGGCGGGATCCTCAAGCGCAGGGTCGGCGACGTCAAGGCCGTCGAGAGCATCAGCTTCGACATCGTGCCCGGCGAGACGCTGGGCATCGTCGGGGAGTCCGGCTGCGGCAAGTCCACGGCCGGCCGCACCATCATGAAGCTGCTCGACCCTACCGGCGGCAAGATCGAGTTCGAGGGTCGCGACATCACCCACCTCTCCCGCAAGGAGATGGTGCCGCTGCGTCGCGAGATGCAGATGATCTTCCAGGACCCCTACTCGGCGCTGAACCCGCGGCACACCGTCGGCTCGATCATCTCGGCACCGTTCGCCGTGCAGGGCGTGAAGCCGGCCCGCGGCGTGCAGGCCGAGGTGCAGGACCTGATGGCCCGGGTCGGGCTCAACCCCGAGCACTTCAACCGCTACCCGAACGAGTTCTCCGGCGGGCAGCGCCAGCGCATCGGCATCGCCCGGGCGATCGCGCTGCGACCGAAGCTGATCGTCTGCGACGAGCCGGTCTCGGCCCTCGACGTGTCCATCCAGGCCCAGGTCGTCAACCTGCTGGAGGACCTGCAGGACGAGTTCCGGCTGGCGTACGTCTTCATCGCCCACGACCTGTCCGTCGTCCGGCACATCTCCGACCGGATCGCGGTGATGTACCTCGGCCGGATCATGGAGATCGCCGCCGCGGAGCGGATCTACGAAGGGCCGCTGCACCCGTACACCCACGCGCTGACCGCGGCGGTGCCGCTGCCCGACCCCAATGCCGAGCGCGGGCGGGAGCGCATCCTGCTCAAGGGTGACCTGCCGAGCCCGATCAACCCGCCGTCGGGCTGCGTGTTCCGCACCCGCTGCCCCAAGGCGCAGGACCGCTGCGCCGAGGAGATCCCGCTGCTGCGTGAGCTCGCCCCGGGCCACTTCGGGGCCTGCCACTTCCCCGAGGAGAAGCACCTGCTGGGGCACGCCGAGACGGCGACCTCCTAGCCGGCGCGACGTCGGGCGTCAGCGCCCGACGCCGAGGTGGCGCTCCAGCCATTCGACCTGCAGCAGCACGGTGTTCTCGGCGACGACCTCCTGCGGCGTCATGTGGGTCACCCCGGTCAACGGCAGGACGTCGTGCGGGCGCCCCGCCGCCAGCAGCGCCGCCGAGAGCCGCAGGGTGTGCGCCACCACCACGTTGTCGTCGGCCAGGCCGTGCAGGATCAGCAGCGGCCGGGTCAGCCCGGCGGCGTCGGCCAGCAGCGAGTTGCGCTCGTAGACCTCCGGCGCCTCGGCCGGGTGGCCCAGGTAGCGCTCGGTGTAGAACGTGTCGTAGAGCCGCTGGTCGGTGACCGGGGCGCCGGCGACGGCGGCGTGGAACACGTCCGGGCGACGCAACACTGCCAGGGCGGCCAGGTACCCGCCGAACGACCAGCCGCGGATCCCCACCCGGGTCAGGTCCAGGTCGGGCACTTCCTTCGCCACCGCCTGAAGCCCTTCGACCTGGTCGTCGAGGGTGACCGCGGCCAGCTCGTCGCGCACCGCGCGGTCCCACTCCGGCCCGCGACCGCCGGTCCCGCGTCCGTCGACCTTGACCACGGCGAAGCCCCGGTCGGCGATCCACTGGGCCGGCAGCCAGCGCTCCGGCATGTCCAGCACCTCCCGGTGGTGCGGACCGCCGTAGGGGTCCATCAGCACCGGCAGCGGGGTGCCCGGCACATGGTCCCGGGGCAGCACGACGCCCACCGCCAGGTCGTGCTCGCCGACCCGGAAGAAGCGCGGCGACGTGGTCAGCGGCGGCTGCTCGGCGTACGAGGTGACGACCCGCGGCGCGTGGCCGTTGCGCCGGACCGTCACGACCGGCAGCGGCTGGCTGGCCCGCCGGGCGGCCACCACGACCGTGTCGCCCGCGGCGATCCCGGAGTGGTAGCCGCCGGGCCCGGTGAGCCGCTCCAGAGCAGCCGTCCGGGGACCAGCGCCAGAGGTGACCCTGGATCGGGTCGTCGGTGCCGGCGAGCAGGACCCCGTCCTCGTCGACCGACGAGCACCTCGGTGACCTGGATGTCGGTACCGGTGACCGGGTTGCCGTCGACCACCAGCCGCCGCGCGCCGTCCCGCTCGGCGGTGGTGACGAGACGACCGTCCGGCAGCAGCGCGGGTACGCCGACCACCGCGTCGATCCAGACCGGGTCGGACTGCTCGGCCAGCGTCGACGTCGCCCCGGTGCTCGGGTCGACGGCGAGGACGAGGGCCCGCTTCTGGTCGCGGGACATCACCTGCAGGACGGCGCCCGCGGCGGACCACGAGGCGCGCACCAGGTAGGGGTAGGCCGACCGGTCCCACTCGACGTCGGTGCGGGCTCCGTCCAGCCCGAGCAGGTGCAGGGTGACCTCGGCATCGGCACTGCCGGCGACCGGGTAGCGCACCTGGGCGGGCGGGAGCGACGGCTGCGACGGGTCGGCGATGTACCACAGCGGCACCGGGCTCTCGTCGACCCGGGCGGCCAGGACGGCCGAGCCGTCCGGCGCCCACCAGTAGCCGCGGTACCGGTCCATCTCCTCGGCGGCGACGAACTCCGCGACGCCCCAAGCGACCTCGTGCTTCTCCGCGGCGGCCAGGGTGCGCGCCCCGGACCCGTCGACGCCCACGAGGTGCAGGCCGCCTTCGGCGGCGTAGGCCACCCAGGTCCCGGTGGGGTCCGGGCGCGGGTCGATGACGGCTCCGACCGCCGGCAGCTCGCGGGTGTCGCCGGCGGGTCGGTCACCCACAGCCGGCTGGACAGCGCGAAGGACACCACCGTCGCGTCCCGGTCGGTCGCGTAAGCCGACGATGCCGCCGCCGCCCTCGCGGCTGCGCTCCCGACGGGCGCGCTCGGCCGGCGAGAGCTGCTCGTCGCCGTCGGCGAGCAGGGCGCGCGGGTCGGCGAGCAGGGTCTCGGCGCCGGTCACGACGTCCATCGACCACAGCGCGCCGACCGGGTCGGTGCCGTTCGACGACCGGACGAACAGCAGCCGGCTGCCGGTCGGGTCGAGGTGCAGGGAGCGGGGCGCGCCGCGGGTGAACTTCTGGGTCCGGGCACTGGCCCGCGGGAACGAGTCGGGCGTCTGGTCGACCATGCCAGCAACCTACCGAGCGCGCCGGTCGCCGACCGGCGCGCGGGTAGGGTCGCGGGAATGACGACGACCCCCGACGGACCGCTCGCCGAGGAGCCCGAGGCCCGGCCGACCTCTCCCGAGGATGCGGTGCTGCGCGAGGCCGAGTCGGTGCTGGAGCAGGCCGAGCCGGCCGCGGAGCAGAGCATGGAGGCGCTGGACGCCGGCCGGCGGTTGCTGCTCGTGCATGCCCACCCGGACGACGAGACCATCGGCAACGGCGTGACGATGGCCCGGTACGTCGCCGAGGGCACGCACGTCACGCTCGTCACGTGCACTCTCGGCGAGGAGGGCGAGGTGCTCGTCCCCGAGCTGGCGCACCTGGCCGCCGACCGGGACGACGAGCTCGGTCGGCACCGGGTCGGCGAGCTGGCCACGGCGATGGAGGCGCTGGGCGTCCGCGACCACCGTTTCCTCGGCGGCGCCGGCCGGTACCGCGACTCGGGGATGATCGGGCTGCCCACCAACGACCGCCCGGACTGCTTCTGGCAGGCCGACCTCGACGAGGCGGCCGGCCTGCTGGTCGCAGGTGATCCGCGAGGTCCGCCCTCAGGTCCTGGTGACCTACGACGACGACGGCGGCTACGGCCACCCCGACCACATCCAGGCGCACCGGGTGGCGATGCGCGGCGCAGAGCTCGCGGCCGACCCGGCGCACGGCACCGGCGAGCCGTGGCAGATCGCGAAGATCTACTGGAACGCGATACCCGAGTCCGTGCTGCGCGAGGGGATCCGAGCGGTCCGGGAAGCCGGTGACACGACCTTCTTCGAGGGCATGGACCCCGATACCGACGAGATGCCGAGCTTCGTGCTGCCCGACGAGCTGGTGACGACGAAGATCGACGGCATGGACCACGTCGACGCCAAGATGGCCGCGATGCGCGCGCACGCGACCCAGATCACCGTCGACGGCCCGTTCTTCGCGCTGTCCAACAACCTCGGCAACCGGGTCTGGGGCGTCGAGTACTACCGGCTGGTGCAGGGCGAGCCAGGCACCGAGCGTGACGCCGACGGCCGGGAGACCGACCTGTTCGCCGGGCTCGACTAGGCCACACGCTGCGACCGCTCACCCAGCGTGAGCATGGCTCTCTTGGGGTGCTCCGAACGGGTGACGCGGCGCTCGCATCCGGGTGAACCGGGTCGGCCGCAGGTTACCAGGGGGCGCAGCGGGGCGAGACTGCCGTCAGATGCTGGTCCGCCTGGCAGGGGTGGTCGGCACGTTGACCCGCGGGCTTGATGCTCCGTCCGGGTGACCGTGCACCACCACCGCCTCTCGGTCCTGGCGTCTCCGGGGAACGCGACGCAGAGCTGGAGGGGACATGGGCGACACGCAGGCGGCCGAGTCGGGGACGGGGTTCCTCGATCTGACCCAGACGGCGGGCGGTGCCGATGTCGGACGCAGCCGCGAGGAGATGCGCCGCAAGCGGTTGACCCGCATCGTCGTCATGGTCGGCGTGCCCACGGCGTTCCTCTGGTACCGCATCCTCTCCGGGAACCCGGTGGACCTGTTCAACATGCCGTCGGTGGACCCGCTGCTGCTCATCCCGGCGCTGTTCTTCTTCTTCCTGGCGCTGCTGCTCGTCGGGCAGTTCGTGGTGTCCGGCAGGTCGCCGCACACGGTGGTCCGGCCCGAGCAGATCGACGTCCGACTGGCTGACGTGGTGGGGATCGACGTCGTCAAGGACGAGGTCGTCCGATCGCTGCAGCTGTTCCTGTCGCACCGCAGCTTCGCCCGCGAGATGGGTGGCCGGCCGCGTCGCGGCCTGCTGTTCGAGGGCGGCCCCGGCACCGGGAAGACCTACACCGCGAAGGCGCTGGCTGCCGAGGCCGGGGTCCCGTTCCTGTTCGCCACCGCCACCTCCTTCCAGTCCAGCTTCCAGGGAGCGACCTCGCGCAAGGTGCGCCAGTACTTCAAGGCGCTGCGCAAGGCGGCCCGCAAGCACGGCGGGGCGGTCGGCTTCATCGACGAGTTCGACGCGATCGGTCTGGCGCGCACCGGGACGTCGGCCATGACCGCTGCACCGTCGGTCGCCGGGATGCCGATGTCCTGCGGCGGCCTCGAGGGCCTGCCGATGCACCAGTCCGGCGCGACGATCAGCACGCCGTTCGTCGGTGGCGGCGACCTCCAGATGGCGGTCAACGAGCTGCTGGTGCAGATGCAGTCGTTCGAGGAGCCGACGGCGACCGAGAAGCTGCTCGGCAAGCTGGTCGACGCGCTGAACCTGCTGCTGCCGGAGCACCGCCAGGTGCGCGGCCCCAAGGGCAAGCACGCCAACATCCTGCTGATCGCCTCGACCAACCGGGCCGACTCGCTGGACCCGGCGCTGCTGCGGCCGGGCCGGTTCGACCGGCGGCTGACCTTCGAGCTGCCGCCCAAGTCGAGCCGGCGTCAGCTGATCGACCACTTCCTCGACCGCAAGGCGCACAGTGACGAGCTCAACTCCGACGAGCGTCGTGACGCCCTCGCCGCCGTCACCCAGGGCTACAGCCCGGCGATGCTGGAAGGGCTGATGGACGAGGCGCTGATCCAGGCGGTGCGGGGCAAGCGCTCCCGGATGTCCTGGGCCGACGTCGAGCATGCCCGGATGCAGGTCGACGTGGGGCTCGGGCAGCCGGTGGCCTACACCGACCACGAGCAGCGCCTCATCGCCAGCCACGAGGCCGGGCACGCGACGGTCGCCTGGCTGGTCGCACCGCAGCGGCGGCTGGAGATCCTCACCATCGTCAAGCGCCGTGAGTCGCTGGGCCTGCTCGCCCACGGCGACCGGGACGACGTCTACACCCGGTCCCGCGCCGAGCTGACCGCCCTGATCCAGATCGCGATGGGCGGGCAGGTCGCCGAGGAGATCTTCTTCGGGGACGTGTCGACCGGGCCGGCCGGCGATCTCGTCGTACGCGACCCAGATCGCGGCGCAGATGGTCGGCGCCGCCGGCATGACCGACACCCTGGTGTCGTACGCCGCGGTGCACAACAGCGGCTTCAGCGACACCAACCTGGTCGGCCGGGTCCTCGGCGACTCGGAGGGCCGGCGCCGGGTCGAGGAGATGCTGCAGCGGCAGAAGGTCGCCGTCCGCGGGCTGCTCGAGGCCAACCAGCACCTGGTGGCCGCGCTGCGGGACGCGCTGCTGGAGCGCCACGAGCTGATCGGCCAGGAGATCACCGACGTCCTCGAGCAGGCGGCGGCGAACCCGCCGCATCGCCAGCCGATCGGTGAGCGCACGATCGACCTGCGCCAGGCCGACCGGGTGCTCCCGGGAGCCGACCCGAGGAGTAGGCGCAACCAGTCGGGCACCCGGGCGCGTACCGTGCCCGGGTGCCCGCTGCCGTCCGTGCCCTGCTGCTGGCGGCGGCCGCGGCGGCCGGCGCCGCCGCCGGGCTGCTCGGCTCGTTCGTGCACCCGCTGAGCACGTTCGGGGCGCCGGTCGGTCTGCTCCTGGCGCTGGGCCTGAGCGCCGGGGTGTTCGTCACCGGCGGCCTCCTGCTGGGCCGCCCGCCCGTCGTCGCGGCAGCGGCCGGCTGGGTGGCGGTCGTCCTGCTGCTCGCCTCGCCGCGACCCGAGGGCGACCTGGTGGTGCCCGCCTCGGCGACCGGGTACGGCTGGCTGCTCGGCGGAACCCTGGTGGCGCTCGGCTGCGTGGCGCTGCCGTACCCGCGGGCTCCCGGGCGCAGCGCCCGGCCTTCAGCGGCGGCCGACGGCGGCCGATGATCGCACCATGGGCACCGAGGCGACGCTGACCGACCTCGCGTACGTCCCCGGGCCCGGGCTCGGCACCGGCGTCGCCGCCGGCGGGATCCTGCTCCGGCTGGGCTCGTCGCGCTACGCGGTCGCGATGGCCGACGTCGCCGAGGTGGCGGCCGTGCCCGGCGTCACCCGGATCCCCGGCTCGCCCGCCTGGCTGGCCGGGGTCGCCAACTGGCGTGGCCGGATGCTGCCGGTGCTCGACCTGCGGCCGTTGCTCTCCGCGGCCGTCGTTCCTCTGGCCAGCAGCGCCCGGCTGGTCGTCCTGGCCCGTGGTGACGTGGTGGCCGGGGTCGTCGCGGAAGCGGTCCCCGGCGTGTACGACGGCGAGCTGGCCGACCCCGGCGGCGCCCCCGCCGACCCTGAGCGCCGACGCCGCCGCCCTGGTCGTCGGGCAGGTGGTGGACGGGTCGGGCCCGGTGGCGGTCCTGGACGCCGCGGCCGTCCTGGCGCTGCGTGAGCGTGTCGACCGCCGCCGCCACGGCGCCTAGACACAGGCCAGCCCGTCCCCCGTCTGGCCTACAGAAGCACCGTCGCCGGCCCGATGAACCGGTGACGGCCCTGCGCGGGTCGTTCTGACGGCCATGGAGGCATGGTGGAGTTCTGGAAGAGGCTCAACGCAGCGTCGATGGTCACCCTCGCGGTGACCTTGGCTTCTGCCGCGCTCGCGCTTGCGCTCGACCAGGCGGCGGGCGCCGAGTTCTCGTTGGTCGCGGTCGGCAGCTGGCTCGCGGTAGGTGTGGTCAGTGCTCTCGGGCTGGCCGCGCTGACCCTGTTCGGTGAGCGGCTGGTCGCCGACCGGGCGCTCGTCGAGCGCTACCGAGCCGTGCTCGTCGTCGCCAACATCATCTGGATCGCCGGTCTGGTCGCGACCACCGGAGGCACCGAGCGGCCCTACTGGGCCCTGATGTCGGCCCCGCTGCTCATCGCGGCGGTGTCCATGAACCGGGTGCGCGGCCTGCTCATCGGGGTGATCGCGACCATCGCCACGCTCGTCGCGGTGCGCGCATCGGGCCCGGTCGACCTCGCCGACGCCGGCTTCCTGGTCCTGGTGCTCCCGCTGGGGCCCGGCGTGACCTGGTTCGTCGGGCTGCTGTGCGCCGCGGTCTGGGACGAGCGCCGTACCGCCGGTGAGGAGCGCGACGAGCTCAGCGCCCGCGTCGACGAGCTGTCGTCGGTGCTCGCGCAGGCAGCCGAGGGTGACCTTGCCGTCCGGGTGGACGCCAAGGAGAGCCCCAACGACTCGGTCCGCGCGCTGACCGACTCGTTCAACAACACCCTGCTCAACCTGCGTCAGCTCGTCGAGCAGATCCGCTCCGGCGGCGACCAGATCACCTCCAGCGCCGGCGAGCTGCTGGCCACCGCGGAGGAGCACGCAGCCAGCGCCACCCAGCAGTCGTCGGCGGTCGCCGAGACGACCTCCACGATCGAGGAGCTCGCCGCGACCGCGGCCCAGATCGCCGATACCGCCGAGTCGGTCGCCCGCTACGCGGCCGAGACGCTGCGCCACGCCGAGGACGGCCGGACCGCCGTCGCGACCTCGGTGGCCGCCATGGACGCGATCGCCGACCGGGTCAACTCGATCGCCACCCGGGCGCTCTCCCTCGGCGAGAAGGGACAGGAGATCGGCCGCATCCTCGGCGTCATCGACGACCTGGCCGACCAGACCAACCTGCTGGCTCTCAACGCTGCCATCGAGGCGGCGCGGGCCGGCGAGCACGGCCGCGGGTTCGCCGTGGTCGCCTCCGAGGTGCGCAAGCTCGCCGAGCGCTCGCAGGAGTCGGCCGGCCAGATCCAGGCGATCGTCACCCAGATCCAGGCCGAGACCAGCGCCACGATCCTCGCCAGCGAGGAGGGCGCCAAGGAGGTCCGCAGCGGTGCCGCGCTGGCCCGTGAGGTCGTCGACGCCCTGGAGCGCATCTCCGGGATGGTCGACGAGACCACCACCGCGGCGAAGGAGATCTCCATCGCGACCCAGCAGCAGCGGTCGGCCTCCGACCAGGTCGTGTCCGCGATGACCCAGGTCTCCGACGTGTCCCGGCAGTACGCGGTCGGCTCCAAGCAGGCGGCGGCCGCGGCCGCCCAGCTCAACGTGCTCGCCGCCGAGCTCCGGTCGTCGATCGAGCAGTTCCGGGTCAGCTGACCATGAGCAGCTCCACCCCACGAAACCGCTCGCTGCGCTCGCGCTTCCGCGGGGACTCCGGATGAGAGCTGGGCCGACGACCCGGAGCTGGTCGCGACCTTCCGTGCCGAGGTCGAGGAGCGGGTCGCCTCGTTGTGCGAGGGCCTGCTGCGGCTCGAGGCGCACCCGTCCCCCCGCCAGCTGGTGGCCGGGCTGTTCCGCGACGCGCACACCGTCAAGGGGTCCGCCCGGATGCTCGGCCTGGACGGGGTCGTCGACGTGGCGCACCGGGCCGAGGACCTGCTGGGCGCCCTCAAGGACGGCCGGCTGGCCGTCCGCACCGACATCGTCGACGTGCTGCTGGTGGCCGCCGAGAGCATCAGCCGCTCGATGCCGGGCGCGGCCCGGCCGGTCGGCGACGACGAGCTCGCCGCGGTCGTCGCTGCGCTGGACTCAGCCTGCGCCGGCGACGACCCGGTGGTGGTGCCACGCCTCGCCGAGGAGGAGGTTGCCGAGCCGGACGACCTGCGCGGTCGCGGCGGCGACTCGATCCGGGTCCCGACCCGGCGGGTGCACGACCTGGTCGACGTCGTCGGCGTGGCCGAGCTCGACGTACGACGGATCGCCCGGCACGGACGCCAGCTCGCGTCGCTGGCCGCCGACCACCAGCGAGCCTCCCGGGCGGTCCGCGAGTCGCTGGCCGGCGCGAGCGCCGAGCAGCCCGTGCTGGACGCCCTGCATGCGCTGGTGGCGCTGGGCGACCAGCTCGGCGCCGCTACCCGCGAGCTGCTGGCCCGGGCCGAGGACGGGCAGAGCAGGCTCGCCGACGTCCGCGACGGCGCCATGGGCCTGGCGATGGTGCCGCTGCGCCGGGTCGTCGCCGGGTTCCCGCAGCTCGTCCGCGAGCTCGCGGCGCCGCGAACCTCCGACGACCCGGTCAAGGACATCGCCCTGGTGCTCGACGGCCAGGACGTGGAGCTCGACACCCGGGTGCTGGACGCCGTGGCCGACTCGCTGCGACACCTGGTGACCAACGCGGTCGACCACGGCTGCGAGTCGCCGGCCCAGCGCATCCAGGCCGGCAAGCCGCCGCAGGCGACCGTCACCGTGTCGGCGCGCGCTGCCGGGTCGACCGTGGTGATCGAGGTCTCCGACGACGGCCGTGGCATCGACGAGGACGAGCTGCGCAGGGCCGCCGTCGAGTGCGGCCTGCTGCCGGTCGACTCGACCGCCACCGGGCCGGCCCTGCTGCACGTCCTGTTCTCGCCGGGCTTCACGACCCGGGACGAGGTCACCCAGACATCCGGTCGCGGCGTCGGCCTGGACGTCGTCCGCACCGTGGTGGAGGACCTCAGCGGGACCATCGAGGTGCGCGGCGAGCAGGGCGTCGGCACCACTTTCGTCATCAGCCTGCCGGTGACGCTGGGCGTTCTGCGCTGCCTGATGGCCCGGGTCGGTGACGAGCGGTACGCGCTGCCGGTCTCGGGCGTGCTCGAGACGCTCGGGCTCGCCACGGCCGAGCGGTACGAGGTCGCCGGGGTGCCGGTGATCTCCCGCGAGGGACGCACCATGCCGCTGGTCGACCTCGGTCGGGTACTCGCCGTACCGGGGGAGCGGGCGCCGCGGGCCGCGGTGGTCGTGCAGCACGGCGGTGCGGGCGAGCTGCTGGCGCTGGCGGTGGACGAGCTCGAGGGTGAGATGGAGATGGTCGTCAAGGAGCTCGGCACCTTCTTCGGTCGGCTGCCCACCGTGGCCGGCGCGACGATCGACGGCGACGGCAGCGTGGTGCTGGTGCTGGACGTGCGTGAGCTCGCGGTCCGCCAGCTCGCGTCGAGGGCCGGCCAGGGGCCGGCCATCGCCGCAGCCCCGGTCCGCGAGGCCGCCGCGCCCGACGGTGCCCCGCCGGCCCCGCGGCCCGCAGGCCGCCCCCGGGTGCTCGTGGTGGAGGACTCCCTCGGCGTGCGCGAGCTGCAGAGGGTGATCCTGGAAGGCGCCGGGTACGACGTGCAGACCGCCGTCGACGGCCTGGACGGCGCCGCCCGGCTCGCCTCGGACCCGGTCGACCTGGTGCTCTCCGACGTCGAGATGCCGGGAATGGACGGATTCACGCTCACCCGCACGCTGCGCCGGACCCGCGGCTGGGAGGACGTGCCCGTCGTGATCATGACGTCCCGGGGCGACGAGGCCGACCAGCGGGCGGGCCTGGACGCAGGTGCCAGCGCCTACCTGCTCAAGAGCGAGTTCGACCAGGCCGAACTCATCGATACGGTCCGTCGCCTGCTGGGCCGTTGAGCCCACCCCCTCCGACTCGAGAACCGAGGCCCACCCCATGCCCACCGTCCTGATCGCCGACGACAGCCCCACGCTGCGCCGCATCGTGTCGACGGTGCTGGAGCGGGCCGGCTTCACCGTCGTGGCAGCCGAGGACGGCGTGGAGGCCGTGCAGGGCGTGTTCCGCACCCAGCCGGACGCCGTGATCCTCGACGTGCAGATGCCCCGGCTGTCCGGCTACGTCGCCGCCCGGGTGCTCAAGGACGACTGGCAGACCGCGGAGATCCCCGTCGTGCTGCTCACCTCGCTCGACGCGGCCTCCGACCGGTACTGGGGCAAGCAGACCGGCGCCGATCGGTTCCTCACCAAGGACTTCGAGGCGCCCCAGCTGGTCGCCGCGATCACCGAGGTGATCGCGGCCGCCGACGAGGCGCGCGGCGGCCGCCCGCCGCTGCGGCCGGACCCGGTCGAGCTCGGTGACGACGAGGTGATGGCCCGGGTGTCCGAGCTGCTCGATCGCAAGCTGTTCGAGGCCTCGGTGTCCGCGGAGGTCACCGGCATCGCCGCCGACGTCCACGGGTTCGAGGAGACGGTGGCCGCGGTCCTGAGCGTGCTCGGCCGGATCGTCGACTACGACCTGGCCGCCGTCTGCATGCTGGACGACCGGCTGACCTACGTCACCGTCGCCCGGGAGTCCTCGCAGCAGCAGTACACCGAGTTCTTCGGTGCCGTCGCCGACGCCGCCACCCAGGTGACCGGCGTCCCGGTGATGGTGCACGACCTGGTGCCCCGGGTCGCCGACCCGCACGGCCACCTCGGGCAGGACGACGAGGGCCGGATGGCGACGTTCCTCTCGATGCCGCTGCGGGCCGGTGGCCGGGTCGTCGGATGCCTGGCGCTGTCCAGCGCGACCAAGAACGCCTTCGGCGAGGCCTCGCTCAACACCCTGCGGCTGGTGGAGCAGCCGGCTGCGGTCGTCATCAGCAACGCCAGGCTGGCCGGGACCGTCGCGCACGTCTGACGCCCGGCGTGCCGGTTTCGTCATGATCGGAGAGCGACTGTGGCGTCTCAAGCCACAAACGCTCTCCGATCATGCGGTTTCGGGGTCGACGCTGCTGCTCGCGCCAGGCGTTCGACCCGCAGGGCGCCGGGTAGTGTCAGGACGATGTCCGTGCCCGCCTCCGTGCCGCCGTCCCGGCCCGCCGACCTACCGTCGGCGGACGAGGCGTCGTTCCGGCGTGCCGTCGGACACTTCGCCACCGGGGTCACCGTCGTCACGACCCGGTCGGTTCCTTCGACCACGCGATGACCGCGAGCGCCTTCACCTCGGTCTCCCTGGAGCCGCCGCTCGTTCTCGTCTGCGTCGACAAGGAGGCCCGGTTCCGCGACGCCGTGCTCGAGTCCGGCACCTGGGCGGTCTCGGTCCTGGCGGTGTCCGGCCGCCGCGCGGCTGACGGTTCGCCACCAAGGGCCGGCCCCTGGTGGGGCAGCTGGACCGCTACCCGCACCACCGCGGCGTCACCGTGCCGCGCTGCTCGACGGCTCGTTGGCGTGGCTCGAGTGCCGAAGTCAGGCCGTGTACGACGGCGGCGACCACGACATCGTCCTCGGCCTCGTGGTGGCCGCCACGGTGGGCGACCGGGATGGCGCCCCGCTGCTCTACCACCGCAGCCGCTACGGCACGGGCTCCTGAACCGCGTGGCACGTCGGCCCACCGGCTCGGACGCCGGGACTTCCGTCCGGCGACGGGTGATGATCGCCCTCGGCGTGCCGATCGCCGTCCTCGGCGTGGCCTGGCTGGGCCTGTACGCCGCCGCCGGCTCGGGCGTCGCCCGCGGCACGACGGTCCTCGGCGTCGCGATCGGCGGCCAGAGCAGCGAGCAGGCCGCGGCGACCCTGCAGCGTGAGCTGGCGGACGAGCAGGGTGCGGGCATCCCGGTCCGCGCATCAGACGCCACCGGCACCGTGCGGCCGGCGCGCGCAGGCCTCTCGCTGGACATCGCCGCGACCGTGGCCGCCGCGCAGGCCCGCAGCTGGGACCCGCTGCGGATGCTCTCCGCACTGGCCGGCGGCGAGGAGGTCGAGCCGGTGGTGGCCGTCGACCGGGCGGCCCTGCGCGCGGCTGTGGACCGACTGGCCGCCCGCATCGACCGGGCCGCCGTCGAGGGGTCGCTGCGGTTCAACGACGACGCGGTGCCCGCGCCGGTGCCGCCGGTGGCGGGTCGGCACCTGGCCCGCCGGGGCAGCGTCGACGCCCTCGCCCAGGTCTACCTGGTCGGCGGCTACCTGGACGGCGAGCCGGTCGAGCTTCCGGTCGACGTCGACGAGCCCGACGTGAGCCGGGCAGAGGTGTACCGGGTGGCCGAGGAGGTCGCGCGTCCGGCGACGGCCGCTGACGTCATCGTCACCGTCGCGGGGACCGCGCTCACGCTGACGCCGCGGGGCATCGCCGCGGCACTCACCTTCACCCCGGACGGGAAGGGCAGCCTGCAGCCGGTGCTCGACGGCGCGGCCCTGCACGCCGCGCTCGGCGAGGGGCTGACCGCGATCGAGCGTCCGGCACGGGACGCAACGTTCCGGATCCGGTCGGGGGTGCCCAGGTCGTCCGGGCCAGGCAGGGCCAGGAGGTGCTGCCCGCGACGCTGGCCGGTGCGGTGCTCCCGGTGCTGACCGAGAGCGAGGGAGCGCGCGCGGTCACGGTCCCGCTCGAGCCCAGCGAGCCGGCGGTGTCGACGGCGACCGCGCAAGGGCTGGGCGTGACCGAGAAGCTGTCCAGCTTCACGACGTACTACCCATCCGACTTCGCGCCACGGCTGCAGAACATCCATCGCGCCGCTGACCTGATGAACCGCACCCTGGTACTGCCGGGGAAGGTGTTCAGCCTCAACCGCACGGTCGGCGAACGGACCGCCGAGCGGGGCTTCGCGGCCGGCTACATCATCAACAACGGCCAGCTCGAGGTCGACTTCGGCGGCGGTGTCTCGCAGCTCGTGACGACCACGTTCAACGCGGCGTACTTCGCCGGCCTCGAGATCGTCGAGCACCACCCGCACAGCTTCTACATCAGCAAGTACCCGGAGGGCCGCGAGGCGACGGTCGCGTGGGGCTTCAAGGACCTGCGGTTCCGCAACGACTCGCCGAACGGGATCTTCATCACGACCTCGTACACCAACAGCTCGGTGACCGTGACCATGTACGGCACGAAGCGCTACCGGATCGAGTCGGTGAAGGGCCCGCGCTACGACATCCGGCCGTTCTCCATCATCAACGACACCCGGAGCGAAGGGATCAACCAGGGCGACTGCGTGGCGTCCGAGGGAGTGTCCGGGTTCCGGGTCGTCGTGACCCGGTTGTTCTACAAGGGCAACACCCGGGTGCGCTCCGAGGAGTTCCGGCACGAGGTACGAGCCCGAGAACGAGGTCCGCTGCGGTGTGACGACTCCGAAGCCTCAGGCCTCCGACGACCCGGGTGACGACGGCGCGCGGTAGCAGTACGGGTGGTGCGTGGCGTAGCCGAGCGCGTCGTACAGCCGGAGCGCGGCGGGGTTGGGCCGCACGCACCTGCAGGTACGACGAGGCCGCGCCCTGCGCCTGCGCCCACCGCAGCAGCTCGCCCATGACCGCTGACCCGATGCCCAGCCGCCGCGCACCGAGGGCGACGTCCACCGAGGTCACGCCGGCCCACTCGCCCTCGACCGAGACCCGGCCGATGCCGACCGGGTCGTCGTCCCGGCACAGGGTGGCGAAGCCGACCCGGCGCCGGCCCGGTGAGGATCGCGACGTGCGCCGTCGGGGTCGTCCTCGTCGAGGTCGTGCATCAGCGACAGCCAGTCCTCCGACGGCTCCGGCGCTCGACCACGGCGCGCAGGTCGTCGCGGGCCGGTAGCGCCGTCGAGCACCGCGCTCGACCGGCGCGACCTGCACGATCGGTGACGTGCAGCCGGCGCCAGCCCTGCGGCTGCCATCGACCGGGTTGGCCGGGTCGGCCAGCGGCAGCTGCAGCAGCGGCGGGCAGCCCGCGTTCGCGCGTACCACGCGGCGACCCGGCGTCGAGCGCCTCCGGCGAGCGGCCGCGCCGGGGTCGCCGACCGCCATCGCCGAGTTGGCCCGGCCGGTGATGCCGCCGTGGGCCCGCAGCGCCCAGTCGCCGAGCCGCTCGCGCTCGCGGGCCGGCCAGCCGGCCCAGCAGATGCGCTGCATGCTCGTCGGGCGGAGACGTCCGGGACCTCCCAGCCGCGCCGCGGCGTGGCCGGCGGCACGACCTTGGCCGCGGTGACGTCGGCAGCGGGTCGAGGGCGATCACCTCCCCGTGCGTGCAGGACCTCGAGGTGGCTCGTCGGTGACGTCGAGCAGGTGGCCCAGCGACGTCGGTGAGGCCGCCCTCGACCCTGTCGCCGCACGGACACCCGCCGCCCCACGTCGTGGGTGGTCAGCACGTCTGACAGCCCCTCCGGCTGTCTAGCGTTCGACCGGCGCAGCGCGATACTAGGCGCGCGCCCGGCCCGAGTCCGGCACGCGCGCCAACTGGTCGACCCAGCGCCCGGGAGGGAACCGACACGTGACCTACGTCATCGCGCAGCCGTGCGTCGACCTGCTCGACAAGGCCTGCATCGAGGAGTGCCCGGTCGACTGCATCTACGAGGGCAACCGGATGCTGTACATCCACCCCGACGAGTGCGTCGACTGCGGCGCCTGCGAGCCGGTCTGCCCGGTCGAGGCGATCTTCTACGAGGACGACACCCCGGAGCAGTGGAAGGACTACTACAAGGCGAACGTCGAGTTCTTCGACGACCTCGGCTCGCCCGGTGGCGCCGCCAAGATCGGCAAGATCGACAAGGACCACCCGCTGATCGCGGCGCTGCCGCCGCAGATCCAGG
>CAVRTI010000024.1:0-524556 GCA_963723975.1 uncultured Actinomycetota bacterium
CCAGCACGAGGCTGGGCTCAGCGACGTCCAGGACCAGGTGGTCCGGTTCGTCGCGGGGTGCGCTGTCGTTCTCCGACCCACCCCAGGTCGACCCGGGGTTCCTGGAACTTGGCCCGCGCCGCAGCAGCGCCCGCAACCGCGCGCTGACCTCGTTGACCACGAACGGCTTGGTGACGTAGTCGTCCGCTCCTGCCTCCAACGCGGACACGATGTCGACGGTGGTTGATCGCGCACTGAGCACGATGATCGGCACGTCGCTGCCCGGGCGGACGCGGCGGATGAAGGTAAAGCCGTCCATGCCACCGAGCATCAGATCGACCAGCATCAGGTCCGGCGCCCGGCGTTCGATCATCTCGAGGGCGCTTTCGGCGTCCGCGGCCTCGTCGACGTGGTAGCCCTCATCCTCCAGTGCCATCCTGAGGGACGTTCGGATGCCGTCGTCGTCTTCGAGAAGCAGGAGGCGGGCCACTCCATACATGGTGTCACCCGTTCCGAGCGGGCGGCGACCGCGACCTTGCTCGTCATGCAACTGCAAACTGCCTGGCCAGGCGGCCGCAACATGGGCTGGGCACGCTGGCCGACATGGTTGTTCTCGCCGAACGTGTCCACCGGTCCCGCCAGCACCGGGCTCCTCGCGCCCTGCCTCCGACCGGGTCCGCGTCCGGGTGGCTGGTCCTCGACGACGCGCGCTGGCTGCAGGGTGTCGCAGACCTGCGGTGGCGAATCGACGAGCTCATGCCCCCCGGCGCCGCCAGCCTCGTCGTGGACATCGGCGGGCTGAGCCGACTGTCGTCACGAACCCTGGCCGCGCTGCTGTTGGCCCAGCGACGGTGCCGGGTACGCGGCGGACAGGTGCTTCTGGTCGGCGCGAACCGGCGCTGCCGCGACCTGCTGGCTCGCACTGGCTTGGACGACGTCTTGCACGTTCTCGCCGACGGCGAGGAGATCGGTGACCTGCCCAGCGTCTTGGTCGTCGGCGGCACCGGATGTGCGTCCCGACGAGCCGAGGTCCTGATGGGTGCAAGGCGGCGGACCGGTCAGTCGCACGGGCTGGAGCGGTGCAGAGCGTCAGTACGGGCTACGGCGTCCGACAGCTCGGACTGGCCGGATGGCTGGTCGCACACGCTGTCTACGTATGCGCTCTGGTCCGGGTGAGATGGCTCGGAGGGCACCTCGTAGCGGGACCGAGCGTTCTCCCGGCATGCCGACGCCTCGCAAGTCAGTGCTATCCGCCGCACTAGCGTTGGCTGTTGCGCTGTTGGTTGTCGGCTGCGGGGGCGCACCCGCAGACCCGGATGGCGACGCACGCGGCTCGACGACGGCGCCGTCGGGGTCCGGGTCGGCATCCGCGTCGCCCTCGGTCACCACGTCCGATCGCGCTGACCCTTCGCGCTCGTCGGAGCCAAGCGGTGTCCTCGTCACGACCGCGGGAAGCGAGTTCGGCACGATGCTCGTCGACGACCGAGGCCAGGCCATCTACCTTTTCGACAAGGAGGAGGGCCGCACATCGGAGTGCTACCGGGCCTGCGCAGCGGCCTGGCCGCCGGTGTTGACGGATGGATCCCCGCTGGCGGCTGGCAGCGTCCGATCCGGCCTGTTGAGCACCACCGTGCGGAGCGACGGTGCCGTCCAGCTGACCTACGCCGGGCACCCGCTGTACTACTACGCGCACGAGCGGCCGGGTCAGGTGCTCTGCCACGACGTGACCGAGTTCGGTGGACGCTGGCTGGTCGTGACGCCAGCGGGGACGCCGGCCGCGTGACGCCATGGTCGCATAGCGGGCCGGGGGTGGACCTGGCCTCAGGCGTTGGGGTCGCGGCCCGGGTCGCCGCCGGCGAGCCGTACGGCGAGGCGGCCGAGGTACATCTCCCAGCCGCCGGAGTGCTGCGTGCGCTGCTCGTCGTCGGGGAGGTCGTGGTGGCGCAGCACGACACGGGTGCCTCCCGCCTCGGGCTCCAGCGTGACGACCACCCGGGTGCTGCCGGGAGGGACCGGGGGACCCTGGGTCCAGCCCCAGGTGAACACGAGTCGGCGGGGCGGGTCGACCTCGAGGAACTCCCCGACGGTCTCGACGCCGTCGCGCATCCGCACCCGGTAGGTGCCGCCGGGCACCGGCTCGAGGTCGGCGTCGGCGCCCATCCACTGCACGTACCGGGCGGCGTCGGTGAAGTAGGGAAACACCGTCTCGGGCTGGGCCGCGATGTGGATGCTGACCTCCAGGGTGTCTGCCTCGGTGAGGTCTGCCTCGGTCACGTCCGCTCCCGGTCCTGCTGCTCGGCCTCGGCCAGCTCCTTGACTCGACCCAGGCCGGCACGCCAGTGCTGCTCGACGACTGCCCGCAGCGGCCCGAGCGCCGCCTGGTCGGCTCGGTAGATGCGGCGGTTGCCCTCGCGGCGCTCCAGCAGGAACCCGGCAGATCTCAGCACCGTGAGGTGCTGGCTGACGGCCGACCACGAGACGTCGAACTCGGCCGCGATGTCACCGGCGGAGCGCTCGCGGTCCCAGACCAGCTCGAGGATCCGCAGCCGCCGCGGCGCGGCGATCACCTGCAGAGGTTCCACGGCGGCATCCTCCTTCGGCTCGGGGTGCGGCGCCCAGTCTGACGGCCGCGGCGCCCGGACTTGACCAGGAGCCTATTTTAGACAAGTCTAAAGTAGATTCCTACCCGGCACCATCCATCAGGAGGCCCGCATGTCCCGCACCACCCTGGCCGTCGACGTTGCCGCCGACGCCGACCGCGTGTTCGAGATCCTGTCCACCACCACGGGCCAGCGCGCGTTCTGGACCGCCGACTGCGACGTGTCCGCGGACCGGGCCCGGTTCGGTTTTGCGCAGGCACCCGTCGACCTCGACGTCGACGTGACCAGCGAGCCCGGCAAGCTCGTCCGGATGCAGGTCACGTCCGGGTTCCCGTTCTGGGAGGGATCGACCTGGGAGTGGGAACTCGGCCCGGCCACCCGGGCCGAGAGCGGCACCGGCATCCTGTTCCGTCACTACGGTTTCGGCGACGGCTACTCGGAGGCCGACCTCGGCCACACCGCCCAGACGTGGGCCCTGGTCCTGGACCGGCTGGCGAAGTATGCCGACAGCGGAACACCGCAGCCACTGTTCCCCGAGACCAGCTGACACCGACCCGCACTCATCCCGGAAGGAGCACAGGTGGCAGTCGACGTCCGCCCGGTCGTGCTGGTCCGGCGACCCCGGGCGGAGGTGGCGGCGTTCATGTTCGACCCGGCCAACGACGTGAACTGGACCGGCGGCATCACCTCCAGCCGCCCGGAGCAGCCGGGGCGCCTGCGCGTGGGCGCCACGGTCGTACGCACCGCGAAGTTTCTCGGCCGCACCTTCGACTATGGCTACGTGGTCACCCGGGAGGAACCGGACCGGCTCGTCGAGCTCCGGGTCGACCGGCCGTTCCCCATGCAGGTGACCTACCAGCTCGAGGACGCTCCCGGCGGCACCTCGGTCGCGATCCGGGCCGCCGGCAGCCCGGGACGGTTCTTCGGCTGGGCGACCCCGCTGATGACCCGGCAGGTGCGCCGCAACATCGCTGCCGACCTCGAACGCCTACGGACCTGCCTCGAGGGCTGACCACGTCGCGTGTCGATCCTCGAGGTGAGAGGCCGGCCGCGGCGGGTAGGGAGTCGGCATGGACCCAGCGCTGCCACCGCCCGCCGTCGTCGTGTTCGACGTCAACGAGACGCTGACCGACATGAGTCCGCTCCGGGACCGCCTGGTGGAGGTCGGGGCGAGCGGTGCACTGTTCGACGCCTGGTTTGCCGCGACGCTTCGTGACGGTTTCGCGGTGACCGCCGCCGGCGGCTACGCCGAGTTCGCGGACATCGCCCGGCACACCCTGACCGGGCTGCTCGCCTCGGGGCCGCACGCCCCGGCCGTTCCCGGGCAGGCGGCCGACCACGTGCTGGCGGGGCTCGCGGCGCTTGACGTGCACCCCGACGTGCCCGACGGTCTGCGGCGCTTGCATGACGCCGGGATCCGGCTGGTGACGCTGACCAACGGTGCGACCGCGATGTCCGACGGTGCGCTGACCCGGGCGGGTGTCATGGAGCTGTTCGAGACTCGGCTGTCGGTCGCCGACGTGGGTCGGTGGAAGCCGGCACCTGAGTCCTACTCGTTCGCTACCGCCAGGGTCGCCGAGCCGCCCGGTCGCGTATCGCTCGTCGCGGTACACCCGTGGGACGTCGACGGCGCGGCCCGAGCCGGCCTGATCGGGGCGTGGCTGAATCGGTCATCAGCGGCGTACCCGCCGTACTTCACCGACCCGGCGGTGACCGCCTCGTCGCTCCCGATGCTCGCGGACCTCCTGCTCGGCAGGTGACCGACGGCATCTCTGTGGGGACGTCGAGGCGGCGCTGGTCCTGAACCCCCCGGCCCGGCAGTCCCAGCACCAGCCGACGGGCCGCTAGTATGGGTGACGCACCGACCCTAGGACTGCGACGGTCGATCAACGACATTCGCTCCGCGGTCGGTGACCGGCCATCGACTTGGTCGCAAGGTCTCACCGTTGGCGGGCCGTCAGGCCCGACGCGTCGATCTCTCGCACATCGGCGGACCGAGTCGCGTCTCGGAGCAGCCCACTCCGCACGACGACCATCGCTTCACCGCTGGGCTGCGTTCGGGTACGTCTCGCCGCCTCGGCGAACTCGCCCGGCACTGAAGGAGGAGTCTGTGGCTCGACGTGGCCAGCGCCAGTCAGGCGCTCGCCGTACCGCCCCCTCGAACCCAGCGACGGGTGCGTGAGCGTGACAACGCGGGCATCATCCCGGTGCTCGCCCGCACCGTGCGCGAGGTCGAGGCGGCCGCCCAGCGCGGCCCCGTGGCGCCCTCGGTACGCACGAAGTTCCAGGTCGTCGCCCTGCTGGTGCGGGAGGAGCGAGCCCGGGTCCGGGCGGACGAGGCCAGCAGCGAAAGGCAACGGGCCGAGCAGCTCAAGCGCCTGGACGGGATCGCCATGATCCTCGCGCAGACCGCGGCCCGAGACACCTCGCTCCTCGCTCTCCTCGCCGAGGACGCCGTGGTCTCCGAGGCGGCCAGATCGCTCACGCGAGAGATGCTGAGGGTCGCCGGAGTCGAGTCAGCTCCGGACGACGTCACGCCAGCCGCGCCTGTTGTCGCGTCCGTCGCACTTGAGCGCCGGGTCGTGCCGCAGTCGGTGGTCTCGCGACAGCTGGCCAACCCCTTCCTCGCCCCCGACTTCGCGTCCGCCGGGCAGGGCACCGCCGCTCCTCGCCGCCTGGCCAGCTGGGAGCTGCTCGGCCCCCTGTTCAGCTCGTTCGAGCGCGCCGGCAAGGGAGCTCCCGCCGGCATGGCCCTGCCCGCGCCGTCATCACTGCGAGCGCCGAGAGGCTTGCAGCTGATGCCGCACCAGGCGCAGCTGATCGCCGCTGCCGCGTCCGGCCACCGGACATTCCTGCTCGCTGACGAGCCGGGCCTGGGCAAGACGGCCCAGGCGCTGCTGGCCGCGCAGGCAGCGAACGCCTACCCGTTGCTGGTGGTCGTGCCGAACGTCGTCAAGACCAACTGGGCACGCGAGGTCGGTCTCTGGACCCCCAACCGCCCAGCGACCGTGATCCACGGCAACGGTGACACGATCGACGGATTCGCCGACATCGTCATCGTCAACTACGAAGTGCTCGACCGCCATGTGGGCTGGCTCGGCGACCTCGGCTTCCGTGGCATGGTCGTCGACGAGGCACACTTCATCAAGAACAAGTCCTCCCAGCGCTCGCAGCACGTGCTGGAGCTCTCCGATCGCATCCGGTCCCGCGTCGCGCGTCCCCTGCTGATGGCACTCACCGGCACCCCGCTGATCAACGACATCGAGGACTTCGCGGCCATCTGGCAGTTCCTCGGCTGGATCGACGACACGAAGCCGCGCGCCGAGCTGATGGAGGCGCTCGAGGCCACCGGTCTGACTCCGGAGGACGCCGGCTTCTACCCGGCCGCGCGACGCTGCGTGGTCGACCTCGGCATCGTCCGTCGCCGGAAGGTCGAAGTAGCGGCCGACATCCCCGCCCGCCGCATCGCCGACCTCCCCGTCGAGCTCGACGAGCAGGCCGGCCGCTCGATCCGAGAGGCCGAGCGTGACCTCGCCCGTCGCCTGGTGGCGCAGTACGAGTCCGCACTGGCGAGGCGCAAGTCCGGCCCTGTCGTCGAGGGCATCGACCACGACCTCGTGCGCAGGATCGCCACGCGGGAGCGGAAGGCCACAGCACGAAGAAGAACGACGAGAACGTCTTCAGCATGATGCGACGCATCGGTCAGGCCAAGGCCGGCCTCGCCGCCGACTACGCGGCGCAGCTCGCGCGCAGCGCCGGCAAGGTCGTGTTCTTCGCCAAGCACATCGACGTCATGGACGTCGCCGAGGAGACCTTCGCCAAGCGAGGGATCCGGTTCTCCTCGATCCGTGGCGACCAGACCTCGACGGCGCGGCAGAAGCAGATCGATGCCTTCGTGAATGACCCCGACGTCCACATCGCGGTCTGCTCCCTGACCGCGGCCGGCGTGGGAGTCAACCTTCAGGTCGCCTCCAACATCGTGCTGGCCGAGCTCTCGTGGACCGACGCCGAGCAGACCCAGGCGATCGACCGGAGTCACCGCATCGGGCAGACAGAGCCGGTCACGGCCTGGCGCATCATCGCCGCGCAGACCATCGACGCGAAGGTCGCCGAGCTGATCGACAGCAAGGCCGGGCTGGCCGCCAGGGCGCTCGACGGCTCGGAGGACGAGGTGTCGTCGTCGGCCGACGTGCAGCTCGAGGCGCTCGTCGGCCTGCTGACGGACGCGTTGTCGGCGTCGCCCTAGGGGATGGACTCCCCGTCGATACTCGCCACGTGAAGTTCAGCCCACGTGGCCTTGCCATGACGGGTGATGCGAGACCCCCAGCTGTCCGCGAACGACGAAACGATGGGCAGTCCTCGGCCGCCTTCGTCATCACGCGCGGCGACACGTTGCCGTGGTCGGGACGCGGAGGTGTCGGTGACCTCCAGGACCAGTCGCTCGCTGGTCGCGAGGACACGGAGTCGCACGGGCGGTCCCGCGTGCTGGATGCCGTTGGCCAGCAGCTCGGCGCAGACTTGTGTCGCGGCGTCCGCGAGCTCGGGGACGTGCTGGGCCGTCAGGTCGGTGACGGCGCGGCGACTGGAGGCCACGTCCGCCAGCGACACCAGCCACCGCTCGAGCCGACCCGGCGCGACCGTCGTGGGGGCAAGTCGCACCAGGACCAGAGCGGTGTCGTCGGTGCCGTCTGCCCTGGTGAGGAGTTCATCAGCGAGGTCGTCGAGTGCGACGTCTGCGTCGGCGGCGGCCACATCAGCGGCGAGACGGGCAACGCCGACATCGACCTCCACCAGCCGAGACTCAACCAGCCCGTCGGTGAAGGCAATCAGCAGCGACCCGGCCGGGAACGGTGCCACCAGCTCCTCGTAGCCGCCGACTCCGAGGCCCAGCGGCGGCCCCGGTGGGGCGGCCACCTGCTCGACGCGCCCATCCGGACGCCGCACGAGGAACGGGGGGTGACCGGCGTTCGCGACGCGCAGTGTCTCGTCGAAGGGCTCGATGACGGCGTACGCCGCGGTTGCGAACTTTGCCGGAAGTGGCGGTCCGCCGCCGCCCTCCCTGATCCGGACCAGGTCGGTCACCTGCGCATCGAGGATGGTCAGGATGTCCCCTGGAGGTAGGTCGGCGTGGGCGGCGGCGCGCATCCCCGACCGCGCCTGCCCCATGAGGATGGCGGCCGGAATACCCCGACCAGAGACGTCGCCCACGCCGATGCCCACACGCCCGGCGCCGAGGTGGTGGACGTCCCACCAGTCCCCGCCGACGTCGACATCTTCGCTTCCCGCGAGGTATCGGGCGGCGACCTCGAGACCTGGCAGCCGTGGCGGAGAGGAGGGGAGCAGCGCCTGCTGGAGGTCCAGGGCGGTGCGCTGCTGTTGCTGGTAGCCGCGTAGGTGAGCCACCACGGCGCCCGCGCGGGCTGCCAGCGCTTCCAGGAACTGACCGTCAGCAGCGGTGTAGGCAGCGCGAGGCCCGGCTGCCAGGAGGACCAGTGCTCCCGCGAGATCACCAGCGGCGATGAGCGGGATCACGGCAATGTTGCTCGCTGCCCCACGTCTGAGCCAATCGCGGGTGCTCGCGTCGGTGGCGACGCCCGGGTCCGGTGTGTCGCCCAGGGGGATGAGCACGACCTGTCCCGCAGCAAGCGCCTCCTCCCAGGGTGCCGGTCCGCTGCGCGGTGACGGTGGTGGCGGGGGTCCTGCCAGCGCCTGCAGCTCGTCCGACATGGCAATCGCGACAGGTGAGGAGCTCACCGGCGCATCAACCTCCGGCCCCGGATCGGCCGCTGATGTACACGGCGGCCAGGTCCGCGACGCCGGGCACCAGTGCCTCGGTGAGCTGCTGGAGGGCCGCGTCGGGGTCGGCGGCTGCATTCATCCGCTCCGCGACGTGGGCCACGAGCTCAGCCCGCGACGCCGCCTGTTCCGCTCGCGCCTCCCCGCTCACGTCCACGGCGGTCATCACCACGCCGGCGAACGGCGGCCCGTCTCCGAGCGGGGCTAGCACGTATCGCAGCAGCACGTCGTCCCCGGCGACGCTCCGCATGCCGACATCACGCCTGGGCACGTCGATCGGCACCCCGGTGGCAACAACCTCGTCCAGAGCGGACAACGCCCTGCCGCGGAGGTCGGGGAAGGCGTCGGCCAGGGGCTCACCGATGGCACCGGGGCCGAACAGCCTTACCGACGTGGCGTTCTGGTACACCAGCACATGAGCCGGCCCGCGGGTCACCACGACCAGGGCCGGTGAGGTGTCCCAAGCCTGGCGGAACGGGCCGAGCTCGTCCGGAAACCCCGAGTCGGGTCGCCTGGCCGGGCCCGGGTCGTCCGGCCCGGAAGCCGGTCCGACCTCTGTCATGGTCGAAGACTACGGCGACGCATCGACGAGCGCGCGATGACGCCGGCGGACCATCTTGAGGACCGGCGCTGCCACCCGGGTGACCAACAGCCAGTAGCCGATGCCCACCACGAACGAAGCGAGCACGGCGAGCACCGGGAACCTGTCCTCGCAGATGCGGGTACACCTGCCAGTGCGTCAGGTAGACGTACAGCGAGCTGGTGGCCAGGACGCCAGCCACCCGGCCCGCCACCCGGGGGACCCGGACGGTGGCCACCCAACCGAGCAGGGCGACGGCCCCTATCACCAAGACCTCACGTCCCGGCTGGCCGAAGAAGCCGGCGACCGATGCGGCGGCCACCGCAGTCATCAGCAGCCGGCGCGGGACGGTGGTGGCCCGGGCCACCGCCCAGCCGAGCGCGAAGAACCAGACCACCGCCCATGGCGTGTAGCGCTCCGCATGGGTGGACTCGATGCCTACGAGGGCGAACCGCACGGCGAGCGTCGTGCCGAGAACCACCAGGGCGAAGCCGAACGGTGCCCGCCGTTCGGCCCGGTCGACCACGGGGACCGCGAGGAGAGCGAGCGCACCGACGAGCGTCCAGACCAACGTCTCGAGGAACCAGTACTGCCAGGGCGGCGTGAACGTGTCGGTGCCGAAGACGTGGTTCAGGAACAGCACGTTGGCGATGCCGTAGGTGCCGACCGCGAGAGCGGCTCCGGCGATCCACACCATGCTCGGCGCGGCGACCCGTCCGATGCTGGCTGCGAGATGGCGGGCGCGCGAGGTGCGGGTCGGCGCGCTGAGCTGGAACCTGGCGAAGTTGAAACCGGCCACGGCAAGCAGCAGGTGGGCGCCGCCCGGCACGGTGAGCAGGTTGGCGTGGGTGCCGACCACCAGCACGATGGCCAGCGCTCGCAACAGCACGCTGGTGTCCAGTGCCTGACCCCAGCGCGAACGTGGCGCGGTAGCCAGGTCGCGGATGACCGTGGTGTGCCACTGTGCGGGCAGCTGACCCAGCAGGTCCTCGAGCCGCACCGACATCTCGACGTACGACAGGGAGTCGCCGCCGAGGCTGACGAACGACTCGTCCGCCGAGACGCTGTCGTGACCGAGCAGCTCGGCGTAGAGCGCGCGCAGCGCGGTGCTCGTCGTCGGCTCCGAGGTCGTGACCGGCGGCCGGTCGCGCAGCGGCGACAGTCCGGCCACCGCGCGGTAGTCGACCTTGCCGTTGCCGGTGGCCGGAAGCTGGCGGAGAGCACACACCTGCACGGCACGGCCGGGCAGGCCGCAGCGTCGGGCCGCGAGTCCCTGCACCGTCGCCAGGTCGCAGGCCACCGCCCGGGTCGCGTCGTGCTCGACGGCCACCACCAGGCAGTCGTCACCCACCGCGCAGGCCGCTCGGACACCTGCGGCGGTGAGGGTTCGCTCGACCCGGTCGAGGTCGATGCGCAGTCCGAACAGCTTCGCGTGCCGGTCCAGGCGACCGACGATCTCGTAGAGGCCGGTCTCGGTACGTCGGGCGAGGTCCCCGGTGCGCAGCTCGTGCACCGTCCGGCCGAGAGTCAGGTCGGCCGCGGACCGGGCGTAGCCGAGCATGACGTTGGGCCCGGAGTAGACCAGCTCTCCGGCGCCGGGCTCGGCCGTGCCGCTGACCGGACGGAGGATGAACGAGCCGCCCGGCACGGGCACGCCTATCGACTGAGGGTTCGCCGCTGCGAGATCGGGCGGCAGGTAGGCCATCCGGGCCGTCGCCTCGGTCTGGCCGTACATGACGAACAGGTCGAAGCCACGTCGCTGCCCCAGCTCGGCGTACCGGCGTACCTGGTGCGGGTGCGAGCCGGCCGCCGGCCTGGGTGACGTAGCGGAGGGTCGGGAGCTCCAGGTCCGCGAACCCGACCCGGTCGAGGAGGTCGAAGGTGTACGGGACGCCGGCCAGCGAGGTGGCGCCGGCTGAGCGGAAGAGGTCCCAGAAACAGGAGTCGACAACCGACAGATCGGTGAGCACGAGGCTGGCGCCGCGCAGCAGGTGGCTGTTCACCACCGAGAGGCCGTAGCTGTAGTGCAACGGCAGCGTGGTCGGTGCCCGGTCGCTGTCGCGGATGTCGAGGAACCCGGCGATCGAGGCGGCGTTGGCCGTGAGGTTCTCGTGCGAGAGGCGCACCAGCTTCGGTGACCCGGTGCTGCCGGACGTGCTCAGCAGCAGAGCCAGGTCGGGGTGCAGCTCGTGGGCACTGACTGCGCGTCGCTCGACCAGCACCAGCCCGTCGCCGCCCGGGGTGAGCACCACATCGGGGTCGTAGGCGGCGAGGATGTCACGCAGCCGGTCGTCCCGGTCGTCACCGGTGAGGATCACCGGGTGGCCTCCGCGCAGTGCCGCGAGGTAGGCGACCAGGGTGTCGAGGTCGTTCCGGGCCGAGAGCAGAAGCAGTCGGCGGGCCGGCCCGAGCCGCGCTGTCATGGCGTCCACCCGAGCCGAGAGGTCGCGGTAGCTCAGGCGCTGCGTCGCGGTCACCACAGCGGTACGGTCGCCGTGCCGGGCCAGGTCGAGGAACGCGGCGCACGCTCCGACGGGCACCTGCTCCGGGGTGAGTGTCACCGGTGCGGCCCCTTCTGGTCGGGGTAGACGGCGACGGCTCCGTGCGTGGTGAGGGTGACGGCGTCACCCGGTGCCGGCGCGGCGGCACCCACGACCCGGGCCACCACCCGCGGACCGTCAGGCATCAGGTCCAGGTGCACCGCAGCGTCATGGCCGTAGAAGCTCACCTCCACCACCCGCGCCGGGACGCCGGCGCCGTCCACGGTGCCGCCGGCCGGTCGCAGGTGCAGCTGTTCTGGTCGGACCAGCACCTGCACCGCGCCCCTCGGTACCGGCGCCGGTCGACACCGCCAGGTCGCCGAGCGCACAACGGGCCGCGCCACCGTGCATGGTCGCGGGCAGCAGAACGGCCCCACCCACGAAGGTGGCCACGCCGATATCGACAGGGGAGCGGTAGAGAGCGGCCGGCTCGTCGGTCTGCGCGAGACGGCCCTCGCGCATCACAGCGACCTGGTCGCTCAGCGACAGCGCCTCGCTCTGGTCGTGGGTGACGAGCACGGCGGTCGCGTCGGCCGCGCGCAACGCGGCGATCACGGCCCGGGCGGTGACCTCGCGCAGGCCGGCGTCCAGCGAGGAGAACGGCTCGTCCAGCAGCACCACGGCCGGTCGCGGCGCGAGCGCGCGGGCCAGCGCTACGCGCTGCTGCTGTCCGCCGGACAGCTCGTGCGGGTAGCGGGTCCGCAGCGAGTCGTCGAGGCCCACCAGGGCAAGCAGCTCGTCGACCCGGGCGGGCTTGCGGCGCTGACCTTGCGGCAGCCCGAAGGTGATGTTCGCGGCCACGTCCAGGTGCGGGAACAGCGCACCTTCCTGCGGCACGTAGCCGACGTGCCGGCGCTGCGGCGGCACGGCGCGGCCCGCGCCGACCACGGTGGTGTCGCCGAAGGTCACCGTGCCGGCGTCCGGGTTGGTGAAGCCGGCCACGATCCGCAGCAGCGTCGTCTTGCCGCACCCGGAAGGTCCGAGAACCGCGGTGATGCTCCGTGCCGGGACCTCGAGGTCGATTCCCTCGAGCACCCGGGTCGGGCCGTAGGTCTTGGTCACCCCGCGCAGCGACAGCGACGTCATGGCTTCACCGTCCGGCGGACCTGCCGGCTGAGCAGGTAGGTGGCCGGCGCGGAGATGAGCACCATCAACGCTGCGTACGGTGCGGCGGCGCCGTACTGGACGTTGTAGCTGTTCGACCAGAACTCGGTCGCCAGCGTCGAGGTCCCGATCGGGGCGAGCAGCAGCGTCGCGGTGAGCTCGGTGACCACCGCGAGGAACACCAGGGCCGCGCCGGCTCCGAGTCCCGGCGCGATGATCGGCAGCGTGACCCGGCGCAGCGTGCTGATCGGGTAGCTGCCCAGCGAGTGGGCCACGTCGTCGAGCAGTGGCGGCGCCTGCGCGAACGCCGCGCGGACGCTGACGATCGCCCGGGGCAGGAACATGATCGTGTACGCCGCCAGCAGGAGCAGCGTGGTCTGGTAGAGCGGCTGGACGAACCGGATCGACACGGTGACCAGGGCGAGCGCGACGACGATCCCGGGCAGGGCGTTGCCGAAGTAGGTGCTGCGCTCCAGGGTCGTGCTGACCGCGCCCCGGTGGCGGACGGCGAGCCACGCCACCGGGACCGCGAGCGCGGTGGTGAGCACCGCCGCCGCCGTCGCGAGAGCGAGGGAGGTGGCTGCCGCGCCCATCAGCGAGCCCATCGGGAACGCTGTCGACGAGCCGACGAGCAGCCAGTGCACGAGGCTGCCCAGCGGCACACCCAGGGCCAGCACGACGAGCCCGGCCAGCGTCGAGGAGGGCCGGCGCCATCCATCGGCCGAGCCGCCGGCGGGCGGGCGGCCGCGCGGCCCCCGAGCCGAGCCGGGAGTACCGGTGGTGGCCGCGCAACCGCAGCTCGGCCAGCAGCAGCAGCAGGCAGCACAGGACGAGCACGCTGGCGATCATGTTCGCGGCCGGCCCGTTGAAGGACGAGCGGTACTGGTCGTAGATCGCGGTGGTGAAGGTGGGGAACCGCAGCATCTGCAGCGCGCCGAACTCGGCCAGCAGGTGGATGCCGACGAGCAGCGCGCCACCGAGCAGCGCCGGCCGCAGCTGGGGGAGGACGACCCGGAAGAACGTCGCCCAGGTGCTGACGCCGAGCGACTGCGCGGTCTCCTCCAGCGCGGGGTCCAGCCCTCGTAGCATCGCCGCGACCGGCAGGTAGACGAGCGGGTAGTACGAGAGCGTCACGATCAGCAGCGCACCGGCGTACCCCTCGACCTTCGGGGTGAGGGACACCCACCCGAAGCTGTTCACGAACGCCGGGACGGCGAGCGGTGCAGCGAGCAGGACGTGCCAGAGCCTGCGGGCCGGCAGGTCGCTGCGCTCCACGAGCCAGGCCGCCGCGGTACCGATGATGCTGGAGAGGACGATCGCGCCGAGAGTCAGCCGGGTGGTGTTGAGCAGCAGCTCGCCGATCCTGGGCCGCACCAGCAGGTCCCAGGCCTCGTCGAACCCGATCACCACGGTGTAGACGACGACGAAGACGAGCGGGACCAGCGCCAGCAGCGCCACCGCGGTCGCGGCGGCCGTCAGCAGGAGCGGGGCAGCCTCCCTGGGTCGGCCCGCCCCTGCCGACAAGAGGTTGCGAACGGTGCTCAGAGCAGTCCCGCCTGCTGCATCAGATCGATGACGACCGGGCCGTTGAGCCCGGAGGGCTCGACCTCCGGGGGCTCGAGCTCGTCGAGCGGCTTGATCGCCGGGTTTGCGGGGACCTCGGGGTTCAGCGGGTACTCCAGCGCGTAGCTCTCGGCAAGCGTGGTCTGGCCCTCGACGCCGCTGAGGTACCGGAGGAACTCCTGAGCCTCCTTCTGGTGGTCGCTGGACTCGAGAACACCCGCCCCGGAGATGCTGAGGAAGGCACCCGGGTCCTGGTTCCCGAAGTAGTGCAGGGCGGTGTTGTCGCTGCTCGCGCCGGACTCCTGCTGGTCGCGGTACCAGTAGTAGTGGTAGATGATCCCGGCTTCGACCTGGCCGTCGTCGACCGACTTCAGCACGACGTTGTTGCCCTGGTAGACCGTGCCGTTGGCCTTGAGCCCCTCGAGCCATTTCTCCGCGGCTGCCTCGCCTTCGAGGTCGACCACTGCCGAGACGATGGCCTGGAAGTCGGCGCCGGACGGGGAGAACGAGATCCGTCCCTTCCACTCCGGATCGGCGAGCTCCATGATCGAGCTCGGCAGCTCGGCCTCGGTGAGCTTGTCGGTGTTGTAGGCCAGCACCGTCGAGCGGGCCGCGAACCCGGTCCAGCGACCGTTGGCGGGGGAGAACTGGGGCGGCACCTGCGCGAGGGTCGCGTCGTCGACCTTGGCGAACAGGTCCTTGCTGTCGACCAGCGTCATGGCCGGCGAGTTCTCGGTGAGGAAGACGTCGGCCGGTGACGCCGAGCCCTCCTGGACCAGCTGGTTGGCCAGCTCGAAGTCGTCGCCGTTGCGCATTCTCACCTTGATGCCGGTGGCCTTGGTGAAGCCGGGCACGATCTCCTGGAGCAGCTCCTCGTGCTGGGCGTTGTACAGCGTCAGCGTGGGCTTGTCGGAGCCCGAGCCGGTTCCGCCGTCGTCCCCGCCGCAGGCCGCCGTCGCCATGAGCACAGCGGCCGTCGCGACGACCGCCGCCCGTCGAACTGTCCTGCGCATGCCCGTCCCGCCGCTCGTAGTTAGGTGAGCCTTACCTTACGGAAGGGGAGCGGAAGACGTCCAGCCGGGCGCAGTCAGCGGCGCCGCCGGGCAGTGAGGGAGTCCAGCTGCCGTTGCACCGCGCTGACCCGACGGGTGGCCTGCTCGGCATCGGTGCGGGTCGCGTCCCGGCTGGCTGTGGTTTCGGTCCGGGCGCTCTCGGCCGCCTCGAGCGCGATCTCGGCCCCCTCGAGCTCGGCGCGGGCCTGGGTCACCCGCGCCCGGCATGCCGCGGCCGCCTGCTCCGCGGCCGCGGCTGCCTCCTCGGCGACGGTGCGGGCGTCGGCGGCGGCCCGGGCGGCTGCCCAGGACTCGGCGAGCTCGCGTTCGAGCTGTTCGCGACGCTCGGCCTGATGCTGCTGGGCGGCCGACGGTCCGGTTGCCCTGCCGGCCGCCGCGCTGAGCTCTTTCTGCCGGGCCGGCGCGGGAGACGGACCGGAGCCGGCCGCAGGTCCGAAGCCGCTGTGCTCCAGCGGTTCGGTGAGCCGGCCCGCCAGCAGCAGCCGGCCGGCGTCCTCGTCCGCCAAGGCGGCGTTCAGCGTCTCCTGCAGCGCGCGGACCGCGTCCTCCGACACCGGCTGGCCCGCGGCGCCGGCCAGCCGGCGGGCCTGCCGGACCAGCGCCTGCACCACCTCGTTGCGCTGGCGCGATAGCTGACGCAGCTGCGGACCGCGCAGGGTCGCCGTCGCCTCGCGCAGAGCGGCGCCGAGCTCGAGCAGGGGGGCGACCTCGTCTCGGTGCGCCCGGACCAGCTGGTTCGCCAGCCAGGCGGCGACGGTGGGCTTGCGGAGCGCCTTGATCCGTCGCGCCGTCTCCGCGTCACCGGTAGCCTTCGCCTCCTTGACCCGGGCGTCCCGGGCGCCGGTGAACTCGCGCGGGCTCAGCGCGTACAGCTCGTCGGCGGCCTCGTCGAAGGCGCTGCGCGGCATCGGTCCGGCTCCCTCGCACCGGGCGGCCGGCTGCCGCCGTACCGCACCATCGTGCCCGGTTGCCACCGAGGCCTGGGGGTAGGGCGGTGTCGTCGGCGCGTGGCCGGCGGTGCGGAGGCGACGATGGCCAGGGCGACCACCGAGATGGCAGCCCCGACGGAGGACGTCTGGGCGGTGCTCAGCGACGGCTGGACCTACTCGGCGTGGGTCGTCGGCACGGTGAAGATCCGCGATGTGGACGCCGGGTGGCCGGCCGTCGGAGCGAAGCTGCACCACGCCTTCGGCGCGTGGCCGCTGATGATCAAGGACGAGACCGAGGTGCTCGAGTGCGAGCCGGTCCGTCGGCTGCTGATGCAGGCCCGCGGGTGGCCGATGGGCGAGGCCACCGTCGAGCTCGTGCTGAATCCGGCCGGCGACCACACGCGGGTCGAGATGTACGAGGAGCCCACGGTCGGGCCGGGCGCCTGGCTGAACAATCCCCTCGTCGAAGCAGTCGGGAAGAAGCGCCTCGAGGAGACGCTGGAGCGGCTGCGCCGCCTGGTGGAGCGCTCACGGACCTGACATCTCCGGGACAGGAGTCCGGTCCCGACCGAACGAGGCCGAGGTAGTCAGCCCAGGTACCGCTGAGCGGCGCCGACCGAGGCGTCGTAGAGCCGACCACCGATCCGGTTGCGCAGCAGCGCTGCGCGCGCGGCGTTGGCGCCGCAGGCGCCGTGCACGCCGCCGCCCGGGTGCGCCGAGGAGCCGGCGAGGAACAGCCCGGGGAACGGGGTGTCGGCCCGGCCGAGGCCCGGGGTGGGCCGGAAGACGAGCTGCTGGTGCAGTGCTGCGGTGCCGCCGTTGAGCGCGCCGCCGTCCAGGGCCGGGTCGGCGGTCTCGAGGTCCGTCGAGCTCTGCACGCTGCGCGCTGTCACGACGTCGCGGAAGCCGGGCGCGTGCCGCTCGACCTCGTCCTCGATCCGGCGCACGAAGTCGGCGACCACCTCGGGCGACCCGACGTCTCTCGGCAGGTGGGCGTAGGCCCAGGCGGATTCCGTGCCTACGGGCGACCGGCTCGGATCGGCCGTGGTCATCTGCCCGAATAGCACGAACGGCCTTTCCGGGACCGTGCTGGTCGCCAGGTCGGCCCCACACCGGGTGAGGTCGTCGAGACCGCCGCCGAGGTGCACCGTGCCGGCCCGGGACACCTCCGGGTTGCGCCAGGGGACCGGCTCGGCGGTTGCCCAGTTGACCTTGACCGTCGCGTTGTCCCACTGGAACCGGTCCAGGTCCGCGCGCAGCCTGGCCGACAGGTGGCCGGTGCCGACCAAGGAGCGGTAGAGGTGCGGGGCGGGTACGTCGGCGAGGACCGCACGCCGGGCGCGGATCCGTTCCCCGGAGGCGAGACCGACCCCCTCGACCGCGGTGTCGCCGAGCACCACCGAGGTCACCGGCGCGGCGCAGCGCAGCACGCCGCCGCGACTCCGGAGGCGGTCGACCAGGGCGTCGGTCAGCCGACCCGACCCGCCCTCCGGCACCGGGAAGCCGTACTCCTGCCCGAGCATCGCGAGCAGCAGCCCGTACAGCGCGCTGCCGGCGGCTTCCGGTGACAGGTCGGTGTGCATCGCGTTGCCGGCCACGAGCAGCGCAGCCCCCTCGCCGCGGAACTCCTCGCCGACGAAGCGACGGGCTGGCAGCACCGCCGTACGTGCCAGCCGTAGGGCTCTGGCCGGCCCCAGCCGGCGGGCCATCGACAACGCAGGACGCACCGGCGGGAAGGGGTGCAGCAGCGCCTCCAGGACCGGGCGTTCGACCTCGCGCCAACGCCCGACCCACCGCCGCCACGCGTCGCCGTCGCCCGCGCCGAACGCGTCCACGCTCGCCGCGGTCTCATCGACGTCGCGGGACAGCAGGACGGCCCGGCCGTCATCGAGGACGTGGGCCAGCACGGCCGGGGCGTGCGCCCAGCGCAGCCCGTACTCCTCGAGCCGCATGCCGCGGACGACCGGCGAGGCCGCGGCCAACGGGTAGAAGGCGCTGAACAGGTCGGCGGTGTATCCCGGCGCGGGATGGTCGGGCGTGCTGCGCACCGCGCCACCGGGGTGCTCAGCAGCCTCCAGGACCGCCACGCTCCAGCCGGCATCGGCCAGCAGGTTGGCGGCAACAAGGCCGTTGGGCCCCGCCCCCACCACCACGGCGTCGAACGCGTCGGTCACGCGGTCCACCTCTCTCGCCAGGTCATCGCTCGGAGGCTGCCCGCTGCTCGTCCGGGGAACCGCGCCAGACGCCACCGACCGGTGCGAGTGAGCGCTCGACGTGCGGGTAGGGCGCGGTCATCACCGACGCCGAAGGAGACCACACCGTGCGAGCACTCACCTGGCAGGGACGCCACGACGTCCGGGTGGAGACCGTCGCCGACCCGACGATCCAGCAGCCGACCGACGCAGTCATCCGGGTCACCTCGACGGCAATCTGTGGCTCGGACCTGCACCTGTACGAAGTTCTCGGACCCTTCCTCTCACCCGGCGACATCCTCGGTCACGAGCCGATGGGTGTGGTCGAGGAGGTCGGCCCAGAGGTCACCCACATCAAGCCCGGCGACCGGGTCGTCATCCCCTTCAACATCTCCTGCGGCTCGTGCTGGATGTGCGCCCGCGGGCTGTTCGCGCAGTGCGAGACGACCCAGGTCCGCGAGCAGGGCAAGGGTGCCTCCCTGTTCGGCTACACCTCCCTGTACGGGTCGGTGCCGGGCGGCCAGGCCGAGTACCTGCGGGTGCCGCAGGCGCAGTTCGGCCCGATCAAGGTTCCCGAGGGCGGCCCGGATGAGCGGTACCTGTTCCTCTCCGACGTCCTGCCGACCGCCTGGCAGGCCGTGCGGTACGCCGAGGTACCCGAGGGCGGCACGCTGGCGGTGCTCGGCCTCGGCCCGATCGGGCAGATGGCGACCCGGATCGGGCGGCACCTCGGCGCCGAACGCGTCATCGGCGTCGACTCGGTGGAGGCGCGACTCCGGATGGCGTCGCGGCACGGCGTGGAGACGCTGGACATGCGCGACGTCGACGACGTTGCCGAGGCGCTGATCGAGCGGACCGGCGGCCGCGGGCCGGATGCGGTCATCGACGCCGTGGGCATGGAGGCGCACGGCTCGGCCCGCGGTACGGCGGGCAAGGTGGCCCAGGCGGCGGTCGGCCTGCTGCCGGACGCCGTGGCGCAACCGCTCACCGACAAGCTGGCGGTCGACCGGCTGGATGCGCTGTATGCCGCGCTCAAGTCGGTCCGCCGCGGCGGCACGGTATCGCTGTCGGGTGTGTACGGCGGTGAGGTCGACCCGATGCCGATGATGGAGATGTTCGACCGCGGCATCCAGCTCCGGATGGGTCAGGCGCACGTCAAGCGCTGGGTCGACGACATCCTGCCGCTGGTGTCCGACGACTCTGACCCGCTCGGCGTCCTCGATCTCACGACGCACCAGGTGCCGCTGGTCGATGCGCCGCACATGTACGAGGTGTTCCAGCAGAAGCAGGACGACTGCGTGAAGGTCGTCCTCAAGCCGTGACCCCCGATCTCGCCGCACGGGCTGGTGGTCGTGGTCACGGGCGCCTCGAGCGGCATCGGGCGTGCCACCGCTCAGGCCCTGGCCTCCCGTGATGCCCGGTTGCTGCTGTCGGCCCGGTCTGCGGTCTCCCTGGAGGCGGTGGCCGGGGAGTGCCGGGCCCTGGGTGCCGACGTCGTGACGGTGGTGGCCGACGTCCTCGACGAGGCAGATGTCGAGCGGGTCCGGGCATCGGCCGTCGCGCGGTTCGGCCGACTGGACGCGTGGGTGCACACCGCGGCGGTGGTGGCGTACGGCCGGTTCGAGGATGTGCCGTCCGCAACGTTCCGCCGGGTGCTCGACACTGGGGTGCACGGGACGGTGCATGCGGCCCGGGTGGCCCTTGGCCAGTTCCGATCGCAGGGCCACGGCACCCTGGTCCTCACCGGATCGCTGCTCGGCGAGATCGCGACGCCGTACATGAGTAGCTATGTCACGGCCAAGTGGGCCGTGCGCGGGCTCGGCAGGGTGCTGTCGATCGAGACCCGTGGGGAGCCCGACGTCCATGTCTGCGTGGTCTCGCCCGGTGGGGTCGACACCCCCGTCTACCGGCTGGCCGCGAACTACGCCGGCCGGGTCGGACGGCCGCCGCCGCCGGTGGACCCGCCGGAGAAGGTCGCCCGGGCGATCGTGCGGTCCCTGGCCGATCACCGGTCCCGGCGGAGCGTAGGGGCCGCCAACCTCGTGGCCCGGGCGGGGTTCACCCTGGCGCCTCGGCTCTTCGACATCCTGGTCGCCCCGCTGATGCGGGTAGGCGGGCTGTCCCGCGAGACCGTCGAACCGCACGACGGCAACGTCTTCGCACCATCGCCGGCCGGCGACGCGGTGCACGGGCACTGGGGTCGGCACTGGATGCGCGGCGCGGCCGCTCTCTCGATCGTGGCGTCCGGATCCGCCGCCGCGGCGGTGCGCCGCAGGAGCCGGTCGTGACTGCGCGCGGGGGCCCGAACTACCGCGACTGGGTGCTTCAGCCTGTACGGCCGACGAAGGTGCTCCCGCGGCTACGCCGCTGAGGCGCCTCCCGAGCCGAGATCCGGTGATCCACACCGAATCGGTACCACCTTGCGTGACCGATCCGGTGTGGATCACGGGAAGCCGGTCGTAGGGTCGCGGGCATGCGGATCGCGGTGCTCGGGACAGGTGCGGTGGGGCGGACGCTGGCGGCGGCGTTCGCGAGTCGGGGTCACCAGGTCGTGGTCGGCACGCGAGACGTGGGCACGACGCTGGCCCGCACCGAGCCCGAGGGCAGCGAGTCGTTCGCCGACTGGGCAGCGGCGCACCCCGGCGTCCGGCTGGTGCCCTACGCCGAGGCGGGAGCGCACGGCGAGGTGCTGGTCAACGCCACCACCGGGGCGGGATCCGTGGCCGCGCTCGCGGCCGCCGCGGTCGCCGACGGAACCGTCGTCCTCGACGTGTCCAACCCGCTGGACTTCTCGGCCGGTTTCCCCCCGACCCTCTCGGTCGCCAACACCGACAGCGTCGGTGAGCAGCTCCAGCGCAGGTTCCCCGCAGTGCGGGTGGTCAAGACGCTGAACACGGTGAACGCCCGGATCATGGTCGAGCCGGGGCTGGTGCCCGGGGAGCACCAGGTCTTCGTCGCCGGCGAGGACGACGAGGCGAAGCGGGTGGCCGTCGGGCTGCTCGGCGAGCTCGGCTGGCCGCCGACTCGGGTGATCGACCTCGGCGGCATCAGGGCCGCCCGCTCCACCGAGATGTACCTGCCGCTCTGGCTGTCGCTGATGGGCGCGATCGGCTCGGCGGCGTTCAACATCCAGGTCGTCCAGGGCTGAGAGCCGGGTCAGCCGAGCAGCGCCCGGGTGCCGCGGGCGATCTCGACGTCCTCGCGAGCGTGCACGACCAGCACCTGCACTGCCGCGTCCGACGGCGAGACGACGGCGTCGCCCGCGACGCGCTCGTTGCGCGGGTCGAGCGCGAGCCCGAGGTAGCCGAGGCGTTCGACGAGCAGCCGGCGTACCTCGGCCGAGGCCTCTCCGACGCCGCCGGTGACGACGAGTGCGTCCAGCCCGCCGAGGCTCGCCGTCATGGCTGCGACCGACGCCGCGAGCCGGTGCAGGTACACCTCGAGTGCCAGCCGCGCATCGGCGTCACCGCCGGCGTTGCGCTCGAGAACCTCCCGCATGTCCTTCGTGCCCGCCAGGCCGAGCAGCCCGCCGCCCCGGTCGACGCCTTCGAGCACCTCCGATGCGGTCAGCCCTGCGCGCTCGACCAGCCACAGCACCAGGCCGGGGTCGACGGTGCCGGCCCTGGTGGCCATCACCAGGCCCTCCAGCGGGGTGAACCCCATCGTGGTGTCGATGGACCGGCCGGCCCGTACGGCGGCCAGCGACGCACCCGACCCCAGGTGTGCGACGACCAGGCGCAGGTCGTCCCGTCCGAGCAGCTCGGCAGCTCGACGGCACGCGTAGGCGTAGGAGAGCCCGTGGAAGCCGTAACGACGCAGGCCGTACCGCTCGCGCCACTCCCGGGGCAGCGCGTAGGTGCGCGCCTCAGTCGGCAGATCGGCGTGGAACGCCGTGTCGAAGCAGGCCACCGCCGGCACGTCGGGCGCGGCCCGGCGTACCGCCTCGATCGCATCCAGCGCCACCGGCTGGTGCAGCGGCGCGAGGGCGACCAGTCCGCGCAGGTCAGCCACCAGATGGTCGGTGACCAGCTCCGGGGCCACGTGGTGCGGGCCGCCGTGCACGACGCGGTGGCCGACCGCATCGGCCTGCTCGAGCAGGTCGCCGACGTCCGACTCGACGTCCTCCGGCGTGCTGTCGCGCCCGACGAGCACCTCGTCGTGCTGGTCGAGGACGCGGAGCTTGACGCTGCTGGAACCGGTGTTGACGGTCAGGATCCTCATGCCGGCGCGTCGTCGTCGGGCCAATGCCACTGCCGGATCTCGGGGGAGTCCTCGCCGTGCTCACGGGTGTACGCGCGGTGCCGCACCCGCTCGTCGACCATCTGCTGGCGCAACTGGGCAGCTCGCGAGCTGAGCCCCGGCACGCGGTCGATGACGTCGATGACCAGGTGGAACCGGTCCAGGTCGTTGAGCATCACCATGTCGAACGGCGTCGTGGTGGTCCCCTCCTCCTTGTAGCCGCGCACGTGGATGTTCTGGTGGTTCGCACGCCGGTAGGTCAGGCGGTGGATCAGCCACGGGTACCCGTGGTAGGCGAAGACGACAGGTTTGTCGCGGGTGAACAGCGCGTCGAACTCGCGGTCGGCCAGGCCGTGCGGGTGCTCGCGTTCGTCCTGCAGTCGCATCAGGTCCACCACGTTGACGACCCGCACCTTCAGGTCCGGCAGGCTGCGTCGGAGCAGGTCGGCCGCGGCCAGCGTCTCCAGGGTCGGCACGTCGCCGGCGCAGCCGAGCACCACGTCGGGGTCGCCGTCGCCGTCGTGGGTGCCGGCCCAGTCCCAGATTCCGAGGCCGCGGGTGCAATGAGAGATCGCGTCGTCCATCGACAGCCAGTCGGGAGTACGGGTTCTTGCCCGCCACGATGACGTTGACGTAGTCCCGGCTGCGCAGGCAGTGGTCGGCGACGGACAACAGGGTGTTGGTGTCCGGCGGCAGGTAGACCCGGATGATCTCGGCCTTCTTGTTCACCACGTGATCGATGAACCCGGGGTCCTGGTGCGAGAAGCCGTTGTGGTCCTGACGCCACACGTGCGAGCTGAGCAGGATGTTCAGCGACGCGATCGGACGCCGCCACGGGATGTCGCGGGTGACCTTCAGCCACTTGGCGTGCTGGTTGAACATCGAGTCGATGATGTGGATGAACGCCTCGTAGCAGCTGAACAATCCGTGCCGTCCGGTGAGCAGGTATCCCTCCAGCCAGCCCTCGCAGAGGTGCTCGCTGAGAACCTCCATGACCCGGCCGTCGGGGGCGAGGTTGTCGTCACCGGGGACCGTCTCGCCGACCCAGGCACGGTCGGTCGTCTCGAAGACCGCCTGCAGCCGGTTCGAGGCGGTCTCGTCCGGACCCATCACCCGGAAGGTGGCGGGGTTGGCGATGACGATGTCCCGCAGCAGCTGGCCGAGTACGAACGTGGGGGCGTGGACGGTGGCGCCGTGCCGGGTGACCTCGGCCGCGTAAACGCCGGAAGTCGGGCATCGCGAGATCGCGCAGCAAGAGGCCGCCGTTGGTGTGCGGGTTGCCGCTCATCCGGCGCCGGCCGACCGGTGCCGTGCTGCGCAGGTGCTCGACCAGGCGCCCAGAGTCGTCGAACAGCTCCTCGGCGCGATAGCCGCGCATCCACTCCTCGAGCAGCTTGCGGTGTGCGTCGTCCGTGCGGGTCTCGGCCAGCGGCACCTGGTGGGCGCGGAACGTGCCCTGCACCTGCTGGCCGTCCACGACGTCCGGCCCGGTCCATCCCTTCGGAGTGCGCAGCACGATCATCGGCCACGTCGGGCGGGTGAGGTCGCCGCCCGCGGCCGCGGCCCGGATCGCGGCGATCCGGTCGAGCACCTCGTCCAGCGTCTCGGCCATCACTGCGTGCATCGTCGCCGGGTCGTCGCCCTCGACGAAGAACGGCTCGTGGCCGTAGCCGCGCAGCAGCGCCTCGAGCTCGTCGTGCGGGATGCGCGCCAGCACCGTCGGGTTCGCGATCTTGTATCCGTTCAGGTGCAGGATCGGCAGCACCGTGCCGTCGGCGGCCGGGTTGAGGAACTTGTTCGAGTGCCAGCTGGCCGCCAGCGGCCCGGTCTCCGCCTCGCCGTCGCCGATCACGCAGGCCACCAGCAGGTCCGGGTTGTCGAAGGCAGCCCCGTAGGCGTGCACGAGCGCGTAGCCGAGCTCGCCGCCCTCGTGGATGGAGCCGGGTGTTTCCGGGGCGACGTGGCTCGGGATGCCCCCCGGGAAGGAGAACTGGCGGAACAGCTGTCGCATCCCGTCGAGGTCCTCGCTGATGTGCGGGTACGTCTCGGCGTAGGTGCCTTCGAGGTAGGAGTTGGCCACCAGGCCTGGCCCGCCGTGCCCCGGTCCGGTGATGTAGATCGCGTCGAGGTCGCGATCGACGATGGCCCGGTTCAGGTGGGCGTAGAGGAAGTTCAGCCCCGGGGTGGTGCCCCAGTGCCCGAGCAGCCGCGGCTTGACGTGCTCGGGCAGCAGCGGCTCGCGCAGCAGCGGGTTGTCCATCAGGTAGATCTGGCCGACCGACAGGTAGTTGGCGGCCCGCCACCAGGCGTCGACGTCGTCCAGGACCTGCGGGGACACGGGCATGCGACGGTCCTTCCCTCGTCCAGCGGACCGACGGGCGGTCGTGCGGGCTCTCGCATTCTTGCCTGTGCGGCACCGGCTCCGACAGGGGTCGGAGGTCCCGTCGTACGGTGTGCGGCGTGACCGAGCCCCCGATCCCGTTCGACGACAGTGTCGCCCTCGCCGCGCGCCTGGGCGCGACCCGGATGGACCTGACGGTGCAGCGGGTGCGGCCGCTCTCACCGACGATGGTGCGGGTCGAGCTCGCGGGTGACGCGCTGCGCGAGCTTGCGCCCGAGCCCGGACAGGACCTGATGCTCACCGCGGCGCAGCGGACCGCCCGTCCTGCGTCGCCGGTGGACGATCCGGCAGCTCGACCGTGCAGCCGGCGTGGTCGCGCTGGATGTCGTGCTGCACGCCGACGGCGGGGTCAGCGGGCTGCACGAGGCGACCCCCGGTGAGGTCGTCGAGGCCATCGGCCCGCGCGGCAAGGTGCACCTGGTGCCCGACGCCAGGCTGCACCACTTCCTGGGGGACCAGAGCTTCCTGCCCGCGGCCTTCGCGATGGCCGAAGCGGTGCAGCCCCCGGCAGGCGCGGTCGTGACCCTCACCGTGCCCGACGAGTCCGACCGGCTGGCCCTCGACGCTCCCGCCGTCCCGGGCGGTCCGGTCTGGGTCGACGCGGCCGGTGGCGACGAGAAGACCGGTCTCGCGCTGCTCGAGGCCAGTGGGCTCGGCGCGCCGGAGGACGGCGTGGTGGTGTACGTCGGCGGTGAGATGACGCTGACCTCGACGATCCGGTCGGCGCTGGTCCGCGAGCACGGCTGGCCCCGGGAGGCGGTGCTGCCCAAGCCGTACTGGCGTCGGGGGACACCCAACGCCCGGCACGGCGAGCCCGGCCGTGACTAGGGACCCGCGGCGGGCAGCTCCTGGACCAGCTCGTACAGGTCGCCGTCCGGGGCGATGAAGTGCGCGTACCGGTACCGCTCGTTCTCGCCCGGCTCGTCGACACCGACGCCGGCCGCTCGCAGCTCGGCGATCGCGGCATCCAGGTCGGCGACCTTCAGGCCGACGGTGCGCGAGGTGCCGCCGCCTTCCTCCCGCTCGTCCGAGACGGCGAAGCCGGAGCCGTCCGGCAGCGCGAACATGTCGGCGTCCGCCGTCCGGGCGTCGACCCGGCGGAGGCCGAGGGTCTGCTCGACGAAGGCCGTCATGGCGGCCCGGTGCGGGGTGGCCGTGCCGGCGAACACCAGCCCGAGGATCTCCATGACGGTGACCGTACTGACTCCGCGCCGGCCCTCGGGGGCACGATGGGCGCATGACCCCGCCATGCCGCCGTGGGCTCCGGTTCGAGACCGGCGGCTTCGGAATCGCCGTGTCCGGCGTCGCACCCGGCCCGGTGCACACCGGGTTCGCCGAGGAGGCCACGGCCGTCCCCGGGGGCGACGGGCCGTACGCCGGCTTCATGCGCGGCGTCGCGGCGCGCAACTCCACCGCGTACGGCCGGTCGGACGCGCGCGGCACCCTGGACGCCGACGATGTCGCCCGGCGGGTGCTGCCGACCGTGCTCTGGGACGCCGCGCTCCGTCGGCCGTACCGGACACCGTGAGCCGCGTCCGGCCCGGGCCGCGCGCCGGACGCGGTTAGAGTCCTCGCCGTGAGCGATCGCCGTCCGTCCCTGCTCGGGCGCGCGCTCCGGGACGAGTCGGCGCGGCCGGTGCGGGTCAGCCCGCTGAACGCCCAGCTGCTCACGGTCGGCGTGGACATCGGCGGCACCAAGGTCGCGGCCGGTGTGGTCACCCATGAAGGCGAGGTGCTGGCTCAGGTCCGCCGCGAGACCCCGCACCGCAGCAAGAGCCCGCAGGTCGTGGAGGACACGATCGTCGACGCCGTGCTCGAGCTGGCGCAGGAGCACGAGCTGCACGCGGTCGGCATCGGTGCCGCCGGGTTCATCGACGGCGACCGGGCCAACGTGCTGTTCGCGCCGCATCTGTCGTGGCGCAACGAACCGCTGCGCGACGCGATCAGCTCGCGGCTGCGGCTCCCGGTCGTCGTCGAGAACGACGCCAACGCCGCGGTCTGGGCCGAGTGGCGCTTCGGGGCCGGCCGGGGTGAGTCGCACCTGGTCTGCGTGAACCTCGGCACCGGCATCGGCGGGGCGATGATCGTCAACGGGACGCTGCAGCGCGGCCGGTTCGGAGTCGCGGGGGAGTTCGGGCACATGCAGGTGGTCCCGGACGGCCGCCGCTGCGAGTGCGGGAACCGCGGCTGCTGGGAGCAGTACGCGTCGGGCAACGTGCTGGTCCGCGAGGCGCGCGAGCTTGCGGCCGCCAACTCCCCGGTCGCCCACCGGATCCTCGAGCGGGCCGGCGGCGACGTCGCCGCGATCACCGGTCCGCTGATCACTGACGCCGCCCGGGACGGTGACCCCGCCGCCCGCGAGCTGTTCGAGGAGATCGGGCACTGGCTCGGTCTCGGCATCGCGAACCTCGCGGCGGCGATCGACCCGGGAACGTTCGTCATCGGCGGCGGCCTGTCCGATGCAGGCGACCTGCTGATCGGTCCGGCCCGCGATGCGTTCCGGCGCAACCTCACCGGCCGCCGGTTCCGGCCGGAGGCCGCCGTCGTCCAGGCGCAGCTCGGCAACGCCGCGGGGCTGGTCGGCGCGGCCGACCTGGCGCGGCCGTTCGCCCGCCGGTTCCGCCGGGCCCGGGCCCGCGCGCGGGACCGCCGCGCCCGCCACGAGCACCCTGGTACGCCGTGACCGCACCGCTGCGGATGTCCAACGTGGACGCGGCCTGGCTCGGGATGGACTCGCCCGACAACCTGATGATGGTGACCGCGGTGCTGCGTCTCGAGGGCCCGGCCGACCGGGAGCGGCTCGAGGAGGTCTTCGAGCACCGGCTGCTCGCGCGCTACCCGAAGTTCTCGATGCGACCGTTGCCGTCGGGCAGCCCGTTCGAGCAACCGGTGTGGACCGACGACCCGGACTTCGATCTCGGCCGGCACCTCGTCGACGCCGGCGTCGTGGCCGACGACGACGGCCTCGCCGGGCTGGTCAGCGACCTGCTCGGCACGCCGCTGGACATGCACCACTCGCCGTGGCAGTTCCACCTCGTGACCGTGTCGGCGCCGGACGGCAGCGGACCGACGTCCGCACTGGTGGCGCGGCTGCACCACTGCATCGCCGACGGCATCGCCCTTGCCAGCGTGCTGCTGTCGCTCACCGACGACCGGCCCGGCACCCGGCCGGAGGCGATCCCGGCCGATGCCACCGTGCGCGACCCGCGCCGCCCGGGGATCAGGTCCCGGCTCACCGCCGGCTCGCGCGACCTGCTCCCGGTCGCCGGGGTCGACCCGCTCGCGGCGCGCACCCTGCGGCAGGCTGCGGAGTCGGTGCGGTTCGGCTGGCGGGTGCTGAGCACCGCAGTGGGGCTGCTGCTCGCCAACCGGGACCCGCGGACCCGCCTGTCCGGCCGCCTCGGCACCGCCAAGGTCGCGGCCTGGTCGCAGCCGCTGGACCTGGCAGTCGTGAAGCGGGTGGCCGCCGCGCTGGAGGTCACCGTGAACGACGTGCTGCTCGCCGTGACGGCCGGCGCGCTGCGACGGCACTTCGCCGAACACGGTGAGGCTGCGCACGACCTGCGGATCTTCGTCCCCGTGGACCTGCGTCCGCGCGACGAGCCGGTGCCGGCGACCCTTGGCAACCGGTTCGGCATCGTGTTCGTCAAGCTCCCGGTCTCGGTGGCCGACCCGCTGGCGAGGGTCCGCGCGGTGCACGAGCGGATGGCGCGGGTGAAGGGCGGGGCACAGGCCGCGTCGACGTTCGCCATCCTCGCGATCGTGGGGGCCTTGCCGTCGTGGGCGCATCGGCTCGCCGTACGCATCCTGGGCGCGAAGTCCTCGGCCATCGTCACCAACGTCCCGGGACCCACCCAGCCTGTGTACCTGGCCGGCTCGCGGCTGGTGCGGCTGACCTTCTGGGTGCCCCAGGCCGGCTCGGTGGGTCTGGGCGTGAGCATCCTCAGCTACGCGGGCGAGGTGACCATCGGGATGGCGGCCGACCGCAACCTGGTGCCCGAGCCCGGTCGTCTGGTCGCGGCGGCGGAGGCCGAGATGGCCGACCTGGCGCGGCGGACGCTGGCCGTCGACGACGACGCCGTAGTGCTCGAGGTGGTGCCGTTCGACTCCGACCTCGCTACGTCTCTTGTCGCCGAGGTGCAGCAGGAGTACGTCCGGCGGTACGGCGGTCACGACGAGACACCGGTCGACCCGGCGGAGTTCGCGCCCCCGCTGGGGACCTTCCTGGTCGCCCACGTCGGCGCCAGCGCGATCGGCTGCGCCGGGCTGCGCCGGCACGGCGATGACACGGTCGAGGTGAAGCGGATGTTCGTCCGTCCGGAGCACCGGCGCCGCGGGCATGCCCGCCGGATGCTGCGCGCCCTGGAGGACGTCGCCCGCGAGCAGGGCTTCCGGCGGGTGGTCCTGGAGACGGGAATGGCGCAGCCGGAGGCGATCGCGCTCTACCTCGAGCGCCGGGTACACCCCGTCGAGGGCTTCGGGCACTACAAGGACTCGCCGCTGTCGCGGTCCTTCGCCCGCGACCTCTAACGGGCGTGGGCATCGTGAGGGCCATGTTCGACCGCGCGCGGTTGACCCGACGCACCGATGCTTGCGGCGGGGACCGCCCCGGGTGGATCGTGAGACATGGCGCCGCATACCTCCCGCCTGGCACTCGCCGGACTCCTCGGCCTGCTCATCGTCGGCTGCGGAGGTGAGTCCGACCGAGCGACGAGCACGACGGATGTGGCCACGACGGATGCGGCCACGACCACGACGGATGCGGCCACGACCGTCGCGCCGCCCAACCTCGAGCAGTACCTCCTGCAAGCGGACGAGGTCCCGGGCCTGGAACCGGTGTCGTCGCCGCAGTCCGACTCGGGGGAACCGTTCGATCTGTCCAAGGACGGCGTCGAGCGGCTTAAGCGCAGTGGCTACGTCTCGACGACGTACCAGCCCGCCGAAGGTGTCAGCAGCGCCGGGGTCAGTAGCGTCCTGCTGTTCGAGACGGAGGCGGGTGCACGCGACTGGATGGCTTATGAGACGAGCGACGCGGCGATCCAGCACCAGATCCCCGGCGCGAGGATCAAGCGGTTCCAGGTTCCCGACGTCCCGGGTGGGAACGGATGGACGGGACCCGACCGGCACGGCAACGCCATCGGCCATGTCTACTGGACCCAGGGCCGCTGCATGTTGCTCATCGGCCTCGAGGTCGAGGGGCCGCGTGTCGAGCGGCTATCGGCCGGTGCCAAGGCTGTCTACGAGCGCACGGGTGCCACCTGCCCGGACTAGCGCTGCGTCGGGGACATTTTGTCGTCTTCGGCTGCGGGCATGTCGGGAGTGCTTCGGTGGCTTCGTCCTCGAACCACGGACCGGACAAGCATTGGAGGGGACGCCGAATGGTTTCCCGCCTCCTATGCGGGCGGCCCGAACCAGCGAGTCAGCGCATCCTCGAGCCCGGAGTCGGTCCCATCTCCCACCCACGCGACGTATCCGTCGGGCCGGATCAACACCGCTGCCGGGGCAGGCACGTCACCGAGCGCCGGAAGCTCCCAGGTGCCGCAGAAGTCGGCGTCGAGCAGCTGGACCCGCTCGGCCCATGGCGCGATGTCGAGTTCACCGGGTTCGCCGAGGTTGACCAGGGTCGACTTGGCCTCGTGCAGCAGGGTGAAGACGCGACGGGGGCCTCTTGTGGTGACCAAGTCGAGATCGGGCATCCGACGGCCGAGCATCGCGTGTCCCTCACCGAGGTCGTAGTGAACGTCTAGGCCGGACATCATCGCCGCGAACCGCTTGCGTGGCTCGTCCATGCTCAACAGGTCGGCCACGGTGTCGCGCAAGGCATCGAGGCGCGCGTCGCCGGGGCGGGTGAGCGCGACCTGCGCCATCGTGTTGCGCAGCACACGGGCAGCGACCGGGTGGCGTTCTTCGTGGTAGGTGTCCAGAAGGCTTTCCGGCGACACGCCCTTGACCACCTGGGCCAGCTTCCACCCGAGGTTCACTGCATCCTGCACGCCGGTGTTGAGTCCTTGCCCGCCCACCGGGGAGTGCACGTGTGCGGCGTCGCCGGCAAGCAGGACACGTCCCTCGCGATAGGCCACGGCCTGACGGGTCATGTCGGTGAACCGGGAGATCCAGATGGGACTGTGCATCCCGTAGTCGGTCCCGTAGACCGAGATGACCGCCTCGCTGAGATCACGCAGGGTGGGTTCGCTGGTGGCCCCGACGTTCTGCTCGGTCACCATGACCCTGATCGGTCCGTGGTCGGCGTAGACGATCTCGCCGTCAAGGATCTCGTACTCGACCCTGCCGAGGCCGTGGATGCCGCGGGCATCCTGGCGGACGCCCAGCTCCGGCTGCGCGGCCATCTCGACCTCGGCGATCAGGGCACTGGTCGTGGGGTCCCACCCGGAGAACTCGATGCCGGCTCCCTTGCGGACGATGCTGCGTCCTCCGTCGCAGCCGACGAGGTACTCCGCCCGGAGCGACCGGCCGTCGGACAGCTCGACGTCGACGCCGGTGTCGTCCTGCGCGAACCCCGTCACCTCACGATCGCGGTAGATCGGGACGGCCAGCTCGTCGACCCAGCCGGCCAGGATGCGCTCGATGTGGTTCTGCCACAGCCCGAGCCCGTAGGGATGCCGCGTAGGGAAGTCGCTGATGTCGAACGAGACCCGGGCGAAACCCGCGACCTGGGCAACCTGTCCCTCCGCGAGGAACCGATCGGCGATCCCCCGCTGGTCGAGGACCTCGATGGTTCGTGCGTGCAGACCGCCGGCGCGCGAGCCGGGGAGGTCCTGGCTGGGCCGCCGTTCGACGATGGCAGCGTCGACCCCTGCCAGCGCCAGCTCGCCGGCCAGCATCAGCCCCGTGGGCCCGCCGCCAACGATCAGTACGGCATGCTCGGTCACCGCGCTCACCTCCGTGGTCTGCCTCGAGCCGGAGATTCTGCGTCACGACCTGGGCCTTGCGGCAAGCCCACCCCCGTGGGTTACCTTGGAAATGCGAGGAGCGGCTTGTGCCGCTCCTTTCTTGGCTTCAACGAGTCGAGCCTGCTCCGGCCGGAGACGCGCGACGGGGGCGCCCCACTGGCGGCACCCCCGTCGAGCGTGCTGGTCAGGGCGTGGGCGCGATGACGACCTGGTCCGTGCCCGTGAGCGGTGGCAGGCTGCCGCTGCCCGGGTCGGTGTAGGAAGCCGCGAAGACGGCGTTCAGGTCGTCGGTCGAGGGATCGTGCCCGGTGGGTACCGTGGTGACGAACTGCCCGGTGCACCCGAAGGCCGTGCTCTGCGGGTGCCCGTGGGTGTCATGGCCCAGGATGTAGGTGACCTGCACCTTGCTGCAGTCCACGGGCTGGTCGTCGGTCACCGTCACCGAGTAGGTCACGGTGTCGCCGAACTGGAACCCGTTCGCATCGGTGGTGACGGTGAGCTCCACCACCGGCCGCTGGCCGACGGTGATCTCGACGTAGTCCGACACGATCCGACCGCCCTGGTCGGTCACCGTCAGCGTGGCGCGGTACGACCCCTCTTCGCTGTAGGTGAACGTGGGGTTCGGCTGGCGCGAGTCGATCCTGCCGTCCCCATCGAAGTCCCACGCGTACTTGATGCGGCGACCCTCCGGATCAGCCACCGTGCTCGTGAACTGCACGGTGAGCGGCGGCGCGCCCTCGACCTGGCTGGCCGTGACGTTCACCGTCGGCGTGTAGTTGCCGCCCGGCCTGATGTAGTCGATGCGCACGAGCTCGGCGCCCGGCTGGTTGCTGCCGAAGAAGCCGTTGCCGTAGTTGAGCACGTACAGCGACCCGTTCGGCCCGAACTCGATGTCGATCGGGTTCTGGAGGTCGAACGAGGCGAGCACGTCCTCGATCCGCGTCACGTCGCCGCCCGCGGTGAAGAACGCCTTGATGTAGTCACGCGTCCACTCGTAGAACAGCGGCACGCCGTCGTAGTACTCCGGCCACGCCGTCGATTTCTTGCCCTTGGCGACCTTGGCGTCGAACTGGTAGGCAGGCCCGGCCATCGGCCCGATGCCGCCGACCCCGAGCTCCGGGAACTCGGCGGAGGGGGTGTAGGTGTACCAGACGTCGGGCTGCGGCACCGACGGAAGCTCGCGTGACGACCGGTGTTGTTCGGCGATTCGTTCACCGGGTTGGCGCAGTCGAACGGCTGCGCCGGAGATGCCCGTGGCGAAGTCGTAGTCGACGTAGGGCAGCTCGGCGGTCGCGCAGTACGGCCAGCCGAAGTTGGCCGCCTCTGTGACGATTACCCACTTGCCCTGGCCGGCGGGCCCGCGCAGCGGGTCGGCCGTGCTCGCGTCGGGAGAGTAGTCGGCGATGTAGAGCTCGCCCGTCGCCTGGTTGTACTCGATGCGGAACGGGTTGCGCAGGCCCATCACGTAGATCTCGTTCAGCGTGAGCGGGTCGCTGTCGCCAGAGAAGAGGTTGCCCGCGACGGTGGTGTAGCTGCCGTCCTGGTTGACGTGGATGCGAAGGACCTTGCCGCGCAGGTCGTTCGTATTGGCCGCGCTGCGCTGGGCGTCGAACGCGGGGTTGCGGCCCTCGCGCTCGTCGATCGGCGCGTAGCCGTCGGACTGGAACGGGTTCGTGTCGTCACCAGTGGAGAGCAGCAAGTTGCCGTTCTCGTCGAAGACGATGTCGCCGCCGACGTGGCAGCAGATGCCGCGGTCGACGGGGACCCGGAGGATCTGCTGCTCCGTGCTCAGGTCGATCTCCGTGCCGGTCCACTGGAAGCGCGCGAGCTGGATGTAGCCCTCGAAGGCGGCGAACTGCGCGGGAGTGCCGAACTCCGGCGCATCGCCTTCGTTGATCGTCGGCGTCGCCGGGTCGTCGACCGGCGTGTTCAGCGGCGGCGAGTAGTAGAGGTAGATCCAGCCGTTCTCCTCGAAGTTCGGGTCGAGCGCGATGCTCTGCAGGCCCTCCTCGTCATGGCTGTAGACGTCGAGCTTCGCCGCGAGGGTCTTCTGGCCGGTGTCCGCGTCGTGGAGCCACACCTCCCCGCTGCGCTCCGTGTGCAGGACGCTGCCGTCAGGCAGCACGGCGAGGTCGATGGGCTCACCCGGGGTCGCGTCGATCACGACCTTCTGGAACGCGGAATCAGGCGGCGGCGCCGCGGCGGCCGCGGCGGCCGAGGGAATGGCGCATATCGCGATGGCCCCTGCCAGGGCTGTCAGCGCGCGTGCAGTTCGCACGTGGTCCTCCTTGGAAGTCTGTGGGGAACGAACGTGCGGCGGGACGCCCGACGGCTACCCGCCGCGGGAGTGGCTCAGAACGTCACGCAGTCGAGGTAGGCGAAGCCCTCCTGTGCCGCCTCGAAGGGGTCGAACGTCGGGTCGCCGAAGCGCGGGTCGTGCTCGACGACGTAGTACTTTGTGCTGCCGCCCGCTGCCTCGAAGATCGTCGGGAAGTCGATGATGCCCTGGCCCACGATCTCGATCCGGCCGGGGAACGACCCGGTGCCATGTCCTTCACGTGGAAGAGCTTGATGCGGTTGCCGTACTCCTCGATCACGTCCAGCGGGTTGTCGATGCCGCCGCCGTTGGTCGCCCAGTAGAGGTCGAGCTGGAACACGACGTTGCGCGGTTCGGTGTAGGCCATCAGGATGTCGAACACGGTCCGGTCGCCGAAGACCGTCTCGAACTCGATGTCGTGGTTGTGCACCATCAGGTTCTGCCCCTGCCGACGGGCGAGGGCGCCGAGCTCGTCGACGTACTCGGCGTAAGCGATCCACTGGGCCTCGGTGGTGTAGACCGGGGGAAATATCGGGGTGGAGCCGGAGCCGAAGTACTTGATCCCCAGGGTCCGGTTGTCAGCCAGGATCCGCGCGATGTCGGCCGGGTTCTGCGGGGTCCCGACGTCGACGTGCCGCGCGGAAGCCTTGAGACCGTACTCGTCGAGCAGCGCGCGGTACTGCTTCGCAGACATGCCGCTCAGAGTGAACGGCTCGACGTTCCGGTAGCCCATCTCGCTGAGGCGCCGGAACACCTCCTCGGTCCTGGCGATGGTGGCGGCGTCGGTGCCGAAGCCGATGTACTCGGCGAACGTCCAGAGCTGGATCGAGATCTTGTTCGCCGGCACCCCTCTGGCCGGCGCAGTCCGAGGCCGCCGCGGACGCGGTGGTGACGCCACCGGCGCCGAGGCAGAGCGCGACCATTGTCGCCGCGACGAAGCCGCGGAGCGTGCGGGCCAGGGATCGGTGCGTGGTTCCCATCAGTGCCTCCTCGTGCCACCCGCAGATGGCACATTCGACCGGCCTTTCCGTGCCCGCATCACGGTCGAGTAGCAGGCACGGTAACCGGCAGTCGCACCGATTGGGAAGACCTGTCGCGGACGGAATGGTTCAGCTCGACGGCCGACCACGAGGCGGTTGACGAAGCTCGGCCTGCAGCTGGGTCTGGGTGGCCGCGAAGCCGACCGAGCGGTAGACCCGGATCGCGAGGTACTCGGGGTCCGCGACCATGACCAGCGTGGTCGCTCCCAGCTCGCCGAAGCCGTACTCGCTGGTGTGGTGCACCAGCGTGCCGGCCAGCCCGCGCCCGCGCATCTCCGGATGGGTCTCGACGGACTGGAACCGCGCGAGTCCGGGGCTGGCCGAGAACAAGCCCATCTGCGAGACCAGGCGGCCGTCGAGGAAGGCGCCGAACCAGCCGCCGTGGCCCGCCTCGGACAGGGCACGGTCGGTGTCGGCGCGGCGGTTGACGAACTCCTCGTGCCCCGACTCGTCCGAGTCGTCCGAGTCGTTGCAGGCGATCCGCAGCTGCACGCTCTGGGCCCAGTCGTCGTCGGAGGCCAGCCTCCGGTAGTCGGCCTCGTGGTTGGGCCGCGCGGGCGGCTGCACCGACGTCGCCGTCATCACCGTCGACGCCTCCACCGTCATCCCGCGGTCGGCGAAGCCGGCGAGATCGGCGATCCCGCCGTCGGTGCCGTCCACGCCGAACGCACGGTGCCGGGTGTCCGGGAACTCGGCGGCGAACCGGTCCAGCCAGACGTCGGTGTCCTCCTTGGCCGGCGGCCGGTCCAGCAGCAGGAAGTTGCCCCACCAGAAGGCGGGGTTGTGCGCTGTTCGCACCACCAGGTGGTCGCCGTGGTCCTCGAGCTGGCTGCCGCCCAGCTGTAGCAGGGCGAGGTCGGTGCGGAAGCCGAGCGAGGTCACGTCCACCTGCCGCAGCGTAGGGAGGTGCGGGAGGGTAGCGGAGGTTACTGGTGGGTAACATAGCCGTCATGAGCGTGGAGCCGCAGGGACCGGTCGACCTCGACGAGCTGCGCCGGGTGATCGACGGCCGGTGGGCCGAGGTGCGGGCCGTGGTGCGTGCGCAGGTGCCGGCCGAGTGGTGCCTCCCGGTGGGCGACCTGGACCGCGAGACGCAGCGTGCACGGACCCTGGAGCGGGCCCGGGCGCTGGCGGCCACCGACCTCCCACGGCGCGGCTTCGAGAAGGCCTACGGCGGTGAGGACGACATCGGCGGCTCGATGACGCTCTACGAGATGCTCGGCATGGTCGACCTGTCGCTGATGGTCAAGGCCGGTGTGCAGTGGGGACTGTTCGGTGGCGCCCTGCAGGCCCTGGGCACCCGCAGGCACCACGAGCGCTACCTGCCGTCGATGATGACCCTCGAGCTGCCGGGCTGCTTCGCGATGACCGAGTCGGGTCACGGCTCGGACGTGCAGTCGCTGCGCACCACCGCGACGTACGACCCGGAGCGCCAGGAGTTCGTCGTCCGCACACCGGACGACGACGCGCGCAAGGACTACATCGGCAACGCCGCGCGGGACGGTCGGATCGCGGTGGTGTTCGCCCAGCTCGTCACGCAGGGTGAGAGCCACGGCGTGCATGCCCTGCTGGTGCCGATCCGGGACGACAACGGTGACCCGTGCGCCGGCGTCCGGATCGAGGACTGCGGGCACAAGGGTGGGCTCAACGGCGTCGACAACGGCCGGCTCTGGTTCGACGACGTCCGGGTTCCCCGCGAGGCGCTGCTCGACCGCTACGGACAGGTCGCACGCGGACGGCACCTACTCCAGCCCGGTCGAGAGCCGGGCGCAGCGCTTCTTCACCATGCTCGGTGCGCTGGTGCGCGGTCGGGTGAGCGTCGGCGGTGCTGCGGCGGCTGCCGCCCAGGCGGCGCTGGCGATCGCGGTCGAGCACGGCGAGACCAGGCGGCAGTTCGCCCGCGCCCGGGACGGAGGGCGAGGTCACCGTCCTCGACTACCTGGCGCACCAGCGGCGGCTGCTGCCGGCGCTCGCGACGTCGTACGCCCTGCATTTCGCGCAGGGCCGGCTGACCTCGGACCTGCACGACGTGCAGACCGGCGGCACCACCGACGACGCCCGGCAGCGCGAGCTCGAGTCTCGTGCCGCCGGTATGAAGGCCGTCAGCACATGGCACGCGACCGCCACCATCCAGACCTGCCGGGAGGCGTGCGGGGGCGCCGGCTACCTGTCAGCGAACCGGCTGGTGCAGCTCAAGGCCGACAGCGACGTGTTCACGACGTTCGAGGGCGACAACACGGTGCTCATGCAGCTGGTCGCCAAGTCGATGCTCACGAGCTACCGCGACCACTTCGGCGAGCTCGATGCCCTGGGCATCGTGCGGTTCCTCGCCGACCAGGTCGTCGAGACGGTGCTGGAGAAGACGTCGGCCCGCGGCCTGGTCGACCGGTTGGCGGCGGCCGCACCGGGCCGCGGCGACGACGTCAACCTGCTCGACCGCGAATGGCAGCGCGAGCTGTTCGCCTGGCGCGAGAGCCACGTCGTCGCCGGTCTCGCCCGGCGGCTGCGGCGCGCCGCCAAGGGTGAGGGTGCTGACGTGTTCGAGGCCGTCAACCGCGTGCAGGCCCACTCGCTGCGCGCCGCCCACGCCCACGTGCAGCGGTTGGTGCTCGACGCGTTCGCCGCAGCAATCGAGGGCTGCGCCGACGACGGCGCCCGGGCGCTGCTGAACCGGACGTGCGACCTGTACGTGCTCGCCGAGGTCGAGTCCGACCGCGGCTGGTTCCTCGAGCACGGCCGACTGACGCCGGCCGGCGCAAGGCGGTCGGCCGGGCGGTCGAGACCTCTGCCGCGAGCTCCGGCTGTACGCGCGCACCCTTGTGGCCGGCCTCGCATCCCGCGCGAATGGCTGGCTGCCGACGAGAGGGCAGCGCGAGCACGTCTGAGCGCCCGCTGCTCAGCCCAGGCGCTCGTCGACGTAGCACCAGCGCCAGGCCTCACCGGTCTCGAAGCTGCGCATCACCGGGTGGTGCCCGGCCTCGTGGAAGTGCCGGTCGGCGTGCCGCTCGGGGGAGGAGTCGCAGCAGCCGACATGGCCGCAGGTCAGGCAGAGCCGCAGGTGCACCCAGCGGGTGCCGTCGCGCAGGCACTCCTCGCAGCCCTCCGGGGATGTCGGGATCACCGACATCGGCGCGTTGCTCAGGTGGTCGCAGTCCTCGGCCCGGTCGATCCGCGCGACCAGCTCGCGCTCGACCTCGCTGCCCTTGTCCTCGAGCCGGTCGAGCAGCGACTCCTCGGCGTCGAGCAGGGTCAGGACGTCGCGCAGCACCTCGTCGTCGACCTTGCCGGTGTCCCGCGCCTCGAGCACGACCCGGCGCTCGGCGTGCAGCATCTCCTGGCGGAGCCGGCGGTACTGCTCGCTGGGCGTCTCGTCGTCGCTCGGTGCACCGAGCCGTTCCCAGGCGGCGTCGGCCCGGCTGCGGGTGCGCTCCTCGAGCCGCTGGATCACCGACGGGTCGGCGCCCTCGGCCTTGAGCTCCTCGAGCCTGGCCAGGCCGGCCCGGGTCGCCCTGGACAGCAGGGCGGCCTCCTCGAGCGCGTCCTCGGCCGGGTCCGGGCCCGGGCAGGTCGAGCCGGCGTACCAGCCAGGGCAGGGTGGTGCCGTTGATCAGCAGCGTGCCCGCCCACCACCGCGAACGCAGCGAGCACCAGCACGTCGCGGTGCGGGGTCTCGCTCGGGAAGCACGAACGCCGCAGCGAGGGTGACCACGCCGCGCATGCCGGCCCAGGACACCAGCGTCGCGTGGCTCCAGCTCCACGCGCGCTCGCGCATCGTCGCGGTGCCGTACTTGTAGGCGGCCGTCGCGCCGAACACCCAGACGATCCGCGTCAGCAAGGTCGCGAGCAGCACCACGGCGCAGATCAGGGCGAGCCGGAAGGTGCCGAAGCTCGTCCCCGGTCGCGTTGCGCACGACCTCGCGGCAACTGCAGGCCGATCAGCAGGAAGACCGCGTTCTCCAGGACGAAGGTGATGGTGCGCCAGTTGGTCTGCTCGGCCAGCCGGGACGACGCGGACTGCAGGGCAGGCGACTTGTGCCCGAGCAGCAGACCGACGATGACCACCGCCAGCACGCCGCTGGCATGCACTGCCTCAGCGGCGAGGTAGGTGAGGAACGGCGCGACCAGCGACAGCGTCGTGTCGAGCACCGGGTCCTGGACCCGCTTGCGGGCGGCGCGCCAGGGCGCGTGGCCAGCGCGAGCCCGATCACGACGCCGCCGCCGACCGCGAGAGCGAACTCGCCGCACGACCTCGAGACGGTGACCGACATGGCGATGGCGGCGATCGTCGTGCGCAGCGCCACCAGAGCGGTGGCGTCGTTGAGCAGGCTCTCGCCCTCGAGGATCGACACGATCCGTCGGGGCATGCCGACCTTGCGCGCGATAGTCGTCGCGGCGACCGCGTCCGGCGGCGAGACGACGGCGCCCAGGGCGAGCGCGGCGGCGAGCGAGACCCCGGGGATGACCGCCCAGGCGACCAGCCCCACCAGCCACCGTGGTGAACGCCACGGCACCGAAGGCGAGGATGCCGATCGCCTGACGGTTGGCGCGGACGTCGACCAGCGACGTCCGGAGTGCGGCGGCGTAGAGCAGCGGCGGCAGGAAGCCGATCAGCACGACGTCGGGGTCCAGGTGGTACTCCGGCATCCCCGGGATCAGCGAGGCGAGGAGGCCTACCACCACGAGCACGAGCGGTGCGGAGAGCCCGAGCCGGCGCGCGCCGGCGGCCAGCACGGCCACCGCGACGACCAGCGCCAGGATCTGCAGGGCCTCAGTCATGGCTCAGCACAGCGCACCGCGCGGCCGCGGATTCCCCACCGGCACGGCCGGCTAGGCGGACCGACGGGTGGCGGTCTTCTTGGCCGCCGCCTTCTTCGCCGTACCCGCCTTCTTCGTCGCTGTCTTCTTGGCTGCCTTCTTGGTCGCGCTCTTGGCCGCCTTCTTGGCCGTGCTCTTGGCGCCGCTTCGCGGGTGTCTTGGCCGTCTCTTCGTCGACGTGGCTGCGCCGCCCTCGCCGCGGCGCTCCTTGGCCTCCGCGACGCTGCGCCGCAGGGCGTCCATCAGGTCGACCACCTGCCCGGTGGAACGCGGGGCCTCGTCGGGAGTCTTCACCTCGTGGCCCGCGGCCTTGGCCTCGATGACCTCCTCGAGCGCCTCGCGGTAGTGGTCGGAGAACTCGGATGCGTCGAAGTCGCCGGAGAGCGCATTGATGTAGGACTCGGCCATCGCCAGCTCCTGGGGCCGCACGGTGACGTCGCCGTCGAGCGAGCCGAGCTGCGGCTCGCGGACCTCGTCCGGCCAGAGCAGGGTCTGCAGGACCAGGACGCCCTCCCGCGCGCGCAGCATCGCCAGCCGCTCGCGTTGGCGGAGCGCAACCTTGACCACGGCGACCCGGCCGGCCTTCTCCAGCGAGTCGCGCAGCAGCACGTAGGGCTTGATGTCGCCACCGGTCGGGTCGCAGTAGTACGGCTTGCCCATCTGGACGGCGTCGATCTGCTCCTCGGGGACGAAGCTGAGCACTTCGACCGCGCGCGAGCTGGAGATGGGCAGGTTGGCGAAGTCGTCGTCGTCCAGCACGACCATCTCGCCGTCCGGCAGCTCGTAGCCCTTGGCGATGTCGGCGTAGGCCACCTCCTCGCCGTCGACCGAGCAGACCCGCTTGTAGCGGATGCGCCCGCCGTCCTCGCGGTGCACCTGCCGGAACGAGACGTCCTTCTCCTCGGTGGCGCTGTAGAGGCGCACCGGGATCGAGACCAGGCCGAACGAGATCGCGCCCTTCCAGATGCTCTGTGGCATGTCTCCATGATCGTGGCAAACACGCCCGACCGCCACCGGCGGGGCCAGATCGCCCCTGCTCAGGGCCGGTTTGTCGACAAAGTCTCGGACACGCCGCTCGGCGTACGGGGTTGTGTCCACGGCCCGTGGCACCGTCAGGTCATGACCACGAATGCAGCCGACCCGCAGTGGTGCTCCACCTGCCGGGCCGACGTCCTGTTCGAGCAGCCCGCCTGCCTCGAGGAGCACGGTGCAGACTGCCCGGAGTGGGTCTGCGTGCAGTGCGGTGACGCCGTGCTCGTCGGGTTCGCCCTGCGCGGTCCCGACGTCCTCCCGCAGCCGTCCAGCTCGGTCGCCTGACCGCGGTGGCCGGCCGGACGATTCCCGACGCGGATCACGACGAGCGCGACGACCCGCCGCGCTACGTCCGGATCGGCAACGCGCTGCTCGCCTTCGCCGAGGACGCGATCTACGTCGGCATTGCCGTCCTGCTCGCCACGTCGGCTGCCGTCCTGCTGGTCTCGGCAGCCAGTGGCCTGACCGAGCTCGGCGAGACAGGCGCGAGCAGCGTCGTCCTCGAGGTGCTCGACCGGCTGCTGCTGGTCTTCATCGTGGTCGAGCTGCTCTTCGCTGTCCGCGTCATCCTGGGCAAGCGCGAGGTCGTGGCCGAGCCGTTCCTGATCGTCGGCATCATCGCCTCCATCAAGGAGATCATCGTGCTCTCGGTGAAGGCCGCCGACTACGTCGGCAAGGGCGAGAAGTTCACCCACGCCATCACCGAGGTGGCTGTCCTCGGTGGCCTCGTCCTGGTGCTCGCCGTCGCAGCGATCCTGCTGCGCATCAAGGAACGCCAGCCGCAGGAGGGCGACGAGGGGGCGGTCCGCGAGGCGAGCAAGGACGGCGAGGCGCTCAAGGTCGGTCAGGGCGACCCCGAGGGCGCCGGCGGCTGAGTCAGCCGACCAGCTCGTCCTGCTGGCGCTCGCCGGACCAGCACCGCACGATGTCGCGCACCGAGAGGATGCCGGCGACCTCGCCCTGGTCGAGCACCACGAGGTGCCGGAAGCCGCCGCGCACCATCGCGTCCGCGGCCTGCTCCAGGGTCCAGGTGGGGGCCGCGTAGACCAGGTCGCCGGTGAGGTGGTCGCGGACGTGCTCGGTGTCGGGGTCCTGGCCCATCCCGATCGAGGCCAGCACGTCGCGCTCGGTGAGGATGGCGACGCCCTCCCCGTCGGTGTCGTGCACCACGGCCGCGCCGACCCGCCGGTTCGCCATCGCGCGGCTGGCCTCCCGCAGCGTGTGGTCGGGCCCGATCGTCAGCACCTCGGTGCTCATGCCCTCGCGCACCTGCATGGACGTGACCTCCTTGCACGGATGGGCCCGGACCACCCCATCCTGGCCGGATCAGCCGGGCGTGTACAGGGACATCGCCGCAGGACGGCCCGCCTGACGCCGGTGCGTATCCTCGGCCCGGTGACCACCGAGACCCTGGCTGCCCGCCCGGGTCTGCGAGCGGTGGTCGCCCCGGTCGCGCGGCTCGACCCGCCGGTCCTGCTGACCCTGGTCTGGGTGCCGCTGGTGCTGCTGCTCGACCGGGGCGCCGGCATCTGGGAGCAGCGCGCCCTGGGGCTGGGCACCTGGCTGCTCCTGCTGGTGCTGCTGCGCCGCGAGACCCCGCTGGTGCGGGCCCAGGTGGCCGTCGTCGTGGCCTTCGCGACCGCCGTCGAGTACACCTTCTCGCCGCTGCTCGAGGTCTATGTCTACCGGCTGGGCAACGTGCCGGCGTTCGTCCCGCCCGGGCATGGACTCGTCTACCTCTGCGCGCTGGCGATCGGCCGCTCGGCCTGGGTGCACCGGCGTACCGCGCTGCTGGTCGCCGCGACCGTCGTCGTCGGGGGTCTGTACGCCGGGTGGGGGCTGCTGGTGTCCGCCCGACCCGACGTCCTGGGCGCGTTCTGGTACCTGTGCCTGCTGGGCTTCCTGGCCTGGGGCCGGTCCCGGACGCTCTACGTCGGCGCGTTCCTCGTGGTGACCTACCTGGAACTGCTCGGCACCTGGTGGGGGACCTGGGCCTGGGCGACCCACGACCCGACCGGGCTGGTGAGCATCGGCAACCCGCCCTCCGGCGCGGCCGGCGGCTACGGCTGGTTCGACCTGGCTGCCGTCCTCGCCGGCCCCGCCCTCCTCGCCGCCACCACCCGTCTGCGCTCTCCGAAGTCGACCACGTAAAGCACGTCCACGGACCCGACAGCACGCCTGCACGCATGCTGTCGGGTCCGCACGCGTGCTTTACGTGGTCGATGCCCGGAGGCGCAGGTGGGCCACCCCGATGCCGAGCCGGCGGCTATGGCGTGAGGCGGCGCACGACCTCGTCGTGCAGGTGCCCGTTGGTGGCGACGGCGCTGCCCCCGCCCGGACCGTCGGTGCCGTCCAGGTCGGTGAACCGGCCGCCCGCCTCGGTGACCACGATCGACGGGGCGGCCAGGTCGTAGAGCGCGACCTCCGGCTCGGCGGCGACGTCGACCGCGCCTTCGGCCACCAGCATGTAGGACCAGAAGTCGCCGTACGCGCGGGTCCGCCAGACGTCGCGGGTCAGGCCGAGGAAGCTCTCCTCGCGGCCGTGGTCGTGCCAACCGGACAAGCTCGAGTAGGACAGCGAGGCGTCGTCGAGCCGGCTCACGCCCGAGACCGCCATCCGGCTGGCCGACGACAGGCTCTTTCCGGTCCAGGCGCCGGAGCCGACGCCGGCCCACCAGCGACGGCCCAACGCCGGGGCGCTGACCAGGCCGGCCACCACCGAGTCGCCGTCCATCAGCGCGATCAGGGTCGCCCAGACCGGCACGCCGCGGACGAAGTTCTTGGTGCCGTCGATCGGGTCGAGGACCCAGCGCCGCGGCCCGTGCCCGGTGGAGCCGAGCTCCTCACCGGTGACGGCGTCCCGCGGCCGGGCCCTCGACAGGGTCGAGCGGATCGACTCCTCGGTGGCCGTGTCGGCGTCCGAGACCGGGGTCAGGTCGGGCTTCGTGTCGACCACCAGGTCCAGCGCCTTGAAGCGCGACATCGTGATGGAGTCGGCGGTGTCGGCGAGGACGTGCGCCAGCCGGAGGTCGTCGTCGTACGCCGTCATGTAACGAACCGTACAAGTCCCTTCCGCCCGCTCCAGTCACCGCCGCATACTTCCGATCAAGCAACGTGGAGGATGTGCCGCACGCCGCAGTGAGGATCGGGGAGACCGATGGGACTGTTCCACCGCCGTCCGAGCGTCGGGGTGATCGACCCCGCCCCCATCCCCGTGCCCCGGTTCAGCATCGACGGCTGGACGCTGACCGGTACCCCGTCGGCCGACAGGCTGGCCAGCAACCTCCCCCGCCAGGACCTGCGCGAGCTCGAGACGCTGCTGCACGGCGTCGCCGTCGAGGTCGACACCCCCTACACGTACGAGCGGGCGGCCACCCTGCTCGAGCGGGCCGGCGAGCCGGGCCCTGCCCTGTCGGTCTGCGAGGCGTGGCTGGCCCATCCAGCCGCACGCTGGCCCGAGTACGCCCAGCACACCCGCGCGGCTGACAAGCACCGAGCCCGGCTGCGTGCCCGGCTGTCCTCGATGGTGGCTGCGACCGCGCAGTGAGCCAGCGTCCGGGACGCCCGACGCGGTGGTCGTTGAACGCTTCAGCCCGGGTGGACGTTTGGTACCGGCGTCGGCGTAGTGGCACGGTCGAGACCTGACACGAGGAGCCCCCGATGTTCGACACCGTCAGGGCCTGCCGGTCCACGCGCTCGTGGTGCACGCCGTCGTGGTCCTGGTGCCGCTGGCCGCGGTCGGCCTGGTCGCGATCGCGGTGCGGCCCTCGTGGCGAGGGCCTTACGCCCCGCTGGTCGCAGCGCTGGCCACCGTCGGGCTGGTCCTGGTCCCGGTGGCGACGAAGAGCGGCAACCAGCTCAAGGAGAGGATCGAGGCCGGCGGTGTTGTGGCCGACCAGATCCAGGAGCACCAGGACATGGCCGAACCGCGTCATCTGGCCCACCGTGGCGATGTGGCTGCTCGCCCTGGTGCTGCTCGTCATGGACCGCCGTGGCCGCACCGGTCCGCAGATGACGGTGGTCGCCGTGCTGAGCGTCGTCGCAGCTGGGGCGGCGGCGGACGCTGGTCGCGCTCGCCGGGCACCTCGGGTCGACCGCCGTCTGGAAGTGCACCATCGGCTGCTAGCGGTCAGTCGTCGTCGGCGGTGTCGCGGCTGCGCAGCAGCCGGCGCAGCGAGGTCAGGCGGGCCGGGTCGCTGTGGCCGGCCGCCACCCAGGCGTCGAGGGCGCACTCGGGCTCGTCGTGGCTGCACGACCGCGGGCAGTCGGCGGTGCCGTCCGCCAGGTCGGGGAACGCGTGGATGACGCGGTCCAGGTCGATGTGCGCGAGCCCGAAGCTGCGCAGGCCCGGGGTGTCGATCACCCATCCGCCGCCGGGCAGCTCGAGGGCGATGGCGGACGACGAGGTGTGCCGGCCGCGACCGGTCACCGCGTTGACCCCGCCGGTGGCCCGGCCGGCGCCGGGGACCAGCGCGTTGACCATGGTCGACTTCCCGACGCCCGAGTGGCCCACGAGCACGCTGACCCGGTCGCGCAGGTGCCCGCGCAGCTCGTCCAGCGGGTGCTCGCGGTTGATCACGACATGGTCGACGTCGAGGGCGCCGTAAGCGTCGATCAGCGTCTGCGGCGGCGCGAGGTCGGACTTGGTGAGGCAGAGCAGCGGCCGCAGGCCAGCGTCGTACGCCGCCACCAGGCACCGGTCGATCAGCCGCGGGCGCGGCTCGGGATCGGCCAGGGCCGTGACGATCACGAGCTGGTCGGCGTTGGCCACGATGACGCGCTCGAACGGGTCGGTGTCGTCGGCGGTGCGACGCAGGGTCGAGGTCCGGGGCTCGACCCGGACGATCCGCGCGAGGGTGTCCGGCGTCCCCGACACGTCGCCTACCAGTGCCACCCGGTCGCCGACGACGACGCTGCGCCGACCCAGCTCGCGGGCCTTCATCGCCGTCACCTCGTGACCGTCGACCCGGCAGGTCGCCCGCCCGCGGTCGACGGTGACCACGACGCCGATCGTCGCGTCGTCGTGGGTCGGCCGGTCCTTGGTGCGCGGCCGGGACCTGCGCCCCGGGCGGACGCGGACGTCGTCCTCGTCCAGGTCGCGGCCACGGCTGGACGGGCCGCTCACCCCAGCATCCCGGTCCACAGGTCGACGAAACCGGGCATCGTCTTGGCGGTGGTCGCGACGTCAGCGATCCGTACGCCGGGCACGCACAGGCCGAGGACCGCGGCCATCGTCGCGAGCCGGTGGTCGTCGTAGGTCGACACGACACCGCCGTGCAGCGGGAGCGGCCGGACCTCGAGCCCGTCCTCGGTCTCGCGCACGTCGCCACCGAGAGCGGTGATCTCGGTGGCGAGAGCCGCCAGCCGGTCGGTCTCGTGATGGCGCAGGTGGGCGATGCCGCGCAGCCGGGACGGGCCCGAGGCCAGCGCCGCCACCGCGGTGAGCACCGGCGCGAGCTCTCCCACCTCGCCGAGGTCGACGTCGACCCCCTCGACCCTTTCGGGTCCGGTGACCGTCAGGCCGTCGGCCTCGTGCTCCACGGTCGCACCGAATCGGCGCAGCAGGCCACGCAGCGCGTCGCCCGCCTGGGTCGTGCGCAACGGCCAGTCCGGCACGGTGACCCGTCCGCCGGTCACCACCGCCGCCGCCAGGAACGGTGCCGCGTTGGAGAGGTCCGGCTCGATCTGCAGCCGCCCGACGGTGAGCGGGCCGGGCTCGACCCGCCAGGTGAGCTCGTCGACGTGCTCGACGATAGCTCCGGCCGCCCGGAGCATCTCGACAGTCATGTCGAGGTGCGCACCGGACGGCAGCCGGCCGCCCACGTGGCGAACCTCGACGGCGTCCGCGCAGCGCGGGGCAATGAGCAGCAGCGCGCTGACGAACTGCGACGAGAGCGAGGCGTCGAGGCTGACGCTGCCGCCGAGCAGCCAGCCGCGTCCGTGCACGGTCAGCGGCAGCCGGTCGGCGGTCGCGGTGACGTCTGCGCCGAGGCCCCGCAGGGCGCCCACCATCGGAGCGATCGGCCGAGCGTGCGAGCGCGGGTCGCCGTCGAACCGGACGTCGCCGTCCGCCAGCGCCGCGACGGGCGGGAGGAAGCGCATCACGGTGCCGGCGTTGCCGACGTCCACCTCGGCCGGCCCGACCAGCGGTCCCGGCACCACCTCCCACGAGCCCGGCGAGTCCTCGACCTGCACGCCCATCGCCCGCAGTCCGGCGGCCATCAGGCCGGTGTCCCGGCTCACCAGCGGGCCGAGCAGGGTGCTGGGGGTACGGGCCAGCGCGGCCAGCACGAGGGCCCGGTTGGTCTGCGACTTCGACCCGGGCAGCCGCACCGTGGCCTGCACCGGCGACTGCGCGCACGGGGCCGGCCACGGCTCGATCATGGCGGCGAGCGTAGTGCGCGGGGGACGCACCGACCCGGCGCGACCGTCAGCCGGGCAGATGCGCCCGGGCGGCCCGGGTGGCGAGCTTGGCCTCCCGGCGCGCGGCCCGGGTCGTGCGCCGGGTGCCGGTCGACGCGTGGTGCGCGACGTGCTGGGCCCGCCAGGCAAGCCCCGGCCGGCCCTCGGTGTCGACGGCGGCGAGCATCAGCCCGCCCAGCATCGAGAGGTTCTTGAAGAAGTGGATCCGCTGCTGGGCACGCCTCGTCTCGTCCTGCTCCTCCCAGAACCGGTGGCCGGCCAGGGTGGTGGGCACCAGGCTGCCGGCCAGCAGCGCCGACGACAGCCGCGGGAAGCGGCCGAGCGCGAGCATCAACCCCGCTCCGACCTGTACCGCGCCGTTGATCCGCACCAGCTGCTCGGGGTCCTCGGGAAGGTACGGCAGCTTCGCCGCGATCGGCGGAGCCACCGAGTCGGCGGCGGCGACCTTGCCCACCGGGTTGGTCAGGGACTCGAGACCGCCGGTGACGAACATGGCGGCGAGGCAGGGGCGCGCGAGACGACGTACCAGGGTCATGGCTGCTCCTTGCCCGAGGGCCGGCGGCACCAATCCTGGCACCGGCGATGCTCGTCGTACACCTCTGGCAGGCTGGACGGCGTGTGCGGACGCTACGCGGCGAGCCGGAACCCCGACGACCTCGTCGAGGAGTTCGACGTCGACGAGCGCCCGGAGCAGCTCCTCGAGCCGAGCTGGAACGTCGCGCCCACCCAGGACGTCTACGCCGTGCTCGAGCGGGCGCCTCGCGGCGAGCCGGAGCAGCGACCGAGGCGTCGCCTGCAGGTGGTGCGGTGGGGCCTGGTGCCGTCCTGGGCCAAGGACCGTGCGATCGGCAATCGCATGATCAACGCCCGGATGGAGACCGTGGCGGACAAACCGGCGTTCCGGAAGGCGTTCGCGAACCGGCGTGCGCTGCTGCCCGCCGACGGCTACTTCGAGTGGTACGGCGACGTGAAGGGCAAGAAGCAGCCGTTCTTCATCCGGCCCTCCGACGGCGGTGTGCTCGCGATGGCGGGTCTCTACGAGCTGTGGCGCGACCCGTCGGTCCCCGAGGACTCCGGCACCGACCCGTGGCTGTGGACCGCCACCGTGCTGACCACCACGGCCACCGACGAGCTGGGCCGCATCCACGACCGGATGCCGCTGCTCGTCGAGCGCGAGCGGTACGCCGAGTGGCTGGACCCCGGCATCGCCGACGCCGACCGGCTGCGCGGTCTGCTGGTGCCAGCGGCGCCCGGACGACTGACCGCCTACCCGGTCGCCACCACCGTCAGCAACGTGCGGAACAACGGCCCGGAGCTGGTCGAGCCGCTGCCGGTGGAGGGAGCCCCGGAAGGCAGGAAGTCCGGCGATGACGAGCTCCAGCTCTTCTGAGCTGCGCACCCTGACGACGCCGGTCGGGGACGCCCGGGTCGACGTGCGCGCGGCCACGGGCCGGCGGCGGGCCACTCTCGTGCTCGGTCACGGCGCGGGGGGCGGCATCGGAGCCGCCGACCTGGTCGCGCTGGCTGACGGGCTGCCGGCGCACGGCGTCGAGGTGGTCCGCGTCGAGCAGCCCTGGGTCGGCGCCGGCCGCCGGGTGGCCGCTCCGCCACCCACCCTGGATCGAGCCTGGCTCGCCGTGCTCGAGCACCTCTCCGTGACGGGCCCGCTGCTCGTGGGTGGGCGGTCGGCCGGAGCCCGGGTCGCGTGCCGCACGGCCGAGGCCGTGGGCGCCAGCGGGGTCCTCGCGCTCTCCTTCCCGCTGCACCCCCCGGGAGCACCGGAGAAGACCCGGCTGCCCGAGCTCGATCTGCCGGCTGCCGTCGGCCTGCCGACGCTGGTGCTGCAAGGAACCCGGGACCCGTTCGGTGGCCCACGCGACATCCCGCCGGCGGCCGGCCGACTGGTGGTCCCTGTCGAGGGAGGCGACCACTCCCTGCGGGTGCCGGTGGCCGCGGGCGGCCCGGCGTGGGCGAGCCTGGTTGCGGTGACCCTGGCCTGGGCGCTCGAGGTGGCGTCCGGTTGACGCCGACGGGAATCCCCGTCGCACCACCTGGGTTGACCCTGACATGTCCGCACTCGCGCCCGACCGGCGCCGTACCGATCTCGACGTGCGCGGGTGGCCCGACTGGCCCCTCGGGGGCGGTCCTGTCAGCGGGATAGCATCGAGGGTGATGACCCAGCCACTTGCCGAGACTGTCGACGAGCGCAACGCGCGTTTCGAGCGCGACGCCATGCAGTACATCGACCAGCTGTACTCGGCGGCCCTGCGCATGACGCGCAACCCGGCCGATGCCGAGGACCTGGTCCAGGAGACCTACGCCAAGGCCTACGGCTCCTTCCACCAGTTCCAGGACGGGACGAACCTCAAGGCCTGGCTGTACCGCATCCTCACCAACACGTTCATCAACACCTACCGCAAGGCGCAGCGCCAGCCGAAGCAGTCCGGCACCGAGACGGTCGAGGACTGGCAGCTCGCCCAGGCGGAGTCGCACATGTCGACCGGTCTGAAGTCGGCCGAGGCGGAGGCGCTGGACCACCTGCCCGACTCCGACGTCAAGGAAGCTCTCCAGGAGATCCCCGAGGACTTCCGGATCGCGGTCTACCTGGCGGACGTCGAGGGGTTCGCGTACAAGGAGATCGCCGAGATCATGGGCACCCCCATCGGGACCGTGATGTCCCGGCTGCACCGCGGACGGCGTCAGCTGCGAGGTCTGCTCGAGGACTACGCGCGCGAGCGTGGACTGGTGCCCGCCGGGGCACCTGACGGGGGAGAGGGAGGCGACCCGTCGTGAGCTGCGGCAAGCCGCACGAGACCCCGTGCGCCGAGGTCCTGGACCGTGTCTACGAGTTCATCGACGGCGAGCTCGACGGCGAGAAACGGCACACGATCAAGCACCACCTCGACGAGTGCAGCCCGTGCCTGCAGGAGTTCGGTCTCGAGGAGCACGTCAAGGCGATCGTCAAGCGGTCCTGCTCCGACCCGGCCCCTCCTGAGCTCCGCGCGAAGGTCCTTCGTCACATCGCCGCGGCCCGCGACGAGCTCCGCACCGATATCTGATCGACCCCGCACGACACGTCGGATGCAGACGGCCCGACCCCGCCGAGGCGGGAGCGGGCCGTTCGTGCGAGAGCGCCTGCGTCAGCTGTTCGGACGCTTGCCGTGGTTGGCTTTGCTCTTCTTCCGAGCCTTCTTCTTGCGCGACTTCTTGGCCATGGGGCGGTCTCCCGGGGTCGTGTGCTGACCGGTCGTCCCGGTCCGTGCTCCACCACCCATCCTCCCACGGCTGCGGACCGACGCCGCCGCCACCCGTGACCGCTCCCCCGCAACCGACGACCAGGAGACCACCCGACCGTGCGCGCCACCCTCATCCACGCCCCGCGAGACATCCGGGTCGAGGACGTCCCTGACCCCCAGATCCGCCGGCCCGGCGACGCCCTCGTCCGGGTGGTCGCCGCCTGCGTCTGCGGGTCCGACCTCTGGCCGTACCGCGGCGTCACCGAGACCACCGAGCCGCACCGCATCGGCCACGAGTTCGTCGGCGTGGTCGAGGAGCTGGGCTCCGAGGTGTCCACGCTGAAGACCGGCGACTTCGTGATCGCCCCCTTCGCGCTCTCCGACGGCACCTGCGGGCACTGCCGCAACGGTGTGCACACCTCGTGCGCGAACGGCGCCTGGTGGGGCGGCGAGGACGAGGACGGCCTGCCGATCGATGCCGGCCAGGGCGAGGCGGTCCGGGTGCCGATGGCGGACGGGACGTTGGTCGCGACGCCGGACCTGCCGGACGAGTCGATGATCGCCGGACTGCTGACGCTGTCCGACGTCATGGGCACCGGGCACCACGCCGCGCTCTCCGCCGGCGTCAGTCCCGGCTCGAACGTGGTCGTTGTCGGCGACGGCGCCGTCGGACAGTGCGCGATCATCGCGGCGAAGCGCCTCGGCGCCGAGCGGATCATTGCGATGTCGCGGCATGCCGACCGGCAGGCGCTGGCCCGCGAACTCGGTGCGACCGACGTGGTAGCCGAGCGCGGCGACGACGGGGTCGCCAGGGTCGAGGAGCTGCTCGGCGGGGTCGGCGCCGATGCCTCGCTCGAGTGCGTCGGCACCAAGGAGTCGATGCAGCAGGCGCTCGACGCCACCCGGCCGGGCGGTCGGGTCGGGTACGTCGGCGTCCCGGCCGGCGGTTCCGAGCTGCCGATCCGCAAGCTGTTCTCCAGCAACATCTCGGTGGGCGGCGGCGTCGCTCCCGTCCGCGGGTACATCCCCGACCTGCTCGCCGACGTGCTGTCGGGCGCCATCGAACCGGGCCGGGTGTTCGACCTGGAGCTGCCGCTCGAGCAGGCGCCGCAGGCCTACGCGGCGATGGACGAACGCCGCTCGATCAAGACGATGCTCCGGCCGTAGCGTGCGGCCTCAGCCCGCGAGCTGGCGGTTCAGCGCAGCGAGGACCGAACGCGCGACCGCGTCCGCCTCGTCGCCGCGCACGGCCGCGCAGCCGGTGAGCACCTGCTCGCCGGTTCGCGGGACGGTCATCGTGAGCACGGTGAGCGCCACCTCGCGGGTCCCTGTCGCGACGATGGTCGACGACTCGACCTCGCACGGCTGACCCAGCAGCTCGGACACCGCGTCCAGGGTCGCGATCGCGACCAGGCGGGCCCGGTGGCTCTGGCCTGCCGGGCCCTGGCTGGTGCCCTCGAACAGCTGGTCGCCGGTCGCCAGGGTGACCGATGCCTCGGTCTCGCCCTTCCCGCTGCGCACCATGATCGCCGCGATCGACGGCCGCACGACGGGCTCCGCATCGGCGCCGGCACCGGCTTCCTCGGTGCCCGGCACGGCGGCGGCCGGCTCCGGTGCGCGGACGTCGTCGTCGCCCATCTGCACGACCGACACGATCCGGTGGTCGATGTCGATGTCGTAACGCGCCAGCGCCAACGACTGGACGTCGCGCACGACCTGCTTGGCCGGCTTTCCGGGGGAGGCCAGCACGTGCACCTCGGTCGGCACCGCGTCCGGGCCGGTCACGACGCTCGCAGCCTTGACGCCCTGGATGTGACGCAGGGCGTCCTCGAGCTCGGGCAGCAGGCGCAGGGCAGACATGAGTGGAGCGCTCCTCAGCTGGTGCGGTCGGGGCTGCCGGGTGCGGTCGTGAGACCGGCGACGAGCAGGCGCGGTCGTCGCCCCTCCAGGGTGCTGGGTCGCGGCGGATCCGGGGCTGAGGCGCGCCGGGCGGCCTCGAGGGCGCCGAGGTCGACCAGGACCGGGGAGGCCGGCTCGACACCGGGCTCCGGGCCGGTCGGGTGCCACGGGTCGGGCGGACCGGCAGGCTGCTCGGGCTGCTCAGGCTGCTCGAGTCCGTCGGGCGGCAGCGCCGGCTCGGCGCGGACCGGTTCGGCCTCGCCCAGGGCCGCGGCCGCCTCCTCGGCATAGCGCTCGGCCTCGTGCCGCGCTGCAGCCAGGGCGCCGAGGGCGACCGGGACCACGGTGCGCGCGTGATCGGCCAGCGAGCGCACCGAGGCCCGCTGCCAGAACCGCAGCCGATGAGCGGCGTCCTGCGTCAGCGTGCCGTCGGCCAGGCCTGCGGCCAGCTCGGCGTCGAAGCGGGCCGTGGCGGGGTCGTCGCGGGCGTCGAGCAGCCCCCCGACGAGGTCGTACCAGACGTCCCGGCCGATCCCATCAGGCCTCACTCGCCCCACCTGTCCACGCCCGGAGGGTAAAGCAGCCGCGCGTGCGGAAGCCCGCACAAGCCCGGTTTTGGTCAGTGTCGAGCAAAATTGTCACCCGTTCGGGCGCATCCCCGTTTCCTAGTCATTTAGGACGATCTTGGCTGGACGACTAGACACAAACCGTCCTAACACTTGACGTGAGGTTTACCTGCGCCCTTCACTGACAAGGCGGACGAGCCGAGGTTCCTCCCGTTTGGCGGAGAACTTCGGCTCTACCGCGCCGGCACGGGGGCCGCACACCAGCGGGGCATTGACAACTGCACAGAGCGTGATCGGGATCGGCAGCACATCGTTTGTCGATCAGCAGCGTCGTTTTCTTCGGTATGGCAGAACCGATCGTCCTTGAGCGGAGCGGATCTTGCACGGGCTATTCAGCGGAGCCCGTGACATGAATCCAAGGGGATGAGAACCACATGAAGAAGATCGTGTCCGCTGTCGAACAGCTGCTTCAGTCAGGCGCCGGATGGCACTGGTAACGGGCAGCACCCCTGCGCTGCCGATCCCCATCATTCTCTGTGCGGACTTCCCCTGAGCAGGAGCGTCCATGCCCGAGCTGTCACTGCCCGCGCGGCTGTACGTCGCGCTCGTGGTGCTCGGTGCCTCCGTCCTGCTGGGGTTCGCGATCGTCAACCGGCCGGTCGGCCGGATGGACATCGTCGCGATCCTGCTCCTGCTCCACGTCGTGAGCGAGTCGCTGCTGACCCGCGGCAGTCGGGACATGGCGTCGATCACGCTGGGGTCGGTGACGTCCCTGGCCGCTATTCCGCTGGTCGGCATGTGGGGAGCCGCGATCGCCGCGTGGAGCGCCGTGCTCGCGCACAACCCCGAAGGCACGCCGGTCGTCAAGCGCCTGTTCAACGGCGCGCAGATGTCGCTCTCGGCAGGAGCCGCCGGCGCCGTCTACGAGCTGCTGCACAAGGGTGAGCTCGGGCTCGAGGCCAGCGACTTCCCCCAGGTGCTCGGGCCGATCCTCGCTGCCGACATCGTGCACTGCGCCGTGAACGGCGTGCTGGTCGCGATCATCGTCGGGCTTCACAACCGGGTCTCTCCGGTCGTGGTGTTCCAGGGGACGATGGCCCGGTCGGTGATGGCCTACCTCGCGTACGGCCTGTTCGGTGTCTCCCTCGCCGTCCTGTGGGACGGCGCCGAGGTCGGACCCGCGGCCGCTGTGCTGCTGCTTCTCCCGCTGTTCGTCGCCCGGTGGGCGTATGCGCAGTACGCCGAGGAGCAACGGGCCTACGACCGGACCGTGCGCACGCTGATGGCGGCCGTCGAGACCAAGGACGTGTACACCCGCGGCCACAGCGAGCGGGTGTCCGCCGCATCGGTGCTCGTGGCCCGCACCATCGGGATGCGGGAGGACCGGGTCGCCTCGCTGCGGTACGCCGGGATGCTGCACGACATCGGCAAGCTGGGTGTGCCGACCCGGGTGCTGCAGAAGTCCGGGGGTCTCACCGACGACGAGTTCGCGTCGATCCAGCGCCACCCGGTGCAGGGCCTGGAGATCGTCCGCGAGATCGACTTCCTGGCGGAGGCGAACGCCGGCATCATGCACCACCACGAGCGCCTGGACGGGCTCGGCTACCCGATGGGGCTGAGGGGCGCCGAGATCCCGGAGTTCGCGCGGGTGATCGCGGTGGCGGATGCGTTCGACTCGATGACCACGACCCGCTCCTACCGTGGCGCCCGGTCGCTCGACGAGGCCGTCGTCGAGCTGCGCCGGTGCGCCGGCACCCAGTTCGACGCCGCCATGGTCGAGGCGCTGGTGCGCAGCCTGGACGAGCACGGGTGGAACCCGGAGACCGTGCAGGTGTTCTCCCCGCCGGACGCCACCCAGGTCTTCGACCAGGACCGGCGGGCCTTCGACCACGACGACCCGGCGAGCTCGCTCGTCGAGGACGCCCGGTGACCGGCATGCGTCGGCGTCTCGACGATGCCGGGACGATGGGCTACGTCGTCGTCGTCGCCTCTGCCGCACTGCTCGCGGTCGCCTCGGTGGTCGTCACTGCTTCTCCCGACGGCTTCGTCGATCTGCACATCGCGATCGCGTTCGGCGCCTTCATCGCAGTCGGTGAGCTGGTGCGCATCACCCTGCCGGGCGGCCGGGACGCCGCGCCGATCGCGACCGCCGGCGCACTCGGGTACGTGCTGCTCACGCGGTACCCGGACGGCGCGGCGCACCACAGCGCTCTCCAGGTCGTCGCCGTCGTCGTGGTGGCGATGCTGGTGGGAGTCGCGCCGCACGCTGTCGTCGGCAGGGCGCCGTCGGTCGACAGCATGGCGCGGCGGGTGCTCAGCGTCGGCGTAGCAGCGGCGATCTACCGCGGGTCTGGCCTGGACGCCGAGGTCAACACGCTCCAGGACGCGCCGCTGGCGTTCATCATGATCGGCGTCGTCCTCGTCACGCTCGTCGTCGACGCGGTCGTCGCCGCTGCGGTGCGGGCGGGAGCCGACAGGGCGCCGTTCGTCGCGGTTCTGCGCAACGAGATCCGAGCCCAGGCCGGCATCGGCTCCGCGATCGGCGCCACCGGTGCGCTGCTCGCCCTGGCGGCCAGCATCATGGGGTCCTGGGCGCTGCCCGTCTTCGTCGTGCCTCTGCTGCTGACCCAGTTCTCGTTCCGCCGGTACGCCGCCATCCGCGAGTCGTCGCTGCAGACGATCCGCGCGCTCTCGCGGGTCACCGAGCTCGGCGGCTACACCGAGTCCGGGCACTCCCGCCGGGTCAGCCAGATGGCCGTGGCGGTCGGTCGCGAGCTCGGCATGAGCGACGCCGAGCTGCGCGACCTGGAGTACGCAGCCCTGATGCACGACATCGGCCAGCTCTCGCTCGCCGAGCCCATCCCGGGCGGTGCCACCGTCGTGGCCGCGCCGGCCGAACAGCGCCGGATCGCCCACCTCGGGGCGGACGTCATCCGCCAGACCGGCGTCCTCGACGGCGTGGCGTCGATCGTGGCCCAGCAGGCCGAGCCGTACCGCCGGGCTCACGACGTCCGGCGCCGCGACATTCCGCTCGCGTCGCCGGATCATCAAGGCGGTCAACGCCTACGACGACCTGGTCGGCGAGTCCTACGAGACCCACCGCCGGCTCGACGCGCTCGAGCGGCTGCGGCTGGGCATGGCCTACGAGTACGACCCGACCGTCGTCGAGTCGCTGTCCAAGACCGTCGAGCGTTCAGCGCGCCTCGGCGTCTGAGTGCGTCGCGGTCCGGCGGTCAGCAGGAGCAGACCGACGCCCGCCGCGACGAGCACGTCACCCGGGCTGACCACCTGTGGCCAGCGCGGCAGCGCCACCGGGATCACGTCGCCGAGCGCGCCGAGCCGGGTGGTCGACCCGGACGGCTCCCGCATCGCGTCCCGGGCCAGCCCCAGCTCGGCCCGCGAGATGCCGGCCCGGGCGGCGGCGTCGACCGAGACCGGCATCGCCGCGTTGGCGCCGACCACCAGGACGTTGAGCAGCAGACCGAGCGCCACCAGCGGTACGCCGGGCAGCCGCGCGTTCCCGACCAGGAACAGCCCGACGAGCACCATCGTCAGCACCAGGGCAGCTGCCCGGGCGAAACCGGACCCGGGCACCAGTGCCGACGTACCGAGCTGGACGACCGCGGCGGCGACGAGCAGCCGGACGGCGCGGATGCGCACCTGGGCCAGCCGGGTCCAGCCGGTGGCCGCGGACACGGCTACCGCCGCGACCGCGACCACGAGCACGAGCACCACGCCCGTTAGTCTCGCCTGCCGGACCACTTCCGACGGGGAGGCCAGCCACCGTGTTCGAGACCGTGCTCGTCGCCAACCGCGGCGAGATCGCCCGCCGCATCATCCGCACCGTTCAGCGGATGGGGCTGCGCGCGGTGGCCGTGCACTCCGAGGCCGACGCCCGGCTGCCGTACGTGCGAGAGGCCGACGAGTCGGTGGCGATCGGCCCGGCTGCCCCGGCGCAGAGCTACCGGGATGCCGACGCGCTGCTGGAAGCGGCCCGGCAGACCGGCGCCCGCGCGGTGCACCCCGGCTACGGCTTCCTCGCGGAGGACGCCGGTTTCGCCCGGCGGGTCCGGGACGCCGGGCTGGTCTGGGTCGGCCCGTCGCCGGAGGCCATCGAGGCGATGGGCGACAAGATCCGGGCCCGCAACCTGGTCGCGGCTGCCGGCGTTCCGGTGTCACGGGGCACCTCGGAGCCGGTGGGGGACCCCGAGGAGGCGGTCGCTGCGGCCCGGGAGATCGGCTTCCCGGTGATGGTCAAGGCCTCCGCGGGCGGCGGCGGCATGGGCATGGCGGTGGCGGCCGACGAGGACGCGCTGCGGACCGAGCTGGAGCGGGTGCGCGGCTTCGCGGAGCGGATGTTCGGTGACCCCGCCGTTCTGGTGGAGCGGTTCTTCCCTCGGGTGCGGCACGTCGAGGTCCAGGTCCTCGGGCTCGCCGACGGGCGCGTCGTCGCCCTGGGGGAGCGGGACTGCTCGGTGCAGCGCCGCAACCAGAAGCTGGCCGAGGAGACGCCGTCGCCGGCCGTCACACCCGCGCTGCGTGACCAGCTGTTCCGCGCAGCGGTGGGAGCTGCCGAGGCCGTCGACTACCGCAACGCGGGCACCGTGGAGTGTCTGCTCGACCTCGACTCCGGGGAGGTCGTCTTCCTCGAGATGAACACCCGGCTGCAGGTCGAGCACCCGGTGACCGAGATGGTGACGGGCATCGACCTGGTCGAGCAGCAGCTGCTGGTCGCGGCCGGCCGGCCGGTGTCCTTCGACCCCGACGCGGTGCTCGCCACCGGCCACGCCCTCGAGCTCCGGGTCAACGCCGAGGACCCGGTGCGCTTCCTGCCCGGGCCGGGAGCGATCACGGTCTGGGAGGAGCCCCGCGGACCCGGCATCCGGGTCGACTCCGGCTACGCCGCCGGCACCACGGTGACCCCCCACTACGACTCGCTGATGGCCAAGCTCATCGTCCACGGCGCCGACCGCGAGCAGGCACTGGAGCGGGCCAGGGCGGCGGTGGCCGCGTTCCGCGTCGAGGGACCCAAGTGCAACCTGCCGTTCTTCGCCGAGCTGCTGGAGCACCCGGAGTTCGTCTCCGGCGAGTACGACACGGGCATCGTGGCCCGGATGCGCGCCTGAGGCGCTGTGGTTGGATGCGTGCGGCCGGTGCGCCGGTCCCGAACCCGAGAGGAGCCCCCGTGCCGCAGGAAGTCCGGGCCGAGATGGTGGCGAACGTCTGGAAGATCGTCGTCGCGGAGGGTGACAGCGTCGCGGACGGCGACACCCTGGTGATCCTGGAGTCCATGAAGATGGAGATCCCGGTGCTCGCTGAGAGTGACGGCCGGGTGGCCGCCCTGCATGTCGCTGAGGGGGACGTCGTCCAGGAGGGCGACGTCATCGCGGTCATCGAGTAGCGACGAGGACCTCAAGGTCGGAGGCCGAAGGCCCGAAACAAGCCACGTGACTGGATCGGAGCCTTTGTCCGTTGTCCCGTTCCTGCGCGCCCTCGGCGAGGTCGGCGGGTCAGACCTGCACGTCAAGGTGGGATCACCGCCCCGGGTGCGGATCGACGGCCGGCTGCGCAAGCTGCAAGCCCCGAACCTGACCCCCTCCGACACCGAGCACATGGTCGGCGAGGTGCTCCGCCAGGACCTGATCGAGGAGTTCGCCCGCAGCAACGAGGCCGACTTCGCGTACTCGGTGCCCGGTCTCGGCCGGTTCCGGGTCAACGCCTTCCGGTCCCGCGGCTCGGCCGGCATGGTCTTCCGTCGCGTCAGCGTCGGCGCGATCCCGCTCGATGACCTCGGCCTGCCGCCGGTGCTCAGCGCGCTGGCGATGGAGCCTCGCGGCCTGGTGCTCGTCACCGGCCCGACCGGCTCCGGCAAGACCACCACCCTCGCGGGGATGATCGACCACATCAACAACAACCGCGAGGTCCACATCGTCACGATCGAGGACCCGATCGAGGTCCTGCACTTCGACAAGCTCTCGATGATCAACCAGCGTGAGGTGCGGCTGGACACCGCCGACTTCGCCACCGCCCTGCGCGGCGCCATGCGCCAGGACCCGGACGTCATCCTGGTCGGCGAGATGCGTGACCACGAGACGGTCAAGGCTGCCCTGGCGGCCTCCGAGACCGGCCACTTCGTCATGTCGACCCTGCACACCACCGACGCGCAGGAGACCATCACCCGGGTCATCGACTTCTTCCCGCCGCACGAGCAGAAGCAGGTCCGTCTCGCGCTGGCCGGCGCCCTGCGCGGGATCATCTGCCAGCGCCTCGTGCCCCGCGCCGACGGCCAGGGCCGATGCGTGACGATGGAGGTCTGCGTGTCGACCGGCCGGATCGCCGACGCCATCGCCGACCCCGACAAGACCGGCACCATCGGGGAGCTGATCAAGGAAGGCGCCTACTACGGGATGCAGACCTTCGACCAGCACCTGGTCGCGCTGATCCGGGACGGCGTCATCACCCTCGACGCCGCGATGGCCGCCTCGACCAGCCCGCACGACCTCACGGTCGAGCTGCGCCGCCTCGGTCTGGTCGCCTGAGGCTCAGCCGGTCCGGACGCCGTGCTCGACGCAGCGAGCCGACCAGCCCGTCGGCAGCACCTGCACCACCATCCGCCGCCGGCAGTGCCCGCAGAACCGGGGTGGCTCCAGGGCCCGCCGGTCGGCACACGCGGAGTGGTCCCGGGTGGACTCGTCACCGCACTGGTCGCACCAGCGCTCCTCGTCGGCCACGCGCCGTAGGCTAGCCAGGTGACGGTGCAGCCGGGCGCGCGGGCCCTCGTGCAGCACCGCGTCGGTGCGGACGACACCGCCCGCGCCCTCGGTAGCGGCGACCTCGACGTCCTGGCCACCCCCCGGCTGCTCGCGTGGTGCGAGCAGGCCACCGTCCAGTCCCTGGCCGGCCGTCTCGATGACGCGAGCTCGACCGTGGGCACCCGGGTCGAGCTCGCCCACCTGCGGGCCAGCCCGGTCGGTGCCGCCGTCACGGTGCGCGCCGACCTCGTGCACGTCGACGGCCGGCTGCTGCGCTTCGACGTCGTCGCCGAGGCCGCCGACGGGGTCGTGCTGGGTCACGGCCAACTCACCCGGGTCGTGGTCGACCGGGCCCGCTTCCTCGCCCGCCTGTGACGCCAGGTCAGAGTGGCAACGCGTAGGTGATCAGCTGGACCTCGGGTGCCGGCCACCAGTCCCGCTCGGGCGTGCGGACGAAACCCATCCGTTCGTAGAGCCGGTGCGCCGCGTGCATAACGGTCAGCGTGCTGAGCACCACCCCGGTGCAGCCGTCGGCCCGGGCCCGCTCGACGCACCAGGCAGCGAGGGCGGCACCGACGCCGCCGGCCCCGAGCCTCCGGTGCGACGGCGAGCATCCGGAACTCCGCCTCGCCCGGGCGGGAGACCTCTGCCCACGGCGTACCGGCGCGGCAGTAGGTCACTGTGCCCAGCAGCGTGCCGGCGCTCTCGTCGACGGCGACCGTCAGCTCGGCCTCCCGGGCCCGGTCGTGCGGCGGCCCGCAGGTGTTCCGCGTACCCGTCCTCGGCGCCGCGGAGGTAGCCGTCGGCGTCGTAGGCCTGCACGGTCAGCGCCCCGACGGCAGCGAGCTCGGCCGGGTCGGCCGGGTCGACGGGTCGCACGATCATGCTGCGCAGCCTAGGAGAGCTCGCCCGGGCTGCCATCCGGGCGGGTGCGGTCAGTGGCGCAGGGCGTACGGGCTGGACGGGAGCGCCCCGTCGGACCAGGCCGGGTGGCTGGGCGGTGGTTCGACCGGGCGGTCGCGCAGGAACATCCGGACGCCGGCGACCAGCTCGGCGAGGACCAGGGCGGCGAGGAGGAGCAGGAAGGTGGTCATGGCAGGAACTATGCGCCCATCGACATCGCGCCACCAGTGGCAGGATTGACAACTAGGCGCAACTTCCTGCCATACTGCGGCATGATCCGCTCCGTCGCCGTCCCCGTGCTCGACGAGGTGTTCGCCTTCGAGCTCGGGGTGCTCTGCGAGGTGTTCGGCGTCGATCGCCCGGACGACCCGCTGCTGCCCTCCTTCGACTTCGCGCTGTGCACCGCGAGGCCCGGCCCGGTGCGCACCGTCTCGGGGTTCGACCTGGTGGTCGAGCACGGCCTGGAGCGGATCGCCACCGCTGACCTCGTCGCCCTGCCGGCGATCCGCCGCGGGGTCGAGGTTCCCGTCGAGCTGGTCGAGGCACTGCGGGCTGCAGCGGCCCGGGGTGCCCGGCTGATGAGCGTGTGCAGCGGTGCCTTCGTCCTGGGCGCCGCCGGGCTGCTCGACGGCCGTGACTGCACCACCCACTGGACCTACGCGGCCGAGCTGGCGGAGCGCTTCCCGCTGGCGCGGGTCGATCCCGACGTGCTCTACGTCGACAGCGACGGTGTCCTGACCAGTGCCGGGACGGCGGCCGGCATCGACGCCTGCCTCTACCTGATCCGCAAGGAGTTCGGCGCGCGGGTGGCCAACCGGCTGGCCCGCCGGATGGTCATGCCGCCGCACCGCGAGGGCGGTCAGCGGCAGTACGTCGACAACCCGGTGCCGGTCGAGGCGGACACCCTGACCGGGACGCTGGCCTGGATGCTCGCGAACCTCGACCAGGAGTTCGCGGTCGAGGACCTCGCCCGCCGCGCCCACCTCTCGGCACGCACCTTCGCGCGACGGTTCCGGGCCGAGACCGGCACCACGCCGCACCACTGGCTGACCGGTCAGCGGGTGCTGGCAGCGCAGCGGTTGCTCGAGGAGACCGAGCAGCCGGTGGAGGCGGTGGCCGACCTGGTGGGGTTCGGCAGCGCCTCGGTGCTGCGCCACCACTTCACCCGGCGGGTGGGCACGACGCCCAGCGACTACCGCCGTACCTTCTGCGGGGCCCGGGCCGCCTCCTGACCCGGCCGGGCAGGCTGTGCCCGGTCAGACGCCGGTGGTGCTCCGCGGGTAGGCCAGCTCGGGGTCGGTCGCGACGTTGACGCAGTAGGGCAGGCCGGACGCGAACGCACGGTCCAACGCCGGCCCGATGTCGTGCGGCCGGGTCACCAGCTCGCCGTCGCCGCCGAGCGCCCGAACCACCTGGTCGTAGCGGGTCCGGGGCGCGAGGTCGGCGATCACGTCGTAGCCGTAGAGGAAGCGCATCGGGTGCTTCTCCAGGCCCCAGCCGGCGTTGTTGCCGACCACCAGGACGACCGGCAGGTCGTGCCGGACCAGCGTGTCGACGTCCATCAGCGAGAAGCCTGCCGCGCCGTCGCCGAGCAGCAGCACCACCTGGCTGCTGGGCCGTGCCAGCCGGGCGGCGATCGCGTACCCCAGGCCGGTGCCGAGGCAGCCGTAGGGCCCGGGATCCAACCAGCTACCGGGCGCCTTCGGTTCGACGTACCTGCCGGCGAACGACACGAAGTCCCCGCCGTCGCCGATGACGACCGCGTCGTCGGCCAGCCGGCGGTTGAGCTCGCCGTAGATCCGCACCGGATGGATCGGGTCGGCGTCGCTGTCCAGCAACACCCGGTCGCTCTCGACCGCGGCCCGTGCGGTGCCCTGCAGCCGGGTCGTCCACCCGTCGTACGCCGTGGGGCTGCCGGCGCCCTCCCAGGCCTTCAGGACGCCGTCCAGGACCATCGAGAGGTCTCCTGCAGCCGACGCTGCGAGGTCGACGTGCGCGGCCAGCTGTCCCGGTGAGTCGGCCAGGTGCGCGACCGCTGCCGGTGGCCCTTCCTTGCCGCCGAAGGTGCCGTAACCCAGTCGGAAGTCCAGGGGCGTGCCGACGACGACCACCAGGTCCGCACGCCCGAACGCCTCGCTGCGCGCCCGGGTCACGAGCAGCGGGTGGCCGGCCGGCAGCACCCCGCGACCCATACCGTTGGTGATGACCGGGACGCGGGCAGTCTCGGCCAGTCGGAGCGCCGCGTGCTCGGCGCCGTCGGACCAGACGTCCGAGCCGAGCACCAGCACCGGCCGCTCGGCCCCGGCCAGCAGTGCCCCGACCTGGGCGACGTCCTGCGGGTCGGGGGAGTGCCGGTCGCGCTCCGGTGGCCCGGGAAGCTCGACGTCGGCCCGGCTGAAGAACTGGTCCATCGGGACGTCGAGGAACACCGGCCCGCGGTGCGGCGCGGTGGCGAGCCGCAGCGCATCGTCGACCTCGCCGGCCACCGCGCCGATCGTCTCGACAGTGGCGGCGCGCTTGGTGACCGGGGCGAGCAGCGGCGGGTGGTCGAGCTCCTGCAGGCTGCCGGTACCCCACCGGAAAGCCGGCGCCCGCCCGCCGACCACGAGCAGGGGAGAGCCGTTGAACCACGCGCTGGTCACCGCGCTGACGCCGTTGGTCACGCCGGGACCGGCGGTGAGCACGGCCAGCCCCGGCGCCCGGGTGAGCTTCGCGGTGGCTTCCGCGGCGAACACCGCGGTCTGCTCGTGCCGGACGTCGAGCAACCGCATCGGTGGCTCGGCCTTCACCGCTCCGTCGTACATCGGGAACACGTGCGCCCCCGAGAGGGTGAACATCGTGTCGATGCCGTGCGCGCGCGCAACCGCGACGGCATGGTCACCGCCGTGTCCCTCAGCCATGCGTGGGACTGTACGAGGTTGTCGTCAGTGCACGACCTCGGGGAGGTCGCGAAGCCGCGGGTCGCCGGAGTCGGCGAAGTACTCGTCCATCTTGGTGCGATCCTCACCCTCGGCCACCTTCATGGCCCGGAAGACGAGGGTCGCCACACCGGCGACGACGAGGTTCGCGAGCAGCGCGAGGAGGCCGGCGTAGATCGACCACGTCGTGTCGAGCCCGAGCTCGGAGAGCGGGAATCCGGAGCCGCCGAAGTGCTCCTTGACGATGGTGATGGTGCCGTCAGGGTTGAACAGCTTCTGCTGGATCTGGAACGTCGTCCAGAAGCCCACGGCCATGCCCGCTGCCCAGCCGGCGATCAGGCCCCAACGGTGGAACCATCGGGTGTACAGGCCCAGCGCCACGGCCGGCAACGTCTGCAGGATGATGATGCCGCCGATGAGCTGCAGGTCGATGGAGAACTGCGGGTCCAGGCTCAGGATCGCTGCCAGCGCGCCGACCTTCACGACGAGCGAGGCCAGCTTGCTGCTGCGTGCCTCCTGCTTGGGGGTGGCCTCCTTGTTGAGGTACTCCTTGTAGATGTTGCGGGTCCACAGGTTCGCGGCCGCGATCGACATGATCGCGGCGGGCACCAGTGCGCCGATCCCGATGGCGGCGAATGCGACTCCGGCGAACCAGCTCGGGAACATCTCGTGGAACAGCAGCGGCACGATGGTGTTGCTGTCGACCTTGCCGTCGGTGGTGATCGGCGTGATCTCGGCGGCGATGGCCATGTAACCGAGCAGGGCGAGCAGGCCGAGGATGAACGAGTACGCCGGCAGGGCCGCCATGTTGCGCTTGATGACGTTGCGGTCGCGCGAGGCCAGGACCCCGGTGATCGAGTGCGGGTAGAGGAACAGCGCCAGGGCGGACCCGAAGGCCAGCGTGGCGTACTGGAGCTGTGCGGGACCGGCAAGGATCACGCCGTCGCCCGGGTTCGGCGAGGCGGCGAACTTCGCCTCGGCCGCGCCGAAGATCTCGTCCCAGCCACCGAGCTTGTACGGGATGACGATGACGGCGACGATGATCACCAGGTAGATGAGCGTGTCCTTCACGAACGCGATCAGCGCCGGCGCGCGCAGCCCGGAGTTGTACGTGTAAGCCGCAAGGATCGCGAACGCGACGATGATCGGGACGTGGCCGGTGACGCCCATCGCCTTGAGGACCGCCTCGATGCCGACGAGCTGCAGGGCGATGTAGGGCATCGTCGCGACGATGCCGGTGATCGCCACCAGGAGGGCCAATGTCGACGACCCGTGCCGGGCCCGGACGAAGTCGGCCGGCGTGACGAAGCCGTGCACGTGCGAGATCGACCACAGCCGGATCAGGACGAGGAAGACCATCGGGTAGACCACGATCGTGTAGGGCACGGCGAAGAAGCCGATCGCCCCGGCGCCGAAGACCAGCGCGGGCACCGCGACGAAGGTGTACGCCGTGTAGAGGTCGCCGCCGATGAGGAACCAGGTGATCCACGGGCCGAAGTTGCGGCCGCCGAGGCCCCACTCGTCGAGGTGCTCCAGGTCGTCTGCTCGGCGCCACCGTGCGGCGACGAACCCGAGGACGCTGACGAAGGCGAACAGCACCGTGAAGACGGTCATCTCGACCGCGTTGACGTCGTCGAACATCTCAGCCCCTCGTCTTGTTGTAGACCACGAGAGTCACGACGACGCTCAAGCCGATCGCGGCGAGCTGGTACCAGTAGAAGAACGGGATGTCGAACAGGAGCGGCTTCAGCTGGTTGTACAACGGCGGGTAGAGCGTGGCGAGCAGCGGGATGACGAGGAGCCAGTTCCACGAACTGTGGTCGGACCGCTCCGCGCGACCGGTGCTGGAGACCGGGGCGCCGGGGCGCTCCGCGGGACTATCGGGATCGTGCACGGTCACGACGGGCCTCCGGGCCGCAGGGGATGAGTCGCCGGAGGTTATCCCCATTTGTCCGGACGCGGAAGGGGGCTCAGAGCGTCTGCGACAGCGCCTTGACCGGCATGCCGAGGTCGCCCAGCAGCGCGAGATCGTCCTCCGGGGTGCGGCCCAACGTGGTCAGGTAGTTGCCGACGATGACGGCGTTGATTCCGCCGAGCATCCCGTCGCGGGTCCCCAGGTCACCCAGCGTGATCTCACGGCCACCCGCGTAGCGCAGGATCGTGCGCGGCAGGGCAAGGCGGAACGCCGCGATGGTGCGCAGCGCGTCGGTCCCGGACATCACCGGCAGGTCACCGAACGGCGTGCCCGGGCGCGGGTTGAGGAAGTTCAGCGGCACCTCGTCGGGTGTCAGCTCGGCCAGCTGGGCGGCCAGCTCGGCTCGCTGCTCCAACGACTCGCCCATGCCGACGATGCCGCCGCAGCACACCTCCATCCCTGCCTCGCGGACCATCGTGAGCGTCGACCAGCGCTCCTCCCAGGTGTGGGTGGTGACGACCTGCGGGAAGTAGGACCGGGCGGTCTCCAGGTTGTGGTTGTAGCGGTGCACGCCCATGTCGGCCAGGTCGTCGACCTGCTCCTGGTCCAGCATGCCCAGCGAGGCAGCCACGTTGATGTCGACCGCCTCCCGGATCGCCGCGACGCCTTCGCGCATCTGGGTCATCAGCCGCGCGTCCGGGCCGCGCACCGCGGCGACGATGCAGAACTCGGTGGCGCCGGTGGCGGCGGTCTCCTTCGCGGCCTGCACCAGCGAGGGGATGTCCAGCCAGGCGGCGCGCACCGGGGAGGCGAACAAGCCGGACTGCGAGCAGAAGTGGCAGTCCTCGGGGCAGCCGCCGGTCTTCACCGAGACGATGCCCTCGACCTCGACCTCGGGCCCGCACCAGCGCAGCCGTACCTGGTGAGCCAGCTCGAGCAGGTCGGGCAGGGCTGCGTCGGGCAGCTGCAGGACCTCGAGGACCTGGGGCTCGCTCAGCCCACGACCGTCCTCCAGGACCTGGCTGCGGGCGGTCGACAGGATCGGCTCAGTGGTGGTCGGCACGCCGGAAGTCTGCCGCATCGAAGATGCCACCGAGGGCGGGGGCCAGCCCGGTGCGCGCGGCCAGCAGGAACTCCGCGGCGTCGAGGGTGCCGGCCCGCTCGCGGAGTGCACCGGCCAGCGGTCGCGCGGCGAGCGTCTCGAGGTCGCGGACGTTGCTGCGGCAGGCCAGGTCGGGCTCGGCGGGCCAGGAACCGATCACCACCCCGGCGAGGGAGAGCCCGCGGTGCGCCATCGCCTCCAGGGTGAGCGCAGTGTGGTTGAGGGTGCCGAGGGCGGGGTCCACGACGACGAGGACGGCGGCGGCCAGGGCGTGGGCCAGGTCCGCGATCGTCGCGCCTTCCTCGTCGTACCGCACGAGCAGCCCGCCGGCGCCCTCGACCACGACCAGGTCGCGGTCGGCGGCCAGGTCACGCAGCCGGGCGACGCTGGCCTGCAGGTCCAGCGGCGGGACCCCCGCCCGGCGGGCCGCCGCGGCAGGGGAGAGCGGGTCGGGGAACCGGGCGTGCTCGTGCAGGTCGGTGACGGCCGCCAGCCGCCGTACGTCGTCCAGGTCGCCCGGCTCGTCCGGACCGACGCCGGTCTGAGCCGGCTTCACCACGGCAACCCGGGCTCCGCGCGCGGCTGCCAGGGCGGCGACGGCCGCCGTCACCACGGTCTTGCCGACCCCGGTGCCCGTGCCCGTCACCACGAGGATGCTCACGGCCGCGAGGGTAGCCACCCGCCCAGCACCTATCTCGTCATGCCCGGCTATTGCCGGACAGGTCCGTTGTCACCATCACCGGCCGAGCGGACACGCACCGTTACCTTCCTCCGGCCAGCGGGTGAACCGTGTCGCAACCAGCGCTCAATGCGAGGACGTCGGTCGTAGCGTGTGCGCTGTGACTCGACGGTTCGAGGCCCCTGCAGCCTCCGGTGGCCACCCACGGCTCGACGGGCGTGAGCTCGTCGGGGTCCCGGTGCGCCTGTACCGCCGGAAGGTCCTCGGCGTCGGTGTGCTGGGCCTGTGGGTGGGCGGGAGACCGGTGTACGACGTCGCGGTCTACGACCCGTACGGAAAGCAGCTCGGCGTCATCGAGTCGGAAGGCCCCCGGGCGAGGCAGACGTACGACGAGCTGCGCCGCGCGCTGGTCGCTGACGACATCCACGCCTGACGCCGGCGGCGGCTCGGCGACCGGGCGGTCAGCGTCGCGCGGCTTCCCGTTCACAGATCCGGCACCGAGGACCGAGTCCGCGCGGCCATGGGCTGCCGAGGTGCACGATCGCGGCGCCGCAGAGTGCCTCGCCTGTCACGTCGTCGACGGCGTGGATGGTCCCGACCGGTTCCCCGCTCCGCGTCTGTGACCATCCCGTGAGCAGCGGCACCGGAAGCTCGACCTCTTCACCCCTCGATGTCTCCCGTGACGGAAACGATCATGACGGCTACTCTCGGTACGAGGTTCAGCGTCCCAGATGACGGACTTGTTAACGGCCAGGTGGGGGCGTCGGGTGGTCCGTTCAGCCGGTGGACCGGACGAGTTCCCTGCGGTGCCACCACTGGTCCACGTCGGCCAGGGTCACCATCCAGTCACCCGGTCGTTCGGGGTGGGTGCTGATGGCGGGAACCTCCCGCGCCGTGACCGCCTGGAGCATCACGTCCACCGGGATGTCGGCGTACTCGGCCGCCAGCCGCAGATCGACCCAGTTGTTCGTGGTCAGGGCGGAGAAGAGACGAATGTCCATGACCTGAGGATCGACGTATCGTGACCATCCCTTGACCGCCGAACGGGTGAGTCGGGACCCCTTAATCGCCGGTCAGGCGGTCGGTCGGGCGCGCTCTGCTGCCACTTCCGCGCACCGAGGGCACTCCGACGCGACGACCTGGTCTCCGTCGACGCAGCGCCACGCCATCGACGCTTCGCCGCACAGCGCGTGACGCGTGCCCGAGACGGGCGCGTCGGGAACCAGCCAGTGCAGCACGAGGGGTTCGCCGGCACGCATCCAGCACGCCTCACCAGGCTTGCACGCCACGCTGCAACGATACCGGGGCGCCCCGTCCGGCCAGCGCGTCGGAGGTGGCCCCTCATCTGACCGTCGCAACGAGGTGCTTGCGCAGGATGTCGACGTACGTCCCATGGGTGGAGGCGCTCGACCATTGGGTTGCGCCTTCGACCGACGTGCCCTCGCCCCATTCGTTGTAGGTCGTCACGAGCTGCCACCGGGCGCCGGAGGCCGCCATCGCCGCAACGTCGGCCTCGAACCGTGCCGCGTCGCGGGGCAGCCGCTCGGCCTGACCCTTGAGCCAGAAACCGGGTGAGACCGAGAAGGAGTGCGCACCCTGGCTGTCCCGCGCCACCGCCGGCGCGTACTGGTGCCACTCCTCCGGCTGTGTCGCGCAGGAGCGGTAGCCACTGAACACCTTGAGCACGACGAAGGCCCGCCCGCCGTTGGCGGACTTCCAACGATCCGCCATACCGCACGCGTCGGCTGCGTCGGCGTAGGCGAAGATCACCGGCCGTCCACCGACCTTGAGGTACGACGCGCTGGCACCGAAAGAGCCGACGATGTGGGCGATGTCGGAGGACAGCTGCCCGACGGTCGGGTCACCGTAGCCCTCCGGCTCGTGATAGACCGCCCACTTGAAGGGCGTGCCCTCAGCCGCCGCGAGCAGCCTCGGGATGCGCAGGTCCTCCTTCGAGCCCTGACCCCACCAGGACGCGATCCCGGCATCCATCCCCGCGTAGGTCATGTCGTCGACCTGGGCCCGGACGACTGCCCGGCTCTTCCCGTCGTAGTAGCCACGCGTCGGCCGATAGTGGGTGAACGGGAACACGCCCCCCTGCGTCCACGCCTCCGGGAACCACGGGTAGTAGAACGCCGCGCGGATCGGGAAGGTGGGTTGGCCACCGGTCCGTGCGTTGAACACGACCCCGGATGCGCCGCGGCCTTTCGCTGCCACGGTGCAGCCCCCGAGGGGCAGGCAGGTGTAGTCGCGAGCCCGGTCGTAGGCGAGGGTCAGGCGCCCGAGTACTTTTCCGGCGCGGTTCCGCCATGTGATGCGGGTCGCGGTGGCGTAGAGGACACCAGCCCGGAGGTCGGTGAAGACCGCGCCGACAGCGAGGGTGCGTCGCTTGGCGGCGGGGATCTTCATGCAGGTCGCTCGGCCACGCCGGACGAGGGTCCACGACCCGGAGGCCGTCGCGGCAGCCTGGGTGGTGGCTCGGTAGAGCCGGTCGCGGCTGCATACACGTTGGTAGCGGCCAGGACGGCTCGGCGACTGGTAGACCCGGAGACGCGGATCACTGAGCTTGCGTTCGAGCCCGTTGGCGCGCGCGGTACCGCTCATGACGACGGCACCGGGGCTCCCTTGTCGGGAGTGGGCAGTGGCCGCCGACGAAGGCGGCGCGGGCAACAGTGTGACTATCAGCGCTCCGACAAAGACCGAAATCGTGGCGGGCCGCATCATTGCCGCCTCTCCACCGGAGGTCACGACGGGTCAGGGGCGGGTGATGCGCCCTAGGCCTGCTTGGTCTCCCAGAAGATCTTGTCGATCTCAGTGATCTTGTCGAGCAGCTTCTGCGCGGCGTCGGCGTCCATCGAACCCTTGGCGCCCGAGGCGCCGGCCAGCTTGGTGGCCTCGTTGAACAGCCCGTGCAGCTCGGGGTACTTCTCGAAGTGCGGCGGCTTGAAGTAGTCGGTCCAGAGCACCCAGAGGTGATGCTTGACCAGCTCGGCCCGCTGCTCCTTGATGACGATGGCGCGGGTGCGGAAGTCCGCGTCGGAGTTCTCGCCCACCTTCTGGATGATCATCTTGATCGACTCGGCCTCGATGCGGGCCTGCGCGGGGTCGTAGACGCCGCACGGCAGGTCGCAGTGGGCATGCACCACGGTCTTGGGGGTGAACAGACGCGACAGCACTGGATCAGTCCCTTCCTGGACAGCGTGATCGTCAGACGCGGTTTCTCTCATGGACACTACTCCGGGCAGGTACCCGTCCCGACAGGGTGTACGCGTGCTGTCCGGAGCCGGGGAGGAGGAGCTGCCGTGCGTCGGTTCCCGCTCGGTCGGGTGCTGGTCCGGGGCCGATCCATGGAGCCCACGCTGCGCGACGGTGACCACCTCCTGGTGCGCTGGGGCGGGCATCCCCGACCGGGGCGCCTGGTCGTGGTGCGCTGGCCGGGACGACCGACGTCGGTGAAGCGGGCCGCCGTGCTGGCCGACGACGGCTGGTACGTCGAGCGCGACAACCCGGCCGAGGGCGTCGACTCGTGGCAGGTGGGTGCGGTGGCACCGGCCGACGTGCTCGGGACCGTGCTGATGCGGCTCTGGCCACCCGTGCGCCGGTAAGGCGGCTGTCGGGCGCCTCAGGCGCCGGTGACGCGTTCCGCCACCGAAACCGCGGCGGCGGTGAGGTGGCGCTCGAGCTCGGCGATCGCCTCTGCCTCGTCGCCGGCGCGCATCAGGGTCAGCAGCCGGCGGTGGTCGGCGACCTGCGCCCGGGCGTTGCGCCTCGCCCGCTCGACCGAGGCGAGCGCCAGCCGCAGGTCGCCGGTCAGGACGTCGGCGCTGGCGACCAGCCGGGCGTTCCCCAGCAGCGCCACCAGCGAGGTGTGGAACTCGAGGTGGGCGTGGGTGGCCTCGACCTGGTCGTCGGCCTGGGCCGCCCCGGCGTACGTCGCCAGCGCTGTGGTGACGGGGGTCAGGTCTGCTCCGGCAGCGCCGGCGCGGACACCGGCGCTCTCCAGCACCAGGCGGGCCTCGAAGATCTCGGCGATGTCGCTCTCGGAGAGCTCGGTCACGACGACGCCGCGGTTCGGGTAGCGGGTCACCAGACCCTCGCCGGCGAGCACCTGCAGTGCCTCGCGCACCGTCGACCGGGCCACCTGGAAGCTGTCCGCGAGGGTCACCTCGCGCAGCGGCTCGCCGGGGGAGAGGCCGCCGGCGAACAGCATGTCGCGCAGCGCGGCGGCCACCCGGTCGGTGGTGCTCGACCGGTCGATGGAAGGCACGACGACCATCCGCTTGACAGTAGCCCAGGTCAGGCCTCACACTCCGATTGTCCGACAATAATTGTCTGACAATCCGCCAATCCAGACCTCGCCTGAAGGTGGCCATGACCGAGATCCGTCCGCTCCCGTGGGGCCGTCGCTACCTGATGTGCCGCCCGGAGCACTTCCGCGTCGACTACGCCATCAACCCGTGGATGGACGTCGACTCGCCGGTGGACCCGGACCGCGCGCTGGCGCAGTGGGACACCCTGGTCGCGACCCTGGAGAGCGCCGGCGCCGAGGTGGAGCGGATCTCCCAGCTCCCCGGCAACCCGGACATGGTCTACGCCATGAACTACGGCCTGATCGACGGCGACCACGTCGCTCTCACGAACTTCCGGTACGACGAGCGCCGGGCTGAGGCGGTGGCGGCCGAGTGGTGGTTCGGCGAGGCCGGTCTGCGCACCACCCGGGTCGGCGACGCGGGGGTCGGTGCCTTCGAGGCAGGCGACGCGTTCCTCTTCGGTGACTCACTGGTCGTGGCGGCCGGGCCGCGCACCGACCTGGCCACCCATGCGGTGCTGGCTCGCGAGCTCGGTGTCCGGGTCGCGAGCGTGCCCGTCGTGCACCCCGCGCTGTACCACCTCGACCTGAGCTTCTGCCCGCTCGACGCAGACCCGCGCGATCATCGCGCCGGCCGCCTGGGACGCGGTCCGGCCGGCGGACCGTCGAGGCCCTGGTGCCCGACCCGCTGGTCATCGACGAGGACGAGGCGTTCACGTTCTGCGCCAACTCGGTCGTGGTCGGTGACGTCGTGGTCATGCCCGCCGGGGTACCGGCCCGGGTCGCGCGGCAGCTGGAGACCTGGGGGTTCTCGGTCGCCGTCGTCGACGTCTCCGAGCTGCACAAGGGCGGCGGCTCGATCCGCTGCATGACGTTGCCGCTGGACACCGTGCTGGACGCCGCCCGGCTCGAGCCGGCGCTCGACGGTGCGCCGCGGGCTCGGCGACGAGGAGCCCGCGCTCGCCTGACCCTCGGCCGGCTCCGACCGGTGGCGTGTGCCAGACTGCTGGCCCTCGGGCCACCCCCGCTCCGCGAGCGCCTGCCGGACCTGCGTCACCCGCACCGGCTCCGCTCATCAGTTGATCGGGAAGCGGGCGCAGCGATGCCATTCCGAGGAGAGACGACGAGCGGGACCGGTCACAGCATGCCCACCACGCCGTACGACGAGAACGACCCGGTGTTCGTCCTGCACCGGGGTGGCAAGCTGGAGACTGTCTCGACCGCGCCGCTGCGCAACCGGGAGGACCTCTCGCTCGCGTACACGCCCGGCGTCGCCCGGGTCTGCACGGCCATCGAGCGGAATCCCGAGCTGGTCCACGACCTGACGTGGAAGTCGCACGTGGTCGCGGTCGTCACCGACGGCAGCGCCGTGCTCGGTCTGGGAAACATCGGACCGGCCGCCTCCCTGCCGGTGATGGAGGGCAAGGCGGTGCTCTTCAAGGAGTTCGGCGGCATCGACGCGGTGCCGATCTGCCTCGACGCGACCGAGGTCGACGACATCGTCGAGACGGTCGTGCGGATCGCGCCGGGGTTCGGCGGCATCAACCTCGAGGACATCAGCGCACCCCGGTGCTTCGAGATCGAGCGGAAGCTGCAGGAGCGGCTCGACATCCCGGTCTTCCACGACGACCAGCACGGCACCGCGGTCGTCGTCCTCGCCGCCCTGCGCAACGCCGCCCGGCTGACCGGCCGCGGCCTGGCGGACCTGCGGGTGGTGGTCTCCGGCGCCGGCGCGGCCGGGGTCGCGGTGACGACCATCCTGCGCGAGGCCGGCATCGGCGAGATCGCCGTCGCCGACCGGGGCGGTGTGCTGCACGGCGGCCGCTCCGACCTGACGTCGGTGAAGCGGCACCTGGCTGCGGTGACGAACGGCGGCGGCCGCACCGGGACCCTGGTCGATGCCTTGCGCGGTGCCGACGTCTTCATCGGTGTCTCGGGCGGAACGGTGCCTGAAGAGGCGATCGCGGCGATGGCGGCCGACTCGATCGTCTTCGCGCTCGCCAACCCGCACCCCGAGGTCGACCCCGACGTGGCCCTTCGGCATGCCCGCGTGGTGGCCACCGGGCGCAGCGACTATCCCAACCAGATAAACAACGTCCTGGCGTTCCCGGGCATCTTCCGCGGGGCGCTCTCGGTGCGTGCGACATCGGTGACCGAGGGCATGAAGCTGGCAGCGGCCGAGGCGCTGGCCGCCGTGGTGGCGGACGAGCTCGCCCCGGACCGGGTCGTGCCCAGCCCGTTCGACTCCCGGGTTGCCCCAGCGGTCGCCGCGGCGGTGGCGGCGGCCGCCCGCCGGGACGGAGTCGCCCGGCTCTGACCGGGCATCTGCCGCGGCCTCACCCGAAGGGGCGCGGCTGGGTCCGCAGGGTCATGTGCACCGGCTCGGTGCGCTGACCGGGGCGGTCGAGCCGGTCACGCAGGTCGTCGTGCCGGGTCCCGCGTCCTCGCAGTGCGATTCGCATGGCGTGCTCCTCGGTTGGCCTTCAGTGACGCGATGTATCGCGTATCAGACACGATATATCGCCTTGCCAGAAAGTCAAGATGTATCGCGAGAACCCGGCCCGGGCGCCGGCGGGATGGCTACGGGCCCTCCGGCGCCCGTTCCTCAGCTCTGCGCCAGGCGCTCCGGGTCCAGATCGAGGCGCCGTAGCAGTTGCGCGTTCGAGGCGACAACGATGGTCGAGGCGCTCATCAAGATGGCCGCGACGGCGGGGGACACCGTCACTCCGGCGAACGCGAGCGCCCCGGCGGCGATCGGCACGGTCACGACGTTGTACCCGGCGGCCCACACGAGGTTCTGGAGCATCTTGCGGTAGGACGCGCGGGACAGCTCGATGACGGAGAGCACCGAGCGCGGGTCGTCCGAGGCGAGCACGACGCCGGCGGACTCGATCGCGACGTCCGTGCCGGCGCCGATGGCGAGGCCGACCTCGGCCCGGGCGAGCGCAGGCGCGTCGTTGACGCCGTCTCCCACCATGGCGACCTGGTGGCCGCGTGCCTGGAGCTCGCCGACCTTGGAGTCCTTGTCCTCGGGCAGGACCTCGGCGAACACCTCGTCGATTCCCAGCTCGACGGCGACAGCGTCGGCGACCTGGTGCGCGTCACCGGTCACCATGGCGACCTTCACACCGCGCCGGTGCAGAGCGTCGATGGCCTGCCGGGACTCGGGGCGGATCTCGTCCTCGACGGCGACTGCCCCCGCGACCTGGGAGTCGCGCAGCACGTACAGCACAGCTGCGCCCCGGGCGACCCACTCACGGGTCGCCGCCTCCACGTCGGCCGGCACCGGGGCGCCGGTCTCCCGGAGCAGGGCCGGTCCGCCGACCGCGACGGTGGCGCCGTGGACCCGTGCCTGCACGCCGCGACCGGTCATCGAGGTGAAGTCCGTTGCCACCGGCCGGCCCGACCCAGCAGAGGTGCCGACGGGTGCGGGGACGAGTGCGTCTGCTCCGCGGACGATGGCCCGGGCGACCGGGTGCTCGCTGTCCGCCTCGACCGCCGCGGCCAGCGCGAGCAGCTGGTCCTCGGAGAGGTCCGCCCGCCGTTCTGGCGGGCCACGGTCACGCCGGTCAGTGCGGGCTCTCCCTTGGTGAGCGTGCCGGTCTTGTCGAACAGCGCGACGTCGACGGTGCGCATCCGCTCGAGCGCCAGGCGGGACTTCACAAGGACGCCGGCGCGGGCGGCCCGCTCGGTGGAGATGGCGATGACCAGGGGGATGGCCAGACCCAAGGCGTGCGGGCAGGCGATGACCAGGACGGTCACGGTGCGGGCGACGGCTTCGTTCATGTCGCCGAGCAGTGCCCAGATGGCGAACGTGAGGATGCCGGTGCCGGCCGCGAAGTAGAACAGGAACGCGGCAGCCCGGTCGGCCAGGGCTTGCGCGCGCGACGACGACGCCTGCGCTTCGGCGACAAGGCGCTGGATGCCGGCCAGGGTCGTCGCGTCCCCCACCGCGGTCACGGTCACCCGAAGCGCGTTGTCGGTGGCCACGGTCCCGGCGATGACCCGGTCGCCCTCGCTGCGGGTGACCGGCCGGGACTCGCCGGTGACCATCGACTCGTCGACGTCGGCGGTGCCGGAGACGACGTTGCCGTCGGCCGGGACCCGCTCCCCCGGACGTACCAGGACCACATCTCCCTCGGCCAGGTCCGCCAACGCCACCTCGACGACGCCGCCGTCGGTGACCTTGTTCGCGGTGTCCGGCAGCAGCGCGGCCAGTGCGTCCAGCGCGGATGACGCGGCGCCGAGTGCGCGCATCTCGAGCCAGTGCCCGAGAAGCATGATGGCGACCAGCAGGGTGAGCTCCCACCAGAAGTCCAGGTCGAAGCCACCGACGGACAGCGTGGTCGCCCAGGACGCGCCGAGCGCCACGGTGATGGCCATGGCGACGAGCAGCATCATTCCCGGCTGACGGCTCTTCACCTCGGACACGGCGCCGGTGAGGAACGGGGCGCCGCCGTAGAAGAACACGACCGTGCCGAGCACCGGCGACACCCAGCCGGCGCCGGGGAAGTCGGGCACCGAGTAGCCGAGCAGGTTCGCGAACATCTCGCTGAATGCGACGACCGGCACCGTCATCGCGAGCGTCGCCCAGAACCGGTCCCGGAACTGAGCGGCGTGGTCCCCATGGCCGCCGCCGTGCCCGCCGCCGTGCCCGCCGTCCTGCGGGTGGTCAGCCTGCTCAGCGGCCGACGCGAGACCGTGTCGTGGTCGGTGTGCTGGTGCTGGTTCATCGGGTGCCCCTTCGACTCGCCTGCGCAGGCGCCTCGGCGTCGCTTCGGATGCTTATACCCCAGCGGGGTATCTCGTCTCGGTCAAGATACCCCCACAGGGTATTTCTGGCAAGGGTTGTTTTGAACGTGTGTGACTTCGGGGGAGGCCAGTCCGTCATCACCCTCGTCACCTGGGCGTAGCAGAAGCCCATCAGCACACGGCGTCGATAGGGTCGGCCCCATGCTGGCCGCCTTCGCCGTCCGGACCGACCCCGACGACCCGCTGAGCGGGCTGGAGGTCGGCGAGCGCCCGGAGCCGCGGCCGTCGGACGGATGGACGACGGTCCGGCTCCGGGCCGCGTCGCTGAACCATCACGACCTGTGGAGCCTGCAGGGCGTCGGGCTGCCGGCCGACCGGCTGCCGATGGTGCTCGGCTGCGACGGCGCCGGGGTCGACGAGGACGGCAACGAGGTCGTGGTGCACGCCGTGATCAGCGACCCGGACCACCGCGGCGACGAGACTCTGGACCCGAAGCGGTCACTGCTCTCGGAGCGGTACGACGGCACGCTGGCCGACCTCGTCGCGGTGCCGCGCCGGAACCTGGTGCCCAAGCCGACGCAGCTGAGCTTCGAGGAGGCTGCCTGCCTGCCGACCGCCTGGCTCACGGCGTACCGGATGCTGTTCACCCAGGCCGCCGCCCAGCCCGGGCAGACCGTGCTGGTGCAGGGGGCCGGCGGCGGCGTCGCCACCGCGCTGGTGGCGATCGGTCGTGCTGCCGGGCTGCGGATGTGGGTGACCAGCCGGGACGGCGGGAAGCGAGAGCGATCGCTCCAGCTCGGCGCCGAGCGGGCCTTCGAGTCCGGCGCCCGGCTGCCCGAGCGGGTGGACGCCGTGATGGAGACCGTGGGGGAGCCGACCTGGGACCACAGCCTCAAGTCGCTCGTGCAGGGCGGCACCCTCGTCGTGTCCGGGGCCACCGGCGGCCATCGCGCGGTGACCGACCTGCGGCGGGTGTTCTTCCTGCAGCAGCGGATCGTGGGGTCCACCATGGGCACCCGCGACGAGCTGGCGCCGGCTGGTGCGGCTGATGGCCGAGACCGGGTTGCGCCCGGTGGTCGACTCCGTCCTGCCGCTGGAAGACGCCGTGGCCGCGTTCCGCAAGCTTGCCGACGGCGACGTCTTCGGCAAGATCGTCCTCACCCGGCCGGCCTGACGGCGCGATGACGGACGAGCGGGACACCTCGCTGCGTCGATGGCGCGACCCGGCCTGGCGGGCCGAGGTCGACGCCTGGGTCACCGACCGGACCACCGAGGCCGGCTTGCGGCGCACCGCCGACGGCGAGCAGCGCGCCTACCCGTGGTCCACGGTCATTCGGGTCGGCACCGACACCGGGCCGGTCTGGTTCAAGGCGAACGGCCTCGGTATGCAGCACGAGGCGCGCCTCTACGAGGTGCTGCAGCGGCGCTGCCCCGGACACGTCCTCGACCCGCTCGCCCTCGACGTCGACCGCGGCTGGCTGCTGCTCCCCGACGGTGGGCAGACGCTGCGAGAGGTCGAGGGAGCGAGCACCGATCTCGCCCTGTGGGAACGGATGCTCGTCGAGTACGCGCAGCTGCAGCGGTCGCTCGAGCCGTACGTACGCCGAGCTGCTCGACGCCGGCGTCCCGGCAGCCGGGCCGGAGGAGCTGCCGGCGATCCGCGACGCGCTGCTGGACGACCCCGAGCTCCTGATGGTCGGCGAGCCGGACGGGCTCACCGAGGCCGAGCTGGAGCGGGAACGGGCCAGCACGAAGGAGTACGCCGAGCAGTGCGCGCAGCTCGCGGCTCTCGGCATCCCACCCTCGTTGCAGCACGACGACCTGCACGCCAACAACGTGTTCGGGCCGTCAGCGGCCGGTGGCCCGCTGCGGGTCTTCGACTGGGGCGACGCGGTGGTCGGGCACCCGTTCGGCACGTTGCTCGTCACCCTGCGGGTCGTCTCCGACCTCGCGGGGCTCCAGCCCGGGGCGGCCGAGCTGCTCCGACTGCGCGACGCCTACCTGGGGGCCTGGGCCGGCGACCACGACAAGGACGACCTCGTGGAGGCCGCCCGGCTCGCGGTGCGGGTGGACGGGGTGTCGCGGGCGGACTGCTACCGGCGCGCCACGATGGAGTGGGACGGTGACCACCCGCCGCCGTTCGGTGAAGGAGTGGCGGCCTGGCTGAGGGAGCAGCGCGGCCCGACCCCGCTCGAACCAGTCAGCTGAACCTGCCACGTCACACGGGAGGCGCACCCTTGGCGAAGCTCATCTACTCGGCGATCACCTCGCTCGACGGCTACGTCGCGGACGAGAACGGCGACTTCGACTGGTCGGTGCCGGACGAGGAGGTGCACTCCGTCGTCAACGACCTGGAGCGGTCGGTCGGCACCTACCTCTACGGGCGCCGGATGTACGACGTGATGGTCGCCTGGGAGACCATGCACACGCAGCCGGACCAGCCGCCGTTCATGCGCGACTACACGCGGATCTGGCAGGCGGCCGACAAGGTCGTCTACTCCACGACGCTCGAGACGGTGTCCAGTGCCAGGACCCGGATCGAGCGCGCTTTCCAGCCGGATGAAGTGCGGACGCTGGTGGCGCAGGCCGGACATGACGTGTCCGTCGGCGGCCCCGGACTCGCCGGGCAGGCGATCGAGGCCGGTCTCGTCGACGAGTACCACCTGTTCGTCTCGCCCGTGGTGGTGGGCGGCGGCACGGCGTCCCTGCCCGGCGACGTGCGGGTGGAGCTCGAGCTGATGAGGGAGCGACGGTTCGGCAACGGCGTGGTCCACCTGCACTACCGGACCAGGCGCTGAGTCCGTCGCGGGACTGCAGCTGTTAGCGCTCGAGGATGCCGCGGGCCTCGTCCAGGGTCCGCTGGAGCAGGTCGCGCAGTGCCGCGACGTCCTCCGCCGTGCGGGTCCCGTGCCGGGTCAGCGTGCGCAGCTCGGACCGGAACCACTCGATGGACCGTTCGAGGTCGCCGTGGAACGGGTCTTCGCTCGGCTTGCGCGACGCGCGCTCGTCGCGGGCCTGCGCGCGGTTGACCCGGCGGACGTCCTTGGCGGCCGCCTTGAGCTCCGAGCGCAGGTCTCGGACCGAGCCCCGGACCTCCGACCGGATCTCGGTGGCGAGGTCGCGAACCGAGCCGGAGATCTCCTGCTCGAGGTCGTCCAGGTCGCCCTGCCGCTCGCTGAGCTCGACCCGGCCGGCGTCGGTGATCTGGTAGACCTTGCGGCCCTCGTCGACCTCGTGGGTGACCAGGCCCTCGGCCTCGAGCCGGGCGAGCCGCGGGTACACGGTGCCGGCGCTGGGGGAGTAGAGCCCCATGAACCGGTCCTCGAGCTCACGGATCACGTCGTAGCCGTGCCGTGGGCTCTCGTCGAGCAGCTTGAGCAGGTACAGCCGGAGCCGGCCGTGGCCGAACACCGGGCTCATGCCGAGGCCCGCCGCAGGAGGGTCACGTCGCCCGAAACCGTCTTGGCGGTGAGCCGCCCGCCTCCGTCGCCGACCTGACCGTGCAGAGTCACCTTGCCCGGCTTGCGGTCGGTGCGGACTCCGTCGAAGGCGCTGTCCACCGACCCGCTCATCGTCTTCACGTCGACCTGCACGCCGACGTCGTCGGGCATCCGCACGGTGAGGTCGCCGGAGATGCTGGAGACGTCGATCCGCCCGCCGCGACGCAGGTCGAGGTCGAGGATCAGGTCGCCGGACACCGTCTCGGCCTTCACGTGGTCGCTCTCACCGCGCACGACGGTGAGGTCGCCGGAGACGGTCTTGAACCGGAGGGTGCCGGCCAACTGCCGGCTCTCCAGGTCGCCGCTGACGGTCTGGGCGGTGATGTCGGACCGGACGCCGTCGAGGGTGACCTCCCCGGACACCGACTTGACCGCCGTCCGGTCGCACGCGATGCCGGACACCACGGCGTCGGCGGACACCACACCCAGCTCGACCGGGCAGTCGACCGGCACCGATACCGACACGGTCGCGGTGGCCCGGCGGTTGCCGACCCAGTCGAGCAGTCCGCCCCAGCTGAGCCGTTCGTGCACGATCGACAGGGTGCCGTTCTCCAAGCTCACCGTGATCGGCCCGTCGATCTCGCTGATCTCGACCCGGGCCGCGCCCGAGGAGGCGTCCTCGGTCCGCCCGACCACGTCGACACTGCCCGCGACCATGCGTACCTCGAGGCGCCGGACGCCTTCCAGGTCCAGGGACTGCGGTGTCTCGATCCGCCACTGCGGCATCAGGGTTCTCCGTTCACGATGTATCGCGTCTGATGAGAACAAGATATATCGCGACTGTCGGATGTCAAGTCCCCGGGCAGACCACCTGCTGGCGCACCGGGTCGTCCCGGAGCAGGTCCACCGCCCGACTGCGGCCCAGGTTCCACCCGCCCAAGCGGGTCGGACCGGGGCTGGCGGCTGCCATCCCGGCCAGCACGCAGGACCGCATCGGCTCGGGCAGCCGGTCGACCGCGGGGACGGCGTCGGCGGACAGCTGCTGGAGGTAGCCGACGTCGAGCCTGCCGGTCGCCTGGTAACGCTCGATGTTTCGCTCCGCGACGAACGCGTCCGGGTCGACGGCGCCGAGGACCAGCAAGCCGGCCGCGGCGCTGACGACCAGCGCCCGCGCCAGCCAGGTGGCCCGCAGCCGGACCCCGGCGGCCAGCACCAGTACGACCACGGCGCCGAGCCAGGTCTCGAACGCGTTCATGAACAGGCGCAGCCGGGTGAAGCCGAACGCCTCCTCGTACAGGTGCAGGCGATAGAGCGCCGACGCCACGACCACCAGGGCGAGGGCGCACAGCACGCCGAGCAGCAGCCGCAGGGCGACCCGTTGCGACAGGCTCTCCCGCGGAGCCCACCGCACGGTTGCAGCGACGACCGACAGCGTCAGCAGGGTGACGACCACGAGCTGGCCGAAGCCGTCGCGGGCGTACTCGGCGTACGTCAGTCCGGCGGTGTCGAGGACGTGCCGGTGCCCGCCGAAGAGGACCGTCAGCTGCACGGTGACGAAGGTGAGGAACAAGGCGTCCAGGACCGCGATCGGCACCAGCCACTCGACCACCCGCACCGGGCGGCCGGGTGACGGGGCGAGGACGTCCCAGCGCGGTGGGGCCGCACCGAGGAAAGCCGCGCTGACCGCGATGCCTGCGACCGCGATCGCGGCGACGACACGAACCGGCAGCAAGCCGAGGCGGGGCCGCGGGACGAGGGCGGCGAAGGCTGCGTCGGCGGTCGCGAACAGCGATCCGAAGACGAGCAGCAGCACGACGGTCAGCCCGCCGATCCGGACCGCCGGCAGCCAGGACCGGGCCAGCACGTTCGCCCGCGGTTGCAGGCCCCGCCGCAGCCACGGCAGGCAGCGCACGGATGCCAGGGGCAGCGAGATCCCGCCCAGCAGTCCACCGACCAGGCTGCGCCCCGGCGCGAGTGCGAAGGACGCCACCCCGGCGGCGCCGAGCATGCACAGCGCGACGAACCACGGCGCGTCGCGCACCATCACACCCGACAGCAGCAGCATCCCGAGGGTGGCGTAGCCGATCTCGTGCGCGTCCGAGCCGGTGCCGGGCCGCGGGGATCACGGCCACGCCGACGGCCAGGCCGGTGAGAACGACGCCGAGGCCGGGTGGGTTGTCGACCAGCAGCACGGCGCCTACCAGGCCGGCCAGCAGTGACAGCAGCGGCACCGGCCCGGCGACCGCCCGGCCGTTGTCCGGCCAGACCCTTGCCAGCTCGGCGGACAGCGGTTCGGTGGCGGGTAGCGGCAGCGCCCGGCCCGGCGAACCCGGTGTGCTCGCTATGCCGCTCATGCCGACCCTTCCGGTCCGGCGGGCAGGTCGACCACGAACCGGCAGCCGCCCTCACCTGCCGCTGCCAGCGCGATCTGACCGCCGTGCAGGGTCACCGCCCACCGGGCGATCGCCAGGCCGAGGCCGGTGCTGCCGTCCGTGGCAGCCGGTGCGCCGCGGTAGAAGCGGTCGAACACTCGGTCACGGTCGGCCGGTGCGATGCCCGGTCCGTCGTCGGCGACCTCCAGGCGCAGGCCGTCCGGGCCGGAGCGGGCCGTCACCCGCACGGTGCCTCCTGGCGGGCTGTGCCGCGCGGCGTTGTCGAGCAGGTTGGCCAGCACCTGGTGCAGCCGGGCGCCGTCCGCCCAGGCACGCGCTCCGGGAGGCGATACGTCAACGGTGAACCGCACGTCGCGCCCGGTCATCGCAGCCTCGGCCACGGCGGCCTCGAGCACCGGGGTCATCGCGATTTCCCGGCGGTCCAGCGGCTCGGTGCCGGCGTCGATGCGGGACAGGTCGAGCAGCTCGCGGACCAGCCTGCCCAACCGCTCGGTCTGCGCCAGAGCCGCCTGCAAGGTGGCCGGCTCGGGCTCGGCGACGCCGTCGACCAGGTTCTCCAGGATGGCCTGCAGCGCGGAGATCGGGGTGCGCAGCTCGTGACTGACGTTGGCGACCAGCTCCCGTCGTTCCCGGTCGGCGGCCTCGAGGTCGGCCGCCATCCGGTTGAAGGCTCGGGCCAGCTCGCCGACCTCGTCCCGCGACGTCGCCTGCACCCGACGGCTGTAGTCGCCACGGGCCATCGCCCGGGCCGCGGCGGTCATCGAGCGCAGCGGCGAGGTCATGCCGCGAGCCAGCAGCTGGGTGACGGCAAGGGCGAGCAGCACCGCCACCGGCAACGTGTAGCGCGGCCGCCAGTCGAGGCTGACCAGCCCGTACCAGACCAAGAAGGACGAGACGGCGACCGTGACGACGACCAGCACACCGAGCTTGGCCTTGATCGAGTGCAGCGGGTCGAGAGGGCGTGGCGGGATCATCTAGTCGCCCACCGCGTAGCCGACTCCGTGCACGGTGCGGATCACGTCCGGGCCGAGCTTGCGCCGCACGGCCTTGACGTGGCTGTCGACGGTTCGGGTGCGCGAGGCGTCGGCCCAGTCCCACACCTGGGCGAGCAGCTGTTCCCGGCTGAGCACCTGCTGGGGTCGTTCGGCCAGGCAGGACAGCAGGTCGAACTCCAGCGGCGTGAGGTGCACGACGGTCCCGCTGCGGCGGACCCGCCGTCCCGACCGGTCGATCTCCAGGTCGCCCAACACCTGCAGCGGCGCCGCGCTGCCCTCGCGGGCCAGCTCGGCTGCCCGGCGTACCCGCCGGAGCAAAGCGTGCACCCGGGCCACCAGCTCGCGCATGCTGAACGGCTTCGTGAGGTAGTCGTCGGCACCCGAGGCCAGGCCCATCAACGTGTCGGCCTCGTCCTCGCGAGCGGTGAGCATCAGCACCGGGACCGGTCGCTGCGCCTGCACCCGGCGGCAGACCTCCAGGCCGTCGAAGCCGGGGAGCATGACGTCCAGCACGACCAGGTCGGGGACGAGCTCGGCGGCCGCGGCGACGCCGGAAGGTCCGTCCACGGCGACGTGCACCGTGAAGCCCTCGGCCTGCAGCCGTGCGGCGACCGCGGCGGCGATGGCCGGCTCGTCCTCGACGACGAGCACCGTGGCGGGAGACTCCATGCGGAGAGCCTAGGGACGCTCGGTGGTCGAGGTCCGGACGCGACGTGAAGATCCTGTGCAGACCTTTCTGCCGCGACAGCCAGTTGTCGGCGGCCGTTTGGTGGCAGCGTGGTGGCCGTGATGCGCGAGGAGGCCGCGGACGCCGATCCCTGGGCGACGACCGGCGCCCGGCTGGCCTCCTTCGCCCGACTGCATGCGGAGGGCGCCCTGAGCGAGGTGCCGTGCCAGGCCTGCGGCTATCCCAGCCTGCCCGTGCAGGGCGGCAACCACATCTGTGTCGTCTGCCACTGGCAGGACGACGGTTCGAGCCGGGACCAGCCGGACAGTCGCAGCACCGCCAACCACGGGCTGACGTTGCGGCAGGCGGCCGCGAACATCGCCGAGACCGGCGTCTTCGCGTCGCGCTGGCATGCGCTGACCGCCCCCGAGTACTTCGCCCCGACGGTAGAAGCGGCCCGTGCCGACCTGATGTCCGCCTACGACCGGCTGCGGGCCGACCCGATGGACGCCTCATCGCGCGACGACGTACGCGCCCGTCGCACCCGGTTCATGTACACCATCGTGTCGGCGATGCGCTGACGCGTCGGTCAACCGAGCGCTGCCTTGGCGGCGGCCAGGTCGTCGGCCGCGAACACCAGCCGGGTATCGGTGGCGACGTAGGCGAGCGTGATGTTGACCCCGGCGTCGCCGAGCTTCTGCGCCGCGTCCCCGAGCACGCCGGGCCGGTCGCTCACGGCCAGCACCATGACCTCCTGCTCGGACGCGATCTCGGCCCGGGCCGCGGTCAACGTCGAGAAGGCTGCCGGGACGTCGTCGACCAGCAGGTGCACCTCGGACTTGCCGCCGCCGCTGCGCACGGCGCAGAAGCCGAGGATGTTCACCTCTGCCTCGCCCAGCAGGCGGGTGATGCGGGCCAGCTCACCGGGCTCGTCGTCCAGGTAGACGGTGATGTCGATGGCCATGTCGCACCTGCCTCGCCGGTCAGTCGTCGTCGGTGTCGTCGAGGCGGGCCAGCCAGGTGGCGAGCCGCTCGACGGGGATCTCGAAGTCGGGGTGCTCGTCGACGAACTCCTGGAACCGGGTCGCGAGCCAGGCCAGCGTGACCTGCTCCTCGCCGCGCCGGGTCTCCAGCTCCTCGATGCCGCGGTCGGTGAAGTACACGACTCAGCCGGGCAGGGTGAAGGCCTGCTCGACCAGCTGGCGCTGCTCGAGGTCGTGCTTCTTGTGCGAGCCCGCGGCCGGTGAGGCCGAGGCGTTGCGCGCCACGCAGGACAGCCCGCGACCGCCGAGATGGGCCGGCAGGTTGAGGGCCATGAACGGCCACGGACCCTGGTTGGCCGGCTCCTCCTGCACCCACACCAGCTCGGCGTCCGGGTAGGCGGCCACCGCCTGCGACGATCTCGGCGCTGGCCAGTGGGGCGAGCTGCTCGACCCGCAGGATGGCGACCTGCTCGCCGCCGGAGCCGGCCCGCTTGGCCCGCTCGGCCAGCAGGTCGTAGTAGACCTTGCCGGCGCACAGCAGAACCCGGCGTACCTGACCGGCCTGGATGCCGCCCTCGGTCTCCGGGATGACCGGCCGGAACGTGCCGGAGGTGAAGTCCTCCGTCGCGGACGCCGCAGCCTTGAGGCGCAGCATCGACTTCGGGGTGAAGACCACCAGCGGCCGACGCGGCTCGTGGTAGGCGTGCCAGCGGAGCAGGTGGAAGTACGACGCCGGCGTGGACGGGTAGGCGACCGTCATGTTGTCCTCGGCGCACATCTGCAGGAACCGCTCGATCCGGCCGGAGGAGTGGTCGGGCCCCTGGCCCTCGAAGCCGTGCGGCAGCAGCAGCACGACCGACGAGCGCTGGTTCCACTTCTGCTCGGACGACGAGATGAACTCGTCGATGATCGTCTGCGCGCCGTTGAGGAAGTCGCCGAACTGCGCCTCCCAGAGCACCAGCGCGTCCGGCCGCGCCACCGAGTAGCCGTACTCGAAGCCCATCGCCGCGAACTCGGACAGCAGCGAGTCGTAGATCCAGAACCGGGCCTGGCCCTCGTCGAGGTGCGCGAGCGGGACCCACTCGTTCCCGGTCTGCCTTGTCGGTCAGGACGGCGTGCCGCTGGACGAACGTGCCGCGACGGCTGTCCTGGCCGGCGAGCCGCACCGGCTTGCCCTCGAGCAGCAGCGAGCCGAACGCGAACAGCTCGCCCATCGCCCAGTCGATGCCACCTTCGGACGCCATCGCGGCCCGCTTCTGCAGCAGCGGCATGAGCTTCGGGTGCACGGTGAAGCCGTCGGGCAGGGCGACGTGCGCGTCGGCGATCGCCTTGACGACCTCGAGCGGCACGGCGGTCGCGCGGCCCGGCGTACCGACCGTCGAGGACTGCTCGGCCGGCGGCTCGATGCCCTCGCCGGTGCCCTGGTCCTGCGACTGCCCGATCGCCTCGCGGGTCTCGGTGAACACCCGTTCCAGCTGGCCCTGGTAGTCGCGCAGCGCCTGCTCGGCCTCCTCGACCGAGATGTCGCCGCGGCCGATGAGGGACTCGGTGTACAGCTTGCGCACCGACCGCTTGCCCTCGATCAGCGAGTACATCAGCGGCTGGGTCATCGACGGGTCGTCGCCCTCGTTGTGCCCGCGGCGCCGGTAGCAGACCAGGTCGATGACGACGTCCTTCTTGAACTCCTGGCGGTACTCGAAGGCGAGCTTCGCCACCCGCACGCAGGCCTCGGGGTCGTCGCCGTTCACGTGGAAGATCGGCGCCTGGATCATCCGGGCCACGTCGGTGCAGTAGAACGACGAGCGCGAGGCGGCCGGCGACGTGGTGAACCCGACCTGGTTGTTGACGATCACGTGGATCGTGCCGCCGGTGCGGTAGCCGCGCAGCTGGGAGAGGTTCAGCGTCTCGGCGACCACGCCCTGCCCGGCGAACGCGGCGTCGCCGTGCATCAGCACCGCGAGCACGGTGTAGCCGCCCTCGCCCTTGTCGATGCGGTCCTGCTTGGCGCGGGTGATGCCCTCGAGCACCGGGTTGACCGCCTCGAGGTGCGAGGGGTTCGCGGCGAGGTAGACCTTCGTCTCGCTGCCGTCGGGCGCCGTGAACGAGCCCTCGGTGCCCAGGTGGTACTTCACGTCGCCGGAGCCCTGCACCGAGCGCGGGTCCTGGTTGCCCTCGAACTCGCGGAAGATCTGCGCGTAGCTCTTGCCGGCGAGGTTGGCCAGCACGTTGAGCCGGCCGCGGTGCGGCATGCCGATGGTGACCTCGTCCATGCCGGACTCCGCGGCGGAGGTCATCACCTCGTCGAGCAGCGGGATGACCGACTCGCCACCCTCGAGGGAGAACCGCTTCTGCCCGACGTACTTCGTCTGCAGGAAGGTCTCGAACGCCTCGGCGGCGTTGAGCCGGCGCAGGATCGTCAGCTGGTCCTCGCGGGACGGCTTCGGGAAGCCGACCTCGACGCGTTCCTGGATCCACTTGCGCTCGTCGGGGTCCTGGATGTGCATGTACTCGATGCCGATCCGCCGGCAGTACGACTCGCGCAGCACCCCGAGGATCGTGCGCAGGCTGGCCATCGGCTGGCCGCCGAACCCGCCGGTGGCGAACTCGCGGTCGAGGTCCCACAGCGTCAGGCCGTGGCTGACGACGTCGAGGTCGGGGTGGGACCGCTGCCGGAACTCCAGCGGGTCGGTGTCGGCCATCAGGTGGCCGCGCACCCGGTAGGCGTGGATCAGCTCCTGGACGCGCGCCTGCTTGGCGACGTCCTCCTCGTGCGAGGCGGAGATGTCGCGGACCCAGCGGATCGGCTCGTAGGGGATCCGCAGCGAGCGGAACACCTCGTCGTAGAAGCCCTCCTCGCCGAGCAGCAGTGCGTGGATGCGACGGAGGAAGTCGCCGGACTGCGCGCCCTGGATGATGCGGTGGTCGTAGGTCGAGGTCAGCGTCATGATCTTGCTGACGGCGAGCCGGGCCAGCGTCTCGGGCGCCGCGCCCTGGTACTCGGCGGGGTAGTCCATCGCGCCGACGCCGATGATGGTGCCCTGCCCGGCCATCAGCCGCGGCACCGAGTGCACCGTGCCGATCGTGCCGGGGTTGGTCAGGCTGATCGTGGTGCCGACGAAGTCGTCGGCGGTCAGCTTGTTCGCCCGCGCCCGGCGCACGACGTCCTCGTACGCCGACCAGAAGCCGGCGAAGTCCATCGTGTCCGCGCCCCTGATGGACGGCACCAGCAGCGTGCGCGACCCGTCCGGCTTCTGGATGTCGATCGCCAGCCCGAAGTTCACGTGCTCGGGCCGGACCACCGAGGGCTTGCCGTCGACCTCGGTGAAGCCCTGGTTCATCTCCGGCATCGCGGCCAGCGCCTTGACGACGGCGAAGCCGATCAGGTGGGTGAACGACACCTTGCCACCGCGGCCGCGCTGCAGCGCGTTGTTGATGACCGTCCGGTTGTCGATGAGCAGCTTGGCCGGCACCGCACGGACGCTGGTCGCCGTCGGCACCGTGAGGCTGGCCTGCATGTTGGTGACCACCCGGGCCGCCGGGCCCTTGAGGGTGGTGACGCCGTCCGCGGCCGCCGGCTTGGTCGCGGGCTTGGCCTCGGCGGGCGCGGCCGGTGCGCTCACCGGCGCGGCCGCCGGCTTCTGGGCCACCGGGTCGGCGGTCGGCGCGCCGTCGGCCCGAGGGGTTGCCGCCGCCGCGGGTGCCGACGCGGTCGGGGTGGTGGCGGGAGCAGGGGCCGGCGCGGACGGTGCCCCGTTGGACGGCGGCGCGGCAGGCGCGGAGCCGCCGTTGCCGCCCGCTCCGGAGTCGGCCGGCTTGAAGTCCTGGAAGAAGTCCCACCAGGCCGCGTCGACACTGTTCTTGTCGGCGAGGTACTGCTGGTAGAGCTCCTCGACGAGCCACTCGTTGGGGCCGAAGCCTCCAGGAGCGTTCGTCTGGCTGCTGCTGGCCGGCCCCGACGAGGACCCTGACTGTGACACGGCGCGGATCGCCCTCTTCCCTGCATTTCGCGACACCTGTGGCGGTACCGGCCAGCCTAGTCGCCGCCAGGCGGGGTCGTGGAGGCCGTCGGCGCCACCGTCCTACAGCCCCATCGACCGGGAGATCACGAGCTTCTGCACCTCCGAGGCGCCCTCGACGACACGCAGCACGCGCAGGTGCCGGAGGACCCACTCGATGGGGCCTTCCCGGAGCAGCCCCATCCCGCCGAACACCTGCAGGCAGCGGTCAGCGACGGCGTACGCCCGTTCCGTGCAGTAGAACTTCGCGATCGACGAGTCGAGCATCAGCGAACCGGCCGACGAGTCCTGGTCGGTGGCCCAGGCCAGGTGGTAGGCCATCCACCGCATCGCCTCGATCTCGGCCTTGCACTCGGCCAGTGGGAAGGACACGCCCTGGTTGGCGGCCAGCGGCTGGCCGAAGGCGGTGCGCGACCGGGCGTGCGCGACGGCCTGGTCGAGGCAGTGCTCGGCCAGCCCGAGGGACTGGGCGGCGAATCCGGCCCGGCCTCCGTTCAGGAACGACATCGCCGCGTGGAAGCCGCGGCCCACCTCGCCCACGACGTGGTCGGCCGGCACCCGGGCGCCGTCGAACCACAGCTCGGCCGGGTGCGACTCGGCCATCGTGGCCTGCACTTTCCCGACGCGGTACTGGTCGCGCGGAACGACGAACGCGGTGATGCCGCCGTCCGCCCGCTTCTCCTGGTCGGTGACGGCGAACACGATGGCGAAGTCGGCCCGGTCGCCGTTGGTGATGTAGTGCTTCATACCGTCGATGACCCACTCGTCGCCGTCGCGGCGTGCCGTGGTACGGATCGCCTGCGCGTCGCTGCCGGCCTCGGGCTCGGTCAGGGCGAAGCAGGTGCTGGCCTCGGCCCGCACGACCGGGTGCAGGTACGTCGGCCACAGGTGCTCGGGCAGCTTGAGCAGCATCGGGCTCGGCCCCGACGGGTTGGGCACGCCCAGGGTCAGCGGCGCGAGCCGCAGCCCGGAGCGCGCGGCGTCCTCGACGAGCAGGGCGGTGCCCAGCGTGGAGACCCCCCAGCCGCCGACCTCCTCGGGCAGGAAGCAGGCGTAGAAGCCCTCCTCGGCGGACCGTCGACGCAGGCCGAGCACGGCCTGGTAGATCCGTTCCCGGTCCGGGTCGAGGGCGGTGAGCACCTCGCGCAGCGACTCCTCGGCCGGCCGCACCTCGCGGTCCAGGAACGTCCCGTACGACTTCCGGAGCGCGGTCAGCTCGTCGGGCACCGTGAAGTCCATGGGGCACACCCTCCCGCGACACATCCCCTCCGTCGAGTGGCGCGTCAGGCGGGACGGGGGACGATGCGCAGCGCGGTGTGCAGCAGCCGGGCGCCCTCGGGGGCGTCGGCCAGCGGCCGGTTGGTGAAGAAGTACGGGCTCAGCACGGCCATCAGGGCGGCCCGGATCTCCACCAGCTCCTCGGCGGTGGCCACCAGGGTGCTGTTGGACAGTACGGCGGCCTCCCGCCAGGCCCTGCTGTCGGCGGCCGCGTGGTCGAGCCAGCCCGAGATCTTGCGGTCCGAGGACTCGAGCAGGACCTGGCCGAGGGCCCGGTCCAGCGCCCGCGCCTCGGCCGGCGACGCGGCGTCCTCCAGGTCGGTCTCCCAGGCGGTCACCACCGCTCGCCAGAGCCGCTCGCGGCCATCACCGCCGTCGTTGTCGGCCTCCTCGACGAAGCCGTGCCGGGCCAGCAGCCGGAGGTGATAGCTGCACGCACTCGGGGAGAGACCGGCGACCTCGGCGCACTCGGTCGCGGTAGCCGGGCCCTGCATCTGCAACCGCTCCAGGATCGCGTAGCGGCCGGGGTGGGCCAGTGCCCGCACCGCCCCGACGTCGCGCAGCCGCCGCCCGTACCGCTCGTCCTCGCCCATGCGGGCCAGAATATCTGAAATATGTCCTTCACAAAAGAGATGTGAAGCATTACCTTCACATCCATGGAGACCAGCACCGCGGCACCGGCCGCGAGCATCCCCACCGACCCGCCACCGGCGCCCGCCACCGACCCGCGCCGGCTGTTGCGCAGCCGGGACTTCCGGCTGGTCTGGTCGGCGTACTCGATCTCGACCCTCGGCAGCGAAGTGACGGTGCTCGCGCTGCCGCTGGCCGCGGCGCTGCTGCTGGGCGCCTCGCCCTGGCAGATGGGTCTGCTGACCGCGGCCGGTACCGCGCCCTACATCGGTTTCGCCCTGCTGGTCGGTGCCTGGATCGACCGGCTGCCGCGGCGGCGCCCGCTGCTGATCGCCGCTGATCTGATCGCGGCGCTGGTGCTGGTCAGCGTGCCGGTCGCCTACCTGCTCGACGTCCTCACCGTCTCGCAGCTGGTAGTGGTCGAGCTGCTCGTCGGGGTCGTGCGGGTGACCTTCCGCCCGGCGTTCAGCGCGCACCTGCCCGATGTGGTCCCGGACCAGGCGCTCACCGAGGCCAGCTCCCGGCTGAAGGCCTCCGAGGCGACCGCGATGCTGGCCGGCCCGGGCCTGGGCGGCAGCCTGGTCCAGCTGCTGTCGGCACCGGTTGCTGTCCTCGTCGACGCTCTGGCGTTCCTGACCTCGGCGGTCCTGCTCGGTCGGGTCCGTGCGCAGGAGCGGGTCGGGCACGTCCCGCCGCCGCGCCGTCGTCTGCGTGTCGAGATCGGCGAGGGGGTGACCCAGCTCTGGCAGGACCGCCGGTTGAGGGCCATCGCCGGCGCCGCCGCGAACGTCAACTTCTTCGGACTGATGATCTTCGCCCTGGTCGTCGTCTACCTGACCCGGGCGCAGGACTTCACGCCGTTGATGGTGGCCGCGGTGACCGTCGCCGGAGGCGTCGGCTCGCTGATCGGAGCCCTGCTGGCGCCGCGGGTCGCCCGGCGGATCGGCCGGGGCCGCACCATCGTTCTGGGCTCGGCGGTGTTCAGCCTCGGGATGTTCGCCTTCCCGGCGGCGCACGGTCCGCGGTGGCTGGTGCTGGTCGTGCTGCTGGCCAACGAGATCGTCGTCGGCATCGCGATCATGCTGTTCGACGTCACCACCGGAGCGCTCGTTCTCAGCGAGGTGCCGCGCGACATGCTCGCCCGGGTCAACGCATCGCTGTCCACGGTGACTCAGGGCGTCAAGACCCTCGGCGCCCTCGCGGGTGGTCTGCTCGGCACCGTGTTCGGGCTGCACGCGGCGCTGTGGGTCGGGGCGCTCGGCGCCACGACAACCGTGCTGTGGACCTGGCTCTCACCGCTGCGCTTCACGGACTGACCCGACGCCAGGCCCTGACGCCGGTAGCGTCGTGTCACGTGCGGGGCGACGGGGGACAGCGGCGACGGGCCGGCCGGCTGGCCGCGACCCTGGTCGTCGTCACGGCACTAACCGGATCGGCGGTCCCCGCTGGCCCCGCCGTGGCAGCCGACCGCGAGGCTCGTGTCGAGGTCGCGCTGCGGCAGGCCCGGACCTACGCACTGCACCAGCTCGCCCGCACCGACCGCCGGCTCGGGCCCGGCCGGTTCCCGACCGTCGCGGTGCCCGGTCGGCCCTGGCGGACCAGCGGGACGGGTGGCTGGCTGGCGGGCTTCTGGCCGGGCCGGCTCTGGCTCGCCTACCAGGCCGACGGGCAGTCGCGCTGGGCCCGGCGAGCCGTCGCGACCCAGGCGCCGCTCGTCGTACGGCAGGACGACACCACTGCCCATGACCTCGGCTTCCTGCTGCAGACCAGCTTCGGCCGGGGCGCCGTCCTGGCCGGGCGCGACTCCGACGCAGCGGTCGTCCGGCGCGCTGCCGCCGCACTGGCCACCCGCTACGTCCCGTCGGTGCGAGCGATCCGCACCTGGGACGGACCGCCGGGCCAGGTCACCGTCAACGTCGACAACCTGATGAACCTCGAGCTGCTGTTCCAGGCCGCGGACCTCGGTGGTCCGGTCGAGTGGCGTCGCCTTGCGGTGCAGCACGCCCTCACCTCGGCCCGCTGGCACCTGCGCACGGACGGCAGCACCTTCCACGTCGTCCGCTTCGACGAGCGCAGCGGTACGCCGGTCTGGCAGGGCACCGTGCAGGGCCGGTCCGACAGCTCGACCTGGGCCCGGGGGCAGGCCTGGGCCGTGCACGGCTTCACCACCGCGTTCCGCGAGTCGGGTGACCCGCGGCTGCTCGCGGCAGCGCGCCGGGCCGCCGGCTTCGCGGTGGGGCACGCTCCCCGGGACGGCGTGCCGTGGTGGGACTACGACGCGCCGGGCACCCGCCGGGACACCACGGCCGCCGCAGCCCTGGCGTCCGGGTTGCTGGAGCTGGCCAGGGTCGACCCCGATGCCGACCACCGGGCTCGTTGGCGGGCAGCGGGGATGAGCACCTTGCGGTCGCTGGTCGGGCCGCGCTACCTGGCGCGCGGCACCGGAGCGTGGTCGGTTCTGCTGCACGGCCGGCACGACCCGAGGTACGACGACAGCGGGGTGACCTACGGCGACCACTACCTGCTCGAGGCCCTGCTCAGGGTCGAGCTGCTGCCCGCGACCCGTCCGGCGCTGAGGACGTCGACCCTCCGTCGCGGACCGCAGGGCGCGCTGCGGGTCGACCTCGGTGTCCGGCGCACCGTCAGCGCCGTGTCCGTCCGCTGGCCGGCCGGCGCAGCGACCCGGTTCCGCATCCAGACCTCGCGCGACGGCCGGCTCTGGAGCCCGGGCCGGGGCGGAGTGAGCAGCGGGAGGGTGAGCGGCTTCGAGACCTACGACCTGCGTGACCGCGCCGCCCGCTACGTCCGGGTCCGACCGCGCGGTGCGGCCGACGGCGGCACCGGTCGCCCGGTCGCGGTGAGGGTGCGCGGCTGACGGCTACCTGTCGCGGAGCCGGACCACGAACCGCAGTCCTGACCAGGTCGCGTCGATCGCGCACACCTTGTTGTCCACCAGGCCGGTGGCCAGACCGAACTCGCGTACGACGTTCTCGTCCAGGTCGGTCGGGTAGCCGCTGGACCGCTTCGGCCAGGCGACCCAGAGCCCTCCCGCTCTGCTGAGCCGCTGCCGGGCGGGCCCGAACCGCGCCTGCAGCGCCCGGTGGTCGGGCACGAAGGTCAGCACCACGTCGTACGGCGCGCGGCCGGCGCGCCGGTGCAGCTCGACGCCCGGCAGCGGGCCCAACGTGTCCTCGACGAATCCCTCGGGGGCGCCGGTGACGAGGACACGGCTGCCCGGTCGGATGCCGAGCTTGGTCGGCAGGGGAGTCCCGGAGTAGCCGGCCGGCTGGGTCACGGTCCGCAACGCTAGCCACTCGCGCGGGGGAATGACCTGCTACCGGCCGGGTGTTGGATGACGTCGTGGCCGACACCGCAGCGCCCTCCGCCGCGCCGGCAGGTCTCGCGTTCGGCGAGCCGCGGGCCCGGTGGGTGCTGGCGGCCACGGTGCTCGGCTCCGGTCTCGCGTTCATCGACGGCACCGTGGTCAACGTGGCGCTGCCGCAGATCGGCGAGTCGCTTGATGCCGGGGTCTCCGGCCTGCAGTGGACGATCAACGCCTACACGCTGACGCTCGCGTCGTTGATCCTGCTCGGCGGCTCGCTCGGTGACCGGTTCGGCCGGCGCCGGGTGTTCGTCGTGGGCGTCGTGTGGTTCGCCGTCGCCTCACTGGCCTGCGGCCTCGCGCCGGACGTCAGGACGCTGGTGGTGGCCCGCGCGGTGCAGGGGATCGGCGGAGCGCTGCTGACCCCGGGCAGCCTGGCGATCCTTCAGTCGTCGTTCCGGCCGGAGGACCGGATGCGGGCGATCGGCGCGTGGTCCGGGCTGGCCGGGATCGCGGGTGCGGCCGGGCCGTTCGTCGGCGGCTACCTGGTGCAGACCGTCGGCTGGCGGTGGGTCTTCCTCATCAACCTGCCGTTGGCGATCGCGGTCGTCCTGGTTGCCACCCGCCACGTCCCGGAGAGCCGCGACCCGGAGGCGTCGCACTCCCTCGACCTCGTGGGAGCCGCACTGGGCGCCGCGGGGCTGGGGTCGTTGACCTATGCGCTGATCGCCTGGCAGGAGCGGGGTCTCGCCTCGCCGGTCGTCCTGGTCACCCTGGCCGCCGGAGTCCTCGGCCTGGCCTCCTTCGTCGGGCGGGAACGCGGCGCCCGAGCACCGATGCTGCCGCTGGGCATCTTCTCCTCCCGTCAGTTCAGCGCCACCAACGCGGTGACGTTCGCGGTCTACGGCGCTCTCGGCGGGCTCTTCCTGTTCCTCGTGCTCGCGCTGCAGGTGGTGGCGGGCTTCTCGCCCCTCGCCGCCGGGACCTCGCTGCTGCCGGTGACCCTGCTGCTGCTCCTGCTGTCGTCCCGGATGGGCGCGCTCGCCACCCGGATCGGACCGCGGCTGCCGATGACGGTCGGTCCGCTGCTCGCGGCTGCGGGGGCGACGTTGCTGGCGTGGCGGGTCGATGCCAGCACCTCCTACTGGGTGGACGTGCTGCCGGGGGTGTCGCTGTTCGGGTGGGGCTTGTCGTTCACCGTGGCGCCGCTGACCGCGACCGTGCTCGCCGCCGCGCCGGACCGGCACGCCGGCATCGCCAGCGGGGTCAACAACGCGGTGGCCCGCGTCGCCGGGCTGCTCGCGGTGGCTGCGCTGCCGCTGCTCGTCGGGCTGGACGGGGCGGCCTACGCCGACCCGGACCTGCTGCGACCGGCGTACCGGTCGGCGATGTTGATCTGCGCCGGCCTGCTCGCCACCGGCGGCGGGCTCGCCGCGCTGCTCGTACGGTCGCCGACGGCCGGCTCGGACGCCGCCGCCGGTCCCGAGGAGGAGGCGGCGGCGCACCGCTACTGCTGCCCGGTCGACGGACCGGCGCTGCACGCGTGCCCGCACGACGGCCCGGTGGTCAGTCGTCCGCGCTGACCGCACCGACCCGCGGACCGGCCGACGGGCCGCGGCTCAGTCGTCCTCGGCCACCCACAGCCGGAGCCGGTCGAGCGCCTCGCGCTCGATCTGGCGTACCCGCTCCCGGGAGACGCCGAGACGTCCGGAGATCTGCTCGTAGGTCTGCTTCGGACCGGGCACCAGGCCGTAGCGGCACCGGATGACCTCCGCCTCCCGCTCGGTGAGCCGGTCGACCAGCCCGACCAGGGCGTCCCGCGAGTCGTGCTCGACGACGATGTCCTCGGGGCTGGGGTCGGCAGCGTCGACCAGGTCGCCCAGGGTGGTGCCGCCGTCATCGCCCACCAGGGCGTCCAGGCTGGCCGGTGTCCGGGAGATCCGGTCCAGGTCCTGCACGACGTCGACGTCCAGCCCCATCTCGGTCGCGACCTCGGCGTCGGTGGCGTCCCGGCCGAGGGAGGCGGACAGGTCGCGGCGGGTGCGGCCGAGCCGGCTGAGCTTCTCGACCTGGTGGACGGGCAGCCGGACGGTGCGGCTCTGCTCGGCGATGGCCCGGCCGATCGACTGCCGGATCCACCAGGTGGCGTACGTCGAGAACTTGTAGCCGCGGGAGTAGTCGAACTTCTCCACGGCCCGGACCAGGCCGACGTTGCCCTCCTGGATCAGGTCGAGCAGCGGCATCGACGCCCGGGTGTAGCGGCGCGCCAGCGACACGACCAGGCGCAGGTTCGCCCGGATGAAGGCGCGCTTGGCCAGGTCGCCGTCGGTGGCGAGCCGGTCCAGCTCCAGGGTCGTCGCGATCTTGCGGGCCTCGCGCAGCTTGACCGCGCGCCGGTGGCCGAGCGCGTCGAGCAGGTGGCGGGCATAGAGGCCGGCCTCGATCCGCTGCGCGAGGTCGACCTCGGTCGCCGCGTCGAGCAGCGGTGCCTTGCCGATCTCGTCGAGGTAGAGCCGGACCAGGTCAGGGGTCCCCACCTCCTGGTCGAACGCGTCGACGGGGCCGGCGCCGTGGGCGTCGGCCGGGTCGGGGGCCTCGGTCAGGGGAGCGGTCCGCGCCAGGGGCTGCTGGGTCATCGATCCCTTTCGTCGCGCCGGAGTAGGGAGGCCCGGCACACGGATCAAACGATCGAGGCGCCCGCAGGATTCCGGCAGGTGCGAGCGGCCCGGCTGGGGGTAGGGCAGCGCCATGTCGGCTCCCACCACGACCTCCCGGGCCGCCGCGCTGCGGGCGCTGCGGCCGGACCTGCACGACCCGGTCACCCGGACAGCCGCCTGGGCCCGCGCAGCCCTCGACGCGGGCCTGCTCGACCTGCCGCTGCCCGGCCGGGGCAGGACGACCGAGCGGTTCACCGGGCTGGCCGACCTGGGCACGCGTCGACCTGGATCTCGCCCGCCTCGCCGAGGCCCATGCCGACGCCGTCGCGATCCTCGCCGACCTCGGCGTGACCGGACCCGGCGACGGGCTGTGGGGGGTCTGGGCGGCGAACCCGCCGACCGACCCGCTGCTTGGCACGGCGGGACGGCGACCACTGGCTGCTCGACGGCACCAAGCCCTGGTGCAGCGGCGCCGGGTGCTGCGACCACGCCCTGGTCACGGCCCGCACCGACGACGGCTACCGGCTCTTCGCCGTCGACCTCGCCGCGCCCGGCGCGACGCCGGTGGACGGCAGCTGGCCGGCCGCGGCGATGCAGGGCAGCGACAGCCGCTCGGTGCGGTTCGAGGACGTGCCGGCCGTGCCGGCCGGCGGCCCGGAGGAGTACCTGCAGCGACCGGGCTTCTGGCACGGCGCGGTAGGAGTGGCCGCGGTGTGGTGGGGCGGGGCCCGCGGTGTCGCCCGCGCCCTGGCCAGGGCCGACGCCCGGCGGCCGCTGAACCCGCACGCCCTCGCACACGCCGGCGCGGTCGACGCCGGGCTGTCGGCCGCGTGGGCCGCCCTCGCCTCGGCCGCGGCCTGCTTCGACGACGACCCGGCCGACACCGCGGGCACCGCCCGGCTCGCGGCGGCCCGGGTCCGGGCAGCCGTCGAGAGCGCCGCGACCGAGGTCGTCGGGCGCACCGGCCGGGCGCTCGGCGCGGCGCCGCTGGCCCTCGACGCCGACCACGGCCGCCGGGTGGCCGACCTGGGGCTGTACCTCAGGCAGAGCCACGCAGAGCGTGACCTCGAGGAGCTCGGCCGGCAGAGCCTGGACGCCGGCGCCTTCCCGTGGGCCGACCCGGACGGCGCACGATGACGGTCATCGAGCCGATGGCCGGCACCGACGAGAACCGGTGGGCGGACTGGCCCGCGCCGCAGGCCTGGCCGACGCTGGACGTGGAGCAGGTCGCCGGTCGGCCGGTGCTCGTCGTGGCGGCCCACCCGGACGACGAGGTGCTCGGCGTCGGCGGGCTGCTCGCCGTGCTGGCCGGGCTCGGCGCCGAGCTGCGGCTGCTCTGGGCCACGGACGGCGAGGCCTCGCACCCGGGGTCGACCGCCGAGCCGGCCGCCAGGCTCGCGGCGATCCGGCGATCGGAGTCGTCGGTCGCGGCGGAGCGGCTCGGCCTGGCGGCCGCGCCGCGCACCCATCTCGGACTGCCCGACGGTCGGCTGACCGGGCGGGCGGACGAGCTGGCCGACCTGCTCGGAGAGCAGGTCCGGGACGGTGAGGTCGTGCTCGCGCCGTGGTCCGGTGACGGTCACCCGGACCACGAGGCCTGCGGGCGGGCGGCCCGCCAGGTCGCGCCGACGGTGCTCGAGTACCCGGTCTGGGCCTGGCACTGGGCCGAGCCGGACGACGATCGGGTGCCGTGGTCGCGGGCCCGCCGGGTCGACCTCGATGCCGACGCGCGGGAGCGCAAGGCCGCGGCGGTCGGATGCTTCCGCTCCCAGGTCGAGCCGATCGGCCCGGGCCTGCTGGACGGCCCGGTGCTGCCGGACCGGGTGCTCGCCCACTTCCGCCGCCACCACGAGGTGGTGCTGGCATGAGCGTCCCCGCCGACTACTTCAGCCGGATGTACGCCGGGTCCGAGGACCCCTGGGGATTCCGCAGCCGGTGGTACGAGCAGCGCAAGCGCGACGTCACCCTGGCGGCACTGTCCCGGCCCCGGTACCGCCGGGCGTTCGAACCCGGATGCTCGATCGGCGTGCTCACCGCAGCGCTGGCCGCACGGTGCGACGAGGTGGTGGCCACCGACGTGGACGACCGCGCGCTGGCGTCCGCGCGGACCGCCCTCGCCGGGCAGCTCAACGTGCGGTTCGAGCGGATCGCCGTTCCGGAGCAGTGGCCGGACGGGATGTTCGACCTGGTGGTCGTCTCCGAGCTCGGCTACTACCTCGATGCCGACGCGCTGGACCTGATGCTCGACCGGGTGGTCGACTCGCTGGCGCCGCGCGGGACGTTGCTGGCCTGCCACTGGCGGCACCCGGTCGCCGACTACCCGGCGACCGGCGACGACGTGCACGAGCGGCTGCTCGCCCGGCCCGAGCTGACCAGCGCCGTGCGGCACGAGGAGGAGGACTTCCGGCTGGACCTGCTCACGCTCGGCCCGGTCGCGTCACCCGCCCGGCGCGAGGGGCTGGTGCCATGACGTCCGCGGTGCAGGTCGTCGGGGTGGTCGTCCCGGCCCGCGACGAGCAGGAGCTGCTGCCCGGGGCCCTCGCCGCCCTCGGCGTCGCGGCGTCGCGGGCGGCCCGGCTCGGGACGACAGTCGACCTGCTCGTGGTCGCCGACTCGTGCACCGACGGCACCGCCGAGGTGGCCCGGACCGCGGGGGTGCCGGTTCTCGAGGTCGACGCCGGTGCGGTCGGCCTCGCTCGCGCGGCGGGGCTGCGGCACCTGCTGGACCGGCGAAGCGCCGTACCCAGGAGCCGCCTCTGGCTGGCCACGACCGATGCCGACTCCCGGGTCCCGCCGCACTGGCTGAGCCGTCAGATCGAGCTCGCCGCGACCGGCGCCGACCTGGTGGTGGGCACCGTCGAGGTCGACGACTGGTCCGGGCACCCGCCGTACGTCGAGGCGCGGTGGCGGGCCGGCTACGACCAGCGGGAAGGGCACGGTCACGTGCACGGTGCCAACGTCGGCGCCCGCGCCGACGCCTACCTGGAGGTCGGGGGATTCCCGTCTCTGGACCGCGACGAGGACGTTGCGCTGGTCGCCGCCCTCGCCCACCGCCGGGTGGTGCGCACCGGAGCGATCCCGGTCCTCACCAGCGCCCGGATGCTGTCCCGGGCCGGAGGAGGGTTCGCCGACCACCTGGCCGGTCTCGCGTGAGGGCTAGAACGGCGCGGCAGCCACGGGACCGGGTCGACCAGGGCCGAGTTCACGTAGACCTCGAAGTGCATGTGGCAGCCGGTCGAGTAGCCGGTCGAGCCGACCGTGCCGATCACCTGCCCGGCCGTGACCTGGTCGCCGACGGCAACCCCGAGAGCGGTCTGGTGGTTGTACGTGGTGGTCAGCAGGACCCCGTCGACGGCGCCGTGCGTGACCACGGCCCGCCAGCCGTAAGCGCCGTTCCAGCCGGCCTGGACGACCAGCCCCTCGCGGGCCACCCGGATCGGGGTCCCGCACGCCGCACCGATGTCGGCCCCGGTGTGCAGCTTGTAGACGCCGGTCACCGGGTGCACGCGCATGCCGAACGGCGAGGTGATGGCACCGCGCACCGGCCAGGCCAGGGTTCCGGGGCGGGCCGGGACGGTCGCCCCGTCGCGGCCCGCGGCCGGGCCGAGGTCGCGGCGGGCCATGGCCGCCAGCTCGGCCTGCAGCTGGGTGGACTCGCCGATCCGTTGGGCGTGGGCTGCGTCGTCCTGGGCCTGTGCGGCGGCAGCGGCGGCCAGCGCCGCCTTGCGCCGCTCGACCAGACCGGCGACCTGGGCCTCCGCCGCGCGAGCCTGCTCGGCGAGCACCGCGACGGTCCGCAGGTCCTTCTGGGCCTGCTCGTCGGCTGCAGCGAGCTCGTCGCGGACCTGCTCGAGGTCGTCGGTGCGCTCACCGAAGGACTGCTGGACCGTCTCCAGGTCGTCAAGCACCGAACGCTGCGAGGACACCACCGTCTGCAGGGCGACCAGCCGCTCGGCGAAGTCGGCCGGGGACCGGGCGTCCAACAGCATCGAGACGTTGCCCAGCGAGCCGCCGCCCTGGTAGACCGCCCGCGCCAGGCGACCGATCTTGGCCTGCTGCTCGGTGACCTCGGCTGCGGTCTGCTCGGCCTCCCGGGTGCTGAGCATGTACCGGACCTGGGCCCGCCCGCGGCGCAACGCGGTCCCGGCCTGACGGCGCTGGGCCGCGGCGAGCAGCCTGCGGGTCTGCTCTGCGGTGGCACGCGCGCCGGGCAGCGCCCGGTCCGCGAGCCGGAGGTCGGCGGCGGCCCGGACCATCTGCTCGGAGGACTCGGCGAGCTCGGAGCGGACCTGCCTGAGCACCGCCGCCAGCGTGTCCGGGTCGACCCCGGCGTCGTGGTCCGTGGTGGCGGTGGGAGTCGGCGCCGGCTTGTCGGCCGCGCTGGCGCCCGCCGGACCGACTGCGAGCAGCGCCACGGCGCAAGCCAGCACGGCACGGCCGAGCAGGCGTCGCATGAGCGTCCTTCGCGGTTCGGGTCCGGCCCGCCGTCCGGGCCTCCCTCACGTCGTCGGCGTCCGGCGACCCCGGCTTGACCGCTCGGCCGGTGTTGCGTGCACCCCGCCGGCCGGTCAGACGGGGGAGAGCGCACCCCGGGTCGCCTCGTCGAGCAGCCGGTCGAGGATCGAGAGGACTACCGAGGTGTCGAAGCAGGCCTGCACCCGGTCGGTTGCCGCCATCCCCATGGCCTCGAAGCGCATCGGGTCGGCCTGCAGGGCGCGGGCCGTCACCGCCAGGTCGGTCGGGGATGCGACGACGATGCCGCTGACGCCGTCGGACACCAGGTCGGCGAGAACGCCGCGGTCCAGCACGACGGCGGGACGGCCCGCGGCCATGCCCTCGAGCACCGCGGCGACCTCTGCGGGGGTGTCGTCGGCGACGACCACGACGCCGGTACGGTCCCGGTCGCCCTCCACCCGGCGCGCGGCGGCGGCGGCGTCAACGGTCTCGGGCAGCACCCGCACCCGGCTCCGGGGAGCGCCCATCGCGGCCAGCGCCTCGGCCTCCGACGGAGTTGCCGCCAGCAGCGTCACGTCGCTGCGGACCAGGGCGCGCTCGACCCGGGTTGTCGCCGGGTCACCGGACCGGCCGGGCCGCGGCAGCCGCAGCAGCACCGGGACCGACCGCTCACGGGTAGCGACCTGGACAGCGAGCCCGGCCACCCAGCCGAGCGCGACCACGACGTCCGCGGCGCCGCCGTCCCACGAGTCGGCCAGGCCGTAGCCGAGGTCGGCGGCCCGGCTGGGCTCGAGATCAGGGCGGTGGACGACGCGCACGTCGTGACCGTTGGCGCGCAACCCGTCGGTCAACAGATCGGCGGGACCTGCAGGAGCTGAGGGCAGCGTGGAGACAAGGGCGACGTGCATGGGAGCGGCTCGTTCCAGGGGTGGCGCGCGCGGGCGCTCAGGTGGTGCGGCGCGTCGGGCTGCTCCAGCGCGCGGACAGGTCTCGTCCGACTCCTCCCACCGAGCCGCGCGGGAGAAACCTCCCACGAGCATCAGGTCGGGGCTTGCCGACGCTGCAGCTCGGCGATCAGGTCCCGGCGGCTCATCGCCGACCTGCCCTCGATGCCCGCCCGCCGGGCCAGCTCGTACAGCTCGGCCCGGGAGACGTCGAACCGCCGCGGTGGTGGCTCGGCGTCGCCGTGCTCTCGCAGGTCTGCGTCCCGGCGGGTCTCGTAGACGCCGCCGAGCCGCCGTACCTCCTTGCGGGCGACCGCGGACTCCAGCGGCGCCAGCACCTGGCCGGACAGGAGGGCGGCGTGCGCCTCGATCAGTCGGCGCAGCCGCTCTCCGATGGCGCCGACCCCGGGCGACGGCACAGGTGTCCCGGCCAGCTCGCCGGCCGCCCGTGCCATGTCGCAGTCCAGCCTTGACAGCTCCTCGGCGGCGTTCACGGCGGCGGGCCCGGCCTGCGCTATCACGTCCGGCGTCAGGGCCTCCAGCTCGGCGACCTGGTGGGCCGCGAGCAGGAGGACCAGCTCGTCACGCCACCGCCGCTGACTAGGTCCTTCGGCGACTGTGCGGCGCAGCAGCCGGAGCAGGCGTTCGTGGTCGAGCGTCGTGAGTCGGGTGATGCTGCTGGGCATGTCGGAGGGGTTACCCAGGGACACTGCGGTCATTCCCCGCGTGGTCGTCGTGTCCCCGGGCCAGTCTCCCGATGTCCCGATGCCAACCGGGTGGCGTACTACTGGACCTCGCCGCGCCACGCGCCGGTCTCGCGGCCGCTGTCCTCGATGAAGTCCTTGAACCTCTCGAGGTCGCCCTTGACCCGGTGCTTGACGACGCCGAGCTTGTCGCCCGCCGTCTCGATCAACCCGTCCGGCTCGAAGTCCATCTGCACCATGACCTTGGTTTTGTCAGGTGAGAGCCGGTGGAAGGTCACCACGCCGGACTGCCGTGGCTCGTCCACCGACGTCCACGCGACCCGCTCGTCGGGGTGCTGCTCGGTGATCTTGGCATCGAACTCCCGCTCGACGCCGCCGACCTTGGTGACCCAGTGGGTCATCGTGTCGCTGGTCTGCTGGACCCGCTCGACTCCTTCCATGAACTGCGGGAACGACTCGAACTGGGTCCACTGGTTGTAGGCGGTGGTGACCGGGACGGCCACCTCGATCGACTCTTCGACTGTGCTCATGGCAGCCCCGCTGCCCGGGGGTTCGGCAGCAAAACCTGTCAGCGACCGCCGCTGCAGGTGTGGACGGTCTCCGGGTGGCTGAGACAGCGGAACGCCTCGTCGAGGGTGGCCACCAGTCCCAGCCGGCGGTCGAGCTGGGTGATCTGCAGGATGCGCCGCACCGAGGGAGAGTCGGAGACGACGTGCAGCGAGCCGTCGAGCCGTTCGGCCCGCTGGCGGGCGCGGACCAGCGCGTTGATTCCGCTGGAGTCCATGAAGGTGACGTCAAGGGCGTCGATCACCAGGTGGGCGCCATCGCGGTTCAGGGCGGAGAGCAGCTCGTCGCGCAAGGCGGACACGGACCCGAGGTCGACCTCGGCGGGGAGCCGGACGACAGCGACCCCCTCGTGCGGTGTCGCTGGTCGGACAGTGGTCATCGGCGCTCCCGCGGATCGGTGGCAGGGCTACACCGGCTTCCTCAGTGCGGCGTTGATGGTAGATCGCCGCCGACAGCGGGGCAAGAGCCTGCCGGTGGTCAGCCCGGGGCGGGGGCCTCGGCGGGAAGGTGGCGGCGGGACTGCACGATGCGGAACCGGGTGGCCACGTAGGCCGCGTCGGTGAGGGCGGAGTTCGCCGCCGGGTTGGCGCCGGTGGCGTGGAAGTCGCTGAACGCGGCTGACTGGTTGACGTAGACGGTCTCGGTCAGGTTGCAGGACAGCGCGACACCGGCGTCCAGGGCCGCCTCCTCCACCGCGTCCAGCACCTCGTCCTGCGTCGAGTACACCGCGGCCGTGATCGCACCCTGCTCCCGCACCGAGTCGCGGAAGAGCTCGATCGACTCGGTGGTGCTGCCGGTGGTGACCAGGAACGCGATGGGTCCGAAGCACTCCTGCAGGTAGGTGTCGCGGTCGCCGGCGTCGACCTTGACGACAGTGGGGGTGCGGACCACGGCGTCGGGGAAGTCGGGGTGGGTCACCGACCGCGACGGCAGCACGACCTCGCCGTACGACGGTGCCTTGTCGAGCCGCTCGAGAACGCCGTCGTTCACGACTGCACCGAGCAGTGCGGTCGCGCGCAGGTCGTCGCCGAGCAGACCGTCGACGGCGGCGGCCAGGTCGCGGCCCAGCTCCTCGACGCTCTTCCGCACGCCGTCGGCGGTGATGCCGTCGCGGGGCACCAGCAGGTTCTGCGGAGTGGTGCACATCTGGCCGCTGTACAGCGACAACGAGAAGGCGAGGTTCGCGAGCATGCCGCGGTAGTCGTCGGTGGAGTCCACCACGACGGTGTTGACACCGGCCTTCTCGGTGAAGACGGCCGCCTGGTGGGCGTTGCGCTCCAGCCAGGTGCCGAAGCCGGTCGAGCCGGTGTAGTCGATGACCTTCACCTCCGGCCGTAGGGCCAGCACCTTGGCGAGGCCCTCGTCCGGGTGGTCGGCTGCGAGCTGCACAAGGTCCGGGGAGTAGCCGGCCTCGGCGAGGACCTCGCGGGCGATCGCCACGGTGATCGCCAGCGGCAGCACGGCCCGGGGGTGCGGCTTGACCACGACGGCATTGCCGGTGACCAGGCTGGCGAACAGCCCGGGGTAGGAGTTCCAGGTCGGGAAGGTGTTGCAGCCGACCACCAGCGCCACACCGCGCGGCACGACGGTGAAGGTCTTGGACATCCGCTGTGGTGGCCGCTTGCCCTGCGGCTTCTCCCAGGTCGCCTGCACCGCGTGCCGCGTCATCTCGGAGTAGGCGTAGGCGACCGCCTCCAGCGCGCGGTCCTGCGCGTGCGGCCCGCCGGCCTGGAACGCCATCGCGTACGCCTGGCCGGACGTGTGCATCACCGACTGCGCCATCTCGTGGCTGCGGGCGTTGATGCGAAGCAGGATCTCGAGGGACAGGTCGGCCCTCACGTCGGGGCCGGCCGCCCGCCAGGACGGCATGGCCGCCGTCGCGGCAGCGAGCAGCGCGTCGACGTCGGCGTGCGGGTAGCTGATGCCGAGCTCGATGCCGTACGGCGAGCGCTCGCCGCCGACCTCCCCGTCGGTTCCCGGCTGCTCGAGCGGGAAGGCCCTGCCGAGGTAGCCGTCGAAGGCGGCCTTCCCCTCGGCGGCGGACTGGCTGCCGCTCTCCTCGCCGTACGCCTTGAGGTGCTCCGGGTAGGCCGACCAGTAGGTGCGCTCCCGGATCGCGGTGAGTGCACGCTGCAAGGTCTCGCTGTGCCGGCCGGTGGTCGTGCTGGGGTTCGCCGTCATGCTCCGTAACCTAACGTCGTGGCCGACGAGACCGAACTTCTGCTGCTGGACGGCGGGCTCGCCACCGAGCTGGAGCGCCGGGGGCACGACCTGTCCGACGACCTGTGGTCGGCCCGGCTGCTCCTCGACCGGCCGGACGAGATCGTGGCCACTCACCTGTCGTACTTCCGCGCGGGTGCCCAGGTGGCGACGACGGCGAGCTACCAGGCGAGCTTCGCCGGTTTCGCCTCCCGTGGCTGCAGCCGCGAGGAGGCGGCCGGACTCATCCGCCGCAGCGTGTCGCTGGCCCGGCAGGCGGCCGGGCTGGCTGCAGACGAGGCCGCCGACGGCGCGCGGCGACTCGTCGCGGCCTCGCTTGGTCCTTACGGTGCGGTGCTGGCCGACGGCTCGGAGTACTCCGGCGACTACGGCATGACCGACGCCGCCCTTCGCGACTTCCACCTCCCGAGGGCCGTGGTTCTCTCGACCGCAGGGGCCGACCTGCTGGCGATCGAGACGGTGCCCTCGGAACAGGAGGCGGCCGTCCTGCTCGGGGTCCTCGACGAGCTGCCCGAGGGCACCCGTGCCTGGCTGAGCCTGACCTGCGCCGACGGCTCGACGACCCGACGCGGCGAGGACGTCGACCGGGTCTTCGGCCTCGCCCGTGACCACGACCGGGTGGTCGCCGTGGGCGTCAACTGCACGGCGCCGGATCACGTCGAGGAGCTGGTGGGCCGTGCGGTCGCCGCCAGCGGCAAGCCAGCGGTCGTCTACCCGAACAGCGGGGAGAGCTGGAACGGCGCTGCGCGCACCTGGGGCGGGGACGGCGTCGGGGTCGACGCCGCGGCCGCCCAGCGCTGGGTGGCGCTGGGAGCCCGGTACGTGGGCGGGTGCTGCCGGGTCGGCGCGACCGACATCGCCCGTCTGGCCCGGTCGCTGCGCCCGAGCTGACGCCCGCTGACCGCCGGCGCGTGGCTCAGAAGGCGCAGACCTGGCGCAGCGCCGCCTTGGTCGCGTCGGGGACCGTCGGGGTGACGGCCAGCTCCTCGCCGCCAGGCGTGGAGACCCAGACGAGGAACTCGTACGGCTTCTTGATCTCGCCGATCGCGTGGGCGGTGCAGCGCGCCGCGTACGACACCACCGGTATCCGTGCCACGGGCCGTTCGGGGGTGAGGACGGCCAACGGTTCCGGCACTGCGCCGACCGAGGCGTCGGGTTGCAGGCCGTACATGATGGCGCCGTCGACCTGGGTGATCGTGCGCGGCCCGCCCTGCCGCAGCCGGGCGACAAGGATGCCGTGCAAGATGTCGCGCTCCGGCGAAGGCTCGAGCCGCCAGTTGTCGGAGAAGTGCAGGTCCACGTCGCGCAGGACATTCTCGACGGCGCAGGCGCGGGTGGCGATGCGCAGCAGGAGGCCGTCGCGGTCGCCGGCGGTGAGCCGCACGGTGCGTGACCTCGGGTCGTCGCCGTACCTCACCTCCAGCGTCACCCGGGGCGGACCGATCTGCGGCGGCCCGTCGGCCGGGCAGCTCACGCCGTCGAACGGGACCGGCAGGTTGACCACCTGGCCGGCCGGCAGCGGCTCGTCCTTGCGCAGCGCACCCGGCAGGTCGAAGCCGGCGACCCGGAGCCGCAGCCGCTCGATGAAGAGCTCGGCGCTGCCGGCGTTGCGCACGGCGACCTCGACGCGCTGGAGCACCTGGTCGCGGCGGAGCTGGACCATCTCGGCGGCCACCGTCGGCTCCGGCTCGGCGGGGGACCGGCTCGCCGTCGGGTCGTCCTGACAGGCCGCCAGGCAGAGCATGAGCGCGACCACGAGAGCGATGCCGGCGGACCGGCCGCGCCTGCTCATCGGCGGGAGAGCCGCTCCGGCGAGGCTGTGTGCAGCAGGAAGTCGGGGCCGGCGGAGCCGAACGGCCAGCCACGCTGAGGTCACCATGACGATGAGGTTCGACTGCACTGTGAAGAAGCAGAAGTCGTCGGCGATCCTGCTAGCGTCCGAGTCGAAGTAGCCGCTGTCGAGCGGAGCAGTCGCCACCACCTGGAGAACGAGGCCGACGAGCACGACGACGGCGGTCGCGGTGAACAACAGCCGGGCGACCAGGGGCGTGACCACGAGGGTGAGAGTACGACGTCTCGGCGTGTCGATCGCCTGGTCGTCGCCTTGCTCGCGACGACCGTGACGGCGTGTTCGGACGACCGGGAGCCGAGCGCCTCCGGGCCGACTGCCACGCGTACTGCCGCCCAGAGCCCCCCGCCGACGACCTCGCAGTCCGCGGCGCCGTCGCACGCCAGGATCAGCCAGCAACGGCTCAACGCCCAGCTCATCCGGGCGGCCTGGGACAACGATCTCCCGAAGGCCCGACGGCTGATCCGGGCCGGCGCCGACGTCAACCACCAGGACGGCACCCGGGCGAGCGCGTACCTCATCGCCACCAGTGAGGGCCATCTCCGTCTGCTCGAGCTGACCCTGGCCCACGGTGCCGACGTCGCGTCGCTGGACAGCTTCGACGGAACCGGGCTGATCCGCGCTGCCGACCGCGGCCACGCCCTCGTCGCGGGACGGCTGCTCCGCGCGGGCGTCGACGTCGACCACGTCAACAACCTCGGCTGGACCGCCCTGCACGAGGCGATCATTCTCGGCAACGGCAGTCGTCGCTACCTGAGCACCGTGCGGGTACTGGTCGCGGGTGGCGCCGACGTCGAGCTGCCCTCGAGGCGCGACGGCATCGCACCCGTGGACCACGCTCGCTCAGCCGGGCACGGCGCGATAGTCAGGACTCTGCGCGCTGCCCTGGACGGCAGCCCTGTGCCCGACCCGGACGCCGCACTGCTGCGCGCGGCGTCGTCGGGGGACGCCGACCGCGCCGCGCTGGCACTGCGAGCGGGGGCCGACATCGAGACCCGGGACAGGCATCGGCGTACCCCGCTGCTGCTGGCGGCCGCCCACGACCGACGCGCGGTCGCCCGCCTGCTCGTCGCCCTCGGCGCCGACCCGGACGCCCTCGACGACCGGCACGACACACCGTGGCTGGTCACCGGGGTGACCGGCAGCGTGCCGATGCTCGAGATCCTGCTGCCGGCGGAGCCGGACCTGACGATCCGCAACCGCTTCGGCGGGACATCGCTGATCCCCGCCAGCGAACGCGGGCACGTCGAGTACGTACGACGAGTCGTCCGGACCCGGATCGACCTCGACCACGTCAACGACCTCGGCTGGACCGCGCTGCTGGAAGCCGTGATCCTCGGCGACGGGTCCGAGCCCTACCAGGACATCGTGCGGCTCCTGCTCGACGCCGGCGCCGACCGCTCGATCACCGACAGGAACGGCGTCACCGCCCTCGAGCACGCCCGTACCGAGGGGCAGGACGGCATAGCCCGCGTCCTCGCGCGGTAACGGCAGTCCGGGGTCATCAGCGCCGGGACGCGCACCGTCCGGTCGGTGCCCCCGGCAGGATTCGAACCTGCGCCACCGCCTCCGGAGGGCGGTGCTCTATCCCCTGAGCTACGGGGGCTCGGGCGGACCTGAGGTTATCAGTCGGTCAAGTCGCCTTCGCCCGGCGTCCGGCGCGGTTAACCTCCCTGGGTGAGCGAGAGCCTGGGCCGCGTGCTGGTGGTCGACGACAGCGATGTCATCCGCACGTTGATCGCCGTGAACCTCGAGCTCGAGGGGTTCGAGGTCGTCCAGGCGGTCGACGGGCAGGACGCGCTGGAGAAGGTCATCGACGTCCGACCGGACGTGATCACCATCGACGTCCGGATGCCGCGGCTGGACGGTTTCGACACCGTCGAGCGGCTGCGCGCCGACCCGCGCACCTCCGCGATGAAGATCGCCATGGTGACCGCCTGCGCGCAGGCCGACGACCTGCGGCGTGGCGACGAGGTGGGTGTCGACGCCTATCTCACCAAGCCGTTCGACCCGAGCGCGCTCGTGCGCACGGTCCGCGACCTGGTCGCGCACCAGCCGTCCTGACCGGTCCCTCTAGTCTGGAGAACGTGACTGGGGACCCCGCATGACTCCCGCCGAGCTGTCGGCCGCGGTCCGGGCAGCCGTCCAGGCCGCCGTCGATGCCGGCGACCTGGTCGTCCCGGTGCCCGACGAGGTGCGGGTCGAGCGTCCCCGGGTCAAGGAGCACGGCGACTACGCGACCTCGGTCGCACTGCAGCTCGCCAAGCCCGCCGGTGAGCCGCCACGAAAGGTCGCCGAGGCGGTCGCCACCCGGCTGCGCCAGGCCGACGGGGTGGCTTCGGTGGACATCGCGGGGCCCGGCTTCCTCAACATCACCCTGGAGTCCGCCGCGCAGGGCGAGCTCGCCCGGACCGTTGTCGAGGCGGGGCAGGGCTACGGCAGCTCCTCCGCGATGGCCGGCCACAACATCAACCTCGAGTTCGTCTCGGCCAACCCGACCGGGCCGATCCATCTCGGCGGGACCCGGTGGGCGGCGGTGGGTGATGCGCTCGGCCGGATCTTCCAGGCCAACGGGGCCACGGTCGCCCGCGAGTACTACTTCAACGACCACGGCGTGCAGATCGACCGCTTCGCCCGCTCGCTGCTGGCCCGGGCCCAGGACAAGCCACTCCCGGAGGACGGCTACGGCGGCGAGTACATCGAGGAGATCGCGGCCGACGTCGTCGCAAGCAACCCGGGCGTGCTCGACCTGCCCGACGACGAGGCCCAGGAGATCTTCCGGCGCGACGGCGTGCAGCAGATGTTCGACGAGATCAAGCGGACCCTGCACGACTTCGGCACCGACTTCGACGTCTACTTCCACGAGAACACGCTGCACGAGTCGGGTGCGGTCGACCGGGCGGTGAAGCGGCTGCGCGAGGAAGGCCGCATCTACGAGCAGGACGGCGCCGTCTGGCTGCGCACGACCGACTTCGGCGACGACAAGGACCGGGTGGTCATCAAGAGCGACGGCAACCCGGCGTACATCTCCGGCGACCTGGCCTACTACCTCGACAAACGCGAGCGTGGCTTCGACAAGGTCGTCATCATGCTCGGCGCCGACCACCACGGCTACATCGGCCGGATGATGGCGATGTGCGCGTGCTTCGGCGACAAGCCCGGCGAGAACCTCGAGATCCTCATCGGCCAGATGGTGAACCTGGTGCGTGACGGCGAGCCGCTGCGGATGAGCAAGCGGGCCGGCACGGTGATCTCGATGGAGGACCTCGTCGACGCCGTCGGTGTCGACGCCGGCCGCTACGCCCTGATCCGCTCCTCGGCCGACAGCCAGCTCGACATCGACCTCGACCTGTGGACCCGCAACACCAGCGACAACCCGGTGTTCTACGTGCAGTACGCGCACGCCCGGGTCTCCAGCCTGCTGCGCAACGCCACCGAGCTCGGCCTGGCCAAGGGCGAGCTGCGCCCCGAGCTGCTCGACCACGACCGCGAGGGTGACCTGCTGGGCGCGCTCGGTGAGTTCCCGCGGGTGGTGGCCACGGCGGCCGAGCTGCGCGAGCCGCACCGGGTCGCGCGGTACCTCGAGGAGCTGGCCGGCACCTACCACCGGTTCTACGACGCCTGCCGGGTGCTGCCCCGGGGCGACGAGGAGCCGACCGACACCCATCGGGCCCGGCTCTGGCTGGTCGAGGCGACCCGCGTGGTGCTGGCCAACGGCCTCCGGCTGCTCGGCGTCAACGCGCCCGAGCGGATGTAGCGGTACGCCGGTGCGTGCCCACCCCGCCGGGCCGAGGTCCGGTGAGCTCGCCCACGAGGGACTGCACGCGGGGCCGCCCGCCGACCTCGGCGCCGTCGACCCCGCGGTCTGGCCGCTGGGCCTGAGCCGGGCCGACGAGGGGCACCTCGTGCTCCGCGGGCACGACGTGCGCGAGCTGGTGGCCGAGCACGGCAGCCCGGCCTTCCTGCTCGACGAGGCCGACCTGCGGCGCCGCTGCCGGGACTATCGCGAGGCGTTCGGCGGCGCAATGGTGTTCTACGCCGCCAAGGCGTTCCTCTGCTCCGCCGTCGCGCGCTGGGTCGAGGAGGAGGGGCTGGGCCTCGACGTCTGCACCGGCGGCGAGCTCGCGGTCGCCGTCCGCGCCGGCTTCCCCGGCGACCGGATGCTGTTGCACGGCAACAACAAGTCGACTGCCGAGCTGGTCGCCGCACTCGACGCCGCCGTGGCCCGGGTCGTGGTCGACTCGCTGGCCGAGATCGAGCGGCTGAGCCGGCTCTGCCTCGAGCGCGGCAGCACGCAACGCGTCCTGGTGCGCACCACCGTCGGTGTCGAGGCGCACACCCACGAGTTCATCGCGACAGCGCACGAGGACCAGAAGTTCGGCTTCTCGCTGGTCGGCGGCGATGCCCTCGATGCCGTACGCCGGGTGCTCGCCGCGCCGGGGCTCGAACTGGTCGGCCTGCACTCGCACATCGGCTCGCAGATCTTCGACGCCGGCGGGTTCGAGGTCGCGGCGCACCGGGTCGTCGGGCTGCTCGCCCAGGTGCGCGACGAGCTCGGCGTCGAGCTGCCCGAGCTGAACCTCGGCGGCGGGCTCGGCATCGCGTACACCAGTGCCGACGACCCGGCCGACGTCGTCGACATGGGGCGCTCGCTGCGCGGCATCGTCGAGCGGGAGTGCTCGGCGTACGGCCTCGGCGTGCCCTCCCTCGCGATAGAGCCCGGTCGCGGGATCGTCGGGCCGGGCACCGTCACGGTCTACGAGGTGGGCACCGTCAAGGAGGTCGAGGGGGTGCGGACCTTCGTCTCCGTCGACGGCGGCATGAGCGACAACATCCGCACGGCGCTCTATGACGCCGACTACACCGTGCTGCTCGCCAACCGGTCCTCCAGCGCAGGCCCGATGCTGGCCCGGGTCGTCGGGAAGCACTGCGAGAGCGGCGACATCGTGGTGAAGGACGCCTGGCTACCCGCCGACGTCGGGCCCGGCGACCTGCTGGCCGTGGCGGCGACCGGGGCCTACTGCCGGTCGATGGCCTCGACGTACAACCACGTGCCACGGCCCCCGGTCGTCGCCGTCACCGAGGCGGGCACCAGGGTCCTGCTCCGCCGGGAGACCGTCGAGGACCTGTTCACCCTCGACGTCGGCTGACCGACGCGCCCGCCCAGATCCCGGTCAGGGAGCGTGCTGGCGGCGCCGCGTCTGACAGGCTGGCGCGCATGGGAGGTGCCTTGCGCGTCGCGCTGCTCGGTTGCGGCACGGTCGGCAGCGAGGTCGCCCGGCTGCTCATCACCCATGCCGACGACCTGGCTGCCCGGGTGGGCAGCCCGCTCGAGCTGGCCGGCATCGCGGTCCGCCGGATCTCCCGCGACCGGGGTGACCTCCCCGTCGAGCTGTTCACCACCGACGCGGCGGCCCTGGCCACCCGTGACGACGTCGACATCGTGGTCGAGGTCATCGGCGGCATCGAGCCGGCCCGCTCGCTGATCCTCGGTGCTCTCGAGGCCGGTGCGTCGGTCGTCACCGCGAACAAGGCGCTGCTCGCCGAGGACGGCGCGACGCTGTTCGACGCCGCCGAGAAGCACGGTGGCGACCTCTACTACGAGGCCGCGGTCGCCGGCGCGATCCCGATCCTGCGACCGCTGCGCGAGTCACTGGCCGGCGACCGCGTGCGCCGCGTGCTCGGCATCGTCAACGGCACCACCAACTACATCCTCACCCGGATGACCGAGAGCGGGGCCAGCTTCTCCGACGCCCTGGAGGAGGCGCAGGCGCTCGGCTACGCCGAGGCCGACCCGACGGCTGACGTCGAAGGGTTCGACGCTGCGGCCAAGGCCGCGATCCTCGCCGCGCTGGCGTTCCACACCCGGGTCACCGCCGCTGACGTCCACCGCGAGGGCATCACCGAGGTCACCAGCGCCGATGTCGCCAGTGCCCGGGCGATGGGCTGCGTTGTCAAGCTGCTCGCCATCGCCGAGGTCTCCGACGACGGCACCAGCGTCGGCGTCCGGGCGCACCCGGCGATGATCCCCACGACCCACCCGCTGGCTTCGGTGCGGGAGGCCTTCAACGCGGTCTTCGTCGAGTCCGAGGCTGCCGGCGAGCTGATGTTCTACGGCCGCGGCGCGGGCGGCTCGCCCACGGCCAGCGCGGTCCTCGGCGACATCGTCGCGGTGGCCAGGCACAAGGTGTCCGGCGGCCGTGGCCCCGGGGAGTCGGCGTACGCCGACCTGCGGCTGCGCCCGATGGGCGAGACCGTGACGCGCTACCACGTCAGCCTCGACGTCGCCGACCGTTCCGGCGTGCTCGCCCGGGTGGCCACCGCCTTCGCCGAGCAGGGTGTCTCGATCGAGACGGTCCGGCAGGAGAAGCACGGGGAGGACGACGCCGTGCTGGTCATCGTCACCCACCACGCCACCGACGCCGCGCTGTCGGCCACCGTCGCGTCGCTGCGCGAGCTGGACGTCGTGCGCCGGGTGCTCAGTGTGATGCGGGTCGAGGGCCGCTAGGTCATGGCGCACACCTGGCGCGGCGTCATCGCCGAGTACGCCGACCGGCTGCCGGTTGGGCCGAGCACGCCGGTCGTCAGCCTCGGCGAGGGAGGCACCCCGTTGGTCCGGGCCGGTCACCTCTCGGAGCTCACCGGCTGCGACGTCCACCTCAAGGTCGAGGGTGCCAACCCGACCGGATCCTTCAAGGATCGCGGCATGACGGTCGCGATCTCCAAGGCGGTCGAGGAGGGTGCGACCGCCGTCATCTGCGCCTCGACCGGCAACACCAGCGCGTCGGCCGCCGCTTATGCCGCGAAGGCCGGTCTGTCCTGCGTCGTCCTGGTGCCGCACGGTCGGATCGCAGCCGGCAAGCTCGCCCAGGCCCTGGTGCACCACGCCCGGCTGCTGCAGGTCGAGGGCGGGTTCGACGACTGTCTACGGCTGGCCCGCGACCTCGCCGACCAGCTGCCGGTGTCGCTGGTGAACTCGGTCAACGCCTTCCGGATCGAGGGCCAGAAGACCGCGTCGTTCGAGGTGGTGGACGCGCTCGGCCGGGCGCCCGACGTGCACTGCCTGCCGGTCGGCAACGCCGGCAACATCACGGCGTACTGGCAGGGCTACACCGAGTACGCCGACGAGGGGCGCTGCGAACGCCCCCGGATGTGGGGCTTCCAGGCCGAGGGTGCGGCGCCGATCGTCCGCGGCGAACGGGTCGCTGCGCCGGAGACGGTCGCGACGGCGATCCGGATCGGCGACCCGGCGTCATGGGCCGGTGCCGTGGCGGCCCGCGACGAGTCCGGCGGCCTGGTGCACGCCGTCAGCGACCGCGCGATCCTCGACGCCCAGCGGCTGCTGTCGACAAAGGAGGGGGTGTTCGTCGAGCCGGCGAGCGCCGCCGCGGTCGCCGGGCTGCTGCAGTGCCACCGGCTCGGTCTGCTCGACCCCGGTCTGCTGGTCGTCTGCACCGTCACCGGCAACGGGCTCAAGGACACCGAGACCGCCCTGCGTGAGATCAGCATCGACACCGCGACCGTCCCGGCCGACGTCGGTGCGGCCGCCGCCGTGCTCGGCCTGCTACCCGCATGAGCCGGTCGGTCACCGTCCGGGTCCCGGCGACCAGCGCGAACATCGGCCCCGGCTTCGACTGCCTCGGGCTCGCTCTCGACCTGCACGACGAGGTCGCCGTGAGCGCCGGCGACCCGGCCGAGGGCGACCGGGTCAGCGTGCAGGTGAACGGCGAAGGGGCCGGGTCGGTGCCCACCGACGGCCGGCACCTCGTGGTGCGGGCGATCCACGCGGCCCTGGCCGCGCTGGACGCGCCGCGCCTCCCGCTGTCGCTCACCTGCACCAACACCATCCCGCACGGCCGCGGCCTCGGCTCGTCGGCGGGTGCCGTGGTCGCCGGGCTGCTCGCCGGGCGGGCACTGGTGGACGGCGGCGCGGACCGGCTGGACGACGACGCGGTGCTCTCCCTCGCGAGCGTCTTCGAGGGCCACCCGGACAACGCCGCGGCCTGTCTGCTCGGTGGCCTGACCCTGGCCTGGGGCGACGCCGACGGCGTTCACGCGGTCCGGCTCGAACCCCGCCCGGAGCTGCGCGCCACGGTGCTGGTCCCGGAGACCGAGCTGTCGACCGAGACGGCCCGCGGGCTGCTGCCGGCCACCGTCCCGCACGTCGATGCCGCGCACGCCGCCGGCCGGTCCGCTCTGCTGGTCGCGGCCCTCACCGGAGTACCCGGCCTGCTGCTCCCCGCGACCGAGGACCGGCTGCACCAGTCGTACCGGGCACCGGCGATGCCGGGCACCGACGCGCTGGTGCGCAGGCTGCGCAGCATCGGCCGGGCCGCGGTGGTGTCCGGTGCCGGCCCCACCGTCCTGGTTCTGAGCGAGCCCGGTGAACCGCCGGTCGAGGTGCCGCCGGGCTGGCGGCGTCTCGAGCTCGATGTCGTCCGCACCGGCGCCACGGTGGTCACCACCTGAATCTGTCGGGGTTTCTTCCGGCAGTCGGGAACGCCACCGAGGTCGATGGTGTTAGGCTCGGCATCGCACCAGCAGCCACTGCGTGGCCGGTGCCCCGCCACGACTCCTCGGTCGCCTCTCGCGGCTCAGTCCTTGACAACCGTGGCTCCCCACTGATCGCCTCCCCGCTGTCCACGGGGCAGGGAACCAGTGGAGCCTCCGGGGATCACGTGGGGCGCTCGGCCTGAGGAACCTGGTGAGCGTCCCACCCCTATGACGTCCCGTCTGTGCGGGACGGAGCAACCGCCGACCGGAGCCGCCACGACGCGGCCCGTCGCCCCAGGAAGGACCCATCTGTGTCCGACACCACCGACCTCCTCGACGCGCCCGCCACGGGCGGCGTCGAGGACGGCTCCGTCGACTCCTCGGCGACCAAGCCCGCCCGCAAGCGCTCCGCCGGCCTGTCCGGCATGGTGCTCGCCGAGCTGCAGGGCCTGGCCGGCGAGCTCGGCATCAGGGGCACCGCCAAGATGCGCAAGGGACAGCTGATCGAGGCCATCAAGGAGCGCCAGGACGGCAGTTCCGGTGACGCGGCCCGCCAAGGCACCCGCCGAGCGCAGCCGCCGCGGGTCCGCTGCCCGCGCCGAGCGGCGGCCCACCGACAACGACGACAGCCAGCAGAACCCGCCGGCCGAGGCCGACGACAGCCAGCCGGGCGACGGCCAGCCGGGCGAGCGGCGGCCGGCGACCGCGCCGCGACCGCGTCCGACCGCGGCGACCGGGCGGCCACCGCGAGCGAGGCCGGCGACCAGGGCGGCGACCAGCAGGCCGGGCGGCAGCAGGGCGACCGCAAGCGCGAGGACCGTGGCGCCCAGCAGGGCAACCGTCCAGCAGGGCGGCCAGGGCGGGCAGGCCACCCAGGGCGGGCCGGCCAACCAGGGCGGGCAGGCCAACCGGGACGGGCAGGCCAACCGGGACGACGAGGACGACTTCGACGGTCGGGGCGGGCGGAGCCGTCGCCGTGGCCGCTACCGCGATCGCAACCGCAACCGCCGCGGCGGCCGGGACGGCTTCGCCCCGGGCGACGGCGACGCCCTGCCCGAGATCAGCGAGGACGACGTCCTGGTGCCGGTCGCCGGGATCCTCGACATCATGGACAACTACGCGTTCGTCCGGACCTCCGGCTACCTGCCGGGCCCGAACGACGTGTACGTCGCGCTGGCACAGGTGCGCAAGAGCGGCCTGCGCAAGGGTGACGCCATCACCGGCGCGGTCCGGGCGCCCCGTGAGGGTGAGCGCAAGGAGAAGTTCAACGCGCTCGTCCGCCTCGACACCGTGAACGGCGCCGAGCCGGACAAGTCGCGGAGCCGGGTGGAGTTCGGCAAGCTGACTCCGCTCTACCCCCAGGACCGGCTCCGCCTCGAGACCGAGCCCGGCATCCTCACCACCCGCGTCATCGACCTGGTCGCGCCGATCGGCAAGGGCCAGCGCGGCCTGATCGTCTCGCCGCCCAAGGCCGGCAAGACGATGGTGCTGCAGGCGATCGCCAACGCCATCACGACGAACAACCCCGAGGTCCACCTCATGGTCGTGCTGGTGGACGAGCGGCCGGAAGAGGTCACCGACATGCAGCGGTCGGTCAAGGGCGAGGTCATCGCCTCGACGTTCGACCGGCCGGCCGAGGACCACACCATCGTCGCCGAGCTGGCGATCGAGCGGGCCAAGCGGCTCGTCGAGCTGGGGCACGACGTCGTCGTCCTGCTCGACTCGATCACCCGGCTCGGCCGCGCCTACAACCTCGCGGCCCCCGCGAGCGGGCGGATCCTGTCCGGGGGTGTCGACTCGACGGCGCTGTACCCGCCGAAGCGCTTCTTCGGTGCCGCCCGCAACATCGAGAACGGTGGGTCGCTGACCATCCTCGCCACGGCGCTGGTCGAGACCGGCTCGCGGATGGACGAGGTGATCTTCGAGGAGTTCAAGGGCACCGGCAACATGGAGCTCAAGCTCGACCGGAAGCTCGCCGACAAGCGGATCTTCCCGGCGGTGGACGTGGACCCGTCCGGCACCCGCAAGGAAGAGATCCTGATGGACCGCTCCGAGCTCCAGGTCACCTGGAAGCTCCGCCGGGTGCTGCACGCCCTCGAGACCCAGCAGGCGCTGGAGCTGCTCCTGGACCGGATGAAGAAGACGCAGAGCAACGCCGAGTTCCTCATGCAGGTGCAGCAGACGATGCCGATGCCGGGTAACGGCAACGGCAACGGCAGCTCGGACGAGGACTGACGCCACGCTCGGGAGCCGCACCCAGGCCCACCCGTCGACGGCCCCCGCACCCCTCGGTGCGGGGGCCGTCGCGCGTCCTCACCCGTCCGGGCTAGTCCTCCTCACCGGCTGCTGCGAGCCGAGCGGGCCATACAGCCGGAGGTCGTCCCTGCCGAACGAACAAGCACGGTCTCCCTCGACCGGCGGCGTCGTACGCCGACAGATGTCTTGAGAAGGGCCTTACGTGCAGCAGGACCGAGGTCGAGCGCCACGTTCCGCGACCCGTGCAGTGCTTCGCTGCGCCGTGCTCGCGGTGGTCGTCGCGCTCTCGGGCCTGACCGGTCTGGGCCTGGCCGGCCCCGCCGCGGCGGCGGACCTGGACTGCACCCCGATGGGGGACCCGGCCTGCCGCGACCTCACCCCCGTGGTGGAGTGCGTCTGGGTCGAGACGAACGGTTCGCGGACGATCGTCTGGGGCTACGACAACCCCAGCACCCTCACCCTGCACATCGACATCGGCAACAAGAACAAGATGTCCCCGGGCGCCGAGGACGGCGGTCAGCCGACCGACTTCGCGCCCGGCCGCACGGCTCAACGCGTTCGTGACCAACGTCCCAGGCACCAGCGCGACCTGGCGCCTGGGCAACAACACGGCGAGCCTCTCCGGCGCGACCAAGGCCTGCGTGACCAAGCCGGTCTCCCTGATCGGCAGCGCCTCTGCCCTGGCCGTGTTCCTGCTGCTGATCGCGATCGCGATCCCGATCGCGGTCCGGCCGCGCCACGGCCAGCCGGGCGGCCGACCCGTACGGACCGCGGCATGAAGGTCCTGGCCGTCGGGGCCCACCCCGACGACATCGAGCTCGGCTGCGGCGGCGCGCTTCGCGCCCACGTGCTGGCGGGTGACGAGGTCACCATGCTGGTGATGACCTCCGGCGAGCGCGGCCCGCAGGGGATCACCTCCCGGGTGCGCGAGCAGGAGGCCGCCGCCCAGGTGATCGGCGCGACCCTGCTCTGGGGCGGCTTCGGCGACGGCTCCATCCCGGCCGGTCGTGAGACGGTGGACGTCATCGACTCCGTGCTGCGACGGGTCGAGGCCGACGTGGTCTACACCCACGCACCGCACGACAGCCACCAGGACCACGTCGCGGTCTCCGCGGCCTCGCTGGCCGCAGCGCGCCGGACCGGTCGCGTCCTGTACTACCAGGCTCCGTCCACGACCTCGTTCGACCCGACCGTGTTCGTCGACGTCGGCGGGACGGTCGAGGACAAGATGGCGTCGCTGCAGGCCCACTGGTCCCAGGTCATGGACTGCCCGATGGTCGACCTCGAGGCGGTCCACGCCGGGGTCCGCTACTGGGGCCAGCGCGCCCGGACCCGTTTCGCCGAAGCCTTCGAGTCGCCTCGGTTCCTCTGGCAGGTCGCTCCCGCGAGCCTGCCGGTGAGGGACGAGCTCGACCTCGAGGCCCTGCAGTGGCGCTGACCACCGAGCCCGCCGCGTCGCCCGCTCGTCCCACCACCACGCCGGTCGACCAGGCCGCGCCGTGGACCCTGCTGATCATCGCCGGACTGGCGGTCGCTCGCCTGCGCGGTGCTGGGCGTCAACCGGGCGATCCTGGCGGCGACCGTCGGGGTGAACCTCATCTTCCTGATCTTCTTCCTGCGGCACGTCGCGTTCGCCGCGGCCGCGATGCGGTGGGCGCCCCGGGACCTCTACGAGGCGCCGGAGGTCGAGCTCGGCTACCAGCCGGCGGTCTCGGTGCTGGTGGCCTGCCACGACGAGGCACTGGTCGCGGAGAAGCTGGTGACCGGGATGGCCGCGCTGCACTACCCGCGCTCGCACCTCGAGATCCTCTTCGTCGACGACGGCTCGACCGACGGCACCGGTGACCTGCTCGAGCGGCTGACCGCCGGGGAGCGGCACATGCATGTGCTCCGCCGGCCACCTGGGTCGGGCGGCGGCAAGTCCGGCGCGCTGAACCTGGCCGCCGAGCGCGCCCGCGGTGAGGTCCTGGTCGTCTTCGACGCCGACCACGTGCCGAGGCGGGACGTCATCGCACGGCTGGTGCGGCACTTCCAGGACGACCGGGTGGACGCGGTGCAGGGCCGCTGCGTCATCCGCAACTCCGTCGAGTCGACCCTTGGCGCGCTCGATCGCGATCGACTACTTCTCCGGCTACCTCGTCAACGAGTACGGGCGGCAGGCGCTGTTCGGGCTGCCGGCGTACGGCGGGGCGAACTGCGCGGTGCGGACCTCGCGGCTGCGCGAGCTGGGCGGCTGGAACGAGGACAGCGTCACCGAGGACACCGACCTCACGATGCGGATCGTGCTGAGCGGCGGGCGGATCCGGTACGACATCACCGCGGTCGACACCGAGGAGGGCGCCACCACGCTGCGCCGCTTCCGCACCCAGCGCTACCGCTGGGCCCGCGGCCATCAGCAGGTCTGGCGCGAGTACCGCTCGGCGGTGGTGCGGTCGCCGCACCTGTCGTTCGTGGAGAAGGTCGAGACGCTGCAGTTCCTGCTCGTCTACCACGTCCCCGCGGTGTGCGCGCTCACGTTGTTCATCACGGCACTGCGGATCGCCGGCGTCGGGACCGTCGGTGTCCGTCTTCGAGATGCTGCCGTTGTCAGCCCTGCTGTTCGCCGGCCCGTTCTGCGAGCTGGCGGTGGGGCTGGTCGTGGGGCGTGCGCCGCGCCGGTCAGCCTGGTCGGTCGCCTGGCTGACCCCGTTGTTCTTCGTGTTCATGCTGGTCTGCGCCAAGGCCTGGCTGGACGGCGTGCTGGGCCGGCCCTACACCTGGGCGAAGACCAAGCGGTCGTCCTGGTCGCCGCTGCACGGGGTGTCGACGTGACCGCCCGACGGGTCCGGGTCGCCTCGGCGCTGCTGGTGAGCCTGCTCATCGCCTTCGGCGGCTTCGCGCTGCTGACCGGCCCGATGCGAGACGTCGAGGTCGACCTGGTGCTCGGCATGCTCGGCTACGGCGACCGCGCGTCGGTCGTCGGCGACCACGTGTTCCAGGTGCTGCCGGGCGACAACGACGCGTTCCGGGCGGCCCTGACGCCGTACTGCTCGGCGCTGATCCCGATCCTCGCGCTGGCCGCGATCGCGTTCTGCGTGCTGCGGGGCAACCCGGTACGCCGGGTGCTGGCCTTCCTGCTGGCCGCGGTGCTCGTCCTGGTCGGCAACGTGCTGCGGATCGCGGGGTCGCTCTGGGTCGGGATCGAAGCCGGCCCCGGGGGGCTCGTGCTGTTCCACGACTGGGTGGGGACCCTGTTCGCGCTCACCTACACGCTCGTCGGCTTCTTCCTGATGCTCTACGTCATCCTCCCCAGCGCCACCGCGTCGATCCAGCGGGCGGCCCGGGTGAGTGACGTTCTCTGACGCTCCGGGCTTTCTCCAGGTCCTCGGCTCAAGAGCCGGCGGCTTTCACCCGATTGCACTAAGCATGAAGTCTTCCGTCGCTGCCGATGCCTCCGGGCTGATGTCCGGGGCCACCGCGCTGCAGCTGCTCCTCCTGGTCGGGATCGCCCTGCTCGCGATGGCGGCCAGCTGGCGCGCCGTCCGGCTGGTCCGGGTCCGAAGCGGGGTGCGCGCCGGTCTGACCCACGACGACGCCGCGGTCCGCACGGCCGCCGTCCAGCAGGCCGCCGAGCTCGGGCTCGCCACGACTGCCCCGTCGCTGCTGCGCGCTGTGCGGGCCGAGCAGGACCCGGCCGTCCTGGCCGCCGTGATCGAGACGGTCGCCGGCCGTCAGTGGGAGCCGGCCTCGACCGGCCCGATCGTGGAGCTGCGGCTCTGGGCCCGGGCCTACCTGGACACCCACCCCGAGCTGCGTGCCCGCCGTCACGCCTCCCAGCCGATCCTCGCCGGCATCGCCGGGGCGACCGTGCCGCCTTCGCTGGACCCGGCGCGCTCGGCGCGGTTCCAGCGCGGCGCCGACGTGGCCGTCGAGGGGCCGCCGGCCGCGGCTGCCCTGGAGTCCGCCGACCCCGACCCCCTGCACAGCACCACGGTGCTGGTCACCGGTGTCGGCGGCGCCGCCGGTGTCGCAGTCCTGCGTGCCCTGCAGGCCCGCGGTCACCGGGTCGTCGGCGTCGACTCGGGCGTGGACGCCGTTGGCCTGGCCCTCGCCGACGAGTCGCACGTCGTCCCTCGCGGCGACGACCCGCACTTCCTCGCCGCGCTGCTGCGCGTGGTCACGGTGTCCTCCGCGCAGGCCATGATCTGCACGGTCGCCGAGGAGTACGCCGCGCTGTCCGGGGCCAAGGAGTACCTCGACGAGGCCGGCATCCGCACCCTGATGCCGTCTGCCGCCACGGTGGCCACCTGCCTGGACAAGTGGGCGTTCCACCAGGCCATGACCGCGGCCGGCCTGCCGGTACCCGCCACCGGCCTCGGCAAGGCCGAAGGCGTTCCCGGTCCGTGGATCGTCAAGCCGAGGTTCGGCCGTGGCAGCCGGGACGTCCACGTCGTCCCCAACCAGACGCGGCTGCGCACGGCCCTCGCCTCGACCCCCCGGCCCCTGGTCCAGACCCAGCTGACCGGGCGGGAGTTCACTGCCGACGTCCTGGTCGACGGCTCCGGCGCGGTCCTCACGGTCTGCCCGCGGTGGCGGCTGGAGACCAAGGGCGGCATCTCGACCAAGGGCGAGACCTTCGCCGACGACGAGGTCGTCAACGTGGTGTCCCTGGTCATCAAGGCCACCGGCCTCGTCGGCCCGGCGAACGTGCAGGGTTTCGTCGCCGAGGACGGCGGCGTGACCATCCACGAGGTCAACCCCCGCTTCTCCGGCGGACTGCCGCTGACGCTTCATGCGGGGGCCGACGTCGTCACCGAGTACCTGCGCGAGATCCTCGGGCTGCGTCCCCGCGAGGAGCGCCTGGTGACCCGGCCCGGTGTGAAGATGCGACGCTTCCTGGTCGAGGTGTACGCGGAGTGAGCGCCGCTCTCGCGCTGACGGTGGCTGTCGGCACCCGGCCCGAGGTGGTCAAGCTGGCGCCCGTGGTCGCCGCGTTGCGCGCCGGTGGTCACCAGGTGCGCTGCGTCGCCACCGGTCAGCACGCCGACCCCCGACTCGCTGCCCGGCTCTTCACCGAGCTCGGCTGCCCGCCGGACGACGTGTGGGAGCTGGCAGGGGACGAGGGCGACCGGGTCGGCGGCCTGCTGGCCCACGCCTACCGCGAGCTCGCCGGTCACCGGCCGGACGCCGTGATCGTCCTGGGTGACACCTACACCGCACCGTTGGTCGCGATGGCGGCGCGGCGGGCCGGTGTCGGCGTCGTGCACGTCGAGGCCGGGCTGCGCTCCTTCAACGAGCTGTCGATGGAGGAGACCAACCGGCGGATGCTGGCTGTTCTCGCGACCGTGCACCTCGCGCCGACCGAGCTGGCCCGGACCTTCCTGATCCAGGAGGGCGTCGACCCCCGGCGGGTCCGCGTGGTCGGCAACCCGGTCCTCGACGCGGTGCGGCTGGCCGGTGTCGGCCGGGTGCCACTGGACCGGCGTACCGGCGTCCTGGTCACCGCCCACCGGGCCACCAACGTCGACGACCCGGCCCGGCTCGCCGTGCTGGTCTCGGTGGTCGAGGGACTGGCCCGCCGGCACGGACCGGTGCTCTTCCCTGTCCACCCGCGGACCCGGGACCGGCTCGAGGCAGCCGGCTGGTGGGCCGGCCTGGCCGCGGTCCCGGGTGTTCGGCTGGTCGACCCGCTGGGCTACCTGGACCTGCTGCAGGCGCTGGCCGGCAGCCGGCTGGTGGTCACCGACAGCGGTGGCGTGCAGGAGGAGGCGTCCTACCTCGGTGTGCCAGTCGTGGTGATGCGCTCGACGACCCCTCGCTGGGAGGGGGTCGAGAACGGCGCCGCCGTGCTCAGCGGGTTGGACGAGGATCGGGTGCTGGCGGCCGCTGCTCGCTACGACGAGCCGCTGGAGCTCGCCCGGGTGGCCGCGCTCCGCTGCCCCTATGGCGACGGCCACGCGGGGGACAAGGTCGTGGCGGCGCTGGCCGACCCCGAGGTGCGGGACCTGCTCGCGCCGCGCGAGCCGGAGCTGCTGTCCCGCCCCCCGTTGCGGCAGCCGGCATGACCGGCCGGGTCGCCGCGGTCACCCTCGACCTCGACGACACCGTGTTCCCGCAGGACCAGTGGCTCGCCGGCGCCTGGGCCGCGGTCGCCGACCGGGGCGCCGACCTCGGTCTGGACCGTGAGCCGCTGCTCCGGGCGCTGGTCCGGACCGCCGCCGAGGGCTCGGACCGGGGCGGGATCATCGACCGCGCGCTGGCCGCCGCCGGCTGGCGCCCCGAGGCGTACGTCGGGGAGCTGGTCGCGGCCTTCACCGGGCACGCCCCGGTCAGCCTCACGCCGTACCCCGGGGCCCTCGAGGCCCTCGGACTGCTCAGCTCCGTCGTCCCCGTCGTGCTCATCACCGACGGCAACCCGCGGATCCAGCACGGCAAGGTCGCGGCGCTGGGCCTGGACCGGCTGGTCGCGCACGTCGTCGTCTCCGACGAGCTCGGGGGCCGCGACCTGCGCAAGCCGCACCCCGCGCCCTTCCGGCGGGCCCTGTCGCTGCTCGACCTGCCCGCGGAGCTGGTGGTGCACGTCGGCGACCGGCCGGGCAAGGACGTCGCGGGAGCCCAGGCGGTCGGCATCCGGGCGGTCCGGGTGCGCACCGGTGAGTACGCCGGCCAGCCCGACCCGGCCGGCCTGCGCCCTTGGCGCTCGACCGGGGACCTGACCGAGGCCGTGGCCCTGCTGATGCCCCTGCTGGTGAGGGAACAGGAAGGTGCGCCCGCTCGGTTATGACGGCTGGACCTGCCTCTGGCAGACTGTCCCGCTGGTTCCGGTTCACGTCCCGCCGTCCGAGGTGGCGACGACCCGGCGACCGTCCCACCGTGAGGAGAGCACCACCGTGAAGCCTGACATCCACCCCGAGTACGTCGAGACCACGGTCACCTGCAGCTGCGGGTCGACCTTCACGACGCACAGCACCGCGAAGAGCGGCGCCATCCACGCCGAGGTCTGCTCGCAGTGCCACCCCTTCTACACCGGCAAGCAGAAGATCCTCGACACCGGCGGCCGCGTGGCCCGGTTCGAGAAGCGCTTCGGCACCGGCAGCAAGTCCGCAGCCAAGTAGCTGCCCTCACGGCGTCGGTCCGGGTCCCTCTCGAGGGCCGGACCGGCGCCGTCTGTCTGTGTGTGCTGTCGTCGAAGGTCGAGATGAGGTGAGCAGTCGTGGAGGCCCCCGCTGAGATGCTCGCTGAGCACGCCCGCCTGGAGCAGGAGCTCGCCGACCCGGCCGTGCACGGCGACCAGGCCCGGGCCCGGGCCCTGGGCAAGCGCTACTCCGCGCTGACACCGGTGGTGGAGACCTCCCGCGAGCTGCAGGAGCTGGCGGGCGACCTGGCCACCGCGCGCGAGCTGGCGGTCGACGACGAGTCGTTCCGCGCCGAGGTGCCGGTCATGGAGGCCAGGCAGGCCGAGCTCGAGGCGCGGCTTCGGACCTTGCTGCTGCCGCGCGACGAGAACGACGACAAGGACGTCATCGTCGAGATCAAGGCCGGCGAGGGCGGCGAGGAGTCGGCGCTGTTCGCCGGAGACCTGATGCGGATGTACCTGCGCTACGCCGAGCGGGTCGGTTGGAAGACCGAGATCATCGAGGCCACCGAGACCGACATGGGCGGCTACAAGGACGTCCAGCTCGCCGTGAAGTCGCGTGGCATCCCCGCGCCCGGCCACGGGGTGTGGGCGCGGCTGAAGTACGAGGGCGGCGTGCACCGCGTGCAGCGCGTCCCGGTGACCGAGTCCCAGGGCCGGATCCACACCAGTGCGGCAGGCGTCCTGGTGCTGCCCGAGGCCGAGGAGGTCGACGTGGAGATCGACCCGAACGACCTGCGCATCGACGTCTACCGCTCGTCCGGCCCGGGTGGACAGAGCGTGAACACCACCGACTCCGCGGTGCGGATCACCCATGTCCCCACCGGCATCGTCGCCTCCTGCCAGAACGAGAAGTCCCAGCTGCAGAACCGCGAGCAGGCGATGCGCATCCTGCGGGCCCGGCTGCTCGCCGCCGCGCAGGAGGCCGCCGACCAGGAGGCGTCGGACGCCCGGCGCAGCCAGGTGCGCACGGTCGACCGCTCCGAGCGGGTCCGCACCTACAACTTCGCCGAGAACCGGATCGCCGACCACCGGGTCAACTTCAAGGCCTACAACCTCGACCAGGTCCTCGACGGTGACCTGGACGCGGTCGTCCAGGCGCTGGTCGACGCCGACACCGAGGCCAAGCTGGCTCACGCGGGTCAGTGACCTCCCGACCCCTGCAGGCCGCCCTGGCCGACGCGACCGCTCGGCTCGAGGCGGCCGGCGTGCCGTCGGCCAGGCACGACGCGGAGGCGCTCGCGGCCCACTCGCTGGGCATCCAGCGGGTGGACCTCTGGCGGCACGACTCTCCCGGCGCGGCATTCGGTGCGTACGTCGAGCGGCGGGCCGCCCGTGAGCCGCTGCAGCACATCACCGGGCTCGCGTACTTCCGGCACCTCACCCTGCGGGTCGGGCCCGGGGTGTTCGTGCCCCGACCTGAGACGGAGGTCGTGGTCGACGCCGTGCTGGCGGCGCTGAAGGGCACCGGGAGCCCACGGGTGGTCGACCTGTGCACCGGGTCCGGCGCCATCGCGCTCGCGGTGGCCACCGAGGTCCCCGGCAGCGAGGTGCACGCGGTCGAGCGGGAGCCGGCGGCGCACGCGTGGGCGGTCCGGAACTGTGCGGGGTCGCCGGTCGACCTGCGGCTGGGTGACATGGCGACCGCCTTCCCCGAGCTCGACGGCACCGTCGACGTCGTGGTGAGCAACCCGCCGTACATCCCGCTCGGCGCGGTGATCCGCGACCCGGAGGTCGCCGCGCACGACCCGGCCGGGTCGCTGTGGTCCGGCGACGACGGCCTGGACGCGATGCGCGTCGTCGAGCGGGTCGCTGCCCGGCTGCTGCGACCCGGCGGCCGGGTGGTGGCCGAGCACGCCGACCTCCAGGGCGCCTCGGCACCTGCCGTCTTCGCCGACCCCGCCCGGTGGCGCGACGTCTCCGACCACCGCGACCTCGCCGGCCGCGACCGCTTCGTCACCGCCGTCCGCCAGGATCGAAGTTGATCACGCTGGCGTGGTCAACTGCTGCTGGGTGCGGTGAGCTTGCCGCACCCAGCGACCGGTGATCACGCTGACGTGATCAACTTCGCGGGCGCGGAGCAGGAGGGGATGAGGGCTGATGGGCTGGGTGCGGCGGTACGACATGGCCAGCGCGGCCGAGCGTCCGGTCGGGCTGGACCTGGCCAAGGACGCGGTGCGCCGCGGCGAGCTCGTCGTGCTGCCGACCGACACGGTCTACGGCCTGGGCACCGACGCGTTCTCGCCGGACGCCGTGCGCGGACTGCTCACGGCCAAGGGCCGCGGCCGGGACATGCCGGTGCCCGTCCTGGTCGGCTCCCCGCGCACCCTCGACGGCATCGCCACGGGCCTGTCGGCGGCGGCGCGGGACCTGGTGGAGGCGTTCTGGCCGGGCGGCCTGACCGTGGTCGCCGCCGTCCAGCCGTCCCTGCAGTGGGACCTCGGGGAGACCGGCGGCACGGTGGCGGTCCGGATGCCGCTGCACCCGGTGGCCCTCGAGCTGCTGCGCGCCACCGGGCCGATGGCCGTCAGCAGCGCCAACCGCTCCGGGCAGCCACCCGCCACCACCTGCGACGACGCCGTCGAGCAGCTCGGCGAGTCGGTGTCGGTCTACCTGGACGGCGGGCCGTCCGGCGACCCGGTGCCCTCGACGATCGTCGACCTCACCGGCGAGGTGCCCCGTCTGCTGCGTCTGGGCGCGGTGACCGCCGAGGCCCTCCGCTCGGTCTCCGGTGACCTGCTGACCGAGCCGTACAGTGATCCGACATGACGGTGTCCGGGGCGCGCGGGACCTACTGGGGCCCGGACTTCGACGCCCTTCAGGCGCAGGACCCGGAGATCGCCGGCGTCGTCCTCGGTGAGCTGGACCGGCTCCGCGGCGGCCTCCAGCTGATCGCCAGCGAGAACTTCACCTCGCCCGCGGTGCTGGCGGCACTCGGCTCGACGCTGTCGAACAAGTACGCCGAGGGGTACCCCGGCCGGCGCTACTACGGCGGCTGCCAGGAGGTCGACCGGGCCGAGGAGATCGGCATCGCCCGGGCCCGGCAGCTGTTCGGCAGCAGCGACACGGCCGGGGCCTCCGATATCCACGTCAACCTCCAACCGCACTCCGGCGCCAGCGCCAACCTCGCGGTCTACGCCGCGCTGCTCCAGCCCGGCGACACGGTCCTCGCCATGTCGCTGCCGCACGGCGGCCACCTCACCCACGGCGCGAAGGTGAGCTTCTCGGGCACCTGGTACACCCCGGTGCCCTACACGGTGCGGCGCGACACGGAGCTGATCGACTACGACGAGGTCCGCGACCTCGCGCTGCAGCACCGGCCCAAGATGATCATCGCCGGCGCCACGGCGTACCCGCGGCTGATCGACTTCGCCCGGTTCCGCGAGATCGCCGACGAGGTGGGTGCCTGGCTGATGGTCGACGCCGCGCACTTCATCGGCCTGGTGGCCGGCCGGGCGATCCCGTCGCCGGTGCCGTACGCCGACGTCGTGACGTTCACGACCCACAAGGTGCTGCGTGGCCCCCGCGGCGGCATGGTCGTGTGCCGGCCGGAGCTGGCGGCCCGGATCGACAAGGCGGTGTTCCCGTTCCTCCAGGGCGGTCCGCTGATGCACGCGGTGGCCGCGAAGGCGGTGGTGCTGGGGGAGTGCCTGCAACCGGCGTACCGCACCTACGCCGCGCAGGTCGTGGCCAACGCGAAGGCGCTCGCCGACGGGCTCGCGGCCGAGGGGATGCGTCCGGTCTCCGGTGGCACCGACACGCACCTCGCGCTGCTCGACCTGCGGGCCAGCGACGTCCCAGGCCTGACCGGTGCCGTCGCGGAGACGCGCTGCGACGCCGCGCGCATCACGCTGAACAAGAACGCCATCCCCTACGACCCCGAGAAGCCGATGGTCGGCTCCGGCATCCGGGTCGGCACCGCGGCCGTCACCACGCAGGGGATGACCGAGCCGGCGATGGCGGAGGTGGCTGCGCTGATCGGGCGCGCGGTGCGGGACGTCGACGGGTCCGCTGCTGCCGAGGTGGCCGAGGCGGTCGGTGCCCTTGTCGCCGACCACCCGGCGTACCCGACCCCGGCGTAGGCGGACGACGGAGCGTGCGCGAGTACCTGCTCACCCTGGTGGTGGCTGCAACGGTGACCTACCTGCTCACCCCCGTGGCCCGGCGCATCGCGCTGCGCTGGGGGGCGATGACCGCGGTCCGGGACCGGGACGTGCACGCCATCCCCACCCCGCGGCTCGGCGGGATCGCGATGCTCGCCGGTTTCGGGGCCGGCATCCTCGTCGCCACCCAGATGCCGTTCCTCGGCCCCCGGCTCGGCGACGGCCAGCAGACGTTGGCGCTGCTGTCCGGCGCGGTCCTGATCTGCCTGCTCGGCATCGCCGACGACAAGTGGGAGCTGGACGCGCTGACCAAGCTGGCGGGGCAGGTGCTCGCGTCCGGCGTCATGGTGATCGGCGGCGTGCAGATGCTCTACCTGCCGATGGGCGGCCTGGGCGGCGACTCCTCCGACGGCGTCCCGAACTCCTTCGTCCTCGGCCCGGTCGAGGGGACGGTGCTCACCATCGTGCTCGTCGTGGTCACGGTGAACGCGGTGAACTTCGTGGACGGCCTGGACGGTCTCGCGGCCGGCATCGTCGCGATCGCCGCAACGTCGTTCTTCGTCTTCTCCTACATCCTCACCGTCAACGAGAGCCTGACCCGCGCCACCGCCCCGGGGGTGATCGCGGCGGCCCTGATCGGGGTGTGCGTCGGCTTCCTGCCGCACAACTTCAGCCCGGCACGCATCTTCATGGGCGACTCGGGCTCGATGCTGATCGGGCTGCTGCTCGCGTCGACCACGATCACCCTCACCGGAACCGTGGCGCCCAACGCCGTCGACACCGACCTCGCGCCGGCCCTGCTGCCGCTGGTGCTGCCGATCGCCGTGATGGCGCTGCCTTTCCTCGACGTCGTGCTGGCCATCATCCGGCGTACCCTCGCCGGCCGGTCGCCGTTCGCGCCGGACAAGCAGCACCTGCACCACCGGCTGCTCGAACGCGGCCACAGCCACGCCCGCGCGGTCCTGGTGATGTACCTGTGGTCGTCGGTGATCGCGTTCGGAGCCACGGCCGTCGTCTTCCTGAACCGGACGCCGTTGCTCGTGAGTCTCGCGGTCGTTGTCGTGGTCGCGGTGCTGGTCACGATGAACATCCCGCGGCTGCGCCGGGCCGAGGGCAGCTTCACCGGGCTGCGACGCGGAAAGACGCCGTGACGGTCCGACCTGAGGTCGGCGTGCGCCGGCTGCTCGGCCCGGCCACCCTCACCGCCCTGGCCGTCGGAGCGGTGTGCGTCGTGGCCGGCTCGGTCCTCAGCGGCCCGGCCGGCCTCGCGGCGGCGCTGCTGGGGATCGTGCTGGTGCTGGGGTTCCTGCTCGTCGGCCAGCTGCCGGTCGCGCAGGCGGCGCGGGGCCGGGGTGGCCTGGGTGCGATGCTCCTGCTGCTCGGCTACTCGCTGCGCGTCCTGCTGCTGCTGATGGTGTTCGTCGCTGTCACGCAGGCAGGGGCGCCGGACCGAGAGGTGCTCGGCGGTCACGGTGATCGCCGTCGGGCTGGGCTGGACGGCCGGCACGGTGTGGACCTGGCTGCACTGGCGGGGACCCGTCGTCGACGTGGAGCTTCCATCGGACCGGGACCCGGCCGAGCGCTGATAGGGTCCTTCGCGCGATGGTCGACGGCCAGCCTGACGGTGACGACGGTGCTGCCCGGGTCCCCCCCGGAGAGGCGTCCGAGGCGCCTCCGACACAGGACGTCGACCCCTATGCCGTCATCAGCTACCTGCTCGGAGGCGTGATCCTCTACGGCGGCATCGGCTGGCTGCTCGACTGGTGGCTCGGGACCCGCGGCTTCGTCGGTGGCGGCATCGTGGTGGGGGCAGCCGCCGGAGTCTGGCTCGTGTGGCTCCGGTACAGTAGATCCTGATCCCGCAGCAGTTTTTTCTCAGTTTTCGCACACCTGATGCACCGCGCCGGAAATGGAGACGCCTTGCACCTGGTCAACGTCGCCCAGGCGGTCGAGGGAGAGGAGTTCCAGGCTCCCGGGCCGAGGGACTTCGAGTTCCCGCCGCTCTTCGGCGAGGGCACGTTCTTCACCAAGCCGATGCTCATCATCGTGCTCGGCACGCTGCTGATCGCTGTGGTCTTCTACCTGGCCGCGCGCCGCTCGACGTTGGTCCCCGCCAAGATGCAGTTCGTCGGCGAAAGCATCTACGGCTTCGTCCGCAACGACATCGTCGGCGACACCATCGGTCGCGAGGGACGCAAGTTCGTCCCCTACCTCACGACTCTGTTCTGCTTCATCGCCGTGCTCAACGTCGCGGGCATCATCCCGGTGCTCCAGCTGCCGGCCACCGCGAAGATCGCCATCCCGTTGTTCCTCGCGCTGATCTCCTGGGCGATCTTCAACTACGTCGGCATCCAGCGGCACGGCTTCTACGGCTACTTCAAGGCGATGATGTTCCCGCCGGGCCTGCCGAAGCTGATCTATGTGCTGCTGGCTCCGCTGGAGTTCTTCTCCACGGTCATCATCCGCCCGATCACGCTCACGCTGCGTCTTACGCTCAACATGTTCGCCGGGCACCTGGTGCTGCTGCTGACCGTGCTCGGGGGCGAGTACCTCCTCGTCGAGAAGGGCGGGGGGCTGGCGGTGCTGAGTGCGGTGCCGTTCGCCTTCTCGATCATCCTGACGTTCTTCGAGGCCTTCGTGCAGGTGCTGCAGGCCTACGTGTTCGTCCTGCTCTCTGCCCTCTACATCGCCGGCGCTCTGGCCGACGACCACTGATCTCCACCCTCCTGACCTCAACGTTCCAAAACCGAAGGGACCCACTGTGAACGGCGACATCAACGGCAGCCTGAACATGATCGGTTACGGCCTCGCTGCCATCGGACCTGGTGTCGGCATCGGGCTGATCTTCGCTGCCTACATCAACGGCGTCGCTCGTCAGCCGGAGGCCCGTGGTGTCCTGCAGGGCATCGCCATCCTGGGGTTCGCTCTCGCCGAGGCGCTCGCCATCATCGGTATCGGCCTCGCGTTCGTCCTGAAGTGATCTGATGACCCTCTCCACCCATGTGCTGCAGTCGGTGTCGGCTGTCCTCGCTGCCGAGGAGGAGCCGAACCCGCTGCTGCCGCACACGTCCGAGCTGATCGTCGGGGCCATCGCCTTCGCGCTGCTCTACTTCTTCCTGCGCAAGATGGTCTTCCCGGTCTTCGAGAAGACCTTCGCCGAGCGCCGTGACGCCATCGAGGGCGGCATGGAGCGGGCCAAGGAGGCCGAGGAGGAGGCGACGGAGACGCTCGCGCAGTATCGCGAGCAGCTCGCCGACGCCCGGCACGAGGCAGCCCGGCTGCGCGAGCAGGCACGCGAGCAGGGCACCGCGATCATCGCCGAGATGCGCGAGCAGGCGCAGGCCGAGGCGCGCCGGCTCACCGAGCAGGCGCACCAGCAGATCGAGGCCGACAAGGCGCAGGCGATCAACCAGCTGCGTCAGCAGGTGGGCACGCTGGCCACCGACCTGGCCGGCCGCATCGTGGGCGAGTCGCTGGAGGACGACGCCCGGCAGCGCCGGGTGGTCGACCGCTTCCTCGAGGAGCTCGAGTCGCGCGCCGATGCCGGTGCGACCTCGGTGACTGACGAGCAGAGCTCTCGGGCATGAGCCGGGGCAGCATGCAGGGCGCGAGCCGAGGGTCCCTCGCGGCCGCCCGCGAGACGCTGGGGACGCTGATCCGCTCCGGTGACTCCGACCTGCTTGCCCTCGGCGACGACCTGTTCGCCGGCGGCCGCCGTGCTCGACCGGGAGCTCGGTCTGCGGCGCGCGCTCACCGACCCCTCCCGCACCGGTGACGACCGGGCGGGGCTCGCTCGCGCGGTCTTCGCCGACCGGGTCGGCAGTGCAGCCGTCGACGTCCTCGTGTGGGCGGTCCGGTCCCGCTGGTCCGCGCCGCGCGAGCTCGGTGACGCGGTCGAGCTGCTGGCCGTCGAGGCGGTCGCTGCCGCGGCCGAGAAGGCCGGCCGCCTCGACACCGTCGAGGACGAGCTGTTCCGGATCAGCCGCATCGTGGCCGGCGCCCCCGAGCTGCGCACCGCGCTGGCCGATCGTTCGGCCCCTGTCGAGAGCCGCGCAGCGCTCATCGAGGGTCTGCTCGGCGACCGGGTGGCCGAGGAGACCCGGCGGCTCGTCCGGCAGGCTGTCGTCGCGCCGCGCGGGCGAACGTTCGACCGGGCTGTCGAGGTCTACGGCCAGGTGGCCGCCGAGCTGCGCAGCCGGCTGATCGCCACCGTGACGGCTACCGTGCCGCTGACCGAGGAGCAGCGTGGCCGGCTCGCCGACGCCCTGCGCCGCATCTACGGATCCGAGCTGCACCTCAACGTCCAGCTCGACCCGGACCTCGTGGGCGGCATCCGGGTCGAGATCGGTGACGAGGTCATCGACGGCTCCATGGTGGCCCGCCTCGACGAAGCCCGCCGACGGCTCGTGGGCTGACCATGAACGACCACGCATCTGACCTGACTCCGCCGCCACCGCGGCACGGACGACACGACGGAAGAGGACTAGACCATGGCCGAGCTCACCATCCGGCCGGAGGAGATCCGGGACGCGCTCGAGCGCTTCGTCGCCTCCTACGAGCCTGACGCCGCCGAGCGCGAAGAGGTCGGGCACGTCACCGAGGCCGGTGACGGCATCGCGCGGATCGAGGGCCTGCCCTCCGCGATGACAAACGAGCTGCTCGAGTTCGAGGACGGCACCCTCGGCCTGGCGCTGAACCTCGACGTCGGCGAGATCGGGGCCGTGGTGCTCGGCGAGTTCCGCGGCATCGAGGAGGGCCAGCCGGTTCGCCGTACCGGCGAGATCCTCTCGGTGCCGGTCGGCGACGGGTACCTCGGCCGGGTCGTCGACCCGCTGGGCAACCCCCTCGACGGCAAGGGGGAGATCGAGTCCTCGGCCCGTCGCGCGCTCGAGACCCAGGCGCCCTCGGTCGTGCAGCGCCAGGGTGTCAAGGAGCCGCTGCAGACCGGCATCAAGGCCATCGACGCGATGACCGCCATCGGCCGCGGCCAGCGCCAGCTGATCATCGGCGACCGCCAGACCGGCAAGACCGCGGTGGCCCTCGACGCGATCATCAACCAGAAGGCGAACTGGGAGTCCGGCGACGTCCAGCGCCAGGTCAAGTGCATCTACGTCGCCATCGGCCAGAAGGGCTCGACGATCGCGGGCGTCCGCTCCGCGCTCGAGGAGAACGGCGCGCTCGAGTACACGACGATCGTCGCGTCACCCGCGTCCGACCCGGCCGGCTTCAAGTACCTCGCGCCCTACACCGGCTCGGCCATCGGGCAGCACTGGATGTACGAGGGGCAGCACGTCCTGATCATCTTCGACGACCTGTCCAAGCAGGCCGATGCCTACCGTGCCGTCTCGCTCCTGCTGCGGCGCCCGCCGGGCCGCGAGGCCTACCCCGGCGACGTGTTCTACCTGCACTCGCGGCTGCTCGAGCGCTGCGCGAAGCTCTCGGACGAGATGGGCGGCGGCTCGATGACCGGCCTGCCGATCATCGAGACCAAGGGCAACGACGTGTCCGCGTTCATCCCGACCAACTGCATCTCGATCACCGACGGCCAGTGCTTCCTCGAGACGGACCTGTTCAACTCCGGTGTCCGCCCGGCCATCAACGTCGGTGTCTCGGTGTCCCGGGTCGGCGGCTCGGCACAGGTCAAGGGTCTGCGCAAGGTCGCCGGCAGGCTGCGCCTCGACCTGGCGCAGTACCGCGAGCTGGAGGCCTTCGCCGCCTTCGGGTCCGACCTGGACGCGGCCTCCAAGTCACAGCTGGCCCGCGGCGCGCGGCTGGTCGAGCTGCTCAAGCAGGGCCAGTACTCACCGTTCGCCGTCGAGGACCAGATCATCTCGATCTGGGCCGGCACGACCGGCAAGCTCGACGACGTACCCGTCGAGGACATCCGCCGGTTCGAGAGCCGAGCTGCTCGACTACCTGGGCCGCGAGCACAAGGAGCTCGTCGACGCCCTCGCCGAGACCAAGGAGCTCACCGACGACGCGGTGTCCGGTCTCGAGGACGCGGTCGACAACTTCAAGAAGGAGTTCGAGACCTCGTCCGGCGAGCTGCTCGTCAACGACGAGCCGGTCGGGGCCATGGACGAGGACGAGGTCGAGCAGGAGACCATCAAGAAGCACGTCCGCAAGCCGGCGGCGAAGAAGTAGCGATGGGCTCCCAGCTGCGGGTCTACCGCCGACGCATCAGGTCGGTGAACTCGACCAAGAAGATCACCAAGGCGATGGAGCTGATCGCTGCCTCGCGCATCGTCAAGGCGCAGCAGCGGGTGGCAGCATCCACGCCGTACGCCGAGGCGATCACCCGTGCCGTCTCGGCGGTGGCGAGCTTCTCCGACGTCGACCACCCGCTGACCGGGTCCGTGCCCGCCACCCAGCAGGACGGGGTCGACGACGGTCCGCCGCGCGCCGCTCTGCTCCTGCTGACCAGCGACCGCGGCCTGGCCGGTGCCTACTCCTCCAACGCGATCAAGGAGGGCGAGCGGCTGTCCACCCTGCTCCGGGAGAACGACAAGGAGGTCGTGCCCTTCCTCGTCGGCCGCAAGGGCGTCGGCTTCTACCGGTTCCGCAACCGCGAGATGGCCGGGGAGTGGACCGGCTTCTCCGAGAGCCCGACGTACGCCAACGCCAAAGAGGTCGCCGACGCGGTGATCGACGCGTTCCTCACGCCCAACACCGAGGGCGGCGTCGACGAGATCCACATCGTCTTCACGCAGTTCGTCAGCATGGTCACCCAGAAGACCGTGACCCGGCGGCTGCTGCCGCTGGAGATCGAGGAGACCGAGGAGGAGCCGGAGGGTGGCTCACTGCCGCTCTACGAGTTCGAGCCGTCGGCAGAGGCGGTGCTCGACGAGCTGCTGCCGCGCTACGTCGAGAGCCGGGTCTACAACGCGCTGCTCCAGTCGGCTGCCTCCGAGCTCGCGGCCCGCCGTCGGGCGATGAAGTCCGCGACCGACAACGCGACCGAGCTCATCAAGGACTACACACGCAAGGCCAACGCGGCCCGCCAGGCCGAGATCACCCAAGAGATCAGCGAGATCGTCGGTGGCGCGGAAGCGCTCGCCAGTGCAACTGCCGGGAGTGAGTGAGACATGACTGCTGTAGCCGAGAACACCGAGACCACCGCCGAGGCGCCACGCGCTTCCGGTCGGGTCGCCCGCGTCATCGGGCCGGTGGTCGACGTCGAGTTCAGCGTCGACACCATGCCCGAGATCTACAACGCCCTCAAGGTGCAGGTCACCCTGGGCGGCGAGGACAAGACCCTGACCCTGGAGGTCGCCCAGCACCTGGGTGACGCCCTGGTCCGTGCCATCTCGATGCAGCCGACCGACGGTCTGGTGCGCGGCGCCGAGGTCACCGACACCCGTAGCCCGATCACGGTGCCAGTCGGCGACGTGACCAAGGGCCACGTCTTCAACACCCTGGGCGAGCCGCTGGACGTCGCGGAGTCCGAGCTCGACATCAAGGAGCGGTGGGAGATCCACCGCACGCCGCCGGCGTTCGACCAGCTCGAGTCCAAGACCGAGATGTTCGAGACCGGCATCAAGGTCATCGACCTGCTCACGCCGTACGTCCTCGGCGGCAAGATCGGCCTGTTCGGTGGTGCCGGTGTCGGCAAGACCGTGCTCATCCAGGAGATGATCTACCGGGTCGCCGAGAACTTCGGCGGTGTGTCGGTGTTCGCCGGCGTCGGCGAGCGGACCCGCGAGGGCAACGACCTCATCACCGAGATGACCGAGACCGGCGTCATCGACAAGACCGCCCTGGTGTTCGGCCAGATGGACGAGCCGCCCGGTACCCGGCTGCGGGTCGCCCTCGCGGCGCTCACCATGGCGGAGTACTTCCGCGACGTCCAGAAGCAGGACGTGCTGCTGTTCATCGACAACATCTTCCGGTTCACCCAGGCGGGGTCCGAGGTCTCGACCCTGCTCGGCCGGATGCCCTCGGCGGTCGGTTACCAGCCGACGCTGGCCGACGAGATGGGACTGCTCCAGGAGCGGATCACCTCGACGCGCGGCCACTCGATCACCTCGATGCAGGCGATCTACGTGCCCGCCGACGACATCACCGACCCTGCACCGCACACCACCTTCGCCCACCTCGACGCCACGACGGTCCTGTCGCGACCGATCTCCGAGCTGGGCATCTACCCGGCGGTCGACCCGCTCGACTCCACCTCGCGCATCCTCGACCCGCGCTACATCGCCGACGACCACTACCGGGTCGCGGCCCGGGTCAAGGAGATCCTGCAGCGCTACAAGGACCTCCAGGACATCATCGCGATCCTCGGCATCGACGAGCTGTCCGAGGAGGACAAGATCCTCGTCAACCGGGCCCGGCGCATCCAGCGGTTCCTCTCGCAGAACACCTTCGTCGCCAAGGCGTTCACCGGTCTCGACGGCTCGTTCGTGCCGCTCGACGAGACCATCGACGCCTTCAAGAAGCTGACCGAGGGCGAGTACGACCACATCCCCGAGCAGGCCTTCTTCATGTGTGGTGGTCTCGAGGACGTTGAGGCAAGGGCCAAGGAGCTGGAGAAGAATGGCTGACGACCTGCTGTCGGTCGAGCTCGTCGCCGCCGACCGAACGGTGTGGACGGGCGAGGCCAGCATGGTCCTCGCCCGGACCACCGACGGCGAGGTCGGCATCCTGCCGCACCACGCACCGCTGCTCGGCACCCTGGTCAACGGCACGGTGGTCGTCCGCCAGGAGTCCGGCGACCCGGTGATCGCCGTCGTCCACGGCGGGTTCCTGTCCGTGGCCGACAACCGGGTCGGCATCCTTGCCGAGGAGGCCGACCTGGCCAAGGACATCGACCTCGCGGCGGCCGAGCGCGACCTCGAGCAGGCCCGCGGGTCCGACGACGAGGACTCCCTTCATCAGCAGCGCCGGGCGGAGGCCAGGATCCGCGCGCACGGCATGGCTCACTAGCGGCCGGACGTGCCAGCGTCGATCAGCCCGGGGCACCTGATTGCTCTGGTCACACTCCGCCTCCGTTCGTCGCTCGCCAAGGACGTCGCCGGCCGATGAGTCTGATCGTGCTGCTCGACGTGCTCGCCGCCCTGGTGGCGCTCGCGCTGCTCGCCCTGGGGCTTCTCGTGCTGCGCCGCCGGGTGGTCACCCGCGCCGGCGGAACGTTCGACTGCAGCCTGCGCCTCGGCGAGGGCAGCTACGGCAAGGGCTGGGTGCTCGGCATCGGCCGCTACTCGGGTGAGCGCCTGGAGTGGTACCGCGTGTTCTCCTACTCGATGCGTCCGCGCCGGGTGCTCAGCCGCCGGGACCTGCAGGTCGTCGAGCGCCGGGACCCACACGGGGCTGAGGCGTTCTCGCTGCTGTCCGGCGCGATGGTCGTCCGCTGCCGGGACGGAGACGGGCCGGTCGAGCTCGCGATGAGCCAGGACACCCTGACCGGGTTCCTGGCCTGGGTCGAGTCGTCGCCACCCGGCACGCGCACCACCTGACCCGGACGCAGCGTCAGCGGAGGAAGGTGAACAGCCGCCGTCCCTCTAGCAGGGGCTGCGAGTCTCCGGTGAACCGGTGCACGCCTACTGACCACCCGACGTCGGCGGGAGCCGTGAAGGACAGCTCGAGGAAGCCGGCCTCGGCGAACCAGCGACGAGCCGCGGGCGTGAGGTCCGGCTCCCGCCGGTGGCGGGTCCAGACCACGGTGGCATCGGGCGCGCACAGCTGTGGCAGCGCCGCGACCGTCCGCGCGGCGTCGTGGCCGCTGATGTTGCCGAGCACTCCGCAGAGCAGCACCAGGTCGGCCGGCGCGGCGCCGATGTAGGCATCGGTGCGGCTCGCGTCGGCCTGGCGGACCGTGCATCCGGAGAGGCCGGCTTCCGCGTTGAGCATCTGCGCCGGCGACGGCCCGGGACCTGCTCGACGTTCTGATGCGGCGCACGGACGGCGGTCGGACGTCCGGGCAACCTGGTCGAGGCTGACGCCGTGAGCCGGCGTGCTCAGCGGTTGGCGCCCGGCACCCACACGACGTCGCCGACCTCCCGGTTCGCGTGCCGGGCGAGGACGAACAGCAGGTCCGAGAGGCGGTTCAGGTACTTCGCGGTCAGAGGGTTCACCGTGTCCGGGTGGGTCTCCACTGCCCGCCAGGTGGCCCGCTCCGCCCGGCGGACGACGGTGCGGGCGACGTGCAGGTGTGCAGCAGCCGTCGTGCCGCCTGCGAGCACGAACGACCGCAGCGGTTCGAGGTCGGCGTTGAATCGGTCGATCTCCCGCTCGAGGGTGTCGACCTGTTCCTGGATGACCCGCAGCGGTGGGTACTTCGGGTCGGTCTCGATCGGGGTGCACAGGTCCGCGCCCACGTCGAAAAGGTCGTTCTGCACCCTGGTCAGCACGGCCGAGACGTCGGTGCTCAGAGACCCGGAAGCCAGCGCGACACCGAGGAAAGCGCCCGCCTCGTCGCAGTCGGCGTACGCCTCGAGTCGGGGGTCGTTCTTGCTGATGCGCCCCCGCCCGCCGTAGCCCGTGGAGCCGTCGTCACCGGTGCGGGTGTAGATGCGGGTGAGGTTGACCATGCCCGCGACTCTACGATGCCCCGCATGGAGAGGTTCCGTGTCGTCGGTGGTGCCCGGCTCGCCGGGGCGGTCAGGGTCACCGGCGCGAAGAACAGCGTGCTCAAGGTGATGGCCGCCGCGCTGCTGGCCGAGGGCCGTACGACGTTGACCGACGTGCCGCACATCCTCGACGTCGAGATCATGGGCGAGCTGCTGCGGCGGCTGGGCTGCTCCGTCGACTACGACCCGGACACGGCGACGGTCGTGATCGACGTGCCCGCCGACCTCGGGCACCAGGCCGACTACGACCTGGTACGCCGGATCCGCGCCTCGATCTGCGTCCTCGGCCCTCTGATCGCCCGCTGCGGCCGCGCCGAGGTCGCCATCCCGGGCGGCGACGCCATCGGCTCCCGGCCCCTCGACTTCCACATGGCCGGGCTGACCAAGCTCGGCGCGGAGCTCGACAACGAGCACGGCTACATCGTGGCCCGGGCGCCGCACGGCCTGACCGGTGCGACCGTCTGGCTGGACTTCCCGAGCGTCGGAGCCACCGAGAACGTCCTGATGGCCGGCGTGCTCGCGTCGGGCACCACCGTCATCGACAACGCGGCCCGCGAGCCGGAGATCGTCGACCTCTGCCAGATGCTGCAGCAGATGGGCGCCAAGCTCGACGGCATCGGTACGTCGACCCTGAGCATCGAGGGCGTCGACCGGCTCTCGCCGACCACGCACGAGATCGTGCCCGACCGCATCGTGGCGGGCACCTGGGCCTTCGCCGCGGCGATGACCCAGGGAGACATCACCGTGCATCACGCGCGGCCCGCCCACCTGGAGATCGCGCTGGACAAGCTGGCGACCTGCGGCGCGGTCGTCGAGGGCACCGACGACGGGTTCCGCGTCGTGATGGAGCGTCGGCCGACCGCCGTTGATGCCGTGACCCTGCCCTACCCGGGACTGGCGACCGACCTCCAGCCACTGGTGATGGCGTTGAACTCGATCGCCGACGGTGCCGCGATGATCACCGAGAACATCTTCGAGGGCCGGTTCGTGTTCGCCAGCGAGCTGGCCCGGCTCGGCGCGCACGTGCGCACCGATGGCCACCACGCGGTGGTGCGGGGCGTGCCCCGGCTCTCCGGCGCCCCGGTGCGGGCCAGCGACATCCGGGCCGGCGCCGCACTGACCCTGGCCGGGCTGGTGGGGGAGGGGGTCACCCACGTGAGCGACATCTTCCACGTCGACCGCGGCTACCCCGGGTTCGACACGGCACTGCGGCACCTCGGCGCCGACGTCACCCGGGAGCCCGATCCGGACGCCGTGTACGACGACCGCTGAGCGAGCGCGCACTCGTGCTCAGGAGGACGCGAGCAGCCGCCGGGCGGCGGACTCCTGCTCGCGCAGCACCATCAGCCGGGGTCCCTCGGTGGTGGTGACCAGCTGCGCCCGGATGCCTGCGCTGGCCAGCCGCTGCCTGGACACCTCGCCCTCGATGAAGGTGCCCGGGGAGGCGATCGAGACCATCAGCCCGTAGTGTCGGTGCCGCCTGCGCTCGGGCGCCGCTCGACGAGCGACCGCTTCCGACCGCCGTACGCCCAGCGCAGGAGGAGGGCGAGCACACCCACCACCGCGACCGAGGTCATCAGCGCGATCCAGTCCGGCACCCGGCCAGTCTCGCCCATCGAGTCGCCCGGTTAGGCTCCCGGCCCATGACTGGAACAACGCTTGCCGTCGTCGGGGCCGGGCTGATGGGTTCCGGCATCGCCCAGGTGGCCGCCGTCGCGGGGCACGACGTGGTGCTGCGCGACGTGACCGACGAGGCGCTCGGCAAGGGCCGCGCCGCCATCGAGAAGTCACTGACCCGGTTCGTGGCCAAGGGAACCCTCGAGCAGGACGACGCCGAGTCCGCCCTGGCGCGGATCACCACCACCACCGACCTCGAGGCCGTCGCCTCGGCGGACCTCGTGGTCGAGGCGGCGTTCGAGAGCATCGAGGTGAAGCGAGAGATCTTCCGCGAGCTGGACCGGATCTGCCGGGACGGCGCCGTGCTGGGCACCAACACCAGCGCGATCCCGATCACCCAGATCGCGTCGGTGACCGAGCGCCCCGAAGCGGTCGTCGGCATGCACTTCTTCTCGCCGGTGCCGATGATGGCGCTCTGCGAGCTGGTGCGCGGCTACAAGACCAGCGACGAGACCCTGGCCACCGCGCGGGCGTTCGCCGAGTCGGTCGGCAAGACCTGCGTCGTGGTCAACCGGGATGTCGCCGGCTTCGTGACCACCCGGCTGATCTGCGCGCTGGCGATGGAGGCGATCCGGCTGGTCGAGACCGGGGTCGCCTCCGCCGAGGACATCGACACCGCGTGCAAGCTCGGCTTCGGCCACGCCATGGGCCCGCTGGCCACCACCGACCTCACCGGGGTCGACATCCTGCGCGATGCGAGCATGAACATCTACACCGACACCGCGGACGAGAAGTTCTTCCCGCCGGAGTCGCTGTCCCGGATGGTCGCCGCGGGTGACCTCGGCCGCAAGTCCGGCCGCGGCTTCTACACCTACGACGCCTGACCTCTGGGGCTGCCTCCCTTCCCGTTCGCCTCGCCCCGCCTCGCCCCGCGCCGTTGATCACGTCAGCGTGATCACCCGCCGCTGGGTGCGGCATGCACGCCGCACCCAGCAACCGTTGATCACGCCAGCGTGATCAACGTGTGGCCGAGCGGGGGAGTCACTGGAGTCACAGAGGTCACAAAAGTCACAGGAGTCACAGCGTGGCGCCGCGTCGTGCCCAGGGTCAGGCTCTACGGTCGGAACGCGTGACCGACGGGGCAACCTGGCACCGCCTTCGCGCGTCTGACCTTCCGAGGAGGTGACCAGATGGTCGTCGACATGGCGAGCGGGCAGGAGATCGCGCTGTCCGGCCGGCTGGACGTGAGCGCAGTGGCCGAGGTGCGCGCCGCGCTGCACGACGCCCTGGACGCCGGTTCCGGCGACCTGGTGGTCGACCTGGCCGGCGTCGAGGTCATCGACGCGACCGGTCTGGGTGTCCTGCTCGGGGCCGACCGCCGGGCCAAGCTGCTGGACCGCCGGATCGTCCTGCGCGACGCGGCTCCCCCGCGTCCGTGCGGATCCTGCGGGTCACCCGGCTGCACCGGGTGCTCACCCTCGATGCCCCGGTCGGCGCCACCGTCTGAGCCGCCACCCGCGGCCCCGGCCGGTGTTACCCGCCGGTAGGCTCCGGCCGTGCGGGACCAGCCGTGGATGATGCGGACGTACGCCGGGCACTCCTCGGCGGCCGAGTCCAACGCGCTCTACCGGCAGAACCTGAGCAAGGGCCAGACCGGGCTGTCGGTCGCCTTCGACCTGCCGACCCAGACCGGCTACGACCCGGACCACGAGCTGGCCCGCGGCGAGGTCGGCAAGGTCGGGGTCCCGGTGAGCCACCTGGGCGACGTGCGCGCGCTCTTCGACGGCATCCCGCTGGCCGAGATGAACACCTCGATGACGATCAACGCCACCGCCATGTGGCTGCTCGCGCTCTACGAGACCGCTGCGCTGGAGCAGGCCGGGGTCGGCCCGGATGACCCGGCCGCGGTCGAGGTGCGGGGGCGGCTGGGCGGCACGACCCAGAACGACATCGTCAAGGAGTACCTCTCCCGCGGGACCTACGCGTTCCCGCCGGCCGCCTCGATGCGGCTGACCACCGACCTGATCGCCTACACCGTCGCGAACGTGCCGCGGTGGAACCCGATCAACATCTGCAGCTACCACCTTCAGGAGGCCGGGGCGACCCCGGTGCAGGAGATCGCCTTCGCGATGTCGACCGCGGTGGCCGTGCTCGACGCGGTTCGGGACGCCGGTCAGGTGCCCGAGGAGCGGTTCGGTGACGTGGTCGCCCGGATCTCGTTCTTCGTCAACGCGGGAGTGCGCTTCGTCGAGGAGATGTGCAAGATGCGCGCCCTGGTCGCGCTCTGGGACGAGGTCACCCGCGACCGGTACGGCGTCGCCGACCCGATGCAGCGCCGGCTCCGGTACGGCGTGCAGGTGAACTCGCTCGGCCTCACCGAGGCGCAGCCGGAGAACAACGTGCAGCGCATCGTGCTCGAGATGCTCGGGGTCACGCTGTCCAAGGACGCCCGGGCCCGCGCGGTGCAGCTGCCGGCCTGGAACGAGGCGCTCGGCCTGCCGCGGCCGTGGGACCAGCAGTGGGCGCTGCGGATGCAACAGGTGCTGGCCTACGAGTCGGACCTGCTGGAGTACGACGACCTGTTCGCGGGCTCGCTGGTGGTCGAGGCCAAGGTCGACGAGCTGTGCGCCGCCGCCCGCGCCGAGATGGCGCGCATCCAGGAGATGGGCGGGGCGGTGGCGGCCGTCGAGAACGGCTACCTCAAGTCCGAGCTGGTCGCCTCGCACTCGCGGCGGCGCGCGCGGGTCGAGTCCGGCGACGAGGTGGTCGTCGGCGTCAACCGCTTCACCGAGACCGAGCCGAGCCCGCTCACGGCCGACCTCGACACCGTCGTCCAGAGCGTCGACCCGGCCGTCGAGGCGCGCGCGGTGGCCGCCGTCCAGGCCTGGCGCGCCGACCGGGACTCCGCGGCGGTCGAGACCTCACTGGCAGCGCTGCGCGACGCCGCAAGGACGACCGGCAACCTGGTGCCGGCGACGCTGGCGTGCGTGCGGGCCGGTGTCACCACCGGGGAGTGGGCAGCCGTGCTGCGCGAGGTCTTCGGCTCCTACCGGGCGCCCACCGGTGTGTCCGGCGCGGTCGGCACCGCCGAGCCCGGTGAGGACCTGGCCCGGGTGCGCGAGCTGGTCCGGCGCACCGGCGACGAGCTCGGGACCCGGCTGCGGCTGCTCGTCGGCAAGCCGGGACTGGACGGGCACTCCAACGGTGCCGAGCAGATCGCCGTCCGAGCCCGCGACGCCGGCATCGAGGTGGTCTACCCGGGCATCCGGCTGACCCCGGCCCAGATCGCGTCGGCCGCTGTCCAGGAGGGCGTGCACTGCGTGGGCCTGTCGATCCTGTCCGGGTCGCACCGCGAGCTGGTGCCGGACGTGCTGGCGCTGCTGCGAGATGCCGGCGCCGGTGACGTTCCGGTGGTGGTGGGCGGCATCATCCCCGAGGCCGACGCTCGCTGGCTGCTCGACCAAGGGGTGGCCGCGGTGTTCACGCCCAAGGACTACGGCATCACCGCGATCATCGGCCGGATCGTCGAGATCGTGCGGGACGAGGCCGGGCTGCCCGTCGCCTGACCCGGCCTAGGTGTCGTCGCGGCGCCGGAACCGGAAGTACCGCAGCGCCAGCACCAGGGCGGCCACCGACCAGAGCGCGAGCACCAGCGCGGTGCGCCCGAGCTCCCATGACCCGGCAAGCTCCTGGCGCTGGAACGTGTCGGGCAGGAACACCGACCGCATGCCCTGGCACAGCCACTTCAGGGGGAACAGGGCGGACATCTGCTGCATCCACGGCGGCAGCCCGTCGTACTGGAAGAACACCCCGGAGGTGAACTGCAGCACCAGGACGACCGGCGACACCAGCGCGGAGGCACCGCGCCCGCTGCGCGGCACCGAGGAGAACCCGATGCCGAGGAGCGTGCAGCACACCAGGCCGAGCACGCTGACCCAGGTGAACGTCCACCAGTCGGCGAGCTCGTCCGGCAGGTGCACGTCGAACAGCGTCACCCCGAGCGCCATCATGGCGGCGACCTGGACGACGTAGATGACCAGGACCAGGCCGACTTTGCCGACGAAGTACGACGACTTCGGCATCGGTGTGCCCTGCAACCGCTTCAGCGTGCCGTCGTCCCTCTCCTGCGGGATGCTGATCGCGAGGTTCTGGAACGACGTGTAGACGATGCCTGACGCCAGCATCCCGGCCAGGAAGTACTGGCTGAACTTGATGCCGGGTGCCACCTCACCGGTGAACGCCGACCCGAACACCACCAGCAGCAGCACCGGCAGCAGCATGGTGAAGAACGCGGACTCGCGGTCGCGGGCGAACTGCAGCAGCTCGATGCGCACCCGGCGCAGGCCGATCGACCACGTGCCCGGCAACCGGTCTGTGGTGTCGTGCACCTGCGGCGTCACTGCAGGCCGACCATCTCGAGGTAGACGTCCTCGAGCGTCGGCCGGGTCACCGACAGGCCCGGGACCTCACCGACGAACGTCGCGGCCAGCTCGGTGACCGTGCGGGTCGGCTCAGCGGTCCGGACCGACTGCCGCGTGCCGTTCCGGTCGGTCCAGGACACGGTGGCCGCCGCGTCCCGGCGCCCACCCAGGGCGGCAGGTTCGGCCACCTCGACGATCCGGCCGGATGCGATCACCGCGACCCGGTCGGCCAGCCGCTCGGCCTCTTCCAGGTAGTGCGTGGTCAGCAGGATGGTCGTCCCCTCGCGGGCCAGCTCCTCGACCAGGTCCCAGAACTGCCGGCGAGCAGCCGGGTCGAAACCGGTGGTGGGCTCGTCCAGGAACAGCAGCTCGGGCCGGCCGAGGATGCCCAGCGCCACGTCGAGCCGGCGCCGCTGGCCGCCGGAGAGCAGCCGGGTCCGCTGGGTGGCGCTGTCCGAGAGCCCGACCGTGGCGATGACCTCGTCCGGGTTCCGCGGCGAGGGGTAGTAGCCGGCGAAGTGCCGGACCGTCTCGGCGACGGTGAGCTCGGAGAGGTCGGTCACCGACTGCAGCACGATCCCGACCCGGGCCCGCCACTGCGGCGTCGCATCGGCGGGGTCGACTCCCAGCACCGAGACCTCGCCGGCGTCTCGGCTGCGGTAGCCCTCCAGGATCTCCACCGTGGTGGTCTTGCCGGCCCCGTTGGGGCCGAGCAGCGCGAACACCTCGCCGCGGTGGATGTCGAGGTCAACACCGTCCACCGCCGTACGCTCGCCGTAGCGCTTCAGCAGGCCGTGGACCGAGACGGCCGTCCCGAGATGGCTCACAGGCCCGAGCATGCCGTATCGAAGGGGGTGCGGTGTCCGCGAGCGGTCCGGTCGTCGCCCTGCTGCGACAGGTGGCCGTCGACGTGCGCCCGTTGCGGCACGCCGACTTCCGCCGCCTGTTCCTCGGACAGGGCGTCGCCTTCGTCGGGTTCCAGCTGACCGCGGTGGCGGTGGCGGTGCAGATGTACGCCGTCACGCGCTCGTCGCTCTGGGTCGGGCTGCTCGGCCTTGCGGCGCTGGTCCCGCTCGTGGTGCTCGGCCTGTACGGCGGCTCGGTGTCCGACGCCGTCGACCGCAGGACGTTGCTGGTGTCGGCGTCGCTGGTCACCTGGGTCGCTACCGGCGGGCTGCTGCTGCAGGCGCTGCTCGGTCCCGGCGACCGCTGGGTGCTGCTCGCGCTGGTGGCCCTCCAGTCCGGGGCGTTCGCGATGTCCTCACCGACCCGGGGGGCGCTGGTGCCGCGGCTGCTCCCGCTGGAGCTGGTGCCGGCGGGCAACACGCTGAACTTCACGATGAGCAACCTCGGTACAGTGCTCGGACCGCTGATCGCGGGCGTCGTGATCGTGCACGCGGGCTACGCGTGGGCCTACGGCATCGACGCCGCGCTGTTCACCGCGGGCCTCTACGCGGCGCTCCGGTTGCCGCCGATGCGGCCGCTGGGGCGCACCGTGCGGCCCGGAATCCGGTCGGTCCTGGCCGGCCTGCACTTCATCGGCACCCGGCCGATCCTGCTGATGTCGTTCGCCGTCGACATCGTCGCGATGGTGCTGGCGATGCCGCGCGCACTGTTCCCGGAGGTCGCCGACGAGCAGTTCGGCGGTGCCGGCGGGGCGGCCTGGCTGTTCGCCGCCATCAGCATCGGCTCGGTGATCGGCGGCCTCGCTTCCGGCTGGATCGGCAGGATCAGCCGGCAGGGGCTGGCCCTCGTGATCGCGATCGCGGTGTGGGGCGCTTCGGTGGCGGCGGCCGGGCTGGCCCCCGCACTGTGGCTGGTGGTGACCCTGCTGGCGGTCGCCGGCGCGGCCGACCTGGTCTCCGGGGTCTACCGGCAGACGATCCTGCAGACCTTCGCGCCGGACGAGATGCGAGGGCGGCTCCAGGGCGTCTTCATCGTCGTGGTGGCGGGCGGTCCGCGGCTCGGCGACCTGCGTGCCGGGGCGAGCGCAGAAGCCTTCGGGGCGACCGCGGCCTGGGTGGGCGGCGGTATCGCCTGCGTGGTCGTCGTCGCGGTGGTGGCGATGCTGTCACCGGCCCTGCGCGGCTATCGGCGCCCGGACACCGGCTCGGCCTGAGCGACCAGCGCCTCGACAGCGTTCAGCACGTCGTCCGCGCAGCCCCACGAGAGGGTCACCCCGGCCCCGCCGTGGCCGTAGCAGTGCACGACCCCGCCCGGCTCGCCGTCGGCGTGCGGCACGGCCTCCAGCCGTACGGCGGGTCGCGCCGGGCGCAGCCCCACCCGGTGCCCGAGCACCTGCGCGCCACGCAGCCCGGGCACCAGCGTGGCGGCTCGGTCGAGGATCGCCCGGGCAACCTCGGGGTCGGGCCGCAGGTCCCAGGCGTCGACGTCGGCGGTTCCGCCGACCACGACGTCGCGCTCGCGCGGTACGACGTACAGCGGACGTGCCTCGTCCGACGACTCGAGCAGCCACTCCTCGATGCCGGCCTGCGCCAGCCGGAGCACCTGACCGCGCACCGGGTGCAGCGTCGTGTCCCGGGCGATGGCCCGGGAGGCCAGGCCGGTCGCGTTGACGACGACGCCGCTGGCTGGCAGCTCGGCCAGCCAGTGCCGAGTCAGGGTGCCGCCGGCAGCGCCGAGCCGGCCCGCGAGGTAACCGAGGTAGACATCCATCTCGGCGACAGGCAGCGCGAGCCGCCAGCCGCGCTGAAAGCCGGGCGCCGGGTCCCGGACGGTCTCCAGCGCTGGAACCGCGTCGCGCCACCAGGGTGTGGTGGGGGCGTCCGGGCCGAGCAGCTCGACGCCCTGCCGGAGCCGGACGCCGGTGCCGGGACGGCCGGCAAGCTCCTCGAGCACCCCGTAGGTCGTCGCCGACCAACGCGTCACCAGGTCGTGGGGGAGCGCCCGGTAGGGGTACCAGAGGGCAGCGGCCACCGCGGAGGTCGTCTCCGGGGGCAGGTCGCGCGCCAGCACATGGGTCTCGTGACCCGCCTCGGCGAGCCGGACGGCGCAGGTCAGCCCGACCACCCCGGCCCCGACCACCAGCACCCGCATCCGGTCATCCTGACAGGCAGCCGGCACTCCGGCAGGATCGCGAGTCAGCTGTGGCCGGACAGCTCGAACCAGACGGCTTTGCCGCCGCGCGCGGACCGACGTACCCCCCAGCGCTCGCTCATCGCATCCAGCAGCAGCAGACCGCGCCCCGACTCCGAGGCGGGGTCGGGGTCCTGCAGCCGCGGCGCACCGGGCTGGTCGTCGTGGACCTCGACGCAGACCACCCCTGCCGTGAGACCGATCCGCAGCTCCGCGCCGCCGCCGGCGTGCCGCACGGCGTTGGCCAGCAGCTCTCCCGCGAGCAGGGCGGCCGTGTCGGCGATCGTGGGCAGGCCCCAGCCGTCGAGGATCGCGACCACCTCGGCGCGCACCCGCGGGACGGCGGCGACGTCCTTCTCGAGCACGAGGCGCTGCGCCCCGAACGGTCCGCCGGGGGCGGACCTGCGGACGATCAGGATCGCGGCGTCGTCGTCGTGCCCGCTGACGCCCACCAGGTCGCGCACTGCCCGTTCGCACAGCGCGTCGAGGTCGTCGGTTGGCGGGGTGGCGAGCAGGTCGGTGAGGGCGCCGATGCCGGTGTGGACGTCGCGGTGCCGGGACTCCACCAGGCCGTCGGTGTACATCACGACCGTCCCGCCGGGAGGCAGGTTGGTGCTTGCTGTCTCGAACCGGATCCCGCCGACTCCGAGCGGAGCGCCGGTGGGCAGCTCCAGTGCGCGGACCCGGCCGTCGGAAAGGACCACGGGCGGGACGTGGCCCGCGTTGCACAGCGTCAGCTCGCCGGTCAACGCGTCCAGGACGCCGTACACGCAGGTCACCAACCCGCCGTCGCCAAGTCCCTGCACGAGGCTGTCCAGCTCGGTCATCAGCGTGTCCGGCGCGAGGTCGAGGGAGGCATAGGCGCGGACGGCGGCCCGCAGCTGTCCCATCACTGCCGCAGCATGGATGCCGCGGCCCATCACGTCGCCGATGACGACTCGCTGCGCGGCCCACCGAGAGCGGCAGGACGTCGAACCAGTCCCCGCCGACCTCGGTGTCGACGGTGCCCGGCTGGTAGCGGAAGCCGAGCTGCAGCCCGCTCGGCGAGGCGAGGTCGAGCGGCATCATGGCGCGCTGCAGCGTCAGGGCGATCTCGGTGCGGGCGGCGTGGGCCCTCGAGTTGTCGATGGCGGCGGCGGCCCGCTCGGCGAGCGCCTCGGCGAGCGACACGGCGTCGGCGTCGTAGGGAGGCTGGTCGGGTGTGGTGCCGACCGTGAGCGTGCCGATCGTCGTCCCGCGCGCGACCAGGGGAACGGTGATCGTCGGGCCGAGCGTGAGCGCAGTCGCGAGCTCGTACTCCTCGGGGGTGCTGGTCGCGGCCCTGATGTCCTCGTCGCTGAGCCCGGGGAGGACGAGGGTCTGCGACGTGCGAAGTACCTGGTCCAGCGGGGTGCCCCGCGGGGGCTGGTAGTGCCGCAACCGCCCGAGGAGCCGGGAGCGCTCGGCGTCCTCGTGCGCCCAGGCGACCTGGTGCAGGGCGCCCGTCGCGGGGTCGACCAGGTGCACGAGGCACATCCGGCCGAGGACGGTCAGGCTCAGCTCGGTCACCTGCTGCAGCGTGGTCGAGGAGTCCAGGGACGTGCCCAGCGTCCGACCGGCCTCGGCCAGGAACGCGAGCCGTGCCGCCACAGCCTTCTCCCGGTCGTGCAGCCTGGCCCGGTGCAGGGCCTGCGCGCACTGCCCTGCGACCGAGGCGAGGAAGGTGCGTTCCCCGGACGGCAGGTCGCGCTCGTCGTCGAACCCGACGACGAGCACGCCGAAGTCGGCCTGCTCGGCCCGCAGGGGGAGCACGGCGAACGACTGCGCCGACTCGTCGGTGGCCTCCGCTGCCCAGTCCGGAAACTGCTCGACTCCCTCGGCCCGGGAGCGCACCCAGACGGGCTGGCCGTCCCTGCAGGCGACAGCTACCGGCAGCGTCGACGTCAGCGGCACCGACGCGCGGTGCAACAGGCCGATGCTCGGTCCGACGGCGAACAGTGGGCGCAGCGCTGCTGTCGCAAGGTCGTGCAGCCACACCGCCCCGGTGACGGCGCCGACCTGGGGCAGGGCGACCGAGAGGGTCAAGCGGGCGACGTCCTCGGACGACATCGCCTCACCCAGTGCCGCACCCACCTCGTGCAGGCGGCGCAGCTGCAGCGCTGAGTGCTCGGCGGCCTCCCGGGCGGACCGCTCGGCGACGAGGAGCTCCTGGCGCTGCGCCGCGGCCCGGCGCTGCTGGGTGACGTCGCGCAGGAACGCGGTGAACAACGGCGGACCGGACGTCGGCGAGCGCGAGACGGTCAGCTCGACCGGCACTTCGTGGCCGTCGGCGTGCAGTGCTTCGATCTCCACGCGCCGGCCAAGGATGACCTCGTCGCCGGTACTCAGGTACCGCGCGAAGCCCGCGAGGTGGGCGTCGCGCAGCCGCCTGGGCACCAGGAGCTCGACCATCTGCTGCCCGAGCACGTCCGCGCGCGTCCAGCCGAACGTCTGCTCCGCGGCCGGGTTCCACTCGATCACCCGGCCCTCGGAGTCGATCGAGACGACGGCATCGAGGGCCGAGGCGAGCATCGCCGACTTCAGGGCCTCCGAGTGGCTGATCGCGGCGCGGGTGCGGTGCAGCTCGAGCGCTCGGTCCTCGAGGCCGCCGAGGGCCCGTTCCAGCTGCAGCGACTGGTCCAGGACGCTGGACTCGTGCACGGCGAGCAGGTCGGCCAAGGCGTCCGCGCGCCAGCGCTCCCGGGCCTCGTCAGGCAGCGATGCACGCCGCGGGTCGCCGTCGAAGACGCGACCGCCGACGTGCGGCAGGAGGCCGAGGCCGATGCTCGCCGCCACGGTGGTGAACTTGTCCGCCGTTGACGCGTGGCACCGGCGTGCGGGAGAAGCACACCACCGCGTAGAGCTCGCCGCCGGGCAGGATGCCACCGAAGCCGAGGACCGAGCGGATCCCGAACTGTGCGACGAACTCCGCCTGGGCCGGCACGTGCGGGCTGCCTTCCGCGTGCTCGACGTGGAAGACGCCGAGCGAGGCGCCCGGCCGAGCGACGAGCAGCCCGGAGCCGGCGCCGTCCGTCAGCGCCGCGGCGTCGACACCGAGCTGGCGGAGGAGCTCGCTGACCATCGGGGACCGTTGCACCGCCTGCGCCGTGTGAAGCGGCAGCACCCGGTGGGCCTGGGACCTGTGCCGGGAGCACCACTCCGGCGCGTCACCCACCGTCGCCAGGAGAGTGAGGCAGCGGACGTCCGTGACGTCCCCCGCGAGCGCTCCGTCCGCAGCGAGCGCCGTCCGTGCCGCGTCCTCGAGGGGCGCCTCGAGCCGGCCGAGGGGGAGGGTCACGAACAGCCGCGCCAGCACGCAGGACCGTTGCCCGGTCTCCTTGTCGACCAGCTGGTCGGCGAGGTGGGTGATCAGGGCGTCGGCAGCCTGCTCCATCGACTCGCTGCCGGTGACGCAGGACCGCAGCCCGGCATCGAGGCGCACCATGTCGCTGAGCTGGAAGTCGCGCAGGTCGTACACGGCATCCTCCCGGCGCTGGTCGGTCCCTCGAGGCGGGTCGGCCGGGCCACCGCCTGACGCTGCCGAGGACCGGAGGGACAGTCTGTCAGGCGGCACAGCCCGGTTGCCGAAACGTCGGAGGCCAGCAGGCCGAAAACAGTTTGCAAACAACTCTTGGCAAAGAAGTGTTGGCATGCCATCCTGGGGTCATGGCCGAGCGGATGCTGGACGTCACCGACCCGCGTGCGCTGCGCGCGCTCGCCCACCCGGTGCGGCTCCGGCTGCTGCAGCTCGTCCGGGAGCAGCGCCCGGTGACCAACGCCGAGCTGGCGGCCCTGACGGGGGAGTCGACGGCGAACGTGAGCTACCACATGTCCGTGCTGGTTCGGCACGGCTTCGTCGAGGCCGACCCGGAGCCGGGTGCCACCCGCCGGCACAAGCCCTGGCGGACGACGTACGACCGGATGCGGATGCACCCCGGCGACTCCGGCAGCACGCCGTTGGAGAGTCCCGGCGGCGGGGTGCTGGCATCGCTGCTGGCCGGTTCCCGGGCCGAGCAGGACGCCTACCTGACCGGTGCGACCTCGCCGGAGGGGACCGTCGGCGACGCTGCGATCTTCGTGCTGACCCGGCTGCTGTTGACCGCCGAGAAGGCCGAGCAGCTCTCCGACGAGGTCTCCGCGCTGCTGGACCGGTTCCGTTCCGAGGGCCCGCCCGGAGCCGACGAGGCCCGCTTCTCGGTGTCCTTCGTCGCCGTCCCGACCATGGCCGAGGAGGTCGGGCCGTGAGGCTGCTCTCCGGGCCGCTGCGGCGCCGCGAGCTGCGGCTGCTCGTCGTCGGGTCGACCGTGTCGCTGGTCGGCGACGGCGTCTACACGGTGGCGATCGCCGTCGCGGTCCTGCACGTCGGGGGCACCGCCGCGTCGTTGGCGGCGATGGCCGTGGCCACCCTGGTGCCCCGGGTGGCCTTCGGGCTGCTGGGCGGTGTCCTGGCCGACCGGCTGAGCCGCCGCGGCGTGGTCGCGGTCTGCGACCTGGTGCGGCTCGTCGTGGTCGCCTCGCTGGGGATGCTGCTGCTGGTCGGCAGCCCGCCGCTCTGGGCGATCCTGGTCCTGGTGGCGCCGCTCGGCGCGGCGTCGGGCGCGGCGGCGCCGGCGTTCAGCTCGATGGTGCCGGACCTGGTCCCCGAGGACGAGCTGGTCGCCGCGAACGGGTTGCTCGGCAGCGTGAGCCCGATGGCCCAGATGGTGCTCGGGCCGGTGCTCGGCGGGGTGCTGGCGGCGTACGACGTCGGGCTGGCCCTGCTAGTCGACGCTGCGACCTTCGGGGTGTCGGCGCTGTGCGTGCTCCTGCTGCGGCCGCTCGCCGAGCACGACCGCCGCCCGCGGCCGCTGCCGTGGGCGCACTTCCGCGAGGGGCTGGCGTACGTCCGGCGCACGCCGTGGCTGGCGACCAACCTGCTGGCGGGGCTGGTCATCACCTTCACGGTGTCCGGCTCGATCACGATGCTGCCGTTCCTGGTGAGCCGCGGCTACCACGCGCCGGTCGCCTCGTTCGGCTACCTGATCGCCGTCGGCGGGGTCGCGGCCACGGTTGCGGCCGTTGTCGCCGGCAGCCGGCCCGCGCCCCGACGTCCGCTGGCGGCCTCGTACGTGACGTACGCGCTGGGGCTCGGCGCCATCGCCGGGCTCGGCCTCGCGCCGAACGTGCTGGTCGCCGGCGTGTTCGTCGCGCTGTTCTTCGTCGGCGCGACAGTCGGCAACGTGTTCCAGGACAGCGTTCTCGGGTCGCGTGTCCCCCGCGAGCTGCGCGGCCGGGTCTCCTCGCTCGACTGGGTGGCGGCGACCGCGGCCTCACCGCTGTCCGTCGTCGTGGCGGCGCTGTCGGCCGACCACGTCGGCATCCGCCCGACGTACGTGGTGGCAGGTGTTATTGCCGCGCTGGCGTCGCTGGCCGGCCTCGCGTTGCTGCTCCGCTCCGGCGAGCCGGTCGGCGACCGGTCAGAACAGGCGGGTGTCGGCGTCGTCGAAGCCGCGTAGGGCGTCGTAGTCGAGCACCACGCAGTCGATGCCGCGGTCGGTCGCGAGCACCCGGGCTTGCGGCTTGATCTCCTGGGCGGCGAACAGGCCGCGGACCGGCCGCAGCGTGGAGTCGCGGTTGAGCAGCTCGAGGTACCGGGTCAGCTGCTCGACGCCGTCGATCTCGCCGCGCCGCTTGATCTCGATCGCCACCGCCCCGCCGCCGGCGTCCCGGGCCAGGATGTCGACCGGGCCGATCGCGGTGGGGAACTCCCGGCGGACCAGTCGCCAGCCCGTCCCGAGCGTCTCGATCTGGTCCGCCAACAGCGCCTGCAGGTGGGCCTCGACGCCGTCCTTGACCAGTCCCGGGTCGATGCCGAGCTCGTGGCTGGAGTCGTGCAGGACCTCCTCGACGGTGATCACGAGGCGCTCGCCGGCCTTGTTGGTCACCGTCCAGCTGCCCACGTCGTCACCGGTGCCGACGCGCAGCGTGCACGGTGGGCTCATCCAGTTCAGCGGCTTGTAGGCGCGGTCGTCGGCATGGATCGACACCGAGCCGTCCGCCTTCACCAGGATCAGCCGGAGGGCGCTCGGGAGATGGGCGGTGAGCCGGCCGACGTAGTCGACCGTGCACCGCGCAATGACCAGCCGCACGGCTGGACACGCTAGCCGACCCGCGGGGTCTCCGAGTCCAGCATGTCGTCCAGGCCCAGCACCCGCAGCAGCCGCAGAACGCCGCGCCGGCAGTGCCGCAGCTCGACCCGGCCGCCGCGACGGGCCAGCAGGGCGCGAGCCAGCAGCAGCGGCGAGATTCCCGAGGCGTCGGCGAAACCGACCGAGCTCATGTCCACGACCAGCCGCTCGCAGGGCGGCTGGCGTCGGGCGGCCAGCGCCTGGTCGACGACGGCCTGCACCAGCGGTGAGCTGGTGATGTCGAGCTCACCGTCCAGCCGGACGGTCACGACGCGTCCCTCGGACCGCATGTCGACCGCGAGGGTCGACTGGGCGTTGCGCACGCTGGCGCGCTCCCTCCGTGCACGGCCGCCCCGTAGCGACCGTCGAGCGCGGCCCGCCGAGCGAGCCGTGCCCGACCTCTACCCGTTCCGACCCCGTCCACGCAGGCCGGCCGGGACCTGGGAGGATCGCCGGATGGCGCGGAACTTCACGACCGTCGGTGTGGTGGGCTTGGGCACGATGGGTGCCGGCATCGCCGAGGTGTTCGCCCGTGAGGGCCTGCAGGTGGTCGGCGTGGAACCGACCGAGGAGGCCCTGGAGCGCGGTCGTGGTCACCTGCGGAACTCCACCGACCGGGCGGTACGTCGGGGCAAGCTGTCCGAGGAGGACCGCGACGTCCTGGTCGGCCGGGTCCGCTTCAGCACCTCGATGGAGGACCTCGCCGACGTGGACCTGGTCATCGAGGCGGTTCCGGAGCGACTCGACCTGAAGCAGGAGATCTTCGCCACCATCGACAAGGTCTGCCGTGCCGACACCATCCTGGCAACCAACACGTCCTCGCTGTCGGTCACCGAGATCTCGGTCGCGACCACACGGCCGTCCAAGGTCGTCGGGATGCACTTCTTCAACCCCGCGCCGGTGCTCAGGCTGGTCGAGGTGGTGCGCACGGTGGTCACCGAGCAGGAGGTCGTCGAGGACGTCTCGGCGCTGGCCGAACGGCTGGGCAAGAAGCCGGTCGTCATCGGGGACAAGGCGGGCTTCATCGCCAACGCCCTCCTCTTCGGCTACCTCAACCACGCAGTGTCGATGGTGGAGTCGCACTACGCGACGCGGGAGGACGTCGACGCCGCGATGAGGCTGGGCTGCGGCTACCCGATGGGGCCCCTGGCGCTGCTGGATCTGATCGGGCTCGACACGGCGTACGAGATCCTCGACACGATGTACAAGCAGGGCCGTGACCGACTGCACGCGCCGTCGCCGATCCTCAAGCAGATGGTCACTGCCGGGCTGCGCGGCCGCAAGACCGGCAAGGGCTTCTACACCTACGAGCAGCCGGACTCGCCCAAGGTCGTCGATGACGCGCTCACCCCGGTGTCCGGCGCGGCCCACGCCGCGGTGCGCCCGGTCCAGCAGATCGGCGTCGTCGGCTCCGGGACGATGGCAACCGGCATCGTCGAGGTGCTCGCCAAGGCCGGCTACGACGTGCTCTACGTCGCGCGCGGCGACGAGAAGGTCGCCCGGGTGCGGGCTGCCCTCGAGCGCTCGCTGGACAAGGCGGTGCTGCGCGGCAAGCTCGAGCAGGCTGACCGCGACGCCGCGCTGGCGCGGGTCAGTGGCTCGGCCCGCCTCGACGACCTGGCCGACCGCGACCTGGTGCTCGAGGCCGTGGTCGAGGAGCTGTCGGTCAAGCAGGCACTGTTCGCGACGCTGGACGAGATCTGCAAGCCGGGCGCGATCCTGGCGACCACGACGTCGTCGTTGCCGGTGATCGACCTCGCGGCGGCGACCAGCAGGCCGGCCGACGTCGTCGGGCTGCACTTCTTCAACCCCGCCCCGGTGATGCAGCTCGTCGAGGTGGTGCGCACGGTGTCGACCGCCGAGGACGTCGTCGCGACCTCACGGGCGGTCTGCGAGCGGGCCGGCAAGCACGCGGTCGAGTGCGGCGACCGCGCCGGCTTCATCGTCAACGCGTTGCTCTTCCCCTACCTCAACGACGCGGTGAAGATGCTGCAGGCCCACTACGCCTCGGTCGAGGACATCGACTCGGCCATGATCGTCGGCTGTGGCTATCCGCTAGGCCCCTTCGACCTGCTCGACGTCGTGGGCCTCGACGTCGCGCTCGCCATCCAGCGCACGCTCTACCTCGAGTTCCGCGAGCCCGGCTTCGCTCCGGCGCCGCTGCTTGAGCAGCTCGTCACGGCCGGCTACCTGGGCCGCAAGGCCGGGCGCGGCTTCCGTGACTACAGCTGACGCACGAGCATGAGCGCCGGCGAGCAGGACTGGGTCGTCCGTCAGGTGACCGGGTCGGCGGCGACCCGGCCCTACCGGTGCCCCGGCTGCGACCAGGAGATCCGGCCGGCGACTCCTCATGTGGTGGTCTGGCCCGCCTTCGGGGACGACGACGGTCGCGACGAGGAGGCTGGGCTGCCCGATCGACGGCACTGGCACACCGCCTGCTGGCAGGCCCGGCACCGCCGGGGCCCGCGGACCGAGCGTTCCCGCAACGCGCCGAGGCACTGAGGGCGATGAGCGAGCACCACCTCTCGACGTACGGCGGGCCGACGGAGATCCGGGCCGCGACCACGCTGCCCGCCGACCGCCGCCCGCTCGAGCTGCACACGGCCGACGGGCTTCGTCTGGTCGGCGAGCTCGCACTGCCCCTCGGCCGGTCGCCGGTGGCGACGCTGGTAACCCTGCACCCCCTGCCGACACAGGGCGGCTTCATGGACAGCCACGTGCTGCGCAAGGCGTCCTACCGGCTGCCGGCGATGGCCGACGTTGCCGTGCTGCGCTTCAACACCCGTGGCACGTCCTCGCCGGCAGGGACGAGCGAGGGAGTCTTCGACAACGCGGTGGGCGAGCGGTTCGACGTCGCCGCCGCCATCGAGTACGCCGAGTTCCACGACGATCCGCCGCTGCCGAACCGCTGGCTGCTGGGCTGGTCGTTCGGCACCGACCTAGCCCTCATGCACGGCCTCGACCCGTCCATCAGCGGCGCCATCCTGCTCTCGCCTCCGCTGCGCTTCTCCGACGACGCGCACCTGGACGCGTGGGCCGCGTCCGGCAAGCCGGTCGTCGCGCTGGTACCCGAGCTGGACGACTACCTGCGTCCGGCCGAGGCGCGGGTGCGGTTCGCGCGCATCCCGCAGGCCGAGGTGATCGGTGTCGACGGCGCGAAGCACCTGTGGGTGGGCGAGCCCGCGGTACGCCGGGTCCTCGACGAGGTGGTGAAGCGGGTCGCGCCCGAGGCTTACCCCCTGCCCACGGCCGTGCCACCTCAAGCGCCCTAAGGCGGCCCTGCAGCCGTCCGGACGGCGCCGTTCGACGGTGCCAGGACGAAACGGTTCGTGGTGATTGCGGGTCGACTCGAACCGTTGTGGACAAAGGGTTTTCTGCAGTAGCGCGGCACGGGGTTGTGTCCGGGGTGGTGGCTAGGTTGGCGTCATGTCCGAGGTACTCGACCCGCCGGTGAGTCACCCGGTGACCGATGCCCTCGAGGTCCTGCTCGCTGCGATGGACGACCTCAGCAAGCTCGCCCCCTCGGGGCCGGAGGGCGAGCTGTGGACGATGTCGGGGCCGCAGCTGTTGGAGACTGCAGCGGCCGTGCACCAGGCGATGTGTCGCACCGACGCCGTGCTGCATTCCGTGGTGCGGGACATCGATGCACGTGGCGCCGCGGTGCAGGCGGGAGCCGCCTCGACTGCCGCGTGGTTGCGCGGGCGCCTGCGGCTGCATCCCGGCGCAGCCAAACGGTTGGTCGTCACCGCCCGCGCCCTGCACGACGACCCGACCGGCCCCCTGGTTCATCACGTCGACGCCCAGGAGCCTGACGACGCGACTGCGGGTGGCTTGGCCCGGTTCCGCGCGGCGTTCGCCGCCGGTGAGGTCAGCGCCGAGCACGTGAGCGTCGCCGCCGACGCATTGGCCGGGTTGCCCGGCTCCCTCGCCTTCGACGTGGTCACGCAGGCGGAGGCATTCCTTGCCGAGCAGGCCACGCAGCATGACCCCAAAGCCCTGGCCCACCTCGGGCGGCACCTGCAGCACCAGCTCGACCCGACGGCCGGAGACTCCCTGGCCGGCGGCGAGGAACATGACCGAGCTCAGCAGACTCTCAACGTGCGACGTCACAACGACGGCTCCGCCGATGTGCGCGGCCACTTGGGTGCCGAGCTGACCGCTGACCTGCTCGCGCAGCTGCAGCCCCTGGCAGCACCCCGTCCCGCCGCCGGTGGGGTCAAGGACTTGAGAACCGTCGGACAGCGCAACGCGACGCCTTGGCCGAGCTGCTTCGGCGTTCGGCCATCGCGGGTGCCGGCCCGGTCCGCCACGGGTCTAGGGCGTCCATCACCGTCACCGTGGCCCTGGAGACGCTCCAACGTCCGAGTCGGTGCTCCATGCGCCACGTTGGACTGGGCTGGACCCCTCTCCGCGGAAGCGGCGCGCCGACTCGCGTGTGACGCGCAGCTCATTCCGATCGTGCTCGGTACCAACAGTGAGCCGCTGGACGTCGGCCGGGCGTCCTATCCCGTCACGCAGGCGATCTGGCGGGCGCTGGTTGCGCGCGACGGGGGTTGCGCCTTCGACATCTGCGACCGTCCGCCGGAGTGGACTGAGGCGCATCACCTGATCCATTGGGTAGACGGCGGACCGACGTCGGTCGAGAACACCGCCCTGTTCTGCGACCACCACCACCACGTGATCCACCACGGCGGCTGGAAGCGCAGCTGGTCAACGGAGTCATCCACGTGCTGCCACCACCCTGGATCGACTCCGACCAGACACCGCGGCCCAACATTCGGCCAGCCCGGCGGGGACCTCCGTAGCGCTGAAGAGATTCTCAACCGCCTGTCAACGGACCAGAGCCTGCGGCGTCTTTACGGGTGGCGATCGCCACCCTGTTCAGTACCGCCAGTCGCCGTTCGATTCTGCGTGCACCGGAAAGGTCGCAGTCATGAAGGTCACAACAACGTTCCACGACCAACTCACCGCTGCCTCGGGTGGTGCGCTGTGATCCACACCCGTGCACCGTTGGTTGCGCTGGCAGCGCTACTCGGCTTGGCCATTCCATCCATTGGTTACGTGCAGGGCGCTTCGGCGGCGCCCAGCCAATGGCAGGCCGTTCATGAGGAGGCGTCTGAGGTCTTTGAGGCTTGTCCGGGCCTCAACGTGTTGTGGGAGATCACTGTCACTGGGAAGTCGCGTTACGTTGCTCGCCAGGGTGATCTGCCGCTGTACGAGGAGCACGTGACCGACAACGAGGTCTACACCAACCTGGCAAACCGACAGAGGGTGCGCGTGATCGGAACGAGGGTCGAGCATCCCCTCAGCGTCATTGACAACGGCGACGGGACTCTCTCGTACGTGTACAACCACACCGGCAAGTCAACGATGTACGCCGACGACGGCACCTTGGTTGCGCGGTTGTTCTCCGGCGGGATACGTATCGAGAAGACGTTCGACCACGGCGGAACCCTGACAGACCCTTCCGACGACCAGCTCGTCGGTCTGAACTTCCCGAACGGCTTCAACTCGACTGGTCGGCACGACACCGACTTCTGTACCGCGCTGGTCGGGGCTATCGGCTAGCCCCGCTATCCCGGTTTCGAGTGGATGTCGGGACGCGGGCACCGGGAGGCAGTCTCCCTCGAAAGTGCCGGATCAGTCCGCTCGGTAGCGGCACATATCGTGCAACTTCTGGCGGTGCAATTGTTCGGATCGGGTCGGGCAAAGGGTTCCGTCCCCTTTGACGCCAGCGGTCTCCTTAACTGCCCGCCGGCCGGCTGGCGAGCCCGTCGGCCGGCGCCGCCCTGAGCGTCGCCCATCCGAGTGGGCCCAGAACGAGCAGATAGATCGCGAAAGCAACGGCAAAGATACTTCTGTTGTCGGTCACCTGACCGATGAATACCGTGATCGCTGCCATGGCCAGCCCCGCGGGCATCCACTGCCGGACGGCGCGCGATCGCCCAAGCCCGAACGCCAGGAGCAACATGCCTAGTAGGAAGGCAAGAGCACCAGGGACAGCGATTGTCCGGAGGCCGGCAGACGCCTTTATCCGCGCCAGAAGGGCGGCCATCTCTTCCGCGTTCGCCTGCGGCTGAGCCATCTGGGACACAGCGATGCCGTCGACTGCGACCAAAGCCGTTGCTCCGAAGAGCCCGACGATGGCCACCGCGCAGCCAACCCGACTGAGGCGAGTCGCGGGACCTTGCACGAGGTGCATCAATGCGAGTACCGCGGGCAGGAAGAGCACCAAGCCGGCGAGGAGGATCGCGTGCGCCGCGAAGTACCGCCCCGGGCTTCGGGCAGCTACGGCGAGATGTGCAGCCGCATCATGGCTGACCGTGGGTGGACGAGCGCACCCGAGAAGCACTGCTGGTGCGGCAATCAGACACACACCAGCCACCCGCCGCCCGAGGCGGCGGAGGTTCGCGGCTCGGACATGACACCGCCAGGATAGGGCCATCCTCCTCCCGATGTCGAGAGACGGACCAGACCGTGGGTTCGCTCTCGGAGGCAGGCCGCCACTCAGTCTGGGCCTCTCGGCAAATGCCGGATACGCGCGAGCGGCACATACCGAGTGCGGTCGAAACGGCTGGCCGAAGGGTCATTCCTCTGACCGTCTGACACAGCTGTGTCTCGTGGGACGGGCGTTACGTCGACCTCGCCCCACGAGTCACCAGGGCAACGCTTGTGTCCGGGAGTCAGCGGGGCACCGGGCTAGAGTTGACCCAGCTAGCCGTGCGGGGCTTCCAGCCCATCTCGAGCTGTCGCGGTCCCCGGTCGGTCGTCGGCCGGTTCACCGCCGCGGTCGGTAGCGTGCGGGCATGACCGTCGACCTGCACGTCCGAGAGGCCGGCGCTGGCCGTCCCGTCGTCCTGCTGCACGCGTTTCCGCTGTCGTCGGCGATGTGGCTGGAGCAGCGCAACTCGCTGGGGGAGCGGTACCACGTCATCACCCCGGACCAGCGCGGCTTCGGCGGGTCACCGCTCGGCTACGACGACCCGTCACTGGACCGGGTGGCCGACGACGTGGCTGCCCTGCTGGACGCACGCGGTCTCGATCAGGTGGTGCTCGGTGGCCTGTCGATGGGCGGTTACGCGGCCATGGCGTTCCTGCGCAGCCACCCCGGACGGGTCCGCGCGCTCGTCCTGGCCGACACCAAGGGCACGGCCGACGCAGCCGAGGCCGTTGCCAACCGGGAACGCATCGCCGCCCGCCTCGAAGCGGAGGCGAGCCCGGACGTGCTGGTCGAGGACGTGCTGCCGAGCCTGCTCGGCGCCACCACGGACCGGGTCCGCCCGCTGGTCGCCGGCCGGGTCAAGGGGCTGGTCGGCGCGGCCCCGCCGGCTGCCGCGGCCTGGGCCCAGCGCGCGATGGCGGCCAGGCCGGACTCGCTGGACACCCTGGAGGCGGCTGACGTCCCTGCCCTGGTCATCCGTGGCGACGAGGACGCGCTGGCCTCCCAGGCCGATGCCGAGGCGATGGTCGAGGCGCTGCCACAGGGCCGGCTGGTGGTGCTGCCCGGCGCGGGGCATCTCAGCGCGGTCGAGGTACCGGAGGCGTTCGACGCGGCGGTGCGGGAGTTCCTCGACGGGCTGGCCTGAGCCGAGGCGCTAGGTGCGGTCCATCCGCGGGATGGCTACCTGGCGGAGCACCAGCAGCAGAGCTGCCGCGACCGGGATCGCCAGCAGTGCGCCGACGACGCCGAGCAGCGCACCACCCAGCAGCACCGCGACGACCGTCATCGGTGCCGGCACGTCGACGGCCTTGCGCATGACCCGCGGGTAGACCAGGTAGTTCTCGATCTGCTGGTAGGCCACGTAGAACGCGATGCACGCCAGGCCGACGGCCACGGACTCGGTGAAGCCGATCAGCGACACGGCAACCGCGGCGATCGTCGCGCCGACCAGCGGGACCAGGTCGAGCAGTGCCACGAACAGTGCCAGGGCGAGCGCGTAGGGCATCCCGACGATCGTCAGGAAGATGTACGACGTGAGGCCGGCGATGAAGGCGACCGACAGCGCTCCGCTGACGAAGCCGCCGATCCGGCTGATGACCTCGTCACTGAGCAGCGTCACCCGCTCGCGCCTGCTGGCCGGGACCAGCCGGTAGGCCTGGCGCTTCATGCTCGGCAGCGCTGCCAGGAAGTACAGCGTCATGATCAGCAGCGAGAACGCGCTGAATACCGCGTTGAGCACCACCCGGCCGACGCCGACGATGCCGCCGAACATCCGCTGTCCCAGATCGCCGGACGTGACGTAGTTCTGCGCCCGCTCGATGATGCCGTAGTCGTCGTCGAACTGGCGCACGGTGGGGTTCTTGCGCAGGTCCGCCAGGTAGTCGGGCAGCTCCTGGACGAACTGGTTGCTCTGCTCGACGGCCGGTGGGACCACGGCGAAGCCGAAGCCCACGAAGGCGCCGATGACCCCGAAGAACACGATCGCGATCGCCATCCCCCGGCGGAGGCCGCGCGCGGTCAGCCACTGGACCACCGGGCTGAGGCCGATCGCGAGGAACATGGCGACGACGATCAGGACGATGACGCTGCGTGCCTGCACCACGGCCTGGATGAGGAACCAGGCCACGAAGACGCCGAGGGCGCCGAGGAACCCGAGCATGAACGGGGAGTCGCGCCGCAGCGGGCGACCGAGCCGGCCGAACTGGGCGTCCTCGTTCTCGGCGCGGACCTCCCGCTCGACCGTGCGGACGGCCTGCTCGGACGATCGCGCGTGTCGTTCGGCCTGGCGGGCGTCGTCGCGGGCTGCGACGGCCTCGTCGGCCGCGGCATGGGCAGCGTCCTCGGCCGGCTCCTCGGAGTCGGCCACCCTCAGCGCTTGGCGGTCGAGGGCTTCTCGGTGGACACCGACTTCGGCTCGGACGCCTGGGTCGCCTCGTCCGGCGTCTTCACGTGCGACGGCGGGACCTCGACCTTCGCCTCGGCCGGGCCGTCGGCGGGCTTCCCGCCCGGTGCGGCCTTGTCGTCGTCCTCGGTGGGCGGCGGCGGTGGTGCCCTGCGCGCCCGGGGTGGCCTGGGCCTGCGGGGCGTTGACCCCGCCAGCGGCCGCCGCCGGCTCGTCGGCCAGCGGGTCGGGCAGCGAGGCACCGGTGAGCGTCGCAAGCATCTGGCGGACGTTGGTCAGCTGGGCGTTGATGCTGTCGCGACGCTGGGTCGATGCGGACAGCTCGCGCTCGGACTCGGTGCGGATCCGCTCGGCCTGGGCCTTGGCCTGGGCGACGATCTCGTCGGCCTGACGGGCCGCCTCGTCCAGGGTCCGCTTGGACTTGCGGTCGGAGTCGGCCCGCAGCTTCTCGGCCTCCAGCCGCAGCTGCTCGGCCCGGTGGCTCACCGCGGTGAGCTGCTGCTCGTTGGCCTTCATCTTCTCGGTGAAGTCGCGCTCGGACTGGTCGCGACGGTGGGCCAGCGTGGTCTCGAAGTCCGCCGCAGCCTGTGCCGCCTTCGCCCGGTTGTTCTCGAACAGCGCCTCGGCCTCCTCGCGGCGGGCCTTGGCGTCGCGCTCGGACTCGTCGCGCAGGGTGTCGGCCGTGCGCTTCGCCTCCTGCAGGATCCGCTGCGCCTCGGTGTCGGCGTCGGCCCGGCGCTCCTCGGCGTACCGCTCGGCCTCCTTGCGGATCTTCCCGGCGTCCTGCTCGGTCAGCGACCGGTGCTGGGTGGCCTGCTCGACGGCGGCCGCCTTGACCTGCTGCGCCTCCTCGTCCGCCAGCCCGAGGATCTGCTCGATCCGCGCGCCCAGCCCGGCGTACGCCGGCGCCTGCTCGTCGGGTTGCGCGGTGTGCAGCTCCTGCACCCGGCGCTCGGCTGCCTCGGCGCGGCTGCGGGACTCGGCGGCCTCGCGCTGGAGTGCGGCGACGCGACGGTCGACCTGCGACGGCTCGTAGCCGCGGCGGACGAGCTCGAAGGTCTCACGGGAGGGAGTGTTGGTCATCGATCAGTTCCTGTCCTGGCGAGCGGGGGTCCGGGTCATCTTGGCACGTCTGCGGATGCGGGGGTCGAGGGCGCCGACGGGACGGAGAGGGCATCGATCACCCCGGACAGCCGGCCGAGCTCCTCGGCGATGGCATCCCGGCGGGTCGTGAGCGTGGCCACCTCCGAACGGGCGTCGTCGAGCACCTGGTAGGCCTCGGACCGCAACCGGTCGGCCTCCGTGCGGGCCTCGCCCACGATGTGGACAGCCTCGGCCCGGGCGGTACGCCGGGCCTCCTCGGCCTCACGCTGGGCCGCGGCTGTCTGCTCGGCGACCCGCTCGCGCAGGGCCTTGGCGTTGGCCTCGGCCTCGGCCTCGCGCCGGGAGGCCCGCGAGTCGATCTCCGCCACCCGGGCGGTGGCGTCCTGCGCCGAGCGGGACGCGCGGTGGCTCGCGTCGGCCAGCCGGCGGTCGGCTTCCGCCTGGGCGGCCTCGAGCACCTGCTGCGCCTCGGCCTCCAGGGTCTCGGCGCGGGCCTGGGCCTCGGCAAGGCGCCGGTCGGCCGCCTCCTTGCTGCTGGCCAGCAGGGCCTCGGCCTGGGACCGCAGCTCGGCGACGACGGCGCCGCCCTCGGCGTGCGCCTCGCCGCGGATCCGTTCGGCGTCGGCGTTCGCCGCCGAGACGACCTCCTCGACGGTGCGCTTGGCCCAGGCGGTCTGCTCGCCGACCTCCGCGAGCAGCGCGTCGGCCTCCTCGCGGGCGGCCACCCGGTGGCGCTCGGCCTCGTCGGTGCCGGCCTTCACCAGCTCGGCGGCTTCGCCGCGGCTGCGCTCGATGTCGCCGTCCAGCCCGGCCCGGGTCGCCGCCGCCTGCTCGGTGGCCTCGGCCAGCACGGCGTCGGCTTCCCGACGCGCGTCGGCGACCAGCGCGTCCACCTCGGCCTGCACCTGGGCCCAGCGGGCCCGGATCTCCTCCTCGGCCTCGGCGCGGCGGCGGGTGGCCTCCTCACGAGCCTCGTTGATGATCGTCTCGGCGTCGCGATGAGCCTTCTCGCGGATCTCCTGCGCCTGGACCCGGCTCGACTCGTTGTCGGCGGCGGCGACGTCGCGCAAGGTGTCGGCCTCGCGCTGGGCCCGCCCGACCAGGTCGTCGGCGGTGGCCGAGGCCGAGGAGACGACCAGCGCGGCCTGGTCGGCGGCGTCACCGAGCATCTGCTTGGCCTCGAGGGCGGCCTCGGCGCGCTGCCGCTCGGACTCGGCCAGGGCGCTCTCGATCCGGCGGGCTGCCTCCTCGAGGCCGTCGGCGCGCCGGCGGACGGCCTCCTCCTCGAGCCGGCTGGCCTCGGCATGCCGGTCCGCGATGTCGTCGTGCAGCCGCTGGGCCTCGGCGCGCAGCGCGGCCGCCGCGGCGCGGTCGACGGCGACCTCCTGCTCGGTCTGCTGGCGGAGACGGTCGGCCTGGGCCTGGGCGGCGTAGAGCAGACGCCCGGCGCGCTCGGCGACCGGCTCGTCAGCAGCCGTCGGCGAGTCGTGCTCCATGGGACCGCATGGTGTCAGAAGTGACGCCTGGCTGTCAGACCCGGCTCGCCTGCCACGGGTGCCGGTCCGGCCTGGTCCTCAGACGTCCCGGAACCGGTTGATCGCGGCCTCGTGGCGGGAACGCAGCGCGGCGTCGCGGACCCCGAGGCCCTCCTCGGGGGCCAGGCAGAGCACGCCGACCTTGCCCTGGTGGGCGTTGCGGTGCACGTCATAGGCCGCCTGGCCGGTGTCGTCGAGCGCGTAGGTTCGCGACAGGGTGGGGTGGATCTTTCCGCGCGACAGCAGCCGGTTCGCCTCCCACGCCTCGCGATAGTTGGCGAAGTGCGAGCCGATGATCCGCTTGAGGCTCATCCAGAGGTAGCGGTTGTCGTACTCGTGCAGGTACCCGCTGGTGCTCGCGCAGGTCACGATCGTGCCGCCCTTGCGGGCCACGAACACGCTGGCGCCGAAGGTCTCCCGGCCGGGGTGCTCGAAGACGATGTCGACGTCGTCGCCGCCGGTGAGCTCGCGGATCTTCTTGCCCAGCCGCATCCACTCCTTGGGGTCCTGGGTGTGCTCGTCCTTCCAGAACCGGTAGTCCTCGGCGGTCCGGTCGATGATCAGCTCGGCACCCATCCGGCGCGCGATCGCGGCCTTGTCCTCGCTGGAGACCACGCAGACCGGGGTGGCGCCGCCGCCGAGGGCGTACTGCGTGGCGTAGGAGCCGAGCCCGCCGCTGGCGCCCCAGATCAGCACGATGTCGCCCTGCTTCATCCCGGCGCCGTTGCGCGAGACCAGCTGGCGGTACGCCGTGGAGCTGACCAGTCCGGGGCTCGCGGCCTCCTCCCAGGTCAGGTGGGCCGGCTTGGGCATCAGCTGGTTGGACTTCACCAGCGCGAGCTCGGCCAGGCCGCCGAAGTTCGTCTCGAAGCCCCAGATCCGCTGCTCCGGGTCGAGCATCGTGTCGTTGTGCCCGTCCGGGCTCTCCAGCTCGACGGACAGGCAGTGCGCCACGACCTCGTCGCCGGGCTGCCAGGCGTGCACGCCCGGGCCGGTGCGCAGGACCACGCCGGAGAGGTCGGAGCCCAGCACGTGGTAGGGCAGGTCGTGCCGCTTCGACAGCGGGGACAGGCGCCCGTAGCGCTGCAGGAAGGCGAACGTCGGGACCGGCTCGAAGATCGCGGACCAGACGGTGTTGTAGTTGATCGCGCTGGCCATCACGGCCACCAGCGCCTCGCCCGGGCCCAGCTCCGGGGTCGGCACGTCCTCGACGTGCAGCGACTCCCGCGGGTCCTTGTCCCGGCTGGCCCGGCCCTCGAACATCCCGATCTCGTCCTGGTGGACGGTCACCCCGCGGTAGTGGTCGGGCACCTCCAGCGCGGCCCAGTCCCTCGCCGCGGCGTCGCCGGCCAGGATCGCCTCGAGAATGTCCTTCACGGCTGCCTCCTGGGGGTCCGGCGCGTCGGGCTGGCCAGATGCTACTGGTCAGTAACCAGGCCTTCCAGCACGGGGTCGGACGCCGCCTCGACCAGCTCGACGAGGACCCCCATGGCGTCCTTCGGGTGCACGAAGTTGACCCGGGACCCCGCGGTGCCGCGCCGCGGCTCGTCGTACAGCAGCCGCACGCCCTGCTCCCTCAGCTGCGCCGACGCCGCATCGATGTCGTCGACGCCGTAGGCGACCTGCTGGATGCCCTCGCCGGAGCGCTCGAGGAACTTGCCGATGGGGGAGTCCGGCCGCAACGGGGCCAGCAGCTGGATGCAGGCGCCGCTGTCACCGACGGCGAGCATCGCCTCGCGGACGCCCTGCTCCTCGTTGACCTCCTCGTGCACCACGTGCACGCCGAAGGCCCGGGCGTAGAAGGCGATCGCCTCGTCCAGGTCGCGCACGGCCAGACCGACGTGGTCGATGCGGGTCAGCATGCGGCTATCGTGACAGGACGTCGGCACGACCGTTCGACCGCGTCGCAGGAGGTTGTCCATGAGTGGTTCCGTCATCGTCGCCGGGGCCCGCACCCCGATGGGTCGGCTGCTCGGATCGCTCAAGGACTTCTCGGCCGCCGACCTCGGTGGCTTCGCCATCAAGGGCGCGCTGGAGAAGGCCGGGGTGGCCCCGGAGCAGGTCGAGTACGTGATCATGGGTCAGGTGCTGCAGGCCGGCGCCGGCCAGATCCCGGCCCGCCAGGCGGCGGTCAAGGGCGGCATCCCGATGACCGTGCCGGCACTGACGATCAACAAGGTCTGCCTGTCCGGCATCGACGCGATCGCGCTCGCCGACCAGCTGATCCGGGCCGGCGAGTTCGAGGTCGTGGTCGCCGGCGGCATGGAGTCGATGACCCAGGCCCCGCACTTCCTGCCGAAGTCCCGCGAGGGCGTGAAGTTCGGCGACGTGAAGCTGGTCGACTCGATGTCCTACGACGGCCTGTGGGACGTGTTCACCACCCAGGCGATGGGCGCGCTGACCGAGGTGTGCAACGCCGAGCTGGGCATCTCCCGCGAGGAGCAGGACGCGTTCTCGGCCCGCTCGCACCAGCGCGCGGCGGCGGCCTGGAAGAACGGGCTGTTCGACCACGAGGTGGTGGCGGTCGAGATCCCGCAGCGCCGTTCGTCACAGGGCGGTGGCGACCCGGTGGTGTTCAAGGACGACGAGGGCATCCGTGCCGACACCACCGCCGAGAGCCTGGGCAGGCTGCGGCCGGCGTTCAGCAAGGACGGGACGATCACGGCCGGCTCGTCCTCGCAGATCTCCGACGGTGCGGCGGCCGTCGTGGTGATGAGCAAGGACAAGGCCGAGGCGCTGGGGCTGCCCTGGATCGCCGAGATCGGCGCGCACGGTGTCGTCGCCGGGCCCGACTCCACCCTGCAGACCCAGCCGTCCGCGGCGATCCGCAAGGCCTGTGAGAAGGAGGGCATCGCCCCCGCCGACCTCGACCTGGTCGAGATCAACGAGGCGTTCGCCAGCGTCGGCATCAAGTCCATGCGCGACCTCGGCCTCACCGAGGACACCGTGAACGTCAACGGCGGCGCCATCGCGCTCGGCCACCCGATCGGCATGTCCGGTGCTCGCATCGCGCTGCACCTGGCGCTCGAGCTGCAGCGGCGGGGCGGTGGGGTCGGTGCCGCCGCGCTGTGCGGCGGCGGCGGCCAGGGCGACGCACTCGTGCTCCGCGTCCCGGGCGCCCAGGCAGCGGTCTGAGCCGACCGATGAGCACTGCGCCGGACGTCGGCGCGCTGGTGGCGCGTGCGCGTGAGGGGGACGCGCGTTCCGTGGCGCGACTCATCTCGCTGGTCGAGGACGCCTCACCGCTGCTGCGGGAGGCGATGGCTGCCCTCACGCCGTACGGCGGCAGGGCGACCGTCATCGGGCTCACCGGCGCCCCCGGGGTCGGCAAGTCGACGACCACCAACGCCCTGGTCACTGCCTACCGCGGTCAGGGCAAGCGGGTGGGGGTGCTGGCCGTCGACCCGTCGTCCCCGTTCTCCGGTGGCGCGCTGCTCGGCGACCGCGTGCGGATGCAGGACCACGCGCTCGACCGGGACGTCTACATCCGCTCGATGGCCAGCCGCGGGCACCTCGGCGGCCTCGCCTGGTCGACGCCGCAGGCGCTGCGGGTCCTGGACGCCGCGGGCTGCGACGTCGTCCTCGTCGAGACCGTGGGGGTCGGCCAGTCGGAGGTCGAGGTGGCCCGGCTCGCGGACACCACCGTGGTCCTGCTGGCACCGGGGATGGGAGACGCGATCCAGGCGGCAAAGGCCGGGATCCTCGAGGTGGGCGACGTGTACGTCGTCAACAAGGCCGACCGCGACGGGGCGGACGCCGCCGTCCGCGAGCTGCGGCACATGCTCACCCTCGGTGAGAGCCGAGGTCCCGGAGACTGGCGGCCGCCGATCGTGAAGACGGTCGCCGCCCGGAGCGAGGGCATCGACGAGGTGGTCGCCGCGCTGGACAAGCACCGCGGCTGGCTCGAGGAGACCGGCGCCCTGCACGAGCGGCGCCTGCATCGGGCCGCCGACGAGGTGCAGACGATCGCCCTCACCGCGCTGCGGGCGCGGGTCGGGGACCTGCGGGCGCGCGGAGGCGAGCAGGGCCTGGACGCCCTGGCAGCCGACGTCGTCGCCGGGCGCACCGATCCGTACACCGCCGCCGACCGCCTGCTGGACGGCCTCACCGGGGGCTAGCGGGCGCCGGGCTGCTTCACGGCGTCGACGACGGGAGGGCCGGTGGCTCGGTCTCCGACGGCGTGACGGTCGGCTCCGGAGTCACCGTCGGCGACGGGCTCGACGGGGGCACGTCCGTCGGCGCGCCGGGGCAGGGCACCTCGACGTTCTGCCGGACTGTTCCGGAAGCCCCCACGGTGACCTTCGTCCGGGCGCCCCGGGCGGTGAGGACGTGGGTGCCCTTCGGCAGGCCGGAGACGAGGTAACCGTCGCCGCTGTTGAGCTGACTCAGTCGAACGGCGGTCGTCCGCTGGCCGCCCAGCCACAGCCACATCGGGAACTCGTCGTCCGCGCAGGCGGCGTCGGTGATGACGTCGCCCATGATCGTGGCCCCGGGCGAGACCTCGGTGACCTTCCGCGGCGCGTCGTACGCGCAGTCCAGCTTCTTCACCAGCGTTGCGGCCCACTGGCCGTCGGCGTAGAGCCCTTGCGGCAGGCTCAGCTGCCAGGACGTGATCAGCACCGGGCCGCCGGTGCACGGCACGGAGTAGGTCCCGCGGACGCTGGTGATCGCCGCGGGTGTCGCCGAGGTGGGCACGAAGACCTTGGCCGACACCGTGCCGGTGTAGACGAACAGGCCGCCCACCGGGTCGCCGTCGCCGTCGACCACCCGGCCGCGGACCTGCAGCCGGCGGACGGGGGTGCTCGTGACGCTGGGGCGGAGGCCGGGGAGGTGCGGCTCGCGTCCGGCGTGCTCGTCGACGACGCCGGCTGGTCGATGCTCTCCGAGGGTGTCGGGGCGGGGACGTCGTCGCCACCGAGACCGCGGCCGGTGGCGGCCGAGATGATGCTGTCCTGAACGCCCGACACCCCGCCGCCCATCGCCAGGCCGCCCATGATGCCGGCCAGGAAGACGGTAGCGACGCCGGTCACCGCGGTGAGCCGGCGGTGGCGTCGGGCCCTGGCCCGGTTGAGCACGGCGTCGAAGCCTCCCGGGGGTGGCGGGAGCGGCTCGATCCTCCGGCCGGAGTGCGGCGTCGTCATCGGTCGGACACCAGCCAGCCGGCCAGCCGGGCGCGGGCGTCGAACAGCATGCGCTTGATGGTTCCTTCGGGCTTGTGCAGCGCCGCGGCGACCTCGGCGACGCTCATGTCGGCGTAGTAGTGGAGCAGGACAGGGGTGCGCAGGCGGTCCGGCAGGCGCTCGACGAGGTCGCGCAGCCACGGGTCGCTGGCGGGCGTCGACATCGGGGTGACCTCTTCGAGCCGGCTCTGCAGGCGGCGGTCACGCTGCTCCCGCCGCCAACGGTCGCGGACCAGGTTGCTGGCCGTGACGTAGAGGTAGCCCTTGGGGTCGTGCACGGTGAACCACCGGGACAGCAGCCGGGTGAACGCCTCCGAGGCGATGTCGTGGGCCGCGTCGCGGTCGCCGACCAGGGAGGCGCACCAGCCGGCGAGCGGGCCGTAGTGCTGGTTCCAGAGCAGGCGGGCGGCTTCCTCCCGGGAGACCGCGGCGGCCGCCGCGACGCCCTGCGCGCGGGGTGCACCCGCGGTCACCATGACGCCAGCCATGAACCGAGGACGCAGCACCGCGCTGCTCGGTTCACCTTCGTGCCTGCCCGTTCTGCGCGGGGTCCCGGCTGCCCCTCTCCACCCGACCGAGAGTAGGCCCAGGGCGGGTACGCTCGGAGCACCAATCGGCATGACGGTGCGCCGGCCTCCTGGCTGCTGGGTGTCACATCGACGCCCGACCGTCCTGCCAGAACCGCCCTTCCGGGTGCGAGGAGCCGCGTGGTGGACGCCAACGAGATCGAGCAGGGTCGTGAGCGCTGGCAGCGCCGGTACGACGCGTCCCGGGTGCGGGAGGCGGACTTCACCACGCTGTCCGGTGTCCAGGTCGAACCGGTCTACGGCCCGCGTCCGGGGGACTCCGTCGAGGACTTCGAGCGGATCGGCTGGCCGGGGGAGTACCCGTTCACCCGGGGGCTGTACCCGACCGGCTACCGCGGGCGGTCCTGGACGATCCGGCAGTTCGCCGGGTTCGGCAACGCAGCGCAGACCAACGAGCGCTACAAGATGATCCTGGCCGCGGGCGGGGGCGGGCTCTCGGTGGCGTTCGACATGCCGACCCTGATGGGTCGGGACTCGGACGACCCGCAGTCCCTCGGCGAGGTTGGCCACTGCGGGGTGGCCATCGACTCGGCGGTCGACATGGAGGTCCTCTTCGGCGCCATCCCGCTGGGGGAAGTCACGACCTCGATGACGATCAGCGGTCCGGCGGTGCCGGTGTTCTGCATGTACCTGGTGGCCGCCGAGCGGCAGGGCGTCGACCTCTCGGTGCTCAACGGGACGTTGCAGACCGACATCTTCAAGGAGTACATCGCGCAGAAGGAGTGGCTGTTCCCGCCGGAGCCGCACCTGCGGCTGATCGGTGACCTGATGGAGTACTGCGTCGAGCACATCCCGGCGTACAAGCCGCTGTCGGTCTCCGGCTACCACATCCGGGAGGCCGGCTCGACGGCCGCGCAGGAGCTGGCGTTCACCCTGGCCGACGGCTTCGGCTACGTCGAGCTCGGCCTGTCCCGCGGTCTGGACGTCGACGACTTCGCCCCCGGCCTGTCCTTCTTCTTCGACTCGCACCTGGACTTCTTCGAGGAGATCGCGAAGTTCCGGGCGGCTCGGCGGATCTGGGCCCGCTGGCTGCGCGACGTCTACGGCGCGAAGTCCGAGAAGGCGCAGTGGCTGCGGTTCCACACCCAGACCGCGGGGGTGTCGCTGACCGCCCAGCAGCCGGACAACAACATCGTCCGGACCGCGGTCGAAGCTCTGGCCGCGGTCCTCGGCGGGACGAACTCACTGCACACCAACGCCCTGGACGAGGTGCTGGCGCTGCCGAGCGAGAAGGCAGCGGAGATCGCGCTGCGGACCCAGCAGGTGATCATGGAGGAGATCGGAGTCGTCAACGTCGCCGACCCGCTCGGTGGCTCCTGGTACGTCGAGGCGCTGACCGACCGGATCGAGGCCGAGGCCGAGGCGGTCTTCGCCCGGATCCGGGAGATGGGCTCGGACGGCTCCATCACCTCCGGACTGCTCCGCGGCATCGAGGACGGCTGGTTCATGTCCGAGATCGCCGAGGCCGCCTTCGTCTACCAGACCGCCCTGGAGAAGGGCGAGAAGAAGATCGTCGGTGTCAACGTGCACACCAAGACCGTCGAGGAGCCGCTGGAGATCCTGCGGGTCAGCCACGAGGTCGAGCGCGAGCAGAACCGGGTCCTGGCGCAGCGCAAGGCCGGTCGGGACGTGGGGACGGTCGAGGCCGCACTGGCCCGGATGGTCGAGGTCGCCCGCACCGACGGCAACATGGTCCCGGCCATGCTGGACGCCGCCCGGGCCGAGGCCACCCTCGGCGAGATCTGCGACGCCCTGCGCGGCGAGTGGGGCGACTACCGCGAGCCCGCGCGCTTCTAGGGTCACCTACCCTGGTGTCATGACCCAGCCGAGCATCAACCCCTACGGCGCGGTCGATCTCGCCGCGCTCGCCCCGCGGTCAGCGCCGGCAGGTCCGGCCGCCGGCGCCGACGGCCCAGCGGCTGCGTCCACGGTGCCCGGCGTGGTCGTCGACGTCGGCGAGGCCGACTTCCAGGCCGTCGTCGACCAGTCGATGACGGTGCCGGTGGTGATCGACTTCTGGGCCGACTGGTGCGGTCCGTGCAAGCAGCTGAGCCCGATCCTCGAGCGGCTCGCCGCCGCTGACGCCGGCCGGTGGCTGCTGGCGAAGGTCGACCTGGACGCCAACCCGAGGCTGGGTGAGGCGTTCCAGGTGCAGAGCATCCCGGCGGTGTTCGCCGTCGTGAAGGGGCAGCCCGTCCCCCTGTTCCAGGGCGCCCTGCCCGAGGCTCAGGTACGCCAGTACCTCGACGAGCTGCTCCGGGTCGCGGAGGCCAACGGGGTCACCGGGCGCATCCAGGTCGGCGACGCGCCGGCCGAGGAGACCGCGACCGAGCCCGAGGTCGACCCGCGGTGGGACGAGGCCTACGACGCGATCGAGCGCGGCGACCTCGACGCCGCAGCTGCTGCCTACCGCGCTCTGCTCTCCGACGCGCCGGGTGACGCCGAGGCGCAGGCCGGCCTCGGCCAGGTGGAGCTGCTGCGGCGGACCCAGGGGCTCGACCCGACCGGGGCGCGAAAGGTCGCAGCCGAACGGCCCGACGACGTCGCCGCCCAGACCGCTGCTGCCGACCTCGACCTGCTCGGCGGTCACGTCGAGGACGCGTTCGCCCGGCTGCTCGACCTGGTCCGCCGGCTCTCCGGTGACGACCGCGACGCGGCCCGTACCCATCTCGTGGGGCTGTTCGAGCTCGTCGGCAACCAGGACGACCGGGTCGCCAAGGCACGCACCGCGTTGGCCAACGCGCTGTTCTGACGCCGTCCTCCCGACGCCGAAGGCCGCACCTCCCGTAGGGGAGGCGCGGCCTTCGGCGTCGGTCGGTGCGGTTAGACCACGAACAGGACGATGACGAGGATGACAGCGATGACGAGGGCCAGGATGGCGATGGTGCGGGTGTTCATCGGAGCTCCGATCGGATCGGTAGGGGACTGTCGCCTCCTTGTCTCCTCCTGACTCCGGCGCAAACGCATCGCTTCGTGACCGGTCGCGGCCCCACAGGTCGTTGCCGCGGGACGCATGTCGGTGAGCGCTTCGACGGAGGGGAGTGCGGCGGGACGGTCGAGCACGCCGGCCTAGGGCAGCTGCTCGCCGAGGACGTACTCCCAGCCCGGCTGCCAGGAGAACGGCGCGACGACCGCCGTCTCGAGCGGGCGCCCCTTGAGCAGGTGGTCGAGGGCGTACCGGGTTGCTGCATGGCCGACCAGCAGCACCCGGCCGTCCGGCAGGTCCCGCCGCAGCTCGTCGAGCAGCGCGCGCACCCCGGCCGTGACCTCGCGGTAGCTCTGGCCGCCTGGGTAAGGCTCCTCGACCCGTCGGAGCCGCTCGGCGTGCACTACCTCGACCGGTGCGCCGTTCAGGTCTCCGTAGTCGCACTCGCGCAGCCGGACGTCGGTACGACGCGGCACGGGACAGCCCTCGAAGGCGATCTCGACGGTCTGCACCGCGCGGCGCAGGTCCGAGGAGATGACCACGTCGAGCCCGTCGTCGCGCCGCCGAGCACCCAGCGCGCGGGCGTTCTCGATCCCGGACGGCGCCAGCTCGCCCGGCAGCCATCCGGTCGCGATGCCCGCCTCGTTGTCCAGCGTCGTCGAGTGAGTCTCGTAGACGAGGCTGACGGCTCCCACCTCGGCAGCCCGCATCACGCTGGCAGACGCGACATCACGCATGCAGGCATGTTGTGGCGTCCGCCAGCATGCTTTACGTGGTCGACTCCGGGAGGCATGGGTCAGGGCTGGCGGCGCAGCCAGACCGTGCCCAGGGGCGGGACACGCAGGGTCGCGGAGGCCGGCTGACCGTGCCATCCCTCGCCCTGGGCGTCTACGCCACCCAGGTTGCCGACGCCGCTGCCGACGTACGCCTCTGCGTCGGTGTTGAGCACCTCGTCCCAGCGCCCCGAGTGGGGAAGGCCGATCCGGTAGCCCTCGTGCGGGATCGCGGAGAAGTTGGCGATGCAGGCCAGCACGGACCCGTCGTCGCCGTTGCGGAGGAACGAGAACACGTTGTTGCTCGCGTCGTTCGCGTCGATCCAGCCGAAGCCGCCCGGGTCGGAGTCGCGCGACCACAGCGAGCGGCTCTCGGCGTAGACCCGGTTGAGGTCGTGCACCAAAGTCTGCACGCCACGGTGGTCAGGGTTGTCGGTGAGCCACCAGTCCAGCGACCGCGACTCGGCCCACTCCGACTCCTGGCCGAACTCCGAGCCCATGAAGATCAGTGGCTTGCCGGGGTGGGCCCACATGAACGCCAGGTAGGCGCGCAGGTTCGCCAGCTGCTGCCAGCGGTCGCCGGGCATCTTGCGCAGCAGCGAACCCTTACCGTGCACGACCTCGTCGTGGCTGATCGGCAGCACGTAGTTCTCGGAGTAGGCATAGACGAGGGAGAACGTCAGCTGGTGGTGGTGGTACTGCCGGTAGATCGGCTCGTTGGCCATGTAGTCCAGCGAGTCGTGCATCCAGCCCATGTTCCACTTGAACCCGAAGCCGAGGCCGCCGAGGTGGGTGGGACGGGTGACACCCGGCCAGGCGGTCGACTCCTCGGCGATCATGACGATCCCGGGGACCCGGCGGTACGCCGTCGCGTTGACCTCCTGCAGGAACGACACGGCTTCGAGGTTCTCGCGGCCGCCGAACTCGTTGGGTGCCCACTCGCCTTCCTCGCGGGAGTAGTCGAGGTAGAGCATCGAGGCGACCGCGTCGACGCGCAGGCCGTCGATGTGGAACTCCTCGAACCAGTAGAGCGCGTTGGCGACCAGGAAGTTGCGCACCTCGGTGCGCCCGAAGTTGAAGACGAAGGTGCCCCAGTCCTTCTGCTCGCCGCGCCGAGGATCGGGATGCTCGTACAAGGCGGTGCCGTCGAAGTTGGCCAAGGCCCAGGCGTCCTTGGGGAAGTGCGCCGGGACCCAGTCGACGATCACGCCGATGCCGGCCTGGTGCAGGGTGTCGACGAGGAACCGGAAGTCGTCCGGGCTGCCGAACCGCGAGGTCGGCGCGAAATACGACGACACCTGGTAGCCCCACGAGCCGCCGAACGGGTGCTCCGCGACCGGCATCAGCTCGACATGGGTGAACCCGAGGTACGTCACGTGCCCGACGAGCTGCTCGGCCAGCTCGCGGTAGGACAGGCCCTGCCGCCACGACCCGAGGTGCACCTCGTAGGTGCTCATCGGGGAGGCGAGCGGGTCGCGCCCGGCGCGCTCGCGCAGCCACGCGTCGTCGCCCCACTCGTAGGACGGGGTGAACACGACGGACGCGGTGGCCGGCGGGACCTCGGCGCGGAAGGCGACCGGGTCCGCCTTCTGCCGCCACACGCCGTCCTTGCCGAGTACCTCGAACTTGTAGTGGGTGCCGTCGCCGATGCTCGGGACGAACAGCTCCCAGACGCCGGTCGAGCCCATCGCCCGCATCGGGTGGGCCCGGCCGTCCCAGTAGTTGAAGTCGCCGCTGAGCCGCACGCCCTGCGCGCTGGGCGCCCAGACTGCGAACGACGTCCCGGTCACGGTGCCGGCGAGGCCGTCGTACGAGCGGGTGTGGGCACCCAGGACGCGCCACAGCTCCTCGTGGCGTCCCTCGCCGATCAGGTGCAGGTCGATCTCGCCGAGGGTCGGCAGGAACCGGTAGGGGTCGTCGACCGTGCGCGGCGGGCCGTCGTAGGCCACGTCGAGCCGATAGTCGGGGACCTGCGCGAAGGGCAGGACAGCGACCCACACGCCGTAGCTCTCGTGCCGCATCTCGTGGCGGTCGGAGCCGACCAGCACCGTCACCGCCGTGGCCCACGGACGCAGGGTGCGCACCGTGACGCCACCGTCGTGCGGGTGCGGGCCGAGCAGCGAGTGCGGGTCGTGGTGGACGCCGGACACGATCCGGTGCAGCTCCTCGTCGGGCACCGGCAGGGCCACCGGGGCCGTGCCGCTGCGCGCGCCGGTGCTCGCGGTGCCGCTCGTGCCGGGAGTGGCGTGGGCCGGTGTCGGAGCACCGGCCGGGGGGCGGTTGCTCATGGAGGTCAGCCTCTCTCGTTCGATGCGCCGTCGGAGCCGGCAAGCCTGCGGATCGCCGCCATCGGGATCTGCAACCAGGTGGGTCGGTTGCGGGCCTCGTAGAGGACCTCGTAGACCGCCTTGTCGGTCTCGAACGCCCGCAGCAGGACGGGCTGGCTGCGCGGGTCGGGGCCGCCCGTCCCGGCGTACCCGGCACAGAAGGCGATCCGGTTCCGCTCCGCCCACTCGGTGGCGCGGTACTCGCGCTGAGGGTCGCTCGGATGGTCTGCGAGCAGGTGACGTGCGGCGTAGTCGAAGGACCTCAGCATGCCCGCGACGTCCTTGATCGGCGACTCGAGGCCTCGGCGCTCGGCCAGCGGGCGGGCCGGCTCGCCCTCGAAGTCCAGCAGCTTCCAGCCGTCCAGCGTGCGCATCACCTGGCCCAGGTGGAAGTCGCCGTGCACCCGTTGCACCTCGAGGGGCTCGTCGAGCGCGGCGACGTCGTCGAAGGCTGCGCGCAGCGCCTCGACGTAGGGCTCCAGCTCGGTGACCTCGGCAGCTGCGCGGTCCAGCCGGCTGCGCATGCCCTCGGCCACGGCGGCGAGCTCCTTGCCCTCCAGCCGGCCGGTGGGCAGGGTCGCCGCAAGAGCCGCGTGGACCTCGGCGGTGGCCGCGCCCAGGCGCTTCGCCTCCCCGGCGAAGTCCCCGCCGACCTCGTCGGCGTGCAGGTCGGCCTCGGCGTAGAGGTCGCGGACGCTGGTGAGGGCGAGCTCCCAGCCCTCGGTGGCGCCCTTGAGGTACGTCTGCGCCATCGCCAGGCTCGCCGTCGTGCGCTCACCGGCGGGGTCGGTCCACTCGCCCTCCAGCCAGCCGAGGAGGGAGGCGATGTGCGTGCTGCCGGCCGAGGCGAGGGCCGAGTGCACCTCGATGTCCGGGTTGAGGCCGGGCGAGACCTTCCGGAACACCTTGAGGATCACCGTGTCCCCGAAGATCACCGAGGTGTTGCTCTGCTCGGCGCCGACCACGATCGACGGGCCGCCGGGCGGCAGCTCGTCGACGCTCGGGTCGCGGTGGAAGGCGAGTCCCGGCTCGGTGCGCTCGCCGGCGATGCCGGCGATCCAGTGCACCGTGGCGTCCTTGTCCTGCAGGGCGTCGTAGAGGTGCCTACGCCGGCCGTCCGCGCCGGTCTCCTCGCCGACCAGGGCGTGCGCGAGGTGCTCCTGCACCTCGTCGTAGGCGGACATCGGCAGCTGGTAGGTCTCGGTCTCGCCGTCGTCGTAGGCGATGGTCACGGTGTCGATGCGTACGCCGGGCGCCAGCTCGCCGACGGTGGCGACGCCGGTGACCTGCCAGGCCCGGCCCTTCCCGGCGAACCATCGCTGGAGGCCGAGATATCCGGTCAGGTCGACCCGACCTGGCGTGCCGGGCTGGTCCGGGGCAGACATCAGAGCGCTCCTTCCGGCTGCGTCAGTCGGAACCAGTAGAACCCGTGTCCAGCCAGGGTCAACAGGTACGGCAGCTCTCCGATCAGCGGGAAGTGCACGGTGCCGAGCAGCTCGATGGGCCGGCAGCCCTCCCACCGTCGCAGGTCCAGCTCGACCGGCTGCGGGAAGCGCGACAGGTTGTTCACGCACAGCACGACGTCGTCGCCGAAGGCGCGGACGAACGACAGGACGCTCGGGTTGGAGCCGCCGAGGTCCTCCCAGGTGCCCAGGCCGAACGCCGGGTTCTGCTTGCGCACCTCGATCATCCGCCGGGTCCAGTGCAGCAGTGATGTCGAGCTGGCCAGCTGGGCCTCGACGTTGGTCACCTGGTGGCCGTAGATCGGGTCCATGATCACCGGCAGGAACAGCTGCCCCGGGTTGCTGGTGGAGAAGCCGGCATTGCGGTCCGGGGTCCACTGCATCGGGGTGCGCACGCCGTCGCGGTCACCGAGCCAGATGTTGTCCCCCATGCCGATCTCGTCGCCGTAGTAGAGGACCGGCGAACCGGGCAGCGACAACAGCAGGGCGGTGAACAGCTCGAGCTGGTTGTAGTCGTTGTCCAGCAGCGGTGCCAGCCGGCGGCGGATGCCGATGTTCGCCTTCATCCGGGGGTCCTTGGCGTACTCGCCCCACATGTAGTCGCGTTCCTCGTCGGTCACCATCTCGAGGGTGAGCTCGTCGTGGTTGCGCAGGAAGATTCCCCACTGGCAGCTGTCCGGGATCGCCGGCGTCTGGGCCATGATCTCCGAGATCGGGTAGCGCGACTCGCGACGGACGCCCATGAACAGCCGGGGCATCACCGGGAAGTGGAAGGCCATCTGGCACTCGTCGCCGTCCTGGCCGAAGTACTCCACGACGTCGCCGGGCCACTGGTTGGCCTCGCAGAGCATCACCCGGTCGGGGTACTGCGCGTCGACCTCCTTGCGCACCCGCTTGAGGAAGTCGTGCGTCGCGGGGAGGTTCTCGCAGTTGGTGCCCTCCTCCTCGAACAGGTAGGGGACCGCGTCCAGACGGAACCCGTCGATGCCCAGGTCGAGCCAGAACTTCAGCGCCTCGATCACCGCTTCCTGGACCCGGGGGTTCTCGAAGTTGAGGTCCGGCTGGTGGCTGAAGAAGCGGTGCCAGAAGTACTGCTTTCGCACCGGGTCGAACGTCCAGTTCGACGACTCGGTGTCGACGAAGATGATGCGGGCGTCGGCGTAGGCCTCGTCGGTGTCGGCCCAGACGTAGAAGTCGCCGAACGGGCCGTCCGGGTCGGTGCGGGACGCCTGGAACCACGGGTGCTGGTCCGACGTGTGGTTCATGACGAAGTCGATGATCACCCGGATGCCTCGGGCGTGCGCGGCGTCGACGAACTCCACGAAGTCGCCGATGGTGCCGAACTCGGGCAGCACGTCGGTGTAGTCCGAGACGTCGTAGCCGCCGTCCCGCAGCGGGGACCGGAAGAAGGGCGGCAGCCAGATGCAGTCGACGCCGAGCCAGTGCAGGTAGTCCAGCTTCTCCATCAGGCCCAGCAGGTCACCGTTGCCGTCACCGTTGCTGTCCTTGAAGGACCGCACCAGCACCTCGTAGAAGACGGCGCGCTTGTACCAGTGCGGGTCGCGCTCCTCGTCGGGCAGATCCGCGAAGTTGTCGATCGCGACGTTGTCTTGGACGAGCGGGGCGAAGGGCGATCGGTCGGCCGTCGCCTCGGTCACGGGCCCGCACCCGCCACGGCGGCGCGTCCCCGGCGCTCCACCCGGAACACGTGGGCCGGCTCGTGGAACGGGTCCAGCCGTACGTAGTTCGCCTGCCCCCAGACGTAGCTACCGCCACCGATCTCGTCGTGCACGGCCATGGTGTCGTCCCACTCCATCCCCAGTGCCGGCATGTCCAGCCGCACCGTCGTCTCGCGGGCCCCGTGCGGATCGAGGTTCACCACGACGATGAGGCAGTCCTGGACGCCGCCATCGCCATCGCCATCGCCGTCGGCGCCGAACGCGCCCTTGCTGTAGCAGATGATCTGGTCGCTGTCGGTGGCGTGGAAGCGCAGGTTGCGCAGCCGCTGCAGCGCCGGGTGCTTGCGGCGGAGCTCGTTCAGCCTGGTGAGGTACGGCGCGAGACTGCGGCCCTCGGCCTCGGCGGCCGCCCAGTTGCGCGGGCGGAGCTGGAACTTCTCGGTGTCGAGGTACTCCTCGCTGCCAGGCCGGACCGCGACGTGCTCGAACAGCTCGAAGCCGGAGTAGACGCCCCACGTCGGCGAGAGAGTCGCGGCGAGAGCGGCCCGGATCCGGAACGCCGGAGGGCCGCCGTACTGCAGGTAGGCGTGCAGGATGTCGGGGGTGTTGACGAAGAAGTTGGGCCGCAGGAAGTGCGCCGTCTGCTGGGACAGCTCGGTGAGGTACTCCTCGAGCTCCCACTTCTCGTTGCGCCAGGTGAAGTAGGTGTAGCTCTGGTGGAACCCGACCCGGGCCAGGGTCTGCATCATCGCCGGCCGGGTGAACGCCTCGGCGAGGAAGAGGACATCGGGATCGGTCTTGCGCACCTCGCCGAGCAGCCACTCCCAGAACGCGACCGGCTTGGTGTGCGGGTTGTCGACCCGGAAGATCCGGACACCGAGGTCCATCCACTTCCGGACGATCCGCAGCACCTCGGCGTAGATGCCCTCGGGGTCGCGGTCGAAGTTGACCGGGTAGATGTCCTGGTACTTCTTGGGCGGGTTCTCGGCGTAGGCGATCGAGCCGTCGGCGAGCTCGGTGAACCACTCCGGGTGCGACGTGACCCAGGGATGGTCCGGGGTGGCCTGCAGGGCGAGGTCGAGCGCGACCTCCATCCCGAGGTCGGTCGTCTTCTTCACGAAGGCCGCGAAGTCCTTCTCCGTACCGAGGTCCGGGTGGATCGCGTCGTGGCCGCCCTCGGGCGAGCCGATCGCCCACGGCGAGCCGACGTCGTCCGGGCCGGGGGTCAGGGTGTTGTTCGGGCCCTTGCGGTTGGTGGTGCCGATCGGGTGGATCGGCGGCAGGTAGACGACGTCGAAGCCCATCGCCGCGACCGCGGGCAGCCGGGCCGCGGCCGTCCGGAAGGTGCCGGAGCGCAGGACCCCGCTCTTGTCCTTCGCCGCTCCCTCGGAACGGGGGAAGAACTCGTACCAGCTGCCGAACAGCGCCCGCTCGCGGTCGACCCACAGCGGCATCCGGTCGCTGGAGGTGACGAAGTCGCGCAGCGGCTGCTCGCGCAGGGTCGCGAGCACCTCGCGGGCGTCGGCCGCGGCGAGCCGGGCCGGGACCGGGCGTGAGGTGTCGCGCAGCGCGGTCGCGGCGTCGACCAGGGCCCGCCGTCCGGACGCCGGTCGCGCGGCGGCCGCCCGCTCGAGCACCCGCGCGCCCTCCTCGAGCATCAGCTCGACGTCGACACCGGCCTCGATCTTGATGGTCGCGTCGTGGTGCCAGGTGGCGACCGGGTCGCTCCACGCCTCGACCGCGAAGGTCCAGCGGCCCTCGCTGGTCGGCGTGACCTCGGCCGACCAGCGGTCGGTGCCGGGAGCGCCGGGCGTCATCGGGGTGAACGGACCCTTGCGGCCCTTGGCGTCGCGCAGCACGACGTCCGCGTTGACCATGTCGTGGCCCTCGCGGAAGACCGTCGCCGAGACCGTGAAGGTCTCGCCGACGACGGCCTTGGCCGGCCAGCGACCGCAGGCCTCGGCGGGCTGCACGTCCAGGATGGGGATGCGTCCGATCATTGACGCCGAACCTACCCACGAACCCGGGTGCTGCACACACCAGGGCCGACGGCGTCCGCAGCGCGGGCAGCGCGTGCCGTGGCACCCGGCCGGACCAGTATCCTCCGGCCGGTGAAGGCCATCCGACGGTTCACCGTCCGCACCGTGCTGCCCCCGGCGCTCGACCCCCTCGGCGAGCTCGCCCTCAACCTGCGCTGGTGCTGGGACACCGGGAGCCAGGATCTGTTCGAGAGCCTGGACCCGGTGCTCTGGGAGCAGGTGGGTGGCGACCCGGTGCAGCTGCTGGGCGCGCTCGGCCCGGAGCGGCTGGCGGCGCTGGCCGCGGACCCCGACGTCGTACGCCGGGTCGACGCAGCGGCCGCGGACCTGCGGGCCTACCTCGAGGGCGACCGCTGGTACCAGGGCATGGTCGCGTCGGCGGCCGACGGCGCCGCTGCCGAGGCGGTACCTGGTGCAATTGCGTACTTCTCGCCCGAGTACGGCATCACCGCCGCGTTGCCGCAGTACTCCGGCGGCCTGGGCATCCTGGCCGGCGACCACCTCAAGGCCGCGTCCGACCTCGGCGTACCGATCGTCGGCGTCGGGCTGCTCTACCGGTCCGGCTACTTCGCGCAGTCGCTCTCGCGGGAGGGCTGGCAGCAGGAGCGCTACCCGGTGCTCGACCCCGACGGCCTGCCGATCTCGCTGCTGCGCGAGGCCGACGGCAGCGCGCTCAAGGTCACGGTCGGCCTGCCCGGCGGCCGGCACCTGACCGCCCAGGTGTGGAAGGCGCAGGTCGGGCGGGTGCCGCTGCTGCTGCTCGACTCCGACGTCGAGGACAACGAGCCGGCCGAGCGCGACGTCACCGACCGCCTCTACGGCGGGGGCAGCGAGCACCGGCTGCTCCAGGAGATGCTGCTGGGCATCGGCGGCGTCCGGGCGCTGCGTGCCTACAGCCGGCTGACCGGTGCCCCGGCGCCGGACGTCTTCCACACCAACGAGGGCCACGCCGGGTTCCTCGGCGTCGAGCGCATCCGCGAGCTGATCGAGGACCACGGGCTGACCTTCGACGAGGCCGTCGAGGCGGCCCGGGCGGCCACCCTGTTCACCACCCACACCCCGGTTCCCGCCGGTATCGACCGGTTCGCGAAGGACCTCGTCGAGCAGCACTTCGGCGGCGACAACGCTGTCCCGGGCATCCCGGTCGAGCGGGTGCTCGCCCTGGGGGCCGAGGACTACGACGGCGGCGACCCCAGCGTCTTCAACATGGCGGTGATGGGCTTCCGCCTCGCCCAGCGGGCCAACGGCGTCTCCGAGCTGCACGGCCACGTCGCCCGCGGGATGTTCTCCCGGCTGTGGCCGGGTTTCGACGAGCCCGAGGTGCCGATCGGCTACATCACCAACGGCGTGCACGCGCCGACCTGGGTGGCACCGCGAGGTCCTGGGGATGGCCGGGCCGGAGATCGTCGAGAGCCCGACCGACCTGGCGTCCTGGGACGACGTGGCGCGGGTCCCGGACGCCGACATCTGGGCGGTCCGCGGCCTGCTGCGTGCCCGGCTGGTGGCCGACGCGCGGCGCCGGGTCCGGCAGTCCTGGGTGCAGCGCGGCGCCAGCGAGGCAGAGCTCGGCTGGGTCGACAAGATCCTCGACCCGGACGTGCTCACCATCGGCTTCGCGCGCCGCGTGCCGTCGTACAAGCGCCTCACCCTCATGCTGCGCGACCAGGAGCGGCTGACCGCGCTGCTGCGCCACCCGGAGCGGCCGATCCAGATCGTCATCGCCGGCAAGGCGCACCCGGCCGACGACGGCGGCAAGAAGCTGATCCAGGAGCTCGTGCGGTTCGCCGACCAGGCCGGCGTGCGCGACCGGATCATCTTCCTGCCCAACTACGACATCGCGATGGCCCAGAAGCTCTACCCGGGCTGCGACGTGTGGCTGAACAACCCGTTGCGCCCGCTCGAGGCCTGCGGCACGTCGGGCATGAAGGCGGCGCTGAACGGCTGCCTCAACCTGTCGGTGCTCGACGGGTGGTGGGACGAGATGTACGACGGCCACAACGGCTGGGCCATCCCGACCGCCGACGGCGTCACCGACCCGGACCACCGCGACGACCTCGAGGCGGCCGCGCTCTACGAGCTGCTCGAGAAGACCGTCGCGCCGCTGTTCTACGACCGCGACGCGGACGGCCTGCCGGCCCGCTGGATCGAGATGGTGCGGCACACCCTGCAGACCCTCGGGCCGCAGGTGCTCGCCACCCGGATGGTGCGCGACTACGTGCTCGGCCTCTACGCGCCGGCGTTCCGCTCGGCCGCGCGACCTCGACGGCGGTTTCGTCGGTGCCCGCGAGCTGGCGGCCTGGAAGCGCCGGGTCCGCGCCGCGTGGCCGACCGTCCGGGTCGACCACGTCGAGACCGGCGGCGTCGCGGACGCGCCGGAGGTCGGCAGCACCCTCGAGGTGCGGGCGTTCGTGTCCCTCGGCCAGCTCTCGCCGGAGGACGTCGCCGTCCAGGTCGTCCACGGCCGGGTCGACGAGAACGACCAGATCACCGGGTCGTCCGCGGTCTCGATGCGCCACGAGGAGGCCTACGAGGGAGGCCGGCACCGGTACGTCGGCACCATCACCCTCGACCGGCCGGGTCCGTTCGGCTACACCGCACGGGTCGTGCCGCACCACCGGCTGGTCGCCACCCCGGCCGAGCTCGGCCTGGCCACCCTGCCGGCCGAGTCCGCCGGGATGGACTCCGGCGACCTGCGGTAGCCCGGTTCCGGCCCCCTCCTCAAGCAGCTGGGGTCAGGGGCGGCGGGCGGCGAGGACCTGGGCGCTGTGCGGCCCGAGCTCGACCTCGGTGCCGTGCCCGTACGTCGGGCCCGGTGCCGGCCGCTCGGTGGAGGTGTCGAGCAGCACGTCGTACGTCGAGCCCCACGGCGGCCCCGGCAGCCGGAATTCGGTGGCGCCGCGGCCGGAGTTGACCAGCACGAGCAGCGAGGGGCGCGGCCTCGAGGTCCGCCGCAGGCTCGGCCGACAGGTAGAGGCCGAGCACCCGCAGGTCGTGGGCGAACCACCGCTCGGGCGTCATCTCCTGGCCGTCGGTGCCGAACCACGCGAGGTCCTTGATGCCGTCGGCATGGGCCGGCCGTCCCTCGAAGAACTCGTCGTGGCGCAGAACCGGGTTGTCCCGGCGCAGGGCGAGCAGTGCCCGGGTCCAGGCGAGCAGGTCCTGCTGCCACGGCGCGTGGTCCCACGACAGCCAGGACGACTCGTCGTCGGTGCAGTAGGCGTTGTTGTTGCCGTGCTGGGTGCGACCCGACTCGTCGCCGGCGGTGAGCATCGGGACACCGGTGGAGACCAGCAGGGTCGTCGAGCAGGTTGCGCATCAGCCGTCGCCGCAGCGCGAGCACCTCCGGGTCGTCGGTGCTGCCCTCGACCCCGCCGTTCCAGCTGTGGTTGTTGTCGGTGCCGTCCCGGTTGTCCTCGCCGTTGGCCTCGTTGTGCTTGCGGTCGTAGGAGACCAGGTCGTGCAGCGTGAACCCGTCGTGCGCCGTCACGAAGTTCACCGACGCCAGCGGTCCGCGCGGCTCTCGAACAGGTCCGACGACCCCGCCAGCCGGTAGGCCAGGTCGCGCACCCCGCCGACGTGGCTCCAGGCCGAGCCGTGGCCGCCCAGCCAGGACTCCCGGACCGTGTCGCGGTAGCGGTCGTTCCACTCGGCCCACGGAGCCGGGAAGCCGCCCAGCTGGTAGCCGCCCGCGCCGACGTCCCAGGGCTCGGCGACGAGCTTCACCGCGGACAGGACCGGGTCCTGGGCGAGCACGCTGAGGAAGGTGCCGTGCTGCTCGAAGGCGTCGGTGCCGCGGGCCAGCGCCGGCGCGAGGTCGAACCGGAAGCCGTCGACGTGCATCTCCTGCACCCAGTAGCGCAGCGAGTCGGTGACCATCGCCAGCGTCCGCGGGTGCCGGAGGTCGAGCGTGTTGCCGCAGCCGGTGACGTCGACGTAGCGCGGCCGCCGAGCAGCCGGTAGTAGGCCGCGTTGTCCAGGCCGCGCCAGCGAGAGCACCGGGCCGTCCGCGCCGCCCTCGGCGGTGTGGTTGTAGACGACGTCGAGGAAGCACCTCGAGACCGGCGGCGTGCAGCGCCCGCACCATGTCGCGGAACTCGCGACCTGCTCTCCGCGGGAGCCGGCGGCGGAGTAGCCGGCGTGCGGGGCGAAGAAGCCGAGCGAGTTGTAGCCCCAGTAGTTGACCTTCCCGCGGCGGAGCAGCGCCGGCTCGCTGGTGAAGTGGTGCACCGGCAGCAGCTCGACGGTGGTGACCCCGAGACCGACGAGGTGCTCGACCGCCGCCGGGTGGGCGAGCCCGGCGTAGGTGCCGCGCAGGTGCTCGGGCACCTCCGGGTGGGCGGCGGTGAAGCCCCGTCACGTGCAGCTCGTAGACGACGGTGTCCGCCCACGGCACCTCCGGCCGCCGGTCGCCCTGCCAGTCGTACGCCGGGTCGACGACCACCGAGTGCGGCACGAAGGGCGCCGAGTCGCGGGCGTCGGCGACCGAGTCGTCGGCCGCCGGGTCGTGCCCGAGCACGGCGTCGTCGAGCCGGAGGTCGCCGTCGCAGGGCTCGCGCGTACGGGTCGGCGAGCAGCTTGGCGGGGTTGAACCGGTGCCCGTGGCCGGGGTCCCAGGGCCCGTGCACCCGGTAGCCGTACCGCTGGCCGGGGCGGACACCCTCGACGAACCCGTGCCACACGTCGTGGGTGCAGTCCGTGAGGCGCACGACCCGCTGGCCGCCGTCGTCGTCGAGCAGGCACAGCTCGACGGCGTCGCCGCGGCTGAAGACGGCGAACGACGTGCCGCGGTCGTCGGGGGTGGGCGAGCGCGAGCCGCGGATCGGGACGAGCAACCGGGGGCCACGCGGATAGGGGACGGGACGCCGGCAGAGCCCGGCCGTTACCCTCACCCGCATGACTGACGCAGCACTCGTCCGGCTCGAGGTCGAGGACGGCATCGGCACCATCCGGCTGGACCGGCCGCCGATGAACGCCCTCAACGTCCAGGTGCAGGAGGAGCTCCGCGCGGCGGCCCACGAGGCAGGCGAGCGCAGCGACGTCGCCGCCGTCGTCATCTACGGCGGGGAGAAGGTGTTCGCGGCCGGTGCGGACATCAAGGAGATGGCGACGATGACGTACGCCGACATGGTGGCCCGCTCCGGCGCGCTGCAGTCGTCGTTCACCGCGGTGGCGCGCATCCCGAAGCCGGTCGTCGCGGCGGTCACCGGCTACGCCCTGGGCGGCGGCTGCGAGCTGGCGCTGTGCGCCGACTTCCGGGTCTGCGGCGACAACGCCAAGCTCGGCCAGCCCGAGATCCAGCTCGGCGTCATCCCCGGCGCCGGGGGCACCCAGCGGCTGCCGCGGCTGGTCGGGCCGGCGCGGGCGAAGGACATCATCTTCACCGGCCGGTTCGTCGACGCGCAGGAGGCGTTGCAGATCGGGCTGGTCGACAAGGTCGTGCCGGCCGACGAGGTCTACGCCGCCGCCCGCGAGATGGCTGCCCGGTTCGTCGGCGGCCCGGCGCTGGCGCTGCGGGCCGCCAAGGAGGCCGTCGACGGCGGCCTGGAGACCGACCTGGCCACCGGGCTCGAGCTCGAGCGGCTGCAGTTCTCCGGGCTGTTCGCCACCGACGACCGGCGGACTCGGCATGGAGTCCTTCGTCGAGCACGGTCCCGGCAAGGCGACCTTCACCGGGAAGTGAGTGGCCCGGAATCGATGAGCGCGCCGAACCCGAACCCCACCGCCGACGAGGTGCAGCGTGCCTGGACCGACCCCAAGCTCGCCAACGTGCTCTACCACGACTGGGAGGCGTCGACCTACGACGAGAAGTGGTCGATCTCCTACGACCAGCGGTGCATCGACTACGCGCGCGACCGGTTCGTGGCCGCCGTCGGTGAGCACGACGTGGCCGGCTGGCCGTACGGCGAGGCGCTGGAGCTCGGCAGCGGCACCGGCTTCTTCCTGCTCAACCTGATGCAGGCCGGCGTCGCGGCCAAGGGTCATGTCACCGACCTCTCGCCCGGCATGGTCGAGGCCGCGGTCCGCAACGGCACCGGGCTCGGCCTCGACGTCGAGGGCCGGGTCGCGGACGCCGAGTCCATCCCGTACGACGACGCCAGCGTCGACCTCGTCGTCGGACACGCGGTGCTGCACCACATTCCGGACGTCGAGCTCGCGCTGCGCGAGGTGCTGCGCGTGCTCCGGCCCGGTGGGCGTTTCGTCTTCGCCGGCGAGCCGACCACGATCGGCGACTGGTACGCCCGCCGGCTCGGCCGAGCTGACGTGGAAGGCGACGACGGCGGTGACGCACCTCGCGCCGCTGCGCCAGCGCTGGTCGCGCCCGGCCGAGGAGCTCGCCGAGTCGTCGCGGGCCGCCGCCCTCGAGTCGGTGGTCGACATCCACACCTTCGACCCGCGCGCGCTGGCGGCGACCGCGCTCCGGGCCGGCGCCGTCGACGTGCGCACCGCGACCGAGGAGCTCACCGCGGCGTTCCTGGGCTGGCCGGTGCGCACCTTCGAGGCGGCAGTCAACCCCGAGCGGCTCGGAATGCGCTGGGCGATGTTCGCCTACCGGTCGTGGCAGCGGCTGTCCGCGGTCGACCGGGTGCTGGCCCGAGCGCTCCCGCAGCAGCTGTTCTACAACGTGCTGCTCACCGGGACCCGGCCGGAGTGAGTCACCGCGACCCACGACAGGTGCCGTTGCGGCGGTTCGTGTCTCCGGACAGCCTGCGCTGGGTGGTGCGCAACCGCGCGTTCACGCCGTACTACCTGGTCCGCTACTGGCGGTTCCTGCGACTGCGGCTGCGGCACCGCGAGGTCGTCACCGAGGGCTTCGTCTTCCTCGGGCGGGGCGTGGAGATCGCGGCCCGGCCCGGCTACGGCCGGGTGGTGCTCGGGCGGTGGGTGCACCTCGGTGACCGCTGCTCGCTGCGCGCGCACGAGGGCACCCTGCGGATCGGCGACAAGACGGTTCTCGGCCGCGAGGACACCCTGAACTGCTACCTCGACATCGACATCGGTCCGCGCTGCATCGTCGCGGACTGGGTGTACGTGGGCGACTTCGACCACCGCTTCGACGACCCGCACGTCCCCATCAAGGACCAGGGCATCGCCAAGTCGCCGGTGCGCATCGGTGCCGACGTGTGGGTGGGGGTCAAGGCCTCCGTGCTGCGCGGCGCCCGGGTGGGCGACGGCTGCGTGCTCGCCGCGCACACCGTGGTGCGCGGCGACGTTCCGGCCGGCAGCGTGGTGGCCGGTGTCCCCGGTCGCGTCGTGCGGGACCGTGCCGCGATCTTCGCCGCCGCGGCGGAGCACCGGGCGGCCCTGGCCGACATGGCGCGCAAGCACCGGCAGGCCGGGAGCGACCGCTAGCCCGGTCGCGCGGCACCTGCGCGGGTCCCCTGCGGAGCGGCGTATCAGGTGGCGAGCTCGTGGGCCAGGCGGCGGCAACGGCTCGAGGCAGTCCTGCTCGTCGTCGATCGGTGCAGGCGGGCCTCCCACCGCGCCGGCCGTTGGTGTCGCCGACTGCGCCGTAGTGGTCGAAGTGATGTATATCACCTTAAAATGGATATCTGGGACGACGGGCGAGCTGACGTGCCGTAACCGCAGCGGCCGAGAGCCGTTGTTCCGTGTGCCCCCGCTCACACCAGGAGGACCCTCGTGCCATCCCTGTCATCACGCCCCTCTCGCGCGGCCGGCGCCGCACTGGCGGCTGCCGCGCTGAGCCCTCGGGGCGCTGTCCGCCGTCCCCACCGCCGCCGAAGGTGCGACCACCTTCCCCGTGCAGCTGGTGCGCGTCGACACCCCGACGCGGGATGACAAGGACAGGCTGGGCGGCCTCGGCCTGGACCTGACCGAGCATGCCGGGCCCGGTTTCGTCGAGGTGGTCCTGCATCGCGCCTCCGACGCGACGGCGTTGGAGGCCGCCGGCCTCACCTACACCGTCGAGATTCCCGACCTGGCCGTGCGGACGGCGCAGAACAACCGGGCCGGAAAGGCGTACGCGGCGAGCGTCACGACGTCGCCGCTGCCCAGCGGCCGCGACAGCTACCGCACCCTGGCTGACTACAACGACGACCTGCGCGAGCTCGCGGCGATCAAGCCGAACGTCGTCGACCGCTTCGCGCTCCCGCACACCACGCTCGAAGGCCGCACTGTCTACGGGGTCGAGATCTCGGACGACGTGGGCAGCGCCGCCACCGAGTCCAAGCCGGTCTTCCTCATGATGGGCCTGCACCACGCCCGGGAGTGGCCCTCGGGCGAGTCGGCGATGGAGTTCGCCTACGACCTGGTCAAGAACCACGGCCAGGACGCCCGCATCACCGACCTGCTGAAGCGGGCCCGCGTCATCGTGGTGCCCGTCGTCAACGCGGACGGCTTCAACCAGTCGGTGACCCAGGGCATGCTCCTGGACCTGAGGGAGGTCGACCAGGGTGGCACCGTCGCCATCCTCGGGACCCCCGGCAACGCGTACAAGCGCAAGAACTGCCGGGTCGCTGACGGGGTCGACAGCACCCCCGCGGGGGCGTGCGACGCGGCCGCCAGCCCTGGCGGCTTCGGGATCGGCGTCGACCCCAACCGGAACTACGGTGGATTCTGGGGCGGCCCTGGCGCGAGCGACCTGATGGCCGACCCGACGTATCGCGGAGCGGGCCCGTTCTCCGAGCCGGAGACGCAGAATATTCGCGAGCTGGTGTCCGGCGAGCAGGTGACGACGCTGATCACCAACCACACGTTCAGCAACCTGGTGCTCCGCCCGCCCGGCCTGCGCGAGCAGGGCGACACTGCCGATGAGGCGATCTACTCCGACCTCGGCGCCCGGATGGCGGCGCAGAACGGCTACACGAACCAGCACTCCTACCAGCTCTACGACACCACCGGCACGACCGAGGACTGGTCGTACTACGCGACCGGCGGCCTCGGCTACACGTTCGAGATCGGGGAGGAGTTCCACCCGCCGTTCCCGACCGTGGTGGACCAGTACTTCGGCACCGGCGCGTACGCCGGCAAGGGCAACCGCGAGGCCTACCTTCTCGCGCTGGCCAACACGGCCGACGCCAGCAGGCACTCTCTGGTGTCGGGCAAGGCACCGGCGGGTGCGACGCTGCGGCTGCGCAAGCAGTTCTCGACGCCGACCTACGACGGCTCGTCGTTCACCGACAAGCTGGACACGACGATGACCGTGCCGGCCAACGGTTCCTTCTCGTGGCACGTCAACCCCTCGACCCGCCCACTGGTCATGAAGCACCGGCTCCAGGTGCTGTCCGAGGAGCCCACCCGCGAGGAGACCTTCACCGCGGGCACCGCGCTGCTGCCGAGCCAGCACGAGGACAAGGAGTTCGTCGTCACCGAGACCGACCAGGACCTCTTGCAGGTGAAGCTCGACTGGCCGACCCCGGACGACTACGACCTCGAGGTCTACTACAAGGAAGCCGATGGCTCGCTGACCCAGGTTGCCAGCTCCGGCAACTTCGTCGGCGAGAAGGAGCTCGCAACGGTCGACATGCCGAAGGCCGGGACCTACGTCCTGCGGGTGATCAACTTCGCGTCGGTCAGCCCGACCTGGACCATGACCGCCGGCCTCTACGACACGCAGGACACGATTGTCGGTGACGGGCTCGTCGAGAACTGGACGCTCACCTGCGAGCGGCCGGACGGGACCGTCCTGCAGACGGTCCCGGTGATCGTGGACCGCGGTCAGCAGGTCAAGCCGAACCTGTCGGCCTGCCGCTCCCGCTTCTGAGCGTACGGCTCTGGCTCGCCGCGACGTGCATGCGGCGAGCCAGAGCCATATACGCCCTCTCCGGTCCGGCGTAGGCTGCAGGTGCCGGCTCGCGCCGGCCACTGTGGTCGGCGCACGGTATGAGGTGGTGCGCCATGAGCGGTCTCGTACGCGACGTCATGACCCGCGATGTCGTCGTGGCCCGTCCCGAGACGACCTTCCGGGAGGCGGTCCGCCTGATCGAGGAGCACCACGTCCATGCGCTGCCGGTCGTCGACGAGCGAGAGCATGCGCTCGGCATGGTCGCCGAGAGCGACCTGCTGGTGAAGGAGGAGATGTCGGAGGGGCACGTTCGGACGCCCCTGCAGCGTCGCGGTCGGGTACGACTGGCGGGCATCACGGCGGGGGAGATCATGACCTCGCCCGCCGTGACCATCGGTCCGTCGCAGACGCTCGGCCAGGCAGCGAAGCTGCTCCACCGGCGGCACATCGGCCGACTGCCGGTCGTCGAGGACGACGGCCGGCTGATGGGCATCGTGACCCGCAGCGACCTGCTCCGGGTCTTCCTCGGTACCGACGAGGACCTGCTCGTCGCCGTCCAGCAGGCCATTGCCGCCGTGGACGACCCCGGGTCTCACACGATCTCGGCCACCGTCGATGACGGCGTCGTGGGGCTGCACGGGTCGGCGCGTCTCCGCAGCCAGGTGAAGGCGGTCGGCGACCGGGTCCGGCGGGTCCCCGGCATCGTGCGCCTCGACGTCACCGCCACCGCGGCCTACGACGATCTCTACCCCGGCAGGGTCGGTCCCTAGCCCGCCCTGCCCTGCGGAGGCGCGGGGTGCGGGACTGCCCGGGAACCCGGCGCGTCCCGCTGTGGCAGCGCGAGGAGGACGGCGCTGAGCATCGCGGACAGCGAGACCACCGAGAGCAGCAGCAGCGGCAGCGCTCCCATCACGGCGGCCGGTGCGAAGGCGCCGACGAGGACGAGCAGGACGACGAGTCGGGCCATCGGGCACCTCGCGCGGGGAGGACGGTCCTCGATGTCTGCCCTCCCGCGGGCCGGCTCAAGCCGGTCCGGCGCGCCCGACCAAGAGGCGGGCGTCGAGGTGGGCGGCGAGCGCGCCGTCGCGCGACGGTCCGGGGTGCGGCCCGAGGCCTTCCAGTGCGTCCGCCAGCGAGTGGAAGCGGGCGCAGTGCGCGCCGTGCCGTTCCCGTGCGTACGCCGCGGCGCTGTCCCGCGAGACCATGAACGCCCAGTCGCTGGCGAGGGCCAGCATCGCCTCGCGGGCCAGGTCGTCCAGGTCCGGGCGGCGGCCGGACCCGGGCGGTGCGTACCGGCGTACGACGTCGAGCAGGCGGTCGGCGACGGCCCGGCCGTCGGCCGCCAGGTCGGCCACCGCATCCCCGGTCCACAGCCGGAGGTCCTTTCCCGCTCCCCAGCTGCCGGCCGGCAGGTCGAGCGACCCGGTGGCCTGGCCGGCCACCTGCTCCAGGGTCGCGGGGCGCACGCCGGCCTCCGGCAGCATCCGGAGCACCTGCTCGAGGAACTGCGGGCCCTCGTGCCACCAGTGCCCGAACAGCTCGGTGTCCCAGGCGACCACGGCGACCGGAGGGGCAGCTCCCGGCTCGGACAGACCGGTCAGCCGGTTGCGGACGGCGGCGACGAAGGTGCCGGCGTCGCGCCGGACGGCGGCAGCGGCGGCTGCCGGTCGGTACGGCTGCTTGCGCGGGTCGTGCGGGTCGGTCACCCGCGACGGACGCAGGCCGGTCGGGTGGACGTCGTGGAAGTCGCGGTAGTCCGCGCCGCGCGGGAAGCCGGATCGCGACGACCACACCAGGTCGGTGAGCGCGCGGTCGCGGGCGACCGCCACGACGTCGCTGCCGGCGACCCGCCACGGCCGGTGCGTCGCCCCACCGGCCGCCCGCACCGTCGGTTCGTCGACGAGGAAGTGCCCGATGCCCGCATCGGCGTAGACCTCGTCGAGTCCGGGCGCCCAGGCGCACTCCGGCGCCCACAGCCCGCGGGGCCGGTGCCCGACGCGCAGGGCGGCGTCGTCCAGCCCGGCGTGTAGCGCGAACGCGGCCAACGCCGGCGGCAGCAGCGGCAGGATCGGATGGGTCAGCGGGCCGCCGAGCAGCTCGACGGCGCCGGAGTCGACGAGCGGTCGCAGCGCAGCCGAGCCGCCGCGTGCCCAGTCGCTGCTCGAAGGTGGTCAGCGCGTGTGCGGATGCGCGGAACTCCTCGGCCGCCGTGGCGCGCAGCGCGGCGTCGCGCTGCTGTGCCAGCTCCTCGGCGCGCAGCCGCCACCGCCCCAGCCACCCGTGGTGCTCGCGCAGCGCAGTAGGGATCGTCCAGCGCGGCCGCGAGGACCGGCGTGACGCCGAGGGTCACCAGGTCGCGTCCGCCCTCCGCGGCCAGCCGGTCGAGGACCTCCACCAGCGGCAGGTAGCAGCCCGACCAGGCCTGGTGCAGCCACTCCTCGCCGACCGGCCAGGTGCCGTGCCGGGGGAGCCAGGGCAGGTGGGTGTGCAGGACGATGCAGAGCGTCCCGACGGACGCGGTCACCGGCGTACGGCGACGAGCAGCAGATCGAGGCAGCCGTCGAGGGCGTGGTCGGTGACCACGAAGTCCCCGGCAGTGACTGCGGCGACCCGGGCCCGCAGGTCGTCGTCGCGCCGGTCGGGGTCGGTCGCCACCTGGGCCGCGACCAGGTCGCCCAGGCGCACGTCGTCGGTGGCCAGCCGGGCGCCGTGGCGCAGACCGAGCACCCGGTCGACCCCGAGGTGCCGGCCGACCAGGCGGGTCAGCTCTGCGGCGTCGAGCTCGCGGCTGTGGAACGGGTTGCCCGGGGGGAAGGTCAGCCTGTTCGGGGTGGTGACGACCAGCCGGCCGCCGGTCCGCAGCACCCGGGCGCACTCGCTGACGAACGCGTCCTGGTCCCAGAGGTGCTCCACGACCTGGCAGCTCACCACGAGGTCGGCGACCCCGTCGTCGAGGGGGAGCGCGACGAGGTTCGCCTGCACCGCCCGGACCCGCTGGTACGTGGCGGCGACGTGGCGCAGCGTGGGCAGGTCGAGATCGAGCCCGGCCACCACGGCCGCGCCGGCCTCGGCCATCAGCTGGGCGCCGTACCCCTCGCCGCAGCCGGCCTCGACGACCACCGCGTCGCGCAACGGCAACGCCCCTGCCACCCACCGGTAGGCCGCCACATGCCGCTGGAACCAGTAGTTCTCGCACTCCACGCCGGGGACGGTGCGTTCGCCGGTCAGCGGGAGCACCGGGACGCGCATGACCCAGACCCTAGGCGGGCAGTGCCCCGTCCCCGTTCCGCAGGGCGCGGACCTGGTCGCGGTCGGCGGCGGCGTCATCGCGGTCGCGGCCGGCCCACTCGCGGTCGATGGCCGCCTGGTTCCGATCGAGCTGGTCCAGCTCCGCGTGCAGCCGGGCCCGCTCGGCCCGGATGGCCGCCGCCGCCTCGCGGGCCTCGGCGGCCCGGGCCCTGATCTCGGCCGCGCGGTCGCGCGCGTCCGCGGCGCTGATCAGCGCGTCCAGCCGGGCCGCCCGGTCCCGCAGCTGCTCCTCGGCGGCCTCGACGGCCGCTTCGCGGACGCTCACCGCGGACTCCCGGGCGTCGGCTCGGGCCTGCTGCTCGGCGGCGAGGACCTCGCGCGCGTCCACGAGCACCTCGCGGGCCTGTGCGAGCGACTCGTTGTCCTGCTCGTACGTGGTCATCTCACCCACCCGTCTTCGACGGCGTCACCGACGGCATCGCATCGGCGCCGCAGGAATTATGGCAAGTCTCCGCGCGCGGTAAACACCCCTGAGTTTGGTCCGTTGCTACTCGTGGGTAACATAGCGTTCGACAACCCTGGAGCCGACGGTCGTCGACCTGCTGGCAGGGTGAGCACCACCGTCTCGCGAGGAGAGCTGCCGCCGCATGAACATCGTCGTCTGTGTGAAGCAGGTGCCGGACACCTGGTCGGAGAAGAAGCTCGACGCGTCGGACTCGACGCTGGACCGGGCGGCGACCGACCCGGTGATGAACGAGATGGACGAGTACGCCGTCGAGGAGGCGCTGAAGCTGCAGGAGGCGCACGGCGGCGAGGTGACGGTGCTCTGCATGGGCCCGGACACCGCGACCGAGACCGTGCGCAAGGCGCTCTCGATGGGCGCCGACAAGGCGGTCCACGTCGTGGACGACGCGCTGCACGGGTCGGACGCGGTGGCGACGTCGCTGGCCCTGGCCAAGGCGATATCGAAGGCACAGGAGGCGGCTCCGGTTGATCTGGTGCTGCTGGGCTCGGAGTCCTCGGACGCCCGGATGAGCGTGGTGCCGGCGATGCTCGCCGAGCGGCTCGGGCTGCCGCAGCTGACCTTCGCCAAGGAGGTCACCGTCAAAGGCTGACGGTTCCGGCTCGGTGTCCATCAAGCGGCTGACGGACGACGGCTACCAGGTGGTCGAGGCGTCGCTGCCCGCGGTGGTGAGCGTCGTGGAGAAGATCAACGAGCCGCGCTACCCGTCGTTCAAGGGGATCATGGCCGCGAAGAAGAAGCCGGTCGAGACCTTCGCGCTCGCCGACCTCGGCATCGACGCCGGTGACGTCGGCCTCGGTGGTGCGTGGAGCAAGGTCAGCTCGTTCGAGGCCGCACCGCCACGACAGGCCGGCACCGTCGTCAAGGACGAAGGCGATGGAGCGGACAAGCTCGTCGAGTTCCTCGCGTCCAAGAAGTTCGTCTGAGAAGGGCTGAGCACACTCATGGCTGAGGTTCTGGTTCTGGTCGACCACACCGACGGTGCGGTCAAGAAGGTCACCGCCGAGCTGCTGACGTTCGCCCGCCGGCTCGGCGAGCCGTCCGCGGTGTTCATCGGCAGCGGCTTCGACGCCGCCGAGGAGTCGCTGGCCCGGTACGGCGCAGCGAAGGTCTACGTCGCCGAGGACGCCGAGCTGTCGTCGTACCTCGTCGCGCCGGCAGCCGAGGTGCTCGCGCAGGTCGTCTCGCAGGCCAGCCCGGCCGCGGTGCTGCTCGCCTCGGGCGCCGAGGGCAAGGAGATCGCCGCTCGGCTGGCCCTGAAGACCGGCTCCGGGGTGCTCACCGACGCCACCGACGTGTCAGTGGACGACGCTGCCGGCGGTGCCATCGTGGCCGAGCAGCCGGTGTTCGGCGGCTCCACCGTGGTGCGCTCCACGGTCACGACCGGAACCCCGATCATCACGGTCCGGCCGAACTCGGTCGCCGCCGAGGAGTCGTCCGGCGAGATGGTGCGGGTCGACCTGCAGATCCAGCTCTCCGACGCCGCCAAGGGCGCGCGGATCACCGACCGGGTGGTCGAGGAGAAGGGCGAGCGCCCCGAGCTGTCCGAGGCGGCGATCGTGGTGTCCGGCGGTCGCGGGGTCGGCTCCGGTGAGAACTTCTCGGTGATCGAGGCCCTCGCCGACGTCCTCGGAGCGGCGGTCGGCGCCAGCCGGGCTGCCACCGACGCCGGCTGGTACCCCCACCAGCACCAGGTCGGTCAGACCGGCAAGACCGTCAGCCCGCAGCTGTACGTCGCGGCCGGGATCTCCGGCGCGATCCAGCACCGTGCCGGCATGCAGACCTCCAAGACCATCGTCGCGATCAACAAGGACCCCGAGGCGCCGATCTTCGAGCTCGTCGACTTCGGCGTGGTCGGCGACCTGCACCAGGTGGTCCCCGCCCTCACCGAGAAGGTCAAGGCCCGCAAGGGCTGACCGACCCGGTCGGCCGGTGCCGGTGCCGGTGCCGAGCCCGGCCGCGCCTCCACCCGCGACGTAGACTCCTGCGGCGATGACCTCAACCGTCGACGGCGGTGTCCAGCCCGGCACCGTCTACCTCGACCACGCGGCGACCACGCCGATGGTCCCGGAGGCGGTCGAGGCGATGGCCGCCCGGCTGGGCTCGACCGGCAACCCGTCCTCGCTGCACGCCTCGGGTCGCGCCGCGCGCCGGCTCGTCGAGGAAGCCCGCGAGACCCTCGCGGCCGCGCTGGGAGCGCGCCCCAGCGAGGTCCTCTTCACCGCAGGCGGCACGGAGTCGGACAACCTCGCGGTCAAGGGCCTCTACTGGCAGCGCCGCAGCGAGGACCCCGGTCGCCGCCGGATCCTGGCCAGCGCCGTCGAGCACCACGCGGTGATGGATGCCGTGCTCTGGCTGGCCGAGCACGAGGGTGCCGTCGTCGAGTGGCTGCCGGTCGACGCGGCCGGGCGGGTGAACCCGGAGACGCTCGAGGCAGCGATCGCCGCGGACCCTGCATCGGTGGCACTGGCCACCGTGATGTGGGCCAACAACGAGGTCGGCACGGTGCAGCCGGTCGGCGAGCTCGCGGCGGTGGCGCGAGTGCACGCCGTGCCCTTCCACTCCGATGCCGTCCAGGCATTCGGGCAGCTGCCGGTCGACTTCGCCGCCAGCTCTCTGGACGCGATGACCGTGACCGGCCACAAGATCGGCGGCCCGCTCGGGGTCGGCCTGCTCGTCCTCGGCCGCGAACCAGGATCTCGTGCCGGTGCTGCACGGCGGCGGCCAGGAGCGCGATGTCCGCTCCGGCACCCTCGACACCCCGGCCATCGTCGGGCTGGCAGCGGCCGCCGAGGTGGCGGGCAAGCGGCAGGCGGAGCGCGCCGAGCGGCTCGCCGGGCTGCGCGACGACCTGGTACGCCGGGTCCTCGAGGTCGTGCCGGACGCCGTCCTCGGCGGCGACCACGACCTGTCGACCTCGCACCGGCTGCCCGGCAACGCGCACTTCTCGTTCCCCGGCTGTGAGGGCGACGCGTTGCTGCTGCTGCTGGACGCCCGCGGGATCGAGTGCTCCACGGGGTCCGCCTGCTCGGCCGGCGTGCCGCAGCCCAGCCACGTCCTGCTCGCGATGGGGGTGCCCGAGACGCTGGCCCGCGGGTCGCTGCGGTTCTCCCTCGGCCACACCTCGACCCAGGCCGATGTCGACGCCGTCGCCGCGGCGATCGGACCGGTCGTCGAGCGGGCCCGCCGCGCCGGACAGAACGGCGTACGGCCTTGAGGGTCCTGGCCGCCATGTCCGGCGGGGTCGACTCGGCGGTCGCCGCTGCCCGGGCGGCCGAGGCCGGCCACGACGTGACCGGCGTGCACCTCGCGCTGTCCAGCAACCCGGCGTCCTTCCGCACCGGGGCACGTGGCTGCTGCACGCTCGAGGACGCCCGGGACGCACGGCGGGCCGCCGACGTCATCGACATCCCGTTCTACGTCTGGGACCTCGCGGAGCGCTTCCGGGAGGACGTCGTCGAGGACTTCGTGGCTGAGTACGCCGCCGGCCGCACACCGAACCCGTGCCTGCGCTGCAACGAGAAGATCAAGTTCTCTGCCGTGCTGGACAAGGCGCTCGCGCTCGGCTTCGACGCGGTCTGCACCGGTCACTACGCCCGGGTGGCGGACGGCCGGCTGCTCCGCGCGGTCGACGAGGGCAAGGACCAGTCCTACGTCCTCGGTGTCCTGACCGCACGGCAGGTGGCGCACGCGATGTTCCCGCTCGGTGACACCCGCAAGACCGACGTCCGCCGCGAGGCCGAGGCCCGCGGCCTCGCCGTCGCCGACAAGCCCGACAGCCACGACATCTGCTTCATCTCCGACGGCGACACGGCGGGGTTCCTGCAGCGACGACTCGGTGCCGAGCCGGGCCCGGTCGTCGACACCGACGGCGTGCAGGTGGGCGAGCACGAAGGCGCCTACGCGTTCACCGTCGGTCAGCGCAAGGGACTGCGCATCGGCCGGCCGGCACCGGACGGCCTGCCGCGCTACGTGCTCGACGTGTCGCCGGTGACGAGGACCGTCACCGTCGGTCCGGCCGACCAGCTCGACATCCGGCGGCTGGTCGGCGTCCGGCCGGTGTGGAGCGGACCCCCTCCCGCCGTACCGACCGCATGCCTCGTCCAGGTGCGTGCCCACGGCGAGCCGGTGGCCGCGACCGCCTGGTGCGACGAAGCGTCACTGGTCGTCGAGCTCGCCGAGCCGCTGCGGGGTGTCGCGCCGGGTCAGGCCGTCGTCCTGTACGACGGAGAGACGGTGATCGGATCGGCCACCATCGACGAGACCTCCGCCGTCCGCACAGCACCGGCCCGCTCGTAGGTCAGCGACCGCCGGACCGTCGGGGAGTCATCGGTCCTCGACCGCACTGGCTACGGTGGGCGCCGTGAGCGACGCCGACCGACGCTGGCTCGAGGCCGTGGTGGCCCGGGCCACGCGCAACGTGGGCGACGGCGGCGGCCCGTTCGCCGCGGTCGTGGTCATGGGCGACGACGCGGTCGGCGAGGGCGTCAACCGGGTCACCCGCGACCTCGACCCCACCGCGCACGCCGAGGTGGTCGCGATCAGGGCGGCCTGCCAGGCGCTGGGCGACCACGTCCTGACCGGCTGCGTGCTGGTGTCCTCCTGCGAGCCGTGCCCGCTGTGCCTGTCGGCGGCGTTGTGGGCGCGGGTCGACCGGGTCGTCTACGCCGCCGACCGCCACGACGCGGCACGGGCCGGCTTCGACGACCGTGCGTTCTACGAGATGTTCGACCGGCCGCGGGACTCCTGGGAGTTCTCGGTGGCGCAGCAGCGGGTCGGTGCGGCTGCCGAGCCGTTCGACGCCTGGCTGGCTCACGCCGACCGAGTCGACTACTGACGTGGCGGCCACTCCCTGGCGACCGGCACCGGGCAGTGCGACCGGCATCGGTTCGCTGCCCGGCACCGACCCGCGCGAGGCAGCCGCGACCGTCACCGGCGAGCTGCCGGACCTCCTGCACCTGCCCGAGCTGCCCGGCCGCGGGATCGGCGCGGACATGGTCGGCCGCGCGGCTGCGTTGCTGGTCGACCTGCACGTCGACATCCAGCCCTCCGGCTGGCGGCTGGTCGACCGCCCCGGCATGGACGAGCGGCGGGCGCGGGCCTTCCTGGGCCAGGACCTCGACGAGCTCGAGGCGCACGCCCAAGGTTTCGTCGGGCCGGTGAAGCTGCAGGTCGCCGGTCCGTGGACGACGGCCGCCGCGCTCGCGCTGCCCCGTGGCGAGCCGGTGCTGTCCGACAAGGGAGCGCTGCGCGAGCTGGTGGCCTCGCTGACCGAGGGCCTGCTTGCCCACGTGTCCGACCTGCGGTCCCGGCTGGCCGGCGCCGAGCCGGTCGTCCAGCTCGACGAGCCGTCGCTGCCCGCGGTGATGGCCGGCGCCGTGCGCTCCTCGTCAGGGGCGCGCACCTTCCCCGCCGTGCTCGAGACGACGGCCGAGGACGTGCTGCGCGAGCTGATCGAGGCGCTCGGGGTGCCCGTCGTCGTGCACTGCTGCGCGGCCCGGCCGCCGGTCGCCCTGGCCCGCCGGGCCGGCGCCGCAGGGGTGTCGGTGGACCTCACGACGACCGGTGACCGGCTGCACGACGAGCTCGGCGAGGCGGTGGAGGACGGCCTGGTGCTGCTCGCCGGACTGGTCCCTTCGACCTCGACCGGGGGTTCTCGGCTGTCGGACCCCAGGGCTACCGTCGAGCCGGTGCGGCGGCTCTGGCGACGGCTGGGTCTCACCCAGCAGCAGCTGGCCGAGCAGGTCGTCGTCACCCCCACCTGCGGCCTGGCCGGCGCCTCCCCGGCGTACGCCCTGGCTGCGATGACCCGGGCCCGGGAGGCGGCCCGGGTCCTTCCCGAGACGGAGGTCTAGTGGCTGGCAAGGCCGCCGCCGCGCGCCACCGGCACGCCGAGCTGGTCGAGAGTGTCGACCGCGCGCGGTTCGACTACTTCTTGCGCGACTCGCCGTTGCTCTCCGACGGTGAGTACGACCGGATGATGCGCGAGCTGCAGGCGATCGAGGACACCTACCCCGAGCTGCGCACGCCCGACTCGCCGACCCAGACGGTCGGCGGGACGTTCTCCACCGACTTCGCCGCGGTCGACCACATCGAGCGGATGATGAGCCTGGACAACGCGTTCTCGCCCGAGGAGCTCGCCGCCTGGGCCGACCGGGTCGAGCGCGACGCCGGGGGCGCGGACGTGCACTTCCTCTGCGAGATCAAGGTCGACGGTGTCGCGATCAACCTGCTCTACGAGAACGGCCGGCTGACCCGGGCCCTGACCCGCGGCAACGGGCGGACCGGGGAGGACGTCACCCTCAACATCCGCACCCTCGAGTCGGTGCCGGGCCGGCTGCAGGGTGACGACGTTCCTGCGCTGCTCGAGGTGCGAGGCGAGGTCTTCTTCCCGGTCGAGGGCTTCGCCGCCCTCAACGCCCGGCTGGTCGAGGCCGGCAAGGCGCCGTTCGCCAACCCCCGCAACGCCGCCGCCGGCTCGCTGCGCCAGAAGGACCCGCGCGTGACGGCGAGCCGGCCGCTCCTGATGGTCGTGCACGGTGTCGGCGCGCGTGACGGCTTCGCCCCGGCCCGGCAGTCCGAGTCCTACGACCTGATGCGCGGACTGGGCCTGCCGGTCAGCGAACGGTTCACGGTCGTGGACGACCTGGCCGGGGTGCAGGAGTACATCGACTTCTATGGTGCCCACCGGCACGACGTCGAGCACGAGATCGACGGTGTCGTGGTCAAGGTGGACGAGGTGGCGGTGCAGCGCCGGCTCGGCTCGACGTCACGGGCACCTCGCTGGGCGATCGCCTTCAAGTACCCGCCCGAGGAGGTCACGACGACGCTGCTCGACATCCGCGTCAATGTAGGCCGCACCGGCCGGGTCACGCCGTACGGCGTCATGGAGCCGGTCTTCGTCAGCGGCTCCACCGTCGAGATGGCCACGTTGCACAACGAGTCGGAGGTGAAGCGCAAGGGCGTCCTGATCGGCGACGTCGTGGTGCTCCGCAAGGCCGGCGACGTGATCCCCGAGATCGTCGGGCCGGTGATGGACCTGCGCGACGACACGAAGGTCCGTCCCTTCAGCATGCCGACGACGTGTCCGGAGTGCGGCACCCGGCTGAAGCCGGCCAAGGAGGGCGACGCCGACATCCGGTGCCCCAACAACCGCTCCTGCCCGGCGCAGCTGCGCGAGCGGATCTATCACCTGGCGGGCCGCGGCGGCTTCGACATCGACGTCCTGGGCTACGAGGCGGCGACGGCTCTGCTCGAAGCCGGTGTCGTCGCCGACGAGGGCGACGTGTTCGACCTCGACGAGGCGAAGCTGGGCCGGGTCGAGCTGTTCCGGCGCAAGGACGGCGAGCTCACGGCGAACGGCCGCAAGTTGCTCGACGCCCTGGAGGGCGCCAAGACCCGGCCGCTGTGGCGGGTGCTGGTGGCCCTGTCGATCCGGCACGTCGGCCCGACCGCGGCGCAGGCGCTGGCCCGCGAGCTACGCGACCTGGACGCCGTCTTCGCCGCCGACGAGGAGCGCCTCGCCGCGGTGGAGGGCGTCGGTCCGGTCATCGCCGCCGCGCTGCACGAGTGGTGGGCGGTCGACTGGCACCGGACCATTGTCGAGAAGTGGCGCGCCGCCGGGGTGCGGCTGGTGGAGGAGGCCGTCGACGAGGGGCCGCGCCCACTCGAGGGCCTGGGGGTCGTGGTGACCGGCTCGCTGGAGGGGTTCTCCCGGGACGGCGCCACGGAGGCGGTCCAGGCTCTCGGCGGCAAGGTGGCCGGATCGGTCTCGAAGAAGACCCACTTCGTGGTCGCGGGGGACAGCCCCGGCTCGAAGCTCGACAAGGCGGTGCAGCTGGGCGTGCCGGTGCTCGACGAGGACGGCTTCCGGGTGCTCCTCGAGCAGGGTCCGGACGCGGCCCGCGCGGTGGCCCGCCCCTAGGATGGTCGGGCCGTCCGGCCCGGGACGGCCCGCGAACCTCGAGGAGCCTCCCGCGCATGACCAGCAGCGGCTCGATCACCCGCGACGAGGTCGCGCACCTGGCGCGGCTCGCACGGCTGGCCCTCGACGACGACGAGCTCGACCGCTTCGGCGGCCAGCTCGACGCGATCGTCTCGGCGATCTCCCGGATCGGTGACCTGGACACCGCCGATGTGCCGCCCACCTCCCACGCGCTGCCCTTGACCAACGTGACCCGCCCAGACGAGGTGCGGCCTGGGCTGACCCAGGAGCAGGCCCTCTCCGGCGCCCCCGCCGCCGAGGGTGGCCGGTTCCGCGTCCCGCGCATCCTCGACGAGGAGGCCTGACCGTGACGGACCTGACCCGGCTGACCGCCGCCGAGACAGCCGCTGCCGTCGCGTCCGGCGAGACGAGCGCGGCCGAGGTGACCGATGCGCACCTGTCGCGGATCGATGCCGTCGACCCTGCGGTGCACGCGTTCCTGCATGTCGACGCCGAGGGTGCCCGGGAAGCGGCCCGGAGGGTCGACGCCAGGCGCGGCGCCGGTGAGCAGCTCGGGCCGCTGGCCGGCGTACCGCTGGCGCTCAAGGACGTCATCGTCACCGAGGGCGTCCCCACCACCTGCGGGTCGCGGATGCTCGAGGGCTGGCGCCCGCCGTACGACGCGACCGTGGTGCGCCGGCTGCGCGAGGCCGGCGTGGTGATCCTCGGCAAGACGAACATGGACGAGTTCGCGATGGGCAGCTCGACCGAGCACTCGGCCTTCGGGCCCACGCACAACCCGTGGGACCTCGACCGGATCCCCGGCGGCTCCGGTGGTGGCTCCGCGGCCGCGGTGGCCGCGTTCGAGGCACCCATCGCGGTGGGCACCGACACCGGCGGCTCGATCCGCCAGCCGGCCGCGGTCACCGGCACGGTCGGCGTGAAGCCGACGTACGGCGGGGTGAGCCGCTACGGCCTCGTCGCGCTGGCCTCCTCGCTCGACCAGGCCGGCCCGTGCGCCCGTACCGTCCTCGACGCCGCGCTGCTGCATGCCACCATCGCCGGCCACGACCCGCTCGACTCGACCTCGATCGACGCACCGGTGCCGGACGTGGTGGCCGCCGCGCGGCTCCAGGACGTCACGGGCATGCGGATCGGTGTCGTGAAACAGCTCGGCGGTGAGGGGTACCAGGCCGGCGTCGAGCAGCGCTTCCGGGAGGCTGTCGAGCTGCTCGAGAAGCTGGGCGCCGAGGTGGTCGAGGTCGACTGCCCGCACTTCGAGTACGCGCTGCCGGCCTACTACCTGATCCTGCCGAGCGAGTGCTCGTCCAACCTGGCCCGCTTCGACGGCATGCGCTACGGGCTGCGGGTGGGCGACGACGGCTCGGGAAGTGCCGAAGAGGTCATGTCGCTGACCCGCGCGGCGGGCTTCGGTCCGGAGGCGAAGCGGCGCATCATGCTCGGCACGTACGCGCTGTCCAGCGGCTACTACGACGCCTACTACGGGCAGGCGCAGAAGGTGCGCACCCTGGTAGTCCGCGACTTCGAGGCAGCCTTCGAGCAGGCCGACGTGTTGGTCTCACCGACCACGCCGACGACGGCGTTCAGGCTCGGTGAGCGCGTCGACGACCCGATGTCGATGTACCTCGCGGACCTGTGCACCATCCCGTCGAACCTCGCCGGCAACGCCTCGATGTCGCTGCCGGTCGGCCTGGCGCCCGAGGACGGGCTGCCGGTCGGCCTGCAGGTGATGGCGCCGCCGACGGCCGACGACCGGCTCTACCGGCTGGGTGGCGCGCTGGAGGCCGCGCTCACCGACCGGTGGGGGCACCTGCTGATCGACGAGGCACCCGACCTCGCCGCGACCGCGACGGAGGGAACGCAGTGACCAAGGTCAAGACGCTGATCACGATCGTCGGCACCGTGATGGCGGGGCGCACCGCGCTGAACCGTGTCCGGCAGGCGCGCGAGGACGCCGACCGGCTCGAGCTGGTCGACGCGTTCCTCAACGCGGCTGTGGTCATCACCGGCCTGATCGTCATCGTCCGCCGGATGCGCCGGGGTGAGGACGAAGCATGACGGTCAGTGCCCAGGAGCTGATGGGCTACGACGAGGCGGTCGCGGCCTTCGACCCGGTGCTCGGCCTCGAGGTGCACGTCGAGCTCGGCACGGCGACGAAGATGTTCTGCGGCTGCGACACCACGTTCGGCGCGCCGCCCAACAGCCAGGTCTGCCCGACCTGCCTGGGGCTGCCCGGCTCGCTGCCGGTCCTCAACGCGGTAGCGGTCGAGTCGACCATCCGGGTGGGGCTCGCGCTCGGCTGCGACATCGCGACCTGGTGCCGGTTCGCGCGGAAGAACTACTTCTACCCGGACATGCCGAAGAACTTCCAGACCTCGCAGTACGACGAGCCGATCTGCACCGACGGCTACCTCGACGTCGAGGTCGAGACCGACGATGGGCCGCGTACGTTCCGGGTCGAGATCGAGCGTGTGCACATGGAGGAGGACACCGGCAAGTCGCTGCACGTCGGCGGCGCGACCGGCCGCATCCACGGCGCCGACTACTCGTTGGTCGACTACAACCGGGCGGGCATCCCGCTCATCGAGATCGTCACCAAGCCGGTCGAGGGCACCCGGGAGCTGGCGCCGCAGGTGGCGCGGGCCTACGTCACGGCCTTGCGCGAGCTGATGCGCACCCTCGGCGTGTCCGACGTCCGGATGGAGCAGGGGTCGTTGCGCTGCGACGTCAACCTGTCGCTGCGCCGGTCGCCGACCGACCCGCTCGGGACCCGGTCGGAGACCAAGAACGTCAACTCGCTGCGTTCGGTCGAGCGCGCGGTGCGTCACGAGATCGGCCGGCAGGCGGCGCTGCTCACCGCCGGCGGCCGCGTGGTGCAGGAGACCCGGCACTGGCACGAGGACACCGGCAGCACGACCTCGGGCCGCTCCAAGGAGCAGGCCGAGGACTACCGCTACTTCCCCGAGCCGGATCTCGTACCGGTCGCCCCTGACCGGGTCTGGGTCGAGGAGCTGGGTGCCGGGCTGCCGGCGTCGCCCTCGGTCCGCCGGCGCGAGCTGCAGGACGCCTGGGGCGCGTCCGACCTCGAGATGCAGTCCCTCGTCAACGCCGGCGCGGTGGACCTCGTCGAGACCACGGTGGCTGCCGGCGCAACGGCCGAGGCCGCCCGCAAGTGGTGGCTGGGCGAGCTCGCCCGGCAGGCCAACGAGCGCCAGGTCGACCTCGCGGCGCTGCCGATCACCCCGGCGCAGGTGGTGCGGGTGGTGGCGCTGGTGGACTCCGGCGCGCTCAACGACAAGCTGGCCCGGCAGGTCATCGAGGGAGTGCTGGCCGGTGAGGGCGAGCCGGACGAGGTCGTGGCCGGCCGTGGTCTCGCGGTCGTCAGCGACGACACGGCGCTGCTCGCCGCTGTCGACGAGGCGCTCGCGGCCGACCCGGCCGTCGCGGAGAAGATCCGCGCCGGCAAGGTAGCGGCGGCCGGTGCGGTGGTCGGTGCGGTGATGAAGGCGACCCGAGGCCAGGCCGACGCCGCGCGGGTCCGCGAGCTGGTCCTGGAGCGCTGCGGTCAGTCCTGACGCGGGCGCGCGAGCGATGTCGTCGCCGACAAGTGGCTATGTGTCCTGTGCGGGAGCCCCCGCCACAAACCCGGCTATCGGATCGTCCCCGTGGAGATTGCATTGCCGAGACGCAGTTGCAGCCACAGCACCAACCGCTCGTCTGGGTCGGCGAGGTCGAAATCGAACAGCTTCTCGGCACGGGCGAGCCGGTATCGGCACGTGTTGGGGTGAATGCTCAGCCGCCGCGCAGCGGCGCTGATGTCGCCGCCGTTCGCGAGATAGGCCAACAACGTGGCCGCGTGCGATGTGCGGTGCTGGCGGTCGTGCTCCAACAAGGCAGGCCCCACGCCCGCTCGCAGCCGTGACGTCGTCGACATCATGGCTTCCAGCTCGACGAGTGCGACGGTGGCGCGCACCTCGTCGATCCCGGCCACCAGTGGTCCATCGCGATCGCCAGGACGCCGTGAGGAAAGGACTCGCAGCACGAGATCAGCGTCGCGTCGAGACGCGGCGGCTCCGTTCAGACCCATCGCCACGTCACCGATGGCGGCCCGGATCGGGAGCCGGATAGCGCGGCTCGCCCGTCCGGCGATGTCAGCCACAAGGTCGCGACGCGACGACGCCACCGGACCTGCAGGCAGGAGTGCATAAACCGTGCGCTCGATCAGCGAGCAACCGTGCCGGCTGTAGTGCGCCTCGCAGTGCAGGTTCACCAGGTCGGCGAGCTGCAGCGCCGCTCGAGCTGTGGCAGCGCTGCCCGGGTCATCCGAGTCGAGCAGGAACGCCGCGACAGCGACTGGCGCGTCCGGGTCCAGTCCGAGCTGGGGAGCCACCAGGGCCGCGCTGTCCGGGTCATCGAGCACCCGACGCAGCAGCTCCGCCTCGCTGTCGGCGGGCGAGGTCGTCGGCTGCACGCGCGTGCAGCAGATGCAGCGCGGCCATGTCCGCGCCCTCGGCCAGCGCCAGTTCCGCGACCGGCCCGACCGCACCGGCATCCACCACCCAGATCGACCCGAGCATCTCCTTCCCGGCCCGGATCGCCAGGGCGAGCCGGGGCAGGCTGCCTGGGCCGGACTCGAACCGGCACACGCCACGACTGCTGGCCAGCTCGCGGTACTGCGCGTCGTTCACGGGCAGGTCCGGCACACGCAGGCCGAGGATGCCTTGGCGGCGGTCCTCGTCGAGAGGCTGATCAGGTAACGTCGAGTACGCGAGGATCCGTTGGTGAGGGTCCTCGATCGCGGTGGCGCCGCCCACCATGGCGGCCACGGCGTTCGCCAGCGCGAACAGGTCACCCATCGCGGGGGCGCCGGTTCCGGCCTCCATCCACTCGCGCGCCGACAGAGCAGTGGCGACCAGCGTCTCCAGCTGGTGCCAGCCCAGGTCCTCCTCCACCGACAGCAATGCGACGCCGCTGACCTCGGCCATCGCGGTCAGCCCGTCCACCGCGTCGCCGTACCGCTTGACCACGATGCCGCACAGCCCCGCCGAGCTCGCCGATCGCAGCAGCTCGGCCGCCTGCTCGCTGTTCGGGCGCGTGCCGACCGCCAGCAGCAGCGACTGGTCCAAGCCCGAGACCGAGGCGCGCGGGTCGTGGATCACGGTGCGCGACACCAGGACGTCGAGGCCGCGCGGTGCGGTGATCACCTGCAGGGTGGACTCGCCCAGGACTGCCAGCAGCTGGCCCAGGGTTCGCGCGCGCACCTGGGTCACCTTACAGCGGCACGGCCTGTGGGATCGCATCAGGTACTTGGCGATTCTCTGGCCGTCCCGCCAATGCTGGCCGGATGTCCGGGGCTCAGACTCAGCACCATGCTCAGTCCCCGGTCCCTCGGCTCCGACACCGGGCGCGCGCTGCCCGCGGAGGTGCTCGACGAGGCATCCGGCCACGCCGCGACTTCCGCGCAGGTCGCCGGCGTGCGCATCGAGGCGGTCGCAGACCCGGCGCGGCTGCACTCGGCGGCGCAGTTGTTCGCCGAGGTGTGGTCCACCGAAGTGGGCCGGGACCCGCTGCCCGCGGACGTGCTCAGATCGCTGGTCCACGCCGAGGGGGCCGTGCACCTCGCCTACTCGGGTTCGGCCGTCGTGGGGGCGTCAGCCGCGATCCATTGCTCCCCCACTTCCGGGAACGTCTACTCCCTGATCGCGGGGGCCGCCAGCTCGGACCGTGGCGTCGGGTTCGCGCTCAAGCACGCGCAACGCGCGTGGGCCCTCGATCACGGCGTGACGTCGATGGTGTGGACGTACGACCCCCTGTCCAGCCGCAACGCGCGGTTCAACCTGGTCAAGCTCGGCGCGGTCGCGCTCGACTACACGGTCGACTTCTACGGACCGCTGGCGGACGGGGTCAACGGCGCGGACGAGACCGACCGCCTCACCGCGCGTCTGGGCCCTGGCCGGACCGCGAGCCGCGGCGGCGGCCGACGGTCGGCAGCCCGATCTGCTCGGTCCGGGTCCCGCCAGCAGCACCGAGACGGCGGACGTCGCCCCGGACGGCGGCCCCCTCACCGCCCACGACGACGGCGGTCTGTGGTGCCGGGTGCCCACCGACATCGTCGCCGTACGCCGCCAGGACCCGGATCTTGCGGCCCGCTGGCGCTCGGCCGTGCGCGAGGTGTTCGTGGCGGCGCTGGCCCACGGACTCGCCGCGACCGGCATGACCCGCGACGGCTGGTACCGGCTGACGAGAGCGGAACAGCTGTGAAGATCGAGCGGATCGAGCTCGTCCAGGTCGGGCTGCCGCTGGTCGGCGACTTCCGCACATCCTTCGGCACCATGTCCTCGAGGGACACGTTCCTGCTCCGCGTGGTTGCGGACAGCGGCGAGGGCTGGGCTGAGTTCGCCGGTGACCCCGACCCGCTGTACTGCTCCGAGTTCGCCGCAGGCGCCGAGCTCGTGCTGCGCGACCAGCTGATCCCCCGGGTGACGGCGAAGTCCGACATCACGGCAGCCGCGGTGGGCCCCACGGTGGAGGCCGTCAAGGGTCACCGGCTGGCCAAGGCGGTGTTGGAGACGGCGGTCCTCGATGCCGAGCTCCGAAGCCATGACATGTCCTTTGCGACCTATCTCGGATCGGTGCACGACCGCGTCCCGGCCGGGGTCTCGGTGGGCATCATGGACTCCCTGGCAGACCTGCTGGACGCCGTGTCGGGCTACCTCGCCGACGGGTACGGGCGGATCAAGCTCAAGATCGAGCCGGGTTGGGACCAGGAACCTGTCCGGGCAGTGCGCGAGGAGTTCGGCGATGACCTGCTGCTGCAGGTCGATGCCAACACCGCCTACTCGCTGACTGACGCCGAGCACCTTCGGCGGCTCGACGCGTACGACCTCCTGCTCATCGAGCAGCCGCTCGCCGCGGACGACATGTGCGGGCACGCGGAACTGGCGAGGCTCATCAGGACGCCGGTCTGTCTCGACGAGTCGATCGAGTCCGCTCGCGACGCCGCTGCTGCCATCGCGCTGGGCGCGTGCCGGGTCATCAACGTCAAGCCGGCCCGGGTGGGGGGCTACCTGGAGGCTCGGCGGATCCACGACGTGGCCGCCGCGCACGGCGTCCCCGTCTGGTGCGGCGGGATGCTCGAGACGGGCGTCGGGCGCGCACCCAACCTCGCTCTCGCTGCGCTGCCTGGCTTCGTCCTGCCCGGCGACACATCGGCGTCGAGTCGCTACTACGCCGAAGACCTCACTGCCCCGTTCGTGCTGGAGAACGGCTGCCTTCGGGTGCCCGAGGGGCCGGGCACCGGCGTCAGCGTGCTCCCCGACGTACTCGACCGCTTCACCCTCGCACGCCGCGATCTGTACGTACGCGGCGCCAAGTGACACACAGAAGGAGAACCATGACTCCCCCTCGCTTTCGCCACCGGCCGGCTGCCGCGCTCGCCGCTGCCGCTGTCCTCGCGCTGGTCGCTGGTTGCGGTGGCTCGTCGACCGGGTCCGCTGCGACAGATGCGTCCGACCAGAAGCCGGCCGGCTCCACGGCGCGGCTTTTCAAGATGCTGCCCGCGAAGTACCAGCAGGCGAAGAAGGTCGTCGTCGGCTCGGACATCGCCTACGCACCGATGGAGTACTACGACACCGATGGCACGACCGTGCTGGGGTTCGACAAGGAGCTCGCCGAGGCCATCGGGAAGCAGCTGGGCATCGAGATGGAGTTCCGCAATGCCGGGTTCGATGGACTGATCACCGCGCTGAGGTCCAAGCGCATCGACGTGGTCATGTCGGGGATGTCGGACACCAAGGACCGGCAGCAGCGCGTGGACTTCGTCGACTACTACCAGGCTGGGGCGATGCTCATCGTGCAGAAGGGCAACCCGGAGGGCTTGGCCTCGCTGGCCGATCTCTGTGGGCGCACCGTTGCGGTTCAGCGCTCCACCACTCAGGAGGGCTACGCGCAGAAGCAGAGCAAGGACTGCGTCGCGCAGGGCCAGAAGGAGGTGAAGATCCTCAGCTTCGACCGCGAGACCGAAGCGCTCCTGCAGGTCAAGCAGGGACGCGCCGCGGCGGGTCTCGAGGACTACCCGGTGGCGACGTACAACGCCCGCACCTCCGGCAACGGTACGGACTTCGAGGTCGTCGGCGAGCAGATCGAGGCGGGCCCGCTCGGCATCGCGGTCGCCAAGGACGACACAGGTCTGCGTGACGCCCTCCAGGCGGCGCTTGCGCAGCTCATCGCCGACGGCACCTACTCCACGCTGGTCGACAAGTGGGAGATGCCGGCAGGCGCCCTCGACCAGGCAACGGTCAACGCCGGGACCTGACCGTGACCGACGCACTGGACGAGACGACACCGCAGGTGCCGACGGGTTCCGCACGGTCGTTGCCCGCAGCGCACCCTCCTGACGCGATCGAGGCGGTGCCCCTTCGCCACGTCGGGCGGTGGATCGCGGCGGGTGTGCTGCTCGTCCTGCTGGCCATGGTCGTGCGTCTGTTCGCCAACGCCGAGATCGACTACTCGGTCACCGGTCATTTCCTGACGGCACCCAACGTGGTCCGGGGTGCCGTCAACACGGTCATCATCAGCGTGCTCGCGCAGGCCATCGGGATCGTGCTGGGCGTGCTGCTCGCGGTGATGGGCATGTCGCGCAACCCGGTCATGCGGGTGGCCTCGGGGCTTTACGTCTGGTTGTTCCGCGGCACGCCGCTGTTGGTCCAGTTGCTGCTCTGGTACAACCTCGCGCTGGTCATCGCGACGGTCAGCATCCCGGGGGTCGGCAGCTGGCCGACCAACCAGCTGATCACCCCGTTCATGGCCGCGTTGCTCGGACTCGGCATCAACGAAGGCGCCTACATGGCCGAGATCGTGCGGGCCGGGATCCAGTCGGTCGACCGCGGACAGAGCGAGGCAGCGCACGCACTCGGCATGCCGCCGGGCCTGACCATGCGGCGGATCGTCCTGCCCCAGGCCATGCGGGTCATCGTCCCTCCGACGGGCAACGAGTTCGTCAGCATGCTCAAGGCCAGCTCGTTGGCCTACGCCATCCAGTACGGCGAGCTGTTGCAATCGGCGGTCAGGATCTACTCCAACAACCTGGCCATCGTGGAGCTGTTGCTCACGGTCTCCATCTGGTACCTGGCGATGACCACCGTCGCCACGGCCGGGCAGCGGCTGCTGGAGCGGCGCTTCTCCCGAGGCGTCGGACCGTCGCCCGATCGAGCGACCTTGCTGTCCCGACTGCCGGGCCGGCGCGCAAGCGAGGCAGGCCGATGACCCCCATGGTGCAGGCGCAGCGGGTCCACAAGTCCTTCGGTCGGACCGAAGTGCTCAAGGGCATCGATCTCGAGGTCGCGCCCAAGGAGGTGTTCTGCCTGGTCGGTCCGTCCGGCTCGGGCAAGTCCACGTTCCTCCGGTGCATCAACCACCTCGAGAACGTTGACGCGGGCAGTCTGTACGTCGACGGTCAGCTGGTGGGTTACCGGGAGCACGGCGGCAAGCTCTATGAACTGAAGGAGAGAGAGATCACTGCCCATCGTCGTGGGATCGGCATGGTCTTCCAGCGGTTCAACCTGTTCCCGCACCTGACGGCCCTGGAGAACGTCATCGAGGCGCCGTGCCGGGTGAAGAAGGAGTCGAAGGCGGTCGCCCGCGAGCGAGGACGACGCCTGCTCGACAGGGTCGGACTCGGTGACCACACGCAGAAGTACCCGGCTCAGCTGTCGGGCGGTCAGCAGCAAAGGGTGGCAATCGCTCGCGCCCTCGCCATGGAGCCCAAGCTCATGCTCTTCGACGAGCCGACCTCGGCACTCGACCCGGAGCTGGTCGGTGAGGTGCTCGACGTGATGCGCGACCTGGCCGAGAGCGGGATGACGATGATCGTCGTCACCCACGAGATGGGTTTCGCCCGTGAGGTCGGCGACGCTCTCGTCTTCATGGACGACGGGCTGGTCGTCGAGGCGGGCCATCCGCGCGACGTGCTGACCAACCCGCAGCACGTTCGCACCCGGTTGTTCCTGTCGAAGGTCTTGTAGACAACCGGCTCACGGCCAGCCCTGCTGGCGGTGAGGCTCGTCGTGACTCAGAAGTCGGGCAGCTCAACGGGCGCAATCCGCGCGAAGAGGTCGCCGGGTCCCGGGTTCGCCGGGTCGGTCCCGCCACCGAGGTGACGCATCACCCCCCATACCGCGTTCAGCGCGGTCTGAACGGCTCCCTCCGCCCAGCCCGCCGTCCACGACACGTCGTCGCCGGCGAGGAAGACGCCGCGGTACTTGTCCGGCAGTCGCTGCTGCACGAAGTGGGTGAACAGCCGTTCCTGGTAGCGGTAGTGGCCCGGCAGGTTGGCCTTGAAGGCGCCCATGAAGTGCGGCTCGGCCTCCCAGGAGATCGTCAGCGGGTCAGTGATCACGTGCCGACGGATGTCCACCCCCGGGTAGATGGCGGCGAGCGACTTCAGCATCACCTCGAGCCGTTCTTCGGTCGAGAGCGGCAGCCATTTCAGCGAGTCGTCGGACCACGTGTAGGACAGGCAGATCACGCCCGGCCCGTCCGGTGCGTCGCCGTCGTCGAGCAGGTAGGTCGCGCGCGTCATCCGGTCCGTCAGCGTCATGCTCATCAGGTCCCGCCCCGTCGCCGCGTCCTGGTCCCTCCAGAACGGCCGGTCGACGGCGACAAGCAGCTTGGACGAGCCCATGTAGTGGGTCCGCTCGATGGCTGTCCAGTGGTCGATAGGGAACAGGTCGACGTCGCAGTCGATGCGGCTCAGCAGCATCCAGCTCTGCGCGGTGAAGACGGCGGCGGCATAGGTGCGGATGGCTCCGTCGGAGTCGGTGACCGTGACGTTCCCTGGTGCCGTCCGGTGCAAGCGGGTCACCGCAGGTCGCGGCCGACCACCGTGCAGGGAGGCCAGGCTCGTTCCTGCGGGCCAGTGCGACATCTGCTCCGGTACGCGGTCCCACAGAAGCACGGGCAGCTGCTGGCTGCCGCCGACGATCCGCTGGTGCTCGTCGTCGGCGCCGGTGAACACGACCCGCAGCACCTCCAGGATCGAGTTGGGGAAGTCGGTGTCCCAGCCGCCCGTTCCGAACCCGACCTGACCGAAGATCTCGCGGTGCCGGAAGGACCGGAAAGCGGGCGAGTCGCAGAGGAAGCCATAGAAGGTCGTGTTGTCGTAGAGCGCGACGAGCTCGTCCCAGATCGCCTTGATGCGCGACACGTCCCGCTCCCGGATCGCCTTCTGCATCTCGGACAGATGCGCGCGTTGCTCGAGCGTCTCGTGCCAGGCGTCGGAGACCTCGCGGTAGACCTCGGGCAGGTCGGCGAGGGTCCGCGCGTAGTGGGACTCGCCCTTGAGGTCCACGACGGTGCTCGGCGTCGAGTCGCCCAGCGGGTTGGGGAACGGCCGGGTCCGGAGTCCGACAGCGTCGATGTAGTGGAACAGTGACGTGGACGCCAGCGGGAACCTCATCGCTCCCATCTCGGCAAGGATGTCCGGCCGCCCGTCGAACGTGGCGGACCGCATGCGTCCCCCGATCTGGTCAGCCTCGTACACGACCGGCCGCAGGCCCATCTTCATCAGCTCGTAGGCGGTGACGATGCCGGACAGCCCGCCGCCGATCACGGCCACCTCGGCGCCGTGCCGGTCTGTCGGGACGGTGCCGAGGCCCGCGGGGTGGGCGAGGTAGTCGTCGTAGGCGAACGGGAAGTCCGGGCCGAACATCGTGATCGGTCTCTGGGTTCCGCGGTCCTCGTGGATCGAAGCCGGAACAGCGGACGTCACTGGGAGCTCCTCGGTGGGCCAGGGGCGTGGCCGGCGTCGACGAGCGCACCGTAGAGGTCGGGCCGCCGGTCCCGGAGGTGGCTGTTCTCGACCCGCGATGCACGCAGCGCCGCAAGGTCCACGTCGGCGTACACGACCTGCTCCCCGGGCCCGGCCCGAACGAGGTCCGAGCCGTCGGGTGCCACCACGCAGCTCAGGCCGCAGTACTCCAGATCCGCCTCACGGCCGGTGCGGTTCACGTAGGCGACGTACACCTGGTTCTCGTAGGCGCGCGCCGGTACCAGCGTGCTCGCCACGACGTCGTACGGCAGCATGAGTGCGGTCGGGACGACGACGAGGTCAGCCCCGGCAAGTGCGAGCGATCGCACCGTCTCTGGGAACTCGACGTCGTAGCAGATCAGCAAACCGATCTGGACGTCGTCGAGCGGGACGGTGACGAAGTCCCCGTTGCCGGGTTGGAAGGACAACGTGTCCAGGTCCCCGTAGAGGTGTGTCTTGCGGTACGTCGCGAGCCGGTGCCCGTCGCGGTCGACGAGTGTCGCCGCGTTGTACACGGAGCCGTCGTGCAGCTCCGGCCAGCCGTACAGGACGGCGAGGCCGGTGGCGCGCGCGATCCGGGCCACCTCGCGGGCGGACGGTCCGTCGCCCGGCTCGGCGAGGCGGCGCACCGCCTCGGCGCCGATGGCGTAGCCGGTCAGGAACATCTCGGGGGTCACGAGCAGCCGGGCACCAGCAGCGGCCGCGTCCCGAGCCGTCGTCTCCAGCAGCGCGAGGTTTCCCGCGGGGTCGCCGGACCCGGACGGTCCTTGGAGCAGTGCGATCCGCATGGCTATCCGCTTCCGGCGTGGGTCGGCGCGAACATCTGCAGGGTCGCCGGCAGGACGACGACGTTCGGCCCGTCAGCCGACAGAGCCGACGCCAGGTCCTTCTCGAGCGCCTCGGGGCTGGTCAGCGTCGCCGGCACCCCGAAGGCGTGAGCCAGCGCGACGAAGTCGGGGCGCGCGAGCTCGGTGCCGAAGGCTGAGCCGAATGCGCCGGTCATGTACTCGCGCAGGATCCCGTACCCGCCGTCGTCGACGATCAGCCAGGTGACCGGCAGGTCGTGCTGGCGGGCGGTGGCCAGCTCGGCGAGGCCGTACATCGCGCCCCCGTCGCCGGTCACCGCGAGCACGCGGCGCCCGTCGGGGTGCGAGGCCGAGGCGCCGAGCGCGGCCGGGTAGGCGTACCCGAGGCCCCCCGCGCCCTGGGCCGAGCTCATCGCGCCGGAGACGCGGGCGTCCCATGCCGACCACGCCCAGTAGGTGAGGATCGTCATGTCCCAGAAGCTCGGGGTCTCGTCCGGCAGTGCCGAGCGCACGGCATCGAGCACGTGGCGTTCCAGCGTCAGGTCCTGCCCGCCGAGCCGCTCCTGGACCCGCCGGAGCAACTCCGCCACCCGCCGTTCGGCCGCACCGTCCGCGGCCCGCCGCTCGACCCGGCCGAGGATGCCCTCGAGGGCCAGCCGGGCATCGGCGTGGACGGCGAGTGCGGGATGGTTCGCCTCGAGCTTGCCGAGGTCGGCCTCGACCTGCACGAGCCGACCGCGCGGACGGAAGGTGTGGTAGTTGCTGGACAGCTCGCCGAGGCCGCTGCCGACGACGAGCAGCACGTCGGCGTCCTCGAGCAGGTCCGTGGTGTGCCGGTCCTCCAGCCAGGACTGCAGCGACAGCGGGTGCTGCCACGGGAACGCACCCTTCGCGCCGAAGGTCACCGCGACCGGGGCGCGGAGGGCCTCGGCGAGCTCGAGCAGGGCAGCCTCAGCGCCGGACCGGACGACGCCGCCGCCGGCCAGGACGACCGGCCGCCGGGCACCGGCGAGCAGCCGGGCCGCCTCGTCGAGCAGCTCGGCGCGTGGTGCGGGCAGTCGCGGCGCCACGGCCAGGTCGGTGACCGGCGGGACGCCCGCCTCGCCGAGCAGCACGTCCTGGGGTATCTCGACCCAGGTCGGCCCGTACGGCGGGGTCAGTGCGGTCTCCCACGCGGCGGCCAGGGCGCCCGGAAGCTGTCCGGGCTGGGTCACGACAGAGGCGGACTTCACGACGTCGCGGACGCTCGCGCGCTGGTCTCGCAGCTCGTGCAGGTAGCCCTTGCGCAGCCCGCCGAGGCCGGACCGCGGGATCTGGCTGCTGACGGTCACGACCGGCACGGACGAGGCCGCGGCCTCCTGCAGCGCGGCCAGGCTGATCAGCGCGCCGGGGCCGGTCGACACGAGCAAGGTCGCCGCCGACCCGGTCGTCCGGGCAAAGCCGTCGGCGGCGAATCCGGCCGACAGCTCGGTGCGCAATCCGACGTACCTCAGGTCCGAGCGAGCCAGCGCGGAGAACGTCCCGAGCGCGTGCTGACCCGGGACGCCGAACACGGTGCGACCACCGAGGGCAGTCAGCGTCTCGATCACCAGGTCGCCGCCGGTCCGGGGCGCGCTGCTCACGACGGTGACCCGGGGGTGAGGGCCATCATCGAGACCAGCTCGTACGCCACGTGCGATGCGGCGACCGTCGTCATCTCGGCGTGGTCGTACGCCGGGGCGACCTCGACCACGTCCGCGCCGACCAGCTGGCAGCTCGCCAGCCCGCGCAGGATCGCGAGCAGCTCGCGGCTTGTCATGCCGCCGGCCTCAGGCGTTCCGGTGCCAGGAGCGTGCGCGGGATCGAGCACGTCGATGTCGACCGAGATGTACAGGGGCCGGTCGCCGATCCGTGCCTTGAGCCCTGCGACGACATCCGCGACGCCCTGATGCATCACGTCCATCGACGTGACGATGCCGAAGCCCATCCGCGCGTCGTCGACCAGGTCACCCGGACCGTAGAGGGGACCACGAGTGCCGACGTGGCTGAGCGCCTTGACGTCGAGCAGCCCTTCCTCGTGCGCGCGGCGGAAGGGCGTCCCGTGGGTGTAGCGCGCCCCGAAGTACGTGTCCCAGGTGTCGAGGTGCGCATCGAAGTGCAGAAGTGCGACCGGGCCGTGCCTGCGCGCGACCGAACGGAGCAACGGCAGCGCGATGGTGTGGTCGCCGCCGAGCGTGACCAGCCGTGCGCCGGTGCCGAGCAGGTGGTCGGCGCCGGCCTCGATCGCGGCCACCGCCTCGAGGATGTCGAACGGGTTGGCGGTGATGTCGCCGGCGTCGGCGACCTGCTGCGTCGCGAACGGCTCGACATCCAAGCCCGGGTGGTACGGCCGGAGGAGACGGCTCGCCTCGCGGATGGCTGCGGGTCCGAACCGCGCTCCCGGCCGGTACGAGACACCGGCGTCGAACGGCACACCGACCACAGCGACGTCGCACGACCCCACATCCTCCAGGCGCGGCAGCCGGGCGAAGGTCGCGAGGCCGGCGAAACGGGGCACCACCGAGGCGTCCACCGGTCCGACCGGGGCACCGTGGTCAGGGCTGGCGGTCACGTCGTCTCCTCGGCGGTCTCCGCGGGGACCTCGGGTGGCAGTGCAGGGGCGAAGACCCACAGCACCCGGGTGGTCACGTCCAGCGCGATGCTGCGGAAGCAGTGCTCGTTGCGGGGCGGGAAGGTGAAGGCGTCACCGCTGTCCAGGACGACGGTGTGGTCCCGGAGCGTGACCTCCAGACGGCCGGCGACGACGAAGACGAACTCCACGTCGGCCGGCAGGCCGTACAGCTCGTCACCGCTGCCCCCGCCGGGCTCGATCTCGCTGAGGATGGCCTGGACCCGCCGCTCCCCCTCGGGCGTGAGCAGGAACTCCGACATGCCGATGCCGCCGAAGTTGATCGGGGGATAGTCGCCCCGCCGCACGACCTCGCCCGGCGAGGAGTGGAACAGGCTCCCGACCTGGATACCGAGCGCCTGGCACAGGCGCATCAGGGACGCCACCGACGCCGCGGCCTGGTCGCGCTCCAGCTTGGACAGGAAGCCCTTGGTGAGCCCGCTCTCGAGGGCGACCTCGGCCAGGGTCCGGCGCCCGGCCAGCCGGGCGGCCCGCAGCTGCGCGCCGATCCGGTGTCCGTCACCCACGGGGTCCCGCTCGTCCGGCGACCCCGGTCGACGAGTCATCTGCTGCTCCGTCCCGTGCCACGCGACCGCCCGGAGGGTCGGCCGTCCCGCTTATGAAACACCACATCATTGTTAGGAAACAAGGGTTGACAAGGAGAAAACTTCAGGTGATTCTGGCGTGACGCAGGCCACACCAGGCGCGTCGTCCAGCCAGCCCGCCCACGTCATCCGCGCAGGTCCCGACGACGCCAGGCTGGATTCCATCCCGTCGTGAGGAGCCCGACCATGACCACCACCCGTCCCACCCGATCCGGCCGAACGGGCCGGCTGGCGGTCGTCCCGGCTGTCCTCGCGGCCGCCCTCCTGATGGTGGGCTGCGGCAGCGGGGACGGCGAGACCAGCGGCGCCGGCCCGAAGAGCAGTGTCCCGACGCAGGAGGAGAACGTCTCCCTGCACGACCAGCTGCCCGAGGACATCCAGTCCGCAGGCAAGGTCAACATCGGGACGGAGGCGCTGTACCCGCCGTTCGAGTCCTTCGCGGAGGACAACAAGACCATCGTCGGGCTGGACCCCGACCTGGCGAACGCGCTCGGCCAGGTGCTCGGCATCGAGGTCACGATGACGCACACCGCGTTCGACGGGCTTCTCACCGCCCTCGACGGTGGCCGGTTCGACCTGGTGATGGCCGCCATCACCGACACCACCGAGCGGCAGGCCAAGTACGACTTCGTCGACTACTTCACGACCGGCCAGGCCATCGTCGTGAAGAAGGGCAACCCGGAGAAGATCACGGGTATCGAGGACCTCTGCGGCAAGAACGTCTCGGTGCTGGTCGCCTCGACCCAGGAGAAGCTGCTCGGTGAGTTCAACGGCGACCAGTGCGCTTCGAACAAGATCAAGGTGACCGCGTTGCCGAACGACAAGGACGCACTTCTGCAGGTCCGGACCGGCCGCGCAGACGCCTCCTTCACCCAGGACGCCGTGGGTCGCTACAACTCGCGCACCATCGGGGGAGGCAACCAGTTCGAGGTCGCCAACTCCGAGCCGGTGCTGCCGGTCCCTGTCGGTATCGTCTTCGGCAAGGACGACACCCAGCTCCGGGACGCGTTCAAGGCGGCCCTCGAGGCGATCATCGCGAACGGGACGTACGACCAGATCCTGGCCAAGAACGATCTCAGCGGCGGCGCCAACAAGGACGCCACGATCAACGGTGGAACCTCCTGACGGGACCGGTCATGGCATCGAACATCCACCCGAGCGGCGGACTCGCCGGCACGGCGGAGCGGGACAGCGAGCCGATCACGGCGATCCCGGTCCGGCACTGGGGCCAGTGGGTCTCGGCAGTGGTCGTGCTCGTGCTCGTCTCGGCGCTCGTCTACTCGGTCGCGACCAACGACAACCTGCAGTGGTCGACGGTCGGGGACAACATCACCGAGCGGTCGGTCCTGCGCGGCCTGTGGGTCACGATCCAGCTGACGGTGCTCTCCATGATCCTGGGGATCGCGCTCGGGATCGTGGTAGCCGTGATGAGGCTCTCCAGCAACAAGGTCCTCGGCACCGTCAGCTGGTTCTACATCTGGCTCTTCCGGGGCACACCCGTGCTCGTCCAGCTGCTCGTCTGGTTCAACCTGGCGCTGTTCTTCCCGACCATCGGCTTCGGCCCGCTCGAGGCGGACACGAACGACCTGATCAAGCCGTTCGTCGCAGCCCTGCTGGCGCTCGCACTCAACGAGGCCGCCTACATGGCTGAGGTGGTCCGGGCCGGCATCCTGGCCGTCGACCCGGGGCAGACCGAGGCGTCCCACGCCCTCGGCATGACCCAGGGCCAGACGATGCGCCGGATCGTGCTCCCGCAGGCCATGCGGGTCATCATCCCGCCGACGGGCAACGAGACGATCACCATGCTCAAGACGACCTCGCTCGTGCTCGTGGTCGGCGCGGGTGACCTGCTCACCCGGACGTCTGCGATCGCCGCGCGCGAGTTCACGACCATCGAGATGCTCATGGTGGCGAGCTTCTGGTACCTCGTGCTGACGTCGGCCGCAAGCTACGGGCAGTACCACCTGGAGCGCCGGTTCGCGCGCGGGTCGGCCAGCGCTCTGCCACCCACCCTCGAGCAGCGGATCCTCGCGAATCTCCGACCCGGCCGCGTGCGGGGAAGTGACCGATGAGCGCCCCGATGGTGAAGGCGGAGAACGTCCACAAGTCGTTCGGCCACGTGGACGTCCTCAAGGGCATCGACCTCGAGGTTGCGGCGAAGGAGGTGTTCTGCCTGGTCGGCCCGTCCGGGTCGGGGAAGTCGACCTTCCTGCGATGCATCAACCACCTCGAGAAGGTCGACGCCGGTCGGCTCTACGTCGACGGAAGCCTGGTGGGCTACCGGCAGGCCGGCGACAAGCTGCACGAGCTGCGCGAGAAGGAGGTCGCGGCGCACCGCCGCGACATCGGCATGGTGTTTCAGCGGTTCAACCTCTTCGGGCACATGACGGCGTTGCAGAACGTCATGGAGGCCCCGCTCCGGGTCCGCAGGGAGTCGAAGACGGTCGTCCGGGAACGCGCCGAGAAGCTGCTGGACCGCGTCGGTCTCGCCGCCAAGAGCGGCAGCTACCCGTCGCAGCTCTCCGGCGGCCAGCAGCAGCGGGTGGCGATCGCCCGCGCGCTGGCGATGGAGCCGAAGCTGATGCTCTTCGACGAGCCGACGTCCGCCCTCGACCCCGAGCTGGTCGGAGAGGTCCTCGACGTCATGCGGGATCTCGCTGCCAGCGGGATGACGATGGTCGTGGTCACCCACGAGATGGGCTTCGCACGCGAGGTCGGCGACGCCCTGGTCTTCATGGACGACGGACTGGTCGTCGAGGCGGGGCACCCGCGCGAGGTGCTGGCCAACCCCGAGCATGCCCGCACCAAGGCGTTCCTCTCGAAGGTGCTGTGATGGCAGACGGGAAGCCGGCGACTCGCCACGTGGTCGGGGGCACGCTCACGCACGAGGAGGCGGATCCGGTCGGGCCACCCGAGCGTCGGTTCGGCATCCGAGCGCTGGTCGCCTGGGTCGCTCTGGCCCTGGTCGCGGTCCCGTTCGGGCTGCTGTTCTTCCTGGTCCAGGACGAGTGGGGGCCGCTGGCCCGTGCCGACGCCGGCGCCCGGGACGACCTGCACGACTACGCCGTCGACCACGGCGGGTTCGTGACCGCGATGAAGGCGCTGAGCGACAGCGGCTCGACCGTGGCCTACCTGGTGGTGTTCGGCGCAGTCTGCGGGTGGCTGCTGTGGCGTCGCCTGCCGCGGCTCACGGTCTTCGTCGTCGTGACCGTTGCCGGCAGCTCCCTGCTCAACCAGGTCGTGAAGATGTCGGTGGACCGCTCGCGGCCGGTTTTGCCGGACCCGGTCGCGCACGCGAACGGGCTGAGCTTCCCCAGCGGGCACGCCCAGGCTGCCCTCGTCGGGTACTCCGTCCTGCTGTTCGTGTTCCTGCCCTTGCTGCGCAGCATCTGGCGCACCGCCGCGGTCGCCGTCGCGGTACTGATGGTCCTGGCCATCGGTTTCTCCCGGGTGGCGCTGGGGGTGCACTACGTCTCCGACGTGCTCGCCGGGTACGTCCTGGGTGCTGCCTGGTTGCTCGCCATGGCCGCGGCCTTCACTGCCTGGCGCCTCGAGCGCGGCCGGCCAACGGCCGACCTGGACCAGGGCGTAGAAGAGCCGTAGGTCGACGGTCATCGCGCCGGACCGAGGCGCAGCACCGAGCCCGCCGGGTGCTCCTCGCGACCGTTCGGGGTGAGCACCCAGACCGACTGACGCCCGACGACCTCCCACTCGTCCGGGTCCTCGCGCCATCCGCCGACCAGCGCGGTGTCCTCGTCGATGCCGACCGCGGTCACGCCGGGCGGCGGGTTCGAGACCCGGGTCAGCACCAGGTCCGGCAGCCGGCCGGCGAACCGGTCGAAGTGCGGCAGCACGCTCAGCTGCGGCACCGCCCCGAGGCCGGGGACCGGGTCACGGAACGGGTGCCGGATGTCGGGCACCTGCCCGGTCAGCGCCATCGCACCCGCGCTGCAGCCGGCCAGGGCCGCGCCGCCGCGCCAGGCGGCCTCGATCGCCGACCAGACCCGGGTCCCGAGCAAGGTGGTGGCCAGGAAGGGCGGGTTGCCGCCGGAGAGGTAGACCAGCCCGGCACCGGCGATCAGCCCCGCGATCTCGGCGTCGTCGGCGCTGATCCGGTCGACCACGGGGACGACGACCTGGGTGACGCCGAGCCGCTGCGCCGACGCGCGGCCGAGTGCGTGCCACCGGCCCAGCGACGCCGGCCCCTCGGGCGCGGCGGCGGTTGCCAGCTGGACGAACCGTGGCGGCCGGCCGTCGAGCAGCCGGCGCTCGAGATCCTCCATCACCGGCAGGTACTCGCCGCTGCCGACCAGCGCGACCGGTCCGGGGCGGGAGCTCATCGGCCCATCATCGGGCACCTCCCGGCCCCCCACCCCGATCGAGTGGTCAGGCGTTCCGACAGGTCTCGCGGCCCGGAACTGTGCGAACGCGCCACTCGGGGCCGAGAGGTGGGGCTAGGAGGTCGAGAGCTCGAGCCGGATGATCCGGTCGTCGCCGTCGCGCGGGCTGCCGCGGCCGTCGGTGTTGTTGGTGAGCACCCACAGCGAGCCGTCCGGGGCCGCGACGACGGCGCGCAGCCGCCCGTAGCGCCCGGACAGCAGCGCCTGCGGCGGCCCGGTGCCCTGGTCCAGCAGCGGGATCTGCCAGAGCCGCTCCCCGCGCAGCCCGGCCATGAACACCGAGCCACCGGCGACCGCGATGCCGCTCGGTGAGGCGACGTCGGTGTGCCACTGGCGCACCGGGTCACGGAAGTCGTCGTCGCCGCCTCGCCCCTCGACCTCGGGCCAGCCGTAGTTGCCGTCCGGCACGATCCGGTTCAGCTCGTCCCAGGTGTTCTGCCCGAACTCGCTGGCCCACATCCGGCCCCGCTCGTCCCAGCCGAGGCCCTGCACGTTGCGGTGGCCCAGGCTCCACACCGGTGAGCCGGACGGGTTGCCGGGCGCGGCGTCGCCGTCGGGGGTGATCCGCAGGATCTTGCCGCCCAGGTCGTCCGGGTCCTGCGACGGGTCGCGCCGGCCGGCCTCGCCGGTACCGACGTACAGGAAGCCGTCCGGGCCGAAGGCGATCCGGCCGCCGTTGTGGATCGGACCGGCCGGGATGCCGCCGAAGACGGTCCGCTGGCCGGACACCCGCCGACCGTCGTACGTCATCCGGGCCACCACGTTCTCCGACCCGGCGGTGTAGTAGGCGAACACCGTCTGGTCCTGGTCGTACGACGGCGAGACCGCGAGCCCGAGCAGCCCGCCCTCACCGTTGCCGTCGACGCCACGCACCGAACCGGCGGCCGAGACCTCGCCCGAGTCGGTCACCCGCAGCAGCCGGTCGCTGTCCCGCTCGCTGACCAGGGCGGTGCCGTCGGGCAGGAAGGCGATGTCCCACGGAGCCTCCAGACCGGTGGCCACCACGCCCGCCACCCGGGCTCGCGCAACGGGGGCCGTGCTCGCCGGGGGCGGGGACGAGGACCCGTCACCGGTCGGGCTGCTCGGCGCCGCGCTGGTCGTGCCGTCCGCCCCGGGATCGTCGTTGCCGGAGCAGCCGGTGAGCAGCCCGGCACCGAGCACGAAGGTGACCGCGGCGGTCGTCAGGCGATGTCGCATTCCCCGAGCCTCTCCGACGGAGGCGGCCGAGACCACCGAGGCGCGAGCCGTGACCCGATCGTTAGGGTCGGCCCATGGCAGACCCCGCCCCGCTGCGCGCCGACCTGGTCCTCGAGGGCGGCGGCGTGAAGGGCATCGGCCTCACCGCGGTCGCGGCCACCCTGGCCCGGGCCGGCTACACCTTCCCGCGGGTGGCCGGCACCTCCGCGGGTGCCGTGGTCGGCGCCTTCCTCGTCGCGCTGCAGCGGGCCGGCGAACCGATCGAGCGGCTCGAGGACGTCGCTCGCAGCCTCGACTACAAGCGGCTGCGCGACCGCGGCGTGGTGGGCCGGGCGGCCGGCCCGCTGGCCCGGCTGGTCGACGGGTTCTCGCTGGCCTTCGACGGCGGGGTGTTCGAGGGCGACTACCTGCGGTCCTGGGTGAAGGGCGCGCTCGGCGACCTCGGTGTGCACACCTTCGGCGACCTGCGGGCCGACGACCCCGGCAGCAGCCTGCCGGAGAGCCGGCGCTACTCGCTGGTGGTGACGGCGAGCGACGTCTCCCGGAAGCGGTTCGTCCGGCTGCCCTGGGACTACTCGCTCTACGGCCTCGACCCCGACGAGCAGGAGGTCGCGGACGCGGTGCGCGCCTCGGCGTCCATCCCGTTCTTCTTCGAGCCCGTCACGCTGCGGTCGACCCCCACCGAGGGGGGCCAGCCCCACGTGTCGACCCTGGTCGACGGCAGCGTCCTGTCGAACTTCCCGATCGCGGTGTTCGACCGCACCGACTCGCGTCCGCCGCGCTGGCCCACGTTCGGGGCCCGGCTCTCGATGCGCTCGGACGGCCGGGTCAGCACCACCGAGGTGCGCGGCACCGTGTCGCTGGCCCTGTCCCTCGTCGAGACGATGCTCGAGGCCTGCGACGGGCAGCACATCGACGACCCGTGCGTGCAGGCGCGCAGCATCTTCGTCGACGCGTCCGGCATCTCGCCGGTCGACTTCGGCATCACCGACGAGCAGCAGGAACAGCTGCTGCTGGCCGGCCACGTGGCGGCCGGGTCGTTCCTCGCCGGCTGGGACTTCCAGCGCTACCTGGCCGACTGCCGCGGGTTCGGGGCGCTGCCGGCATGACCGTGCTGCTGCCGTACGCCGACTGGCCGGCCGTCCTGGACCTGCCCGGCGGCCTCGACCTGGCGGTCTACGACGGCGGCGGCGACCCGCCCGGGGACCTCGACCAGGTCGACTTCTATGTCCCGCCGTACCTCGCCGGCCCGGCGCCGGCCCGGCTGATGGCGCGGATGCCGGCGCTGCGGGTCGTGCAGACCCTGACGGCCGGCGTCGACGACATCCGCCCGCTGGTGCCGGACGGCGTGACGCTGTGCAACGCCCGCGGCGTGCACGACGCGTCCACCGCCGAGCTCGCCGTCGGCCTCGCGCTGGCGTCGCTGCGCGGCATCCCGGAGCACGTCCGGGCGGGGGAGCGGGGCGAGTGGGCGCACGACACCCGGCCGTCGCTGGCCGACCGCCGGGTGCTCATCGTCGGCTACGGCGCGGTCGGGGCCGCGGTCGAGCGACGGCTGGCCGGGTTCGAGTGCGAGGTACGCCGGGTGGCTCGACGAGCCCGCGCCGGAGCCGTGCCGGTCGAGCCGTTCGATGCGCTTCCCGAGCTGCTGCCGTGGGCGGAGGTGGTGGTGCTGACGGTGCCGATGACCGAACACACCCGAGGGCTCGTGGACGCGAGGTTCCTGGCCGCGCTGCCCGACGGGGCGCTGGTGGTCAACGTGTCGCGCGGACCGGTCGTGGTGACCGACGACCTGCTCGCGGAGGTAGGCACCGGCCGGCTGCGGGCAGCCCTCGACGTCACCGACCCGGAGCCGCTGCCGCCCGACCACCCGCTGTGGTCGAGCCCGGGCGTGCTGATCAGCCCGCACGTCGGCGGTGACACCACCGCGTTCCTGCCGAGGGCCCGTCGGCTGGTCGAGGAGCAGCTGCACCGCTACGTCGCCGGGCGGCCGTTGGCGAACGTCATCACCTCGGCGTACTGACGTACAGTCCGGCCGTGGAGCCCCTTCCACGGCCCGACCGGCTGACGGCCGGTCCGGACGACGACGGCAGGCCCGGGCGACCGCGTCTGTGGTGGGCCACCGCGGTGGCGATCGGGCTGGTGGCCGTGGCCGTGGTCCGGCCGGACCTCTCGCTGCACGGTGAGCCGCCCGCGAAGTCGCGTCCCACCTCGGTCCCGACCGCCACTCCCACCGACGGCACGCCGACGTCGGTGGTCACCTGGGACACCCGCGGCGACCTCGCCGCCGACCTGGGGTTCCTGCAGAGGGCGGTCACCCGGGTCCGGCGGGACCGGCCGGAGGTGGCCCGGGTGTTCTTCGCCGGGACGCTTCCCGACGGCGGCCGACTGGTGCTCGCCGGCACCGACGTCTACCGCGGCGTGGTCGCGACGGCGGTCCATGCCCTGGTCATCGGGCCCGGAGCCGCGGTCCAGGACGCCCCGCTGTCCGAGCTCGCCGCGTTGACCGACCCGCAGCAGGTCCTGGCCTGGGCCGGCCGTGGCACCGACGGCCGCGTCTCCGCCGTCGTCCTGAGCCGGCCCGGTCCGGTGCGCTTCGAGCTCTCGCCGGCCGTGCGGTTCGCCTCCGACGGCGCACCCCGCCGGATCTGGACGACGGTCCACACCGAGGACGGGGTGGTGGTGACCGACCTGGGCACCGAGGTCGACCCGGTCGTGACGGTCCGGGCCGGGGGGCCTGGCGTGCTCCCGGGTGACCGGGAGGGTGCGCGTCGCGGGGGTCGCCGGAGTCCCCGCGCAGTCCCCGGTGCACGTCCTCGGCGTCGATGCCCCGCGCGTACCGCGGCCCCGACCCGGACCTCCTGGAGCGCGGCCTGCGGCAGGCGGCCGGGGCGCTGGCCGACCTGTCCGACCGCCCGGCTGCGGGTGATCTGGAGCGGTGCGCCCTGGCGGGAGCGCCGGCTGGCCATCGTGCTGGTGACCCGGCCGGACGGCGTGCGACTGCAGACCGTGGTGGGGCAGCAGGGCAGCTCCGGGTTCACGGTCGGTGTCCGGGCGCTGCCGCTGGGCGGGCCGGCGCTGCTGCCGTGGCTGCTGCAGCCGTTCTCGGCGGCCGACCCGACCTTCCTGCTCTGCCCCACCGGCGCGGGCACCCTCGTCTACCACCGGCCGGGCCGTGCGGACCGGCGGCTTCCCATCCCGGCGTCCGGGGCGGTAGCCCTGATCGAGCCGGCCCCGAACCCGCCCACCGCCAGCGGTGCCCGGGTGACCCTGCTCGACCCTCAGGGTCGCGAGCGGCTCTCGACCGTCCTGCCGGACCCGGCGGTCAATGACCCGCTGGCGCTGGACTGATCCGGCCGGCGGAGGTGCCAGCCCGCCGGCCGGCGGGCGAGGTGACGCGCCAGCCGGAAGCCCGCCGCCACGACCACGGCGCCGGCGACGGCGTCGAGCAGGTAGTGGTTCGCCGTCCCGACCACGACGAGGGTCGTGACCACCGGGTAGGCGACCGCCAGCATCCGCACCCAGCGGTGGGTGCTCAGGCCGACGACGACCCAGGCGACCCAGACCGCCCAGCCGACGTGCAGGGACGGCATCGCTGCCAGCTGGTTGGTCAGCGCGCCGAGACCCCGCGGAGCGCTGGCCTCGCTGCCCCACCACCCGGCGTACGAGGTCGAGGCGAGGGTGTCGACGAAGCCGGGCAGCATCCGAGGTGGAGCCATCGGCAGCAGGGTGAAGCCCACCAGGCCGATCGCGCTGGCGAACACCAGGGCGTTGCGCACCCGCGGGTAGTCCCCGTGCCGGCGGCGGTAGACCCAGACCAGCACCGCGGGCGTGACGAGGTAGTGCAGCAGCGAGTACCAGTAGCTCGCGACGATCGCCAGCAGCGGCCAGGCGTCGACGACGTCGTTCGCGGTGCCCTCGACGTCGATCCGCAGGGCGCGCTCGACCGCCAGCAGGTCGTACGCGTTGGCCGTGGCGCCGGCCAGGTCCGCGTCGCCGAGCAGTCGGGCGGCGCTGTACCCGGCGTACAGGCCGGCGAGCAGGCCGAGCTCGCGCACCCAGCGCGCCGGCCGGGGGCGCACCGCCGGCCCGGCCCGCGCCGCGGGTCGGGTGGGCAGCTCGCACGTCGTCATGGCTCGAGCCTCCTTCCGGTCCGGTGCGCCGCACCATGCCGCTAGCCGCCCACCCCGGGTGGGGCTGGCACCACCCCAGTGGGCCACCGGCCGCTTGCAGCCGGGTTGCAGACCGCTGATAGTCGGCCCGCGACGGTCTCGCCCGGCGGACCCGCCCCGGCAACAGGCCGCGGGGATGGCAGCATCGGGGCGTGCCGAAGCATTCCTCGTCCGCTCCCGACATCAAGCCGCGCAGCCGCGACGTCACCGACGGCCTGGAGAAGACCGCGGCCCGGGGGATGCTTCGCGCGGTCGGCATGGGCGACGACGACTTCGCCAAGCCGCAGATCGGGGTCGCGTCGAGCTGGAACGAGATCACCCCGTGCAACCTGTCGCTGCAGCGGCTCGCGCAGTCCGCCAAGGAAGGCGTGCACGCCGCCGGCGGCTACCCGCTGGAGTTCGGCACCATCTCGGTCTCCGACGGCATCGCCATGGGGCACGAGGGGATGCACTTCTCGCTGGTGTCCCGCGAGGTGATCGCCGACTCGGTCGAGGTCGTCATGCAGGCCGAGCGGCTGGACGGGTCGGTGCTGCTCGCCGGCTGCGACAAGTCGCTGCCCGGGATGCTGATGGCCGCAGCCCGGCTCGACCTGGCCAGCGTCTTCCTGTACGCCGGGTCGATCCTGCCGGGCATCGCGAAGCTCACCGACGGAACCGAGAAGCAGGTCACGATCATCGACGCGTTCGAGGCCGTCGGGGCCTGCGCCCGCGGGCTGATGAGCCGCGAGGACGTCGACATCATCGAGCGGGCCATCTGCCCCGGCGAGGGTGCCTGCGGCGGCATGTACACCGCGAACACGATGGCCAGCGCCGCCGAGGCGCTCGGCATGTCACTGCCCGGCAGCGCCGCCCCGCCCGCCACCGACCGGCGCCGGGACGGCTTCGCCCGTCGGTCCGGCGAGGCCGTCGTCGCGATGCTGCGGCAAGGCATCACCGCGCGCGACATCCTCACCCGCGAGGCGTTCGAGAACGCGATCGCCGTGGTGATGGCGTTCGGCGGCTCCACCAACGCGGTGCTGCACCTGCTGGCCATCGCCCGCGAGGCCGAGGTCGACCTGGAGCTCGACGACTTCGACCGGATCGGCGCGAAGGTGCCGCACCTCGCCGACGTCAAGCCGTTCGGGGAGTACGTGATGACCGACGTGGACCGGGTGGGCGGGGTCCCGGTGGTGATGAGGGCGCTGCTCGACGCCGGGCTGATGCACGGCGACGTCCTGACCGTCACCGGCCGCACGATGGCCGAGAACCTCGCCGACATGGCGCCGCCGGACCTCGACGGCAAGGTGGTCCGGGCGATGTCCGACCCCATCCACCGCAGCGGCGGCCTGACGATCCTGCGCGGCTCGCTGGCACCGGACGGCGCCGTGGTGAAGACGGCCGGCTTCGACGCCGACGTCTTCGAGGGCACTGCGCGGGTGTTCGACCGGGAGCGCGCCGCGATGGACGCGCTGGAGGACGGCACGATCGCCGCCGGCGACGTCGTGGTGATCAGGTACGAGGGCCCGAAGGGCGGCCCCGGGATGCGCGAGATGCTCGCCATCACCGGCGCGATCAAGGGCGCCGGCCTCGGGAAGGACGTCCTGCTGCTCACCGACGGACGGTTCTCCGGCGGCACCACCGGGCTCTGCGTGGGGCACGTGGCCCCCGAGGCGGTCGACGGTGGGCCGATCGCCCTGGTGGCCGACGGGGACCGGGTCCGGCTCGACGTCGCGAGCAGGCGGCTCGACCTGCTGGTCGAGGACGACGAGCTGGCCCGCCGGCGTACGTCGTGGCAGCCGCTGCCGCCGGTCTACACCAGCGGGGTGCTCGCGAAGTACGTGAAGCTCGTCGGCTCGGCGGCACACGGCGCCGTCTGCAGCTGAGCCGCCGGTCAGCGACCGAGCAGGCCGCCCAGCAGCCCGCCACCGGAGCCGGTCGGCGTCGGTGTGGGGGTGGGCGTCGCCGAGCCGGAGCCGGAGAGCAGCCCGCCTACCGCCCCGGTCACGGTGGCGACCGTGCCGTCGACGGTGCCGACCGGGTCCTCGACGACGCCGACCACCGTCCCGGTGACGGTGCCGACCGGGTCCTTGACGACGTCCTGCACCGTCCCGACCGGGTCCTTGAGCGCGTCCGGGACCGTCCCGCCGCCGGAGCCGCCACTGCCCCCGCCGCGCCACTGCCCCCGCCGCCACTGCCGCCGCCGGAGCCGGAGCCGCCGCCGGTGCCGGAGGGACTCGCTCGACCCGGATGACCCGCCGGACCCCGATGACCTCGAGGGTGCGGCGTCGCCCGTCCCCGCACTTTCGGCGTCTTGCTGATCCGGACGCGTCGTGGGCTCCGGTGCCGACGTCGACGCCGGCCCGGCAGCCCGGCGGCGTTCCGCGCGGGCGGCCGGGGTCTCGGTGGCGCGCTCGCCGGCGGTCGGCGTGGCCGACGTCCCGGGGTGCTGCGGCCGTGAGTCGGTGGTCGTCGCCGCGTGGGCCAGGGGAGTCGGCTCGCTGACGACTCCCACCCCGACGCCGCCAGCGACAGCCCCGGTCGCGAGAGCGCTCGCCCCGACCACCCGGGCCACGGTCGCCGCCGGCACCGAGGCGCTGGCCACCAGCGGGATGTCCGACAGCCAGGCCAGGACGCCCTGCGCCCGGCGCAGCCGTGGGGCGCCCACCGAGAGCATGGCGCGCACCACGACCGGGTCGAACTGGCTGCCGGAGAACTTCACCAGCTCGCGGTGGGCGGCCGCCCGCGAGATGGGTCGCTTGTAGGCGCGGGCGGCGGTCATCACGTCGAAGGCGTCGGCCACCGAGACGATCCTGGCTCCCAGGCTGATCTGCCGGCCGCCGAGGCCGAGCGGGTAGCCGGTGCCGTCGTAGCGCTCGTGGTGCTGGGCGATGACCGAGCCCCAGTCACCGAGCCAGGGCAGGAGGGCGTCGGCGATCTCGGCCCCGTGCGTCGGGTGCGCCTTCAGCACGTCCCACTCCTCCGGCGTGGGCTTGCCGGGCTTGTTGAGCAGGTCGACGGGGACGCGCAGCTTGCCGACGTCGTGCAGGATGGCCGCCCAGCGCAGCAGGTCACGGTCCCGCTGGGGGATGCGCAGCTCCTCTGCCAGCAGGTCGGTGAACATCCGCACCCGCTCGGCGTGGCCGCGCGTCGGCCGGTCGTGGGCGCTCAGGGCGGCGACCAGCGTGAGGATCTCGCGGGCGACCGCCCCCGGGTCGGCGCCGGCCCGGGCGACCCTGGCCAGCTGCTCCTCGATCGGTGCCCGCTTGATCGCGGCCCGGGCAACCTTCAGCCGGGAGGGTGCGCCGTCGGGGAACAGCATGCTCAGGTCCAGCAGCGTGGCCAGCGGCAGGGCACGCCGGGCCAGCCGGTCGACGGCCAGCAGCGTCACGGTGCTGACGGCCACCAACGCGAGCAGGTAGCCCAGGTGTCCCCAGAGGCCGACCGCCGGCGGGAGCAGCGGCCGGACGAGGGCGGCTGACCCGATGGAGGCCGCGACGGGCGCGAGGAAGACCAGCACCCGCACGCCGCGGGCCAGGCCCTGGCGTCTGCCCCAGCGCCCGCCGTTCGCGTCGTCGTCCACCCTGCTGCCCCCTTTGACCTGTCCTTTACCTTCGATCGCCCGGACGGGCGGATCGATCCGCCAGAGGGGTGATTCCCGGCGGTCAGCGCGCAGGGCGGGGCTCTCGACGACCATCTGACCGGCATGCGAGACGGGTTGTGCCACGCGTTGACACTCCCGGAGGCCGGTACGAGCATGTGGCCATGCAGTCCCTCGTCGTACTTCGCCTGCGCGCCGCCTGACGCCCGTCAGCCGAGCGCGCAACCCCTCGTGAGTCCACCTCGGACCGAGGGGTTTTTTGTTGGCCGAACGCACCCGCCCGAGAGAGGTCCCGCAGATGCCCGAGCAGGTCACCGGAGCGCAGAGCCTCGTCCGCTCGCTGGAGTCCGCCGGCGTCGAGACGGTCTTCGGCATCCCCGGGGGCGCGATCCTCCCGCTGTACGACCCGCTGATGGACTCCACCAGGATCCGGCACGTGCTGGTGCGCCACGAGCAGGGCGCCGGGCATGCCGCGACGGGCTACGCGCAGGCGACCGGCCGGGTCGGGGTCTGCATCGCGACCAGTGGTCCCGGTGCGACCAACCTGGTCACCCCGATCGCGGACGCCTACATGGACAGCGTGCCGATGGTGGCCGTCACCGGGCAGGTGCCCAGCGCAGCGATCGGGACCGACGCCTTCCAGGAGGCCGACATCCGGGGCATCACGATGCCCATCACCAAGCACAACTTCCTGGTCACCGACCCGGCCGAGATCGCCCGCACCGTGGCAGAGGCCTTCCACATCGCCTCGACCGGCCGGCCCGGACCGGTGCTGGTCGACGTCGCGAAGGATGCGCTGCAGGCCCTGACCACCTTCACCTGGCCGACCTCGATCGACCTGCCCGGCTACCGGCCGGTCGTCAAGCCGCACGGCAAGCAGATCCGGGAGGCGGCCCGGCTGATGGTCGAGTCCCGGCGCCCGGTGCTGTACGTCGGCGGCGGGGTGCTCAAGGCCCGGGCCTGGGCCGAGCTGCGCACTCTTGCCGAGCTCACCGGCATCCCGGTCGTGACGACCCTGATGGCCCGCGGCGCCTTCCCGGACAGCCACCCGCTGCACCTGGGCATGCCGGGCATGCACGGCACGGTCGCCGCCGTCACCGCGCTGCAGAAGTCGGACCTGATCGTCTCGCTCGGCGCCAGGTTCGACGACCGCGTCACCGGCAAGCTCTCGAGCTTCGCGCCGGATGCCACGATCGTCCACGCCGACGTCGACCCTGCCGAGATCTCCAAGAACCGGGTCGCCGACGTGCCGATCGTCGGGGACGCACGCGAGGTGATGGCCGACCTGATCGTTGCGGTCACGGCCGAGCACGCGGCGGGCAGCCGCGGCGACTACGAGGGCTGGTGGGCCCAGGTCGACCGCTGGCGCACCACGTACCCGCTCGGCTACGACCAGCCGGCCGACGGGTCGCTCGCCCCGCAGTACGTCATCGAGCGGCTCGGCAAGATCGCCGGGCCGGAGGCGCTCTACGTGGCGGGTGTCGGCCAGCACCAGATGTGGGCCGCGCAGTTCATCTCCTACGAGAACCCGGGCACCTGGCTGAACTCCGGCGGGCTCGGGACGATGGGGTACGCCGTCCCGGCGGCGATGGGCGCCAAGGCCGGCCGGCCGGACGCGACCGTCTGGGCCATCGACGGCGACGGCTGCTTCCAGATGACCAACCAGGAGCTCGCCACCTGCGCCATCAACGACATCCCGATCAAGGTGGCCATCATCAACAACGGCACCCTCGGCATGGTCCGCCAGTGGCAGACGCTGTTCTACAACGAGCGCTACTCCAACACCGACCTCGGTGGTGCCGGCCGTGGCGCCGCGCGCGGCGGTGGCCGGGTCGAGCACATCCCGGACTTCGTCAAGCTGGCCGAGGCCTACGGGTGCATCGGGCTGCGGTGCGAGAAGGCCGAGGAGGTCGACGCCACCATCGAGCGCGCGATGGCCATCGACGACCGGCCGGTGGTCGTCGACTTCACGGTGCACCAGGATGCGATGGTCTGGCCGATGGTCGCGGCCGGCACGAGCAACGACGAGATCCAGGTGGCCCGCGACATGGCACCGCAGTGGGACACCGAGGCGGGGGAGACCCGGACATGAGCAGGCACACGTTGTCCGTGCTGGTCGAGAACAAGCCGGGCGTGCTGGCCCGGATCGCGGGTCTCTTCTCGCGGCGCGGCTTCAACATCGACTCGCTCGCCGTGGGTCCGACCGAGCACGACGACGTCTCGCGGATGACGATCGTGGTCAACGTCGAGGAGCTGCCGCTCGAGCAGGTGACCAAGCAGCTGAACAAGCTGGTCGAGGTGCTCAAGATCGTCGAGCTCGACCCGGTCAGCTCGGTGCAGCGCGAGCTGCTCCTCGTCAAGGTCGCCGCCGACCGGGCCACCCGCTCGCACGTCCTCGAGACCGTGCAGCTGTTCCGCGCCAAGGTGGTCGACGTCGCCCCCGACGCGGTCACGATCGAGGCCACCGGCAACGTGGACAAGCTCGACGCTCTGCTCCGGGTGCTCGAGCCCTACGGCATCCGCGAGCTCGTGCAGTCGGGCATGGTCGCCATGAGCCGCGGCCCGCGCTCGATGACCGACCGATCCGCCCGTCCTTCCAGCGTCACCCCCATCGCCCGACAGACGTCCTGAAACTCGAGGAGAAGAGAACCGTGGCCGAGCTGTACTACGACGACGACGCCGACCTGTCCGTCATCCAAGGACGCAACGTGGCCGTCCTGGGCTACGGCAGCCAGGGACACGCGCACGCGCTGTCGCTGCGTGACTCCGGGGTCGACGTCCGCGTCGGGCTGCCCGAGGGCTCGAAGAGCAGGGAGCGGGCCGACGCCGAGGGACTCCGGGTCGTGACTCCGTTCGAGGCCTGCGAGGAGGCCGACCTGGTGATGGTGCTCGCCCCGGACCCGGTGCAGCGCTCGCTGTACGCCGAGGCGATCGCGCCGAACCTGGTCGCCGGCGACGCGCTGTTCTTCGGGCACGGTCTCAACATCCGCTACGACCTGATCAAGCCGCCGGCAGGCGTCGACGTCTGCATGGTCGCGCCCAAGGGCCCTGGCCACCTGGTGCGCCGGCAGTTCGTCGACGGCCGCGGTGTCCCGGTGCTCGTCGCCGTCGAGCAGGACGCCACCGGCGCGGCCTGGGACCTGGTGAAGTCCTACGCGAAGGGCATCGGCGGCACCCGGGCCGGCGCCATCAGGACCACGTTCACCGAGGAGACCGAGACCGACCTCTTCGGTGAGCAGGCGGTGCTCTGCGGCGGCCTGTCCGAGCTCATCAAGTCCGGCTTCGACACGCTCGTCAACGCCGGCTACCAGCCGGAGATCGCCTACTTCGAGTGCCTGCACGAGGTGAAGCTGATCGTCGACCTGATGTACGAGGGCGGCATCTCGAAGATGTACTGGTCGGTGTCCGAGACCGCGGAGTACGGCGGCTACACCCGCGGTCCGCGCCTGGTCACCGACGACACCCGGGCCGAGATGAAGAAGATCCTCGGTGAGATCACCGACGGCTCGTTCGCCACGGAGTGGATGGCCGAGTACGACGCGGGGCTGCCGAACTACCAGCGGTACTACCAGGAGAACACCGAGCACCCGGTCGAGCAGACCGGGCGCAAGCTGCGGCCGCTGATGAGCTGGATCAGCGAGACCGACTGATCCGCTTCGACGGCGCCGAGGACCACGACCCGAGACGTTCGTGAACGGTTTCACAAGGGCTGGCTAGCATCGGGTTGGCCCGCCCGCCCACCTGAGGACTGCTCGTGACCAAGCCCGTCGTGCTCATCGCCGAAGAGCTCTCGCCCGCCACCATCGACGCCCTCGGCCCCGACTTCGAGGTCCGGCACGTCGACGGTGCCGACCGCTCGGCCCTGCTGCCGGCCGTCGTCGACGCCGACGCGCTGCTGGTCCGCAGCGCCACCAAGGTCGACGCCGAGGTGTTCGCCGCCGCCCGCAACCTCAAGGTGGTGGCCCGGGCCGGGGTCGGCCTGGACAACGTGGACGTCAAGGCCGCGACCTCTGCAGGTGTGATGGTGGTCAACGCCCCGCAGTCGAACATCGTCAGCGCGGCCGAGCTGGCCGTCGGGCTGCTGCTGGCCGCGGCGCGCCACATCGCTCCGGCCAACGCCGCCCTGCGGCAGGGGGAGTGGAAGCGCAGCAAGTACTCCGGTGTCGAGCTGTACGAGAAGACCGCCGGCATCGTGGGTCTCGGCCGGATCGGTGCCCTCGTCGCGCAGCGGCTGTCGGCCTTCGGGATGACGGTGGTGGCCTACGACCCGTTCGTCGCCGCCGGCCGCGCGGCGCAGATGGGCGTGCGGCTCGTCTCGCTCGACGAGCTGCTGCGCACCGCTGACGTCATGTCGGTGCACCTGCCGAAGACCCCGGAGACGGTCGGCATCATCGGCGAGGAGCAGCTGGCCACGGTCAAGCCGTCGCTGATCGTCGTCAACGCCGCCCGCGGCGGGATCGTCGACGAGGCCGCGCTCCACGCCGCGCTCAAGGAGGGCCGGGTGGCGGCCGCGGGGCTGGACGTCTACGCGACCGAGCCGTGCACCGACTCGCCCCTGTTCGAGCTGGAGAACGTCGTGGCCACTCCGCACCTCGGTGCGAGCACCGACGAGGCGCAGGAGAAGGCCGGCGTGTCGGTAGCCAGGTCGGTGCGCCTGGCGCTGGCCGGCGACCTGGTGCCGGACGCGGTCAACGTCCAGGGCGGCATCATCGCCGAGGACGTTCGGCCGGGCATCCCGCTCGCCGAGCACCTCGGCCGCTTCCTCACCGCGATCGCGGCTGCCGTGCCCGCACAGCTCGACATCGAGGTGCGGGGCGAGATCACGGCGTACGACGTGCGGGTGCTCGAGCTGGCCGCCCTCAAGGGCCTGTTCATGGATGTCGTCGAGGACCCGGTCTCCTACGTCAACGCCCCGGTGCTGGCCGCCGAGCGCGGGGTCCAGGTGCGGCTCACCACCGACGCCGAGTCGCCCGACTACCGCAACCTGGTCACCCTGCGCGGCACCCTCGCTGACGGCAGCCAGGTGTCGGTGTCCGGCACCCTGACCGGCACCCGCCACGTCGAGAAGGTCGTCGAGATCGACGGCTTCGACGTCGAGGTGGCGCTGTCCGACCACATGGCGGTGTTCCGCTACGAGGACCGGCCCGGCATCGTCGGCACCGTGGGCCGGGTGCTCGGGGAGGCCGGGGTCAACATCGCCGGCATGCAGGTCAGCCGGGACCGTCGCGGCGGGCACGCGCTGGTCGCGATGACCGTCGACAGCGCGATCCCGTCCGGCGTCCTCGACGACATCGTCCGCGAGATCGGCGCCGAGACGGCTCGTCAGGTCGACCTCACCGACTAGACGTCCGGCCACGGGCTCTGACGCTGGACCTGACGCCGCCGGGTGATGCGCCTATCGAGGGGAGAAGTCGCCCCGGCGATCCGGCGTCCCAAGATCCGGGATCGGCTGACAACTGGCGAGACAACCGGCGGTCGACGCGCCTACCGTGGCGGACATGATGCGGCGCATCTTCGTACTTCGCTGCCGCGGCGGGGCCCGCTAGAAGGGCCGGCTCCCCGTCGCGGAGTCCGGTGCTGGCCCGCCACGCGACGTACCTCCTCGAGGAGCCCACGATGACCCGCACCCACCGCGCGAGCCGCCCGTCCGCCGAGCAGAAGCAGGCGGTCCAGCAAGCCGTGCAGGAAGCCATGGACCGGCGCGACAACGGCGGAGAGACCGGCCACTGAGCGTGCCCGTCCCCACCGCACTGCGTCTCGCCCTGGTCCCCGGCGACGGCATCGGCCCCGAGGTCGTCGCCGAGGCCGTCCGCGTCCTGGACGCGGTGACCCGCACCCACGAGGTCAAGCTCGAGACCACCGAGTACGACCTCGGGGCCCGGCGCTGGCACGCCACCGGCGAGACCCTGCCCGACGGCGTCCTCGACGAGCTGCGCGGCCACGACGCGATCCTGCTCGGCGCCGTCGGCGACCCGACCGTGCCCAGCGGGGTGCTCGAGCGGGGCCTGCTGCTGAAGCTGCGGTTCGCCCTCGACCACCACGTCAACCTGCGGCCCGCGAAGCTCTACCCCGGTGTCGCCTCACCGCTGGGCGCCAAGGACATCGACTTTCTGGTCATCCGCGAGGGCACCGAGGGTCCGTACGTCGGCAACGGTGGGGTGATCCGCGAGGGCGGCCCGCACGAGATCGCCACCGAGGTCAGCATCAACACGGCGTACGGCGTCGAGCGCGTCGTACGGGACGCCTTCCGCCGCGCCGCCGGCCGCCCCCGCCGGCATCTGACGCTCGTGCACAAGACCAACGTCCTGGTGCACGCCGGCAGCCTCTGGGCGCGCACCGTCGCCCGGGTCGGCGAGGAGTTCCCCGAGGTCAGCACCGACTACCTGCATGTCGACGCCGCCTCGATCTTCCTGGTGACCCAGCCGGAGCGGTTCGACGTCATCGTCACGGACAACCTCTTCGGTGACATCCTCACCGACCTCGCAGCGGCGGTGACAGGCGGCATCGGGCTCGCCGCCAGTGGCAACCTCGACGTCAGCCGCACCCACCCCTCGATGTTCGAGCCGGTGCACGGCTCGGCGCCGGACATCGCCGGCACCGGTGTCGCCGACCCGACGGCGGCGATCCTGTCCGCTGCGCTGCTGCTCGACCACGTCGGTCTGGGAGCCGCGGCGGCTGCGGTCGAGGCCGCGGTGGTGGCCGACCTCGCCGAGCGCGGCGACGCCCGCCGCGGGACCGTGGCGGTCGGCGACGCGGTGCTGGCCCGGCTGCAGACCGCCTGACGCGGGCTGTCTGAGCGCACGGCGTCGGATACCGTCGGAACATGAGCGACCTGACCATCGACCTCGCCCCGTCGACCTCGCCGCGCACCGCCGAGGAGCGCGCCGCGCTGCTGCAGGACCCGGGCTTCGGTCAGGTCTTCACCGACCACATGGTCACCGCCCGCTACTCGCCGGAGGACGGCTGGCACGACGCGCGCCTCACGGCGTACCAGCCGCTCACCCTCGACCCGGCGACCTCCGCGCTGCACTACGGCCAGGCGATCTTCGAGGGACTCAAGGCCTACGCCCAGCCGGACCGGTCGGTGGCCTTGTTCCGGCCCGAGCAGAACGCCCGGCGCTTCCAGCGTTCGGCCCGCCGGCTCGCGATGGCGGAGGTGCCGGAGCAGCTGTTCCTCGACGCCGTGCGCGCCCTGGTCGACGCGGACCGCGACTGGGTCCCGACCAAGGAGGGCGAGGCGCTCTACCTGCGCCCGCTCGAGTTCGCCCTCGACCCGTTCCTCGGTGTCCGCCCGTCCCTCGAGTACCAGCTCATCGTCTTCGCCTCGCCGGCCGGTGCCTACTTCACCGGCGGCGTCCGGCCGGTGTCGGTGTGGCTGTCGACGGAGTACGTCCGGGCGGCGCCCGGCGGAACCGGCGAGGCCAAGTGCGCCGGCAACTACGCGGCGTCGCTGGTGGCCCAGGCCCAGGCGGCCGAGCAGGGCTGCGACCAGGTCGTCTGGCTCGACGCGGTGGAGCACCGTTACGTCGAGGAGATGGGCGGGATGAACCTCTACTTCGTGTACGCCGACGGGCGGCTGGTCACCCCGGCGCTGACCGGCACGCTGCTGCCGGGCGTGACCCGCGACTCGATCCTCACCCTCGGCGCCGACCTCGGCCTGGACGTCGAGGAGCGCCGGATCACGACCGAGGAGTGGGAGGCCGGCTGCGCCGACGGCACGATCAGCGAGGTCTTCGCCTGCGGCACCGCCGCGGTCGTGACGCCGGTAGGCGAGGTCAAGCACACGGGCGGCAGCTTCGCGGTGGCCGACGGGCAGCCCGGCGCGCTGACCATGAAAGTGCGGGAGGCGCTGCTCGGCATCCAGCAGGGAACCGCACCGGACCCGCACGGCTGGATGCAGCGGGTCGGCTGACCCAGCCGGTGGAAGGACGCGGCTGCGCACCGGATTTGCCAGGTGCGTCCTCGTGTGGGGAGGGTAGAACGTCATCCCGCACCGCCGAGGAGAGGAACCGCCATGACCGCGCCGTACACCAAGGGCGAGCAGACCGAGGCCGTCATCGCCGCCGGCATGGCCGCAGGGGACACCGACGCCGTGATGCGGGCCGTCGCCACCAGCGAGGTCGTCGTCCCGCAGGCGTCCGTAGCGGGGGAGCACCGACCTGCCCGACGGGTCGATCTCCCTGCCGGTGATCGAGCAGGACGGGACGTCGTACGTGCCGGTCTTCACCTCGGAGACCACGATGGCGGCTGCCGCACCGGACATCGATGACGCCGTGCAGGTCAGCGCCGCAGAGCTGGGCGCCAACTGGCCCTCGGACGACCTGTGGCTCGCCGTGAACCCGGGGACCGAGGACGGCCTCACCCTGCCGCCGGACGCCGTCCGGTCGCTGCCGACCTACACCGACGACGATTCCCCCACCGCCTGAGCCCTGGGCACTTTCATGATCCACACCGGATCGGTGCCACCACGAGTGACCGATCCGGTGTGGATCACGGATCCCAGCGGGGCGTGACCGGATGGTGGGACGGTGGTTCCGTAGGTCGGGCAGTCGCTGGCACTCTCCAAGGTGATGAGCACCACCCGCTGCATTACGAGCTGAGCGCGTCCGCCGGACCACACCGGCCGACGCGCAGACCTCCCGCGACCGCGGGGGGTCTTTTTTGTTGGGGAGACACGTGAGCACCGACGACTTCCACGTCTACGACACGACGCTGCGCGACGGCGCCCAGCAGGAGGGCCTGGCGTTCTCGGTCGAGGACAAGCTCGCGGTGGCCGAGGCACCTCGACACCCTCGGCGTCGGGTTCATCGAGGGGGGCTGGCCGGGCGCCAACCCCAAGGACACGGAGTTCTTCCGGCGGGCTCGGACCGAGCTCGACCTGAGGCATGCGCAGCTCGCCGCGTTCGGCGCGACCCGCCGACCCGGTGCGAAGGCCGCCGACGACCCCCAGGTGGCCGCCCTGCGCAACTCCGGGGCGGGGGTGGTGACGCTGGTGGCCAAGAGCCACGCCCGCCACGTCGAGCTCGCCCTGCGCACCACCCTCGAGGAGAACCTCGCGATGGTGCGCGACTCGGTGAGCCACCTGCGGGACGAGGGCCGCCGGGTGTTCCTCGACGCGGAGCACTTCTTCGACGGCTACGCCACCGACCCGGCATACGCCCTGGAGGTGCTCCGCGTCGCCGCGGAGGCGGGCGCCGACGTGGCGGTCCTCTGCGACACCAACGGCGGGCGGCTGCCCGACGAGGTGGCCGATGTCGTGAACGCCGTCCGAGACGCGACCTCGGTCCGCCTCGGCATCCACTGCCACAACGACGCGGGTTGCGCGGTCGCCAACTCGCTGGCCGCGGTCGACGCCGGCGCCACGCACGTGCAGGGCACGCTCAACGGCTACGGCGAGCGCACCGGCAACGCCGACATCCTCACCGTCGTCGCCAACCTCGAGCTGAAGCGGGCACGCCGGGTGCTCCCGGAGGGCCTGCTGCAGGAGTCGACGAGGGTGGCGCACGCGGTGTCCGAGCTGGCCAACGTGCCGCCGTACAGCCGCCAGCCGTACGTCGGTGCGTCCGCGTTCGCGCACAAGGCCGGCCTGCACGCCAGCGCCGTCCGGGTGGACCCGATGCTCTACCAGCACGAGCAGCCCGGCGCGGTCGGCAACAACATGCGGATGCTGGTGTCCGACATGGCCGGCCGGGCCTCCATCGAGCTCAAGGGCCGCGAGCTCGGCTACGACCTGTCGGGCGACGACGAGCTGCTCGGCCGGGTGACGGCGAAGGTGAAGGACATGGAAAGTCGCGGCTACACCTTCGAGGCTGCCGACGCGTCCTTCGAGCTGCTGCTGCGCGCCGAGGTCGAGGGTTCCCGGCCGGACTTCTTCGAGGTGGAGTCCTGGCGGGTGATCGTCGACGCGCACGGCGACCTGGCAGCCGGCGGGGTGGGCGCGGCCGCTGAGGCGACGGTCAAGCTGCGGGCCGGGGGAGAGCGGCTGGTGGCGGTCGGCGAGGGCAACGGCCCCGTCAACGCGCTCGACCACGCGCTGCGCAGCGCGCTCGGGCACGCCTACCCCGAGCTGACGAAGCTCGAGCTGATCGACTACCGGGTGCGGATCGTCGACGCCGCGCACGGGACCGACGCCGTCACCCGGGTGCTGGTGGAGACCAGCGACGGCGAGACCTCCTGGGAGACCGTCGGCGTCCACCCGAACATCATCGAGGCGTCCTGGGAGGCGCTGCTGGACGCCGTGACCTACGGCCTGCTGCGGCACCGCGGCGCCGTCAGCTGACGGGTCAGGCGGTCCAGCCCGCATCGTCGCGGCGACGCGAGCTGATGGTCACCCGGTCCAGCCCCCGTAGGCATCGCCGAGGCTGATGATCCCCCACCACGCGAACGCCGCTTCGACGGGCACGGCGAGCACCGCGTACGAGCCGCGCCGGGCCAGCCACCCTGCGAGCCCGAGCAGGACGAGGTAGAGCAGCCACATCAGGTAGAGCCACGGGCCGGGGACGACCAGGCCGGAGGCCGCGTAGAAGAAGCCGACCGGTGCCATCGCGAGGACTGCCACGACCGCGGCCGCGAGCCGGCCCCTGCCGGGGCGGCGGGCGGCAGTGCGGTGCTGGCCGGCAGGGGAGTCGGTCGTCATGCCCGCAGCATGCCAGTCGATCGTCGGGTCTCCCTGAGCACGCGGGCTCAGCCTGCTCTGCCGCGCCGGATAGCCTCTGCAGGTGCGTATCGCGAGGTTCACGACCGGTGACGGAGCGGCGTTCGGCGTCGTCGAGGGCGACGCCGCCGAGGGCGACGGCGACGCTGGCCTCACCATCCGGCGGATCGAGGGCCACCCTTTCGCGCCGTTCACCGTGGTCGGCGATCCGGTGGCCGTCCCAGACGTGCGGCTGCTTGCGCCGGTGCTGCCCAGCAAGGTCGTCGCGATCGGACGCAACTACGCCGAGCACGTGAGGGAGATGGGAGGCGAGGCCGACCTCGCCGAGCCGCCGGTGGTGTTCCTCAAGCCGTCCACGTCGGTGATCGGACCGGGCGACGCCGTTCAGTACCCGGTCGGCATCTCCGAGCAGGTCGACTTCGAGGGCGAGCTCGCCGTCGTGATCGCCCGGCTGTGCCGCGAGGTCCCACCCGCACGGGTGAAGGACGTCGTGCTCGGCTTCACCTGCGCCAACGACGTCACGGCCCGCGACCTGCAGCGGCCGGGAGTCGCAGTGGGGACGGGCCAAGGGCTTCGACACGTTCTGCCCCATCGGTCCGTGGGTCGCCACCGACGTCGACCCCTCGGACCTCGCCGTCACCACCACCGTCAACGGCGAGCTGCGGCAGGCCGGCCGGACCTCGCAGATGATGCGCGGTGTCGACGAACTGGTGTCGCACGTCAGCCAGGCGATGACCCTGCTACCCGGTGACGTGATCCTCACCGGTACGCCGTCCGGGGTGGGTCCGCTCGAGGTCGGCGACGAGGTCAGCGTGACCATCGAGCAGGTCGGCACCCTGACGAACCGGGTCGTGGCCCGTGGCTGAGTCAGAGGCAGGACGCCCGGTCGGTGCGGTCAGGGTCCGTGTCGCGCCCTCCCCGACCGGCGACCCGCACGTCGGCACGGCGTACATGTCGCTGTTCAACCTCGCCTTCGCCCGGCAGCAGGGTGGTCAGTTCGTCCTGCGGATCGAGGACACCGACCGGGCCCGCTACGTCGCGGACAGCGAGCAGCAGGTCTTCGACACCCTGCACTGGCTGGGCCTGGACTGGGACGAGGGTCCGGACAAGGGCGGGCCGTACGCGCCGTACCGGCAGTCCGAGCGCACCGAGTCCTACCGGGTGCACGTCGACCGGCTGCTCGCCGACGGGCACGCCTACCACTGCTGGTGCTCCACCGAACGGCTCGCGCAGATGCGCGAGGAGCAGCAGAAGGCCAAGCTCCCCACCGGCTACGACCGGTTGTGCGTCGGCAAGACCCGCGACGAGCGGGCCCAGCTGCCCGGCTTCAGCGAGAGCCCGGTCGTGCGGATGCTGGTGCCCGACGACGTGCCGCTGGTCTTCGACGACCTCATTCGCGGGGAGGTCAAGGCCCCCCGGCCGGACGACCAGGTCATCGTCAAGGCGGACGGCTTCCCGACGTACCACCTGGCGAACGTCGTCGACGACCACGAGATGGCGATCACCCACGTGGTGCGCGGCGAGGAGTGGATCTCCTCGACCCCCAAGCACGTGCTGCTGTACGACTGGCTGGGCTGGCGGCGGCCCGCCTTCGTGCACATGCCGCTGCTTCGCAACACCGACAAGTCGAAGATCTCCAAGCGCAAGAACCCGGCCGCAAGGCTGACCTGGTTCCTCGACCAGGGCTACCTGCCCGAGGCGTTGCGCAACTTCCTCGCGCTGATGGGGTACTCCCAGCCCGACGGCAAGGAGATCTTCACGTTCGAGGACATGGTGCGCGACTTCGACTGGCAGCGGGTGAACACCGTCGGGCCGGTCTTCGACCTGGACAAGCTGAACTGGCTCAACGGGCACTACGTGCGCGAGCTGTCCGTCGAGGACCTGGCGGGCCGGATCACCGATCACCTCGTACGTCGGGCACTGCTGCCTGCCGAGCCGACCGCCGATCAGTGCGCCCTCGTGCTCGCCGCCACCCCCCTGGTCAACGAGCGGATGCAGGTGCTCTCGGAGGCCGAGGGGATGCTCGCTTTCCTGCTCGTGGACGACGCCGAGTTCACGGTCGCCCCCGACGACGCGGCAAAGGTGCTGACAGCCGAGGCCCGGCCGGTGCTGGAGGCGACCGTGACCGCTCTCGGCGACCTCCCGTCCTGGGCGACGGCAGACATCGAGGCCGCACTGCGCACCGCGCTGGTCGAGGGTCTGGGGCTCAAGCCGAAGCTGGCCTTCGGGCCGGTGCGGGTGGCCGTGACCGGGCGCCGCGTGTCGCCGCCACTGTTCGAGTCCCTCGAGCTGCTCGGGCGCAACCGTTCGCTGGCCCGGCTGAGGGCCGCGCTCGAGGGCATCGCGGCGTGACCTCAGCCGCGGCGGCGGGCCCCGACGATCAGGCCGTCGGCGACTCCTACCCGCGGCTGCTCCGGTCGCCGCGCTCGACCTGGTGGCGGCCGATCCTCGGGCTGCTGCTCGCGGCTGTCTCGGTGGTGCTGGCCGCCACGATGCTGATCGCGGTCGCGATGCTGGTGGCGCAGGCCACCGGAGCAGGCTCGGCGGATGCCTCCGCGGAGGACGCGCTCGACCCGGACACCGTGCTCGGCCTGCTCACGAACAACCTGGTGATCGCCCTGCTGGCCCCGGCGGCCGTGCTCGCGGTCCTCGTCGTCCACCGGGAGCGGATCGGCTGGCTGGCCTCGGTGACCGGGCAGGTCCGGTGGGCCCTGCTGTGGCGGCTGCTGGTGCTCGCGCTCATGGTGGTGGTGGTGTTCTTCGCCGTCGGCTTCCTGCTGCCGAGCTCCGAGGAGCAGGACGTGTCGGTCCCGGTCGCCGGGACGCTGCTGGGCCTGCTGGCCGTGATCCTGGTCACCACTCCGCTGCAGGCGGCCGCCGAGGAAGTGTGGTTCCGCGGGTACCTCACCCAGGCGGTGTCGTCCTGGGTCGCCAGGCCGGCGGCCGGGATCGCGACCGGCGCGGTGGTGAGTGCCGTCAGCTTCGCGCTGGCGCACGGCTCGCAGGACGGCTGGCTGTTCGGTGACCGACTCGCGTTCGGCCTGGTCGCCTCGTGGCTGGCCTGGCGCACCGGGGGGCTCGAGGCGGCGGTCGCGCTGCACGTCGCGAACAACCTGGTCAGCCTGGGCTGTCTCGGCCGCGACCGGCTCGCTGGACGAGTCGCTGTCGGCCTCGACGCTGGACTGGCGGTTCGCTGCGCTGGACGTCGCGATGATGCTGACGTTCGCTGTTGCCGTGCACCGGTTGGTCGGCCGGCGGTGGCACCCGGTCACGCGGCGCGTTTTGTCCGCCCACGGCAAGGTCGGCTATCCTGACCTGCGCCCGCCCACCCCGCCGCCAGCGGGGCGCGAGATCCCTTGGGGTATGGGGTAATTGGCAGCCCGACTGATTCTGGTTCAGTTAGTCTTGGTTCGAGTCCAGGTACCCCAGCAAGGCAGACCGGCGGAGCAGTCCGCTAGGGTTTCTGCTCGCGCATCCCCGCCCTCGGGGCGGGCAGCGCAACCATCGTGGCCCCGTTGTGTAGCGGCCTAGCACGCCGCCCTCTCAAGGCGGTAGCGCGGGTTCGAATCCCGTCGGGGCTACCACCGAAAGGCCCAGGTCGCAGTAGCGACCTGGGCCTTCGTCGTCCCGCACTGCTGCCCGATCTCATCCTGGTGGCGCCTCAGCCGAACGGCCACTCCTGGAGTTGGCAACGACTCGGTGCTTCAGGTCTGCCACAGCGGGACCGATGCCTCCCTTTGCCATGACTTGACCGTCACGAACGAGAGAACCCTGATGAACGCACGCACGGCACCTTCCCGGAAGGGTGGCATTGCCCGCTTTCGTCGGGGATTCGCTCTCCTTCTCGCGGTCACCCTGGCGGCCGCTGTGTCCGTTCTCGGTGCTCCGGCCGCCAGCGCGGCCGCTCTGACCAACGTCAGCTGGACGGTGTCGAACAACCAGGTGAGCAGGACCGGCGTCACCTACTCCTACGCCTTCAGGACGGCCACCGCCGGCACCATCGGCAAGATCGTCTTCACCGTCTCCGGCGCGGGACTCGCCGGCACGCCGACGATCGTCAAGAACTACGGCGTCCCCGCGGGGACGGTTGCCCGGGCTGGTCAGGTGATCACGTACACGGTGACGACGCCCGTTGCGGTGGCCGCTAACGTCCCGATCTACATCGAGTTCGGCGCCCTCACGAACGGCGGCACTACCGGTTCCTACACGACCTCGGTCAACACCCAGACCGCCGGTTCGGTCACCATCGACGGGCCAACGAACACCAACGCGGTCACTCTCGCGGCCACCAACACGGCGGTCACGGTGACAGTGTCCAAGAGCACGATGTTCACCATCGACATCACGGCGTTCGACCTCTTTATGGATCCGTCGCTACCCGCGCTGGCCGACCAGAGCCAGACCGTCGGGCTCACCGTGCTGACCAACGCCAACTCCGGCTACACCCTGACCGTCGGCGACGCCGCCACCGGCCTGCAGAGCTCGTCGGCGGGAAACCCGGTGATCGCCGACGTCTCCGCCGGAAAGGCTGGATCGCTGGCCTGGCCCGGGCCCAACAAGTTCGGCTACACCGTGACCACCACGGGCGCCACGGCCGACGCGGCCTTCACGGGGTCGAAGTACGCCGGCTACACCGCAGCCGGCGAGCAGGTCGCCAGCCGGGCGAACCCGACCGGCGCAACCGCCGACACGATCAGCATCGTGAACCGGGTGGCCATCGACTACGGGGCCGCGACCGGTGACTACACCGACACGGTCACCTACACCGTGTCGCCTAACTACACCTGAGTCTCGGACAGGACACACTGAGGCGATGAGAACCGACGGCGGAGCCCCCCTCCGGTGCGCACAGCGACGGCTCACGGTCGTCGCGGCGGTAGGGCTGGCGATGGTCGTCGCCGGTCCCACCGCCGCCCTGGCGGCCACCGGGCCGGCGCCACGCGGGCTCGCGGTCTCGGTGCCGCCGGAGCCGGCGCCGGCCCCGAAGGGAGCGACCCAGCGCATCCCGATCCGGGTCGTCAACCCCGGCAGCCAGCCGGTGAGCGCGACCATCTCCCAGCGCCAGGTCCACCTCGGCGACAACGGCCAGGTGACCATCGGCACCGGCGCCGACCCGGTCTGGGGCAGCCGGGTCACCTTCACGCCGTCAACGGTCACCCTGCCCGCCCGGGCCTACGCCGACGTCGTCATCTCCGTCCGGGTGCCGACCGACATCGGCTCCGACCTGCACTTCGTCGGCTTCCTCGTCAGCCCGGTCGCCAGCGCGCCGGGTCAGGTAGCGGTCATCAACCAGATCGGCTCCTTCGTCACGCTGGACGTGCCCGGGCCGCGCCAGGCCCTGCTCCGGGTGGCGCTGCAGCTTCCCAGCTTCCACCTCGGCCGCCAGGCACAGGGCAACGTCCGGGTCGCGAACGCCGGGCACTCATCGGTTCGCTTCTGGGGGGAGAACAACACCACCTCGTGGCCCGGAGGGTCGGTCCCCGACCAGCAGCGCATCGACTCCTCGCTGGCGCCGGTCGGGACCACGAGGTCCCTGGGCGTCACCGCCCGACCGGCCTGGCCGATCGGGATCGTCCAGGTGCACGGCCAGATCGTCTACCCCTCCGCGAACCGGTCGTCGACCAAGCAGGTGGCCTACGACGCGCGGGTGCTCGTCATCGCTCCCTGGGTGATCGTCGCCGCGGCCGCGCTGCTCCTCGCCGGCATCCTTGTTGTCGCCGACAGGTTCCGCCGCCGCCGTCGGGCCAGGCGCGCCGCGGCGGCGCCGAGCGAGCCGCCCCGCCGGCGCGCCACCGCCGGCCACGCCGGCTGAGCCAGGCGGGACGGGCACGACGCGCCATCGGGTACTTCGCATGAGCAGGCCCGGACGGGGCACAATCGTGGGGTGAGCAGCCGCCTCGTCGCCGTCCTGACGTTGCTCGGTCTCGTGATGACGATCCTGCTCGCGGTGCGGATGCTGCCGGTGGAGGCCATGCTCATCTCCGGCCGGTAGACCGGTTCAGGCGGGCTGGCGGGCCGTCTTTGCCGTCGCCTGCCTGGGTGGCTGAGCCGGCGGGGTCGCCTGCCCGGCCTGCTGAGCCTGCTGCTGATGCTGGAGCACCTCGCTGAGCTTGGCGGCGGCGGCACACACGATCTGCGCGTGCAGCCGGCCGGGCTGGCGGCTCAGGCGCTCGACCGGCCCGGACACCGAGACGGCCGCGACGATGCGCCCACCGGGACCGCGCACGGGGGCCGACACCGAGGCGACACCCGGCTCGCGCTCGCCGACGCTCTGCGCCCAGCCACGGCGGCGGACCGCCGAGAGCGCGGTCGCGGTGAACTTCGCTTCCCGCAGGCCGCGGTGCAACCGGTCCGGCTCTTCCCAGGCGAGCAGGATCTGGGCGGCGGAGCCGGCCTTCATGGTCAGCGTCGCGCCCACGGGCACGGTGTCGCGCAGGCCGGTGAGGCGCTCGGCACCCGCCACGCAGACCCGGGAGTCACCCTGCCGGCGGTAGAGCTGGGCGCTCTCGCCGGTGATGTCGCGCAGTCTCGCGAGGACCGGGTTGGCCGCCTCGAGCAGCCGGTCCTCGCCGGCGGCGCTGGCCAGCTCGCGAAGGCGCGGCCCGAGCACGAAGCGACCTTGCAGGTCCCGCGCCACGAGCCGGTGGTGCTCCAGCGCGGTGGCCAGGCGGTGGGCTGTCGGCCGGGCCAGCCCGGTCGCAGCGACGAGGGAGGCGAGGCTGGCCGGGCCGGCCTCGAGCGCTCCCAGAACGATGGCGGCCTTGTCCAGGACGCCGACTCCGCTAGAGTTGTCCATGTACCGATACTGCCGTCTCAACCGACGAGACGCAAGTACGCCCCGTCTCACAGGGAGAGAACCGTGGCCCGAACGCTGGCCGAGAAGGTCTGGGAGTCCCACGTCGTACGACGTGCCGAGGGCGAGCCCGACCTGCTCTACATCGACCTGCACCTGGTGCACGAGGTGACCAGCCCGCAGGCCTTCGACGGGCTGCGGCTCGCCGGTCGCCAGGTCCGGCGTCCCGACCTGACCATCGCCACCGAGGACCACAACGTCCCCACCGTCGACATCGACCAGCCGATCGCGGACCCGGTCTCGCGCACCCAGGTCGACACCCTGCGCCGCAACTGCGCCGAGTTCGGGGTGCCGCTCTATCCGCTCGGCGACCGTGAGCAGGGCATCGTGCACGTGGTCGGCCCCCAGCTCGGCCTCACCCAGCCGGGGATGACGGTCGTCTGCGGCGACTCGCACACCTCCACCCACGGCGCATTCGGCTGCCTCGCCTTCGGCATCGGCACCAGCGAGGTCGAGCACGTGCTCGCGACGCAGACCCTGCCGCTGAAGCCGTTCAAGACCCTGGCGGTCACCATCGACGGGACGCTGGTCCCCGGAGTCACCGCGAAGGACGTGATCCTTGCGGTCATCGCCGAGATCGGCACCGGCGGCGGCCAGGGCTACGTCATCGAGTACCGCGGGTCGGCGATCCGCGCGCTGTCGATGGAGGCGCGGATGACGATCTGCAACATGTCCATCGAGGCCGGTGCCCGCGCGGGCATGATCGCGCCGGACGAGACGACCTTCGACTACCTGGCCGGTCGGCCGCGCGCGCCCCGCGGTGACGACTGGACGGCGGCGGTCGAGGCCTGGCGTGACCTGCACACCGACGACGACGCGACGTTCGACCGGGAGGTCGTCATCGACGGCGGGAGCCTGGCGCCGTTCGTGACCTGGGGCACCAACCCTGCGCAGGGTCTGCCGCTGACCGGCTCGGTGCCCGACCCGGCCGCCATCGCGGACGAGCACGAACGGTCCGCAGCGACCCGCGCGCTGGAGTACATGGGCCTCACCCCGGGCACGCCGCTGCGCGACATCGCCGTCGACACGGTCTTCCTCGGCTCCTGCACCAACGGCAGGATCGAGGACCTCCGCGCGGCAGCGGGGGTGATCCGCGGTCGCCAGGTCGCCGACGGGGTCCGCGTCCTGGTGGTTCCCGGGTCGGAGCGGGTGCGGCTCGCGGCCGAGGAGGAGGGCCTCGACGTCGTCTTCAAGGAGGCGGGCGCCGAGTGGCGGCATGCCGGCTGCTCGATGTGCCTGGGCATGAACCCTGACCAGCTGGCGCCCGGGGAGCGCAGCGCCTCGACGTCCAACCGCAACTTCGAGGGCCGCCAGGGCAAGGGTGGGCGCACCCACCTCGTCTCACCTCTCGTCGCTGCCGCGACTGCCGTCGTCGGCCGGCTCGCGGCACCGGCCGACCTGCCGCCGCTGGCCGACGACAGAGCCGCTGACCACGAGGGGAGCCGCTGAGATGGAGCCGATCACCGTGCATACCGGTCGCGCTGTCGCGCTGCGCCGGTCGAACGTCGACACCGACCAGATCATCCCGGCCGTCTACCTGAAGCGCGTCACCCGCACCGGCTTCGAGGACGGGCTGTTCGCGGCCTGGCGCAGCGACCCCGACTTCGTGCTGAACCGCCCGGAAGCCGAAGGTGCGACGATCCTGGTCGCCGGCTCGGACTTCGGCACCGGCTCGTCGCGCGAGCACGCGGTCTGGGCCTTGCAGAACTTCGGTTTCCGGGTGGTCGTCTCGTCGCGCTTCGCCGACATCTTCCGAGGCAACGCGGGCAAGGGCGGCCTGGTCACGGCCTGCGTGCCGCAGCCCGACGTCGAGCGACTCTGGGACTCGCTGGAGGCCGATCCGGCCACCGAGGTGACCGTCGACCTGGCCGGCCGGACGGTGAGGTGGGGCGACCAGACGGTGTCGTTCGACATCGACGACTACACCCGGTGGCGGCTGATGGAGGGCCTGGACGACGTCGACCAGACCCTGCTGCACGCCGATGCCGTGGCGGCGTACGAGGACCGCCGCCCCTCCTGGCTGCCCACCACGGTCTGACCGAACGCGAAGATTCCCGATCCAAACCTGCGAACTCGTTGAGACACAACGGGAAAAGGGCCCGTCGGTCGTTGTTTCGCGATCACGTTGCGCCTAACGTCGCCCTCGACTCGAGCGACCGCTCGACAACCGCGTCCACTGCGACAACTGCATCCACAAGGGGTTCTACGTGAACAAGGCTCAGCTGATCGACAAGCTGTCCACTCAGCTCGGCAGCAAGAAGGCCGCCACCGACGCTGTCGACGCTGTCGTCGACACCATCACCCGCGCCGTTGCGTCGGGCGAGCGCGTCGCCATCACCGGCTTCGGCGTCTTCGAGAAGGTCGCCCGTCCGGCGCGCGTGGGTCGCAACCCGCGCACCGGTGCCGCGGTGAAGATCAAGAAGACCACCGTGCCGAAGTTCAAGGCGGGCCAGGGCTTCAAGGACGTCGTCAGCGGCGCCAAGAAGCTGCCCAAGGCCGCCGTTTCGGTCGCCCGGGCGGCCACCGGCACCTCTGCTCCGGCCAAGAAGACCACGCCAAGAAGTCCACGGCCAAGAAGACCACGGCCAAGAAGACGGCTGCGAAGAAGACCACGGCCAAGAAGACCGTTGCCAAGAAGGCTCCGGCCAAGAAGTCCCCCGCGAAGAAGGCGACGGCGCGCAAGCGCTAGTCCCCACTCGACGGGCGACGGGCCCGGGCACCCGCGAGGGCGCCCGGGCCCGTCCGCGCGCAGCCACTCCCTCAGCGCAGGGTGGTCACGCAGGGTCGTCCCTGCCGTCAGGTCAAGGTGGCGACGGTGAGAAACGTGACGCGGGGCCAGTCGACCTCGATCCGCACCCGCTGGCCGACCCGCAGCAGGCGGATGCCCCCGGCGTCGAAGGCGTCCCGGTCGTAGGGCAGCTCGCTGCCGTCGTCGAGCACCACCGTCCCCGAGCGGCTGCCCGGGTCGAAGCTGCGCACGGTTGCCTGCACCCGGCGAACCTATCCGGCCCGCGGCCGGCTGGTCCTGGCCCGGGCGAGGGCGCGGGCCGTCCAGGGGCCGACGCCGAGCAGCAGCGCGGCGTCCAGGTCGGCCGCGGTGTCGACGTCCCGCCGGAGCGAGGGCAGGGCGTCCGCGGCGATCTCGTGCCCGCCCGAGCCGGCATGTCGCGACGCCGACCCCGGGCCGAACATCGGCCGGAGGTCACCGGCCGCGCGGGCCAGCAGCAGCGTCGTCCCGGACCCCTCCGCGTCCCGGACGAAGCTCCGACGGTGCCCGGCCGCGTCGCGCAGCGCCACCGCGAGCTCCGCCGGGCGCAGCGCCGGAAGGTCGGCCGCGAGCGTGCCGACGGAGGTCCCGGGACGGTGCCGCGCGGCGAGCTCGGCACCGTGCTCCAGGGCGGGGTTCAAGCCGGCGTCCGGGTCGTCGCCGGTCACCTGAGCCCCGATCGCCGACAGCGCCAGCGCTGCCTCCGCGTCGTCGGTCACGACCTGCACGGCGGCGACCAGGGGGCAGGCGAGCGCGGCAAGCGTGGTGTCCAGCGCGAAGGACAGCGCGAGGGTCGCCCGATGGTCGTCGTACGGAGGCCCGAGCCGGGTCTTGGCGACGGGCAGCCGCTTGACCGGCAGCACCAGGCACCACCGTCGGCTCGCGTCGTCCACGGGTCCGATCCTGCCAGTCGCGCTCGACACCGGGACCGGCGAACGGGAGGATGTGGGGCCCGGCAAGCCGACCGGGTCCGTCGGGGGTCGCAGGGAGGAAAGGGCACCGGGTGAGTCACGCGCGGTCGCGCCACGGGTCGATCGGATTCTGGTACCGGCTCGCGGTCGTCATCCTGCGGCCGCTGCTGATGTCCCTGACCCGCCGGGACTGGCGCGGCACCGAGCACCTTCCGGCAGAAGGCGGTTTCGTGGCCGTCACGAACCACGTGTCGCACGCCGATCCGCTGACCTTCGCCCACTTCCTGTACGACAACGGCAGGCTGCCGCGCTTCCTCGGCAAGGAGGTGCTCTTCCGGCTGTTCTTCGTCGGGCGGGTGCTGCGCGGGGCGAAGCAGATCCCGGTCTACCGCGAGTCGGCGGACGCCGCCCAGGCGTTCTCCGCGGCGGTGGCGGCGGTCCGGGCGGGGGAGTGCGTCGGCATCTACCCGGAGGCCACGCTGACCCGCGACCCGCAGCTGTGGCCGATGGTCGGCAAGACCGGTGCGGCTCGGGTCGCGCTGGAGACCGGGGCCCCGGTGGTGCCGGTGGCGCAGTGGGGCCCGCAGCAGCTGCTGCCGCCCTACAGCAAGCGCCCGCACCTGTTTCCGCGCACGACCGTGCACGTCTGGGCCGGCCCGCCGGTGGACCTCGACGAGTTCCGGGACCGACCGATCGACGCGGCACTGCTCCGCGAGGTCACCGAGCGCATCATGGCGGCTGTGACGATGCTGCTGGAGGAGATCCGGGACGAGCCGGCGCCCGCCGTGCGGTACGACCCGCGCGACACGGGCCAGCCGGTGACCGGAAACCCGCGGCGGCCGCGCGGCGACGACCGAAGGAGAACAGCGTGAGCACGCCACGAAGTCGCTCGCTGCGCCCGCGACTCCGCAGGGACACCGCATGACGCGGGTGGCCGTGCTGGGGACCGGGTCCTGGGGCACCGCGTTCTCGATGGTCCTGGCCGATGCCGGTGCCGACGTCGTGCTCTGGGGACGCCGGGCCGAGGTCGTCGACGCGATCGCCTCGAGCCACGAGAATCCCGACTACCTGCCGGGGATCCCGCTGCCCGAGACCGTGGGAGCCACAGCCGTCGCGGCCGAAGCGCTCGACGGCGCCGAGGTCGTCGTCCTCGCGGTCCCGTCGCAGACGCTGCGCGGCAACCTCACCGAGTGGCAGCCGCTGCTGCCGAAGGACTGCGTGCTCGTGAGCCTGATGAAGGGCATCGAGCTCGGCACCACCCGGCGCATGAGCGAGGTCATCGCGGAGACGACGGGTGCCGGGCCGGAACGCATCGCCGTCGTCTCCGGCCCCAACCTGGCCAAGGAGATCGCCCAGCGGCAGCCGGCCGCCAGCGTCGTCGCGTGCGCCGACGAGGCGGTCGCGGAAAAGCTGCAGCAGGTCTGCCTGACGGCGTACTTCCGGCCCTACACCAACACCGACGTGGTGGGCGTCGAGCTCGGCGGCGCGGTGAAGAACGTCATCGCTCTCGCGGTCGGCATGGCCAAGGGCATGGGCATGGGCGACAACTCGCAGGCCTCGATCATCACCCGCGGGCTGGCCGAGATCACCCGGCTCGGTCTGGCCCAGGGCGCCGACGCCGCCACCTTCGCCGGCCTCGCCGGAGTCGGCGACCTGGTGGCGACCTGCATGTCGCCGCTGTCCCGCAACCGCACGTTCGGCGAGAACCTCGGCAAGGGGATGAGCCTGGACGAGGTGGTGCACTCGACCAAGCAGACCGCCGAGGGCGTGAAGTCCGCCGAGTCGATCCTGGCGCTGGCCCGGGCGCACCACGTGGACATGCCGATCGTCGAGCACGTCGTGGCCGCAGTGCACGACGGGCTGCCGCCGGGTGAGATCGTCCGGCGGATCATGAGCCGGTCGGCGAAGTCCGAGGCCGACTGACCGGGGCTCAGCCCAGACCGAGGGCCTCGTCGAGGTCCCGCCAGAGGTCCTCGACGTCCTCGACCCCCACCGACAGCCGCACCAGCGACTCCGGCACCTCGGTGCTTTCGCCCGACCACTTGCGTCGGCGCTCCAGGCTGGACTCCACGCCGCCCAGGCTGGTGGCGTGCACCCAGAGCCTTGTCGCGCCGACCACTGCCTCGACCTGCTGCGGTGACCGGTCCAGCTCGACGCTGACCATCGCGCCGATGCCCGGGTAGTGGACCCTGGTCACCCCCGGGTGAGCCGCCAGCCGTCGGGCCAGCTCGGCCGCGTTGGCCTGGGCACGCTCCACCCGCAGGTGCAGGGTGCGCAGGCCGCGCAACGCGAGCCACGCCTCGAAGGTGCCCGGGATCGCGCCCATCGCGCCGCGGAACTCCACCAGACGGCCGGCCAGGTCGACGTCGCTCGCCACCGCCACGCCGAGCAGGACGTCGGAGTGCCCCGACAGGTACTTCGTGACGCTGTGCACCACCACGTCGGCACCGAGCTCCAACGGTCGCTGCAGGATCGGCGTCGCGAACGTGCTGTCGACCACCAGCAGCGCACCGGCCGCCGCCGACCTCGCAGCCAGCGCTTCCAGGTCCACCAGCTTGAGCATCGGGTTGGTCGGCGACTCGGCCCAGACAAGGTCGGACCCCTCGACTGCCTCCGCTGTCGCGACCTGGTCGCTGAGGTCCACCTGCCGCACGGTCAGCCGGCCCTGCTCCTCCAGGCGGCGGAGCACCTTGAGGCTGCCGTAGTAGGCGTCCGGCGCGGTGACGACCACACCGCCCTGCGGCACCAGGTCCACTGCCGCCGCGACCGCAGCAAGCCCGGACGCGAACGAGGTGGCGACACCACCCTCCAGGGCACCCACCGCGCTCTCGAACAGCTCCCAGGTCGGGTTGCCGTAGCGCCCGTACCCCACCTCGCCGCCCGCGTGGTAGGTCGAGGCCATCACCAGCGGGGGATTCGTCGGACCGTCGGGCTGCCGGGGCGGGCGACCGGCGGAGACCGCCACGGTGGCGGGGGACAGGGGCGAGTCAGGTGCGGGGGGCATGGCTGCGAGTATCCCGGTCCCGGCAGCCGTCGGTAGGGTCGTCCACGATGAGCGACCCGACAGCTGACGCCGACGGCCCCGACCAGAAGCCCCCCCGAGCCCGCGTCGCGGTCATCTTCGGTGGGCGCAGCACGGAGCACGCGGTGTCCTGCGTGTCGGCCGGCAGCGTCCTCGCCGCCATCGACCGCGAGCGGTACGACGTCGTACCGGTCGGCATCTCCCGGGAAGGCCGCTGGGTGCTCGCGGCCGACGACCCGCAGCGGCTGGCCATCACCGGCGGCGAGCTGCCGGAGGTCGCCGGCGACGGTGCCGCCGTGGTGCTCTCCGGTGACCCGACCCACCGCGGGCTGGCGGTCTACGAGCCGGGGCAGATGCCGCAGGAGCTCGGCCAGGTCGACGTCGTGCTGCCGCTGCTGCACGGCCCGTACGGCGAGGACGGCACCCTGCAGGGCCTCCTCGAGCTCGCCGGCGTGCCTTACGTCGGGTCCGGCGTCTTCGCCTCCGCCGCGGCCATGGACAAGGGCCATGCGAAGACGCTGCTGCAGGGGGCCGGCCTTCCGGTCGGGCCGTACGCCGTGGTCACGCCACGGGCCTGGGTCACCGACAAGGCGGCTGTTCGCGAGACCGTGGCGGCGCTCGGCTACCCGGTCTTCGTCAAGCCCGCGCGGGCCGGCTCCAGCGTCGGCATCAGCAAGGTGCACGGGCCCGGTGGGCTCGACGACGCCATCGAGACCGCGCGGTCGCACGACCCGCGCGTCGTGATCGAGGCCACCCTGTCGGGCCGGGAGATCGAGTGCGGCGTGCTGGAAGGTGTCGACGGTGCACCGCCCGAGGCCAGCCTGCCGGGGGAGGTGGTGGTCGGCGGCGGTCACGAGTTCTACGACTTCGCCGCGAAGTACCTGCCCGACGAGGGCACCGACCTGATCGTGCCGGCGGAGCTGTCCGACGACGTGGTCGCCCAGGTGCAGGACCTGTCCTGCCGGGCATTCGAGACGCTGGGCTGCGAGGGTCTGGCCCGGGTCGACTTCTTCCTGACCCCGACCGGCTCGGTCGTCATCAACGAGGTGAACACCATGCCGGGCTTCACCCCGGTGTCGATGTTCCCGTTGATGTGGCTCGCCAGCGGGCTGGACTACCCCGCGCTCGTCGACCGGCTGGTGCAGACCGCGCTGGCACGCCCCACCGGCCTGCGCTGACGACTCAGCGGTCCGGGAAGGCCTGCTTCACCGCGTCAGCCAGGTCGACCAGCGGCGCGGTGGCCTGGTCGCGGGGCACCGCGCGAGGCACCCGAAGCTGGACGAAGGTGCCGCGGTCGACCACGGTGAACACGTACGGCGGGAACGGCTCAGCGAGGTACCAGGGCACCCCGTCGACCTCGATCAGCTCGGAGTCCGCCGCGAGCCCGGGCGGGCGCGGCACTCCGCAACGCAGCACCAGCGGTGGGGTGCCCCAGGCGGCGGTGCGCGCCGACGCCGGCTCGGTGTCGCGCCGGTCCCGCCCGTCCAGCGAGTCGGGCAGCGCGTGCTGCAGCCGCCCGCAGCCGGCGCCGCGGCCGTCCGGGACGGCTACCTTGACTGCCGGGCCGCCTGAGCAGCCCGCGAGCGCCGCGACCGCCACCAGGGCGGCGAGCGGCGCGGGTCGAAGGGTCAGAGGTGGACGACCGGGCAGGTCAGCGTCCGGGTGATGCCATCGACGCCCTGCACCCTGGCGACGACCATCTTGCCGAGCTCGTCGACGTTCTTGGCCTCGGCGCGGACGATCACGTCGTACGGACCGGTGACGTCCTCGGCCTGGGTGACGCCCTTGAGCTCGGCGATCTCGCGGGCCACGGCGGCCGCCTTGCCGACCTCGGTCTGGATCAGGATGTAGGCCTGGACAACCATCGGCAGGGCCTCTCTTCGTAGAGTTCCGGTCGCATCGCACGCGGCACCCTCGGGCGCCGCTCGCGTGCGAACCTACCGGATCGTGTCCGGGGGCGTGACGAGCGAGGGAGCGAGATGAGCGGCACCGTGGGTGACCTCGGCGAGGTGGACCTCGTCGAGGCTGTCGTCGCCCGCCTCGGGACCACCCCCGCGGTGCTGCTCGGGCCGGGCGACGACGCCGCCGTGGTGGCCGCCGCGGACGGCCGGGTCGTCGTCACCACCGACGTCCTGGTCGAGGGCCGGCACTTCAAGCGCGACTGGTCCAGCGCCACCGACGTCGGCGTGCGCGCGGCCGCCGCGAACCTCGCGGACGTGGCCGCGATGGGCGCAGTCCCCACCGCCCTGCTGGTGGGCCTGGTGGTGCCCGCCGACCTGCCGTCCCAGTGGGTGCTCGAGCTCGCGGACGGGCTGGGCGAGGAGGCCGCCCGGGCGGGAGCGGCCGTCGCGGGCGGCGACCTGGTGCGCGGCGACCTGGTGACCATCGCGGTCACCGCGCTGGGCTCGCTGGAGGGGCGCGACCCGGTGACCCGGTCCGGTGCGCGGCCCGGCGACCTCGTCGCCGTCGCCGGCCGCCTCGGCTGGGCGGCGGCCGGGTTCGCCGTGCTCTCCCGTGGGTTCCGCTCCCCTCGGTCCTTGACCGACGCGCACCGGCGCCCGGTGCCGCCGTACGACGAGGGGCCGCGCGCTGCCCTGCTCGGTGCCACCGCGATGGTCGACGTCAGCGACGGGCTGGTGGCCGACCTGCGCCACCTGGCGACGGCCAGTGGCGTGTCGATCCGGCTGTCGTCGGAGGCCTTCCACGTGCCGCAGGAGTTCCAGGACACCGCGCGGGCCCTGAGCGCCGACCCGCTGCAGTGGCTGCTCGCCGGTGGCGACGACCATGCGCTGGCCGCGACGTTCCCCCCGGACGTCGACCTGCCGATGGCCTGGAGCGTGGTGGGCCGGGTGGAGTCGGGCGAGGACGTCCTCGTCGACGGCGCGACGTGGCCCGGCCCGGGCGGCTGGCGGACGTTCTAGCGTGCTGACCGTCCTCGGTCCGGCCGAGTGGGTGCCCCCGGCGCGGGAGCACACCGCGCGGGTCGAGGGCTGGGTGCTGCCGCACCTGGACAGACGTCGGTCCGGCCAGAAGCACCCGGTCGAGGACTTCCTGTTCGACTACTACCGCCTGTCGCCGGCCAAGCTGCGCCGGTGGCACCCGGGCGCTGGCGTGGTCCTTGCCGGTCCCGAGGCCCTGCCCTACCTCGAGCTCGCGGACTACCAGTCTGTCGAGGGTGGCGTGGCCGCAGACCCGCGGCGGCTCGCCCGGCACGCGCGGCGGCTGCGCGAGGTGCGCCGTCTGCTGGTCGCCACCGGCTCGCGGCCGGCGTCCTACGGCTGCTTCGGGCTGCACGAGTGGGCGATGGTCTACCGCGCCTCCCCCGAGCAGGTCCGGCACCGGGCTCATCCGTTGCGGCTGGGCAGCGCGGGTACCGACAGCGTCGTCGAGGCTGGGCCGATGCGCTGCACCCACGTCGACGCCTACCGCTTCTTCACCGCTGCGGCGGCGCCGATGAACGCGCTGCGGCCGAGCCGGGACAGCCAGGTCGAGATGGAGCAGCCGGGCTGCCTGCACGCCGGGATGGACCTCTACAAGTGGGCGGCGCTGTTCTCCCCGTTCGTGCCGTCCGAGCTGGTCGCCGACTGCTTCGCGCACGCCCGCGAGATCCGGGCGGTCGACATGCGGGCCTCGCCGTACGACCTGGCCGCCCTCGGCTACCCGCCGATCAGGGTCGAGACGGCAGCCGGCCGGGCCGAGTACGTCGGCCACCAGCGGCACTTCGCCGAGCAGGGTGCGGTGCTGCGATCCCGCCTCGTGGCAGCCCTCGACCACCTTCTCGACCTCGAGCCAAACGCCCCCACACCCCAACCCCACCACCCCAACCCCACTAACCGCCCGCTGATCATGCAACTTAGGTGATCCCCAGAGCTGCATGATCAACGGCGGGCCGGAGTGGCCTCACCTGCGGTTATGGGCAAGATCCCCAGAGCTGCATGATCAACTGGGGACTGAACGGGGGGTTGTGGGACGCGGACAGGGCCCGGGAAACGACGAAGGCCGGCCCCCGCTGAGGGGACCGGCCTTCGGCTGCGTTCGGGGTGCGCTCTAGCGGGTGACCTTGCCCGCCTTGAGGCAGGAGGTGCAGACGTTGAGCCGCTTCGGGGTCTTGCCGACCATCGCGCGCACGGTCTGGATGTTGGGGTTCCAGCGGCGCTTGGTGCGCCGGTGCGAGTGCGAGATGCTGTGCCCGAAGCCCGGGCCCTTGCCGCAGACGTCGCACGTGGCGGCCATGGTGACAACTCCTCTGGTGCAGACATGGCTGATGGCGATCACGCCAGGCCGTCGATGGGGGCCGCCCGTCGTCCGGGCAACCGAAGAAGCGTAACCGACCGGCGCGCCGGTGCGCCAACCGGCGGTGACCGCCCGCCCGGCTAGATTCCTTCGCGTGAGCACCCGCGTCGTCCTGACCCGGCTCGACGGCGAGGCCGTCGCGCGGTGGCTGACGGCCGGCCGCGACGCGCTGGAGGCGGCGCGGGCCGAGATCGACGAGCTCAACGTCTACCCGGTGCCCGACGGCGACACCGGCACCAACCTGCACCTCACGCTCGCCGCCGCGGTGGAGGCACTGACCGAGTCCTCGCTGCGCGGCGGGGACACCGAGACCCCCACCCCGCGCCGGCTGATGTCGGCGCTGGCCCACGGTGCCCTGATGGGCGCCCGAGGCAACTCCGGCGTGATCCTCGCCCAGCTCCTGCGCGGCGTCTCGGACGGGCTGGACGGCGTCGAGGGCGCCGTCGACGCCACCCGGCTGGCGCAGGCCCTCACGTCGGGGGCGCGGGCGGCCTACGAGGCGGTGGCCGACCCGGTCGAGGGCACCATGCTGACCGTCGTCCGGGTGGCCGCCGAGGTGGCCGAGGGCGTCGCCGCCGGCTGGGTGGACGAGGCGGACGCCGACGACGCGCTGGCCGCCGTGGTCATCGCGGCCGCCGGCGGGGCCCGCGCCGCGCTGGCCCGCACCCCCGAGCAGCTCGAGGTGCTGCGCCGGGCCGGCGTCGTCGACGCCGGCGGTCGCGGCATCTGCGTGCTGCTCGACGCGCTGGCCTCCGTCGTCACCGGCGTCCAGCCGGAGCCCACCGAGGTACGCCTTCCCCGGGAGCAGACCGAGGCGGCCCGGCCGCGCAACGGGCTGGACGTCGCGGACCCGGACGCGCACGGACCGACCTACGAGGTGATGTACCTGCTGGACGCGCCGGCCGAGGCGATCGGACCGCTGCGCGAGGCGCTCGCCCCGCTGGGCGACTCGCTGGTCGTGGTCGGCGGGGAACCGACCTGGAACGTCCACGTCCACGTCGACGACGTGGGTGCCGCCGTCGAGGCAGGCATCGAGGCCGGGCGGCCGCACCGCATCCGGATCACGCACTTCCGGGACGCCGCACGGGACGCCGCGCGCTCGCTGCCGGCCGACAGCCGCCGGGTCGTCTCGGTGGTGGCCGGCGACGGGCTGGCGGCCCTGTTCGAGTCGGCGGGCGCCACCGTGGTGCGGGGCGGGCCCGGTCTGCGGGCGTCGACGGCCGAGATGCTCACCGGGCTGCGGGCCGCCCGGTCTCGCGACCTGGTGGTGCTGCCGAACGACGCGGACAGCCTCGCGGTGGCCGAGGCCGCCGCCGGCAAGGCGCGGGACGAGGGCCTGCGGGTGGCGGTGATCCCCACCCGGGCCAGCGTCCAGGCGATCGCCGCGCTCGCCGTGCACGACCCCGCCCGGCGTTTCGAGGACGACGTGGTCGCCATGACGGCTGCGGCCGGGCACTGCCGCCACGGCGGGGTGACCGTCGCGGCCCGCGACGCGGTGACGATGGCCGGAGTGTGCCGTCCCGGTGACGTGCTGGGCATCGTGGACGGCGACTTCGCTGTGATCGGCGACGACCTGGTCGAGGTGGCCCGGGTCGTTCTCGACCGGATGCTCGGGTCCGGTGGCGAGCTCGTCACCCTGGTCACCGGCGCCGGCGCGGACGAGGGGCTGGCCGAGGCCGTCGCGCAGCAGCTGCGGGCCAGCCGCCCCGAGGTCGACTCGGTGGTCTACGACGGGGGACAGCCGCGCTACCCGCTGCTTATCGGGGTCGAGTGAGCGCGGTCTCGCTTCGGGCGCCCGTCAAGACCGTGGTCGGTGGCCAGACGGCGAAGGAGCTCACCGACCGGCTCGGTGTCGCGACGGTCGAGGACCTGCTGCGGCACTACCCGCGGCGCTACTACGAGCGCGGCGAGCTCACCGACCTGTCCGGCCTGCGTCCCGGCGAGATGGTGACGCTGCAGGCCACCATCGCGTCGGTGAGCGGCCGGCAGATCCGGTCCAAGCTGCACAAGCTCGACGTCGTCGTGACCGACGGCCGGACCAGGCTGACCCTGACCTTCTTCAACCAACGGTTCCGGGAGAAGGACCTGCTTCCCGGCCGGGAGGCCTTCTTCGCGGGGAAGGTCGAGGTCTTCAACGGCCGGCTGACCCTGACCAACCCCGAGGTGGCGGTCGGCGACGACGCCGAGGACTTCGCCGGCGGCCTGATGCCGATCTACCCGGCCACCGCGAAGCTGCCGTCGTGGCGGGTCCGCAAGTCGGTGCGCGTGGCGATGGACGTCGTGCTCGGCGACGACTCGGTGCCCGACCCGCTGCCCGACCCGCTGCCCGCAGGGCTGCGGATGCGGCGCGGACTGGCGCCGTTGACCGAAGCGCTGCGGCTGATCCACCAGCCCGACTCGCTCGCCGACGTACGCCGGGCACGGGACCGGCTGCGGTTCGACGAGGCCTTCGTGCTGCAGGTCGTGCTCGCCCGGCGTCGTGCCGAGATGTCGGCGCTGCCGGCCACCTCACGGGTGGCCCGGGACGGCGGCCTGGTCGCTGCCTTCGACGCGCGGCTGCCGTTCACCCTCACCGCCGGACAACAGGAGGTGGCCGCCGCGGTGTCCGCCGACCTGGCCCGGGAGCACCCGATGCACCGACTGCTGCAGGGCGAGGTCGGGTCCGGCAAGACCGTGGTGGCGCTGCGGGCGATGCTCGCGGTGGTCGACAGCGGGGGGCAGGCCGCGCTGCTGGCCCCGACCGAGGTGCTCGCCCAGCAGCACCACCGGTCGATCACCGCGATGCTCGGCCCGCTGGCCGAGCGCGGACTGCTCGGTGGTTCGGACGTCGGGACCCGGGTGGCGCTGCTCACCGGCTCGCAGGGCACCGCCGTCCGGCGTACCTCCCTGCTCGACATCGTCAGCGGCGACGCCGGCATCGTCGTCGGCACCCACGCGCTGATCCAGGACGCCGTCGACTTCCAGGACCTCGGGCTGGTCGTCGTCGACGAGCAGCACCGCTTCGGCGTCGAGCAGCGCGACGCGTTGCGCAGCAAGGCGAAGGTCTCCCCGCACGTCCTGGTCATGACGGCCACTCCGATCCCGCGCACCGTGGCGATGACCGTCTTCGGCGACCTCGACGTCTCGACGCTGACCGAGCTGCCGGCGGGCCGCTCACCGATCGCCTCGCACGTCGTGCCGAGCGGGGAGAAGCCGCACTTCCTGGACCGGGCCTGGCAGCGGGTCCGCGAGGAGGTCTCGGCCGGCCACCAGGTCTACGTCGTCTGCCCGCGGATCGGCGGCGACGTCGCCGATGCCGAGCCGTCCGCCGGCGGCGAACCGGCGCCGGCCGACGAGGCGACGACCCCGCTGCGGCCGGCCGTCGCGGTCCTGGACGTCGCACCGATGCTCACGCAGGGGCCACTCGCCGGGCTGCGCACCGAGGTGCTGCACGGCCGGCTGCCTGCCGACACCAAGGACGACGTCATGCGCCGGTTCGCCTCGGGCGAGGTCGACGTCCTGGTCGCCACCACCGTGGTCGAGGTCGGCGTGGACGTCGCCAACGCCACCGTGATGGTGGTGCTCGACGCCGACCGCTTCGGTGTCTCCCAGCTGCACCAGCTGCGTGGCCGGGTCGGCCGAGGGTCGGCGCCCGGACTGTGCCTGCTGGTGACCGACGCCGAGGCCGGCACGCCTGCCCGGGAGCGGCTCGAGGCGGTGGCGGCCACCCTCGACGGCTTCGAGCTCTCCCGCCTCGACCTGGAGACCCGTCGCGAGGGCGACGTGCTCGGCGCCTCGCAGTCCGGGCGCCGCTCCAGCCTGCGGCTGCTCTCGGTGCTGCGCGACGAGGTCGTCATCGAGCAGGCCCGCGACGACGCCGTGGCCCTGGTCGGCGACGACCCGGACCTGTCCCGGCACCCGGCGCTGCGCGACGCCGTCGAGGCCGTCCTCGCCGACGAGCGCGCCGACTACCTGGAGAAGGCGTGAGCGACCTGTGCCGCGGGTGATCGCGGGGGCGGCGCGCGGGCGGCGGCTCGACGTGCCGCCGGGGCCGGGCACCCGGCCGACCTCGGACCGGGCCCGCGAGGCGCTGTTCTCCACCCTCGAGTCGCTCATCACGGCGTGGGCCGGCCGCCGGGTTCTCGACCTGTACGCCGGGTCCGGCGCCGTCGGGCTGGAGGCGCTCAGCCGCGGGGCGGCCCACGCCCTGCTCGTCGAGGCCGACGCCCGGGCCGCGCGCACCATCAGCGACAACGTGGCAGGCCTCGGGCTGGCCGGTGCCGTCGTGCGCCACGGCCGGGTCGAGCGGGTGGTCGCCGACGGGCTGCCCGGCCCGGCCTACGACGTGGTGTTCGCCGACCCGCCCTACGAGCTGGACGACGCCTCGCTGGCCGCGGTGCTCACCGACCTGCGACCGGCGCTGGCCGACGACGCCGTGGTGGCGGTCGAGCGCGGCACCAGGGGCGCGAGCTGGGCCTGGCCGGACGGCTTCGAGGACCTGCGCTCCCGGCGCTACGGCGAGGCGACGCTTTGGTACGGTCGCGCCACTCCGGACCGACCGGCCCCGGACCCCGCCAGACCCGGTGTCGAGGAGAGCCCAGCGTGACCGAGCGCCGCTGCGTGTGCCCCGGCTCCTTCGACCCGGTGACCAACGGGCACCTCGACGTCATCGAGCGGGCCAGCCGTCTCTACGACGAGGTGACCGTCGCGGTCCTCGTCAACCCCGCGAAGACCGGCCTGTTCGAGGTCGAGGAGCGCATCGAGATGCTCCGGGAGGTCACCGCCGGGCTGGGCAACGTGCGGATCGACTCCTTCCAGGGCCTGCTCGTCGACTACTGCCGGGAGCACGACATCCCGGTAGTGGTCAAGGGTCTGCGAGCGGTCAGCGACTTCGACTACGAGCTGCAGATGTCGCAGATGAACCACCGGCTGACCGGCACCGAGACGCTGTTCGTCGCGACCAACCCGGAGTACTCCTTCCTCTCGTCTAGTCTCGTCAAGGAGGTCGCCACCTGGGGCGGTGACGTCTCGGGTCTGGTGCCCGACCCGGTGCTGGCCCGCCTGCGTTCCCGGCTCGACCGACCCTGACGCCGCAGACCCGCACCCGACCCGAAGCGCGAGGACCACCGCCCGTGGACGTGCACGACAAGCTCGACGAGCTCATCAGCATCGTCGAGGAAGCCCGTTCCATGCCGATGTCGGCGTCCTGCATCATCAACCGCGGCGAGGTCCTGGCCCTGCTCGAGGAGGTCCGCGCGCTGCTGCCCGAGGAGTTCCGGCACGCGCAGATGCTGCTCGCCGACCGCGAGTCGGTCGTCGACGAGGGCCGCCGCGAGGCCGCTCGGATCATCGGGAAGGCCGAGGATGAGCGGCTCGAGCTGACCTCCGAGACCGAGGTGGTCGCCGAGGCGGAGCGGCACGCGGCCCGGATCCGGAACGAGGCCGCCGAGGAGGCGCGGACCATGCGTGGCGAGGTCGACGACTACGTCGACACCAAGCTGGCGAACTTCGAGGTCGTGCTGGAGAAGACCCTCACCGCGGTGCACCGGGGCCGGGACAAGCTGCGCGGGCGCAGCAGCGAGGCGGACTGGGACCACCAGCCCAGCGACTCCGGGATGACCGCACACCCGCTGGATCCCGGCGACCGCCCCGGCTGAGGACAGGCCCGGCGTCGGTCGCCACGATTTCGGGGCGGGGCGCGCCGTCGGGTAGCCTGGCTCGCGGTCCCGACAAGGGGGCCGACTGCACCGTGCCCGAGTGAGCAATGCCCGAAGAGAGCAGGAGAGCAACGACCCGCCTCGACCCGCGATCGCCCCTCGTGCTCGACACGCGCGAGCTGGGGCGACGTCCAGGGTCGATGCGCTCGCTCTCCCGATCTGTTCCGGCACCGGCCCACCTGGGTGTCGATGTGCTCGGCGTCCAGGAAGGGTCCCCGCTCGAGTTGGACGTCCGGCTCGAGTCGGTCGTCGAGGGAGTGCTCGTCTCCGGCACGGTGGCCGCCACCATGTCGGGGGAGTGCGTGCGCTGCCTCGACCCGGTCACGAGCCCGCTCGTGGTCGATCTCCAAGAGCTCTACGCCCACCCCGGGCACGAGCGCGACGAGGACGACGACACGGACCCGCTGCCGGAGATGAACGGTGACCTGATCGACCTCGAACCGTCGCTGCGCGACGCGGTGGTGCTCGCACTGCCGTTGCGGCCGCTGTGCCGGGACGACTGCCCGGGACTGTGTGCCGAGTGCGGGGCGCGGCTCGAGGACGACCCGGACCACGGGCACGACGAGGTGGACCCCCGGTGGGCCGCCCTCGGCGAGCTGGCCACCGGCACCGAGCACGACCGCACGACCTGACCGAAACCGAGCACCACGTACGACTGACGACGCGGGCCCGCGCCCGCACCGAACGAGGAGAGACAACCCGTGGCCGTTCCCAAGCGGAAGATGTCGCGCAGCAACACCCGCTCGCGACGAGCTAACTGGAAGGCGGCGCTGGCTCCTCTGGTGGCCTGCAACAACTGCCGCGAGCCCAAGCTGGCGCACGTCGCGTGCCCGGCCTGCGGCACCTACAACGGCCGCGACGTCCTCGACGTCTGACCGTGTGAGCGCGCAGCCGACGGCAGGGGACTGGAGCGACCGGCAGACACGGCTCGCTGGCCTGCTCGACGTCACGATCGACCCGGCCCTGCTCGAACGGGCATTGACCCACCGGTCCTACGCCTACGAGAACGGCGGGCTGCCGACCAACGAGCGGCTGGAGTTCCTCGGCGACTCGGTGCTCGGTCTGGTCGTGACGGACACGCTCTTCCGCGGCCACCCGGAGCTGCCCGAGGGGCAGCTGGCGAAGCTGCGGGCCGCGGTGGTCAACATGCGGGCGCTCGCCGACGTCGGGCGCGCTCTGGCCATCGGCGAGTACGTCCGGCTCGGCCGCGGCGAGGAGTCGACCGGCGGCCGGGACAAGTCCTCGATCCTCGCCGACACCCTCGAAGCGGTCCTCGGGGCGGTCTACATCGACCAGGGCCTGGAGGCGGCCGCCCGCCTGGTGCACCGCCTGTTCGACCCGCTGATCGACCAGGCCGCCACGCTCGGCGCCGGCCTCGACTGGAAGACCAGCCTGCAGGAGCTCACCGCGACGGCCGCTCTCGGCGTCCCGGAGTACGTCGTCTCCGAGACCGGGCCGGACCACGAGAAGATGTTCACCGCGGTCGTCCAGGTCGGCGGCGAGCCGTACGGCGAGGGCAGCGGCCGCAGCAAGAAGGAGGCGGAGCAGGAGGCCGCCGCGACGGCCTGGCGGCACCTGCGGGCCGAGCTGCCCGAGGACGACGGGGAGCCGACGGCCGAACCGGCCTGACCATGCCCGAGCTGCCCGAGGTCGAGGTGGTCCGCCGCGGCCTGGCCCGCTGGGTCGCCGGCCGCACCGTGGCGTCGGTCCACGTGGCGCATCCGCGAGCCGTCCGTCGGCACACCGGTGGCGGCGCCGACTTCGCCGGCCGGCTCGCGGGGCGCACCGTCATCGGCGCGAGCCGCCGCGGCAAGTACCTCTGGCTGCCGCTGGACGGTCACCACGGACGCGGTGCTGGCCCACCTCGGGATGAGCGGCCAGCTGTTGGTCCGGGAGCCCGGCAGCCCGGACGAGACCCACCTGCGGGTGCGGCTCGTCTTCGCCGACGACGGCCCCGAGCTGCGGTTCGTCGACCAGCGCACCTTCGGCGGGTTGGCCGTCGTCGACCTGCGGGACGGCGTGCCCGTCCCGGTCGCGCACATCGCCCGCGACCCCCTGGACCCGCAGTTCGACGACCCCGCCTGGGCCGCTGCGCTGCGCCGGCGCCGGACCGGGCTCAAACGGGCGCTGCTGGACCAGGCCCTGGCCAGCGGCATCGGGAACATCTACGCCGACGAGGCGCTCTGGCGGGCCCGGCTGCACTGGGCCAGGGCCACCGACACCCTGCCGCGGCCGAAGGCGCTGCTGGTCCTCGCCGCGGCCCGGGCCGTGATGGTCGAGGCGCTGCAGCAGGGTGGGACCTCGTTCGACTCCCTGTACGTCAACGTCAACGGCGACAGCGGCTACTTCGACCGGTCGCTGCACGTCTACGGCCGCACCGGCCGGCCGTGCGACCGGTGCGGGGCGTTGGTCGTCCGCGAGCCGTTCATGAACCGGTCGTCGTTCCGCTGCCCGCACTGCCAGCCGCGACCGCGTCTGGCCCACGGCCAGTCGAGCCAGAGCCAGCCCCGGCCGCGTCGGCCCCACGGCTAGCTGCCCGACAGCGATACTCCGGCCATGGCCGACGTCGTGGAGCAGGGTCCGGAACCGGACGCTCCCCGCCGGCTGCCCGCCTGGGCGCGCCGCCTGGGCATCGCCGTGGTCGCGGTCCTGGTGGTGCTGGGCCTGTCCCGGTCCGGGCTGCTGTCGGCCGACGGGCCGAAGCCCCCGCCGGAACCCGGCCCCTCCGATTCGGTGACTCCGGGCGACGACGCGCCCCGCCTGGTCGCCCGGCTCGATGACCGGCTGCTCCTCGCGGCGCCGGGTGAGGCCCAGCCGGGCGCCCGGTTGCCCGCCGACCTGCCGGCCGACGCCCGGCTGGTACCGGTGCGGCTCCCGCGGGAGAGTGACGCGCCGGCGGCCGCCGAGGGCGCAGGCCCGGTCCTGGGGGTCGCCGACGGGGTGCTGGTGCGGGTCGACCCCACCAGGTCGCGCTGGCGGTCGCTCGGCCCGGCCGACGCGGTCGTCTCGGCGTCCTACAGCCCCGCCAAGGCCATCGTGCTGCGCGGGTCCGAGCTGGCGGAGGTCGAGATCGCCACCGGAGGGCAGACCGACGCCGATCCGTTCCCGGGCTTCGACCCCGAGACCTGGACCCCGCAGGGGTGCTGGCCGCCGCCGGGTCCGGCGCGCTGGTGATGACCGGCCCGCCGAAGGACGGCCTCACGGCGCTGGCGCTGGCGTGGCCGAACGGCGTGGTCCGCACCGGCACCCAGCCCCTGGTCGAGGACCTCGGCACGATCGGAACGCTGCTCGGCATCGCCGACGACTGGGTGATCACGCTCGGCCCCGGCTGCCCGGGGACGGCATGCCGGATCCGGGTCGTCAGCGTCACCCGTGATCTCGTGCGGACCCGCGACAAGGCCCCACCGGACGGCTGGACCTTCATCGACGGGCCCTCGGCCGGGCGGACCCACGAGGCGCTGGTCCCGATCGAGCACCTCACGGCCGGCCGCCCGGACGGCCGCCGGGCGCTGGCCCGGCTCGTCCCCGGCGGCGACCACGCCCTGCTGGTCGACCTCAGCGACAACGTCGCGTTGGACGCCGGTCTCGCCGACGGCCCCGGCGGCACGGTCTACCTGCTCAGCGCCACTCCGGGTGTTCCCGGCGGCCTGCTGCAGGCCCGGGTGTGGGACCCCCAGGAGCCGGCGTCCACCCGGCCGTTGCTGCCGCGCACCACGTTCCCCGAGGAGGCCCGGTTGGTCTGCGTGTGCGGCTGAGGCTCTCTGCCCGACCAGCCACGCGGGCGTTCCGGACCGATGCTCACCCGTTCGGCGCAACGGTTCCTGTAACACTCCTGTGACCTCTTGACCCACCGGATCGGGGGTGTCACCCTGGAAGACGCCCCCCACGTCGACCGGCCCCGGTGAGCACGCCCGACCGGTCCACGGGGCCAGGGCATCGGAGAAGGACCCGCGCTCCGCGCGGGACATGACGGCAGGTGGAGGAACCACGCATGGCGAAGGCTCTCATGGGTCATGTCGGTGGCCGCGACCCCCGAATGATCATGGAGATGCGGCGCTTGCAAGAACGAGTACGGACCCTCGAGACCGAGGTGCTGCGGTTGCGTGCCGAGAACGACGCGCTGACCGACGGCGTCAATGACGCAGACCTCATCAGTCTCCACGTCAAGGAGCCCGCTCTCGCCTGATCGGTGACCACCCGGCCGCCGCAGCGCTTCGCATCAACAGCACCCCCCGCACCACCCGCACCCAGAGGGGACGCCGCAGCGCGACGTCCCCTCTGCCATGCCCCGAGGCCGGTCCCAGCCGCCGCGTGACCTTCGTCTCACCGGCTCGTTGAGCACCGCATGCAGACCTCTCGACGCGCCCTCCGTGCCGCCCTCGTGCCGGCCGTCCTCGCGCTGGTCCTGGGCGTCGCCGGCCCGGCCGCGGCACATGACGGCGGGTCCGGCCCCAGCAGCAGCAAGCGGCATCAGTTCACCGACGGCGTCAGCGTGCCGGTGATCTCGACCCCGAACATCCGGCTGGTGACCAACGTGCCCGACACAGCCGGGATCTCCGGGGTGTTCGCCCGGTCAGCCCCGTACTTCTACCTGTCCAGCACCGACAGCATCACGGTGTACGACGTCAGCAACCCGGTGGCCCCGAAGATCACCGGGACGCTGCCCAACCTCGTCTTCGAGAACGAGGCGATGAACTACGGCGAGAAGAAGGTCGACGGCACGGTCAACCGGTTCGTGCTCGTCGGGGTCGACCTGATCCAGGCCGGTCCGACCGCCCCGGACCACATCGGCAGGTCCAACGAGGTGATGGTCGTCGACGTCACCGACCCCGCGCGGCCGTACATCCGGTCCCGGGTCGCGACCCGGACCAACACCCACACGGTGACCTGCATCATGGAGACGGACTGCCGCTACGCGTACACGGCCGGTCGCAACGGGAAGTTCTCCGTCGTCGACCTCTCCGACCTGGACGCGCCCCGCGAGGTCGGCGTGTTCGACTCGCCTGCCGGGGGACCCAACGCGGTCTTCACCAGCGGGGCCGGCCACAAGTGGAACTTCGACGATGCCGGCTACGGGACGCACACCGGCTCGGGCGGCAGCGCGGTCTTCGACGTCGCGGACCCCACCCAGCCGCGGCTGGTCGCCACCACCGACGAGCACGGTGTGCAGAGCCCCTGGAACGACTTCATCCACCACAACGCGTACCGACCGAACGCCTCCCGGTTCTCGCCGGGTCAGCAGGCCAGCGTCGCGAAGGGCAACGTCCTGCTCGTGACCGAGGAGGACTACGAGAACACCGACTGCGCCACCGCCGGCAGCTTCCAGACCTGGCAGGTGGGCAGCCTGGACGGCACGCCCGGCACGATCACCCCGCTGGACCGGATCAACCCGGTCGACCTCGGCGAGGGCGTCTCGGCGCCGCACATGGCGTTCTGCTCCGCGCACTGGTTCGACTACCACCCCAGCGGCATCGTCGCGCAGGGCTACTACGAGGGCGGCCTCCGGCTGCTCGACGTCCGGGACCCGCGGGACATCAAGGAGTACGGCTACGTCGCAAGCGGCCTCTCCGAGGTCTGGGACGCCTACTGGGTTCCGCAGCGGAACAAGCACGGCGTCGCCACCAGCGGGAGGACCAACATCGTCTACACCGTCGACGCCGTCCGCGGCCTGGACGTCTACACGGTCGACCTCCCCGGAGCCGTTCCCGGCGACCCCCTGCTGGGCTCGGTCGGCGGGTCTGACCCCGCGCTGAGCGTGCTCGCCCTGGGGCTGATCGGTCTCGTGGGGCTGGGGACGGCGCGCCGTCGCCGGCTGGCGCCGGTGCGGGCGGACGCCGGGTAGGCTGGCCGCGGCCTTCCCCGCCCGACGTACGCCCCACTCGCACCGCGCCCGGTCCACTGCACCGGCCCGCCCTGCCGGGGTCGAGGAGTTTCACGCGTGCACCTGAAGAGCCTCACCCTCAAGGGGTTCAAGTCCTTCGCGTCCGCGACGACCTTCCACTTCGAGCCGGGCATCACGGCCGTCGTAGGGCCGAACGGGTCCGGGAAGTCCAACGTCGTCGACGCCCTCGCCTGGGTCATGGGTGAGCAGGGCGCCAAGTCGCTGCGCGGCGGCAAGATGGAGGACGTCATCTTCGCCGGGTCGACCGGCTCCGGCGGGCCGGGCGGCGGCGGGCGGGCACCGCTGGGCCGCGCCGAAGTCAGCCTCACCATCGACAACTCCGACGGCGTCCTGCCGATCGACTACGCCGAGGTCACCATCTCGCGGATCATGTTCCGCAACGGCGGCTCGGAGTACGCGATCAATGGCGCCGGCTGCCGACTCCTCGACGTCCAGGAGCTGCTCTCCGACAGCGGCATCGGCCGCGAGATGCACGTCATCGTCGGGCAGGGTCAGCTGGACGCGGTCCTGTCGGCCGGTCCGGAGGAGCGCCGCGGCTTCATCGAGGAGGCCGCCGGCGTCCTCAAGCACCGCAAGCGCAAGGAGAAGGCGCTCCGCAAGCTGGACGCGATGCAGGCGAACCTGACCCGGGTGCAGGACCTGACGGTCGAGCTGCGTCGCCAGCTCAAGCCGCTCGGGCGGCAGGCCGAGGTCGCCCGCCGGGCCGCGGTCATCCAGTCCGACCTTCGCGACGCGAAGCTGCGAATCCTGGCCGACGACCTGGTCCATCTCAGCGCCACCCTCGAGGCCGAGGTGGCCGACGAGACGGCGCTGCGGGCCCGTCGCGCCGAGGTCGAGGCGGCCCTGACCGAGGCGGCGGAACGCGAGACCGCGCTCGAGCAGACCGCCGCGGCGGAGGCACCGACGCTGACCCGCGCCCAGGAGACCTGGTACCGGCTGTCCTCGCTGCGGGAGCGGTTCCGCGGCACCGGGAGCCTGGCCGCCGAGCGGGTCCGCCACCTGGCCGCTGCGCCGGAGGACGAGCGCCCGGGCCGTGACCCCGACCAGCTGGAGGCGGAGGCGGCCCGGCTGCGGGCCGAGGAGCAGGAGATCGAGGCCACCGTCGGGCGCGACCGCGACGCGCTCGCCGCGGCCGTGACCGCCCGGCAGGAAGCCGAGGAGGCGCTGGCCGCCGAGCAGCAGCGGGTGGCTGCGGCCGCTCGGGCGGCCGCCGACCGCCGCGAGGGCCTGGCCCGGCTGGCCGGCCAGGTGGCGGCGCGCCGCAGCCGGGTCGAGGCCGGCGAGTCCGAGGTCGGCCGGCTGAGCCCGGCGCTGGCGGAGGCCCGGGAGCGAGCGGCCCGGGCGCAGGCGGAGTTCACCTCGATCGAGACCCAGGTCGCCGGCCTGGACGCCGGGGAGGAAGACCTCGACTCCGACCACGAGGAGGCCGCGCTGCGGCTCGCCGCCGCCGAGGAGAAGGTCGCCGCGCTCCGCGAGGAGGAGCGCGCCGCCGAGCAGGAGCGGGCCGCCCTGGTCGCCCGCAAGGACGCACTGGAGCTCGGCCTCGCCCGCAAGGACGGCGCCGGCACGGTGCTCGCCGCCAACGACCGGCTCTCCGGGGTGCTCGGGTCGGTTGCCGCGCTGCTCACCGTCGAGCCCGGCTTCGAGACCGCCGTCGCGGCCGCCCTCGGCTCGGTGGCCGACGCGGTCGCCGTCAGCGACGTGGGTTCGGCCGAGGCCGCGATCCGGCTGCTCAAGGACGACGACGCCGGCCGGGTCGGCCTGCTGGTCGGCAGCGCCGCTGCGGCGGAGGGTCACCACGACGGGCATCGTCCCGACCTGCCCCACGGCACCCGGGCGGCGCTGGACGTCGTCGCCGTCCCCGAGCTGCTGCGAGCCGCCGTCACCCGGCTGCTGGCCGACGTCGTCGTCGCCGACGACCTCGCGACCGCACGTCGGCTGGTGGAGGCGCGGCCCGGACTTGTCGCGGTCACCGCCGAGGGCGACCTGCTCGGTCGCGAGCGTGCGGCCGGCGGCTCCGCCACCACGCCGAGCCTGCTCGAGGTGCAGGCCGCGGTCGACGACGCGGGCGCACGCCTGGGCGAGGCCGGGCACCGCATCGAGCGGGTCCGCTTCTCGCTGCAGTCCGCGCTGGACGACCAGACGCTCGCCACCCGGGACGTCCAGTCCGCCCTCGACCGGCTGCACGAGTCGGACGCCCGGATGGCCGCGGTGGCCGAGCGGCTCGGGCAGCTCGGCGCCCAGGCCCGGGCCGCCCGCGGCGAGGCCGAGCGGCTGGACCAGTCCATCGCGGCCGCGGTCGAGGCAGCTGGACGCGGACCGGGCGGCACTCGCCGAGCTCGCCGAGCGGCACGCCGCCGCGAGTGACATCGGCCCGGACGGCGCCGCCGACATCGAGCCGGACACCGCGCTGCGGGACGAGCTGGAGGAGGCCGCCCGCACCGCGCGGCAGGCCGAGGTCGAGCAGCGGCTCGCCGTCCGGACCGGCGAGGAGCGGGTCCGGGCACTTGCCGGGCGCGCCGACCAGCTCGCCCGCGCGGCCGCCCAGGAGCGGGAAGGCCGGGCCAAGGCCGAGGGCCGCCGGGTCCGCCGCGCCCGGGAGGCAGCCGTCGCCCAGGAGGTCGCGCTGGCAGCCCAGGCCGCTCTCGCACACCTGGAGCACTCGCTGGCGAGCGCCGCGGAGGTCCGCGAGCAGGCCGAGCGCGCGCGGGCCGAGCGGGATTCCGAGATGGGAACGCTGCGGACCCGGCTGCGCGAGCTGTCCGGCGAGCTGGAACGGCTCACCGACAGCGTGCACCGCGACGAGGTCGCCCGCGCCGAGCAGCGGCTGCGGATCGAGGCGCTGCAGGAGAGGGCGCTCGAGGACCACGGCGTCGAGCCGGAGACGCTGGTCGGCGAGTACGGGCCGCACCAGCTGGTGCCGCCTTCGCCGCCGGCGCCGGACGAGGAGCGCGAGGTCGAGCCGGACCCCACGCCGTACGTCCGCACCGAGCAGGAGAAGCGGCTCCGCGGTGCCGAGCGGGCGCTGGCCCTGCTCGGGCGGGTCAACCCGCTGGCTCTGGAGGAGTTCCAGGCCCTGGAGGAGCGCCACCAGTTCCTCGCCGAGCAGCTCGAGGACCTCAAGGCCACCCGCCACGACCTGATGGACATCATCCGCGAGGTCGACGAGCGGGTGGAGCAGGTCTTCACCGCGGCCTTCCACGACACCGCCCGCGAGTTCGAGGTGGTGTTCGCCCGGCTGTTCCCGGGCGGCGAGGGACGGCTGGTGCTCACCGAGCCCGGCGACATGCTCACCACCGGCATCGAGGTGGAGGCCCGGCCGCCGGGCAAGAAGGTCAAGCGGCTGTCACTGCTCTCCGGTGGCGAGCGCTCGCTCACCGCGGTGGCGCTGCTGGTCGCCATCTTCAAGGCCCGGCCCAGCCCGTTCTACGTCATGGACGAGGTCGAGGCGGCCCTGGACGACACCAACCTGGGCCGGCTGCTCGGGCTGCTCGAGGAGCTCCGGGAGGCCAGCCAGCTCATCGTGATCACCCACCAGAAGCGCACCATGGAGATCGCCGACGCGCTCTACGGTGTCTCGATGCGCGGCGACGGGATCACCACGGTGATCGGGCAGCGGCTGCGCGAGGCCGCACCTGCGTGACGCGACTCCCGTCACTCTGGGTGACAAGCGTCACGGGAGCGTGTCCCGATCGTGACGTTTGACCACGCTGTGTCCCGGTAACCTGGTGGGAGTGACCACCCTGCTGATCGCCCACCTGGTCCTCGGACTCGTCGCCCTGCTCGTCGTGGGCTTCGTGGCCTTCCCCTACCGCGGCCGCGACATCCCGCGGGCCGAGCGCCTCAGCGAGAGCATCGCCGCCGCCGTCGACCGGGTCGACCCGGGCGAGGCGCCGCCGCTCGGCGTCCTGACCACCCCCGAGAAGTCCCGGGCCATGTCGGCCCGCTTCGAGCGCGCCGAGCGCCAGGTCCGCAAGGTCGTCACCGTCGGCCGCGGCTGACCTGGCGGACCGGCCGGGGCCGGCTCTGCGAGACTGAGCCGTGATGGACACGCTCACCCTCGTCATCGTGCTGGCCGTTCTCGGCCTCCTCGTCCTCCTCGGTGGCGGGCTCGCGCTCGTCCGCGGCCGCCGCGGCCGCAAGGCGCCGCTGCCGCCGCTGACCGACCTCGAGGAGAGCCCGGGCGCCGCCACCGCGCGACCCTCCGGCGACGTCCGCGTCCTCGAGCCGCCGAGCCCCGGCCCGCCGGGAGACCCCGGAGCCGGTCGCCGGCCGGATGGGCCGGCTGCGCGCCCGGCTCACCGGCTCGCAGTCCACCCTCGGTCGCGGGCTGCTCGGGCTGCTGTCGCGGGAGCGGCTGGACGAGCAGGCCTGGGAGGAGGTCGAGGACGTCCTGCTCACCGCGGACGTCGGTGTCGGACCCACCCAGGAGCTGGTCGAACGGCTGCGCACCCGGGTCAAGGAGCTCGGCTCCCGCGACGCAGCGGCCGTCCGCAGCATGCTGCGCGACGAGCTGCTCACCCTCGTCGGCCGGGACGCCGACCGTTCGCTGCGCACCACCGGCACCGACGGTCGCCCGGCGGTCGTGCTCGTCGTCGGCGTCAACGGCACCGGCAAGACCACCACCGTCGGCAAGCTGGCCCGGGTCCTGGTCGCCGACGGCCGCAGCGTGCTGCTCGGCGCCGCCGACACGTTCCGCGCCGCCGCCGCCGATCAGCTCGCTACCTGGGGCGAGCGAGTCGGTGCCCCCGTCGTCCGGGGACCGGAGGGCGGCGACCCGGCCAGCGTCGCCTTCGACGCCGTCCAGCAGGGTGCCGTCGGCGGCTACGACGTCGTGCTGGTCGACACCGCGGGTCGCCTGCAGAACAAGGTCGGGCTGATGGACGAGCTGGGCAAGGTGAAGCGGGTCATCGAGAAGCACGGCCCGGTCGACGAGGTCCTGCTCGTCCTGGACGCCACGACCGGCCAGAACGGGCTGATCCAGGCCCGGGTCTTCGCCGAGGTCGTCGACGTCAGCGGGATCGTGCTCACCAAGCTCGACGGCACCGCCAAGGGCGGCATCGTGGTGGCCGTGCAGCGCGAGCTCGGGGTCCCGGTGAAGCTGGTCGGGCTCGGCGAGGGCGCCGACGACCTGGCGCCGTTCGACCCCGAGGTCTTCATCGACGCACTGCTCGGCGAACCGAACCCGTAGGGGCTCGGCAGGATCCCCGAGGTCGAGGCACCATGGAGCCATGGCCACCGAGCGCAAGGAACCGGGCGAGACCGAACGGTTGCTCGCCGAGGTCGAGAACATGCTGGGCGACCGGCCTGCCCCACAACGCTCCGTGCAGCCGCACGGCGCCGCGGAGCAGGGGTGGGGCCAGGTCATGACCCGGCTGCGGACCGCACTGACCGTCGGTGCCGTCGCGGGGGCGGGCATCTGGGTGCTCTTCGCCCTCCTGCCGTTCCTCCGGGCCACCTCCGGCGGCGTAGGCGCCTTCCTCGCGGCGTTCGCTGCCACCTTGCTGTTCCGCCGCCGCCGCTGACGACGGCGGCGGCGGTCTCGTGATGCGGACGTGGCGGCGCGACGTAACGCGGCCGTAACGCGACCGGTCCGATGGATACACGGGCGAAACGCTGCGTGCGAGGGGCGGTAACCCGCCCCGACCAACCTCTGGGGCAGATCCCGTTCCCCAAGGAGGAACCCTGTGACACCCAGCTCCGGCGACACCGCCTGGGTCCTCACGAGCGCTGCGCTCGTGCTGCTCATGACACCAGGCCTCGCACTCTTCTACGGCGGCATGGTCCGCGCCAAGAGCGTCCTCAACATGATGATGATGAGCTTCGGCGCCCTCGGGCTCATCAGCGTGCTGTGGGTGCTCTACGGCTACACGCTCGCGTTCGGCAACGACGTGGGCGGTGGCCTGGTCGGCAACTTCGACTTCGCAGGCCTCAAGGGTCTGCTCGACGCCGCCCCGCTCGGTGGCGTCGAGGGCGAGGCCGCCGGCATCCCGCCGCTCGCCTTCGTCGGCTTCCAGGCCGTCTTCGCCATCATCACCGTCGCGCTCATCAGCGGCGCGATCGCCGACCGGGCCAAGTTCGGCTCCTGGATGGTGTTCGCCGGCGTGTGGGCAACGGTGGTGTACTTCCCGGTCGCGCACTGGGTGTTCGCCTTCGACGGCTACACCGCTGAGGTGGGCGGCTGGATCGCCAACGACCTCAAGGCGATCGACTTCGCCGGCGGCACCGCGGTGCACATCAACGCCGGTGCCGCAGGCCTGGCACTGGCCCTGGTCCTCGGCAAGCGGATCGGGTTCGGCAAGGAGGCGCTGCGCCCGCACAACCTCACGCTGGTGATGATCGGCGCAGGTCTGCTGTGGTTCGGCTGGTTCGGCTTCAACGCCGGCTCTGCGCTGGGCGCCGGGAACACCGCCGCGGTCGCCTGGATCAACACCATGGTCGCCACCGCTGCAGCCTCCCTGGCCTGGCTGCTCACCGAGAAGATCCGGGACGGACAGCCCACCTCCCTCGGTGCCGCGTCCGGCGTCGTGGCCGGCCTGGTCGCCATCACCCCGGCCTGCTCCGCGGTCAACCCGGTCGGCGCGATCCTCGTCGGCGCCATCGCGGGCGCTGTGTGCGCGCTGGCCGTCGGGCTGAAGTTCAAGTTCGGCTACGACGACTCGCTCGACGTCGTCGGTGTCCACCTCGTCGGCGGCATCGTCGGCACCCTGCTCATCGGCATCCTCGGCACCGCGAAGGCGCCGGCCGGGGTGGACGGGCTGCTGTACGGCGGCGGCGTCGACCAGCTCTGGCGGCAGGCCGTCGCGGCCGGTGCGGTCCTGGTCTTCTCCTTCGTGCTCGCCTACGTGATCGGGACCGTCATCGACAAGACGATCGGCTTCCGGATCGATGAGGAGTCCGAGGTCACCGGGATCGACCTGACCACGCACGCCGAGTCGGCGTACGAGCTCGGCTCGGTCAGCGGTACCGGCTACCGCGCCGGTGCCGGTGCCGGTGCCACGACGAAGGAGAGGGTGGACGCATGAAGCTCATCACGGCAGTCATCAAGCCCTTCAAGCTGGACGAGGTGAAGACCGCCCTGGAGTCCTTCGGGGTGCACGGCATCACGGTCACCGAGGCCAGCGGCTACGGCAGGCAGCGCGGCCACACCGAGGTCTACCGGGGAGCGGAGTACACCGTCGACCTGGTGCCCAAGGTGCGTGTCGAGGTGCTGGTCGACGACGCCGACGTCGAGGACGTCATGGAGGTCATCGTCAAGTCGGCGCAGACGGGACGGATCGGTGACGGCAAGGTCTGGTCCGTGCCGGTCGACACCGTCGTCCGGGTTCGCACGGGCGAGCGTGGCGTCGACGCGCTCTGACCCGTCCGGAGGGGCCGGACCGGTGTCCGCACCGGCTTCGGCCCTTCCGTCGGACTACGCCGCCCGGCGCCGGGAGCTGCTGGCCGAGGCCCACATCCCCGGCGCCGGGAGCGCGATGCGGCGTAAGGGGCTGGCGGCGCTGACCGACTCGTGGCTGCGCCGGGTGTACGCCGACGCGGTCGCGGCCAGCGGGGTGTCGCCGGCACGGGCCGCGCTGGTGGCGGTCGGCGGCTACGGGCGCGGCGAGCTGGCTCCCGGAAGCGACCTGGACCTGCTCCTCCTGCACACCGACCGCGAGGCGGTCGGCGCCCTCGCCGACAAGATCTGGTACCCGGTCTGGGACACCGGGGTGCACCTGGACCACGCGGTGCGCACCTTCGAGGAGGCCCGGCGGCTGGCCACCTCGGACCTCGCCGTGCTGCTCGGCCTGCTCGACGCCCGCCCGGTGGCCGGCGACCCGGCGCTGGTCGGCCGGCTGCGCAGCAGCGTGCTCGGCGACTGGCGGGCGGCGGCCCGCCGCCGGCTGCCCGCGCTGCGCGAGTCGTGGGACGAGCGGGGCGCCCGCGCCGGGGACCTGCGGCACGACCTCGAGCCGGACCTCAAGGAGGGCCGCGGCGGGCTGCGCGACGTCGTGTCGCTGCGGGCGGTCGCTGCCTCCTGGGTGGCGGACCGGCCGCACCGCGACGTCGACGATGCCGTACGCCGGTTGGCCGACGTACGGGACGCCCTGCACCTGGTCACCGGCCGCTCCGGGAACCGGCTGCTGCTGCAGGAACAGGACCAGGTGGCCACCGACCTCGGGCTCGCCGACGCCGACGCGCTGCTGCGCGAGGTGGGCTCGTCCGCGGCCGCGGTCACCCATGCTGCCGACGTGACCTGGCGCCGGGCGCTGCAGGCCACCCGGCCGCAGCGGTCCCGGTTCGTCCGGGGCCGCCGCCCGGTGCTGCGGCTGCTCGGGCCGGGCCTGGCCGAGCACGACGGCGAGGCGGTGCTGACCGCGCAGGCCGACCCCCGCTCGGACCCGCTGCTGGTGCTGCGGATGGCAGCCCGCGCCGCCCGCTCCGGTCTGCCGGTCTCGCCCTGCTCGGTCGACCGCCTGGTCGCCGACAGCCCGGAGCTGCCGCAGCCCTGGCCGGAGAACGCCCGCCAGCTGTTCGTCGAGCTGCTCGGGGCGGGTGCTCCGCTGGTGCCGGTCTGGGAGGCCCTCGACCAGGCGGGGCTGATCGCCCGGCTGCTGCCCGAGTGGGACCTCGTGCGGCACCGCCCGCAGCGCAACGCGGTGCACCGGTTCAGCGTCGACCGGCACCTGCTCGAGACGGTGGTGCGGGCTGCCGACCTGGTCCGCGACGTGCACCGACCGGACCTGCTGCTGCTGGGCGCGCTGCTGCACGACATCGGCAAGGGCTCACCGGGCGACCACTGCGAAGCGGGCCAGCCCCTGGGCATCGCGGTCGCACGGCGGATGGGTCTGGACAGCGACGACGTCACGACCGTGGGTCTGCTCGTGCGGCACCACCTGCTGCTGGTCGAGAGCGCCACCCGGCGCGACCTGCAGGACCCGTCGACCGTCGCTGCGGTCGCGGACGAGCTGGGCACCACCGAGGTGCTCGAGCTGATGGCAGCCCTGACCCGGGCCGACGCGCTGGCCACCGGGCCTGCTGCGTGGAGTGAGTGGAAGGCAGGGCTCGTGGAGGACTTGGCGCGCCGGACCGCATTGAGGCTGCACGGCGCACCGCCGCCGCCCCCGCCGCCGCTGACCGCCGAGCAGGACAAGCTGGTCGCCGCCGGCCGGTTGGCCGTCATCGCCGAGCAGGACGAGGCGGTGACCTGGACCGTGACGGTCGCCGCGCCGGACCGCGCCGGCCTGTTCGCCGCCATCGCCGGCGTACTGGCCCTGCACCGGCTCTCGGTGCGCTCGGCACAGGCGCGTACCCGGCACGGGATGGCGCTCGACGTCTGGACCGTGGTGCCGGACCGCGACCACGAGCCGCGGGCCGAGGCGCTGCGCAACGACATCGCCCGGGCCCTCGACGGCGATCTCGACCTCACCCATCGGCTCACGGTCCGGGACGCCAGCCGTCGCCTGCCGGCCAGCCCGCCCGCCGCGCCCCGGGTCGACCTCGTGGAGGCGGCGTCGGTCACGGCGACAGTCCTCGAGGTGCGCGCCGGTGACCGTCCGGGGCTGCTCTACCGCCTGGGTCGCGCGCTGGCCCTGATGGGGGTGAGCATCCGCGGCGCCCGGGTGGTGACCCTGGGCGCCGAGGCGGTCGACGTGTTCTACCTGCAGGACTCCGCGGGCCAGCCGCTGTCCGACCTCGCCGCACGCGAGGCGCTGCGGCTGCTCACGGATGCGGCTGGCTGAGCACCGGGACGGGAAGTGCGACCTTCGGGTCGGGCATCCGGGCCGAGAACGAGGCCGCGACCAGGCAGAGCCCGCCCGCCGCGAACCAGGCCGGCGTATAGGTGCCGAGGTGGTCGCGGGTCAGGCCGGCGGCGGTGGCCGCGATCGCAGCCCCGACCTGGTGCGAGGCGAACACCCAGCCGAAGACCACCGGGCCGGCGTCGCCGAAGTACTGCCGGCACAGGGCGACGGTCGGCGGCACGGTGGCCACCCAGTCCAGCCCGTAGAAGATGATGAAGACCAGCATGCTCGGGTGCGGCGACGCGGCGAACAGCTGCGAGACGACGAGCAGCGAGAACCCCCGGAGCGCGTAGTAGCCGGCCAGCAGCAGGCGCGAGTCGACCCGGTCGGTGAGCCAGCCGGAGGCGATGGTGCCGGGACGATGTCGAAGAGCCCGACCAGTGCCAGCAGCGACGCCGCCGTGGTCGTGGGCATCCCGTGGTCGTGCGCCGCGGGGATGAAGTGGGTGCCGACCAGACCGTTGGTCGTCGCGCCGCAGATCGCGAAGCCGCCGGCCAGCAGCCAGAACGGCTTGGTCCGGGCCGCCCCGCGCAGGGCGTCGATCGCGGTGCGGGCAGCATTGCCGGTGCGCGGGGGAGGGGGCACCAGCTCGTCCCCGCCGTACGGCGGCAGGCCGACGTCGGCGGGGTAGTCGCGCATCAGCAGCAGCACGAGCGGGACGACGGCAAGTGCCCCGCCGGCGACCACCAGTGCCGCCGAGCGCCAGCCGTGGTTGTTCGCCAGCCACGCCACCACCGGCAGGAAGATCAGCTGGCCGGTCGCGTTGCCCGCGGTGAGGACGCCGGTGACAAGCCCGCGGCTGCGCTCGAACCAGCGGCCGGCCACGGTAGCCACGAAGGCCAGCGCCATCGAGCCGGTGCCGAGCCCGACGATCACTCCCCACAGCAGCACCAGCTGCCAGCTCATCGTCATGAAGACGGTGAGGCGCTGCCGGTGGCGACCAGCACAGCGAGGGGGCGACCAGCACCAGTGCGATGGCGACGACCCGGCGGATGCCGAACCGGTTCATCAGGGCGGCGGCGAACGGGGCGGTGAGCCCGAACAGCATCAGGTTCACCGACACCGCCACCGAGATGGTCCCGCGGGACCAGCCGAACTCCTCCTGCAGCGGGTCGATCAGCGCGCCCGGAGTCGCCCGGAAGCCGGCAGCCCCGACCAGCGCGACGAAGGACACGGCGGCGACCCACCAGGCACGGTGCAGCCGCGGACGGGCCGGGGAGGTCGCGGTCACGCCAGCAGCCTGACCGACCGGAGCGATGGCCACCAGTGGCGGGCGGCCATCCCCCGCATCGTGCCCGGGCGCGGATGAGTGGCTGGCCCAGCAACGGTGGCGGCGGGCTGCTGCGCCCGCACGACGAGCCGAAGCCTTGCCTGCTGGCCCGGTTAGGCTGGCCGCGTGTTCGCCACCCTCTCCGACCGCCTGGCCGCCAGCTTCAAGAACCTGCGCGGCAAGGGCCGGCTCACCGATGCCGACATCGACGCCACCACCCGCGAGATCCGGGTCGCGCTGCTCGAGGCCGACGTCGCGCTGCCCGTCGTCAAGGACTTCATCGCCGCGGTCCGCGAGCGGGCCCGTGGCGCCGAGGTGTCCCAGGCCCTGAACCCGGCCCAGCAGATCGTCAAGATCGTCGACGAGGAGCTCGTCAACATCCTCGGCGGCGAGACCCGCCGGCTGCGGTTCGCCAAGACACCGCCCACCGTGATCATGCTCGCCGGACTGCAGGGCTCCGGCAAGACGACCCTGGCCGGCAAGCTCGCCCACTGGCTCAAGGGCCAGGGTCACCAGCCGGTGCTGGTGGCGGCCGACCTCCAGCGGCCGAACGCCGTGACCCAGCTGCAGGTCGTCGGCGAGCGGGCGGGGGTTCCCGTCTTCGCACCGGAGCCGGGCAACGGCGTCGGAAACCCGGTCGACGTCGCGCGGCAGGCGATCGAGCACGCGAACCAGAAGATGTACGACGTCGTCATCGTCGACACCGCGGGCCGGCTCGGCATCGATGCCGAGCTGATGCAGCAGGCCGCCGACATCCGCGACGCCGTGCATCCGGACGAGACGCTGTTCGTCGTCGACGCGATGATCGGCCAGGACGCCGTCACGACCGCGCAGGCGTTCCTCGACGGCGTCGGTTTCGACGGCGTGGTGCTGACCAAGCTCGACGGCGACGCCCGCGGTGGTGCCGCGCTGTCGGTGGCAAAGGTCACCGGCCGCCAGGTGATGTTCGCCTCGAACGGCGAGAAGCTCGACGACTTCGACACCTTCCACCCCGACCGGATGGCCTCGCGCATCCTCGGCATGGGCGACATGCTCACCCTGATCGAGCAGGCCGAGAAGGCGTTCGACAAGGGCCAGGCCGAGGAGATGGCCGGCAAGTTCGGCCGCGGCGAGGACTTCACCTTCGAGGACTTCATGGCGCAGATGGAGAGCGTCCGGAAGATGGGCTCGATGTCGAAGCTGCTCGGGATGCTGCCGGGCATGGGCGCGATGCGCGAGCAGATCGAGAACATCGACGAGCGTGAGATCGACCGCACCACGGCGATCATCAAGTCGATGACGCCGGAGGAGCGGCGCAACCACAAGATCCTCAACGGCTCGCGCCGGCAGCGGATCGCCCGCGGGTCGGGTCGCACGGTGGCCGACGTCAACGGCCTGGTCGAGCGGTTCACCGACGCGCAGAAGATGATGCGCCAGCTGGCGGCAAGCGGTGGGATGCCGGGCATGCCGGGGATGCCAGGGATGCCGGGCATGCCGGGGATGGGCCGCGGCAAGAAGGCCAGGGGCAAGGCCGCCGCGCCCAGGAAGGTCAAGGGCGGGCGCTCCGGCAACCCAGCCAAGCGAGCGATCGAGCAGCGGCAGGCCGAGGCGCGCGCCAGTTGGCGAGGCGATGCCTGACCTGCCTGAGGACTTCCAGCTGCCCGACGAGCTCAAGGGCCTGCTCCCCCCGGACCCGCGCTGACCCGCTCGCCCATGATCCACACCGGATCGGTCACACCTCGTGGTACCGATCCGGTGTGGATCATGGGCGGATGACAAGGTGGCCGGCGTGAGCGACGAGTCCCGCCGTACGCCGGTCACGCCGTTGCACCTGCGGGCGGTGGTGCTGCCGGACGGCGACGAGCGCGACGTATGGGTCGACGCCGACGGCCTGTTGCGCGACGAACCCGTCGACGGTGCCGAGACGCTGGTCGACCGCGGCTGGCTGCTGCCCGGCCTGGTCGACGCGCACTGCCACGTCGGGCTCGACGCCCAGGGCGGGGTCGACGAAGCCACCACCGAGGCGCAGGCCGTGGCCGACCGCGACGCCGGTGCACTGCTGCTCCGCGACGCCGGGGTACCCGTCGACACGCACTGGATCGACGGCCGCGACGACCTGCCTCGCATCGTCCGGGCCGGTCGGCACATCGCGCGCACCACGCGGTACATCCGCAACTACGGCGCCGAGATCGAGCCGGCGGACCTCGTCGCCGAGGTCGACATCCAGGCGGCCCGGGGTGACGGATGGGTCAAGCTGGTGGGCGACTGGATCGACCGGGACGCAGGGGATCTCACCCCCTGCTGGCCGGCCGAGGTCGCGGCTGCCGCGATCGACCGGGCGCACGAGCTGGGTGCCCGGGTGACCGCCCACTGCTTCGGCGAGCAGTCGGTGGCCGAGCTGGTGGCTGCCGGGATCGACTGCATCGAGCACGGCACGGGGCTGACCGACGATGTCGTGGCCGCCATGGCGCGGCAGGGCACGGCGCTGGTGCCGACCCGGGTGCAGATCGACAACTTCCCGAGGTACGCCGATCAGGCCGGTGCCAAGTTCCCGGCGTACCGCGCCCACATGCGCGACCTGCACGCACGCTGCGACGCCACCCTGCGCTCGGCACACGAGGCCGGCGTCGCGATCTACGCCGGCACCGACGCCGGAGGGGTGCTGCCGCACGGTCTGATCGGACAAGAGGTGCTCGCCCTGCACGAGCAGGTCGGCCTCAGCGCCACCGACGCGCTCGCGTCGGCGTCCTGGGCCGCCCGGGACTGGCTCGGCCGACCCGGCCTGGCGGCGGGGGAGTCGGCCGACCTGGTGGTCTACGACGCCGATCCGCGGACCGACCTCCGGGCCCTGGCGCACCCGCGCTTCGTCGTCCTGCGCGGCCGCGTCGTCGCCTGACCCTCCCGCGAACGATCTCGACCTCAGGGTGCTGATTTCGGCGGGTGGGGTGCGGTCTGGCATGATGGCGCGCTGTACCCGGCGTACGGCGGACCCTCTCATCCGCTGCGTGCCGGGTCCCCCGGCCGGCTCCGACCGCACCCCCACGCGGCCCGGACCGCCACCCGCATGCGAGAAGCAGGAGCTTCATCAACCGTGGCAGTCAAGATCAAGCTGATGCGCATGGGCAAGATCCGTGCGCCGTACTACCGCATCGTCGTCGCTGACTCGCGCACCAAGCGTGACGGTCGCGCCATCGAGGAGATCGGTAAGTACCACCCGACCCAGGAGCCCTCGCTGATCGAGGTGAACTCCGAGCGCGCGCAGTACTGGCTGGGCGTCGGCGCACAGCCGACCGAGCCGGTCGCCGCGATCCTCAAGGTCACCGGGGACTGGCAGAAGTTCAAGGGCCTGCCGGGCCAGGAAGGCACCCTGCGGGTCGCCGAGCCGAAGGCCGACAAGAGGGCGATCTTCGAGACCGCCGCCAAGGACTCCGCCGGCGAGCCGAAGGAAGGCGCCACCACGCCGCGCAAGAAGGCCGCCAAGAAGGCTGTCGCCGAGGCGCCGAAGACCGACGAGCCGAAGGCCGACGAGCCGAAGGCCGAGGCCGCAGCGGCACCGGCCGCTCCGGCCGCCGAGGTTCCGGCCGCCGAGCCGACGGTCACCGAGGAGCCGAAGACCGAGGACGCGGCGTCCGCCCCGGAGTCGGCCGAGGCCGCCGCGGGCACCGCCGAGGCCAGCGAGTCGACCGAGGCTCCGAAGGACGAGGCCTAGACCGTGCTCGAGGAAGCCCTCGAGCACCTGGTGCGAGGCATCGTCGACCACCCCGACGACGTGTCCGTGCGCGACCGGAACGGTCGCCGCGGGCGCACCCTCGAGGTGCGGGTGCACCCCGAGGACCTCGGCAAGGTCATCGGCCGGGCCGGCCGCACCGCCAAGGCACTGCGCACCGTGATCGGCGCGCTGGCTCCTGGCCGCGGCGTCCGCGTCGACTTCCTCGACGTCGACGAGCGCTGAGTCGACCTCCGGCCGGCGGCCAGGTGGAGGGCTGATGGACGTCGTCGTCGCGCGGATCGGCCGGCCGCACGGCCTGCACGGTGACGTGTCGGTCGAGCTGCGCACCGACGACCCCGAGGGCCGGCTGGCCGCGGGGACCACGCTGCGGACCGAGCCGGCCGCCGCCGGACCGCTGACGATCGACAACGGCTGGGTGCACTCCGGCCGGCTGCTGCTGCACTTCCAGGGGTACGACGACCGGACCGCGGCCGAGGGGTTGCGCAACGTGCTGCTCGTCGCCGACGTCGACCTCGCGGAGCGGCTCGACGACCCCGAGGAGTTCTACGACCACCAGCTGGTCGGCCTCGCCGTCCGCACCGTCACGGGAGAGCCCGTCGGTGAGCTCGCCGACGTGCTGCACCTGCCCGGCCAGGACGTGCTGGCCGTGCGCCGGCCGGACGGCACCGAGGTCCTGGTGCCCTTCGTCGCCGAGATCGTGCCCGCCGTCGACCTGGACGCGGGCGAGGTCCTGGTCGACCCGCCGCCCGGCCTGCTCTCCGACGTACCCGAGGGCTGACGTGCGCCTCGACGTCGTCACGATCTTCCCGGAGTACCTCGCCCCGCTGCGGCTGTCGCTGATCGGCCGCGCCATCGAGGACGGCCTGATCGACCTGCGGGTGCACGACCTGCGCGACTGGACCACCGACCGGCACCGCACCGTGGACGACTCGCCGTACGGCGGCGGGCCCGGCATGCTCATGCGCCCCGAGCCGTGGGGCGCGGCCATGGACGCCGTCTGCGGGCCGCGGCCCGAGCCGCCGCCGCGGATCCTGCTGCCGACACCGGGTGGCGCGAGGTTCACCCAGGCGATGGCCCACGAGCTGGCAGCCGAACCGTGGCTGGTGTTCGCCTGCGGCCGCTACGAGGGCATCGATCAGCGGGTGCTCGACGAGGCGGCGAGCCTCGGCCGGGTCACCGAGGTCAGCCTGGGCGACTACGTCGTCAACGGCGGCGAGGTCGCGGTGCTGGCGATCGTCGAGTCCGTCGCCCGGCTGCTGCCCGGCGTGATCGGCAACGCCGAGTCGCTGGTCGAGGAGTCGCACAGCGACGGGCTGCTCGAGGCCCCCGGCTTCACCAAGCCGGCCGGCTGGCGCGGTCGCGAGGTGCCCGAGGTGCTGCTTTCCGGCGACCACGCCCGGATCGCGCGCTGGCGCAGGGACGAGTCGCTGCGCCGGACCGCGTCCCGCCGCCCCGACCTCCTGGAGCTGCTCGACCCCGGGACGCTGGACACGCACGACCTCGCGCTGCTCGCCGAGCTGGGCTGGCAGCCGGCCGGTGGCGGCGCGGACGCTCGATTGGCCCGGCCCGTACGGCCCTGTGGCAGACTGAAGCGCTGCGGTCCGCCGCGAGCACCCCCGCCACAGGGAGGGTGCTGCTCCACGACACGACCGCCACACAACTCCACCCCACACCGTGGGTGACCTGTGGCACCGCGAGAGAAGAGATCCCGATGCAGACGCTGGACGCACTCGACGCCGCTTCGAAGCGCTCGGACATCCCCGAGTTCCGACCCGGTGACACCCTCAAGGTCCACGTCAAGGTCGTCGAGGGCACCCGCTCCCGCATCCAGGTGTTCCAGGGCGTCGTGATCCGCCGCCAGGGCGGCGGCAGCCGCGAGACCTTCACGGTACGCAAGGTCAGCTTCGGCGTCGGCGTCGAGCGCACCTTCCCCGTGCACACCCCGGTGATCGACAAGATCGAGGTCGTCACCCGAGGCGATGTCCGCCGCGCGAAGCTCTACTACCTGCGCGAGCTGCGCGGCAAGGCCGCCAAGATCAAGGAGCGCCGCGACACCCCCGTCGCCCGCTGACCATCACCCCGGACGAGCTGCGGCCGCCTCGCACCCCGGTGCGCGCGCCGCGGCAACGTCACGCACCCGGTGCTCGCGCATCCGCTGCGCGCCGGATGGTGCTGCTCATCGCCCTCGTCGTGCTGACGACCTCGTTGGTGCGGGCCTACGTCGTGGCCCCGTTCTCGATCCCGTCGGGCTCGATGGAGCGGACCCTGCAGGTCGGGGACCGGATCCTGGTCGACCGGGTCTCCTACCGGTTCTCCGACGTGCACCGCGGCGACATCGTGGTCTTCGACGGCACCGACACCTTCGGCCGCCTCGGTGACGGAACGGGCGAGACCGACTACGTCAAGCGCGTCATCGGCCTCCCGGGCGACCACGTCGTCTGCTGCGACGACCGCGGCCGGTTGACCGTCAACGGCGAGCCGCTGCGCGAGCGGTCCTACCTGCACCCCGGCGACGACCCGTCCGAGCTTCGGTTCGACATCGAGGTGCCGGATGGCCGGCTGTGGCTGATGGGCGACCACCGGTCCGACTCGCTGGACTCCCGCGCCCACCTCGGTGATCCGGGTGGCGGCACCGTCCCGCTGGACAAGGTGCTGGGCCGTGTCCTGGTCGTGGTCTGGCCGCTGGACCGGCTCGGCGGGCTGCCCGAGGTGACCGTAGGCTCTGCACCGCGGCGCTCGCCGACGACGGGGACGGAAGGACGGACACGATGACGACCGAGGACGGGCAGCGCCCGGTCGGCTCGACAGCCGTGCCGCGCACCGCTGTCAGGGCCGAGGGCGATCGACCGTCACCGGTGCGCACCCGGCGCGCCCAGCCGCCCCGCAAGTCGTTCCTGCGCGAGCTGCCCGGCATCGTCATCACCGCACTGGTCATCTCGGTGCTCATCAAGACGTTCCTCGTGCAGGCGTTCTACATCCCCTCCGGGTCGATGGAGAACACCCTGCTCGTCAACGACCGGGTGCTGGTGAACAAGCTCGCCGACAAGCCGGACGAGATCCACCGCGGTGACGTCGTCGTCTTCCGCGACCCCGGCGGCTGGCTCAACGGCCCGGGCGAGACCGCCTCCCGGGGCGGTGTCCTGGGCCTGGTCCGGGACGGTCTGGTCTTCGTCGGCCTGGCGCCTGCGGCCGGCGAGGAGGACCTCATCAAGCGGGTCATCGGCGTCGGTGGCGACGAGGTGGCCTGCTGCGACGACCAGGGGCGGGTCACCGTCAACGGCGTCGCGCTCGACGAGCCGTACCTGTTCCCCGCCGACGACCCGTCCTCCGAGTCCTTCGGCCCGATCACCGTGCCCCAGGGCTCCCTGTGGGTGATGGGCGACCACCGCTCGGTCTCCGAGGACAGCCGGGCGCACCGGGAGCTGCCCGGCAAGGGCTTCGTGCCCGTCGACGACGTCATCGGTCGCTCGTTCACGATCGTCTGGCCGCTGGACCGGACCGCGCTGCTGCGCAGTCCCGACACCTTCGACAAGCCCGGGCTCGACGCGTCCCGGCGCTGATGACGGGGACGGGCGTCGTAGGCTCGTCGCGATGAGCGCCAGGTCCCGGTCATGAGAGCGGTGCCGCGGTTCGTCGTGCGTCGCGAGGGTGGGCTCTACGCCTACGAGAAGGCGCTGGAGCGGGCCGGGCTCACGCCGGTGGCCGGTGCCGACGAGGCCGGCCGCGGGGCCTGCGCCGGGCCGCTGGTCGTGGCCGCCGTGGTGCTGCCGACCGGCCGCCGGGGCCAGGTGCCCGGGCTCGCCGACTCCAAGCTGCTCACCCCGGCTGCTCGGGACCAGGTGTACGACGAGGTGGTCGCGCGGGCGGCGGCCTGGTCGGTGGTCGTGGTGCCGGCCGGCGAGGTCGACCAGCTCGGCCTTCATGTCTGCAACGTCGAGGGGATGCGACGGGCCCTGGCGCAGCTCGAGGTGACCCCGGCGTACGTGCTCACCGACGGGTTCCCGGTGCGCGGCGTGCCGGCGCCGGGGCTGGCGGTCTGGAAGGGCGACCGGGTCAGCGCCTCGATCGCCGCTGCCTCGGTGCTGGCCAAGGTGACCCGGGACCGCATCATGGTCCGGCTGCACGAGCAGTGGCCGTCGTACGACTTCCTGGGGCACAAGGGCTACGTGACGCCGGTGCACAGCGACGCCCTCGACGAGCACGGGCCGTGCCCCGAGCACCGGTTCTCCTACGTGAACGTGGCCCGCCGGGTGCCCGGCGACCAGCGGGTGCCCGCCCGGACGCTCGTGCGGGTCGAGGACCTGGAGTCCGAAGGGGTGCTGGCCGGATGAGTGCCGAGGACCTGGAGAAGTACGAGACCGAGATGGAGCTGCAGCTCTACCGGGAGTACCGCGACGTGGTCGGGCTGTTCGGCTACGTCGTCGAGACCGAGCGGCGCTTCTACCTCACGAACACGGTCGAGGTGACCCCTCGCAGCACCGACGGGGGAGAGGTCTACTTCGAGGTGACGATGTCCGACGCCTGGGTGTGGGACATGTACCGCCCGGCGCGGTTCGTGAAGAACGTGCGGGTGCTGACCTTCAAGGACGTCAACGTCGAGGAGCTCGCCCGCCACGAGCTCTCGGTCGAGCTGCCCGCCGAGTAGCAGCCTCGCTGCGTCCTCGGCCGGACCCCGGTCACCGAGTCGTCCGTCCACAGGACGCCCGTGCCGGCTCGCCGTCCACAGCACCCGGTCCCGCCGCCCGTCGTGGGTGGCGGCGGCGGCAGGCTCGACGTGCGGGTTGACGAGCGTGCGGAGGTGACGGGTGCGGGCCAAGGACGCGTTGGGCGCGTACGGCGAGCAGGTCGCGGCCGCGCACCTGGTAGCCGCGGGGATGACCGTCCTGGAGCGCAACTGGCGCTGCCCGCTGGGCGAGATCGACATCGTGGCCAGGGACGGCGACGTCCTGGTCGTCTGCGAGGTGAAGACCCGGTCCTCGACCGCTCTCGGGCACCCGCTCGAGGCGGTGACGGCGCGCAAGGCGGCTCGGCTGCGCCGGCTGGCTGCGGCGTGGATCCGGGAGCGGCGGGTGCACCCGGCCGAGGTCCGGATCGACCTGGTCGGCGTGCTGCGCCCGGCGCGCGGAGCGGCCGGAGTCGAGCACGTCCGGGGGGTGGTCTGAGTGCCGCTGGCCCGGACCCGTGGCGTGGCGCTGGTGGGCGTCGAGGGCCACCTGGTCGAGGTCGAGGCCGATCTCGGCGTCGGCGTGCCGTCGTACAGCCTGGTGGGGCTGCCGGACGCGTCGTTGACGGAGTCGCGCGACCGGGTGCGGGCCGCGATGGTCAACAGCGGCCAGCAGTGGCCGGCCACCAAGCGGGTGACCGTCAACCTCTCGCCGGCCAGCCTGCCCAAGCGCGGCTCGAGCTTCGACCTGTGCATCGCCGCGGCCATTCTCGCGGCGCAGGAGGTGGTGCCGCCGCGGGCGTTCGACGACGCGGTGCTGCTGGGCGAGCTGGGCCTGGACGGCAGGGTCCGGCCGGTGCGCGGCGTGCTGCCGGCGGTGGCCGCGGCGGCCCGCGCCGGTGTGGCGGCGGCCGTGGTCCCGGCGGCCAACGCGGCCGAGGCGTCGTTGGTGCCAGGCCTGCGGGTCACCGGCGTGCGCACCCTGGCCGGGCTGGTGGCCCGGGCACGGGGTGACGAGCTGTCCGAAGCAGAGCTCGCCGAGGACCCGCCGGCGGTCGCCGACCACGACGGCGACCCTGCAGCACCGACCCGGACCTCGCCGACGTGCTGGGCCAGGCGAGCGCCCGCTACCTGCTGGAGGTCGCGGCGGCCGGCGGGCACCACCTGCTGATGACCGGGCCGCCGGGAGCCGGCAAGACGATGCTGGCGGAGCGGTTGCCCGGCCTGCTCCCTCCGCTGGACCCGGCAGCAGCGCTCGAGGTGACCGCGGTGCACTCGGTGGCGGGCTCGCTGCCCGACGCTACGGGGCCGCTGGTGTCCCGGCCGCCGCTGCAGTCGCCGCACCACACCGCCTCGGTGGCGGCGATCGTCGGCGGCGGCTCGACCCACGTCCGGCCCGGCTCGGCCTCGTTGGCCCACCGGGGCGTGCTGTTCATGGACGAGGCGCCGGAGTTCGCACCGGCGGTGCTCGACGCGCTGCGCGAGCCGCTGGAGTCCGGCGAGATCACCGTCGCCCGGCTCGCGGCACGAGTGCGGTTCCCGGCCCGGTTCCAGCTGGTCCTGGCGGCCAACCCCTGCCCCTGCGGGCTGGCCGCGACGGCGCCGGGGGCCGACGCCGGCTGCACCTGCACGCCGATGGCCCGGCTGCGCTACCTGGGCCGGCTGTCCGGCCCGCTGCTCGACCGGGTCGACCTGCGGATCGACATGCGGGCCGCGACCCGGGCCGACCTCCGTGGCGGGTCGGCCCCGCCCGAGGGCACGGCGGTCGTCGCCGACCGGGTCGCGGAGGCGCGGGACCGGATGGCGGCCCGGCTGGCCGGCACGCCGTGGCGGGTCAACGCCGAGGTGCCCGGGCACGTCATGCGACGGCTCTGGCGGCTGCCCTGGGAGGTCGTCGGCGAGGCCGAGCGGCTGCTCGACCGCGGTGTCCTCACCGCCCGCGGCGTCGACCGGGTGGTGCGGGTCGCCTGGACGCTGGCCGACCTGGCGGGACGCGGCCAACCCGACGCCGGCGACGTCCGGGTCGCCCTGGACTGCCGGGGGGTGGCCCGGTGGGCGGCCTGAGCGGTGCGGGCCGGGTGGGTGAGGCCGAGCGGGCTGCTCGAGCCGCACTGACCCGGCTGGCCGAGCCCGGCGACGCCTGGCTGGGCCGGGCGGTGGCCGGGCTGGGTGCGGTCGAGGTGCTCGACCGGGTGCGGGCGGCATCGGCGGCCGACGACGACCGGCTCGCCCACTACCGGGTCCGGCTGCCCGCTCTGGACGCCGACCCCGAGCTGGCCGCCCGGGCCGGGGCCCGGGTGGTCGTGCCCGGCGACGAGGAGTGGCCGGCGCCGCTGGACGACCTGGCCGACCGCGCCCCGCTGGCGCTGTGGGTGGCCGGGGACGGGCACCTCGGCGACGTGTCGCGGCGGGCGGTCGCGGTGGTCGGCGCCCGCGCCTGCACGACGTACGGCGAGCACGTGGCTGCCGAGCTCGCGGCCGGTCTGGGCGACCGGGGCTGGACGGTGGTCTCCGGCGGCGCCTACGGCATCGACGCGGCGGCCCACCGGGGCGCGCTCGCCGTGGACGCTCCGACGGTGGCCGTGCTCGCCTGCGGGGTCGACGTGCCCTACCCGGCGGCCCACGACGGCCTGCTGCGCGCCGTGCGGGCCGGTGGCGTGGTGGTCTCCGAGCTGCCGCCGGGCGCCCGGCCCACCCGGCGGCGGTTCCTGGACCGCAACCGGGTGATCGCCGCGCTGGGCCGGGGGACGGTCGTGGTCGAGGCGGCGATCCGCAGCGGCGCACTGAACACGGCCGGGCACGCGGACGACCTGTCCCGGACCGTGATGGCCGTGCCGGGCCAGGTCACCTCCGCGGCGTCGGCGGGCTGCCACGAGCTGCTCCGGACCCGCGGGGCAGCCCTGGTCACCGACGCCGCCGACGTGCTCGACCAGGTCGGCGACCTGCTGGTCGAGGTGAGCGACCCGCGCCGCGGCGAGCGGCGGCCGCACGACGGGCTCGACCCGGTCGCCCTTCGGGTGCTGGAGGCGCTGCCGATCCGGCGCCGGGCTGCCGCGGACAACATCGGCCGGGTCGCCGGGCTCGACGCGCCCACGGTGCTGCGGACCCTCGGGCAGCTCGCGGCGGCCGGGCTGGCGGACTCGGACGGCGGTCGCTGGCGCCGCCGGGCGGCAGCGATACTCCCTGACCGACTTCCGCCTCGCGACGGCGACGTAGTGCTACTGGCCGCCGGTCGTGCGGGTGATCATGTCGCTGTCCAGCGTGACCGCGCCGTTGCGGGCCAGCATCCTGCCGTCCACCGTCACGCCTGTCGTGACCGTGATCGACGTCAGAGCCAGGACGTTGCCACGGAGGATCGAGTTGGTCCCGAGCGTCGCCGAGCTGCCGACCTGCCAGAACACGTTGGCCGCCCGCGCACCGTTGACCAGGTTCACCCGGCTGGCGGACGCCGTCACGAGTGTGGACGCAGCCTTGAAGATGAAGACGGCGTTCGGGTCCCCCTTCGCGTCCAGGGTCACGGTTCCGGTGATCTCGAACGTCCCCGCAGCCGAGTCGTACACCCCCGGTGTCTGGGTGGTCCCGCCGAGCTCGACCGGGATGGTGGCGGTGGTCGCCCGGCCCACGGCGTCGTCGTACGCGCGGCCAGGTCGGTCTTCGCCTGCGACGCGACGCCGTCGGCAGCATTGACGGTGCCGTTGGTCGGGGCGGTCGGGAACCCGGTCACCGACGTGCCCGGGCTCAGCCCGATCGAGCCGGTGATCGTGGTGGGGCCGGTGTTCGTGATCGCCGACCCGGCGAGCACCGCGAAGTTGGCGGCGGTCCCCAACGAGACCGGCGCGATGCCGGGGACGGCCACCGGCGGTGTCGACGTGGAGGGCGCAGGCGTGGGACGCACTAACGGCACGGTCGCCCAGACCGGGGCGTCGGGCACCGTCGACGAGGCGGGCACCGCCGGCGCGGACGGTGTCCCTGCGACCGGCTCGGTCGACGATCGGGGTGCTGCGGGCGGGCTTGCTCGACCGGGCAGGGGAGGGACCCGGCCCGCGGCCGTGCTGGCGAACGAGGCCCCCCGGTGGCCGCATCGCCCGGTCGCGGGCTACGAGGAGACTTCGGGCTGGCCGGATGCGCGGTGGCCGACGGTGACGCCCCGCCCGAGGCACCGAGAACTGAGGTGATGCCCTGGTTGCGGGGCTGGGGGACGTGATCGGCGAACACGGCCGGGCTGTCGCCGGCACGGCAAGGACGGCCGCGGTCGTCGCTGCGACCGCCACCGTGGTGGCCTGACCCGCGGCGGTGCTGCCGACCTGCTCGACGACCCGGCCGGCCTCGGCGAGCTGGCGCAGGAACGGCAGGTTCATCAGCAGCGCCAGCGGCCCCACCGCCCACAGCACACGCGGCAGGCTGGCACCGAGGAACGCCCGCACGACGGCGGAGTCCAGCTGCGTCCCGGCCGAGTCGGCCAGCTCGCGGCGGGCCGCCGCGACCGACATCGGGCGCTTGTAGGTGCGTACCGCGGTCATGACCTCGAAGACGTCGGCGACAGCGACGATCCGTCCCGCCAGCGCGATCTGGTGGCCGGCCAGGCCGAGCGGGTAGCCCTTGCCGTCGACCCGTTCGTGGTGCTGGGAGATCGCGGCGCCGCAGTCGCCGAGCCACTCCATCAACGGGGCGGCCAGCACCGCACCCTGATCGGGGTGGCGGCGGATCGAGTCCCACTCGTCGGAGTCGAGGTTGGCCGGCTTGTTGAGCACGATCGCGGAGACGCTGATCTTGCCGAGGTCGTGGAGCAGCGCCGCCCAGCGCAGCCGGTCGCGCGTCGCCTCGGGCAGGTGCAGCTCGGCGGCGGCGACGTCGGTGAAGACCCGGACCCTCTCGGAGTGGCCACGGGTACGCCGGTCGTGCGCGCCCAGCGCGGTCAGAAGTCCGAGGATCCGCGTCGCGGCGTCACCGGCCGTCTCGCCGGGATGGGTTCGTGCCCGTTCCTCGAGGATCCGGGTGTTACCGGCCGCGCGCGCCAGCTTGAACCGCGACGGTGCGCGGTCCGGGAACAGCATCGTCATCCGCAGGAGCGCGGCGAGGGGGAGGACCCGGCGGAAGATCCGTTCCGCCACGAGGCCCACGACGAGTGCCAGGACGCCCAGGGCGACGATCCGGCTGACCAGCGGCAGGTCGGTGACGAACGGTGCCGCGAGGCGCGTGACGAGGTAGGACCCGCCGACCGGGACCACGAACACACTCAAGGACAGCGCGCGCGCAAGAACCGGGCGGGCCTGCCAGCGCGACCGGTCAGACGGAACCGTTCGACTACCCCCCACAGCGACGACCTCCGGATGGAGCATCGGCAGGTCGAGCCCCGGTCCGGATAGCCCATCCGGGTGACGGTCGTGGGCGAGGCGGCGATCCGCAGAAGACCTGTCCCGATCTGGCGCGCCGGTGCTTGCGCAGTGCACCATTCCCGGGTCACCGTGTCGTCCGTGGGCGACACGGTGGGGGCGGGAGCGGCAGCGACACTCCCGGACACGGCGCTGCCACCTGCCCTCGCGGACGCGCTGGAGGGCTTCACCCGACACCTGCGCTCCGAGCGCGGGCTCTCGGAGCACTCGGTGCGCGCCTACCGCGGCGACGTCACGACGCTGCTCGAGCACGCCCGGCGGATGGGCCGGGACGAGCCCGCGGCCCTGGACCTGCTGGTGCTGCGCAGCTGGCTGGCCGGCCAGGCCAGCCGCGGGATGGCCCGCACCACGCTGGCCCGCCGCGCCGCGGCTGCCCGGGGTTTCACCGCCTGGGCCGCGCGGGAAGGGCTGGTCGCCACCGACCCCGGTGCCCTGCTCGCCACCCCGCGCACCGGTCGCACCCTGCCCGGTGTGCTCCGCCGCGACGAGGCCGACGCCCTGCTGCACGTCGCCGGGCTGGCCGCCGACGACGACAACCCGACGGGGGTCCGGGACCTGGCGGTCCTCGAGCTGCTCTACGCGAGCGGGATCCGGGTCGGGGAGCTGTGCGGGCTGGACCTCGACGACGTCGACCGGGCCCGCCGCGTCGTGCGGGTGCTCGGCAAGGGCGCCAAGGAGCGGACCGTTCCGGTGGGCCTGCCCGCCCTGCGGGCCGTGGAGCGCTGGCTGGCGGCGGGTCGCCCACGGCTGCTCGGGCCGGGAAGCGGACCGGCCCTGTTCCTCGGGTCCCGCGGAGCCCGGATCGACCCCCGCACCGTGCGGCGGGTCGTTCACGCGCTGCTCGCGCAGGTGCCGGGCGCGCCGGACCTGGGGCCGCACGGCCTCCGCCATTCGGCTGCTACCCACCTACTGGAAGGAGGAGCGGACCTGAGAAGCGTTCAAGAGCTTCTTGGCCACGCTACGCTCGCCACGACGCAGATCTATACCCATGTGTCCGTCGACAGGCTGAAGGCAACCTATGACCAAGCGCACCCACGGGCCTGACGGCGCTGCCGCCTCGCCCTCCGGGGGAGTGGGCGCCGCCGCTGCCGCACGCGAGCTCGTCGCTGACGACGCCGTGGCGGAGAAGAGCGCTGCCGAGGCGGCGCTGCGCGAGCTCTGGCAGGACTTCAAGAAGAGCGCCGAACCGGCGCTGCGGGAGCGGCTGATCCTGCACTACTCGCCGCTGGTGAAGTACGTCGCCGGCCGGGTCGGCGTCGGTCTGCCGCCGAACATCGAGCAGGCCGACCTCGTCTCCTACGGCATCTTCGGGCTGATCGACGCCATCGAGAAGTTCGACCTCGAGCGTGCGATCAAGTTCGAGACCTACGCGATCAGCCGGATCCGCGGGGCGATCATCGACGAGCTGCGGGCGATCGACTGGATCCCGCGCTCGGTCCGCTACAAGGCCCGCGAGGTCGAGCGCGCCTACGCCTCCCTGGAGGCCCAGCTGCACCGGACGCCCAGCGAGGCCGAGGTGGCGGCCGAGCTCGGTATCAAGCTCGAGGACCTGCACCAGATCTTCAGCCAGGTGTCGTTCGTCAACGTGGTCGCGCTCGACGAGCTGCTCAGCGTCGGCGGCGAGAAGGGCGACAAGCTCAGCCTGGTCGACACCCTCGAGGACACCAAGGCCGAGGACCCCGTCCTCGCCTTCGAGTCCGAGGAGACCAAGTTCCTGCTGGCGAAGGCGATCAACACCCTCCCGGAACGGGAGAAGATCGTCGTCACCCTCTACTACTACGAGGGCCTCACGCTCGCCGAGATCGGCCAGGTCCTCGGCGTCACCGAGAGCCGGATCTGCCAGATGCACACCAAGGCCGTGCTGCAGCTACGCGGCAAGCTCGCCGAGGGCTAGACCGACCTGGCCCGGCGTCGGTCAGAGCCGGGTGATCGCCGAGCGGGGTCCCATCACCAGCACCGGCCGCGCGGCCGGGTCCAGCCAGCGCAGTACCCGGCGCATGGCGTCCCGCGGCACCGACACGCAGCCCGAGGTCGCGCCCGGCCCGTTGACGTGCAGGAAGATCCCGCCGCCGAGCCGGGTGTCCGCCGGCCGGTCGGCCACCCGCTGGCCGTCGGCTGCTCGGTGCACGCCGCCGGGCAGGTTGAAGTCCAGCACCGCCACGAATCGGTACTGACCGCCGTACGCCGACAGGTCCTCGGCCCAGCCGGTGCGCCAGCGCGAGGTGGCGACCCGCCTCGGCTGCAGCACGTTGTAGGTGCTCGGGTCCCGCGGGTCGTAGGCCCACCAGTCGTTGCGGTCGGCCACCCGGTAGGGGAGCGCCGTTCCCGGGTCGGCGCCGTTGCCGAAGGCCGAACGGACCGCGAAGGTGCCGGCCGGGCTGGTGCCGCTGCCCTGCCGCCGCTGGTCGGCCGGGACGAACCCGTTGCGGCCCACCCGGGCGCGCACCGGGCCGGTGTGCAGCCGCCAGCCGCCGGCACCGGTGCGCCGCCAGGCGCGCAGCACGGCCGTGCTGCTCGACCAGGACCTGGCCGTGACGACCACCACCTGGCGGGCGTCCCCCAGGGAGGTGAGGCGGCTCGGGTGATGCGCCGGCCGCGGCTCCGCCCCGGTCGCTGCCGGCCCGACCAGGGTCAGGCCGGCCGTGACCAGTGCGACGAGCAGAACGGCGACAGCCGACCGCGCGGGGGCGACCGGGCCGCAGCGCCGACGGGTCCGTCGCGAGTGCTCGACCATAGGCTGGCCATCATGCCCGCTGAGCCTGCGACCGCGACGGATGTCGACGCCAACCCGCTGTGGGGGGAGGACTGGGTCGAGGTCCGGGCGTTGTGGCCGCTGGAGAACACGGTCGCCCACCTCAACCACGGGTCGTACGGCGCGGTGACCACCCCGGTGCTCCAGGAGCAGCAGTCCTGGCGGGAGCGGATGGAGTCCAACCCGGTCCGGTTCTTCCGCCGCGAGCTGCCCGCGGCACTGGCGGCCGCCCGGTCCGAGGTCGGGGCCTTCCTCGGCGCCGAGGAGGGGTCGCTCGCGTTCGTGCACAACGCCACCAGCGGCGCGAGCACCGTGCTGTCCGCGTTCCCGCTCGCGACGGGCGACGCCGTGCTGCTGACCGACCACAGCTACGGCGCGGTACGCATCGCCGCCAACCGGTTCGCCGCCGACCGGGGAGCGGCAGTCGACACCGTGCACGTCCCGCTCACGGCGGACGACGACGAGGCACTCGCCACCGTTCTCGGTGCCGTCCACGACCGGACCCGGCTCGTCGTCCTCGACCAGGTGACCTCGCCGACGGCCCGCCGGCTGCCGCTGGTCCGCCTGATCCCGGCTCTGCAGGAGCGCGGCGCCGCCGTCCTGGTCGACGGCGCCCACGCCCCGGGGATGCTCGCCGTCGACCTGGAGCGCCTCGGTGCCGACTTCTTCGTCGGCAACCTCCACAAGTGGTGCTGCGCGCCGCGCGGAGCCGCCGTCCTGCACGCCGCGAAGCGCTGGCGCCCAATCCCTGCGCCCGCTGGTGGCCTCCTGGGGCGAGGCGGAGGGCTTCCCGCTGGCCTTCGACGAGACCGGCACCGAGGACCCGACCGCCTGGCTGTCCGCGCCGCGCGCCCTGCGGGTGCTCGAGCACATCGGCCTGGACCGGCTGCGCCGGCACAACGTGGCGCTCGCGGTGGCCGGCCAGCTCGAGGTCGCCCGGGCCCTGCAGGTCGCGCCGGCCGATCTGCCCCGGGACGCCGCCGTGAGCATGCAGCTCGTCCCGCTGCCCGAGGGGGTGGCCGCCTCGGTCGAGGCCGCGGACGCGCTGCAGGACCGGATCGGTGAGACCTCCGCCGTCGAGGTGGCCGTCACGTCCTGGGCGGGCCGTGGCTTCGTGCGGGTCTCGGCGCAGGCCTACAACGCCCCGGCCGACTACCGCCGGCTCGCCGCGGACCTGCCCTCCCTGCTCTGACCCGAGCGGGGGTGCGCCCAGACCGGCAGCAGCCGGACCCGGACCGGGCCCAGCACGGCCAGCGGGTCCAGGTAGGTCGTGCCCCGGCGCAGGCCCCAGTGCAGGCAGGGCGCGGGCGGGCAGTGGCTCGGCCCGGGCTCGAGCAGGCCCAGGACGGCTCCCCGGGCGACCGGCTCGCCGCGGGACACCCGCGGCGCCACCGGCTGGTAGGTCGTGCGCAGCCCGCCCGGGTGGTCGATCGACACCACGCCGCGGCCGGCCACCCGGCCCGCGAAGGCCACGTCCCACCGGCCGGGGCGAGAACCGGGCCACCCGCCGGCGCGACCAGGTCGACGCCCCGGTGACCGGGGGCGTAGGGGCCGGCCGGAGCGACGAACCGCGCGGCAACCGGCGGCCGGGGCGTCAGCGGCCACCCCCACGAGGCGGCGGTGGCCGGCACCGGCGCCGTCAGCAGCAGGCCGGCCACCGTCGCCAGCGGCCAGCTCAGCCGTCGGGGACGCATGCCTCGAGGCTGGCGCACCGCGTGGCCCGGGACGGGCCGCGCGAGCAGGATGTGGACAGTCCGCCCGCCTCGGCGGGCCTGGGGACGGCGGCGATTTCGGCCTCGCGGCGCGCCCGGCGTACACTTCACGCGGCGACCCGCCTGCGCGGGTCGACTTCGCACGCCCGTATCCGCCACCGGACCTCGTCCACCGGCGGGGGTGCGCTCATCGGTCCGCCCGACCCGCGATGGTGACGGCGGCGAGCGCGTTCCCGGGTGTCAGGAGGCGGACGCCCGACCGGGCGCCCGCCAGGCAAACCGACAGGCGCCAGGCCGCCCGCGCAAGCGGGCCGCGGCGCGAGAAAGGTAGGCCGACCGTGGCCACCAACCAGGTCGTCTCCATGAAGCAGCTGCTCGAGAGCGGCGTGCACTTCGGGCACCAGACCCGCCGCTGGAACCCGAAGATGAAGCGCTTCATCTTCACCGAGCGCAACGGCATCTACATCATCGACCTGCAGCAGTCGCTGTCCTACATCGACCGCGCCTACGAGTTCGTCAAGGAGACCGTCGCCCACGGCGGCTCGGTGATGTTCATCGGGACCAAGAAGCAGGCCCAGGAGGCGATCGCCGAGCAGGCGACCCGCGTCGGCATGCCCTACGTGAACCAGCGCTGGCTGGGCGGCATGCTCACCAACTTCCAGACCGTGCACGGCCGGCTGCAGCGCCTCAAGGAGCTCGAGCAGCTCGACTTCGACGACGTGCCCGGCTCGGGCATGACCAAGAAGGAGCTGCTCGTCCTGCGTCGCGAGAAGGACAAGCTCGAGAAGACCCTGGGCGGCATCCGCGACATGTCGCGGGTCCCCAGCGCGGTCTGGATCATCGACACCAAGAAGGAGCACATCGCCGTCGGCGAGGCGCACAAGCTCCACATCCCGGTCGTCGCGATCCTGGACACCAACTGCGACCCCGACGAGGTCGACTACAAGATCCCGGGCAACGACGACGCGATCCGGTCGGTCACCCTGCTCACCCGGGTGATCGCCGATGCGGTCGCCGAGGGCCTGATGGCCCGGGTCCGCACCCAGGTCGACGGCGACGAGAAGCCGGCTGACGGCCAGCTCGCGACCGACGAGCCGCTCGCGGCCTGGGAGCAGGAGCTGCTCCAGCGCGGCACGGCCGCCGAGGGCACCCCCGCCGCCCAGGGCGGGACCCCCGAGGCCACGGCGACCGAGGCTCCCGAGGCCGCGGCGGCCACGACGACCGAGGCCCCCGAGGCTGCGGCGACCGAGGCCCCGAGGCTGCCGCGACCGAGGCCCCCGAGGCTGCGGCGACCGAGGCCCCGGAGGCCACGGCCCCCAGCGCCGCGACCGAGGCCGGCACCACCGGCGACACCGCGGCCGAGAGCACCCGCGAGGCCTGAGCCGCCGCTGCCGGCCGGTCGACTCCTGACCGGCCGGCAGCGCGCCCGGGCGCACCACGACCGACACGACAAGAGAGCGAGACTGCGTACCCATGGCGAACATCACCGCCGCAGAGGTCAAGAAGCTCCGCGACTCCACGGGCGCCGGCATGATGGCCGCGAAGAAGGCCCTCGTGGAAGCCGACGGCGACCACGACAAGGCTGCCGAGCTGCTGCGCATCAAGGGCGAGACCAAGGTCAAGGAGCGCGGCGCCGAGCGAAGCGCGACCAACGGTCTGGTCGCCGCCGCCGACGGCGCCATGATCCAGCTCAACTGCGAGACCGACTTCGTGGCGAAGAACGAGCAGTTCCAGCAGCTCGCCGCCGACATCGTGTCCCACGCCGCCAAGACCGGCACCGGTGACGTCACGGCGCTGCTCGGCGAGACCCTGGCCGACGGCCGCACGGTCGCCGACAACATCGGCTCGGTCGCCGCGGTCATCGGCGAGAAGCTCGAGCTGACCGCGGTCGTGGTGCTCGGCGCAGAGGGCCGCTCGGTCGCGTCGTACATGCACCGCCGCTCGTCGGACCTGCCCCCGCAGGTCGGCGTGCTCGTGGAGTTCGAGGGCGAGGACCTCGAGGCTGCCCGGGCCGCCGCGATGCAGGTCGCCGCGATGCGTCCGCAGTACGTCTCGCGGGACCAGGTGCCGGCGGAGGTCGTCGAGAACGAGCGCCGGATCGCCGAGGCGACCGCCCGTGAGGAGGGCAAGCCCGAGCAGGCGCTGGCCAAGATCGTCGAGGGTCGGGTGAACGGCTTCTTCAAGGACGTCGCGCTGCTCGAGCAGCCGTCGGTGCTGGACAGCAAGAAGAACGTCAAGGCCGTCCTGGACGCTGCGGGCGTCAGCGTCAAGAGCTTCTCCCGCTTCGAGGTCGGCGGCGCCTGACCGGCCTGCTGGCAGACTGACCAGCAGGCCAGGGGGACCGGAGCAGCGCACCACGACGACGAGGAGGCCGCGATCGTGCAGGGATCCACTGAGGGAACCGGCAGGGTCGCGGCCTTCGCTGCGTCCGAGACCGAGGGGGAGCGGCCGTACCGCCGGGTCGTGCTCAAGCTCTCCGGCGAGGTCTTCGGTGGGGGCCAGATCGGCGTCGACCCCGTCGTCGTGGCCGGCCTGGCCCGGCAGATCTCCGAGGTCGTGCGGTCCGGGGTGCAGGTGGCCATCGTCGTCGGCGGCGGCAACTTCTTCCGGGGCGCCGAGCTCTCGCAGAGCGGCATGGACCGGGCCCGCGCCGACTACATGGGCATGCTCGGCACGGTGATGAACTGCCTCGCCCTGCAGGACTTCCTGGAGAAGCAGGAGGTCGAGACGCGGGTGCAGACCGCGATCGCGATGGGACAGGTCGCCGAGCCCTACATCCCGCGGAAGGCCATCCGGCACCTGGAGAAGGGCCGCGTGGTCATCTTCGGCGCGGGTGCCGGCATGCCGTACTTCTCCACCGACACCGTCGCGGCCCAGCGCTGCCTCGAGATCGGTGCCCAGGTGCTGCTGATGGGCAAGAAGGGCGTCGACGGCGTGTACGACGCGGACCCCGCCACCCACCCGGACGCCGTGCGCTACGACCGGCTGTCCTACGACGAGTTCCTCAACAAGAGCCTCAAGGTCGCCGACGCCACCGCGATCAGCCTGTGCCGCGACAACCGGCTGCCCATCGTGGTCTTCAACATGACCGAGGAGGGCAACATCGCCCGAGCGGTGCACGGGGAGAAGATCGGGACCATCATCGGTCCCGACGCGTGACCTCAGGACCACCGGACCGACCCAGACCGACGCAGGAGACGACGTGATCGACGAGACATTGTTCGAGGCCGAGGAGAAGATGGAGAAGGCTGTCTCCGTCGCCAAGGACGACCTCGCCTCCATCCGCACCGGCCGGGCCAACCCGTCGATGTTCAACAAGATCCTTGTCGACTACTACGGCGCGCCGACGCCGGTGAACCAGCTCGCGTCGTTCCACGTCGCCGATGCCCGGATGCTCACCCTCACGCCGTACGACAAGGGCGCGATGGGCGCCATCGAGAAGGCGATCCGCGACTCCGACCTCGGGGTGAACCCGACCAACGACGGCGCAATCATCCGGGTGATGTTCCCGCAGCTGACCGAGGAGCGCCGCAAGGAGTTCATCAAGGTCGCCCACAAGAAGGCCGAGGACGCCCGGATCTCGATCCGCAACGTGCGCCGCCACGCCAAGGACGAGCTGGTCCGGCTGGCCAAGGACGGCGAGGCCGGCGAGGACGACGTGAACCGGGCCGAGAAGGAGCTGGAGAAGGTCACCCAACGCCACGTCGGCGCGGTCGACGACCTGGTCAAGCACAAGGAGTCCGAGCTCCTCGAGGTCTGAGGCTCGGCCACCGACATCGCCATGACCACCGACCAGGAGGACGGCAGCTCCCCGCTCGAGCCCGTCCCCATGCAGCCGGTCCCGCCGCCGGAGCGTCGGACCCGCGCGGGTCGCAACCTGCCCGCGGCCATCGGGGTCGGCCTCGGCCTGGCCGCGGTCATCCTGCTGTCGCTGTACGTCTGGAAGCCGGCGTTCATCGTTGTCGTCGTGGCCGCTGTCGTGCTCGCGGTCTACGAGCTCTCCAACGCGTTCGGCGCCGACCGGGTCCGGGTCCCCGTGGTCCCGCTCGTCGTGGGCTCCGTGGCGATCGTCGTCTCGGCGTACGCCGGGGGCAGCGAGGCCATGGTCGTCGCCCTGGCGCTCACCGTGCTGGGCACCATGCTGTGGCGGTCACCGGAGAACCCGAAGGGCTACGTCCGCGACGTCACGGCAGCGACCTTCGCCGCGCTGTACGTGCCTTTCCTGGCCGGCTTCGCGGCGCTGATGCTGCGGCCCGACGACGGCGCCGACCGGGTCGTCGTCTTCATCGTGCTCGTCGTGCTCAGCGACACCGGCGGATACGTCGCGGGCGTCCTGTTCGGCAAGCACCCGATGGCGCCGACCGTCAGCCCGAAGAAGTCGTGGGAGGGGTTCGGCGGCTCCGCGCTGTTCTGCGCCGTCGGCGGCGCCGTGGCGGTGCCGGTCCTGCTGGAGGGCGAGCTCTGGGAAGGCGTCCTGATCGGTCTCGCTGTCATGATGACCGCCACCCTCGGCGACCTCGGTGAGTCGATGATCAAGCGCGACCTCGGCATCAAGGACATGGGCAGCCTGCTGCCCGGGCACGGCGGGATGATGGACCGGCTGGACTCGTTGCTGCCGGCCGCGCCCGTCACCTACCTGCTGCTGAGCTGGCTCGTGCCCGCCTAGAGAGAGAAGACCGTGCCTGCCCCCGTCCCCGGCGTGCTCACCTTCGCCGAGCCTCGCCGAGCCAAGCCGCCGCGGCACCTGGCCGACCTCGCCCCGGACGAGCGTCGTGCCGTGGTCGCCGAGCTCGGCGAGAAGCCGTTCCGGGCCGGCCAGCTGTCCAGCCACTACTTCGACCACCTCGGCGCCGACCCCGCGCAGATGACCGACGTCCCCAAGGCCTCCCGGGCCCAGCTGGCCGAGGCGCTCCTCCCGACGCTGCTCACCCCGGTGCGGCACCTGGAAGCCGACCGCGGACGCACCCGCAAGTCGGTCTGGCGGCTCTTCGACGGCGCGACCGTCGAGAGCGTCCTGATGCGCTACCCGGGCCGGGTGACGATGTGCGTCTCGTCACAGGCGGGCTGCGGTATGAACTGCCCGTTCTGCGCGACCGGCCAGGCCGGCCTGACCCGCAACATGTCCGCGGGCGAGATCGTGGACCAGGTCGTGGCCGGCGCCCGGATGCTGCGGGACGGCGAGATCGCCGGCGGTCCGGGCCGGGTCTCGAACGTCGTGTTCATGGGGATGGGCGAGCCGCTGGCCAACTACAAGGCGGTGCTCGGCGCGGTGCGCAGGCTCACCGACCCGAACCCCGACGGTCTCGGCCTCTCGCAGCGCAACGTCACGGTCTCGACCGTCGGCCTGGTGCCGGCGATGGACCGGCTGACCGCCGAGGACCTCAACGTCACGCTGGCCCTGTCGTTGCATGCCCCTGACGACGAGCTGCGCGACACCCTGGTGCCGGTCAACACGCGATGGAAGGTCGCCGAGGTGCTGGACGCCGCGCGCCGCTACTTCGACGCGACCGGCCGGCGGGTCAGCATCGAGTACGCGCTGATCCGCGACATCAACGACCACGCCTGGCGGGCCGACCTGCTCGGGACCGAGCTCAACCGGCGGGGTCGGGGCTGGGTGCACGTCAACCCGATCCCGCTCAACCCGACGCCGGGCTCGAAGTGGACGGCCAGCGACCCGCAGGTCGAGCGCACCTTCGTCGCCCGGCTGCGGGCGCACGGCATCCCCACCACCGTCCGGGACACCCGGGGGCGCGACATCGACGGGGCCTGTGGCCAGCTGGCAGCCGTGACCGAGTGAAGAGCCGATGAGCCACAACCGGTTCCGCCGGGTAAGCCGGCTGCGGCGCGGCTACCACCGTCGCCAGGTCGACGCGTTCCTCAACCACGTCGAGGTCTCGCTCGGCGGGGTCTTCCCGCCGCCGACGGCAGCCGAGGTGCGCCAAGCCGGCTTCGAGCTGGTGCACGGCGGCTACGCCGTCGCCGAGGTGGACGAGTTCCTGGACGCCCTCGAGGAGCGAGTTCTCCTCGCCCAGGCGATGACCGGTGGCCGCCGGGGGAAGCTGGACCCGGCCAGCGAGGCCGACTTCCTCAAGGGCGAGCTCGCGCGGGCCGTACATGCGACGGTTCCCGCGGGCCGGTGGCCTGCGGCGCGGCTACCACCCGGACGACGTCGACGAGTTCGTCGACCGGGTGGTTGCCACCCTCGACGGCCAGGACACGGTCACGGTCGAGGACGTTCGCAGCGCACCGTTCCGGCCGCGCCGCGGCGGGTACCGCGAGGACGGCGTCGACGACGCCATGGACCGCGTGGTCGAGCACCTCATGCTGGTACGCCGGCAGGCCGACGCCCCGCAGGCGCCGCCGGTGCCGCGGTCGGCCGACTAGGACGACCGTCCCTGGCGCGTCGGCGCCCGCCCGGGCGAGGATGCCGGTATGGGCGACTACCGCGCGACCTACCGCCGCAGCATCGAGGACCCGGAGGGCTTCTGGGCCGATGCGGCCAGGGACATCCTCTGGCGGACCGATCCGTCGACCGTCCTGGACGCGACCCGCGCCCCGTTCCACCGCTGGTTCCCCGACGGGGTGCTGAACACGTGCGAGAACGCGCTGGACCGCCACGTCGCCGACGGGCACGGCGGCCGCGTCGCCCTGGTCTACGACAGCCCGGTCACCGACACCCAGCGCACCTACACCTACGCCCAGCTGCTCGCGGAGGTCGCGACCTTCGCCGGCGCCCTGGCCTCGCTCGGCGTCCGGAAGGGCGACCGGGTCGTCATCTACCTGCCGATGGTGCCGGAGGCCGTCGTGGCGATGCTCGCCTGCGCCCGGCTGGGCGCTGTGCACTCCGTGGTGTTCGGCGGGTTCGCGGCGAACGAGCTGGCCGCCCGGGTGGAGGACGCCAAGCCGAAGGTCGTCGTCTCGGCGTCCTGCGGCATCGAGGTGAGCCGGGTGGTGGAGTACAAGCCGCTGGTCGACCGGGCGCTCGAGATGTCGGCGCACCAGCCCGAGCACGTCGTCGTCCTGCAACGTCCGCAGGCGACCGCGTCGATGACGGCGCCGCGCGACCTCGACTGGCACGATCTGGTCCTGGATGCCGAGCCCGCCGAGTGCGTCCCGGTGGCGGCCACCGACCCGCTCTATGTCCTGTACACGTCGGGCACGACCGCGAAGCCCAAGGGCGTTGTCCGCGACAACGGTGGGCACGCCGTCGCGCTGCAGTGGACGATGTCCAACGTCTACGGCGTCGGCCGGGGAGACGTGTGGTGGACCGCATCCGACGTCGGGTGGGTGGTCGGGCACTCCTACATCGTCTACGCGCCGCTGCTCGTGGGGGCGACCACCGTGCTCTACGAGGGCAAGCCGGTCGGGACGCCGGACGCCGGCGCGTTCTGGCGGGTCGTCGCGCAGTACGGCGTGCAGGCGCTGTTCACGGCTCCCACCGCGATCCGGGCGGTGAAGAAGGAGGACCCGGACGGCCGGCAGCTCGCGGCGTACGACGTGGCGTCATTGCGCACCCTTTTCCTCGCCGGCGAGCGGCTGGACCCGGACACCTGGGAGTGGGCGACCCGGCTGCTCGGCGTGCCTGTCGTCGACCACTGGTGGCAGACGGAGACCGGCTGGCCGATCGCGGCCAACCTGCGCGGCCTCGAGCCGATGCCGATCAAGCCGGGCTCGCCGACGGTCCCGGTGCCCGGCTATGACGTGCGGGTGCTCGACCCGACAGGAGCGGAGGTGCCGCCCGGGACCGAGGGAGCCATCTGCATCAGGCTGCCACTGCCGCCGGGCACCCTGCCGACCCTGTGGGAAGACGACGACCGCTTCGTCGCGTCCTACCTGTCGGCGTTCGACGGCTACTACCTGACCGGCGACGGCGGGTACGTCGACGAGGACGGCTACCTGTTCGTCATGGGCCGCACCGACGACGTCATCAACGTGGCCGGTCACCGGCTGTCGACCGGCTCGATGGAGGCCGTCGTGTCGGCGCACCCGGCGGTGGCCGAGTGCTGCGTGATCGGCGTGAGCGACGACCTCAAGGGCCAGGTGCCGCGCGGGCTCGTGGTGCTCAAGGCCGGTGCCGACGTGGACCCGGACCAGCTGCGCGCCGAGCTGGTGCAGCGGGTTCGGGACGAGATCGGTGCCGTGGCGTCGTTCCGCCAGGTCGACGTGGTCGCGGCACTGCCGAAGACGCGGTCCGGCAAGATCCTGCGCCGCTCGCTGCGCGCCATCGCCGACGGCAAGGACGAGCCGGTGCCCTCGACCATCGAGGACCCCACGGTCCTCGACGCTCTGCGAAGCACGCTGCTGAAGCCGCATTGACCCGCGCGGCGCTCGAGCGCTGCTCAGCCCAGGGCCACCACCGCGCCAAAGGCGAGGCCCAGGGCGAGCAGCCAGAGCAGCGTCGGCAACCGGGACACCTCAGCCACCTCCCGGCAGCGTCACGACACCGTCAGCGACCGAGACCTGCACCGTGTCGAGCGCCCGGCTGGCGGGACCGGTGACCACCTCGCCGGTGCCGGCGTCGAAGGTGCTGCCGTGGCAGGGACAGCTGATGACCCCGTCGGTGACGCTGTCCACGGTGCAGCCCTGATGGGTGCAGGTCGCCGAGAACGCGCGCACCTCGTCGCCGGACCGGACCAGCACCACGTGCTGGTCGTCGAGCACCAGCCCGCCGCCGTCCGGGATGTCGTCGACGGATGCGAGGGTTCTGCCGGTCGACGCCGGCTCCGGGCCGTAGGCGTTGGCGGCCACCGCCGTGCCCGTGCCGCGCGCCGCGTCGCTCCGGCGGGTGAGCAGGAAGCCCGCCACCGCGCCGACGGCGACGACGCCGGAACCGCGCAGCACCGTACGGCGGCTGAGTGCAGCGCTCATGTCAGCGGTACCCCCGACCGGGTGAAGAACCACAGGGCCGAGGTGAGCCAGACCAGGACGAGAGCGGTGAGCACGGTGCCGCCGAGGACAGGCAGGGACCAGCCGGGCAGCCCGCGGACGCGCAGGCCGAGCATCTTCGCGGCGTACGCGCCGTAGAACAGGCAGGCAGCGAGGCCGTGCAGCAGGACCCGCGGGCTCTCGGTCGCGAGGCCCAGCGCCCACATGCAGTGCAGCGCTACGGGCAGGGTCAAGGTGAACGCGGTCGCGCCGGACCACCGGTGCAGCAGCGACGCCCACCCGGGTGCACGAGGTCGGACACCGGGCAGCCGTCCCCACATCCACAGCGCGGTGGTGAGCTGGACGAGCAGCAGCGCGGCTGCGGCGGTCGTCAGCCATGCCTTCATCTGCAGCATCCCCGAGAAGCCGAGTGTCGCGAACGGCCGCCCCGCGGGCTCGTGCAGGCCGGCGTACGCCCCGATCGCCACGGCGACGAGAGCGCCGAGGAGCAGGACGAACACAGCGACCGGCCGATCGGCGCCGACCCGACTACTGACTGCAGGGCTCGCCACAGGACCACTGTCGGGGCGGTGCGTTCCACCGCGCAACGTGCAGGTTCCGGTCGAGTGCGGCGTATCGGGACGAGCCGGGCCGATCTGTCGCCAGACCGGCCGGCCGGGCGTCGGCGTGACGACCTAGACCCGGTCCGGCAGGACGCGGGCGACGGCGTCCAGCAGCCCCCGGCAGGCCCGCTCGACCTGGTCCAGCACGTCGGCGAAGTCGCCGGCGTCGCCGAAGTACGGGTCGGCGACCTCGGCGCCCTCCGGTGCCGTGGGGTCGAACGAGCGCAGCAGCCGCACCCGCACCCGCTGCGCCTCGGTCCGGGCCAGGGCCTGGAGCTCGAGCAGGTGCCCGCGGTCCAGGGCGAGCACCAGGTCGCGATCATCCAGCCAGCCGCGCTCGAACACCCTGGCGCGGTGTGACCGCCCGTCGTACCCGCCGCCGCGCAGCACAGTGACGGCTCGCCGGTCAGCCGGGTCGCCGACGTGCCAGTCGCCGGTGCCGGCCGAGTCGACCTCGACGACGCCGGACAACCCCGCCTCGTCGACCAGCCGGCGCATCACCACCTCGGCGATGGGTGACCGGCAGATGTTGCCGCTGCAGACGAAGCACAGCCGGTAGGCCGGTCCATCGGGGGCGGGGGCGCTGCTCATCAGTGGCCGAGGACCCGGCTCATCAGGGCAGCGCGCCGGGACGGGCGGCCGGTGCGTGCCTCCTCGGCGTCGGCCCTGGTCATCACGGCAAGCGACGCGCTCACCCCCACCCACCGCAGCGGCTCCGGCTCCCACTGCGGCGACCGGTGGTTGACCCAGGGCAGCCGCACGAGGTGGGAGTCCCGACCCAGGACCAGGTCGGCAAGGGTCCGCCCCGCGAGGTTCGTCGTCGAGACGCCGTCCCCGACGTACCCCCCGGCCCAGCCGAGTCCGGTGGCCTTGTCCAGGCCGACCGAGGCGCACCAGTCGCGAGCGATGCCCACAGCCCCGCCCCACGAGTGCGTGATCGCAGCGCCCTCGACGGCCGGCAGCAGGTCGACCAGCACCCGGTGCAGCGCACTGAACACGGCGGGCTCCCGGTCGTGCTCGGGCCGGATGCCGGAGCCGAAGTGGTACGGCGCGCCGCGCCCGCCGAAGGCCAGCCGATCGTCCGCGGTGCGCTGGCCGTAGATGACGAGGTGCCGGTGGTCGGCGAAGGTCTCGCGGTCGCGCAGGCCGACCCGGTCCCAGACGTCGGCGGTCAGCGGCTCGGTGGCGACCATCAGCGAGTAGACCGGTGCGAGGGTCCGTCGCAGTCCGGGCAGCTGGGCGGTGAAGCCCTCGGTAGCCCGGATCACCACGTCGGCGCGCACCGTGCCCTGCGTTGTGGTGACCCGGCCCGGCTCGATGCGGGTGACCGGGGTCTGCTCGTGCAGCGCCACCCCTCGGCGTTCCACGGCGCGGGCCAGCCCGCGCACCAGCCGGGCCGGGTGGATGGCAGCGCAGTGCGGCGTGTACGTCGCGCCGAGGACGTCCGATGCGTCCAGCCGGCCGCCTGCCTCGACGTGGTCGAGCAACGCCAGGTCCTGCTCGCCGAATCCCCAACGGCGAGCCTCGGCGACCTGCTCACGCGCTCGGGCCAGCTGCAGGGGAGTGCGGGCGACCGTCACCGTGCCGCCCTTGGTGAAGCCGCAGTCGATGTCCTCGGCGGCCGCGGCCCGACCGACCTCGTCGACGCTGTCCTGCATCGCGCGGTGCTGCGCGACCGCCGGCTGCTCGCCGTACCGCTTCGCGAGCCACCCGACCGACGCCGGGAACAGGGCCGAGCACCAGCCGCCGTTGCGGCCGCTGGCCCCGAAGCCGGCGACCTCGCGCTCCAGCACCGCGATCCGCAGCGACGGGTCGGCGAGTGCGAGGTAGTAGGCGGTCCAGAGCCCGGTGTAGCCGGCGCCGACGATCGCGACGTCGACGTCGGTGCTGCCGGGCAGCGCGGGCCGCGGGGCCCAGGCGTCGTCGGCGGTGTCGTGCCAGAGCGACAGCGAGCGGTACCCGGTAACGGCTCGGTCACCGGCGCGTCCAGCCGCGGACGTACTCGGGCACGTCCAGGCCGTCCCTCAGGTCGGGCGCCGGTGTCGGCTCGCCGTACCGCTCGCGCAGCGGCAGGATGCCGGCCCACACCGGCAGGGCGAGGTCGTCGGTGGCGTCGTCGGGCGGGCCGTCGCTGACCTTCACCGACCACTCCACCAGCGGCAGCGAGAGCACCAGGGTCGCGGCCAGCTCCTTGCGGCTGGGCTGCCGCGCGTCGGCCCAGCGGCCGGGCATCAGGTGCTCCGAGACCCGTTCCAGCCCGCGGAGCTGGTCGTCGCCCTCGAGCGCGGTGGCGGTGCCGAGCACCATCGCCGACCGGTAGTGCATCGACGACTCGAACACCGACCGGGCGAGCACCAGGCCGTCGAGCAAGGTCACCGTGAGGCAGGTCGGGGCACCCTCGGCCAGCGACCGGAACAGCCGGCTCGCGGTCGACCCGTGGATCAGCACGCTGTCGCCGTCCCGGGCATACCCGACCGGGACGACGTAGGGCTGGCCGTCGTCGTCGCGCACCGCGACGTGCGCGACGAGACCGGCGTCGAGCACGGCGTCCAGCGCTGCCCGGTCGTGGACCTGCTTCTCGGGCAGCCGCCGGACGGCGGTACGGCCTACAGGCGGGACCATGCCTCGGTCAGCACCGACCGGAGGATCTGCTCCATCTCGTCGAAGTGCGACTGGTCGCAGATCAGGGGAGGCGAGAGCTGGATGACCGGGTCGCCGCGGTCGTCGGCCCGGCAGTAGAGCCCGGCGTCGAACAGCGCCCTGGACAGGAAGCCGCGCAGCAGCCGCTCCGACTCGTCGTCGTCGAACGTCTCGCGGGTCGACTTGTCCTTGACCATCTCGATGCCGAAGAAGAAGCCGTCGCCGCGCACGTCGCCGACGATCGGCAGGTCGGTCAGCTTCTCCAGGGTGCGCCGGAAGGCGCCCGTGTTCTCCAGCACGTGCTCGTTGAGCTTCTCCCGCTCGAAGATGTCGAGGTTCGCCAGCGCCACGGCCGCCGAGACCGGGTGACCCCCGAAGGTGTAGCCGTGGGCGAAGGAGTTGTTGCCCTGCAGGAAGGGCTCCATGATCCGGTCGGTGGCGATCATCGCGCCGATGGGCGAGTAGCCGGAGGTCATCCCCTTCGCGCAGGTGATGATGTCCGGCTGGTAGCCGAACCTGCTCGCGCCGAAGTAGTGGCCGAGCCGGCCGAACGCGCAGATGACCTCGTCGGACACCAGCAGCACGTCGTGCTTGTCGCAGATCTCCCGGACCCGCGCGAAGTAGCCGGGCGGCGGCGGGAAGCAGCCGCCGGAGTTCTGCACCGGCTCCAGGAACACCGCAGCGACGGTCTCGGGCCCTTCGAACTCGATGGCCTCCTCGATCCGGTTGGCGGCCCAGAGGCCGAACGCCTCGAGGTCGTCGCCGTGCTCCGGTGCTCGGTAGAAGTTGGTGTTGGGCACCTTGTGCGCGCCGGGGACGAGGGGCTCGAACATCGCCTTGGCCGCGGGGATGCCGGTGATGGACAGGGCGCCCTGGGGTGTGCCGTGGTAGGCGACGTTGCGGCTGATCACCTTGTGCTTCATCGGCTTGCCGGTGAGCTTGAAGTACTGCTTGGCGACCTTCCACGCGCTCTCGACGGCCTCGCCGCCACCGGTGGTGAAGAACACCCTGTTGAGGTCGCCCGGGGCGAGGTCGGCGAGCCGCGCGGCGAGCTCGACCGCCTTCGGGTGCGCGTAGGACCACAGCGGGAAGAAGGCGAGCTCCTTGGCCTGCTTGGCCGCCGCCTCGGCGAGCTCGGCGCGTCCGTGTCCGGCCTGCACGACGAAGAGACCGGCCAGGCCGTCGAGGTAGCGCTTGCCCTTGTCGTCCCAGATGTAGGGACCCTCCCCCCGGGTGATGACGGGCACGTCGGCGTGGGCGTAGGCCGACATCCGGGTGAAGTGCATCCAGAGGTGGTCGCGCGCCGAGGCGGCCACCGAGGTGGCGCCAGGGGTCGTCTGCTCGGACACGTCCTGCGAGGTCAGGGTCATCTGGTTCCCCAGTTGTAGAGCTGCTTACGGAGCTTGAGGTAGACGAAGGACTCGGTGCTGCGCACCGAGGGGACTGCTCTGATGCGCTTGCTGACGAGCTCGAGGAGGTGGTCGTCGTCCTCGCAGACGACCTCGACCAGCAGGTCGAAGCCGCCGGCGGTGATGACGACGTAGTCGACCTCCGCCATGTCGGCGATCTTCTCGGCGACCGCCTCGACGTCGCCCTCGCAGTTGATGCCGATCATCGCCTGACGGGGGAAGCCCACCTGGAGCGGATCGGTCACAGCCACGATCTGCATGACGCCGGAGTCGAGCAGCCGCTGGACCCGCTGTCGGACCGCTGCCTCGGACAGGCCGACGGCCTTGCCGATCGCTGCGTACGGCCGGCGGCCGTCCTCCTGCAGCTGCTCGATGATCGCCTTCGAGACGTCGTCGAGCACGACGGCGCCGGCACGGTCCCTGGTCCCCATGGGGGCGATCCTGACCGTTGGGCAGCCCTCTTGGCAAGTGAATCCGTGGCTCAAGGCTGCAAAAGTTGCTGAATCTGTCGTTAGGGGGGTCGCTCACTGTTGAGAACGGTGTCATGGCGGTTACGCTCGCGGTCGTACCGCCCGCCCGCCCGCCCGAAGGAGCCTTCCGTGAGCACCAAGCCCCGCACCCTGCGCAACTTCGTCGGCGGCGCCTACGTCGACACCGTCGACGGGCGGACGGCGGAGCTCGTCAACCCCAGCACCGGCCAGGTCTTCGCCGTGGCGCCGGTGGCCTCCGCGGCCGACGTCGACAGCGCGATGTCCGCGGCCGCGGACGCTTTCGACGGCTGGCGGGACGTGACGCCGAGCGAGCGGCAGAAGGCGCTGATCCGGATCGCCGACGCGATCGAGTCGAAGGCCGACGAGCTCGTGGCGGCCGAGTCGGAGAACACCGGCAAGCCGATCGGGCTGACGATGTCGGAGGAGATCCCGCCGATGGTCGACCAGATCCGGTTCTTCGCCGGGGCGGCCCGGATGCTCGAGGGGCGCTCGGCGGGGGAGTACATGGCCGGCCACACGTCGTTCGTGCGCCGCGAGCCGATCGGCGTCTGCGCGCAGGTGACGCCATGGAACTACCCGATGATGATGGCGGTCTGGAAGTGGGCCCCGGCGATCGCCGCGGGCAACACGGTGGTCCTCAAGCCTTCCGACACGACACCGGTGTCGACGCTGATGATGGCCGAGATCATGGCCGAGTTCCTGCCTGCCGGCGTCTTCAACGTCGTGTGCGGCGACCGCGACACCGGCCGCGCGCTGGTCGAGCACGCCACGCCGCAGATGGTCTCGATCACGGGCTCGGTGCGTGCCGGGATGGAGGTCGCCGGGTCGGCGGCCGCGGACCTCAAGAAGGTGCATCTCGAGCTCGGGGGCAAGGCACCGGTCGTGGTGTTCGACGACGCCGACCTCGACGCGGCGGCCGAGGCGATCGCGGTGGCGGGCTACTTCAACGCCGGCCAGGACTGCACGGCCGCGACCCGGGTGCTGGCCGCGCCGGGCATCCACGACGACTTCGTGGCCGCGCTCGCGCAGCAGGCCAAGGACAGCGCCCGGACCGGCCTGCCGGACGACGAGGACGTGCTCTTCGGGCCGCTGAACAGCGCCACCCAGCTCGACCGGGTGATGGGCATGCTCTCCCGCGCACCCGATCACGCGTCGATGGCTGCCGGTGGCAGCCGGGTCGGCGGCGGGCTGGCGAGCGGCTTCTTCCACGAGGCGACCGTCGTCTCCGGGCTGCGCCAGGACGACGAGCTGGTCCAGGACGAGGTGTTCGGGCCGGTGATCACGGTGCAGCGGTTCACCGACGAGGACGAGGCCGTGCGGTGGGCCAACGGAGTGCGCTACGGCCTGGCCTCCTCGGTGTGGACCAAGGACCACGGCCGGGCGATGCGGATGGCCAAGCGGCTCGACTTCGGCTGTGTCTGGATCAACGCGCACATCCCGCTCGTCGCCGAGATGCCGCACGGCGGGTTCAAGCACTCGGGCTACGGCAAGGACCTCTCGATGTACGGCTTCGAGGACTACACCCGGGTCAAGCACGTGATGTCCAACATCGAGGCGTGAACGCGGCCACCACAGCACGCGTGCGGACACCTCGCTACGCCTGCCCGGGTGCTGTCGTGTCCGCGGGCGTGCTGTACGTGGTCGACTCCGAAGCGGACCGGCGGTGAGCGTCGACCTGGTGCTGCACGGCGGGGTGGTGGTCACCGGCGACCCGGCAGCGCCGCGGGTCCGGGCAGTGGCCGTCCGCGACGGCGTGGTGGTGGCTCTCGACGAGGACGCCCGGGACCTGCTCCCCGAGGCCCGCGAGGTCGTCGACCTGGAGGGCGGCGCGGTCCTGCCGTCCTTCGGTGACGGTCACGTCCACCCGCTCTGGGGCGGTGTCGAGCTGGCCGGGCCGCAGGTCCGCGACGCGACCTCGGTCGCCGAGGTCGTCGAGGCCGTACGCCGGTGGACCGCGGCCCACCCCGAGACCAGCTGGGTGCTGGGCGGGCCCTACGAGCCGACGCTGGTCCCGGGCGGCCGGTTCGACGCCGCCTGGCTCGACGTGGCCGTGCCGGACCGGCCGGTCGTGCTCCAGTCGACCGACCACCACTGCGCCTGGGTGAACACCGAGGCGCTGCGTCGCGCCGGCATCGACGCGACCACCCCGGACCCGGCGGCCGGCGAGGTGGTCCGGCGCCCGGACGGCACCCCGATGGGGACCCTGGTCGAGTGGACCGCGATGGACCTCGTGCTGCGCCACGCCCCGCGCGCCACTGCCGTCGAGCGGCAGGACGGGCTTGCGGCGGCGAGCCGGCTGCTCGCCGCCGCCGGCGTGACCTGGGTGCAGGAGGCCGCCCTGTCCCCGGGTGACGTGGAGGTCTACCTCGCGGCCGCGGCCGCCGGCAGGTTGGCCGTCCGGGCCAACATCGCGCTGCGCGCGGAGCCGGACTGCTGGCCGGACCAGCGCGCCGAGTTCGTGCGGGCCCGGCAAGCGGCCGCCGAGTCCTCGGTCGCCGGCCAGGTGTCGGCGCGCACCGTGAAGATGTTCGCCGACGGGGTCGTCGAGGCCGGCACGGCGGCGATGCTGGCGCCGTACGACGACGCACCGCACTCCTGCGGGCTGCCCGTCTGGTCGCCGGACGAGCTGGCAGCGGCAGCCGTCGCCTTCGACGCCGACGGCTTCCAGCTCCACGTGCACGCCATCGGCGACGCCGGGGTGCGGGCGGCGCTGGACGCGGTCGAGCGGGTGGCCGCGGTGAACGGTCCCCGCGACCGGCGTCCGGTGATCGCCCACACCCAGGTCGTCGACCCGACCGACCTGCCGCGGTTCGCCGCACTCGGGGTCGTGGCGAACGTCGAGCCGCTGTGGGCCCAGCTCGACCCGCTGCAGCTCGAGCTCACCGCACCCCGGCTGGGTCCGGACCGGACCGCGTTGCAGTACCCGATGGCCTCCCTGGTCGCCACCGGCGCCGTGCTCTCGATGGGCAGCGACTGGCCGGTCAGCTCCTTCCGCCCCCTCGACGGGCTGTCGGTCGCGGTCACCCGCCAGACGCCCGCCGGGGTGCCGGCGGGCGGCTGGCTCCCGCACGAGCGGATCCCGGTAGGCACCGCGCTGTCGGCCTACACCCGCGGGGTGGCCTACCAGGCCTTCGAGGAGGACCGGTGGGGGGCGGTCACCGTCGGGCGCCGGGCCGACCTGGTCTGGCTGGGCAGCGATCCCACGGTCACCGACCCGGCCGGCTGGCCGCAGGTCCCGGTGCGCGGCACCTGGCTGGGCGGCCGGCGGACCTGGCGGCCGGCGACCTGCGAGACCTGACGACCCTCCAAACGGCGTCCCGGCACCTGATTTCGTGGTAACGATCCTGTGACGCAACGGAATCACTTGTCCGAGGCGACACCCTCTGTCAGGATCGTCCCCGCCGGGTGGATAGGCAGCCCGTGCCGTGCGCAACGAAGGGTCTCGAGGAGCGTGCACCAGTTCATCGCCGGCAGCCGCCGTACCGGCGGCTCGGGTGAGCACTTCGAGGTCACCGACCCCGCCACCGGCGAGACCGTCGAGCGGGTCGTGCTGGCCGATGGCTCGGACGTGGACTCCGCCGTCGCGGCTGCCCGTGCCGCGTTCCCCGCCTGGTCGAGCGCGCCGCCGGTCGAGCGGTCGGCCGCGCTCGGCCGGCTGGCCGCCCTGCTGGCCGAGCGCGCCGGCGACCTGGCCCGCACCGAGTCACGGCAGACCGGCAAGCCGATCCGGCTCTCCACCGGCTTCGACGTCCCCGGGACCGTCGACAACGTCGCGTTCTTCGCCGGCGCGGCGCGGGTGCTCGAAGGAAAGTCGGCGGGGGAGTACTCCGGCGACCACACCTCCTACGTCCGGCGTGAGGCGATCGGCGTGGTGGGCTCCGTGGCCCCGTGGAACTACCCGCTGCAGATGGCGGCCTGGAAGGTGCTGCCGGCCGTGGCTGCCGGCAACACGATCGTCCTCAAGCCCGCCGAGCTCACCCCGCTCACCGCGCTGATGTTCGCCGAGGCGGCCAGCGAGGCCGGGGTGCCGGACGGTGTCGTCAACGTGGTCACGGGTACCGGACTGGTGGCCGGCGAGGCGCTGATGGCCCACCCCGACGTCGACATGGTCTCGTTCACCGGCTCCTCGGCCGTCGGGCGCCGGGTGATGGAGCTCGCGTCCCGGGGGCCCAAGCGGGTGCACCTCGAGCTCGGCGGCAAGGCGCCCTTCCTGGTCTTCGACGACGCCGACCTGGCGGCGGCCGTGCAGGGGGCGGTGGCCGGTGCGCTGATCAACACCGGTCAGGACTGCACCGCCGCGACCCGGGCCTACGTGCAGCGTCCGCTCTACGACGCGTTCGTCGCAGGTGTCGCCGACCTGATGGGCACGGTCGTGCTGGGCGAGCCGTTGGACGAGCGGACCGACCAGGGGCCGCTGGTGTCCCGCCTCCAGCAGGAGCGGGTGGCGGGCTTCGTCGAGCGTGCCCGGCGCGACGGGGCGAAGGTCGTGAGAGGAGGAGCCGTGCCGGGTGGGACGCTGGCGCGCGGTGCCTACTACGAGCCGACACTGGTGGTCGACGCAGCCCAGGGCTCCGAGATCGTGCAGGACGAGATCTTCGGCCCGGTACTCGTGGTGCTGCCCTTCGACGGTGACGACGAGGGGCTCAGGCTCGCCAACGACTCGCCGTACGGCCTCGCCGCCTCCGCATGGACCCGCGACGTGTTCCGCGCCCTGCGTGCGACCCGGGAGATCCGGGCCGGTTGCGTCTGGGTCAACGACCACATCCCGATCATCAGCGAGATGCCCCACGGCGGCTACAAGGATTCGGGGCAAGGCAAGGACATGTCGATGTACTCCATGGAGGAGTACACGACGATCAAGCACGTCATGTACGACGGGACGGCCGCAGTCCGCAAGGATTGGCACCGCACCGTGTTCACCGGACCGAGCCCTGCGACCACCAGCCGAGGAGAACCAAGCCACGATGAGTGACATTCGACAGGACCCGAGGTTCCGCGCGATCGTGCGGGCCCAGCTCTCCCGACGCTCGCTGATGCGTGGCGCCGGCGGCGTCGGCGTGGCAGCAGCGCTGGCCGCCTGCGGTACCGGTGGCGGCGACACCACCAGCAACCCCGAAGCCACGGTCGAGGACAAGTCGGAGACCGAGAAGCTCGTGCGATGGGCCAACTGGCCGGCTTACCTCGACTACGTCGAAGACACGAAGAAGTACCCGACCCTGGACAAGTTCCAGGAGGCGACGGGGATCAAGGCGACCTACGCCGAGGACATCGACGACAACGACTCGTACTACGGCAAGGTCCAGGGTCAGCTCAAGAACGGTGACGACATCGGCAAGGACGTCATCACGCTGACCGACTGGATGGCCGGCCGGCTGATCCGGCAGGGCTACGTGCAGAAGCTGGACAAGGCGAACATCCCGAACGCGAAGAACCTCAACGCGAAGCTGCAGGACGTCGACTTCGACCCCGGCCGCGACTACTCGATGACCTGGCAGAGCGGCTATGCCGGCATCGGCTACCGCAAGGACAAGGTGGGTCGCGACCTGAAGACCCTCGACGACCTCTGGGCCCCGGACCTCAAGGGCAAGATCGTGGTGCTGTCCGAGATGCGCGACACCGTCGGGCTGATCATGCTGGCCCAGGGCACCGACATCTCCCAGGACTTCAGCGAGGACGACTTCAAGAAGGGCCTCGAGGAGCTGCAGAAGCACGTCGACTCGGGCCAGATCCGCCAGGTGAAGGGCAACTCCTACCTGGAGGACCTCAGGAGCGGCAACGCTGTCGCCTGCATCGGGTGGTCCGGCGACATCCTGCTCGCCCGCTTCGAGGAGGAGGACGACAACTACATTTTCAACCTGCCGGAGACGGGCGGCACGCTGTGGTCGGACAACCTGATGGTGCCGATCGCCTCGCCGCACAAGGCGAACGCCGAGAAGCTCATCGACTTCTACTTCGACCCGGCCATCGCCGCGGAGGTAGCGGCCTACGTCAACTACATCTGCCCGGTCGACGGCGCCAAGGCGGAGATGGAGAAGATCGACCCGTCGCTGGTCGACAGCCCGTTGATCTTCCCGACCGAGGAAGACCTGGCCAACGTCAAGGTGTTCCGCAGCCTGGAGCCGGACGAGGAGACCTCCTTCTCCGAGCAGTTCCAGCAGGTGATCGGCAACTGATGGCAGACCCTGAGACGGGTGGGCGGGATCTCCGGCTCGAGCACGTCAGCAAGCGGTTCGGGTCGTTCGTCGCCGTCGACGACCTGTCCCTGACGATTCCGTCCGGCTCGTTCTTCGCGCTGCTCGGACCCTCAGGCTGCGGTAAGACCACCACCCTGCGGATGGTCGCCGGCCTCGAGGAACCGACCGACGGGACGATTCTCATCGGGGACGACGACGTCACCCACGCCAGGCCGTACAAGCGGCCGGTCAACACCGTGTTCCAGAGCTACGCGCTGTTCCCGCACCTCGACATCTTCGAGAACGTCGCGTTCGGCCTGCGGCGCCGGGGCAGCAAGAAGGTGACGGCCGAGGTCGAGGCGGCTCTCGAGCTGGTCGAGCTCGGCGGGATGGCCAGGCGCAAGCCGGCTCAGCTGTCCGGCGGCCAGCAGCAGCGGGTCGCCCTCGCCCGGGCGATCGTCAACCGGCCTGCGGTCCTGCTGCTCGACGAGCCGCTCGGGGCGCTGGACCTCAAGCTCCGGCGGCAGATGCAGATCGAGCTCAAGCGGATCCAGATCGAGGTCGGCCTCACCTTCGTGCACGTCACCCACGACCAGGAGGAGGCCATGACGATGGCCGACACCATCGCGGTGATGAACAGCGGGCGGATCGAGCAGATGGGTGGCCCGACCGAGCTCTACGAGTCGCCGACGACGACTTTCGTCGCCAACTTCCTCGGCCAGTCCAACCTCATCCGGGCGACGGTGTCGGGCAGCGACGGCGACGACCTCGTCCTGGAGGTCCATGGGCAGAAGGTGGCGCTGCCCTCGGCCCTGAGGAACGGTGGCGAGAGCGACCTGCACATCGGGGTCCGGCCGGAGAAGATCCAGCTCGTGCCCGAGGGGGCTGCGGTCGAGGGGGCGCGACGCAACGTCCTGCCCGGTGGCGTCGTCTCTGACGCCAGCTTCACCGGCGTGAGCACGCAGTACCTCGTCCGGATGCCATGGGGTCAGGAGCTGATGGTCTTCGCGCAGAACCTGGGGACCGGCGGGTTGCTGCGTCGCGGCACGACCGTGGACCTGCACTGGGACCCGGCCCACACCTTCGCGCTCGACGGCAGGCTCGACGTCAACGCCGGCGTCGATCGCACCGAGGGCGTCGCGTCGGTCCCGGTGGGCTGACCCGATGAGCGCAGCCCAGGGCATCGGCATCGGCGAGCGTCAGACGCTGGAGGACCCGCAGGACGACCGTGGGTCGACTGCTCCGTCGCAGCCGGGACGGCGGCGGTTGACGCCGTACCTGCTGCTCCTGCCGGGCATGGCCTGGCTGACGATCTTCTTCATCGTCCCGCTGGTGACGCTGCTGTCGACCTCGACGCAGACCAGGCCGGACGGCGCCGAGATCGGGGTCTACACCCAGACCTGGCGGTTCGCGAACTACACCGACACCCTGGACGAGTACCTCACCGTGTTCGGCCGGTCCTTCTTCTACGCGCTGATCGCGACGGTGCTCGCGCTGGCGATCTCCTACCCGCTCGCCTACGCCATCGCCTTCAAGTCCGGCCGGTGGCGCAACCTGCTGCTGGTCCTGGTCGTAGCACCGTTCTTCGTCAGCTTCCTGCTGCGCACCATCGCGTGGAAGCAGATCCTCGCCGACCAGGCCTGGGTGGCCGATGCGTTGCGTACCGTGCACCTGCTGGGGCCTGACGGCCGGATCATCAACACCGCACCTGCGGTAGTCATCGGCATCACGTACAACTTCCTCCCGTTCATGATCCTGCCGATCTACGCCTCGCTCGAAAGGGTCGACCCGCGGCTGATGGAGGCGGCCGGAGACCTCTACGCCAGCGCGCTCACGACGCTGCGCAAGGTCACCATCCCGCTGTCGTTGCCGGGGGTCGTCGCGGGAACGCTGCTCACCTTCATCCCGGCGGCCGGCGACTACATCAACTCCGCGCTGCTCGGGAACCGAGACACCACCATGGTGGGGAACGTCATCGACAGCCGGTTCCTGCGGGTGGTCGACTACCCGACCGCGGCCGTGCTGTCGGTGTCGCTGATGGTGTCGATCCTGCTTCTCGTCGCCATCTACATCCGCCGCTCCGGGACCGAGGAGCTGGTATGAAGCTCCCCCCACGAGATCCCTCGCTGCGCCCGCGATCCCGCGGGGGCCCCGAATGAAGGCGCGCCGCTGGCTGGGACGGAACGCGATCCGGATCTACGCCGTCGTCGCGTTCGCCTACCTGTTCGTCCCGGTCGCCTACACGTTGGCGTTCTCGTTCAACGACTCGGGCAAGTCGAACATCTCCTGGAAGGGCTTCACCCTCGACAAGTGGAAGAACCCGTGCGGCGCGCCGGACGTCTGCCCGGCCCTGGCGAACAGCCTGAAGATCGGGGTCCTGGCCACGCTCGTGGCCACAGTTCTCGGGACGATGATCGCCTTCGCGCTCGCCCGGCACCGGTTCCGCGGACGCACCGCGACGAACCTCACCATCTTCCTGCCGATGGCGACGCCGGAGGTCGTGCTGGGTGCCTCACTGCTGGCTCTCTTTCTCAACCTCGGCGTCAACCTCGGCTTCGGCACCATCGTCGTCGCCCACGTGATGTTCTGCATCTCGTTCGTGGTGGTCACCGTGAAGGCCCGGATCGCCGGGCTGGACCCGCGGCTCGAGCAGGCGGCGATGGACCTGTACGCGAACGAGTGGCAGACCTTCCGTCGCATCACCCTGCCGCTGGTCGCGCCGGGCATCGCCGCCGGCGCGCTGCTGGCGTTCTCGCTGTCCTTCGACGACTTCATCATCACCAACTTCAACTCCGGCGCGGAGAACACGTTCCCGAAGTTCGTCTGGGTGTCCTCGCTGCGCGGCATCCCCGCCCAGGCCAACGTGATCGCCTCGGCCATGTTCTTCATCGCCCTCCTCTCGGTGCTCTTCGGCCAGGCCGTCACGAGCCGGAAGAAGCAGAAGGGCTAGAGACTGTGCCGTCTTCCGGCTCCGGACCCGCGGCGGCCGCCCTCGTCGACGTGCGTCACACGGCGTACTGGCTGGACGGGCCGGCCCCGGACCCGTGCCCGGCGCTGGCCGGACCCGCGGAGGCGGACCTCGCTGTTGTGGGCGGTGGCTACACCGGGCTGTGGACCGCGCTGCTGGCGAAGGAGCGCGACCCCGGCCGGGACGTCGCGCTGCTGGAGGCGCGGACCGTCGGCTGGGCGGCTTCCGGCCGCAACGGCGGCTTCTGTTCCGCCAGCCTGACTCACGGTCTGCGCAACGGCCTGGACCGGTTCCCCACCGAGATGTCCCTCCTGGAACGGCTCGGCCGGGAGAACCTGGACGGCATCGAGCGGGCTGTTCGGGAGCACCGCATCGACTGCTCCTTCGAGCGGACCGGCGAGCTCACCGTCGCCACCGCGCCCTGGCAGGCCGACGACCTGCGCGAGCTGCCGGGCCTGGCCGAATCCGTGGGAACGACGCTGGAGTGGCTGGAACCGGACGAGGTGCGGTCCAAGGTCGACTCGCCGACCTACCTCGGCGGGGTGCTCGACCGCGGCGGTGTCGCCATGCTGGACCCGGCCCGGCTGGCCCGCGGGCTGCGCGAGGCGTGCCTGCGGCTGGGCGTGCGGATCTGGGAGAACACGCCGGTCACCGACCTGGCCGGGACCAGTGCCGGTGTGGTGCTGCGGACGCCGTACGGGCGGCTCACCGCTCGGCACGTGGCGCTGGGCACCAACGCCTTCCCGCCGCTGCTGCGCCGGCTCTCGTCCTACGTCGTTCCGGTGTGGGACTACGCCCTGATGACCGAGCCGCTCACCGACGCGCAGCGGGCGGCGGTCGGCTGGGCGGACCGGCACGGCATGGCCGACGCCGGGAACCTCTTCCACTACTACCGGGTCACCGACGACTGGCGCATCCTGTGGGGCGGCTACGACGCGGTCTACCGCTTCGGCGGCCGCACCGACGACGCGATGGAGCGCAACCCGGAGACGTTCCTGCGACTCGCCGAGCACTTCTTCGAGACGTTCCCCCAGCTCGAGGGGTTGCGGTTCACCCACGCGTGGGGCGGCATCATCGACACGTGCTCACGGTTCTCCCCGTTCTGGGGCACGGCGCACGGCGGACGGGTCGCGTACGCGGCCGGCTACACCGGGCTCGGGGTGGGTGCCAGCCGGTTCGGGGCCACGGTCGTCGTCGACCTGCTCGCCGGCGAACAGACCCAGTGCACCGCATTGGAGATGGTCCGGCGCAAGCCGCTGCCCTTCCCTCCCGAGCCGCTGCGCTGGGCTGGCATCGAGCTCACCCGTCGCGGAGTGGCGAAGGCCGATGCGCGTGGTGGCCGCCGCGGCCCGTGGCTGCGCACCCTGGACGCCGTCGGTCTCGGCTTCGACTCGTGAGCTCCGTCCCACTCCGCACCCACCGAGGAGCACCGCGATGACTCGCTACGGACCGATGTTCGGGCCGGACATCACCTTCCTCGGGGTGGACCGCTGCGACCTGGGTGACCCGGCGTCGTTCGCCGGCGCGGACGTGGTCGTCGTCGGCGCCCCGTTCGACGGCGGAACGTCCCACCGGCCGGGCGCCCGGTTCGGCCCGCAGGCGATCCGGTCCACCGACTACCTCGCCCACGACGGGTCCCGGCCGCACCTCGCGCTGCGCGTCGACCCGTTGCGTGACCTGCGCGTGCTGGACGCCGGGGACGTCGAGATGCCGCCGGGCGAGATCGAACGGTCGCTCGCGGCGCTGACCGAGGCGGTGGGGACCGTCGCGACCAGCGGCGCGATCCCCGTGGTCCTGGGCGGCGACCACTCGATCACCCTGGCCGACGTGACCGGCGTGGCCCGGCGGCTCGGCGACGGTCGGGTGTCCGTCGTGCACTTCGACGCGCACGCCGACACCGGCGACATCGAGTTCGGCTCGCTGTACGGGCACGGCCAGCCGATGCGACGACTGATCGAGTCGGGTGCGGCCCGCGGCGACCGCTTCCTGCAGATCGGGCTGCGCGGCTACTGGCCCGGTCCCGAGACGCTGGACTGGATGGCGGAGCAGCGGATGCGGTCTTTCGAGATGACCGAGATCGGAACGCGCGGCCTGGACGAGTGCCTGGACGAGGCGTTCGGGATCGCCGTGGACGACTGCGACGGTGTCTTCCTCTCGGTCGACATCGATGTCGCGGACCCCGCCCACGCACCGGGGACGGGCACGCCGGAGCCGGGCGGGCTCACGGCGCGCCAGCTGCTGGACGCGGTGCGGCGGGTCTGCCTGGAGCTGCCGGTGGTCGGGGTGGACGTGGTCGAGGTGTCGCCCGCCGTACGACCACGCGGACATCACCGCCGCGCTGGCGAACCGGGTCGTGCTCGAGGCGCTCTCCGGCGTCGCGGCCCGGCGGACGGGGTGACGACGTCGACCCACGGCGACCGCTGCTGGACGGCCGGTAAGCAGCATTGCGGATCTCGTCGTGATGCCCCCTCGACGCGACGGATTCCCTGGCTTCCAGGGCTGATCACTCACGAGTACGGTGATCCCAGCCCGTCGTAGCGACGGTTTCTTGCTGGGGTCGTCATGGCACGCACGCCGCTCGCCCGCACGCTGCAGGAGATCACCGCCCAGCTGGCCGCGAACGAGGTCGCCGAGGGTCCGCCCCGGGCCGAGCCGGCGCCGCGTCCTGCAGGGAGCGGCCGCTCTCGGGGCGGCTGCCGCCGCTCCCGTCGGCCTGGCGGCGCCGGCCGTCGCGGCCCCCGGTGGCGGCTCGCAGCCCCGGGTCGTCGTGGTGGGAGCCGGGCTGGCCGGGCTCTGCACGGCGTACCGGCTGAAGCGAGCCGGGGTCACTGCCACCGTGGTCGAGGCCGACGACCGGGTGGGCGGGAGGTGCTGGTCGATCAACGGCTACTTCGCCGAGGCGCAGGTGGCCGAGCACGGCGGCGAGCTCATCGACCAGGGCCACACCGCGATGCGCCAGCTGGCGCAGGAGCTCGGGCTGAAGCTGCACAACCTGCTCGCGACCGAGCAGAGCGGCACCGAGCCGATCTACTGGTTCGACGGCGCTCCGTACACCTACGCGCAAGCGACCGCCGACATCAAGACCGTTTGGCAGCAGCTGCACAGCGACGTCTCCGCGGCGAGCTACCCGACCCTCTACGACACCTACACCCAGCGCGGCTGGGAGCTCGACCACATGTCGATCACCGACTGGATCAAGGCCTACGTGCCTGGGGGGATCAAGTCCCGGCTCGGCCAGCTGCTCGATGTGGCCTACACCATCGAGTACGGCGGCGAGAGCTCCGTGCAGAGCTCGCTGAACATGCTCTACCTGCTGGCCTACTCCGGACAGGGGCAGCTGCGCATCTTCGGGCCGAGCAACGAGAAGTACCACGTCGTCGGCGGCAACGACCAGGTCCCCGCACGGCTGGCATCGCTGCTGCCCGGCCAGATCAAGCTCGGTACAGCGTTGGTGGCTCTGGCCCGCAACGGTGACGGCACCTGGACCGTGACCACCAAGACGGGGAACAGGACCAGCAGCCAGGTCGCCGACCACGTCGTCCTCACCCTGCCCTTCTCGCTGCTGCGCCGGGTGGACCTCGCGAAGGCCGGCTTCCCGGCGCTGAAGAGGACAGCGATCAGGGAGCTGTCGATGGGCACCAACAGCAAGCTGCAGCTGCAGTTCACCGACCGACACTGGCGCACCCTCGGCGGCAACGGCGACAGCTTCGCCGACACCGGCTACCAGAGCACCTGGGAGGTCACCCGCGCGCAGGCCGGCAGGAACGGCATCCTGGTCGACTACACCGGAGGCACCATCGGCGCCGGCTTCGGCAGCCTGTCGACCACGGCCTACGCGCAGCGCTTCCTGGCCCAGATCGAACCGCTGTTCCCGGGCATCACCGCAAAGTGGAACGGCAGGGCGACTCTCGACTTCTGGAAGGCTCAGCCCTGGGCGCAGGGCTCGTACTCGTACTGGAAGGTCGGCCAGTACACGGAGTTCAGCGGCGTCGAGAAGGAGGCGGTCGGCAGCTGCCACTTCGCCGGCGAGCACACGTCGCAGGACTTCCAGGGCTATCTCAACGGAGCGGTGGAGACGGGCTACCGTGCGGCCGGCGAGGTGCTCGCCGCCCTGAAGTAGCCTGCCCGATCATGCGGATCCTGGTGGTAGGCGCGGGCGGTGTCGGATCGGCTGCCGTCGGTATCGCTGCTCGTCGCGACTTCTTCGACGCGATGGTGGTCGCGGACTACGACCCGCGACGGGCCGCGAGCGCGATCGCGCCGCACGCCGGCGACGGCCGCTTCAGTGCGGCCCAAATCGATGCCTCCTCGGCAGCGGCGGTCACCGCACTGGCCCGCGAGCACGGCGTCACCCACGTGCTCAACGCCGTCGACCCGCGGTTCGTCATGCCGATCTTCGACGGCGCTTTCGCGGCAGGCGCCGACTACCTCGACATGGCGATGTCGCTGTCCCGGCCGCACCCGGAATCGCCGTACGAGAAGACCGGCGTGATGCTCGGCGACGAGCAGTTCGCCAAGTCGGGGGAGTGGGAGGCCGCCGGTCGACTCGCCCTGGCCGGCATAGGGATCGAGCCCGGGCTCTCCGACGTGTTCGCGCGGTATGCCGCCGACCACCTGTTCGACGAGATCGACGAGATCGGCGTGCGCGACGGCGCCAACCTCGAGGTCGCCGGGCCGCGGGGGGAGCCGATGTTCGCTCCGACGTTCTCCATCTGGACCACGATCGAGGAGTGTCTCAACCCGCCGGTGGTGTGGGAGAAGACGCGGGGCTGGTTCACCACAGCGCCGTTCAGCGAGCCCGAGGTGTTCGACTTCCCGGAGGGCATCGGCCCGGTCGAGTGCGTGAACGTCGAGCACGAGGAGGTGCTGCTGATCCCGCGCTGGGTCGACGCGAAGCGGGTCACCTTCAAGTACGGCCTCGGCGAGGAGTTCATCACCGTGCTCGAGGTGCTGCACAAGGTCGGCTTGGACCGCACCGACCGGGTCACGGTCGGCGGTGCAGAGGTGTCGCCGCGCGACGTCGTGGCGGCCTGCCTGCCGGACCCGGCGACCCTGGGCGGCCGAATGCGCGGGAAGACGTGTGCCGGTACCTGGGTGAGCGGCACGAAGGCCGGCGCGGACCGCCAGGTGTACCTGTACCACGTGGTCGACAACGCGTGGTCGATGGAGGAGTACGGGTCGCAGGCCGTGGTGTGGCAGACGGCGGTCAACCCGGTCGTGGCCCTCGAGCTGCTTGCCGGCGGCGTCTGGTCAGGCACCGGGGTCCGCGGACCGGAGGCGTTCGACGCGGTGCCCTTCCTCGACCTGCTCACGGAGTACGGCTCGCCCTGGCAGATGCGCGAAGGGGGCTAGGACGGGGGGGCCGCGCGCAGCAGGTTCTCCAGCACCGGGCCGGCGACGGCAGCCACAGTGCGTGCAGCCCGGATCTGGCTGCGCTTCCAGGGAGTCGCGAGGCGTCGGTGCGACTCGAACAGCCCCACGACCGTGCCGCGCGAGCGCACCGGCAGCATGAGCAGTGAGCCGACGCCGTCCTCGACCATCCAGGCCGACTCGGCCGGGTCGGCGTCCTGGGTCCCGAGGACGACCTGGGCCGCGACGTCGTGCTCCAGCACGTGGCGCGTCAGCGGCAGTGCGTCGAGGTGGTAGCGCACGCCCTTGAAGGCCGCCTCGGAGTCGACGACGGCCTCCACGAAGGCGCGAGCCCCGTCCAGGTATGACAGCTCCACGGTGTCGGCGCCGACCGCCGGCGCGACGTCTGCCAGGACACGCGCCAGACCGGCCAGGCTGTCCGCCGACGCGACCTGCAGCAGGACGTTCACGAGCCGGCTGGGGATCCCAGCGTCCGGCACCGCGACGGCCTGCGCCATCGCGTCCTCGCAGACCTCGCGGGTCCCCGGCGAGGGGGCGGCGAAGCCCGGGCCGGGTCTCCCGATGAAGTAGCCCTGGCCGAAGGCGACGTCGAGGTCGGCGAGGACCGCGAGCTCCTCGGCGTTCTCGATGCCCTCCGCACAGACCTGCGCACCGGTCCGGGCGGCGAAGTGCACGATCGCCTCCAGGAGGGCCGCGCGCCCCGGCTGCTTGTGCACGTCGGTCACCAGCGAACGGTCGATCTTGAGCAGGTCCGGGCGGATCCGCATGACCTGCTGCAGCCCGGCGTAGCCCTCCCCGACGTCGTCGACCGCGATCCGGGCGCCGCGGCTGCGCAAGACGTCCAACCGGGTCGGAGAACAAGTGCTCGTGCCGGATGCTCTCGTGCTCGGTGATCTCGACCTGGATGCCGCGTGAGGTCGTCCGGCAGGTGGGTGAGGACCTGGGGGTGGCACAGGCTCGACGGGCTGAGGTTGACCGACAGGAGCAGTCCGGCCGGCCGGTGGCGGGCCGCGGAAAGGGCCCGGGCGATCGCGAGCATCTCCAGCTCGAATCCGTGGACCCCGCGCTGCGCGAGCGCGAACACCTCGTCCACCGGGACGCCGGGCAGGTTCGGGAAGCGGGCGAGTGCCTCGTAGCCGACGAGTCGACCGGTGGCGAGGTCGATGATCGGCTGGAACACGGGGACCGGGTCGCCGAGGGCGACTGCGACGTCGATCTGGTCGGCGGACATGGGACCCGGTAGGGGGCGCAGCGGGCGCGGGCCGGCCGTCGCATGAATGGATGCTGCCACCCTCACGTGATCGGCTTTCTGGGAACCGGTCACGATGGTTCTATCGCACCGATCTTGTCCCGACTTGAGGAGGAGCACACATGCCGCACGAGGTGCAGGGGGTGGTTGCCAGGGCGAAGGGGCAGCCGGTCTCGCTGGAGACGGTCCTGGTCCCCGATCCGGGCCCCGGCGAGGCCCTCGTGCAGGTTCAGGCCTGCGGCGTGTGCCACACCGACCTGCACTACCGCGAGGGCGGCATCAACGCCGAGTTCCCGTTCCTGCTCGGGCACGAGGCGGCCGGTGTGGTGGAGTCCGTCGGCGACGGCGTCACCGAGGTCGCGCCGGGTGACTTCGTGGTGCTCAACTGGCGGGCCGTGTGCGGCGACTGCCGAGCCTGTCGGCGGGGGCGGCCCTGGTACTGCTTCGCCACCCACAACGCTACCCGGAGGATGACCCTCGCCGACGGCACCGTGCTCAGCCCGGCGCTGGGCATCGGGGCGTTCGTGGAGAAGACCCTGGTCGCCGCCGGGCAGTGCACGAAGGTCGACCCCGCGACGCCGGCGGCCGCGGCGGGCCTGATCGGCTGCGGCGTGATCGCCGGCTTCGGTGCCGCGGTCAACACCGGCAACGTTGGCCTGGGGGACAGCGTCGCGGTCATCGGCTGCGGCGGCGTCGGCAACGCCGCGATCGCGGGTGCGCGGGTGGCCGGTGCGACGACGATCATCGCCGTGGACGTCGACGACCGGAAGCTGGAGTGGGCGCGTGGCTTCGGGGCGACCCACCTCGTCAACGGCCGCACCGAGGACGTCGTCGGACGGGTCCGCGAGCTGACCGGCGGCTTCGGCGCCGACGTCGTCATCGAGGCGGTCGGGCGACCGGAGACCTACGAGCAGGCCTTCTACGCACGCGACCTGGCCGGCGTCCTGGTGCTGGTGGGTGTCCCGACCCCGGAGCTGGTCCTGGAGCTGCCGATGATCGAGGTCTTCGGTCGGGGAGGCGCGTTGAAGTCCAGCTGGTACGGCGACTGCCTGCCCAGCCGCGACTTCCCGGTGCTCGTCGACCTCTACCGTCAGGGGCGCTTCGACCTCGACGCGTTCGTGTCGGAGACGATCGGGCTCGGCGACGTGGAGGAGGCGTTCGGGAAGCTGCACCGCGGCGACGTGCTGCGCTCGGTGGTGGTGCTCTGATGGCCGCCCGGGTCGAGAAGGTCGTGACGTCCGGGACGTTCGCCCTCGACGGTGGCGAGTGGGAGGTCGACAACAACGTCTGGCTGGTCGGGGACGACGACGAGGTCCTCGTGATCGACGCGGCGCACGACGCCGGGTCCATCCTCGCGGCGGTCGGCGACCGGCGGGTCGTGGCGGTGATCTGCACCCACGGGCACAACGACCACGTCAACGCCGCCGTCGAGGTCGCCGCCGCCAACGGACGCCGAGATCGCACTGCACCCGGCCGACCTGATGATGTGGCAGCAGGAGTACGGCGACCTGCGCCCCGATGTCGAGCTGGCCGAGGGCAGCTCCTTGGAGGTTGCCGGAACCCGGCTCGCCGTCCTGCACACGCCGGGTCACTCGCCGGGTGGAGTCTGCGTGTACGCCCCGACCTGGGGGTGCTGTTCTCCGGCGACACCCTGTTCGAGGGCGGGCCGGGTGCGACCGGCCGGTCCTTCAGCGACTTCAGCCAGATCATCGCCTCGATCCGCGACCGGCTGCTCACCCTCCCCCCGGACACCGTGGTCCACACCGGTCACGGGGACGACACCGTCGTCGGCCGCGAGGCGCCGCACCTGGCCGAGTGGGTGGCCCGTGGCCACTGAGCCGATCTTCCACCTGGCGCTCCGCCGGGAGTGGGAGTCGGCCCAGGCGGCGGGGGAGTACCGGGTGTCGACTCGCGGCCGGACCCTCGACGAGGAGGGGTTCCTGCACGCGTCCTACGGCCACCAGTGGGCCGGCGTGCGGGCCGCGTTCTACTCCGACGTCGACGAGCCGCTGGTCCTGCTCGAGATCGACCCCGACCGGCTCGACGTCCCGGTCGTCGTCGAGGCGCCGGACGGCGCCGACGAAGCCTTCCCGCACATCTACGGCCCGCTGCCGGTGCGCGCCGTCGTCACGGTGCTCCCGCTGGACGACTGAGGGTGGGCGCCGTGGCGAGCTACTCCGGCTCGGCCATCCCGGTGGCCGACAGGAACCGACGCACCCGGGCGGCGGAGACGCGCAGCACCTCGGCGGGTCGCCCGGCAGCTCGAGAAGCAGCTGCCGGCCCGAGCGGTCCGGCCAGAGCCGCAGACCGCGGTGCTGGACCGGCCCCTGCAGCCCGTCGTGCAGCGCCGACCGGGACACCAGCCACCGCCCGCGCGGCAGCGACGGGTGCTGCGGCCGGTAGGAGAGCGAGAGCCACACCTGGTCCGGCCGGTCCGGCAACCAGGCCAGCCCCAGTCGCACCACCCACCGGTTGCTCTCGTGCGGTCCGCCGCGGCCGGCGTTGACCGTGAGCCGCCAGCGGACCGGCCTCTTCGGCCCGGCACCCGCCGGCGGCGGCCGGACCGGCAGCACAGCCCAGACCACCTTGCCGCCGGCCGCGTCGGACTGCACACCGGCGGACAGGGCCAGCGCGCGCACGATGGTCAGGCCGTGCCCCCAGACCGGTACGTCGAGCACCTCCTCGAGCCCGTCGGCCGCGTCCGGCTCGCCGCGCCACCAGGACGCGAAGTGGCCGCCCATGCCGTCCCGCACCGCGACCGTGACGTGCTCGATGGTGCGCTCGAGCCGCAGCACGACATCGGTGCCGGCGTGGTCGACCGCGTTGGTGACCAGTTCGGCCACCAGCAGCTCGACGTCGTCGACGACACCGGCGAGTTCCCACTGCGCGCAGGTGTCGCGGGCGAACTTCCGGGCCAGCCGGGGCGCCGAGGGGCCGCAGGCAAGCGACCGCACCGCGCACAGCCTCGGCGGTCGTGCGCGGGCCAGCTCGACCGCTGCGGCGACGGTGGGAGCGACCGCGACGAACCGCGGGATGCCCATCTGCTTCAGAGCCAGCGACACCGGGCCGCGAGCGCCGGCGAGGCAGATGGCGGGGCCGGGGCCGTCCCCGGTGCCGTGGTGCGACGCGAAGACAGTGAGCGCGTCCGGGTCGGCGGACCGGACCTGGCTGAGGTCGCAGATCACCATCTCCCTGCTGTCCTCGCTCAGCAGGGTTCCCAGCTCGCGGCGCAGCTCCTCGGCGTCGGCGGCCGTGACCTCCCCGCCCAGCACGAGGACGCTGTACCGGGACACCGACGTCGTCCGTACCCTCATGCATCGCCTGACGGAGAGCGGGCTCCTGCCCCGACTCTCGTCCCGCGCGAGGGCGCGCGCAAGCAGGGTCAGCCCAGGCCGGCGAACGCCTTCTCGAGGACCCCGAGGCCCTCGTCGAGCAGGTGGTCGGGCATCACCAGCGGCGGCAGGAAGCGGAGCACGTTGCCGTAGGTGCCGCAGGTCAGCACCACCAGGCCGTCGGAGTGGCAGGCCTTCGCGACAGCGGCGGTCTCGGCCGTGGCCGGCTCCAGGGTGCCGGGACGGGTGAGCTCGATCGCCACCATCGCGCCACGACCGCGGACGTCGCCGATGACGTCGTAGCCAGCCGCCAGCTCGCGCAGCCGGGCGGTCATCACGTCGCCGATCTGCCGGGCCCGGGCCGGCAGGCCCTGGCTTTCCATCGTCTCGATCGAGCCGAGGGCGGCAGCGCAGGCGACCGGGTTGCCGCCGTACGTGCCACCGAGTCCGCCGACGTGCGGCGCGTCCATGATGTCGGCGCGACCGGTGACCGCTCCCAGGGGGAGGCCGCCGGCGATGCCCTTCGCGATGGCGACCAGGTCCGGTACCACGCCCTCGGCGTCGCAGGCGAACCAGTCGCCGGTGCGCGCGAGGCCGGACTGGATCTCGTCGGCGACGAACACTGCGCCGTTGTCGGTGCACCACCGGGCCAGCGCCGGCAGAAATCCCGGAGCCGGGACGACGAACCCGCCCTCGCCCTGGATCGGCTCGATCACCATGCAGGCGACGTTGTCGGCACCGACCTGCTTCTCGACGAGGTCGAGGGCGCGCGCGGCGGCCTGCTCGCCGGTCATGCCGGCCGGGTCGCGGAACGGGTAGGACATCGGGACCCGGTAGATCTCCGGCGCGAACGGCCCGAACGACTGCTTGTAGGGCATGTTCTTCGCGGTCAGCGCCATCGTGAGGTTGGTGCGGCCGTGGTAGCCGTGGTCGAACACGACCACCGCTTGCCGCTTGGTGTGTGCCCTGGCGATCTTCACGGCGTTCTCGACGGCCTCGGCGCCGGAGTTGAACAGCGCAGTGCGCTTCTCGTGGTCGCCGGGGGTCAACCGGTGCAGGGCCTCGCACACCTCGACGTACTCCTCGTAGGGCGTGACCATGAAGCAGGTGTGCGTGAACCGGGCGACCTGCTCCTGCACCCGGGCCACCACGGCGTCGGCTGCGTTGCCCACGCTGGCCACCGCGATGCCCGACCCGAAGTCGATCAGCGAGTTGCCGTCGACATCGACCAGCACGCCGCCGCCCGCGCGGTCGACGAACACCGGCAGCGTGGTCCCGATCCCGCGGGCGACCACGGCATTGCGACGGCTCATCAGGGCCGCCGATCGGGGGCCGGGAACAGCCGTGACGAGGCGTCGCTCCTGGGGGAGGCCGGGGCCACCGAAGTCCGTCATAGAGTGTGACGATACTGCGACGGAATCCTTGGTGAAAGGTCATCCTGACGACGGATTTCGTCACCTTCGCTGGCTGATGAAGACGTTCGGGGGGCTGGCACGCCGTACAGACCGGGGCGTCGAGCTGCCCAGTCGCGCCGGCCCAGGGTGCCGTCCAGCTGGCGCGCATAGTTCTCGAGGGACGTCAGCGCCGCGGTCAGCTGCCGGACCGCCGTGGCCCATCGTTGGCGTTCCGCGGACCTGGGGGGGCTGTGCACCAGGCACTCCGCGGCAGTCCGCCACTCCGCCTCCAGCCGGACGCTGGCGGCGACCAGCGGCGGACGAACGGACTCCACCGTCGTCCCCGTCGCGAGCTCTCCAGCCATGCGGCGCCCCTCCGCGGTCCCCTGCCCCGCCCGAGTGTGCGCCCGTCCAGGAGAATGTGCCACCCGAACGCGGTGGTTCCACGGGGGTTTCTCGACCGACCGGGTCCTAGACTGTCGGCCGTGGCAGAGCGAGCGGGTCCATCGGCGGTGACCTGGGCGGAGTGGCTCGGCCAGCGCATGGGCGCCCTCGGGTTCGACGCGAACAGTGACCTGGCCCGGGCCACCGGTGTTCCCGACTCGGTGATCTCCCGCTGGCGCACCAGCGGGACCACCCCGTCGATCGGTCAGCTCCGCCGCCTTCCGTCGGCGTTGCAGGTGTCGCTCGTCGAGCTGCTGGTGGCGGCCGGACACCTCACGGCGGACGAGGCAGGCGTGACCAGCTTCACCGTGCCCGCGCGAGTGGTCCGCGGCACCCGGGACGCGATCAGCCAGGACCGCGAGCTCGATGACGACCTCAAGCACCTTCTCGAGCTGCAGTACGACGCGATGCTCGCGATTGCCCGGGCCCGGACGCCGACCGCAACCGCTCCGGCGGTGGACGAGAGAAACAGGCTGTCCGGTTCCGGCTGATCGGTCCGGGTAACCCCTCGCACGTCTGTCGTACTGCCGGATTTCTTTGCCGCAAGATTGCTTGCACACAAGTAAGACCATCCCTACGTTTGCGTACGCGCGAAGGACCCGGGCGCACCGGGGGGTGGTGGACACATGGATGGCGTGCGGGTGGGGATCGGCCGGCGGCGACGCCACGGCATCCACGCCATGTTCGTCCTGTGCGTCCTCCTGCTCATCATCTCCGGTGCCACCCGGGCGGCCGCGGACGATCCCACGCCGGACGCGAACCCCGCTCCGGACGATGCGAGTGCCAGCCCGTCCTCGTCGTCGTCGGCCGTGACGCCGGCCGTGCCGCAGCCGACCGAGCCCGACCCGTCGACCGGGTCACCGACCGCTGGTGCGGACGAGCCGGTGTCCGTGACGCCACCGGCAGCCGTCGCCGCGCCAGCGGTCACAGCAGAATCGGCCACCGAACCCTCGGCGGCCGTCGCCGCGCCGGATGCCACCGCGCCGGATGCCGGCCTGCCGGACCGCCAGCCCCCTCCCGGACGCCACCGTGCCGGACGCCACCGTGCCGGTTCACCCCGAGGACGGTGCGGTCACCGGTAGCGCCACTAGGCAGTGCCACCGGCTCCAAGACGAGCGACACCGTCCGCAGCGGTGTGGTCGAACGGCTCATCTCCAGCTACGTGGAGTCCGTGGTCCGGGCCGCGGTCGTCGACGCGAACGGCCTCGCATCGCCCTGCGTCTGCGCCCTGTCCATCTCGGTCAGTCTCGACGGGCCGACCAACGCCGTGGCGGCCTTGGGTCGGCTGAGCGCACCGGCTTCCGACCTCCGTTCCGGAGCCGGCGGCCGGTCCGGACGCAGTGGTGACGCGACTGCGGTGAGCATCACCGGTGGCGGTAGTGCGACAGCGTCCGCGACCAGCGGCAGCACCGGTGCCGTGTCGACGATGTCGACGATGTCGACGCCGTCGCGGTCGGCCGGGTCCCGGACCCGCAGCACGGTGATCGACGTCGGTGCCATCACGTCGTCCCTGCGCCACCTCGTGACCGGACTCGGCGCCGAGATGGCGACAGCGGCCGACGCGGACACCAGCGCTCACGTCGCCGACCTGCTTGCCGGGCTGGGCACGACCCGTGCCGAGGCGCGCGGCTCGGTCACGGTGGAGGTCGCGAGCTGGGACCGGGAGGCCGGGAGCTCGTCCTCCGGTGCCGACCTCCTGCAGTGCACCGTGGACGAGGGCCGCGCCACCGTGCCGAGCTGCGGCCTCGCGGTGGCCGTGAGTGCCGGGGACGGCGCCCAGGCAACGGTGCTCCCACCGCGCCTGGACGGAGTGGCGATGCCGAGGCGGGTCATCGGTCGGTACCCCCGGCATGGCCACTGCGGTCTCCGTCGCGGTCTCGGGCTCGGCCGTGTCCGCAGCCCGCTCGGGAGACGCGGGGGCGCGGGTGCCGCACGCTGCCGTGGTCGATCAGGGTCGCAACGATGCGACCGGCGACGACGCCGCCTCGACCGCCATGTCAGGTAGCTCCGGGAACTCGGTGGCCGTGGCGGTAACCGTGCGGGGAGCCTCGGCGACAGCCGCCCGGTCGGGGGACACCGGCAGTGCGATCAGTCTGGTCAGCCCTGGGTCCGGGTCGGAGCCGGGCACGTCTTTCGTCGGGGTCACCGGAGGAGCCGGAGGTGCCGCGAGCGCGTCCTCGAGCAGCGGTGACAGTGGCAGCACCTGGTCGCTCAGCTCGGGCGGGAGCGGCGCACTCGGCGAGTCGCGCAGCGGCGACACCGGCGATGCCATCGCGACGGCGACGAACGGTTCAGCAGGCCGGGACTGGAGCGTCCTCGCCGCACCCGCAGCCGGATTCGCCGGCGGGGCAGGCGGCGGTGCGGGTGCCACCGCGTCCTCCGGGCGCACCGGCAGCAGCATGTCCGTGGTCATCTCGGGAGGCAGCGCCGCTGCGACCGCGACCAGCGGGCCCACCGGCGACAGCACGGCCGACGCGGTCGGCGGACGTGGGGGCGACACCCACCTGGCCGCCGCCGGGACCGAGCGCACCCAGGCCGGTGACGGCGGGTCGGCGAGCGCGGCCGGAGCATCCGGCGACACCGGCAGTGCTGTAGCGGTGGTCGTGACGCCGTACGACGGTTCGGCATCCGGCCGGTCCGGCCGGTCCGGTCAGGTGAAGACCTTCGCCCGCGGCGGCGACGCCGGCTGCACGTCGATCGGAGTCGCACCCGAGAGGGCCTGCCGGGCCGAGGTACCCGAGAACCCGCAGCAGGCTGCGGCCACTGCCGGGTCGGCACCGTCAGCCGCAGGGTGGCTCCCGACCGGCGCCGAGGCGCCGCAGCAGGGCACGACCCGGGCGGCCCCCGGGCAGGCTGCTGCCCGTGGCCCGGTCGCGTCGGCCAGGCCGGCTCGCGAGCCGGCGCGAGGCGTTCGCGTCGAGGCACAGTCCCGCGGCTCCGCCGACGTCGCCTGCGTCGTGCGTCGGGAGCGCGGGGTCTGCCGCAGCGGCGACACCGCACCGGTCGCAGCCACATCGGGGACTGGGAACGCGGCCCGGCAGCCCGGCCCGGTCACGGTGCTGTCGGTGGTCGGGGCGGCCGCCTCGTCCGCCACCAGTGACCAGGTGCAGCCGGTGGGCTCGTCCAGCGGCTCAACGCGGCAACGCGAGTCGGAGGCCGGGGTCAGCCTCGTGGTCCTGCTCGTCAACGCCGCGGTCCCGCTGCTCGCTCTGCTGTCCCTGCTCGCCATGTTCATGACCAGTCGTCGCAAGCGTGCTGCGCACGTCCCCGCCCACCTTCCGAAGCACCGGCGCAAGCAGTCCCTGCCCGCCGCATCCGTCCCCGCTCGTCACCGCTGACAGAACGGAACGCGCCATGTTCGAGAAGATCGCCTTCGCCGCCCTCATCGCCTCGATGGAGCCGCAGGAGACTCCGCACAACTCGGCGAGCGTGATCAGGACGCTCGATGCGCCGGAAGGCAGCGGCACCTCGTCGTCCACCTCGTCATCGGGATCGGGTGCGACCTCGGGGTCGTCGACGACCGACACGACGTCGACCTCGTCCAGCGGTGACACCGGCGACGCCACGTCGGGCGGCGGTGCCACCGCCGATACCGGCAGCGGCGGCGGTGCCAGTGCCAACGGATCGTCCGGCGACAGCGGCGGCGCGGGCGCGAGCAGCGGCGGCACCGGGGGCGGGTCCGGTGGTGGGACCGGCGGAATCGCTGTCGACGTGACCACCGGAGACTCCGGCGCCGTCACTGGCAGCTCGACCGCGGGCAGCTCCGGGCCGGCCAGCTCGTCGTCGTCGGGATCGGCCAGCTCCGGCTCCTCCGGGTCGTCCACGTCGAGCGCCACCGGCCAGGGTGGGGACACCGGCCCTGCCAGCTCGAGGAGCGACTCGACCAGCACCGCGACGTCCGGGCCGGGCGGGTCCGGCACGTCCGCGGCCGACAGCGGAACCGGCGCGGCGTCGGTGACCGGCACGTCGGCAGCCGAGCCCGTCGTTGCCGGGTCGATCGGCGCCGTCTCCGGCAGCGCGGCGGCCGCCGGGGCGGCCTCGAGCTCCGGCGACGCCTCGGCGGTGTCGTCGTCGCAGAGTTCCGCGACGTCCGGGTCGAGCGAGACCACCACCGACGCGACGTCGTCCTCCGGAAACTCCGGAGATGCCAAGTCCAGCCCCACGGCCAACGCCACCTCCGGCCGTGGCGGAGACGCCTCGGTCGAGGGGCGTTCCGGCGACACCGGCGACGCCTACGGGACGACGGGAGACACCGGGACGTCGAGCGGCGGCGGCGGGACGGGTGGCATCGCCCTCATCGTCATGTCGGGATCGTCCGGTGCGGTGCGCGGGACCAGCAACGGCGGCAACTCGGGTGAGGCCGACGCGATCGCGGCCGGCAACGCTGTCTCCGGTGGTACCGGCGCGTCGTCCGCCACGGCGAACGGCGCCGGCGGAGGCACCGGGGCCGCCAGCTCCACCAGCTCGGCAACCGGAACGGCTACCACCGGCGCGGGTGGCAACTCCGCCGCGTCCGGGCCGGCCGACGGCACGAACGCGCAGAGCGGTGCCACCGGCGCTGGCGGTGCCTCCGGGGACGCCGGCGTCGGGGTTCACTCGACCAGCTCCGCCGTCAGCGGCGACACCACGACCACCAGCACTGCCTCGTCGACCTCCGGGTCGTCGGGAGAGGCCGAGAGCAACCCGGAGGCGTACGCCTCCAGCGGCGCCGGGGGCAACGCTACGGTGCACGGCCGCAGCGGTAACACCGGCTCCGTGCGCGGGAGCACCGGCGACACCGGGGACACCAGCGGGGGCGGCGGGTCGGGCGGCATCGCCGTCACGCTCGTGTCCGGCGACACGGGTGACGTGACGGGCTCGGCGACCGCCGGCGACTCCGGCGCTGCCTCGGCGCAGGCGACCGGGACGGCGGTGTCCGGGAACACCGGGCCCTCCTCGGCCACATCCAGCGCGACCGGTGGGGACAGCGGAGCAGCCAGCTCCTCCAGCACCGCGACCGGGACGGCCGTGAGCGGTCCTGGCGGGAGCAGCGGCGCCTCGGGTGCTGCCACCGCGTCGGATGCCGCGACCTCCGGAACCCCCGGTGGCCCCGGCAGCGGCGGCACCGGTGCAGCAGGTGACGCAGCTGCCTTGGCGACCAGCGGAGACACCGGCTACGGCGGCGACAGCGGTGCCGCGGCCGCAGACGTGGGCTCCAGCAGCAGTGCCGTCTCGGGCAACACCGACACCTCCAGCACGGCGAGCGCCTACTCCGGAAACTCGGGCGACGCCAGCAGCAGCCCGTCCGCGTCCGCCCGGACCGGGGACGGCGGTCAGGCCGAGGTGATCGGCCACTCCGGCGACAGCGGCGACGTCAGCGGGACCACGGGTGACACGGGGACCACCAGCGGCGGCGGCGGCTCCGGTGGGATCGCCCTGACGGTGCGGTCCGGCTCTACCGGCGACGTGTCGGGGACAGCCGCGGCCGGCGACTCCGGCGCCGCGTCCGCCAGTGCAACGGGCACGGCCACGTCCGGCTCGACCGGTGCCGCGACCGGCACGGCGAGCGCCACCGGCGGGGCCTCGGGTCCGGCCACGTCGACGAGCAGCGCGACCGGCACGGCCACCACCGGGGCGGGCGGTGCCTCGGGAGCCAGCGGCGACGCGACGGCGGACGCGTCGTCCGCCAGCGGCTCGATCGTCGGCGGCGCCGGGACCGGCGGCTCGGGGGACGGTGGCGACGCCTCGGCCTCTGCGACCAGCGGTGCGACCGGTCCGGGCGGTTCGTCGGGTGCCGCGACGGTCGGTGTGTACGGCGACAGCGCTGCCTACAGCGGCAACACCTCGACCCATGCCTCCAGCACGGCAGCATCCGGGGGCTCGGGTGACGCGGAGACCTCGCCGACCGCCACCGCCTACACCGGTGACGGCGGGCAGGCCGTCGTCGTCGGCGCCTCCGGCCGCAGCGGCTCGGTGGATGCCGACACCGGCGACACCGGCGGCACGTCGGGTGGTGGCGGCAGCGGCGGGATCGCCATCGTCGCCGAGAGCGGCTCGACGGGTGCGGTGACCGGGACGGCGACCGGCGGGGCCTCCGGCCCGGCGTCGGCGACCGCGTCCGGCACGGCGACCAGTGGCACCACCGGTGCGGCGTCGGGTGCTGGCGAGCGCGACCGGTGGCGACACCGGTGCGGCGACCTCGTCGAGCTCGGCGAACGGCACCGCGACCAGCGGCGCCGGCGGGGCCTCCGGCCCGACCGGTGCCTCGACCGCGACTTCGAGCTCCGGGTCGGGGGACACCGGCGCGGTCGGTGCGGTCGGCACCGGTGGTTCGGGTGCGGGTGGCAGCGGGTCGGCCACGGCGAGCACGGGTGACAGCGGAGCGGGAGGCGGCTCCGGCGACGCCCTCGTCGTGGTGGACAGCGCCAGCCACGCGGCCAGCGGCAGCAGCTACACCGAGGCCTACGGGTCGGCGGTCTCGGGTGACTCCGGTGAGGCCGAGAGCGAGCCGGTCGCGCTGGCGGGTTCGGGTGACGGCGGGCATGCGGTGGTTCTTGGTGGGTCGGGTGAGTCGGGCGAGGTGTCGGTCGACTCGGGTGAGACCGGTGACACGGCCGGGGGTGGGGCCAGCGGCGGGATCGCGGTGGCCGGCACCAGCGGCGACACCGGTGCGGTGACCGGGTCGGCGACCGGTGGGGCCAGTGGTGGGGCCTCGGCCGGTGCGACCGGGACGGCGATCTCGGGTGGCACGGGCACGGCGTCCGGGTCGGGTTCGGCGGCCGGTGGGAACACCGGTGCGGCGACCTCGGCGAGCTCGGCGACCGGGACCGCGACCAGCGGCCCGGGCGGGGCGTCCGGGACCACCGGTGACGCGGCGGCCACGGCCGCCTCGGCCAGTGGGGACACCGGGCCGGGTTCGGGTACCGGTGGGTCCGGTGCGGGTGGTCCGGCGAGTGCGTCGGCGACCTCGGGTGACTCCGGTGCCGGTGGCGGTTCGGGTCAGGCCGACGTGTGGGCCGGGTCGTTGAGCGGTGCGTGGTCGGGTGACAGCGACACCGATGCCTCCGCGAGTGGGGTCTCGGGTGACTCTGGTGAGGCCTCGGCCGAGCCGGAGGCGGGCGCCTGGTCCGGTGCCGGTGGTGGCGCGGTCGTGTTCGGCGGGTCGGGTGAGTCCGGTGAGGTGTCGGTGGACTCCGATGACACCGGTGACACCGAGGCTGGTGGCAGCGGCGGGATCGCGGTGGACGGGGTCAGTGGTTCGACCGGTGCGGTGACCGGGACGGCGACCGGCGGGGCCTCCGGCCCGGCGTCGGCGACCGCGTCCGGCGCGGCGACCAGTGGCACCACCGGCGCGGCCTCGGGTGCTGGGAGCGCGACCGGTGGCGACACCGGTGCGGCGACCTCGTCGAGCTCGGCGAACGGCACCGCGACCAGCGGCGCCGGCGGGGCCTCCGGCCCGACCGGCGCCGCGACCGCGGACGCCACCTCCACGTCGGGCAGCACCGGCGGCACCGGCGGCAACGGCACCGGTGGCACTGGCCTGGGTGGTCCGGCTTCGGCCTCGGCCGTGTCGGGTGACTCGGGTGCGGGTGGTTGGTCGGGTCCGGCCGGCGTGTGGGCCGGGTCGGCCAGCGGCGCGTGGTCCGGTGACAGCGAGACCGAGGCCTACGGGTCGGCGGTCTCGGGTGACTCCGGTGAGGCCGAGAGCGAGCCGGTCGCGCTGGCGGGTTCGGGTGACGGCGGGCATGCGGTGGTTCTTGGTGGGTCGGGTGAGTCGGGCGAGGTGTCGGTCGACTCGGGTGAGACCGGTGACACGGCCGGGGGTGGGGCCAGCGGCGGGATCGCGGTGGCCGGCACCAGCGGCGACACCGGTGCGGTGACCGGGTCGGCGACCGGTGGGGCCAGTGGTGGGGCCTCGGCCGGTGCGACCGGGACGGCGATCTCGGGTGGCACGGGCACGGCGTCCGGGTCGGGTTCGGCGGCCGGTGGGAACACCGGTGCGGCGACCTCGGCGAGCTCGGCGACCGGGACCGCGACCAGCGGCCCGGGCGGGGCGTCCGGGACCACCGGTGACGCGACCGGCACAGCGGGCTCCACATCAGGCAGCACCTACACCGGCCGCGCCACGGGTGGCACCGGCGAGGCCGGCTACCCGAGTGCGTCGGCGACCTCGGGTGACTCCGGTGCCGGTGGCGGTTCGGGTGAGGCGGGGGTGTTCGTCGGGTCGTTGAGCGGTGCGTGGTCGGGTGACAGCGACACCGATGCCTCCGCGAGTGGGGTCTCGGGTGACTCTGGTGAGGCCTCGGCCGAGCCGGAGGCGGGCGCCTGGTCCGGTGCCGGTGGTGGCGCGGTCGTGTTCGGCGGGTCGGGTGAGTCCGGTGAGGTGTCGGTGGACTCCGATGACACCGGTGACACCGAGGCTGGTGGCAGCGGCGGGATCGCGGTGGACGGGGTCAGTGGTTCGACCGGTGCGGTGACCGGGACGGCGACCGGCGGGGCCTCCGGCCCGGCGTCGGCGACCGCGTCCGGCACGGCGACCAGTGGCACCACCGGCGCGGCCTCGGGTGCTGGGAGCGCGACCGGTGGCGACACCGGTGCGGCGACCTCGTCGAGCTCGGCGAACGGCACCGCGACCAGCGGCGCCGGCGGGGCCTCCGGCCCGACCGGTGCCGCGACCGCGGACGCCACCTCCACGTCGGGCAGCACCGGCGGCACCGGCGGCAACGGCACCGGTGGCACTGGCCTGGGTGGTCCGGCTTCGGCCTCGGCCGTGTCGGGTGACTCGGGTGCGGGTGGTTGGTCGGGTCCGGCCGGCGTGTGGGCCGGGTCGGCCAGCGGCGCGTGGTCCGGTGACAGCGAGACCGAGGCCTACGGGTCGGCGGTCTCGGGTGACTCCGGTGAGGCGGAGAGCGAGCCGGTCGCGCTGGCGGGTTCGGGTGACGGCGGGCATGCGGTGGTTCTTGGTGGGTCGGGTGAGTCGGGCGAGGTGTCGGTCGACTCGGGTGAGACCGGTGACACGGCCGGGGGTGGGGCCAGCGGCGGGATCGCGGTGGCCGGCACCAGCGGCGACACCGGTGCGGTGACCGGGTCGGCGACCGGTGGGGCCAGTGGTGGGGCCTCGGCCGGTGCGACCGGGACGGCGATCTCGGGTGGCACGGGCACGGCGTCCGGGTCGGGTTCGGCGGCCGGTGGGAACACCGGTGCGGCGACCTCGGCGAGCTCGGCGACCGGGACCGCGACCAGCGGCCCGGGCGGGGCGTCCGGGACCACCGGTGACGCGGCGGCCACGGCCGCCTCGGCCAGTGGGGACACCGGGCCGGGTTCGGGTACCGGTGGGTCCGGTGCGGGTGGTCCGGCGAGTGCGTCGGCGACCTCGGGTGACTCCGGTGCCGGTGGCGGTTCGGGTGAGGCGGGGGTGTTCGTCGGGTCGTTGAGCGGCGCTTCCTCGGGTGACAGCGACACCGATGCCTCCGCGAGTGGGGTCTCGGGTGACTCTGGTGAGGCCTCGGCCGAGCCGGAGGCGGGCGCCTGGTCCGGTGCCGGTGGTGGCGCGGTCGTGTTCGGCGGGTCGGGTGAGTCCGGTGAGGTGTCGGTGGACTCCGATGACACCGGTGACACCGAGGCTGGTGGCAGCGGCGGGATCGCGGTGGACGGGGTCAGTGGTTCGACCGGTGCGGTGACCGGGACGGCGACCGGCGGGGCCTCCGGCCCGGCGTCGGCGACCGCGTCCGGCACGGCGACCAGTGGCACCACCGGCGCGGCCTCGGGTGCTGGGAGCGCGACCGGTGGCGACACCGGTGCGGCGACCTCGTCGAGCTCGGCGAACGGCACCGCGACCAGCGGCGCCGGCGGGGCCTCCGGCCCGACCGGCGACGCGACCGCGGACGCCACCTCCACCAGTGGGAACACCGGGCCCGGAGCGGGCTCCGGCGGCTCCGGTGCGGGTGGTCCGGCTTCGGCCTCGGCCGTGTCGGGTGACTCGGGTGCGGGTGGTTGGTCGGGTCCGGCCGGCGTGTGGGCCGGGTCGGCCAGCGGCGCGTGGTCGCGGTGACAGCGACACCGAGGCCTACGGGTCTGCGGTCTCGGGTGACTCCGGTGAGGCGGAGAGCGAGCCGTCGGCCGTGGCGTACAGCGGTGACGGCGGGTCGGCCGACACGGCCGGCCACTCCGGCGACAGCGGTGACGTCGAGGCCGACACCGGCGACACCGGCGACACCGGAACCGCCGGGAGCGGCGGGATCGCGGTGGCCGGCACCAGCGGCGACACCGGTGCGGTGACCGGGTCGGCGACCGGTGGGGCCAGTGGTGGGGCCTCGGCCGGTGCGACCGGGACGGCGATCTCGGGTGGCACGGGCACGGCGTCCGGGTCGGGTTCGGCGGCCGGTGGGAACACCGGTGCGGCGACCTCGGCGAGCTCGGCGACCGGGACCGCGACCAGCGGCCCGGGCGGGGCGTCCGGGACCACCGGTGACGCGGCGGCCACGGCCGCCTCGGCCAGTGGGGACACCGGGCCGGGTTCGGGTACCGGTGGGTCCGGTGCGGGTGGTCCGGCGAGTGCGTCGGCGACCTCGGGTAACTCCGGTGCCGGTGGCGGTTCGGGTGAGGCGGGGGTGTTCGTCGGGTCGTTGAGCGGCGCTTCCTCGGGTGACAGCGACACCGATGCCTCCGCGAGTGGGGTCTCGGGTGACTCTGGTGAGGCCTCGGCCGAGCCGGAGGCGGGCGCCTGGTCCGGTGCCGGTGGTGGCGCGGTCGTGTTCGGCGGGTCGGGTGAGTCCGGTGAGGTGTCGGTGGACTCCGATGACACCGGTGACACCGAGGCTGGTGGCAGCGGCGGGATCGCGGTGGACGGGGTCAGTGGTTCGACCGGTGCGGTGACCGGGACGGCGACCGGCGGGGCCTCCGGCCCGGCGTCGGCGACCGCGTCCGGCGCGGCGACCAGTGGCACCACCGGCGCGGCCTCGGGTGCTGGGAGCGCGACCGGTGGCGACACCGGTGCGGCGACCTCGTCGAGCTCGGCGAACGGCACCGCGACCAGCGGCGCCGGCGGGGCCTCCGGCCCGACCGGCGACGCGACCGCGGACGCCACCTCCACGTCGGGCAGCACCGGCGGCACCGGAAGTGGTGGGTCAGGAGCCGGCGCGCCGGCGACCGACACCGCCACGACCGGGGACTCCGGCGATGTGGGCGTCTCGGGTGACGCGTACGTCCTGGCCGGCTCGGCCAGCGGCGCGTGGTCCGGTGACAGCGAGACCGAGGCCTACGGGTCGGCGGTCTCGGGTGACTCCGGTGAGGCGGAGAGCGAGCCGTCGGCCGTGGCGTACAGCGGTGACGGCGGGTCGGCCGACACCGACGGCCACTCCGGGGACACCGGAGAGGTCGACGTGGACTCGGGAGACACCGGTGACACCGGGTCCGGTGGCAGCGGCGGGATCGCGGTCGGCGGGACCTCGGGCGACACCGGGGCGGTGAACGGGACGGCGACCGGCGGGGCCAGTGGCGCCGCCACGGCCGGCGCGTCGGGGACGGCAGTGACCGGTGCCAGCGGCGCGGCCACTGGTGGAGCCACCTCCGTCGGCGGCGACACCGGTGCGGCCCTGTCCGGGAGTGCCGCGATCGGCACCGCGTCGAGCGGAGCCGGCGACGGGTCGGGCAACGCCACGTCCTTCGCCGGGTCGCACAGCGGAGCGGGCTCGGGTGACTCGACCACGACGACCGACGCGGTGGCCCACTCCGGCGACTCCGGGGACGCCGAGGCGGCACCGTCTGCCGAAGCCGGCAGCGGGAACGGCGGCACCGCCGATGTCGACGGCCACTCCGGGGACTCCGGAGAGGTCGACGTGGACTCGGGTGACACCGGTGACACCGGGTCCGGTGGCAGCGGCGGCATCGCCGTCCACGCGACATCCGGGGACACCGGAGCGGTCGACGGGACCGCTGTTGGTGGCGCGAGCGGGGACGCGACAGCGACGGGGAGCGGATCCGCGGCGTCCGGGTGGACCGGCAACGCCGGCGCCAACGCGTCCGGCACGGGAGGAGACTCGGGTGCTGCCACCTCCGGCAGCGGGGCGCTCGCTCTCGCCGTCACTGGCCCGGGCGGGGCAACCGGGTCCGGTGACGCGGACGCGGTCGCGCACTCGGCCAGTCACGCGGGGTCGGGCGACTCGAGCACCGGAACCGGCGCGAGTGCCGGAACCGGCGGATCCGGCGACGCTGACGCCTCGCCGTACGTGCTCGCCTTCACCGGCGACGGCGGCTGGGCGCACGTCTCCGGGAACTCGGGGTACTCCGGCGACGTGGACGGGTCCAGCGGGGACACCCGGTTCGGCGGCTCTATCGCGATCGGCGCGACCTCCGGAGGCTCGGGCATCGTCACCCAGGCAGCCACCGGCGGCGCGTCCGGCGGCGCTACCGCTGCCGGGGCGGGCTCGGCGACCACGGGCAGCACGGGCAACGCGTCCGCGACGGCCGTGGGCATCGGTGGCAACACCGGGGCGGTGCTGTCCTGCAGCACCGCCGTGGCGGTGTCGGCCACCGGCATCACCCTGCCGGCGATGGGCCTGCCGCTGTGCTTCCCGCTCCCGGGTAGCAACGGCGGACCCGGTGGGACAGTCGGCACGGAGAACCTTGGTGGCACCAGTGCCACCGGAGGCTCGGGAGGTGCCGGTGGCACGGCCGCCCGGACCTTCCTCGCCGCCGGCAGCACCGGCCCCGTCGGCTCCGGCGTCGCTGCCAGCGGTGCTGAGGCGGCAGGCGGCACCGAGGTGCTCGGTGCCGGCGCCGGGGCAGGCGGGGCGGCCGGCGGTTCCAGCGCGGGTGTACTGCCCCGGACCGGCGGCGACGACCCTGCCGGTCTCGCCCTGATCGGGCTGTTCACCGCGGCTGCCGGGGCCGGCATGGTCCGGATCGGGCGGCACCGTCGACGCTGAACCGATCTGCCGGAGCCGGGCCCCGGGCAAGCCGGGGCCCGGCTTCGGCACGGTTGAGGCAGGTCGAGACCGTCAGCGGCGGGCGAGCCAGCGGCGGACCTCGCCGACCGAGACCTGCCAGGCGCCGCGGACCTGCGCGCCCTTGAGCCTGCGGTCACGCACGGCCTCGGTGACGATCTGCGGATCCAGCCTGGCCATGGCGGCCACCTCGTCGAGGGTCAGCATCTTGCTGGCAGGGTGACGCGTGAAGTCCGACACGTTCGGTCATCTCGGCATCGCAGGGCTCCGGCTTGACCCGGCCGGGACCTAGGCCGGCGGCGTCGTGAGCTGGCGGCGCATGTCCGCCAGCATCGCCTCGAACATCGGCCCGGCGTCGGACAGGGCGAAGCCGAGGTGGCCGAAGACCTCGATGGTTACCCCGCCGTAGAGCCGGACCCAGCCGGAGAGGTAGGCGGCCAGCGCTCCCAGCGGGAGCACGCCGCCGACCGCCGCCGAGAAGGCGGTGAGCTGCTCGACCAGCCGCTGGGGCAGGTCGGCCTCGGCCGGCACGGCGAACGGCCGGGACTGCCAGATCTCGACGAAGATGCCGAGGAAGACGCCGCCGAACGACAGGTCCTGGCCTACCGTGTCGTGCCCGGGCGTGCGACCCTCGCCGGCCGAGGCGAACACCAGCTGGAACTCGCGCGGGTGCCCGAGCGACCAGTCGCGGAAGGCCCGGCAGGCGGCCATCAACCGGCCGACCGGATCCTGTGGACCGACCGCGTCGCGGGCCTGCTCGAGGGTGATGGTGATCTCGTCGAGCAGGTCCATGGTGCAGGCGCCCACCAGCTCCTCGTGGCTGCTGAAGTAGCGGTAGAGCGCGGGGGCGGTCAGGCCCATCGACCGGGCGATGGCGCGCAGCGTCAGGGCGTCCGGGCCCTCCTCCACCAGCAGCCGTCGCGCGGTGGTCTTGATCTCGGCGGTGGTGGCGGTCCGGACCCGGGCCCGCCGGGTGCCCGCGGCCACCGGCTGCTGCACTGTCATCCGAGCCTCCCGGTCTCAGGTCACGAGTGGGTGAACACCCTTGACACATGTGAACGGTGTCAGCATAGTGAACGTTGTTCACAATGACAACCGCCGTTCACTGAACAATACGGGAGCCACCATGTTCGACCGGCTGGGACACCTCACTTTCCGTCACCGCCACCTGGTGCTGGCCCTGGCGGGCGTCTTCATGGCCGTCGGTGCGCTGTGGGGCACGGGGGTCTTCGGCGCCATGGTCTCCGGCGGCTTCGACACCCCGGGCAGCGAGTCGGCGCGGGCGCTGGAGCGAACCGAGGCGACGGTGGGCCGGGGCGGCGCCGACGTCGTCGTGCTCTACCGCGACGAGGGCAGCACCGTCGACGACCCCGCCTTCCGGGCGGCCGTCGAGCAGCACCTCGCCGGGCTGCCAAGCGGTCTGGTGGCCTCGACCACCACCACCTGGACCGCGGGTCCGGCAGCCGACCGGTTCGTGTCCGAGGACCGGCGCTCGACCTACGCGGTCGTGCAGCTCGCGGGGACCGGCGACGCCGCTGTGATGGAGGCCTACGAGGAGCTCGAGCCCGCGTTGCGGGACGGGCCGGCCGGGCTCGACGTTCTTCTCGGGGGCGACGAGGCCATCAGCAGCGACATCACCACCCAGGTCAGCGAGGACATCGCCCGGGCCGAGAAGATCTCGCTGCCCGTCGTCCTGCTGCTGCTGGTGGTCATCTTCGGCGGGCTGACCGCGGCGAGCCTGCCGCTGGCGGTCGGCGGGCTGTCGATCCTCGGTGCCTTCACGATGCTCCGGCTGCTGAGCCAGGTCACCGACGTCTCGATCTTCGCGGTGAACATCGTGACGATGCTCGGCCTCGGCCTGGCGATCGACTACGCGCTCTTCGTCGTCAGCCGGTTCCGCGAGGAGGTCAGGTCGGGCAAGGACACCGAGGCCGCCCTGCGCACCACGATGGCGACCGCCGGCCGCACCGTGGCGTTCTCCGGTCTCACCGTGGCGATCTCGCTGGCGTCCCTGCTGTTCTTCCCGCAGGTGTTCCTGCGGTCGATGGGCTTCGGCGGCATGGCAGCGGTGCTGGTGGCCATGCTCGGCGCGCTCACGGTGCTGCCGGCCCTGCTCGCGGTCCTCGGTCCGAAGGTCGACTCGCTCCGGATCCCCTTCCTGCGCCGGCGACCTGCGGCCCGGAGCACCTCGGAGCCGCACGGCGCGTGGTACCGGCTGGCCCACAGCGTGATGCGTCGGCCGGTCGCCTACGTCGCGGTCATCGTTCCCCTGCTGCTCGTGGCAGGTCTGCCGTTCCTGCGGGTGGAGTTCGGTGGCGTCGACCACCGCGCACTGCCCGAGGGCGCCGAGAGCCGGGTCGTCTCCGAGTCCCTGCTGACCGACTTCCCGGGCGGGGGGACGACGACCATCGACCCGGTCGTCACCTTCGCCGACGGCACGCTGTCCGCTGCTGACCGGCAGGACCTGGAGGCGTACGTCGGCCGGCTCGCCGCGCTGCCCGGTGTCCGGTCCGCCGGCGTGACGACCACCGAGGGCGGCACCGCTCTGGTGTCGGTGCGACACGGCTTCGAGGGTCTGTCGGCTCCGGCCCGCGAGCTGGTCGGCGAGGTCCGGGCCGTCCAGGCGCCGGCCGGGGCGGAGGCGCTGGTGGGCGGTCGGGCCGCCGACCTCAGCGACCTGCTGGCCAGCCTGGGCTCGACTCTGCCCTGGATGGGTCTGTTCGTCGTGGGGGTCACCCTGGTGCTGTTGTTCCTGGCGTTCGGCTCGGTGGTGCTGCCGCTGAAGGCCGTCGTGATGAACGTGCTGTCGCTTTCGGCGTCCTTCGGTGCCCTGGTGTGGATCTTCCAGGACGGGCACCTGTCGTCGCTGCTCGGGTTCACCAGTACCGGGGCGATCGAGGCGACCCAGCCGATCCTCATGCTGGCGATCGCGTTCGGCCTGTCGATGGACTACGAGGTGTTCCTGCTCTCCCGGGTGCGGGAGCAGTGGGATCGCACCGGTGACAACGCCGTGGCGGTGGCGACGGGGCTGCAGCGCACCGGCCGGATCATCACCAGCGCCGCCCTGCTGCTGGTCGTGGTGATCGGGGCCTTCGCGACCTCGGGCATCGTGTTCATCAAGATGATCGGGGTCGGCATGGTCATTGCGATCCTGGTCGATGCCACGGTGGTGCGGGCGCTGCTCGTCCCCGCCACGATGCGCCTGCTCGGCCGCTGGAACTGGTGGGCGCCGGCCCCGCTGGCCCGGTTCTGGGCCGGGCACGGGATCCGCGACACCGACGACGTCGTGGCGCGCCCGGACGAGCGGCGGGCGACGGAGGACACGGTGCGGGTCTAGCGTGGGGTGGGTCCGGCAGGCCCAGCCCCGCAGCCGCAGGGCGGCTTCCTGGGTCTCCGTCGGGTAATGGCTGCGCGTGCCCGACACTGGAGTGGTGAGCGCTCGCCGGGACGTCGTCGTGCTGGGGTCGACCGGCTCGGTCGGCACCCAGGCGCTGGACATCGTCCGGGCCCACCCGGAGCGGTTCCGGGTCGTCGGGCTCGCCGCCGGCGGGGCGAACGTCGCGCTGCTGGCCGCACAGGCGCTGGAGCTCGGGGTGGAGGCCGTCGCGGTGTCGCGGGCGAGCGCGGCGCAGGACCTCCAGCTCGCGTTCTACGCGGCCGCGAAGGCCGGCGGGTACGACGCGGGCGAGCACCCGGTCCCCAAGATCCTGGCCGGCCCGGAGGCCGCGACCGAGCTGGCCCGGTGGCCCTGCGACGTGGTCCTCAACGGCATCACCGGCTCGATCGGCCTCGGCCCGACCCTCGCGGCCCTCGAGGAGGGCCGGACCCTCGCCCTGGCCAACAAGGAGTCGCTTGTCGCCGGCGGCCCGCTGGTCCAGGCCGCGGCCGCGCCGGGACAGATCGTGCCGGTCGACTCCGAGCACTCGGCACTGGCCCAGTGTCTGCGCGGCGGGTCACCGCACGAGGTGCGCCGCCTGGTGCTGACCGCCAGCGGCGGTCCGTTCCGGGGCCGGACCCGCGAGGAGCTGCTCGACGTCACGGTGCAGCAGGCGCTGGCGCACCCGACCTGGGACATGGGTCCGGTCGTGACGATCAACTCCGCGACCCTGGTGAACAAGGGGCTGGAGCTGATCGAGGCGCACCTGCTCTTCGACATCCCGCTGGACCGGGTCGAGGTCGTGGTGCACCCGCAGTCGATCGTGCACTCGATGGTCGAGTTCGTCGACGGCTCGACGCTGGCCCAGGCCAGCCCGCCGGACATGCGGCTGCCCATCGCGCTCGGCCTGAGCTGGCCGGACCGGGTGCCCGGCGCAGCCAGTGGCTGCGACTGGACCACCGCGGCGACCTGGGAGTTCCTCCCGCTGGACGACGAGGCCTTCCCGGCGGTGCGGCTGGCACGCGCAGCGGGCACGGCGGGCGGGACGGCGCCGGCCGTCTACAACGCCGCCAACGAGGTCGCCGTGGCCGCGTTCGTCGCGGGTCGACTGCCGTTCACCGGTATCGTCGACACCCTCGAACGGGTGCTCGACGAGCACGAGGTCAGGAACCTCTCGACCGTTGCCGATGTTGTCGAGGCAGAGACCTGGGCGCGCGACCGCGCCGCCGAGCTGAGCAGGGGAGATCCGCCACAGTGAGTTTCTGGATCGGCGTGGTGATCTTCGCGGTCGGCATCCTGGTGTCGGTGTGCCTGCACGAGGCCGGCCACCTGCTCACCGCCAAGCGGTTCGGCATGAAGGCCACCCAGTACTTCGCCGGCTTCGGGCCGACCGTGTTCTCGTTCCGCCGCGGCGAGACGGAGTACGGCCTCAAGGCGGTGCCTGCCGGCGGCTTCGTGAAGATCGTGGGGATGACCCCGCTCGAGGAGGTCGCGCCGGAGGACCGCGACCGGGCCTTCTGGCGGTTCCCCCTCTGGCAGCGCACCGTCGTGCTGGTAGCCGGGTCGGCGACCCACTTCCTGCTCGCCGTGGTCATCTTCTACGCGGCGGCGATCACCACCGGCCTGCCCAACCCGGCCGCCCAGAGCTTCGACCCGATGGCGTCGAAGCCGGTGATCGGCCAGGTGCTGGAGTGCGTCGTGCAGGACTACGACCTGACCAAGGACGGAGGCCTGCGCCCCTGCCGAGCGAGCGACCCGGTGGCGCCGGCGAAGGTCGCCGGACTCCGGTCCGGCGACCGGATCACCGCGGTCGGCGGCGTGACCGTCCCGACGTACGAAGACCTGGTCAAGGCCTTGCGGTCGACACCTCCGGGACCGGTGGAGATCAGCTACGCCCGCGACGGCGAGGCGCGCACCACCACCGCCGACCTGGTCGCGACCCAGCGCCCGGCCTTCACCGACACCGAGCGCAAGCGCCCGCTGGTCACCGTGTCGGCTATCGGGCTGTCCCCGCGGCAGCCGCGCCTGATCCTGCACTACGGCCCCGGTGAAGCCGTCGGGGGAGCCGTCTCGTTCCTGGGCACCACCGTCGAGCAGACCTTCCGGGCTGTCGCGAAGTTCCCCTCGAAGGTCCCCAAGCTGTTCGACGCGATCGGTGGCGAGCAGCGCGACGCCGAGACGCCGATCAGCGTCGTGGGTGCCAGCCGGATCGGGGGCGAGGCCATCGAGATCGGCGCACCCATCTTCTTCCTGGTGCTGCTGGGTGGCCTGAACGTCTTCATCGGCGTCTTCAACCTGTTCCCGCTGCTGCCGCTGGACGGCGGGCACGTCGCCATCGCGTGGTACGAGCGGGCCCGGTCCTGGCTGGCTGCCCGTCGCGGTCGGGCCGACCCGGGCCGGGTCGACTACAACAAGCTGCTGCCAGTGACCTACGTGGTGATCCTGCTGTTCGGCGGGCTCACGTTGCTCACCCTCGCCGCGGACATCGTGAACCCGCTGTCCATCCGCCAGTAGCCGCCGTCGGCAGGTCGCGCCACCCGGAGCGATACTGGCTGCATGACCGTCTCCCTCGGGATGCCCGAGACGCCGCCCCGGCCGCTTGCCACCCGGAGGGTGTCCCGACAGATCGACGTCGGAGGAGTTCTGGTCGGCGGCGACGCCCCCGTCTCGGTCCAGTCCATGACGACGACCCCCACGACGGACATCGACGCCACGCTCCAGCAGATCGCCGAGCTCACGGCGACCGGCTGCCAGATCGTCCGGGTCGCGGTGCCGACCCAGGACGACGCCGACGCGCTGCCCGCGATCGCGAAGAAGTCGCAGATCCCGGTGATCGCCGACATCCACTTCCAGCCGAAGTACGTCTTCGCGGCCATCGACGCGGGCTGCGCGGCGGTCCGGGTCAACCCGGGCAACATCAAGGCCTTCGACGACAAGGTGAAGGAGATCGCCAGGGCGGCCGGCGACGCCGGCATCCCGATCAGGATCGGGGTCAACGCCGGGTCTTTGGACAAGCGGGTGATGGAGAAGTACGGCAAGGCCACCCCGGAGGCGCTTGTCGAGTCGGCACTGTGGGAGTGCTCGCTGTTCGAGGAGCACGGGTTCCGGGACATCAAGATCTCGGTCAAGCACAACGACCCGGTCGTGATGATCAACGCCTACCGGCTGCTCGCCGGGCGCTGCGACTACCCGCTGCACCTCGGCGTGACCGAGGCCGGGCCGGCCTTCCAGGGGACCATCAAGTCCTCGGTGGCCTTCGGGGCGCTGCTCGCGGAGGGCATCGGCGACACGATCCGGGTCTCGCTGTCGGCCCCGCCGGTCGAGGAGGTCAAGGTCGGCAACCAGATCCTCGAGTCGCTCGGGCTCAAGCAGCGCGGGCTGGAGATCGTCTCCTGTCCGTCCTGCGGCCGGGCCCAGGTCGACGTCTACACCCTGGCCGACCAGGTCACCGCCGGGCTCGAGGGGCTCACCGTCCCGTTGCGGGTCGCCGTCATGGGCTGCGTCGTCAACGGCCCCGGCGAGGCGCGCGAGGCGGACCTGGGCGTGGCGTCCGGCAACGGCAAGGGACAGATCTTCGTCAAGGGCGAGGTCATCAAGACCGTGCCCGAGTCGCAGATCGTCGAGACCCTGATCGAGGAAGCCATGCGGATCGCGGAGCAGATGCAGGCCGAGGGCGTAGCCTCGGGCGAGCCTGCGGTGAGCGTCTCCTAGGCGCCGCCGGGCACGAGACGGGAGGGGGTCGGGCGATGCTGCGCAGCACGTCGCTGCGTGTGCTGCGCCCGGAGGACCTCGCCGACGTCCAGCAGGTCCTGCAGCGCGATCCGGTCGCTGACGTGTTCGTCGCCTCGCGGGTGGAGGCCGTCGGCCTCGACCCCGCTCGGCTGGGCGGGGAGATGTGGGGCTACTCGGTCGACGGCCGGCTCGAGGCGCTCTGCCACGCCGGCGCGAACCTGGTGCCGGTGCAGGCCGGCTCGGACGCCGTCCGGGCCTTCGCCGAGCGCGGCCGCCGGCAGGGCCGCAGGTGCGCCTCCATCGTCGGTGACCGCAGCCGCGGTCGGCGAGCTGTGGCGCGCGCTGGCGTCCTCGTGGGGACCGGCCCGCGAGGTGCGCGACCCGCAGCCGCTGATGGCCATCGCCGGGCCGCCCGCCATCCCGGTCGACCCGCTGGTGCGCCGGGTGCGGCCGGACGAGCTCGACATCCTGCTGCCGGCCTGCGTCTCGATGTTCACCGAGGAGGTCGGGGTCTCCCCGCTCGGGCCGGACGGCGGTGCGTCCTACCGCAGCCGGGTCGCCGAGCTGGTGCGCGCCGGCCGCGCGTTCGCCCGCATCGAGGGCGGCCGGGTGGTGTTCAAGGCGGAGATCGGCTCGGTCAGCTCGGCCGCCTGCCAGGTGCAGGGCGTGTGGGTGCCGCCCGACCTGCGCGGCCGCGGACTGTCGGCGCCGGGGATGGCGACGGTGGCCGAGGTCGCCCGGCGCGAGATCGCCCCCGTGGTCAGCCTGTACGTGAACGGCTTCAACGAGCCGGCCCGGGCGGCGTACCGGCGGGTGGGCTTCACCGACGTCGGCTCGTTCATGTCAGTGCTGTTCTGATGCTCGAACGGCTGCGCCGGCACGACACGACGACGTTCTTCCGGGTGCTGTTCCGGGCGGCGCCGCGGCTGGCGGTCGGGTGGTGGGCGCTGCTCCTGCTGCGCGGGACGATGCCTGCGCTGCTCGCGATCTCGACGGGGGTGCTCGTCGGGGCGGTGCGCGACGGTTCAGCGCTCGCCGGTCCGCTCACGTTCGTCGGCATCGTCTTCGTCACGATGCAGGTGCTCACGCCGCTGCAGCAGGCGGTCAGCGCGATCCTCGGGGCGACCACGGCCGACTGGCTGCACGACCGGTTGATGGTGGCGTCGGTGACCCCGCCGGGGATGGGTCACCTGGAGAGCAACGAGCTTGCCGAGGACCTCTCGATGGCCCGCGACTTCGATCTCGGGATGAACGGCCCACCCCTCGTGGTGGGGATGGACTTCATCGCCGGCGGCCTGGTCCTGCTGCTGTCCGGGGTCGCGTCTGCCGCGGTCCTCGTCGGGTTCGCCTGGTGGGCCCCGCTCGTGCTCCTCGCGGCGTGGGGTGCCACCCACCGGCTGCTGCGCGAGAGCGGCGTCTGGAAGGACCGCAACACCCCGGAGGTGCGGGCCGAGCACCGGCACGCGGCCTATGCCTACGACCTCGCGGTCGAGCCGCCGGCTGCCAAGGAGCTGCGGCTGTTCGGGCTCGCCGGCTGGGTGGTCGAACGGTTCACCGCCCGGCGCACCCGGCTCTACGAGCTGCAGTGGGAGGCCACCCGGCTCCGCGAGCGGCCGCTGGCAGGCGCCCTGCTGGTCGTGCTCGCGGGTAACGCGTTGGTGTTCTGGGCACTGGCCGATGCGGTGCTCGACGACCGGGTCGGCCTCGGTGCCGCCACCACCTACCTGCAGGCGGCCGTCGGTGCGAGCGCGATCGCGTTCGGTGGTCTGAGCTGGGCTCTCGACACCGCCGCTGCGCCCGCTGCCGCGACCCTGCGGCTGCCGCCGCTGATGGCGGCGGCGGGAGCCCTGCCCGGTGGTACCGGGGGCAACGCGGTGGGCACGACAGCGCCCGAGGTGCGGTTCCGCGACGTGAGCTTCGGCTACCCGGGTGGCCCGCTGGTGCTCGACGGGGTCGACCTCACCGTCCCGGCCGGCACCTCGATGGCGGTCGTCGGAGTCAACGGCGCCGGCAAGACCACCCTGGCCAAGCTGCTCTGCCGGCTCTACGACCCGCAGGACGGCGCCGTCGAGGTCGACGGCGTCGACCTGCGTGCGATGGCGCTGTCCGAGTACCGGTCGCAGGTCACCGCCGTCTTCCAGGACTTCGTCCGCTACGAGCTGCCGCTGCGTGACAACGTCGCGCCGCTGGGTGCACCGGAGCACGTCGTCACCGACGCGCTCGCTGCCTCCGGGGCCGAGGCGCTGGCCGCGCTGGACACCGTGCTGGCCCGCGGGTACGAGGGCGGCACCGACCTCTCCGGTGGGCAGTGGCAGCGGATCGCGCTGGCCCGCGCGCTGGCCGCCGTACGGCAGGGCGCCCGCGTGGTGCTGCTCGACGAGCCGACCGCCGCACTTGACGTCCGGGGTGAGGCCGAGATCTTCGACCGGATCCTCACCGAGACCCGCGGGTGCACGACGATCCTGGTGTCGCACCGGTTCTCCACCGTGCGCAAGGCCGACCGGATCTGCGTGCTCGAGCACGGCCGCGTCGTCGAGCTGGGGACGCATGACGAGCTGGTGGCGCTCGGCGGCCGCTACCGGACGATGTTCGAGCTGCAGGCCTCCCGGTTCACCGAGTACGACGAGCTGGGGGAGGAGGTTGTCGTTGAGTCGCTCGACTGAGGACGAGAAGGCACGCGATGCCGACCTGCCGCCGGCGATGGAGTCGCTGTGGCGGATGGTCAAGCTCGCCTACGCGATCGAGCCACGCCTGCTCGTCGTGTCGCTGGTGATGACTCTCGCGGTCGCCCTGCCGCAGTCACTGGTCGGGCTGTGGCTGGCGCTGCTCGTCGACGGCGTGAACGACGACGCCCGCAACAAGGTGATGGCTGCCGCGATCGGCCTGGCGCTGTCCGCGACCCTGCTGTGGTGGCTGCAGGTCGTCTTCGACCGGCTCAGCCGTCGGTTCCGCGACCGGATCTCCATCGCGATGGAGGCCCACGTCGCCGAGCTGCACGCCACCGTCGCCACCGTCGCCCACCAGGAACGGCGGGAGCACCTGGACCGGCTGGAGGTGCTGCGGCGGCACACCTTCGGGCTCGACCACCTGTTCATGTCGTTGTTCTCCACCCTCGGCTGGGTCCTGCGACTGGCGATCGTCGAGGTGCTGCTGGTCACCCGGGTGCACCCGGCGCTGGGGCTGCTGGTGCTGTTCGCGGTGCCCACCGTGGTCGCCGCGACCTGGCGGCCGGGGGTGGAGCAGGCCGTGCTGCGGCGGGAGGCCCAGCACCAGCGACGGGTGCGGCACCTGTTCGTGCTCGGGACGACCGCCCCGCCGGGCAAGGAGCTGCGGGTCACCGGCAACGGCCTCGACCTCGCCGAGCGCCGCCGGGCCGAGTGGCGGGCGCTGTACGGGCCGATGCGGCGGGCCAAGTGGGGGACCGCGCTGTGGAGCAGCCTGGCCTGGGCGGTGTTCGGGCTGGGCTACGTCGGCGCCGTGGTGTTCACGGCGAGCGTCGTCGACGCCTCCGCCGGGTCGGTCGTGCTCGTGCTGGTGGTCGGCAGCCAGCTCTCGCAGTTCGTCGGGGCGGCGGTCGGCGAGCTCGGCTTCCTGCGCAGCATCTGGCTGGACATCTCGCGCCGGCTGATCTGGCTCGAGGACTACGCCGCGGCGGTCGACGCCCGGTCCGACGGGACACCGCCGGCCCGGTTGACGCAGGGCATCAGCTTCGACCACGTCTCCTTCCGGTACCCGGGCACCGACCGGCTGGTGCTCGACGACGTCAGCGTCGACCTGCCCGCCGGCTGCCGTGGTCGCGGTGGTCGGGGACAACGGCGCGGGCAAGACCACCCTGGTCAAGCTGCTGGCCCGGCTCTACGACCCGGACTCGGGCCGGATCGAGGTCGACGGGGTCGACCTCGCCTCGATGTCGGTGCCCGAGTGGCGCGGCCGCCTGGCGGGGGCGTTCCAGGACTTCTTCCGGTTCGAGCTGCACGTCCTCGACGGGATCGGGCTCGGCGAGCTCGGGCGCCTGGGCGACCGGGACGCCGCCTCGACCGCCGTCGGCCGGGCTGGTGCCGACGACGTGGTCCAGCGGCTGCCGGACGGTCTCGACACCCAGCTGGGGCCGAGCTGGGACGACGGCGTCGAGGTCTCCTTCGGTCAGTGGCAGAAGCTCGCGCTCGCCCGTGGCTTCATGCGGGACGAGCCGCTGCTGCTCATGCTGGACGAGCCGACCGCGGCGCTGGACGCGGAGACCGAGCACGCGCTGTTCGAGCGGTTCGCCGCGGCGGCTCGCGAGCAGGTGTCCAACGGCAGGGTGACGGTGCTGGTGTCGCACCGCTTCTCCACCGTCCGGATGGCCGACCTGATCGTGGTCCTCGACGGAGCCCGGGTGGCCGAGGTCGGCAGCCACGCCGACCTGATCGCGCTGGGCGGCCGGTACGCCGAGCTCTACGGCATCCAGGCCACCGCCTTCCGCTGAGCCGTCCGGAGCGAAACCTGGTCGGCCACCCGGCGTGCCCGTCGTTATCCTTCGGGCGACACCACACCTTCGAGGGGATCACCAGTGCTGCTCCGCATGTCGACCCTGTTCCTCCGCACGCTTCGCGAGGACCCGGCCGACGCTGAGGTCCCGAGCCACCGGGCGCTCGTCCGCGCCGGCTACATCCGCCGGGCGGCGCCCGGCGGGTACACCTACCTGCCGCTGGGCTGGCGGGTGCTGCGCAACATCGAGACGATCATCCGGGACGAGATGGACGCGATGGGTGCGCAGGAGGTGCACTTCCCGGCGCTGCTGCCCAAGGAGCCCTACGACAAGAGCAACCGGTGGACCGAGTACGGCGACGACGTGTTTCGCGTCAAGGACCGCAAGGGCGCCGACTACATGCTCGGCCCGACCCACGAGGAGTTCTTCACCCTGCTGGTGAAGGACCTGTACTCGTCGTACAAGGACCTCCCGCTGTGGATCTACCAGATCCAGACCAAGTTCCGTGACGAGCAGCGGCCTCGCGCCGGCCTGCTGCGCGGCCGCGAGTTCGTGATGAAGGACTCCTACTCCTTCGACATCGACGACGCCGGGCTGGACCGGTCGTACGCCGCGCACCGTGACGCCTACGTGCGTATCTTCGACCGGCTCGGGCTCGACTACGTCATCGTGTCCGCGCTCTCCGGCGCGATGGGCGGCTCGAAGAGCGAGGAGTTCCTCACCCCGGCCGAGGTCGGCGAGGACACCTACGTCCGGTGCACGACGTGCGACTACGCGGCCAACGTCGAGGCGTTGCGCACCCTGGTGCCCGACATCCAGCCGTACGACGACGTGCCGGCGGCGCACGTCGAGGACACCCCCGACACCCCGACGATCGAGACCCTCGTGGCGCTGGCCAACAGCCGCGCGGACCTTCGGCGTGACGACCGGGACTGGACCGCCGGCGACACGCTGAAGAACGTCGTGGTGAAGCTGCGGACACCGGAGGGCAAGACCGAGCTGCTCGCCATCGGAGTGCCCGGCGACCGCGAGGTGGACGCGAAACGGCTCGAGGCGGTCGTGCACCCCTGCGTCGTCGAGCCCTTCACCGAGGAGGACTTCGCGGCCACCCCCGGGGTGGTCCGTGGCTACATCGGACCGGCGGCCCTCGGCACCGACAAGCCCTCGGCGATCCGCTACCTGCTCGATCCCCGGGTGGTCGAAGGCACCCGCTGGATCACCGGCGCGAACGAGCCCGGCCGGCACGTCTTCGACCTGGTCTCCGGCCGGGACTTCAACGGCGACGGCACCATCGAGGCGGCGTCGGTCTCCGAGGGCGACCCGTGCCCCAACGGCGACGGCGGCACCCTGGTGACTGCCCGGGGCATCGAGATGGGCCACATCTTCGCGCTCGGCCGGAAGTTCGCTGACGCCCTCGACCTCAAGGTCCTCGACGAGAACGGCAAGCAGGTCGTCGTCACCATGGGTTCGTACGGGATCGGACCTTCCCGTGCGGTGGCGGCGATCGCCGAGGCCACGCTCGACGACAAGGGTCTCTGCTGGCCGCGAGCGGTGGCGCCGGCCGACGTGCACGTGGTGGCCGCCGGGAAGGACGACGCGGTGCTCGAGGCCGCCCAGACGCTGTCGGACGAGATGGTGGCGCAGGGCCTGACGGTGCTCTTCGACGACCGCCGGGGGGTCTCGGCGGGGGTGAAGTTCAAGGACGCCGAGCTGCTCGGCATGCCGACGATCGTCGTGGTCGGCAAGGGCCTGGCCGACGGCGTGGTCGAGGTGCGCGACCGGCGTACCGGCGAGCGCGAGGACGTTGTCGTCGCCGAGGCCGCGGCGCACGTCGTCCGTTCTGCTCGCTCGTGACGGCGGTCGAGGCCGTCGTCTTCGACTGGGGCGGCACCCTCACGCCCTGGCACACCATCGACCTGCGGGAGCAGTGGCGGCGCTACGCCGAGGTCTACCGCCCGGAGCACGCGGACGAGCTCTCGGCGCGGATCCTCTCCGCCGAGGACGACGCCTGGCGGGCCGGCCGCGAGCACCATCGCTCGGCGACCCTGGACGAGATCTTCCGCAGCGTCGGCGTCGACATCGCGGGCGAGCGGCACGAGCGCGCACTCGCTGCCTACCACGCCTTCTGGGAGCCGCACACCTTCACCGACCCGGACGTCCCCGACCTGCTGACCGGGCTACGGGACCGCGGCATCAGGGTCGGCGTCCTCTCGAACACCCTGTGGACCCGCGAGCACCACGAGCAGGTCTTCCGGCGGGACGGCATCCTGTCGCTGATCGACGGCGCCGTCTACTCCAGCGAGATCCCGTGGACCAAGCCGCACCCGGAGGCGTTCTGGGCGGCGCTTTCGGCCGTGGGGGTGACGGACCCGGCCCGCGCGGTCTTCGTCGGCGACCGGCCGTTCGACGACATCCACGGCGCCAAGCAGGTGGGGATGCGTGCCGTGCTGGTGCCGCACAGCGCGATACCCGACGCCCAGAAGGGGCACGTCGAGGGCGACCCGGACGCCGTCGTGCAGCGGCTCGGCGACCTGCTCGCGGTCGTCGACGCATGGCGGAACTGAGCCGGTGCCCGGTCTGCACGAGGTGCTGCTGCTCTGCGCGGCCGCTGCCTTCGCCGGCTGGGTGGACGCAGTCTCCGGCGGCGGCGGGCTGATCCAGCTCCCGGCGCTGCTGCTCGTGCTGCCGGGCGCCTCGCCGGCCGCGGTGCTCGCGACCAACAAGCTCTCGTCGGTCTGCGGTACGGCCGCGGCGGCACTGACCTTCCAGCGTCGCGTCCGTCCCGACCTGCGCACCGCGCTGCCGATGGCCGGCGTCGCTCTGGTGGGCGCCGCGGCCGGCGCGCTCTGCGCGTCGCTGCTGCCACGGGAGGTGTTCCGGCCGCTGGTGCTGGTGCTGCTCGTCGCTGTCGCCGCCTGGACGGTGGCCCGGCCGCGGATGGGGCTCGAGGAGCGGCTGCGTTTCACCGGCCACCGGCACCATCTGGTCGCGGCAGGGGCCGGCGCCACGATCGGCTTCTACGACGGCATCTTCGGCCCGGGCACCGGCGCTTTCCTGGTGGTCGCGCTGGTCGGGCTGCTCGGCTACGCGTTCCTGCCGGCCTCGGCGACGGCGCGCATCGTCAACCTCGCCACCAACGCCGGCGCGCTGCTCGTCTTCGTGCCGCAGGGCGCACCGCTGTGGCGGCTCGGCCTGGCGATGGGGGTGTGCAACGTGGCCGGCGGCTGGCTCGGGGCGCACACCGCGATCCGGCGGGGCAGCCGCTTCGTGCGGGTGGTCTTCCTGGTCGTCGTCGCCGGCCTGGTGCTCCGGCTGGGCTACGACGTCCTGCGCGGCAGCTGACGCACCGGAGCAAAGGGGGCGCTGTTGACATCCTGGTAACTAAACCGCTTTATTAGACCTTATGACCTCGCGTCGCCCCACCATCTCCGACGTCGCCCGCGAGGCGGGCGTCTCGAAGGGCGCGGTGTCCTTCGCGCTCAACGGGCGGCCGGGGGTGGCCCCCGAGACCCGGGACCGGATCCTTGCCGTGGCGCGGGAGCTGGGCTGGACGCCGAGCCACCGGGCCCGGGCCCTGGCGGCGTCCCGGGCGCTGGCGGTCGGCCTGGTGATCGCCCGCCCGCCGGAGACCCTCGGCTCGGACCCGTTCTTCACCGGCGTTCATCGCCGGTATCGAGTCGGCTCTGGCTCCGCTCGGCCAGTCCCTGCTCCTGCAGGTCGTGCCGGACCGCGAGCGCGAGCTGGCGGGGTACCGGCGCCTGGCCGCGGACGGTCGCGTCGACGGTGTCTTCCTCACCGACCTGCGGGTCGACGACCCGCGCCCCGCGCTGCTCGCCGAGGTCGGCCTGCCGGCGGTCTGGATCGGCCCGGACTGCCTCGGCAGCAGCCTGCCGTGCGTCGCCGTCGACGACCGCCCGGGCATCGCGGCCGCCGTCGCACACCTCATCGAGCTCGGCCACCGGCACATCGCCCACGTGGCCGGACCGGACGAGTTCGTCCACGGTGCCTCGCGGCGCGAGGCCTGGGCAGGGGCGCTGGAGGCGGCCGGGCTGCCCGAGGGGCCCTGCGTGGTCTCCGACTTCTCGGCCCAGGGCGGCGCTGATGCCACGAAGGCGCTGCTCGACCGGCCGGACCCGCCGACCGCGATCGTCTACGCCAACGACCTGATGGCCATCGCCGGCATGGCCGCGGCCGCCGCGCGCGGTCTCGACGTCCCCGGTGACCTGTCCATCACCGGCTTCGACGACACCGAGGTCACCGCGCACCTCCAGCCGCCGCTGACCACGGTCCGCACCGACGCCTACGCCTGGGGCCAGGCCGCTGCCCAACAGCTGATGGCCGTCATCGACGGCCGCGAGACCGCCAACGTCGGACTGTCCCCGCCGCACCTCGTGATCCGAGCCTCCACCGCTGCACCCCGCACGTCCCCACCGTCGCACCGCCCCGAAACGGAGAACTGATGAACCGCACCGCCAGCGCAGCCGTCCTACTCGCCCTCGCTCTCGGCGCGTCCGCCTGCGGGGGCGACGACGGTGGCGGCGGCTCCTCGTCCGGTGGGGAGCTCGCCACCAAGGGCGCGATCAAGATCTGGCTCTCGAACAACCCCGAGGAGCTGGCCTGGGGCAAGGAGATGGTGGCGGCCTGGAACGCGAAGAACCCCAAGGAAACGGTCACCGCCCAGGAGATCCCCGCCGGCAAGACCTCCGAGGAGGTCATCGGCGCGGCGATCACGGCCGGCAACGCTCCGTGCCTCGTCTTCAACACCGCGCCGGCGGCCGTGCCGGGGTTCCAGAAGCAGGGCGGTCTGGTCGCGCTGGACGACTTCCCCGGCGGAAAGGACTACATCGAGTCGCGCACCGGCGAAAACGCAGCGCAGTACACGTCCCCGGACGGCAAGTACTACCAGCTGCCGTGGAAGTCCAACCCGGTGATGATCTTCTACAACAAGGACCTGCTGAAGAAGGCCGGGGTCGACCCGGAGAACCCGCCGCTGTCGACGTACGACGAGTTCTTCGCGACGAGCGACAAGATCGTGACGAGCGGTGCGGCCCAGGCGGCCATCTGGCCGGCCCCGAGCAGCGAGTTCTTCCAGTCCTGGTTCGACTTCTACCCGCTCTACGCCGCCGAGTCAGGCGGGAAGCAGTTGGTCGAGGACGGCAAGGCGACCTTCAACGACGAGAACGGCAAGGCGGTCGCCGACTTCTGGGCCACGATGTACGAGAAGGGCTACGCGCAGAAGGAGAAGTACAACGGCGACTCGTTCGCTGACGGCAAGGCCGCGATGTCGATCGTCGGCCCATGGGCGATCGCGGTCTACGGCGACAAGGTGAACTGGGGTGCGGCACCGGTCCCGACCTCAGGCGGCATCTCCGCGGAGGAGACCTACACGTTCTCCGACGCCAAGAACGTCGCGATCTACTCGGCCTGCAAGGCCAAGGGCACCGCGTGGAGCGTGCTGAAGTTCGCCACCAGCAAGGAGCAGGACGGCTCGCTGCTGGACAAGACCGGGCAGATGCCGCTGCGCAGCGACCTCGAGGCCGCCTACCCGGAGTACTTCTCCAGCCACGCCGACTACACCTCGTTCGCGGCGCAGGCCGCACGCACCGTCGAGGTGCCCAACGTCCCCAACTCGATCGAGGTCTGGCAGAAGTTCCGCGACCAGTACAGCTCGGCGGTGATCTTCGGGAAGACCTCGGCCGACGACTTCCTGTCGACGGCGGCAACCGAGGTCGACGCGCTCGCCGGCCAGTCCTGACCCGACCGCTGCCATGACGACAGCACAGATTTCTCAGTCTGCGGGCGGTCCTCGCCGCAGCCGGCTGGCGGCCGTTCTCGGTCGCCAGCCGCTGGGCATCGCGTTCGCGGCGCCCTACGCCGCGTTCCTCGCAACGGTGTTCGCGTACCCGCTCGGGCTCGCCGTCTGGATCAGTTTCCACGACTACTTCTTCACCGCGCCGGGTGCGAGCGTGCCGCGGCCGTTCGTCGGGTTCGACAACTACGCGACCGTCCTCAGCGACCCGGACGTGCGGCGCTCGTTCGTCAACGTGGCCATCTTCCTGGTCATCAACGTGCCGCTCACGGTCGGGCTGTCCTTGCTGCTGGCCAACGCGCTGAACGCCGCCATCTTCGGCCGGACGTTCTTCCGGGTCAGCTACTACGTGCCCTACATCAGTGCCAGCGTCGCGGTCGTTGCGGTCTGGCTGTTCCTGTTCTCCAAGGGCGGCATGGTCAACCAGCTGCTCGGCAGCCTGGCGCCCGAGCCGTCCTGGCTGATCAACTCCACCCTCGCTATGCCGCTGATCGCCTTCTTCGTCACCTGGAAACAGCTCGGCTTCTACATCCTGCTCTACCTCGCCGCGCTGCAGTCGGTGCCCAAGGAGCTGTACGAGTCGGCCAGCGTCGACGGCGCGAACCGCTGGCAGCAGATGCGCAACGTCACCATCCCCGGCGTCCGGCCGGCCACGACCCTGGTCGTGATCCTGGCGACCATCACCGGCGCCAACTTGTTCACCGAGCCCTACCTGCTCACCAACGGGGGCGGGCCGAACGGCGCCTCGGCGTCCCCGGTGCTGGTGATGTACCAGAAGGGGATCGAGCAGGGGAACCCGGACGTCGCGTCCGCCATCGGCGTGATGCTCGTGCTGGCGGTCCTGGCCATCTCGCTGATCAGCCGCCGCGTCCTGGAGAGGGACTGACATGAGCGAGTCCCCACGCGTGGCTCCACGGGAGCGCCGGCGCGTCGACCTGCCCTACGTTGCCCGCTTCGTGCTCCTGGGTCTGGGCGCCGCGGTGTTCCTGTTCCCCTTCTACTACATGCTCGTCGGGTCGCTGCAGGAGAAGTCCGACACGTCGCTCAGGGGAGCCTTCCCGATCGGCGGCTGGACGCTGGACAACTACCGGCAGATCAACGAGCGGGTCGACCTGCTCGGGTCGCTGGTCAACTCCGGCATCTTCACCGGCGGCGTCATCCTGGGGACGGTCGTCTTCGGGGTCCTGGCCGGCTACGCACTGGCCGTGCTGCACTTCCGCGGCCGGGGAACGCTGTTCGCGGCCATGCTTCTCGTGCAGCTCGTCCCGTTCCAGCTGCTCATCATCCCGCTCTACGTGATGATCGTCCGCAGCTACGGGCTGGCCGACTCCTACCTCGGCATGATCGTGCCGTTCGCCATCAACTCGACGGCGGTCTTCATCTTCCGTCAGTTCTTCCTGCAGCTGCCGGAGGACCTGTTCTCGGCCGCGCGCATCGACGGCGCCGGCGAGCTGCGGATCCTCTGGTCCATCGCGCTTCCGCTGGTGCGCCCCGCCCTGCTGACCGCCGTCCTGCTCACCTTCATCGGGCCGTGGAACGAGTTCCTCTGGCCGTTCCTCATCACCAAGGACTCCGACCTGCAGCCGCTGGCGGTGTCGCTGGCGAACTACCTGTCCAACGTCGCCGGCCGGGCCAGCAACCCCTATGGCGCGATCCTCGCTGGAGCCGTCGTGCTCGCCGCGCCCGCGGTGGCGTTGTTCGTCGCCTTCCAGCGGCACTTCACCTCCTCCGAGCTCGGCTCCGGCGTGAAAGGCTGATCGTGCCTGCCCAGACCACCACCGTCCCGTACATGCTGACCCGGCTCGGCGTGGTGATGTCGCCACGGCCCGGCGACCCGCTGGAGGAGCTCGGCGTCCTCAACCCGGCCAGCGGGCGCACGCCGGACGGTCGGCTGCACCTGTTGCCCCGCCTGGTGGCCGCCGGCAACGTCTCGCGGGTGGGGCTGGCCGAGGTGCTGCTCGAGGACGGCGTGCCGGTGGGCGTCGAGCGCAAGGGCGTGGTCCTCGCGCCGGACGAGGGCTGGGAGCGCGGCGCGAACAACGCCGGTGTCGAGGACCCGCGCACCACCTGGGTCCGGTCGCTCGGCCTGCACCTCATGACGTACGTCGCGTTCGGCCCGCTCGGTCCCCGGCTGGCTCTCGCGGTGTCGGCCGACCTTCGTGAGTGGCGCCGGCTGGGTCCGGTGCAGTTCGCCTACCAGCCCGACCTCGACACCGACCTGACCATGTTCCCCAACAAGGACGCGGTGTTCTTCCCCGAGCCGGTGCCGGACCCGCACGGCCGGCCGGCCTACGCGATGCTGCACCGGCCGATGTGGGACCTGGGCTGGTTCCGCGAGGGCGAGACCGTGCACCTGCCGGCCGGCGTCACCGACGAGCGGCCCGGAATCTGGATCTCCTACGTGCCGGTCGACGAGGTGCGGGCCGACGTCCGGGCGCTGGCCCGGCCTCGTGACCACCGCTGCGTCGCGATGTCCGAGCACCCCTACGAGGAGCTGAAGATCGGCGCCGGGCCGCCTCCGCTGCGGGTCGACGAGGGTTGGCTGCTCATCCACCACGGGGTGACCGGCGAGATGCCGGTCGGCTTCGACCCGACCACCCAGCGGGTCCAGTACGCCGCCGGTGCGATGCTGCTCGACCCGGACGACCCGTCGCGGGTGCTCTCCCGCACGGCCGAGCCGATCCTTGCCCCGGAGACCGAGGACGAGCGCGCGGGCACCGTTCCCAACGTCGTGTTCCCGACCGCGATCGAGCAGGTCGACGGAGTCCGGTTCGTGTTCTACGGGATGGCCGACTCCAAGATCGGCGTAGCGAGGCTCGACCACACGTGACGCGCACCCTCGGCCTCGGGATCGCGGGAGCCGGCCGCTTCGCCGGCTTCCTGGCCGGCGCCATGGCTGACCTCCCGGGACTCGAGCTGCGTGCGGTGGCCGACCCCGACCGGAGCCGCGCCGAAGGCCTCGCCCACGAGCAGAGCGCCACGGCGAGCACGGACTGGCGCACCCTGCTCACCGACGACAGCGTCGACGTGGTGGCCGTCGTCGCGCCGCCCGACCGGCACGCCGAGATCACCCTGGCTGCGCTGGCCGCCGGCCGGCACGTCCTGTGCGAGAAGCCGCTGGCGACCGACCTCCCCACCGCACGGACGGTGGCCGCCGCCGCCGAGGCCTCCGACCGGGTCCTCGTCGTCGACCACGTGCTGCGCTACAACCCGCTGCTGCAGGCGCTGGTCCGGCTGCAGGATGAGCTGCTCGGGCCGGTGCAGGTCTTCAGCTTCGAGAACGACGCCAGCGACGAGGACCTACCGGCCGGTCACTGGTTCTGGGACGAGGCGGTGAGCGGCGGGATCTTCGTCGAACACGGCGTCCACTTCTTCGACGCTGCGCACCTGCTGCTCGGCAGCACGCCGCACCTGGTCTCGGCAATGGCAACGCAGCGGCCCGACGGCAGCACCGACCTGGTCAGCGCCACGGCCCTGCACGCCGGTGGCGCGCTGGCGACCCACACCCACGGCTTCACGCACGCCGCCCGGTGCGAGCGGCAGCAGCTGCGCCTCGACCACGGCGCGGCCGAGGTGCGGGTCGAGGGCTGGATCCCGCTGCGGGCCCGCGTGGAGGCGTGGACCGACGACGCCGGCGCCGAGACGGCGTCCGGCCTGCCGGCCCGAGCGGCCGACCTGCTGCACGTGCCGGGGCACCGCCTCGGCCCCGGCAGCGGCGTGACCACGGTCGTTCACCGCGATGCGGGTCCGCCTCAGGCTCGTGGGCGGGGTCGCGACCTCGACCTGCCGCACCGCGTCGTGCTCGAGCTGGTGCTCGGTGACGACGGCGCGAAGCAGCGTGTGTACGCCGAGAGCGTCCGGGCCGCGGCTGCCGACCTGCTCAGCGCCGCGGCTGGTGGACCGCCACCGCGCTCGGGCGCGGTCGAGGCGCTGGCCGCCGTCGCTGTCGCGGACGCCGCGCGACGGTCCGCTGCCGAGGGACGACACGTCCGACCCGACCTGACCACTCCGACCATCGACCGACGAGACGACGTGAGGACCGCATGACCGAGACCAGTCAGCAGAACGCGCCCACCGAGGGCACGACACCGACACCCGCCCAGCGGGTCGAGAAGCCCTGGGGCCACGAGGACATCTTCGCCGTGGTCGAAGGCAGCTACGTCGGCAAGCTGCTGACGGTGCGTGCGGGGGAGTCGCTGTCGCTGCAGTACCACGAGGAGAAGGACGAGACGATCGCGCTTGTCTCGGGCCGTGCCGAGGTCGACCTCGGCACCGCTGCCGACGCCCTCACTGCCGTGCCCCTGCAGGCCGGTATGTCGGTGCACGTGCCGCCGGGCCTGCTGCACCGGTTGCGGGCACTCGACGACTCGGTGTTCGTCGAGGCTTCCACGGCGGCCCCGGGCTGGCGCGAGGACGTCGTCCGGCTCGAGGACCGCTACGGCCGCGACGGGACGAGTGCGCCGTGACCCGCGCCCCGCGCCGCACCGTCGGCGCTCTCGTGCTCGTGCTGGTCTGTTCCGTCCTTGTGGTGGGGCCAGGCGACCTCGCCGGCGTCCGCCGCCGCACCGCTGACGAACCTCGCCCACCTGAACTTCCTCGGCACGACCGTGACCCCGCCGGCCCAGGAGAACCACACGACCTACCAGCCGGACCAGCCGCTCGCCGTGCTGTGGACCTACGCCGACCGGCGCGACGACGGCCACTACGACCTGATCGGTGGCGGGGAGCACGACCCCGCGACCGACACGCTGGTCGCAGGGCGCCTTCAATGCCGACGACGTCACCCGCGCGTCGGTCGTCTACCTGCGGCACTGGCAGCAGACCGGCGACCTGGCCAGCAGGGCCAAGGCCTTCGACCTGCTGCGCGCGGTGGCCTACTTCCAGACCGCGAGCGGCACCAACGCCGGCAACGTCGTGCTCTGGATGCAGCCGGACGGCACCCTCAACCCCAGCGCCATCCCGAAGGAGCTGCCGGACCCCTCGGACAGTGCCGAGTCGTACTGGCTGGCCCGCACGGTGTGGGCGCTCGGCGAGGGCTACGCGGCCTTCCGTGGCTCGGATCCTGGCTTCGCGGGGTTCCTCAAGGACCGGCTGGACCTGAGCATCTCGGCGTTGCAGCGCCAGACCCTGGCGCGCTACGGACAGTTCAGGAACATCGACGGCGAGCAGACGCCCGCCTGGCTGGTGGTGGACGGCGGCGACGCGACCGCGGAGGCCGTGCTCGGGCTGTCGACGTACGTCGGGACCGGGTCGGCCACGCCGGCGGCGCGGGACGCGCTGGCGAAGCTGGCCGAGGCCGTGGCCGCCCTGGGCGGCGGTGACGCCCGCAGCTGGCCGTTCGGTGCCGTGCGGCCCTGGGGGCTGTCGCGCTCGATCTGGCACGGCTGGGGCTCGCAGATGCCCGCGGCGCTCGCCCGCGCCTCGGTGGCGCTGGGTGACGCATCGCTGGCCGCGGTCGCCACCCGGGACTCCGCGGTCTTCGACCCATGGATGCTCACCTCCGGCGGGCCCGACAACGGGCGGCTGCCGACCCGGATCGACGGCTCGCAGATCACCTACGGCGTCGACTCGCGGCTGCAGTCGTTGCTCGCCACCGCCGACGTCACCGGCTCCGCCGGGCTCCGTCGGCTGGCCGGCGTGATGGCGGCCTGGTACTTCGGCGCGAACGCGTCCGGTCAGCCCGCCTACGACCCGGCGACGGGCCGCTCGGTGGACGGCGTCGAGGCGAACGGCAACGTGAACCACAACGGAGGGGCCGAGTCGACCATCCACGGGCTGCTGTCGATGCTTGCGCTGGACGCGCGTCCGGAGGTCGCCGAGCTGGCCCGGACCGCCGGCAGTTCAGGAGCGCGTCGGCAACCGGTCGGTCCAGGTCGAGGACGGCGTGCTGAGCGGCGGCGCGCACGTGGTCAGGCCGGGGAGCGGGTGGACGGGGGAGTCGTACTACGAGGGCGACGCGCTACGCCGCACTGCCCGCGGGCGGCTCGCGCGCGAGTGACCGTCGGCAAGGGCGAGAAGCGGCTGGTGCTCGCCGTCGTGGACCTGCAGCCCGGCAGCACCGCGGTCACGACGTTCCGCGCCGGGGACACCGTGCTCGGCACGGTCCGCTCGGGCGACATCGGTCCGCAGGGCGACTCGCCGGCTCCGGGGGCGCTGCTGCCGGTGACCCTGCCGGTGACCCTGCCGCCTGGGCAGCAGGTGGTGACCGCGACGACCACGGCTACCGGTGGGGACGAGGCCCGGCTGGACGCCCTGATGGTCGAGCCCCTGGTGTCCCGGCTGGTGCTCGGTGGCGACGGCCACGGGACGGCCCTGCTGCGCAGCGCGGCCACCACCCACCAGCAGACCAAGGTCTCGGTGCCGGGCAGCGGTCCGGCCCGGGTCGAGGTCTACGACGGTCGGGGCCGGCTGGTGCGGGCCTCGACGAGCAAGGCGTCGGGCGAGATCCCGGTCTCGGTGGTGGCAGGAGGCTTCACCATCGTCCGCCGCTGACCGCCTGCCCTTGATCCACACCGGATCCGTGCCACCACGTGGTACCGATCCGGTGTGGATCAGCCGCCCGGCGGGAGAACTGAGGACACGACGGCCCTGCTCCAGCACCTGCTGGAACTGCCCTGGCCGGCTGACCGCCGACCCGTACGCCATGACCGAGCGGATGGCCGACCGTGTGCGGCGTGGACGCCGAGCGGCTGAGGCTGTGGCTGTTCGCGCGCTGCGTGGTCGAGTCGCCGTGGTGGCCGGACCTTGCAGCGGTGGCGGCCCGCGACGGCTCCCTGACGGCTACCGCTCGGGCAGGCCGGGGAACGGCACGCTGCCGCCGCGCCACCTCGCGGCAGCGACCGCGGCCTCGGTCAGTCCGTCGACGGCCTGCCGGCGCAGGTCACCGGCCAGGTCGGCGACGGCGTCGGCCCAGACCGCGGCCAGCCGCTCCTCGAGGAGGGTGAGCAGGGTGCCGGCGTCCTCGGGGGTGACCACCGGCGCCGGCAGGGCGTACGCCGGCGCGGGCGGCTGCGGGTCGGCGCCCAGGTCGCTGACCTGCTGCTCGAGGGCGTCCCGGCCGGCCCGGTGCCTCGCCCAGCCGCTCTCGGCGCGCCGCCGTGCCGCGCCGCGCAGCCGCGCGCCGGCCACGCCGTACCCGTAGACGACGGCGTGCTCGGCCGCCAGCACCCGCTGGAGCACCGCCAGGTCCGCGCGCCGGGTCATCCGCTGGCCCCGCGGTCCAGCAGCACGGCGTGAGTGGTCTCGCAGGCGCCTACTCCGGCGAGGAGCCTGGCCAGGTCGGCACCGGCGCGCAGCGACTGCCGGGTCCGGCGGCGGGCCGCCGTGCGTTCCATCCCGATCAGCCAGTCGATCGACGCGTTCAGCGTCGACGGCACCGCCGGCGGAGCCGGGGTCGAGGCCGTCGGTGACGGTGCGGTGGACGCGGCCGGCCCGGCCAGTGCCGTGACGTGCGCCTCGTGCTCGGCGGCCAGGGCGCGCAGCATGCCCAGCAGCGGCGCTCCGGCCTGCGGGAAGGCCGTCACCACGGCGGCGTACGCGGCGACCAGGTCGCGCACCTCGGCGGCGGCGCGATGCCGTAACCGAAGGTCGGGGTCGGGGCGCGATGGCTCCGGGTCGGCACCGGGCAGGCAGGCAGCCAGGCTGAGCACCGTCCCGGTCGCCAGCACCGCGCGGCGTGGGAGGCGGTCCTGCACGGCGGCATGATCGCATGCGGGTACCCGCTACTCTCGGAGCAGGACGCACGGCGGCAGCGCCGGAGTGCGCCGGACGACAACAGCAGAGCGAGGAGGTCCGCATGGGCAAGGCATCGGACCGCGACTCGCTCGTCAGGCTGCTCGAGCCCGTGGTGGCCGCCGAGGGCCTGGACCTCGAGGACGTCGTCATCACCCCGGCGGGCAAGCGCCGGCTGCTGCGCGTGGTCGTCGACCGGGACGGCGGTCTCGGCCTGGACACCGTGGCGGCCGTCAGCTCCGCCGTCTCCGCCGTCCTGGACGAGCGCGACCCGATGGGCGGCTCGCCGTACGTGCTGGAGGTCAGCTCGCCCGGCGTCGACCGCCCGCTCACCGAGCCCCGGCACTGGCGGCGCAACCTCACCCGGCTGGTGAAGGTCGCCACCGTCGACGGCACCTCGCTGACCGGCCGGCTGGTGGACGTCGACGACGACGGCATCGGCGTCGAGTCCGACGGCGCCTTGACCCGGCTGGTCTGGGACCGGATCGCCTCCGGGCGGGTCGAGATCGAGTTCAACCGCCCACGAGGGACCACTGACGAGACAGCGGGGGAGGACTGAGCCATGGACATCGACATGAGCGCACTGCGCGCGCTGGAGCGTGAGAAGGAGATCTCCTTCTCGCTGCTGGTCGAGGCCATCGAGTCGGCGCTGCTCATCGCCTACCAACGCACCGAGGGCCACCAGCCCCGAGCGCGGGTCGAGCTGGACCGCAAGAACGGCCACGTCACCGTCTGGGCGGCGGAGACCGACGAGGACGGCAACGTCCTGCGCGAGTGGGACGACACACCGACCGGTTTCGGCCGGATCGCCGCCACCACCGCGAAGCAGGTCATCCTGCAGCGACTGCGCGACGCCGAGGACGAGCAGACCTTCGGCGAGTTCTCCGGCAAGGAGGGCGACATCGTCAGCGGCGTGGTCCAGCAGGGCAAGGACCCGCGCAACGTGTTCGTCGACCTCGGCCGGATCGAGGCCGTCCTGCCGCCACCCGAGCAGGTGCCCGGCGAGAACTACGAGCACGGCAGCCGGCTGCGCTGCTACGTCGTCCAGGTCCGCAAGGGCGCCCGTGGCCCGTCGATCATCCTCTCCCGCACCCATCCCAACCTGGTCCGCAAGCTGTTCGCGCTCGAGGTGCCCGAGATCGCCGACGGCACCGTCGAGATCGCGGCCGTCGCGCGCGAGGCCGGGCACCGGACCAAGATCGCGGTGAAGTCCAACCGAGCCGGGGTCAACGCCAAGGGGTCCTGCATCGGGCCGATGGGTGCTCGGGCCCGGGCCGTGATGGCCGAGCTGCACGGCGAGAAGATCGACATCGTCGACTGGTCGGAGGACCCGGCGAGGTTCCTGGCCGAGGCGCTGCAGCCGGCCAAGGTGCTCCACGTCGAGATCGTCGACCTGGCCGCCCGGTCGGCCCGGATCACCGTGCCCGACTACCAGCTCTCGCTGGCCATCGGCAAGGAGGGCCAGAACGCCCGGCTGGCTGCCCGCCTCACCGGCTGGCGGATCGACATCCGGCCGGACGTCACCCGCGAGCTGCCCGCCCCGGCTCCTGTCGGCGACGCCGAGAGCTCGGTCTGAGCCCGCCGGTCCGCACCTGCGTCGGGTGCCGGCAGCGCGCCGACGCCGCCGACCTGCTGCGCGTCGTCGCCCGCGAGGGTGTCCTCCTGCCCGACCCGGCCCGCCGGCTGCCCGGGCGGGGGGCGCACCTGCACCGCGATCCGGCCTGCCTCGAGCTGGCGGAGCGGCGGAAGGCCTTCCCGCGCGCGCTGCGCGTGCCGCCCCCGCTGACCTCGGACCTGGTACGCCGGGAGCTCACCGCTGCGGACGAGCGCAGCCGCTGACCGCCCGGGCCCGTTCGTTGCCCCGTTGCACAAGGATCGGAGAGCGAACGTGGCGCGAGACGCCACAGACGCTCTCCGATCGTGAGGTTTCGGGCTCGCCTGGCGGTCGGCTGCTCCGGTGCCGGGATGCCCTCGGCAGCCTGACGCGTTAGACTGCCTGGGACCGCGAGCAGATCCCGCGCCCTTCGGCGCGGATGTGGCACGCCCGCGGCCCGCCTAAGCACGACCGTCCCAATCCGGAAGCGAGTCGAGACGCCATGAGCACCCGATGAGCCTGCACCGATGAGTGCCCCCGTGAAGTAACGACGGTCCGAACCCCGGTCTCCATGATCCGGCCCGGACCGAGACAGGAGAGATGTGGCTAAGGTCCGGGTCTACGAGCTCGCCAAGGAGCTCGGGGTCGAGAGCAAGGTCGTCATGGCCAAGCTGAACGAACTCGGTGAGTTCGTCCGGTCGGCCTCGTCGACAGTCGAGCCCCCCGTCGTACGCAAGCTCCGGGACGCCCTTCCCGCCGCGGCACCTGCCGAGGCCAAGGCTCCCGCGAAGAAGGCCGCCGCGAAGAAGGCGGCTCCGGCCGCTCCCGCGGCCCCCACTCCGGCGCCGGTCGAGGCGCCCGCCCCCGCACCGTTCGAGGCACCCGAGGCGCCTGCGGCTGTCGAGCCGGCTGCCCCGGTTGCGCCCGCGGCTGCCGAGCCCGTCGGCCCGGCCGCGACTCCCGGCCCGCTCCCCGCGGCTGCTGCCGCGTCGGCACCCGAGGCCCCGGCCCGGCCCAGCCAGGCCCCGCGCCCGGCCGGTCAGCCCCGGCCCGGCAACAACCCGTTCACCTCGGGCGGCTCGAGCGGCATGGGCCGCCCCGCCGCACCGCGGCCGGGCAACAACCCTTACTCGACCGACGGCGCGACGGGCATGCCCCGTCCAGGCGCGGCTCCGCGTCCGCCCGCCGCGCGCCCCGGTGGCGCCGGCGGACCGGCCGGTTCCCGTCCCAACCCCGGCATGATGCCGGCAAGGCCGGCCCCCGGCGTGGGTCGCACCGGCGGTCCCGGCGGTCCCGGTGGTCCCGGCGGACGTCCGGGCGCTCCGGGCGGCCGTGGCCGACCCGGCGCTCCCGGCGGTGCCGGTCGTCCCGGTGCCGGTGGTGGTGGCGGCTACGGCGGCGGCGGTCCGGGTGCGGGTCGCCCTGCCGGTGGCTTCGGTGGCGGCCGCGGCGGCGGCCCGCGTCGTGGTGGCACGGCCGGCGCCTTCGGGCGTCCCGGTGGCCCGCCGCGTCGCGGCCGGAAGTCCAAGAAGCAGCGGCGCCAGGAGTTCGACAACATGGCGGCGCCGTCGATCGGCGGCGTGCAGGTCCCGCGCGGCGACGGCACGACGGTCGTCCGGCTGGCCCGTGGCTCCTCGCTGACCGACTTCGCCGAGAAGATCGACGCCAACCCGGCGTCGCTGGTCACGGTGCTGTTCCACCTCGGTGAGATGGCCACCGCGACCCAGTCGCTGGACGAGGACACCTTCCAGCTGCTCGGCTCCGAGCTGGGCTACTCGATCCAGGTCGTCAGTCCCGAGGACGAGGACCGCGAGCTGCTCGACTCGTTCGACATCGACTTCCTCGGCGAGGAGTGGGACGACGACCAGCTCGTCTCGCGACCGCCGGTCGTCACCGTCATGGGTCACGTCGACCACGGAAAGACCCGGCTGCTGGACGCGATCCGCAAGACCGACGTCCTCTCCGGCGAGGCCGGCGGAATCACCCAGTCGATCGGCGCCTACCAGGTCCACACGACCCACGAGGGCCAGGAGCGAGCGATCACGTTCATCGACACCCCGGGTCACGAGGCCTTCACGGCCATGCGTGCCCGCGGTGCCAAGGTGACCGACATCGCGGTGCTCGTGGTCGCGGCCGACGACGGCGTCATGCCGCAGACGATCGAGGCGCTCAACCACGCCCAGGCGGCCGACGTCCCGATCGTGGTGGCGATCAACAAGATCGACACCGAGGGCGCGAACCCGGCAAAGATCCGCCAGCAGCTGACCGAGTACAACCTGGTGGCCGAGGAGTACGGCGGCGAGACGATCTTCGTCGACGTGTCGGCCAAGCAGGGCACCAACATCGAGCAGCTGCTCGAGTCGATCCTGCTCACCGCCGACGCCGCGCTCGATCTGCGCGCGGTCGCCGACGCGCCGGCCCGTGGTGTCGCGATCGAGGCTCACCTCGACCGCGGCCGGGGTCCGGTCGCGACCGTCCTGGTGCAGCGCGGCACGCTCGCCGTCGGTGACTCGATCGTCGCCGGCGACGCCTACGGCCGGGTCCGCGCCATGCTCGACGAGCACGGCGAGAACCTCGACGTGGCGCTGCCGTCGCGTCCGGTGCAGGTGCTCGGCTTCACCTCGGTGCCCGGCGCCGGCGACAAGTTCCTCGTCGCCGACGAGGACCGGATCGCCCGCCAGATCGCCGAGAAGCGGCAGGCGATGCAGCGCAACGCCACGTTGGCCAAGGCCCGCAAGCGCATCTCGCTCGAGGACTGGCTGGAGCAGAGCAAGGTCGACACGCTCAACCTCATCCTCAAGGGCGACGGCTCGGGTGCCGTCGAGGCCCTCGAGGACGCCCTGCTGAACATCGATGTGGGCGAGGAGGTCGAGCTGCGGGTCATCGACCGCGGTGTCGGCGCCATCACCCAGAACGACGTCAACCTGGCCGTCGCGTCCGATGCCGTCATCATCGGCTTCAACGTGCGGCCGGCCGAGCGGGTCTCCGACCTGATCGACCGCGAGGGCGTCGACGTCCGCTACTACTCGGTCATCTACCAGGCCATCGACGAGGTCGAGGCTGCGCTCAAGGGCATGCTCAAGCCCGAGTACGAGGAGGCGCAGCTCGGCACCGCGGAGGTCCGCGAGGTGTTCCGGTCGAGCAAGTTCGGCAACATCGCAGGGTGCCTGGTGCGCAGCGGGGAGATCCGCCGCAACGCCAAGGCGCGCCTGGTCCGCGACGGCGCCATCGTGGCGGACAACCTCAACGTCGAGTCGCTCAAGCGGTTCAAGGACGACGCGACCGAGGTGCGCGAGGGTTACGAGTGCGGCATCGGCCTGGGGTCCTTCAACGACGTCAAGGTCGACGACGTGATCGAGACGTTCGAGATGCGGGAGAAGGCCAGGGCCTGATCCACCCAGCGGTCAAAGCAAGGAAGCGTGTGCTGAGTTGTTTACTGGCAGCGTCGCGTTCGACCTGCTGCTGGGCGACGTCCGGTCGCTGAAGCAGAAGCGCTCCCTCGTGCGGCCCCTGGTCGCTGAGCTGCGCAGGAAGTACGACGTGAGCGCGGCGGAGGCAGGTCATCTCGACCTGCACCGCCGCGCTCTCGTCGGGGTGGCGGTCGTCTCCGCCGACCGGGCGCACTGCGTCGACGTCCTCGACGCGTGCGAGCGGCTGGTCGCGGGCCACCCCGAGATGGATCTGCTCTCCGCCCGGAGGCAGCTTGTCAAAGGCACAGACGACGAAGTCATGACCAGAGAGGACGAGTAGCCGTGGTGGATGCCGCGCGTGCGCGCAAGCTGGCCGACCGGATCAAGGTCGTGGTTGCCGAGACGCTGGAGATGCGCGTCAAGGACCCTCGGCTCGGGTTCATCACGATCACCGACGCCCGGGTCACCGGTGACCTTCAGCAGGCGACCGTCTTCTACACCGTTCTCGGCGACGAGACCGAGCGGGCCGACACCGCGGCGGCGCTGGAGAGCGCCCGCGGCGTGCTGCGCTCCGAGGTCGGCAAGCAGACCGGCGTACGGCTCACGCCGTCCCTGACCTTCATCGCCGACGCGATCCCGGAGAACGCGGCGCACATCGAGGACCTGCTCGCCAAGGTCGCCGCTGCCGACGCCGAGGTGCACCGCGCAGCCGCGGGTGCGACCTATGCCGGCGAGGCAGACCCGTACAAGGCGCCCCGGGCCGACGAGGAGGACGACGACGACTCCGACCCTGCCCAGCCCACGTCTCCCGTCGACGAGGCCGATGTCCGCGACCGGTGACGGGCTGGTCGTCGTGGACAAGCCGGCCGGCCTGACATCGCACGACGTCGTTGCCCGGGTCCGCCGGCTGGCGGGCACCCGCAAGGTCGGCCATGCCGGCACCCTGGACCCGATGGCGACCGGCGTCCTGGTCGTCGGCGTCAACCGCGCCACCCGGCTGCTCGGGCACCTCACGCTGACCGAGAAGGCCTACGACGCAACCGTGCGGCTCGGCGCGACGACAGTCACCGACGACGCCGAGGGCGAGGTCGTCGCCACGTCCGACGCGTCCGCGGTCACGGGCAGACGGGATCGCCGCCGCCGCGCGCAGCCTGACCGGCGACATCCTGCAGGTGCCCTCGTCGGTCAGTGCGGTCAAGGTCGACGGTCAGCGGGCGTACAAGCGGGTCCGGGCCGGCGAGGACGTCGCGCTGGCGGCCCGACCGGTGACGGTGAGCCGGTTCGACGTCGGTGAGCCGCGGCCCGGTGCCGGGACGACGGTGGACGTGGACGTGCACGTGGTCTGCTCCAGCGGAACGTACGTCCGTGCGCTGGCCCGCGACCTCGGCGCGGCGCTCGGTGTCGGTGGCCACCTCACGATGCTGCGCCGGACCCGGGTCGGCCCCTACGGGCTGGAGGTCGCGCACAGCCTCGAGTCGCTGGCCGAGGACTTCGTGCTGCTGCCGATCGCGGACGCCGCGCGGGCCGCGTTCGCCTCCCGGGACCTCGACGTCGACGCCGCCGCCGTCATCTCGCACGGCGGCCCGCTGCCGGCGAGCGGCGCACCAGGTGTGGTCGCCGTCTTCGGCCCGGACGGTGCTTTCCTCGCCCTGGTCGAGGACCGGGGTGAGGTCACCAGAGCGCTAGCCGTCTTCGTCTGAGTGCTCACAGCATGAGGTTCAGCATCGTCAGCTCGCTGACCACCTCGAAGCCCGCGCCCCGGTAGAGCGCCATCGCACGGTCGTTGCCCACCTCGGTCTGCAGGCTGACGCGGGCTGCGCCGGCCTTCTTGGCGTCGGCGACCACGACGTCGACAATGGCCCGTCCGACGCCCTGCTGACGGTGGTCGGGTGGCACGTACAGGTCCCGCAGCGCCCAGAACACCGACAGCACCATCGACGCCGGGGAGACCGCGACGTTCGCCATCCCGGCGGGCCGACCCCGGCGCCGCGGGCCAGGTAGCAGTAGTACCGGCCGGCGTCGAGCTGATCGCGCAGCCACAGATCGCACTCCCGCAGGTCGCGGTTCTGACCGTAGTGCTCGCGGTAGTCGGCGAAGAGCCCGACGTGGGCGTCCCAGCCCGTCTCACCCGGTCGGACGGTCCTGACCTCGAGTGCCCTGTCTGTCACTCCCGGCATGCTGCCAGGCCGCGGACCTGCGCCGGGAGGGGTCCTAGGGTGCTGGGGTGGACCTCACCGCCGCGCGAGCCCGTGCCGAGCAGCTCGACGCCGCCGACCCGGTCGCCGCTGCCCGGGAACGTTTCGTGCTGCCCGAGGGCCTCGTCTACCTCGACGGCAACTCACTTGGCGCGCTGCCCGCAGCGGTGCCCGACGTGGTGCGCGACGTCGTGGAGCGGCAGTGGGGTCAGGACCTGATCACTTCGTGGAACACCCACGACTGGTGGGACGCGCCGCGCCGGGTCGGTGCCCGGATCGCCCGGCTGATCGGCGCCGACGACGACGAGGTCGTGGTGGCCGACTCGACGTCGGCCAACCTTTTCAAGGTCCTCGTCGCGGCGGCCCGGCTCCGCCCCGGCCGGGACACCCTGGTGATCGAGCCGGGCAACTTCCCGGCCGATCTCTACGTCGCGGACGCGGTGAGCGACCTGCTCGGGCTGCGCGTGGTGCGTCTCGAACCGGGCGCCGTCGGTTCCGTGCTGGACGACGACGTCGCGGTCGTGTGCTTCGCCCACGTCGACTACCGCACCGGGCGGGCGCACGACATGGCCGCCGTCACCCGCGCCGTGCACGACGTCGGCGCGCTCGCCGTCTGGGACCTGTCGCACTCGGCCGGGGCCCTGCCGGTCGACCTCGGCGGCTGCGATGCGGACATGGCGGTCGGCTGTACCTACAAGTACCTCAACGGCGGTCCCGGCGCCCCGGCGTACGTCATGGTGGCCCGGCGCCACCACGAGACCGTGAGCTCGCCGTTGGCCGGCTGGACCGGGCACGCCCGCCCGTTCGCGATGGAGGACAGCTACCAGCCCGCGCCGGGGATCGACCGGATGCGCAACGGCACGCCGCCGATGCTCTCGATGCTCGCGCTCGAGGCGGCGCTCGGGGCGTTCGACGGACTGTCGATGCGCGACGTGCGCACCAAGAGCCTGTCGCTGACGTCGTTGTTCCTCGAGCTGGCTGACGAGGTGCTCGCGCCACTGGGCTTCGACGCCGTCACGCCGCGGGCCGACCGCGAGCGCGGCAGCCAGGTCTCGTTGCGCCACCAGTCGGCGTACGGCGTGGTGCAGGCGCTCATCGCCAGGCGGGTGGTCGGCGACTTCCGGCATCCCGACCTGGTGCGCCTCGGTTTCGCGCCGCTCTACGTGCGGCACGTCGACGTGGTGCGTGCGGTGGAGCAGGTGTGCTGAGGTGGTGGCGGCCGGCGAACAGGACGACCCGCGGTACGCCGAGCAGACCAAGGTCACCTGAGGGTCGCGGCCCGGAAACCGTTGGTGGGCAACGGAAAGTGCTGTGCGCAGGTCTTCCCTCGTGACCGTCCGACTGCTAGGATTCGAACATACGTTCGAGTACGTCGGGAGGCGGCAGCCGTGACCGTGGAGGCGCCGCCGCTGCCCATCGACCCGCTGGAGCAGGACTGGGTCCGCGTCCTCGAGCTGATCGTTGCCGACGGCCCACCGGAGGACTTGCCGCCGGAGCTGTGCGGTCCAGATCTGCTGGGAGTGCTGACGGTGGCGGCCGCACCGGACATGGTGGCCGATCTGGACGGTGCCGCGGTGGCGGCCGCGTTGGCCGCGGCGTCGCTGACTGTCCTGCCGGATGACGGGGTGGTGGCGGCGGTGGCGGCGGCGTCCCGGCTGGCGTCGTGGGCGACGGGGGTGGAGCTGGCGGCCACCGCGGAGCTGACCCGGCGGGCCCGGGGCTGGCGGGGGGTGGCCGCCGCCGGTGGGGCACCGGAAGCGCTGTCGGCGCGGGACCTGGCCGCAGCCGAGGTCGCGGCTGCCAGCAACCTCTCGCATCAGGGCGCGCTGTTCCGGGTGGACCTGGCCGCTGATCTGGTCCGGCTGCCGGGGACCCGGCTGGCGCTGGCCGGGGGCCGGATCGACCGGGCCAAGGTGCTGGCGATCGTGGACGCGGTCGCGGTCCTGGATGACGGCGCGGCGGCGGCGGTGGAGGCCCGGGTGCTGTCCCGGGCACCGGCCCAGACGTTGCCGGGCCTGCGGGCCGCGCTGCGCCGGGCGGTGATCGCGGCGGACCCGGCCGCGGCGGAGAAGCGCCGGCTCGCGAAGGTCGCGGCCCGCCGGGTGCTGCGCTATCCGGGGGAGGACGGCACCGCCACGGTGGCCTGGACGTCCTCGGTGGAGGAGATCGACGGGTTCTGGCTGTGGCTGACCGGCTGCGCCACCGCCGCCCGGGGCCCGGCCGGTGCCGACGAGCGGCGCTGGACCAGCGGCGCTCGGACGTGCTGGCCGACATCGGCGCCCGCGGCCTGGCCCAGTCGCTGACCGACTGCGGTGCCCCGCTGCCGAGGGTCAAGGGCCGCCGCCCGCAGATCGGGGTGGTGGTCGCCGCGAGCACCCTGCTCGGGCTGGACGAGGAGCCCGGCGAGCTGACCGGGGCCGGCCCGATCACGGCAGGTCTGGCCCGGCGGATCGCCGCCGAGGGCACCTGGCGGCGACTGCTGGTCGACCCGCGGACCGGCCGCCTGGACGAGGTCTCGGTCGACACCTACACCCCGCCCCAGGACATGGTCGAGCACGTGATCGCCCGGGACGGCACCTGCCGCGGCATCGGCTGCCGGATCCCGGCCCGCCGATCCGACATCGACCACCTGACACCCTGGCCGGCCGGGCGAACCCAGGTCACCAACCTGCACGCCGTGCACCGGTTCCACCACCGGATCAAGACCCTCACCGACACCCACCTGCGGGTCGACCCCGACGGCACCACCAACTGGAGCCTGCCCTCCGGCCGCGCCTACCAGGTCCCACCCCACCAGGTGCTCGACCACCCCGACCTCGACCCACCCGCACTCCGCCACGCCATCCACGATTCGCGCGACACGATCCGTCAGAACCATCAGGACCGCGTGGAGGCCGATCCCGACCCGCCGAACGATCCGTTGGACGTTCCACCCTTCTGACGTTCCTGCGCGTCACCGTCGCGGGGAGGGCGCTCTACGCTGACCTCGGTCACCGGCGGATCGTGCGGGCGAGGAGGTTCGGCAGTGCACGTCTGGCATGGGCTCGACGATGTGCTCGTCGACGCAGCGGACGGCTCCGCGCGATCGGTCGTCACGATCGGCAACTTCGACGGTGTCCATCTCGGGCACCGCCGGCTGCTTGCCGGGCTGGTGGCCCGCGCGGGCGAGGTCGGCGCCGACGCGGTCGTCATCACGTTCGACCCGCACCCGATGACGGTGATCCATCCCGACTCGGCACCGCCACGACTGACCACCCTCGACCATCGGCTCGCCCTGCTCGACGAGCAGGGCGTCGACGCGGTGCTGGTGCTGCCGTTCACCACTGAGCTCTCCCGGTGGGAGCCCGACGAGTTCGTCCGCCGGGTGCTCGTCGAGACGCTTCACGCGCTCGAGGTGCACGTCGGTGAGAACTTCCGGTTCGGCCACCGCGCCGCGGGCGACGTCACCACGCTGCGCGCCGAGGGCGACCGGCACGGCTTCCAGGTCGTCGCCGTACCGCTCGCCGGCGACCGCGCCCGCTGGTCGTCCACGTACGTGCGCCAGTGCCTCGCCGAAGGTGACGTCGCCAGCGCCGCCACCGCGCTGGGCCGGTTGCACCGCGTCGAGGGCCCGGTCGTCGTGGGCGACAGGCGGGGCCGGGGCCTCGGCTACCCCACGGCCAACCTGGCCCTGCCCGACGACACGGCCATCCCGGCCGATGGCGTGTACGCCGGCTGGCTGACCCGCGCCGACGGCACCCGGCTGCCGGCCGCGGTGTCGATCGGCACCAACCCGACCTTCGGCGGGACCGTCCGGCGGGTGGAGGCGTACGTGCTCGACCGTGACGACCTCGAGCTGTACGGCGAGCACGTGGCCGTCGACTTCCTCGAGCGGCTCCGCGACACGGTGACCTTCGACGGGGTCGAGCCGCTGCTCGTGCAGATGGCCCTGGACGTCGACCAGGCCCGCGCCCTGACCGCCGCGTCGTGACGGTTCACGAGCACGAGCGAGCGACCCGGGAGACCGAGGAGTGGTTCCTCCGGCACGGCCTGCCGTTCTTCGTGGAGGGCCGCCGGATCGAGGTCGACGACCTCGCGCACGGTCGGTCGGTCGTCCTCCTGGCGCTGGCCTACTTCGGCTCGCTGCTGCTGGCGGTCCCCGCCGACCAGCCGTGGCCGGCGCGGCTGCTGCTGGCCGTCGCCGGCGTGGTCGCCCTGATCGTCGTCTGGGCGGTCGCCAACCTGGCCCGGCGCCAACGCGCTCTGGAGCGGCCGCGCCGGGTCGGGGTCGTCGAGGTTGCGATCTTCGCGCTGGGCCCGGCGGCAGTGGTCGCCGTGCTGCGCCGCGACCCGGACCTGGTGCTCGCGGTGCTGCTGGCCGACGTCACGGTGCTTGCCGTGGTCGCAGCGGCCGAGGTCTTCGACGCCGGCCCGATCGCACGCTGGGCGGTGGTCCGCACCTTCGCCGAGCTCGGCTCGCTGTTCCGGCTGGTGACCCGGGCGCTGCCGATGCTGCTGCTGTTCATCACGTTCCTGTTCATCAACACCGAGGTGTGGCAGGTCTCATCGGCGCTGTCCCGACCGGTGCTGTGGCTGGCGGTGGCGTTCTTCGGCGCCCTCGCCCTGGGCTTCCTCGTCGCTCGGCTGCCCGAGGAGGTCGCCGCCGTCAACGACGACCTCGACCCCGACGTCGTACGACGGGCCGTCCGGGGCACTCCGCTGGAGCCGCACCTCGACGACCTGTCCGACGTGCACAGCGAGCCGTTGGACCGCCGCCAGCGCACCAACCTGCTGCTGGTCCTGCTCGTCACCCAGGCCAGCCAGGTGCTGCTGCTCGCGGTGTCGGTCTGGCTGTTCTTCCTGCTGTTCGGCCGGGTCGCCATCAGCGACAGCGTCATCCACAGCTGGGTCGGCGGGGACGCGCCGACCCACCCGTTCCTGCTCGGACGGCTGGGCTTCTCCCGTGAGCTGCTGCAGGTGTCGATCTTCCTGTCCGCGTTCTCCGGGCTGTACTTCACGGTCTACGCGGTCACCGACGCCACCTACCGCGAGCAGTTCTTCCACGAGATCACCGCCGAGCTGGAGAAGGCGGTCGGCGTCCGGGCTGCCTACCTCGCCCTGCGCCGCGACGCGGCCTGACCGGCGAAAGTAGGGTCCGGGGCATGGAGTACCGCACGCTCGGCTCGAGCGGGACCGTCGTGTCCAGCTACGCGTTGGGCACCATGACCTTCGGCAAGGAGACCGACGAGGAGGGCAGCCACGCCCAGCTCGACGGGTTCGTCGAGGCGGGCGGCACGCTGGTCGACACCGCCGACGTCTACACGGCCGGGGCCAGCGAGGAGATCATCGGCCGCTGGCTGGACGACCGGCCGGCCGAGGTCACCGACCGGGTCGTGCTCGCCACCAAGGCCCGGTTCCCGATGGGCCCGGACGCCAACGACGCCGGCCTCTCCCGCCGGCACCTGACCCGCGCGCTGGACGCATCGCTGACCCGACTACGGGTCGACTGCGTCGACCTGTACCAGGTGCACGCATGGGACCCGATGACGCCGGTCGAGGAGACCCTCGGCTTCTTCGACGACGCCGTTCGGGCCGGAAAGGTCCGGTACGCCGGGTTGTCGAACTTCACCGGCTGGCAGGTGCAGAAGGCCGTCGACGTGGCCGAGGCCCGGCGCCTGCCGCGTCCGGTGACGCTGCAGCCGATGTACAACCTGCTCGGCCGCGAGATCGAGTGGGAGATCGTCCCCGCCTGCCAGGAGAGCGGCCTCGGACTGCTGCCCTGGTCGCCGCTCGGCGGCGGCTGGCTGACCGGCAAGTACACCCGCGACCAGCGGCCCACCGGGGCCACCAGGCTCGGCGAGGACCCGGAGCGCGGCGTCGAGGCCTACGACAAGCGGGCCGGCAGCGAGCGGACCTGGGCGGTGGTCGAGGCCGTGCAGGCGGTGGCCGAGGCCCGCGGGTGGTCGATGGCCGCGGTCGCGCTCGCCTGGGTGCACGACCGGCCGGCGGTGTCGTCGGTGATCCTCGGCGCGCGCACCACCGACCAGCTGACCGCCAACCTGGCCGCTGCCGGGCTGCACCTGAGCCCCGAGGAGGTCGCCCGGCTGGACGCGGTCAGCGACCCGCAACCCGCCGAGTACCCCTACGGCCCGGCCGGCCTCGGCCAGCGCGAGCGCACCCTCTGACCTGCGGTTTCCCGGTCCGCCGGCTCCCCGGCCGCCGATTCGGCCGGGCGGCCTCCGGCTGGTAGCCTCGGGTACTGCCGTGAACACGGCGTGAGCCTTCATGATCCGCGCGTGACCCATACCGGGCGGAGCTCACCACGAAGACATCAAGGAGAGCTGTGCCGCTCGACACCGCCACGAAGACCCAGATCATCGCCGACCACGGCCGCGTCGAGGCCGACACCGGCTCTCCCGAGGTTCAGGTGGCGATGCTGTCGCGTCGCATCAGCGACCTCACCCAGCACCTGAAGGAGCACAAGCACGACCACCACTCGCGTCGTGGCCTGCTCCTGCTGGTCGGCCGTCGCCGCCGGCTGCTCAACTACCTGGCGAAGAAGGACATCAACCGCTACCGCGCGCTGATCGAGAAGCTCGGCCTGCGCCGCTAGTTCCGCACCACCACACACGAGGACGAGCGGCTCGCCCCGGCGTACCGGTCCTCGGTAGTGGCCGGCGGACGACGACTCTCCGCAGGCTTCCATCGAAGACCGGCGTTGCGATCCGCTCTCCCGCAACAAAGAGGAGAGTGACCCATGGAGGGTCAGACCATTCACACCGCCGACGCCGTGATCGACAACGGCTCGTTCGGCACCCGCACCGTCCGCTTCGAGACCGGCCGCCTCGCACTGCAGGCCGCCGGCTCGGTCGCCGCCTACCTCGACGACGACACGATGCTGCTCTCGGCCACCACCGCCGGCAAGCACCCCAAGGAGCAGCTCGACTTCTTCCCGCTGACGGTCGACGTCGAAGAGCGGATGTACGCCGCGGGCCGCATCCCCGGCTCGTTCTTCCGGCGCGAGGGCCGCCCGTCCGAGGACGCGATCCTCACCTGCCGGCTGATCGACCGCCCCCTGCGCCCGACCTTCGCCAAGGGCCTGCGCAACGAGGTCCAGGTCGTCATCACCGTCATGGCGCTGGACCCCAAGGACATGTACGACGTCGTGGCGATCAACGCCGCGTCGGCCTCCACCCAGCTCTCCGGCCTGCCGTTCTCGGGCCCGGTCGGCGCCACCCGGGTGGCCCTGATCGACGACCAGTGGGTCGCGTTCCCGACCCACGAGCAGCTCGAGTCGGCCGTGTTCGACATGGTCGTCGCCGGCCGGATCGCGGGTGACGATGTTGCGATCATGATGGTCGAGGCGGAGGCCACCATGGCGGCCTGGAACCTGATCAAGAACGAGGGCAAGGGCGCTCCCACCGAGGAGGTCGTCGCCCAGGGCCTCGAGGCCTCGAAGCCGTTCATCAAGTCGCTCTGCGAGGCCCAGCAGCAGCTCGCTGCGGCCGCCGCCAAGCCGACTGCCGAGTTCCCCCGCTTCCTCGACTACCAGGACGACGTCCTGCAGGCGGTCAGCGACCTGGTCAGCGACGAGCTGGCCAGCGCGCTGACCATCGCCGCCAAGCAGGACCGAGAGACCGAGCTCGACCGGATCAAGGACGTCGACCAAGGAGAAGCTGGCCGGCCAGTTCGAGGGCCGCGAGAAGGAGATCAGCGCGGCGTTCCGCGCGGTCACCAAGAAGTTGGTCCGGCAGCGCATCCTGCGCGACAAGGTCCGCATCGACGGCCGTGGCCTCTCCGACATCCGCACCCTCTCGGCCGAGGTCGAGGTGCTGCCGCGGGTGCACGGCTCGGCGCTGTTCGAGCGCGGCGAGACGCAGATCCTCGGCGTGACCACGCTGAACATGCTCCGCATGGAGCAGATGATCGACACGCTGAACCCGGAGAACCGCAAGCGGTACATGCACAACTACAACTTCCCGCCCTACTCGACCGGTGAGACCGGCCGGGTGGGCTCGCCGAAGCGCCGCGAGATCGGCCACGGCGCGCTCGCCGAGCGGGCGATCCTGCCGGTGCTGCCGGCCCGCGAGGAGTTCCCCTACGCGATCCGTCAGGTGTCCGAGGCCCTCGGCTCCAACGGCTCGACCTCGATGGGCTCGGTCTGCGCGTCGACCATGTCGCTGCTGCAGGCCGGCGTCCCGCTGCGGGCGCCCGTCGCCGGCATCGCGATGGGCCTGATCTCGGACACGATGACACAGTCGACGGTCGAAGACCAATATGCGGCGCTGACCGACATCCTCGGTGCCGAGGACGCCTTCGGCGACATGGACTTCAAGGTCGCCGGCACCCGCGAGTTCGTCACGGCGATCCAGCTGGACACCAAGCTCGACGGCATCCCGGCCTCGGTGCTCGCCTCGGCGCTCACCCAGGCCAAGGAGGCCCGGCTGCACATCCTCGACGTGATGCACGAGGCGATCGACGCCCCGGACGAGATGTCCCCGCACGCCCCGCGGATCATCAGCATCAAGATCCCCGTCGACCAGATCGGTGCGGTCATCGGCCCCAAGGGGAAGATGATCAACCAGATCCAGGACGAGACCGGTGCCGAGATCAGCATCGAGGACGACGGCACGATCTACATCGGTGCGACCGACGGCCCCAAGGCCGAGGCCGCCCGCACGATGATCAACGCCATCGCCAACCCGACGATGCCCGAGGTCGGCGAGCGGTACCTCGGCACGGTGGTCAAGACCACCACCTTCGGCGCGTTCGTGTCGCTGGTGCCCGGTCGTGACGGCCTGCTGCACATCTCGAAGCTGCGCGGCCTCGCCGGCGGCAAGCGCGTCGACAACGTCGAGGACGTCGTCAAGGTCGGCGACAAGGTGCAGGTGCAGATCGCCGAGGTCGACCCGCGCGGCAAGCTGTCCCTGATCCCGGTCGAGGCCGGGGACGATGCGGCGAAGGCAGCCGACACCGCGGACGTCGAGGCCTGAGTGGGTCGTCAGACCACCCGCACGCTCCACCGGGGGGACGGCGGTGGCGGACTCGTCCGGCACACCGTCCTGCCCGGGGGGCTGCGCATCGTCACCGAGGCGGTGCCGACCGTCCGGTCGGTGACCGTCGGCGTCTGGGTGGGCGTGGGCTCCCGCGACGAGACACCCTCCCTCGCGGGTGCCTCGCACTACCTGGAGCACCTGCTGTTCAAGGGCACCCGTCGCCGCGACGCCTTGGCCATCTCGGCGGCGATCGACGCGGTGGGCGGGGAGATGAACGCGTTCACCTCCAAGGAGTACACCTGCTTCTACGCGCGGGTGCTCGACACCGACCTGCCGCTGGCGGTCGACGTCGTCGGTGACCTGGTGACCTCCTCGGTCATCCGGGCGGCCGACGTCGACGCCGAGCGGGGCGTGATCCTCGAAGAGATCGCGATGCACGAGGACGACCCGACCGACATGGTGCACGACCAGTTCGCCCAGGTCCTCTTCGGCGGGGGCTCGCTGGCCCGGCCGGTCCTCGGCACCGTCGAGTCCATCGAGACCATCGGCCGGTCGGCCATCAACCGCTACTACCGCCGGCGCTACCGGCCGCAGGACATGGTCGTCGCGGTCGCCGGCAACATCGACCATGCGACCGTCGTGCGCCTGGTCCGCAAGGCCTTCGGTGCGGCCGGGATGCTCGACGGCGACGCCGAACCGGGATCGCCGCGCAGCGGACAGGTCATCCCGACCAGCAGCGGGGTGCGGATGGTGAGGCGCACGACCGAGCAGGCGAACGTCGTGCTCGGCGGCCCCGGTGTGGCCCGCACCGACGAGCGGCGGTTCGCCCTCGGCGTGCTCAACGCGGCGCTGGGTGGCGGGATGTCCTCGCGGCTCTTCCAGGAGGTGCGCGAGAAGCGCGGCCTGGCCTACTCGGTCTACAGCTATCACGCGCAGTACGCCGACACCGGGTTGTTCGCCGTCTATGCCGGCTGCGTGCCCCGCAAGGTCGACGACGTGCTCGCCATCTGCCGCGAGGAGGTCGCCAAGGTCGCCGCGGCCGGCATCACCATCGAGGAGCTGGAGCGCGGCAAGGGACAGCTGCGTGGGTCGATCGTCCTCGGACTGGAGGACACCGGCTCGCGGATGAGCCGGATCGGCAAGGCCGAGCTCGTCTACGGCGAGCAGCTCTCCGTCGACCAGGTGCTGGACCGGATCGACTCGGTGACCCTCGACGAGGTGTCCGCCGTCGCCGCCGACGTCCTCACCGCTCCTCCCACGCTGGCCGTCGTCGGCCCCTTCGACGAGGACCGCGACTTCACCGCGGCCGTGGCCTGATGAAGGTCGCGGTGCTCGGCGCCGCCGGGCGGATGGGCGCCGAGGCCTGTCGTGCGGTCGAGGCCGCCGACGACCTCGAGCTCGTCGCCCGGGTCGGCTCGGGCGACCCGCTGCGCGCAGTCACCGACGCGGGTGCGGAGGTCGTGGTCGAGCTGACCCGGCCGGACGCCGTGATGGACAACCTGCGGTTCTGTATCGAGAACGACATCCATGCCGTGGTCGGCACCAGCGGCTTCGACGCCGACCGGCTGGCCACGGTGCAGGGCTGGCTGGACTCAGCTCCGGCCGTAGGGGTGCTCGTCGCACCGAACTTCGCGGTCGGCGCGGTCCTGATGATGCGGTTCGCGGAGCAGGCCGCCCAGTTCTTCGAGTCGGTCGAGATCGTCGAGCTGCACCACCCGGACAAGGCCGACGCGCCCAGCGGCACTGCCCGGCGTACCGCCGAGCTCGTCGCCGAGGCGCGCCGCAAGGCCGGCCTCGGGCCGCAGCCGGACGCCACGGTCTCGGCGATGGAGGGGGCTCGCGGTGCCGACGTCGACGGCGTCCCGGTGCACGCCGTGCGGGCCCGCGGGCTGGTCGCGCACCAGGAGGTGCTGCTGGGTACGTCGGGGGAGACGCTGACGATCCGGCACGACTCCTACGACCGCGCGTCCTTCATGCCGGGCGTGCTGCTGGCGGTCCGCGCGATCAGCGATCGCCCCGGGCTCACCGTCGGGCTGGAGCCCCTTCTCGGCCTCGGCTGAGCACCAGCAGGACGAGTGCGGCCCCGGTGAGCAGGCCCGCGGCGACGCCCCACACCTCCGGGTGCTCGTCGCCGACCAGCGTCGAGGTCCAGGCGCCGGCGACCGCAGCCACCAGGAAGAGCGTGCCGGCAATGGTCAGGCGGTGCCGCCTCGGCAGGTGGTGCAGCATGCGGGTCCCCGTCCTGTGCTCGGATGCGTCCCTGCTCACCTAGACGAACGAGCTGACCGAATGGTTGCCACCGCGGCAGAGGTTCATCCCAGCAGGCGGAGCAGCGCCGCGGTGGCCGCCGCGGCGCCCACCACGACAAGGAACGGAGCGCGCAGGAGCAGGGCCACCGCGGCTGCCGCGACCCCGGCCACCCGCGCGTCGAGGACCAGCGTGTCCCCGGTCGCCACCGTCTGCACCGCCGCGAGCGCGGCCAGCAGGGCCACCGGCAGCAGGTCCGAGACCCGGGCCATGACGGGATGGTCGAGGACGCGCTCGGGCAGCCAGAGACCGGCCAGCTTGAGCAGGTAGCAGCCGGCCGCGGTGGCCAGGATCGCGGCCCAGGTCATGCCGACCGCCGCCGGGCGAGGACGGCCACCACCGGCACCAGGGCGGCGACCAGCACCGGCACCCCGGCCGGGACCACCGGCACGACCGCGACGGCGACCAGGGCCGCCACCAGCGCGGTCAGCCAGCTGGGCCGGTCGCGCAGCCGGGGTGCCAGCAGCGCGAGGAAGGCGGCCGGCGCCGCGGCGTCCAGGCCCAGGTCGCGCGGGTCGCCGATGAGGCTGCCGGCCACCGCACCGACCAGGGTGGCCAGGTTCCACAGCACGAAGACCGCCAGGCCGGTGGCCCAGAACCCCAGCCGGCCGGCCCGCTCGCTGGTCGGCTCGGCACCGAGCGCGACCGCCGTCGACTCGTCGAGCACCAGCTGCGCGCCCACCAGCCGGTGCAGGCCGCGCACCCGCAGCAGGCCGGCCAGCCGTGCGCCGTAGACCGCGTTGCGCGCACCGAGCAGCACGGCCGACGCCGTCCCCGACACGGCGGAGCCGCCGCCACCCAGCACCCCGACCAGGGCGAACTGCGAGCCGCCGGTGAACACCAGCACCGACAGCGCACAGGTCTGGGCCACCGACAGGTCGGCGGCGACCCCCAGGGCCCCGAACGACAGGCCGTACGCGCCGGTCGCGACGCCCACCGAGACCGCGGTGCGCAGGACCCGGGCGCGGGCGGCCGGCCAGGCAGCAGCGTCGGCCGTCACAGGTCGACGAGGGCGGTGCGCAGCCGCGCCTGCTCGACCAGCACCGCGCCGTCGCCGCGCAGGTCGAGACTGCGGGTGGCGCCGTCGTCGGCCCAGCCGGCGCCGGCGAGGAACGCTCGCAGGTCGGTCTCGGCGGTGGCCAGCCAGGCGTGCAGGTGGTGGACGCCGTCCTCCCGGGCGACGTCGGCCGCCGCGTTGACCAGCCGCGAGCCGTGCCCGCCACCGGACGCCGCGGGGTCGACGCACAGCGCCAGGAGCTCACCGTCCAGGCTCGCGATGGTGTCCGGGTCGGCGGCCGGCGCCAGCGCGGCGAATCCGACCACCTGGTCGCCGGCCAGCGCTGTCAGCACCCGGTGCCGCGGCGAGGGCGGCTCGGCGATCGCCGTCCGCCACCGGTCCGCGGCCTCGGTCGAACCGACCGCCTCGAGCAGGTCGTCGGGAAGCGCACCGCCGTGCACGCCGGCCCAGACGGCGGCCTGGATCCGCGCGAGCGCGTCGGCGTCCTGCGGGGTCGCGGGGCGCACGCTCGCGTCGGCCATGCCTGCGATCCTTCCAGAGCGCTCCGGCCTACGATCGGGGCGTGGCCGAACACCCGCACCTCGACACCCCGTACGAAGACCTGCTCCGGCACGTGCTCGAGCACGGGACGAGCCGGCCGGACCGCACCGGCACCGGGTCGCGCAGCGTCTTCGGCCACCAGATGCGGTTCGACCTCCAGCGTGGCTTCCCGCTGATCACCACCAAGCGGGTGCACTTCCGGTCGATCGCCTACGAGCTGCTGTGGTTCCTCCGCGGCGACCGGAACGTCCGCTGGCTGCAGGACAAGGGCGTGACGATCTGGGACGAGTGGGCCGCGCCCGACGGTGACCTGGGCCCGGTGTACGGCGTGCAGTGGCGGGCCTGGCCGACACCCGGCGGCGAGCACGTCGACCAGATCAGCACGCTGCTCGACACCCTGCGCACCGACCCGCACTCGAGGCGGATGGTCGTCTCGGCCTGGAACGTCGGCGAGATCCCGCAGATGGCGCTGCCGCCGTGCCACACGCTGTTCCAGTTCTACGTCGCCGACGGCCGGCTGTCCTGCCAGCTCTACCAGCGCAGCGCCGACCTCTTCCTCGGCGTCCCGTTCAACATCGCGAGCTACGCCCTGCTCACGCACATGATCGCCCAGCAGGTCGGGCTCGACGTCGGCGACTTCGTCTGGACCGGCGGCGACTGCCACATCTACGACAACCACCTCGACCAGGTGCGCGAGCAGCTGTCCCGGTCGGCGTTCCCGTTCCCGACGCTCGAGCTGCGCCGGCGCCCCGTCGCTGTTCGAGTACGACTACGACGACTTCGCGGTCGTCGGACTACCGGCACCACCCCGCCCTGCGCGCGCCGGTCGCGGTGTGAGCACCGCGCGATGACGGTCGGGCTCGTCTGGGCCCAGGCAGCGAACGGCGTGATCGGCGTCGGCGGGCGCCTGCCCTGGCACCTGCCCGAGGACCTGGCCCGGTTCAAGATCGCTCACCCTCGGCTCGACGGTGGTGATGGGTCGGGCGACCTGGGACTCGCTGCCGCCCGCCGTGCGGCCGCTGCCCGGCCGGCGCAACGTGGTGCTCAGCCGGCAGCCGGACTGGTCGGCGCCGGGCGCGGTCGTGGCCCGTTCCCTGACCGAGGCCCTGGACCAGCCGGGCGAGGTCTGGGTGATCGGCGGGGCCAGCGTCTACCGGGCCGCGCTGCCCCTGGCCGACCTGGTGGTGGTCACCGAGCTCGCCCAGGCCTTCGACGGCGACACCTGGGCGCCCGAGCTCGGGCCCGGCTGGCGGGTCGGCGACCGTGACCCTGCCGTCGGCTGGCTGTCCTCCCGGGCCGGGCTGGACCACCGGGTGATCACCTACCTGCCGGCCATCGTCGGTGACGGCCGGTGATCCTTCCCGGTGCCTGAGCGGCACATCGTCGCAATCTGTAACGTCCCTGGTCCGGACGGCGATGTGCGGGCGGAGCCCCGTCGCTGCCCGAACCCCCGAGCGGGTGGCGGCGGGGTCTCCCTGTGCGCCGGTCCGCTCACCCCCATCCGGCGCCGGCCCCGGTAGCGTGATGACCATGCCCAGCACTGCGCCCTCCCCGGCAGCCGCGGCTGCCTTCGGCCGCGTCCTCACCGCGATGGTCACGCCGTTCCGCGCCGACGGGGCGCTCGACCTCGACGCCGCCCAGCAGGTCGCCACCCACCTGGTCGACCACGGGCACGACGGCCTGGTGATCAGCGGGACGACAGGGGAGTCACCGACCACCAGCGACGACGAGAAGGAGCGGCTGGTCCGGGCCGTCGTCGAGGCCGTGGGCGACCGGGCCCGGGTGGTGGCCGGCGCCGGCACCAACGACACGCACCACACGGTCGAGCTGTCCCGAAGCGCCGAGAAGGCCGGGGCGCACGCTCTGCTGCTCGTCACGCCGTACTACAACAAGCCGCCGCAGGAGGCCCTGGTCCGGCACTTCCAGACCGCCGTCGACGCCGTCGGTCTGCCGGTGATGCTCTACGACATCCCGGGACGGACGGGCACCCCGATCGAGTACGACTCGCTGCTGCGACTGGCAGGTCATGAGCGGATCCTCGCGGTCAAGGACGCCAAGGGTGACCTCTTCGAAGGCTCCCGGGTGATGGACAACACCGACCTCGCCTACTACTCCGGCGACGACCCGCTCAACCTCGCCTGGCTGACCCACGGAGGCACCGGCGTCGTCAGCGTCGTCGGGCACCTGCACGGCGACGACTACGCCGCGATGGTCGCTGCCGTCGACCGCGGCGACCTGGCCGAGGCGCTGGCGATCCACCGGCGACTGATCCCGTCGGTACGCGCCGTGATGGACCGCTCGTCGCAGGGAGCCGTCCGTGCCAAGGCCGCCCTGCAGATGCTCGGCGTGATCCCGGAGCGCACGGTCCGGCCACCGCTGCTGCCCGCCTCCGACGCCGAGGTCGACCTCCTGCGCGAGGTCCTCGGGGCCGCCCGGTGAGCCACCCGCACCCCGAGCTCGGGCTCCCGCCCGCGCTCCCCGAGGGCGGACTGCGCGTGGTCGCCCTCGGCGGCCTCGGTGAGGTCGGCCGCAACATGACCGTCTTCGAGTACGACGGGCGGCTGCTGGTCGTCGACTGCGGGGTGCTCTTCCCCGAGGACTTCCAGCCCGGGGTCGACCTGATCCTGCCCGACTTCGACCACATCAGGGACCGGCTGGACGCCGTCGAGGCGATCGTTCTGACCCACGCGCACGAGGACCACATCGGGGCGGTGCCCTACCTGCTGCGCGAGAAGCCTGACATCCCTCTGCTCGGGTCCCGGCTGACCCTGGCGATGGTCGAGGCCAAGCTGCACGAGCACCGGATCACACCTCTCACCCTCGAGGTGCGGGAGGGGCAGCGCGAGCAGGTCGGGCCGTTCGACTGCGAGTTCGTCGCGGTCAACCACTCGATCCCGGACGCGCTCGCGGTCGCGATCCGCACGCCGGCCGGCCTGGTCCTGCACACCGGCGACTTCAAGATGGACCAGCTGCCGCTCGACGGGCGCCTCACGGACCTGCGCGCCTTCGCGCGGCTCGGCGGCGAGGGCGTCGACCTGCTGCTCGCCGACTCGACGAACGCCGAGGTGCCGGGCTTCACGACCCCTGAGCGCGACATCGCCCCGGTGCTCGACCAGGTCTTCAGCCAGGCCACCAAGCGGATCATCGTGGCGTCCTTCGCCAGCCACGTGCACCGTATTCAGCAGGTGCTCGACACCGCTGTCCGGCACCGGCGAAAGGTCGCCTTCGTCGGCCGTTCGATGGTGCGCAACATGGGGGTGGCTCGCGACCTCGGCTACCTGCAGGTGCCCGGGGACCTGATGGTCGACGTGAAGGCGCTCGACGACCTGCGCGACGACGAGATCGTGCTCGTCTGCACCGGGTCGCAGGGCGAGCCGATGTCGGCGCTGTCGCGGATCGCGAACCGCGACCACGTCATCCGGGTCGGCGAGGGCGACACCGTGATCCTTGCCTCGTCGCTCATCCCCGGCAACGAGAACCCGGTCTACCGCGTGATCAACGGGCTGTCCCGCTGGGGCGCGAACGTCGTGCACAAGGCGAACGCCATGGTGCACGTCTCGGGCCACGCGTCGGCGGGCGAGCTGCTCTACGTCTACAACATCGTCCGGCCGAGCAACGTCATGCCGGTGCACGGCGAGTGGCGCCACCTTCGAGCCAACGCCGATCTCGCGGTGCTCACCGGGGTGCCGCGCGACCGCACCCTGCTCGCCGAGGACGGTGTCGTCGTCGACCTGGTCGACGGCCGCGCCTCGATCGTCGGCGCGGTGCCGTGCGGCTACGTGTACGTCGACGGCTCCAGCGTCGGGGACGTGACCGAGTCGTCCCTGAAGGACCGGCGCATCCTGCGCGACGAGGGCTTCATCTCGGTGGTGGTCGTCGTCGACTCGGTGACCGGCAAGGTGTCCGGCGGTCCGGAGATCCACGCCCGCGGGTTCGCCGAGGACGACAGCGTCTTCGACGAGGTGCGCGGGCGGATCGAGGAGGTGCTGGAGAGGGCCGCCGCCGAGGGCATCGGCGACGCGCGACAGCTCGAGCAGCTGGTGCGCCGAACGGTAGGCAAGTGGGTGAGCGACACCTATCGTCGTCGTCCGATGATCATTCCTCTCGTGGTCGAGGTGTAGCCGATGGCTGGAACGGTGGACGAGGTCCCGGTACGACGGCTGCTGTCGGCTCTGGAGGACATGCGCGACGGCAGGTTCCGCCGGCGGCTGCCCGAGACCGGCGACGGCGTGCTCCTGGAGCTTGCCCGGACCTACAACGAGGTTGCCGAGCGCAACGCCCGGCTGGCCGCCGAGCTGCGCCGCGTCCGGCGTACGGCGGGACGCGACGGCCGGCTGACCGAGCGGCTCGACGGCGCCGACGCCCCCGGCACCTGGGCCGAGGCCTACGAGGACGCCAACGCGCTGGTCGACGACCTGGTGCGCCCGGTCACCGAGGTGGCCCGGGTGATCGAGGCGGTCGCCGAGGGAGACCTCTCCCAGCGCATCGAGCTGCGCAGCGGCAACCTCCCGCTGCGCGGCGAGTTCCTGCGCATCGGCCGCACGGTCAACGCGATGGTCGACCAGCTCGCGCTCTTCACCGCCGAGGTGACCCGGGTGGCCCGCGAGGTCGGTACCGAGGGCAACCTCGGCGGCCAGGCCAAGGTGCGCGGCGTCAGCGGCAGCTGGAAGGACCTCACCGACTCGGTGAACTCGATGGCCAGCAACCTCACCAACCAGGTGCGCAACATCGCCCAGGTCACCACCGCGGTGGCCAACGGCGACCTGTCCCGCAAGATCACGGTCGACGTCAAGGGTGAGCTCTTCGAGCTCAAGAGCACGATCAACACGATGGTCGACCAGCTGTCGTCGTTCGCCTCCGAGGTGACCCGGGTGGCCCGCGAGGTCGGCACCGACGGCATCCTCGGCGGTCAGGCCGAGGTGCCCGGAGTCTCGGGCACCTGGAAGGACCTCACCGACAACGTCAACGGCATGGCCAGCAACCTCACCGGCCAGGTCCGCTCGATCGCGCAGGTCTCCACCGCGGTCGCACGCGGCGACCTCAGCCAGAAGATCACCGTCGAGGCCAAGGGCGAGGTCGCGACCCTGGCCGACACGATCAACACGATGGTCGACACGCTTCGCGCGTTCGCCGACGAGGTCACCCGCGTCGCCCGTGAGGTCGGCACCGAGGGCCGGCTGGGCGGCCAGGCCGACGTCCAGGGCGTCGCGGGCACCTGGAAGGACCTCACCGACAACGTCAACGGCATGGCGAGCAACCTGACCGGCCAGGTCCGCAACATCGCCCAGGTCACCACCGCCGTGGCCCGCGGCGACCTGACCCAGAAGATCACCGTCGACGCCCGCGGCGAGATCCTCGAGCTGAAGAACACCATCAACACGATGGTCGACCAGCTCGTCGTCGTTCGCCGACGAGGTCACCCGGGTGGCCCGCGAGGTGGGCACCGACGGCATCCTCGGCGGCCAGGCCCAGGTCCGCGGCGTGGGCGGCACCTGGAAGGACCTCACCGACAACGTCAACTCGATGGCGCTCAACCTCACCGGCCAGGTCCGCTCGATCGCGCAGGTCTCCACCGCCGTCGCCCGCGGCGACCTCAGCCAGAAGATCAGCGTGGAGGCCAAGGGTGAGGTGGCCGCCCTCGCGCAGACCATCAACACGATGGTCGACACGCTGCGCGCGTTCGCCGACGAGGTCACCCGCGTCGCCCGCGAGGTCGGCACCGAGGGCATCCTCGGCGGCCAGGCCCAGGTGCCCAACGTCGCCGGCACCTGGAAGGACCTCACCGACAACGTCAACTCGATGGCGTTCAACCTCACCAGCCAGGTGCGCTCGATCGCCAACGTCACCACCGCCGTCGCCAAGGGCGACCTGACCCAGAAGATCTACGTCGACGCGCGTGGCGAGATCCTCGAGCTGAAGAACACCATCAACACGATGGTCGACCAGCTGTCGTCGTTCGCCGCGGAGGTGACGCGCGTCGCCCGCGAGGTCGGTACCGAGGGGAAGCTCGGCGGCCAGGCCGAGGTCGAGGGCGTCTCCGGCACCTGGAAGAAGCTCACCGAGAACGTCAACCAGCTCGCCAGCACCCTGACCAACCAGCTGCGCGCCATCGCCGAGGTCTCCACCGCCGTGACCCGCGGCGACCTGACCCGTCAGGTCGCCGTCGACGCCAGCGGTGAGGTCGAGGAGCTCAAGGACAACATCAACCAGATGATCGCGAACCTGCGCGAGACCACCCGGGCCAACGAGGACCAGGACTGGCTGAAGACCAACCTGGCGCGGATCACCGGCCTGGTGCAGGGCCGGCGCGACCTCTCCGACGTCACCGACGTCATCATGCGCGAGCTCACGCCCTCGGTCGCGGCCCAGCACGGCGCGTTCTTCCTGGCCGAGGGGCCGAACGCCGAGGCCGGGCTGCGGCTGGTCGCGACCTATGGCTACAGCGCCCGCGGCGACCTGCCGACCCACTTCCAGCTCGGCGAGGCCCTGGTCGGGCAGGCGGCGAAGGAGCGCCGGCGCATCCTCATCCCGCAGGCACCGACGGACTACATCCGGGTCTCGTCCGGGCTGGGCGGTTCGACCCCGGTGAGCATCGTGGTGCTGCCGGTCCCGTTCGAGGACCGGGTGCTCGGCGTCATCGAGCTGGCCTCGCTGATGCCGTTCACCGAGGTGCACCTGTCGTTCCTCGACCAGCTGATGGAGCTGATCGGCGTCTCGCTCAACGCGATCCTCGCCAGCTCGCGCACCGAGGAGCTGCTGGCGGAGTCGCAGCGGCTGGCCACCGAGCTGCAGGAGAAGCAGGCCGAGCTGCAGTCGCAGCAGGAGGCGCTCGAGGAGCGCGCCGAGCAGCTGTCCCAGTCCAGCCGCTACAAGTCGGAGTTCCTGGCCAACATGAGCCACGAGCTGCGCACGCCGCTGAACAGCCTGCTGATCCTGGCCCGGCTGCTCACCGAGAACCCCGACGGAAACCTCTCCGACAAGCAGGTGGAGTTCGCCCGGACGATCCACAGCTCGGGCACCGACCTGCTCCAGCTCATCAACGACATCCTCGACCTGTCCAAGGTCGAGGCCGGCAAGATGGACGTGCACGTCGGCGAGGTCTCGCTGACCCAGATCGTCGAGTACGTCGAGGCGACCTTCCGGCCGCTGACGAGCGATCGGGCGCTCGGCTTCGAGCTGACCGTGTCGCCGGAGCTGCCCGAGACGGTGCACACCGACGAGCACCGCTTGCAGCAGATCCTGCGCAACCTGGTGTCGAACGCGGTGAAGTTCACCGAGCAGGGCGGCGTCCGGCTGGTGGTCGAGCCGGGCGACGTGACCGGCAAGGTCGTCGCCTTCTCGGTGGTCGACACCGGGATCGGCATCCCTGCCGAGAAGCTCCGGGTGATCTTCGAGGCCTTCCAGCAGGCGGACGGCACGACCAGCCGTCGGTACGGCGGTACCGGCCTCGGCCTGAGCATCAGTCGCGAGATCGCGCACCTGCTCGGCGGCGAGATCCGGGCCAGCAGCCGGGTGGGGGAAGGCAGCACGTTCACCCTGCTGGTGCCCGTGGACGCCTTCCCGGGCGGTGGCCTCGACGGCGTCGTGCCCACGCAGGGCGGCACCCCGCTGCACGAGCTGACGCCGCGGCCCTCGCGCGAGGTCGCGCTGCTCGACGACGCGGCGTTCGCCGCCAAGAAGGTGCTGATCGTCGACGACGACGTACGCAACGTGTTCGCGCTGACCAGCGTCCTGGAGCGCCGCGGGATGTCGGTGGTGTACGCCGAGAACGGCCGTGAGGGCATCGCCGTCCTCGCCGAGAACGCCGACGTCGACCTGGTCCTGATGGACGTGATGATGCCGGAGATGGACGGCTACGCCACGACGGAGGCGATCCGTGCGACGCCACAGTTCGCCACCCTGCCGATCATCGCTCTGACCGCCAAGGCGATGCAGGGCGACCGGGAGAAGAGCCTGGCCTCCGGCGCCTCCGACTACGTCACCAAGCCGGTGGACATCGACCAGCTGCTCTCGACCATGCGGCTCTGGCTCTCGCAGCACCCGTGAGGACGCCTGGTTACAGTGGCGCCGTGCCGTCCCCCACCGGCGAGGTCCAGCCGGCTCGCATCCTCCTGGTCGACGACCGGCCCGAGAACCTGCTCGCCCTCGAAGCGATCCTGACCTCCCTGGGGCAGACCCTGGTCCGCGCCGGCTCCGGCGAGGAGGCGCTCAAGGCACTGCTGGCCGACGACTACGCGGTGATCCTGCTCGACGTCCAGATGCCGGGCATGGACGGCTTCGAGACCGCAGCGCACATCAAGCGCCGCGAGCGCACCCGCGACATCCCGATCATCTTCCTCACCGCCATCAACCGCGAACCGCAGCACGCGTTCCGCGGCTACTCCGCCGGCGCCGTCGACTACCTGTCCAAGCCGTTCGACCCGTGGGTGCTGCGCGCCAAGGTCGCGGTCTTCGTCGAGCTGTACCGGAAGAACCGTCAGCTGCGGGACCAGGCCGAGCTGCTGGCCGGTCAGATGTCCGGCCTCGGCGACCCGGAGGTCGTCGAGGACGTCGCCCGGCACCTGGCCGCGGTCGAGCACCAGCTCGACGGTGAGCTCGACGTCGCCGGCCTCACCGCCGCCGTGGCCGCCCTGCGGGCCCGGGTCGACTCCCTCCGCTCGCCCTAGGCCACCCCACTCGACTGAGGGGGCCGGGCGCGACACGCGGGGGCTGTGAGCCGTGTGACCAGTGGTGCAGGCGTGACGGGCGGGTAGCCTCCCCATCATGGCCACCCGTACGCCCACGCGCCCCCGCGGCACTGCGAAGCCGGCGGCGCGCAAGCCGGCGACCCGCAGGCCGGCCGCCCGCAGACCGGCCGGTCGGAAGAAGGCACCGCGGCGGGTCGGACCGCCGCTGCCGGTGCGGGCGCTGCGCGGGCTGTGGCTCGGCATCGCTCACCTGGTGGGGGCACTGGCCCGGCGGATCGGCAGCAGCGCGCGTGAGCTGGACCCGGCGCACCGCCGCGACGGCATCGGCCTGGCGCTGATCGGGCTGGCCACCGTGGTCGCGGCCGTCGAGTGGTGGGACCTGCAGGGACCGGTCGGACGAGTCGTGCACGCCGTCGTCTCGGGCACCTTCGGCCGGGTGGGCCTGGTAGTGCCACTCGTCCTGCTCGGTCTGGGCGTGCGGATCCTGCGGCACCCGCAGGATGCCGAGTCCGGCGGGCGGATCGGCATCGGCCTCGGCACCGTCGTGCTCGCCGTCCTCGGCCTGGTGCACATCGCCCGAGGGCTGCCCGACCCGGGGATGCACGTCGAGCTGCGTGAGGCCGGTGGTTACCTGGGCTACCTGGTGTCCTCCCCGCTGGTCGCGGCGGTCACGACGTACGTCGCCCTCCCGCTGCTCGTCCTGCTGCTGCTCTTCGGCCTTCTCGTGGTCACGGCGACGCCGCTGCACGCGCTGCCCGAGCGGGCCAAGGCGGTGCTCGCCTGGCTGATGCACCGGCCGACCGAGGAGCAGCCCGGCGACGCCGACGGCGAGGTCGCCGACCTCGCCGTGGAGCCGCTCGAGCCGCTGAAGCGCCGCCGACCCCGGCGCCGCCAGGGCTCGATGACCGAGACCGAGGAGCCCGCGGACATCCCCTACGACGAGTCGGTGGTCGCCCGCGACGGCGGACCGCAGCCGGGGGCCGTCGAGGGCGAGACGCTGGCCGAGGGGGAGAAGCCGCCGCCGGCGCACTCCCCGATGCCCGTCCGGGTCGAGCAGCTGCTGCTCTCCGGTGACGTCACCTACGCGCTGCCGCCGGCCGACGTCCTACGCGAGGGCTCGCCGCACAAGGCACGGTCGAAGGCCAGCGACGCGGTGGTCGAGTCGCTGACCCAGGTGCTCGAGCAGTTCGACATCGACGCCCAGGTCACCGGCTACACCCGCGGCCCGACGGTCACCCGCTACGAGGTCGAGCTCGGCACCGCGGTCAAGGTCGAGCGGGTCACCGCCCTGAGCAAGAACATCGCGTACGCCGTGGCCAGCGCCGACGTCCGCATCCTGTCGCCGATCCCCGGCAAGTCGGCCATCGGCATCGAGATCCCCAACGTCGACAAGGAGGTCGTCAGCCTCGGCGACGTCATGCGCTCCCCGGTCGCCCGCAACGACCACCACCCGATGCTGGTCGCCCTCGGCAAGGACGTCGAGGGCGGGTTCGTGGTGGCGAACCTGGCAAAGATGCCGCACCTGCTCGTCGCCGGCGCCACCGGCTCCGGCAAGTCCAGCTTCGTCAACTCGATGATCACCTCGTTGCTGCTGCGCGCGACGCCGGACGAGGTGCGGATGGTCCTGGTCGACCCGAAGCGGGTCGAGCTGACGCACTACGAGGGCGTCCCGCACCTCATCACGCCGATCATCACCAACCCGAAGAAGGCGGCCGAGGCCCTGCAGTGGGTCGTGCGCGAGATGGACCTGCGCTACGACGACCTCGCTGCCTTCGGCTTCCGGCACGTCGACGACTTCAACAGGGCGGTCAAGGCCGGCAAGGTCACACCGCCGCCCGGGAGCGAGCGGGTGCTCGCGCCGTACCCCTACCTGCTGGTCGTGGTGGACGAGCTGGCCGACCTGATGATGGTCGCCCCACGGGACGTGGAGGACTCGATCGTCCGGATCACGCAGCTGGCCCGGGCGGCCGGCATCCACCTCGTGCTGGCGACCCAGCGCCCCTCGGTCGACGTCGTCACCGGCCTGATCAAGGCCAACGTGCCCTCGCGCCTCGCCTTCTCGACGAGCAGCCTCGCCGACAGCCGGGTGATCCTGGACCAGCCCGGTGCCGAGAAGCTGGTCGGAGGGGGCGACGGGCTGTTCCTGCCGATGGGCGCCAGCAAGGCGATGCGCATGCAGGGGGCCTGGGTCACCGAGCCCGAGGTCCTCGCCGTCGTGGAGCACTGCAAGGCGCAGCTGCAGCCCACCTACCGGGACGACGTCACTGCCCCGCAGAGCACCCGGCGCGAGGTCGACGAGGAGGTCGGCGACGACCTCGACCTGCTCTGCCAGGCCGCCGAGCTCGTCGTGACGACGCAGTTCGGCTCGACGTCGATGCTGCAGCGCAAGCTGCGGGTGGGCTTCGCCAAGGCCGGTCGGTTGATGGACCTGATGGAGAGCCGGGGCATCGTCGGACCCTCCGAGGGCTCCAAGGCGCGCGACGTGCTGGTCCAGGCGGACGAGCTCGACGGCGTCCTGTTCACTCTGCGCGGCGAGTAGCCGGCCCGCGTCGCCGCCCGGGTTCATCCTGTTGCAGCAACGTGATCACTCAGGGTGGGTCCTCGGCTGGCCGACAGTGAGGGTGGTCCCTAGACTGAGGTGTCACCACGGGAGGAGCGCACGTTGTCCATCGGCACCACCCTCGCCGAGGCGAGGGAGTCTGCCGGGCTCTCTCTCGAGGAGGTCGCGGCAGCGACCCGGGTCCGTCGCACGCTGATCCTCGGCATCGAGAACGACGACTTCTCGGCCTGCGGCGGCGACTTCTACGCCCGCGGCCACCTCCGCACGATCGCCAGCACCGTGGGCCTCGACCCGGCGCCGCTGCTGGCCGAGTTCGACGCCAGCCGGCCCGAGGCGGCCCCGCCGCGCGCGACCGAGGTCTTCGAGTCCGAGACCTCGGCCCGGTCCGAGCGCCGCGGGCCGAACTGGAGCGCCGCCATGAGCGCCGCACTGGCCCTGGTGCTGGTCTACGGCGTGGTGCAGGCGTTCACCGGCTCCGGCCCGGACGGTGCCGACCAGGCGGGCACCGACACCAGCAGCAGTGCGCCGCCCAGCCACGTCACCGAGCGCCTCGGCCAGCCCCTCCGGAGGCGGCAGCAGTGCGGTGGCGCAGGCGCCGCGCGGCAAGGTCACCGTCGAGGTGCACGCCACCGACCGCAGCTGGGTGCAGGTGACCACCGCGACCGGGCAGGAGCTGTTCCAGGGCCTGCTGCAGGCGGGCGCCGAGCAGAGCTTCACCGACAAGACCCGGCTCCGGCTGGTGATCGGCAACGCCGGTGGGGTCACCCTGGTCGTCAACGGCACCGAGATCGGCGCGCCGGGCGACCGGGGCCAGGTCGCCCGGGTGCAGTTCACCCCCGAGGACCCCGCCGCCGGCTGACGCGGCGGTCAGCGGTCCGGCGCGCCGTTAGGCTGGCGCAATGCCCCCCACCGCCCCGACGGGCCGGCGTGTCGCGCTGGTCACCCTCGGCTGCGGCCGCAACGAGGTCGACTCCGAGGAGCTCGCCGGCCGGCTCGCCGCCGACGGCTGGCTGCTGGTGCCCGAGGCCGCTGACGCCGACGTCGCGGTCGTGAACACCTGCGGGTTCGTCGAGGCGGCGAAGAAGGACTCGGTCGACACCCTGCTGGCCGCCGCGGACCTCAAGGGCGGCGGGCGCACCCAGGCCGTCGTGGCGGTCGGCTGCCTCGCCGAGCGGTACGGCGAACAGCTCGCGGCCGCGCTGCCCGAGGCCGACGCGGTGCTGGGGTTCGACGACTACGCCGACATCTCGGCACGCCTCGGCAGCATCCTCGACGGCAACGCGCACGTGCCCCACGTTCCTCGCGACCGGCGCCGGCTGCTGCCGCTGGCCCCGGCCGACCGGGCCGGGCCCGCGCCGCTGCCCGAGGTCGCCCGGCCGGACCTGCCCGACGGCCTCGCGCCGGCCTCCGGTCCGCGACCCGTCCGGATGCGTCTCGGCGACGGGCCGACGGCGGCACTGAAGCTCGCCTCCGGCTGCGACCGGCGGTGCACCTTCTGTGCGATCCCCACCTTCCGCGGCTCCTTCGTGTCCCGGCGGCCGCACGAGGTGCTCGCCGAGGCTGCCTGGCTGGCCGGGCAGGGGGTCCGCGAGATCGTCCTGGTCAGCGAGAACTCCACGTCGTACGGCAAGGACCTCGGCGACCTGCGGCTGCTCGAGTCCCTGCTGCCCGAGCTGGCCGCGCTCGACGGCGTCGACCGGGTCCGGGTGAGCTACCTGCAGCCCGCCGAGATGCGTCCCGGCCTGATCGAGGCGATGACCACCACGCCCGGCGTGCTGCCCTACTTCGACCTGTCCTTCCAGCACGCGAGCGGCCCGGTGCTGCGCCGCATGCGCCGCTTCGGCGACACCGAGCGGTTCCTGGAGCTGGTGGCCGCTGTCCGTGCCGCGGCGCCCACCGCGGGCATCCGGTCCAACGTCATCGTCGGGTTCCCCGGCGAGACCGAGGACGACGTCGCCGAGCTCGAGCGTTTCCTGGTCGAGGCGCGGCTCGACGTCGTGGGCGTGTTCGGCTACTCCGACGAGGACGGCACCGAGGCGGCCACGCTGCCCGGCAAGCTCGCCGAGGACGTCGTGCACGACCGGGTCGAGCGCATCACCCGGCTGGCCGACGAGCTCGTCACGCAGCGTGCGGAGGAGCGGATCGGCGAGACCGTGGAGGTGCTCGTCGAGGAGGTCGACACCGCGGCCGGCACCGCGGAGGGCCGGTCGGCGCACCAGGGCCCGGAGGTCGACGGCAGCACCACCCTGCTCGGCGGAGGCAGCCTGACGGTCGGCCAGGTCGTGACCGCGACCGTGGTCGCCAGCGAGGGTGCCGACCTGGTGGCGAGGTGACGTTGCCCGGGACGGCGGTGCCGCAGGCGAGCGCGTGGAACATCGCCAACGCGCTGACGGTGCTGCGGCTCGCGCTGGTCCCGGTGTTCCTCTTCGCGCTGTTCCACGACGACGGTGAGGACACCGCGTGGCGGGTGCTGGCCTTCGTCGCGTTCGCGGTTGCCTCGGTGACCGACCGGGTCGACGGCGAGCTGGCCCGCCGCCGCGGCATCGTGACCGACTTCGGCAAGATCGCCGACCCGATGGCCGACAAGGCGCTGATCGGCGCTGCGCTGATCGGGCTGTCGCTGCTCGACGAGCTGTCCTGGTGGGTCACCGTGGTGGTGCTCGTACGGGAGATCGGCATCACCCTGCTGCGGCTGTTCGTGATCCGGCACGGGGTGATGCCGGCCAGCCGTGGCGGCAAGGTCAAGACGCTGCTGCAAGGGCTGGGCATCGGCCTGCTCGTCCTGCCGCTGGGCGGCGTCCTGGACGACCTGGCGCTGCTCATCATGTACGTCGCTGTCGTGGTGACGGTGGTGACCGGCGTCGACTACGTGGCGCGCGCGGTGCGGCTGCGCCGCACCTCCGAGCGCACGATGCTCAAGCGGGCCCGGCGCTCCGAACGACCGTGACCGACCCGCTGGCCGGCGAGGTCCACGAGCTGCTGCTCGCCCGTGGCGAGACGCTGGCCGTCGCCGAGTCGCTGACCGGGGGAGCGCTCGGCGCGGCGCTGACCGACGTACCGGGCGTCTCGGTGACCTTCCGGGGCGGCGTCGTCGCCTACGCGACCGACCTCAAGGTCGAGCTGGTGGGGGTCGACGCCGGGCTGCTCGCCCAGCGGGGACCGGTCGACGCGCAGGTGGCTGCCGCGATGGCCGCCGGCGTCCGGGCCCGGCTCGGTGCGACCTGGGGGCTGGCGACCACCGGAGTGGCCGGCCCGGACCCCCAGGACGGTCACCGGCCGGGGGAGGTGCACGTCGCCGTCGCCGGGCCGGACGCCGTTCGCAGCGATCGGCTGGAGCTGCCCGGCGACCGGGCCGCGGTGCGAGCGGCCTCGGTGCGGGCCGCGCTGGCGCTGCTGCGGGACGCCCTGGTCGCCGCCGGGAACGCAGCGCCATGATTACAGCGTTACACTCCACAGGACCGGGGCGCGCGGGTCGCGCACCCCGACCGACTGCCCCACCGGCTACGGTGGTGATCGCCGAGAGTTCGGCACGACTAGGAGGGCGTCCGCGATGATCCTGCTCCGCCGCCTGCTCGGCGACGTCCTTCGCGAGCGCCGCCGCGACCAGGGCCGGACCCTGCGCGAGGTCTCCGGCGCGGCCCGGGTGTCCCTCGGCTACCTGTCCGAGGTCGAGCGCGGCCAGAAGGAAGCGTCCTCCGAGCTGCTGGGCTCCATCTGCGAGGCGCTGGACGTCCCGCTCTCCGAGGTGCTGCGCGAGGTGAGCGACAACCTGGCGCTCGCCGAGGTGCTGCCGGAGGTGCCGGCCGCCGCGCCGCCCACGCTGCACGTCACCAACGTCGCCGCATAGCGCGCCGCTGCGCGGGTACGACCTGCGAAGCGACCGCCCGTCCACCCCATCGTCAACGGGGGTGTGGACGGGCGTTCGCACTCCTAGCGCAGCGGCGAGGGCCCCGGCTGGCACCGCGGACACCAGTAGGAGATCCGCTGGTAGGGCGCGGCACCTTGCTCGGCGCGCACGATCCTGGTCCCGCAGCGCAGGCACGGCCGGCCCTGCCGCTCGAACACCCAGTGGTCCTGCCCACGGCGCTTGATGCCGGTGGTGTTCTGCCACACGTGCTCCTTGTTCGCCTCCAGCAGCCGGTGCGAGCGCGCCACGACCCCGACCAGGTCCACGTCGCGGACCGGGGTCCAGGGCGAGAAGCCCTGCAGGAAGCAGACCTCGGTCTTGTAGAGGTTGCCGATGCCGGCCAGGTTGCGCTGGTCGAGCAGGGCCGGCCCGATCTCCCGGTCCGGGTCGGCGGCCAGCCGGCGGACCGCGCCGGCCGGGTCCCAGTCCGGCCCGAGCAGGTCCGGGCCGAGGTGCCCGACGGCGTCGACCTCGCGGTCCCGCGGCAGCAGCTCGACCACCGGGAGCCGGTAGCCGACCGCCTGCCAGTCGGCGTTCTCCAGCAGCACCCGGACCTGCCAGTCCGGGCCGCCCCGCCGGCGCTCCCCGGTCCGGTACAGGTGCCAGGTCCCGTCCATCCGGAAGTGGGTGTGCAGGGTCAGCGGGTCGCCCGGCGCTCCGTCGAGGCGGAACAGCAGGTGTTTGCCGCGGCTCACGACCTCGGTGACCGCGCGGCCGGCGAGGTCGGCCGTGGCGAGCTGTGGCACCCGGAAGTCCGAGCGGGTCAGCGGCCTACCGGCCAGCGCGTCGTGCAGGCGGCGGCCGGCCAGCCAGACGGTGTCTCCCTCGGGCATGGTGTGACCATCGTCTCCGCTCCCGGCGGGATGATGCACCCGGGCCCGACGCTTGGAAGAGGAGATGAGCCTGCTGTCCCGCACTGCTGAGCCGGTCACCGTCACGGTGGCGCGGCGCGTCGCCGTCGGCCGGGAGCGCGAGTTCGAGCAGTGGTACGACGGCATCATCGGTGCTGCCTGCCGCTTCCCCGGCTTCCTCGGTTCCGGGGTGCTGCGGCCGCACACCGCCGACCAGGACTGGCACGTGGTCTACCGGTTCGCCGACCCGCATGCCCTGGCGCGCTGGGAGACCTCGCCCGAGCGGGCCGAGTGGTTGCGCAAGGCAGACGACCTGGCGCAGGAGACCGGCGTCGAACGGGTCTCCGGGCTGGAGACCTGGTTCTCGCTGCCGGGGCACACCGCCCCCGCCCCGCCCCGCTGGAAGATGTTCTTCGTCACGCTCGCGGCCATCGTCCCGCTGGTGCTGCTGATGAACCTGACCGTGCTGCCGCTCCTGTCGGACTGGCCGCTGGTCGCCCGGACCCTGGTGTTCTCCGGCAGCCTCACCGGCCTGATGACCTGGCTGGTCATGCCGCGCATCACCCGGCTGTTCCGCCGCTTCCTCTACGGTGGCCGCTGACCGGTCACCCGAGCGGGGACCAGGTCGACATCGTCGCTGGTCTCCGGTTGGGTCGGACCATGAGCCTCCGCTGGCAGTGCGTCTGCATCGACACCACCGAGCCCGCGCGTCTCGCGCCGTTCTGGGAGGCCGCCCTGGGCTGGCGGCGCACCTACGACACCCCCGACGAGATCGTGCTGGAGCCGCCGGAGGGCAGCCCCGAGGACGGCGTCCTGCCGGACCTGCTGTTCCTGCGGGTGCCCGAGGAGAAGGCCACGAAGAACCGGCTGCACATCGACCTGCGTCCGGACGACCAGGCTGCCGAGGTGTCACGGCTGGAGGCGCTCGGCGCCCGCCGGGTCTCGGTGGGGCAGGGCACGGACGTGTCCTGGGTGGTGCTCGCCGACCCCGACGGCAACGAGCTGTGCGTGCTGCGCGCGCTGACCGCCGAGGAGCTCGCCGGGTGACGGTCGGAGCTCTCGTCGTACCCGGGTCAGCGGAGACCCTCGATGGCTGATGCCGACGACGTACGCCGCCTGGCCCTCGCCCTGCCGGACGTGGAGGAGATCGAGAGCGACGGCTTCGACTTCCGGGTGGCCGGCAAGGGGTTCGTCTGGTCCTACCCGGAGCGCCGGCCGGGCCAGCGGCGGCTGATCCGGACCGACATCGCGGTGCTGTTCGTGGGCGACGAGGCCGAGAAGCAGGCCCTCCTGCTCGGCGAGCCCGAGGTCTTCTTCACCGCGCCCGGCTACGACGACTGGCCACTGGTGATGCTGCGACTGGCCGAGGTGGACGTCGAACGACTGCAGGAGCTCGTCACCGACGCCTGGCGGATGCGTCAGGCGACGCTGAGGTAGCGGTCGACCATGGCGTTGCCGAACATGTTGCCCGGGTCCAGCTCCCGGCGCAGTCCGGCGAAGTCCGGGAGCCGCGGGTAGAGCCGCTGGACCACGTCGGGGGCGGTGCCGAAGACCTTCCCCCAGTGCGGGCGGGCGTCGCAGCCCGTGCAGCCGTTCCTCGAGTGCGGCCACGACCGGCCGGACGGCATCGGTGTCGTCGACCCAGGTGAAGTGCACGGCGAGCGCGTCGCTGGCGTACGCCGGGCTGAGCCACAGGTCGTCGGCGGCGACCGTGCGCAGCTCGCTGACCTGCAGCACCGGCGCCACCGCGTCGCGGATCGCCGCGACCGCGTCCAGCGCGTCGACGGCGTGCTCGCGGGCGACGAGGTACTCGGTCTGCAGCTCGGTCCCGCTGCTCGGCGTGTGGTCCAGCCGGAAGTGCGGCAGCCGCTCGTGCCACGGCCCCGGCACACCGAGCTGCTCGGTGCAGCTCGGCGGCGACATCCCCGGCACCGGGTGCCGTGGTCCGGTGGCGGCCCGGGCGTCCAGCAGCCGTGCGCCGGGGTCAGGACGTGGGTCGTCGGTCACGGCGCTTCACCCACACCTGGTCGGCGACGTCGGTGGCCCAGGTCGTGAAGACGCTCACGCTGCGGCCAGCCGCGAAGATCGCGTCGAGGTCGGTGCGCAGCCGGTCGAACGGCAGGTCGCTCGTAGACCCGCTGGACGACGTCGTACGTCGGTCCGACCCGCAGGGTCATGGCCGTCACGACGCCCAGGCAACCGAGGGCGACCACGCAGCCGGCGAACCGGTCGCCGTCCTGCTCGCGGGACAGCCGGACGAGCTCGCCGTCGGCGGTGACCATCTCCAGCCCGGTCACCGCCGTCGCCAGGCTGCCGAGCAGGTCGCCCGACCCGTGCGTGCCGGTCGCGACCGCTCCAGCCACCGAGATGTGCGGCAGGGAGCCGAGGTTGTCCAGGGCGAGACCGGCGCCGTGCAGCCGGGTCGCCACCTCGCCGTACCGGAGGCCGGCGCTGACGGTCACCGCCGACCGGTCCGGTGCGACCTCGAACCGCACCGGCAGCCCGGCGACCGACACCAGGTCCCCGGTGGTGTCGGCGACCGGGCTGAAGGAGTGGCCGGTGCCCAGGGCGCGGACCCGGCCGCTGGACCGCGACGGTCTGCCGCAGCTGTTCCACGGTCTCGGGACGGTGCACCCGGTCGGCCTGGAAGGTCACGTTTCCGGCCCAGTTGGTGGGGTGCCCGCTCACCGGTCCCAGGTCTCCCCGGCGTCCAGCCGCTGGCGGAGCAGGTCGGGCAGCGGGATGGACTCGCCGTCGCGACCGCCTGCTCCGACCACGAGCGGCGGGTCGCTCGGCGTGAGCGTGGCCCCCCGCAGCCTCGCCTGCAGGCTGGTCGGCGCGGACATCACGAAGAAGTCGCCATGCTCGTCGACGGCGATCGTGCCGTTGCGCCGCAGGTACCAGCCGGTGAGGCCGGTCCGGTACAGCGTCCGGCCGTTGAGCGCGCGGGCCTTGAGGGCGACCGTGGGCAGTCCGCGCTCCCGGGCTTCCCGCACGAAGTCCGCGAGCAGCGCGGACGCCTGCGCCGCCTCGGCCGCGCGCTGCCGGCCGAGCCGGGCGGCGTGCTCGGCCGCGGCGTCGCCGCGCCGGTCGGCCCAGCTCTCGCCCTGCTCGCCGGTTCCGGACATGCCGGCAGTCTGCGGGCCGGGGGCCCGGTCGCGGAAGCCGGGGGCGTTGACACGCCCGAGGGGATGGCAGGAAGTTCGAACGGAGGCGGGAACCGCCCGCCTGGAGAGGTGATCGAGATGTCCAGCTCTGCTGCGCCTGAAGGTGGTCCTCGTCGTCGTCGCGTTGCTGGGGGTCGGTGGGGTGACGGCCGCGGTCGCCTCGGGCGACGGTGGACGGTCGAGGTTGTCGACCGACCTGCTCGGCTACGAGGAGGTTCCGGCGCTCTCGACCGGCGGCGGCGGCATGCTTCCGGGCCGTGATCTCCCGGTCGGTCGACGAGATCCGCTACGAGCTCAGCTACGGGGCCTGGTCGGCACCGCCACAGCAGGCCCACATCCACTTCGGGCAGGAGTCGGTGAACGGCGGCGTCTCGGTGTTCCTGTGCACCAACCTCGGCAACGGGCCGGCCGGCACCCAGGCCTGCCCGGCCAGCGGCAAGGTCACCGGCACGTTCCGTCCGGCCGACGTCATCGGCCCGGCGGCGCAGGGCATCGCGGCCGGCGAGTTCGCCGAGCTGGTGCGGGCCCTGCGGGCCGGTGTCGCGTACGCGAACGTCCACAGCACGACCTACCCGGGCGGTGAGATCCGCGGGCAGCTCGACAGCGACCACGGACCACGACGACGACGACTGAGCCGGCCGGTCAGCCGCGCAGCCGCAGGCCCCGCGGGGTGGCGTGGAAGCCGGCCTCCTCGAGCGCCCGGCCGAGCGGCGAGTCGAGGACGCCGGCGCCGTCGGCGCGCTCGACGGTGAGCCGGCCCAGCTGGCCCTCGCGGACCGCGAGGGCCAGCGCGTCGACGGCGGGCTGCAGCAGCCCGGGCTCCTCGGCCCAGGTCAGCAGGGTCCGGCCGCCGCGCTCGACGTAGAGCACGAGGCGCCCGTCGACGAGCACGACCAGAGCGCCCCGCCTTGCGGCCCGGCTTGTGCCCGGCGTCCTCGCCGCCGGCCGGGCCACGGCAGGGCGGCGCCGAACGGGTTCGCCGGGTCGGTGGCGGCGAGCACCAGGGCCCGCGGGTACGTCGGCGCCGGTGGGCTGCGGGCCCTCGTGGGACCGCTCGAGCGCGGTGCCGACCGCGCGCAGCCGGTCGACCGCGCCGGGCAGCGCGAACTGCGCGGCGCCGAGGCCCTCGACGAAGTAGCCGCGGCGGCAGCGGCCGGTCTCCTCGAAGGTCGCCAGCACCCGGTAGACGGCGGCGAACCCGCCGGGGGCGCGCTCGGCCACGACCGCGCCGCGGATCACGACGCCGTGCCGGTCGAGCAGCACCTCGGCCAGCGGCGCGGCGCGCGCCGGGTCGGGTCGGCCTCGACCTCGGGCAGCAGCGACCAGCGGCCGGCGGCCACCGGCGGCCCGGTGCGGCTCGGCATCGCCGGCCGGGCCGCGGCCGTAGCGGCCCGCGCGGGGTCGGCCGCCGCGGCCGGTGCGGCCCCGCCGCCGCCGACAGCGTGCGCAGCGGCGCGAGGGTGTCGTTGGTGACGTGCCCGGACCAGACGAGGTCCCACAGCGCCGCGACCAGCGTCGGCGTCGTCGGTGGAGCCCCGACCGCGTCGGAGAGCTGGCGGAAGAAGAACGCGCCGCCGCCGGCCAGCGCGTCGAGCACCGCCTGGTGCAGCGGCGTGGCCACGGCGACTCGGGTCCGGCGCGGGCAACGTCAGGTGCGCGGTGTCGGCGCAGGTGCAGCGACACCCAGCCGTCGGCGCCGGGCAGCGACCCGTGCCCGCGCCAGAGCACCTCGCCGGCGGCGCACAGCTCGTCGAGCAGCGCGGGGGAGTAGCCCTGCACCCGCGACCGGCAGCACCAGCGACTCCAGGGCCGACGCCGGGACCTGCGGCGCCCTGCAGCTGCTCGACGACGCGCAGCACGCCCGCCGCGCCGCGCAGCCGGCCGCCGACCTGCTGCCAGGCGCGGCAGGAACGACGCCAGCGCCTCGACCGGGCACCGGCTCGACCTCCTTGCGCAGCGCGGCCAGCGACCGGCGGCGCAGCGTGCGCAGCACCTCGGCGTCGCACCACTCGGTGCCCGGCGCCGCCGGGCAGGAACTCGCCCTCGACCACCCGCCCGGCGCCGGCCAGCCGGGCCAGGGCCTGCTCGACCACGGCCGGCCCGAGGCCGAACCGGGCCGCGACGTCGCGCGGTGGAACGGGCACGTGGGTGCGGGCGTAGCGGGCGACGAGGTCGCCGAGCGGGTCGCGCACCGGCTCGAGGAACGCCTCGGGGATGCCCACCGGCAGCGGGGCGCCCAGCGCGTCGCGCAGCCGGCCGGCGTCCTCGACCGCGGCCCAGCGCTCCTCGCCGGCGACCCGCACCCGGATCGCCGCCGGGCCTCCTCGAGCTCGGCCAGCCAGGCCGGCGTCGCACCGCGCTCGACGGCCTCGGCGGTGCTCAGCGGGCCGAGCACGCCGCAGCAGGTCGGCGACGCCTTCGACGTCGCGCGCCCGGCGGTCGTCGGAGAGCCGCTGCAGGTCGCGCCTCGAGGGACGGCGACGGCGTCGGGGTCGAGCAGCTCGCGCAGCCGCCGTAGCCCTGCTGGCCGAGCAGCTCGGCGAGCAGCGTCGGGTCCAGGGACAGCGCCTGCGGCCCGGCGCTCGGCCAGCGGGGAGTCGCCCTCGTAGAGGAACTGCGCGACGTAGCCGAACAGCAGCGACCGGGCGAACGGCGACGGCTGCTGGCGTCTCGACCTCGACGAAGCGCACCGAGCGCTCCTGCGACGTCGCGCATCAGCCCGACCAGGCCGGGCACGTCGAACACGTCCTGCAGGCACTCGCGCATCGTCTCGAGCACGATCGGGAACGAGCCGTAGTCGCTGGCCACCGACAGCAGCTGCGCGGAGCGCTGCCGCTGCTGCCACAGCGGTGAGCGCCGGCCGGGGTTGCGGCGGGGCAGCAGCAGCGCCCGCGCCGCGCACTCGCGGAACCGCGACGCGAACAGCGCCGACCCGCCGACCTCGGCGGTGACCAGCGGCTCGACCTCGTCGGGCTCGAAGACGGCGATCTCGGTGCCGGCTGACGTCGGCGGCGTCGAGCGCTGTCATCGATCTCGATGTCGGGCAGCCGCAGCACGATGCCGTCGTCGGCGTGCATGGCCTGCACGTCGACGCCGTACCGCTCGCGCAGCCGGGCGGCGACGGCCAGCGCCCACGGCGCGTGCACCTGCGCGCCGAACGGGGAGTGGATCGCCACCCGCCAGTCGCCGAGCTCGTCGCGGAACCGCTCGACGACGATCGTGCGGTCGTCGGGCAGGTGACCGGTCGCCTCGCGCTGCTCGTCGAGGTAGGCCAGCAGGTTGTCGGCCGCCCACGCGTCGAGCCCGGCGGCGATCACCCGCGCGCGGGCCTTGCCGGCGTCAGCCCGCCCAGCTCGCGGATGAACGCGCCGAGCGCGCGGCCCAGCTCGACCGGGCGGCCGAGGGCGTCGCCCTTCCAGAACGGCAGCCGGCCCGGCTGCCCGGGCGCCGGCGTGACGAGCACCCGGTCGTGGGTGATGTCCTCGATCCGCCAGGACGTCGAGCCGAGCGTGAACACGTCGCCGACGCGCGACTCGTAGACCATCTCCTCGTCCAGCTCGCCGACGCCGGGACTGCCTTCTCCCCGACCAGGAAGACGCCGAACAGCCCGCGGTCGGGGATGGTGCCGCCGCTGGTCACCGCGAGCCGCTGCGCGCCGGGGCGGCCGGTCAGCGTGCCGCCGACCCGGTCCCACACCAGCCGCGGCCGCAGCTCGGCGAACTCGTCGGACGGGTAGCGGCCGGCGAGCATGTCGAGCACCGACTCGAAGCGCCGACCGGGGGAGGGCGGCGTACGGCGCGGCGCGGCGCACGACGTCGTACATCACCTCGACCGTCCCACTCGTCGAGCGACACCATCGCCACGACCTGCTGGGCGAGCACGTCGAGCGGGTTGCGCGGGTAGCGCAGCGCCTCGATCTGGCCGGCCGCGCATCCGCTCGGCGACGACGGCGGTCTGCACCAGGTCGCCGCGGAACTTGGGGAAGATGACGCCCGCGCGAGACCGCGCCGACCTGGTGCCCGGCCCGGCCGACCCGCTGCAGCCCGCTGGCGACCGACGGCGGCGACTCGACCTGGATGACCAGGTCGACCGCGCCCATGTCGATGCCGAGCTCGAGCGAGGAGGTGGCGACGACGGCGGGCAGCCGGCCGGCCTTGAGCGCCTCCTCGATCTCGCCGCGCTGCTCCTTGGACACCGAGCCGTGGTGGGCCCGGGCCAGCTCGGGGACCGCGCCCGGCGAAGCCCCGGACTGCGCCATGATCTGCGCGGGCTGGACCTCGCCGCCCGCCGGCCAGCTCGCGCCGGTCACCCGCTCCTCGTGGATCTCGTTGAGCCGGGCGCACAGCCGCTCGGCCAGCCGCCGCGAGTTGGCGAACACGATCGTCGACCGGTGCGCCTCGACCAGGTCGACGATGCGCTCCTCGACGTGCGGCCAGATCGACGTACGGCGCTCCTCGCCCGCCGCGGAGCCGCTGACCTCGCCGGTGGTCTGGCCGAGCTCGCCGAGGTCCTCGACCGGCACGACGACCTCGAGCTCGACGGTCTTGCTGCTGCGGCGGCTGCACGACCTCGACGTCGTGCGGGCCGCCGAGGAACCGGGCGACCTCCTCGACCGGGCGCACCGTGGCCGACAGCCCGATCCGCTGCGCGGGCCGCTCGAGCAGGTGGTCGAGGCGCTCGAGGGAGAGGGCCAGGTGGGCGCCGCGCTTGGTGCCGGCGACCGCGTGCACCTCGTCGACGATGACCGTCTCGACACCGCGCAGCGACTCGCGGGCCTGCGAGGTGAGCAGCAGGAACAGCGACTCCGGCGTGGTGATGAGGATGTCGGGCGGCGTGCGCAGGAACCGGCGGCGCTCGTCGGCAGGGGTGTCGCCGGACCGGACGCCGACGGTGAGGTCCGGCTCGGGCAGGCCGAGCCGGGTCGCGGCGTGCCGGATGCCGGCCAGCGGGGAGCGCAGGTTGCGCTCGACGTCGACGGCGAGCGCCTTCATCGGTGAGACGTAGAGCACCCGGCAGCGGCGCTGGGGCTCGGCGGGAGCCGGCTCGGCTGGCCAGCCGGTCGATCGACCACAGGAAGGCCGCCAGCGTCTTGCCCGAGCCGGTGGGTGCGACGACGAGGGCGTTGCGGCCGGCTCCGATGGCGGCCCAGGCGCCCTGCTGGGCCGCGGTGGGCGCGCTGAACGACGCGTCGAACCACGCCTGGGTCGCTGCGCTGAACCCGGTCACCGCGTCATCCTCGCCGACGGCACCGACAGATGTCGCAGGTGTCAGCCGCCCGGGGCGATGCCCAGGCCCCAGCGCCAGGCGACCTCGGTGTTGGGGTCCGGGGTGGCCTGCGGCACCGGAGGCTCGCCCGGCTGCTCCTCGACCATGTCGTCCGGGTCGACCCGTGCCGGCAGCGCCGTGAAGCGGCTCTTCCCGGCCGGCGGCACCCGGTCCTCGTCATCGGCCATGCCCCCAGTGTGGCACCCCTCAGACCCCCGTGATCATGAACGTTCCGCACCACAAGTACGGGGTGGAACGTTCATGATCACGGGGGAGGGGGGTGCGCAAATCGGGTCGAACGTTGTCGGGGAGCCGGTCTAGGGTCACCAACCGTGCCTGACGAACCGATGGTCCTCGCTCGCGGCCTGGTGAAGCGCTTCGGCGACTTCACCGCGGTCGACGGCATCGACGTCGAGGTCGCCCGGGGCGAGGCCTTCGGGTTCCTCGGCCCGAACGGCGCCGGCAAGTCCTCCACGATGCGGATGATCGGCTGCGTCTCGCCGGTCACCGCCGGGACCCTGCGGGTGCTCGGGCACGACCCCGCGGTCGACGGGGCGCGGATCCGGGCCCGGCTCGGTGTCGTGCCGCAGGAGGACACCCTCGACCTCGAGCTGTCGGTGCATCGAGAACCTGGTCGTCTACGGCCGGTACTTCGGGATGTCGCGCAAGGCGGCGGCCGAGCGGGGACGGGAGCTCCTCGAGTTCGTGCAGCTCGAGGAACGCGCGAACAGCCAGGTCGAGCCGCTGTCCGGTGGGATGAAGCGGCGTCTCACGATCGCCCGGTCGCTGGTCAACGACCCCGACCTGCTGCTGCTCGACGAGCCGACCACCGGCCTGGACCCGCAGGCACGCCACGTGGTCTGGGACCGGCTGTTCCGGCTCAAGCAGCGCGGCGTCACCCTGGTCCTCACCACGCACTACATGGACGAGGCCGAGCAGCTCTGCGACCGGCTGGTCGTCATGGACGGCGGGCGGATCGCCGCCGAGGGGTCGCCCCTGGCGCTGATCCGGGAGTGGTCGACCCGCGAGGTCGTCGAGCTGCGGTTCGCGGCCGAGGAGACCGCCGCGCAGGGCGAGAAGGTCGAGGCGCTCGTCGGACAGGCCGAACGTCCGCTGCGCGCCCTGGTCAGCAGGGTCGAGGTGCTGCCCGACCGGGTGCTGCTCTACAGCGACGACGGCGACGGGACGGTCGGCGAGCTGCACCGTTGCGGTGTCGAGCCGCAGTCGGTCCTCGTGCGTCGCAGCAGCCTCGAGGACGTGTTCCTGCGGCTCACCGGACGGAGCCTGGTCGAGTGACCGCGACCCTGCCGTCCGGCACGCTCCCGGTGCTGCCCGCGGCGCCGTCCGGGCTCGCGCTGGTCGGGCGCGCCGTCGACTTCTGGCGGGTGCAGTTCCGGCGTACCTGGCGGGGCACCTGGGCCAGCACGGTCCTCACTCCGCTGGGCTTCCTCGCCGCGATGGGTCTCGGCCTGGGCTCCATCGTCGACGACGGGGCGCAGGCGTCGACGCTGGGCGGCGTCGACTACCTCGACTTCATCGCGCCCGGGCTGCTCGCGGCGTCGATCATGCAGCAGGCCACCTTCGAGTCCAGCTATCCGGTGCTCGGTGCGATCAAGTGGGCCAAGCAGTACCACGCACAGCTCGCCACCCCGCTTCGCGTGCGGGACGCGCTGGCCGGTCACCTGCTGTGGGTCGCCGCGCGGCTGGCGATCAGCGCCGCCGTCTTCCTCGTCGTCATGGGGCTGTTCGGCACGTTCCACTCGTGGTGGGCGCTGCTCTGCCTGCCGGCGGCGGTGCTGACCGGGATGGCCTTCGCGCCCGCGATCTTCGGCTACGCCGCCACCCTCGAGACCGACAGCGGGTTCGCGCTGCTGTTCCGCTTCGTGATCATGCCGATGTTCCTGTTCTCCGGGACGTTCTTCCCGGTCTCGCAGCTGCCGGACTGGCTCGAGCCGCTCGCCTACGCGGTGCCGCTGTGGCACGGCGTCGACCTGTGCCGTGACCTCGCGCTCGGCACCGTCTCGTGGGGCTCGTCGCTGGGTCACGTCGGCTACCTGCTGCTGTGGGCGGCCGGGGGGTTCGCGATCGCGCTGCGCACCTTCGGTCGGCGGCTGGTCAGGTGAGCGCCCGCACGGTCGCGCCGTCGCCGCTGCGCCTCACCCCGCCGCTGACCCGGTTGGTGGGCACCGGCGGTGCCCGCTACCTCGTCGAGCGCAACGTCCGGGTCTACCGGCGCGAGTGGCTGGTGCTGGTCTCTGGGCTCCTGGAGCCGGTGTTCTACCTGTTCTCCATCGGCATCGGCGTCTCGAAGCTGGTCGGTGACGTCGCGCTCCCCGGGGGGCAGGTGGTCACCTACACGGCGTTCGTGGCGCCGGCGATGCTCGCTGCCAGCGCCATGAACGGCGCCCTCATCGACGCGACCTTCACGCTGTTCTTCAAGCTCAAGTACAACAAGCTGTACGACGCGGTGCTGGCCACCCCGGTGACCCCCGTGGACGTGGCAGTCGGGGAGATCTCCTGGGCGCTGATGCGCGGGTCCCTGTACTCCGGGTCGTTCATCCTCGTGATGCTCCTGATGGGGCTCATCTCGTCCTGGTGGGCGCTGCTCGCGCTGCCGGTCGTCGTCCTGACCGGCTTCGCCTTCGCGGCGCTGGGCACGGCGTGCACCACGTTCATGCGCTCGTGGCAGGACTTCAGCTACATCACCCTGGTGCAGCTGCCGCTGTTCCTGTTCTCGGCGACCTTCTACCCGCTGTCGGTCTACCCCGAGTCGCTGCAGTGGGTCGTGCGCTGCTCGCCGCTCTACCACGCGGCGACGCTGCTGCGGGAGCTCACCACGGGCACCGTCGGCCCGGGGTCCTTCGTGCACGCCGCGGTGCTCCTGGGGCTGGGCCTGGTGGGCGTGCTGGTCACGGGCCGCAGGCTGGAGAGGCTCCTGCTCACCTGAGCCCGGTGCTCGCGCCCTAGGCTTCCGGTTGTGCCGACCGACGACGTGTTCGCCGACGTACTGGGTGCCAACCAGGCCCATGCCGCGCGCTACCAGCACGGGGACCTGCAGGCCACCGCCGCTCGCGGACTTGCGGTGCTCACCTGCATGGACTCGCGGATCGACCCGCTGAACATGCTCGGGCTCTCGCCGGGTGACGCCAAGATCCTGCGCAACGCCGGCGCCCGGGTGACCGACGACGTGCTGCGCACCCTGGCGCTCGCGTCGTTCCTGCTCGGTGTGCGGCGGGTCATGGTCGTCGCGCACACCCGCTGCCGGATGGCCAGCGGCACCGAGGAGGACATCCACGCGGCGATCCGCGACGCGGGCGGACCGGACACCCGCAGCATCTCCTTCCTCACGACCAGGGACCAGGAGGCCTCCCTGGCTGACGACGTCCAGCGGGTGCGCTCGTGGCCGTTCCTCGGCGACGTGGCAGTCGGTGGGTTCGTCTACGACCTGGACACCGGGCGGCTGCGACAGGTCTGCTGACGGCAGGCGATACTGGTTCGGTGCGCGTGACCGACTTCTGGGACCGGATGCGTGCGGTCTTCGGGCCGCACGCCGACTCCGTCGTCGAGCTGCACGTGCTCAGCGAGCTCGGCGGGCGCACGCCGGCCCAGGCACTCGCGGCGGGGGAGCCGACGGTCGACGTCTGGCGGGCGGTCTGCGACGGTCTCGAGGTACCGGCCGCCAACCGGTGAGCGCCCGGGCCGTTCTCGGCCGTGTCGGCGTGTCGCGGCGGACCTTCGCGGGGTCGAACAGGTGTTCGGGTAGCGTCCACAGCTGACAGACCCGATCAGCGATCTCCACAGACTCGTCCGGCCCCGCAGGTCATGTCCGGGGTCGGCTCTAGGTTCGGACACGTGACGAAGAAGACGACTCGATCCTCCTCTCCCGGGACGGCAGCCATGGCTCCCTCATCAGACCGCGACAAGGCGCTCGACACGGCCCTCGCCAACATCGACCGGCAGTTCGGCAAGGGCTCGGTCATGCGGCTGGGCGACGACGTCCGGGCCCCGATCGAGGTGATCCCCACCGGCTCCATCGCCCTCGACATCGCCCTCGGCATCGGCGGCCTGCCGCGCGGCCGGGTCGTCGAGATCTACGGGCCGGAGAGCTCCGGCAAGACCACGGTCGCGCTGCACGCGATCGCCAATGCGCAGAAGGCGGGCGGCATCGCGGCGTTCATCGACGCCGAGCACGCGCTCGACCCCGACTACGCCCAGAAGCTCGGCGTCGACACCGACGGGCTGCTGGTGTCCCAGCCGGACACCGGGGAGCAGGCGCTCGAGATCGCCGACATGCTGATCCGGTCCAACGCGCTGGACATCATCGTCATCGACTCGGTGGCGGCACTCGTGCCACGCGCCGAGATCGAGGGCGAGATGGGCGACAGCCACGTCGGCCTGCAGGCCCGGCTGATGAGCCAGGCGCTGCGCAAGCTCACCGGCGCGCTGCACAACTCCAAGACGACCGCGATCTTCATCAACCAGCTGCGGGAGAAGATCGGCGTCATGTTCGGCTCGCCGGAGACCACCTCGGGCGGCAAGGCGCTGAAGTTCTACGCCTCGGTGCGGCTCGACGTGCGCCGCATCGAGACCCTGAAGGACGGCCAGGAGGCCGTGGGCAACCGGGTCCGGGTCAAGGTGGTGAAGAACAAGGTCTCCCCGCCGTTCCGGCAGGCCGAGATGGACCTGATGTTCGGCACCGGCATCAGCCGTGAGGGCGGCCTGATCGACGTCGGCGTGGAGCAGGGCTTCGTCCGCAAGGCCGGCGCCTGGTACACCTACGAGGGCGATCAGCTCGGCCAGGGCAAGGAGAACGCGCGGGCCTTCCTGCGCGACAACCCCGACCTCGCCGACGAGCTGGAGAAGCGGATCAAGGAGAAGCTCGGCATCGGCCCGCAGGTCGACGCACCGGCGGACCCGCCGGCGGTAGTGCCGGCCGACATCTGACGTGAGCGTCCGCCCGACCCGGCGGTTCGGGGGCGGCCCGAGCGGGCCGACCCCCGGCAGCCTCGCCGACTCCGGTCCGGACCCGGACCCGGAGTCGGTGGCCCGGACGATCCTGCTGCGCCGGCTGGCGGCCGCACCCCGGACCCGGGCCCAGCTGGCGGCCGACCTGGCGGCCCGGGAGGTGCCGACCGCGGTCGCCGAGCGGGTGCTCGACCGGTTCGTCGAGGTGGGTCTGATCGACGACGCGGCGTTCGCCGAGACCTGGGTGCGCACCCGGCACGCCGGTCGCGGACTGTCGCGCAGCGCACTGCGGCGCGAGCTGCGCGACAAGGGCGTCGACGACGAGACCGTCGCCGGCGCGGTCGACGCGATCGACGTCGACGACGAGGCCGCGGCCGCCCGGGCCCTGGTGACCCGCCGGCTGCCGGCTACCCGCGGCCTCCCCCGGGAGGCGCGGACCCGACGGCTGGTCGGGCAGCTGGCCCGCAAGGGCTATCCCGGCGGGATGGCGATGGCGGTGGTCCGCGAGGCGCTGGATGCCGAAGGTGGCAACGGCGAGGGCGACGACCTCGACGAGCTGCCGCGCTGACGTCGTAGGGTCGGGCGGTGACCAGCCCGTGGCGGGACCTCGCCGGCCGAGCGTTGCGCGTTGCCGCCCGCCGGCTCGCGTCCTCGTCGGCAACCACGACGACGAGGCCGGCACCGGTCCCGACACCGACCGTCCGCCCCGGCCCGCCGGGCGGCCGGCACCTCGACTACAGCCCGGACCTCGACGGCCGTGCCGACCCCGGTGAGGTGGTCTGGGCCTGGGTCGCCTACGAGGAGGACGCCGGCCAGGGCAAGGACCGGCCGGTCCTGGTCGTCGGTCGCCAGGGCGACACGGTGCTGGGGCTGATGCTGTCCAGCCAGGACTACCACCGGGGCGACCCCGCGTGGCTCGGGCTCGGCCCGGGCACGTGGGACGGCGAGCACCGGCCGAGCTGGGTCCGGCTGGACCGGGTGATCGAGCTGCCGGAGGACGGCATCCGGCGCGAGGGAGCGATCCTGGACCGGCAGCGGTTCGACACGGTGGCCGTGGCGCTGCGCCGCGACCACGGCTGGAGCTGAGACCAGGCCTGCACCGACTGGACCGCCTCGACCGCCGGGCCAGCCCGGGCCGGGACCGACGTGAGCCCGTACGCTGTGAGGCGCCATGAGCCTCCGCAGCTACCAGGTCCGCACCCACGGGTGCCAGATGAACGTGCACGACTCCGAGCGGCTCTCCGGCCTGCTCGAGGAGGCCGGCTACGTCCGGGCAGCCGAGGGCGAGCAGCCCGACGTGGTCGTGTTCAACACCTGCGCGGTGCGGGAGAACGCCGACAACAAGCTCTACGGCAACCTCGGCCACCTCGCGCCGGTGAAGAAGGCCAACCCCGGCATGCAGATCGCGGTCGGCGGCTGCCTGGCGCAGAAGGACCGCGGCGAGATCACCCGCCGTGCCCCGTGGGTGGATGTCGTGTTCGGCACCCACAACATCGGGTCGCTGCCGGTGCTGCTCGAGCGGGCCAGGCACAACGAGACCGCGCAGGTCGAGATCGTCGAGTCGCTGGAGGTCTTCCCGTCCACGCTGCCGACCCGGCGCGAGTCGCCGTACGCCGCCTGGGTCTCGATCAGCGTCGGCTGCAACAACACCTGCACGTTCTGCATCGTGCCCGCGCTGCGCGGCACCGAGAAGGACCGTCGCCCGGGCGACGTCCTGGCCGAGGTCGAGGCGCTGGTGGCCGAGGGTGTGCTCGAGGTGACCCTGCTCGGGCAGAACGTGAACTCCTACGGCGTCGAGTTCGGCGACCGGCTGGCCTTCGGCAGGCTGCTCCGTGCGTGCGGCGAGGTCGAGGGGCTGGAGCGGGTGCGGTTCACCTCGCCGCACCCGAAGGACTTCACCGACGACGTGATCGCCGCGATGGCCGAGACGCCGAACGTCATGCACTCGCTGCACATGCCGCTGCAGTCCGGCTCGGACCGGGTGCTCAAGGCGATGCGCCGGTCCTACCGGCAGGAGCGGTACCTCGGCATCATCGACCGGGTGCGCGCCGCGATGCCGGACGCCGCGATCACCACCGACATCATCGTCGGGTTCCCGGGCGAGACCGACGACGACTTCGCGGAGACGCTGCGCGTGGTGCGCGAGGCGCGCTTCACCGGCGCCTTCACCTTCCAGTACTCCAAGCGTCCCGGCACGCCGGCGGCCGAGCTGCCCGACCAGCTGCCGAAGGCGGTCGTGCAGGAACGGTACGAGCGGCTGCTCGCGCTGCAGGAGGAGATCTCCTGGGCGGAGAACACCCGCCAGGTCGGTCGGGTCCTCGAGGTCCTCGTCGCCGAGGGGGAGGGCCGCAAGGACGGCGCCACGCACCGCCTGTCCGGTCGCGCTCCCGACAACCGGCTGGTGCACTTCGCGGTCCCGCCGGATGCCACTGCACCGCGGCCGGGGGACGTCGCCACGGTCGAGGTGACCTACGCGGCTCCGCACCACCTGGTGGCCGACGGCAGGTTCGGCGGGGTCCGTCGCACCCGGGCCGGCGATGCCTGGGAGCTGCGCCAGGGCCGCGCGCCGGTCCCCCCTGGGGTACTCCTCGGCATGCCGACGGTCGGCGTCCCCTCTGCCGCCGACCGTCGACCGCCCGCTCCCCGCACGTCCGGTCAGGCGGTACCCGCTCCCACCACCTGGGCGAGCACCCAGGACCGCACAGCCGGCACGTCCAGCCGGGCGGAAATGCTCAGTGACGAGCAGGCGGCGTCACCTGCGCTGAGTACGCCGACCAGTTGCTCGCCGAGGAAGAGTGGCGAGCCGGAGTCGTAGGCGCAGGCTGAGCTCCCGTCGGTTCCGGTGTGCTTGACGAGCGCGTCGCCGAGGGACTGCACCGCCTGTGGCGCGACCTGGCGGTAGCCGCCGCCGACGTAGACGTTGCCGGGCAACCGCCGGGTCGTGCCGTAGCCGACCAAGGTCATCGGCTGGTGCCGCAGCGTCCCGGCCGCCTTGAGGCTGTCGAGTAATCCCGCCGCGGGCAGAGCCTCGACGTCGAGACCGGTGATCGGCTCGTCCAACAACATGACCGCGACGTCATATCCCGAGGTGTGCGGGTCGTACATCGGGTGCGCGGCGAGTGTGCCGTGGTAGGTCGGGTAGCCACCGGTGTAGGCCCAGCCGCTCTCCCGGTCACCGATGGAGTCGAGGAATGTCGGGTCGAAGGTGATGTCGCCCTCGGTCTCGCCGAGGTTGGCCTTGCGCAAGGCGGCGCAGTGACCGGCCAGCACGACGACGGTCGGCGACACGGGGGTCACGCCGCACCAGCGCGCCACCGGGCTGGCGGCGCTGGGCAGCAGGACCCCCACGTTGGGGTGCGAGCTGTCCGCGACGCCGCCCACGATGGCGCTGCAGGGCGTCGCGAGACCCAGGGTGGTGGCGAGCACGGTGGCCAGGGCGGTCATGACGTGGTGCATGGTGGTGCCTCCTCAGCAGTTGACTTCGGTGGTGAACGGTCGTGCGCGCCGCAGTGACGAGACGCCCCGAGCTGGCCCGACGTCGGCGCCGTGAACAGGCCGAAGGCGGTCTGCTGGCCGGTCACGACGAGAGTCGTCACCCACCGCACCGGGTGCCTGACTGTCACGGTCCGCTGTACCTGAGTGAGCACGAGGCCGTCCGTGAGGTCGGGCCAGTAGTGCTCGCAGAGCCACAGCGGGGTGCCGGTGAGCGCGGGGATCTGCACGTCCTGACCGTGTCGCCCGGCCGGCACCGACGGTAAGGGGGAAGACCCTCGATCAGTCGGCGGACCGGCGCTCGGGGCGGCTCATCGGCAGGGCGGTCACCAGCTCGACTCGGGACCGGACGCCGAGCTTGCGGTAGACGCGGCCGAGCACCGCCTCCACCGTCTTGGGGCTGGCGAACACGGTGGTCGCGATCTCCCGGTTGGTCCTGCCGGCGGCGGCCAGCTCGGCAACCCGGGCCTCCGTCGCGGTCAGCGTCTCGGGTGCCCCGGGACGCAGGCCGACCCGGGCCAGCTCGGCGCGGGCACGCTGCGCCCAGACGGGTGCGGGCGCCGCGTCGAAGACCTCGACGGCGCGCGACAGGAGGTCGTGGGCAGCCCGCTTGGCCCGGGCCCGGCGGTGCAGCCGGCCGGCGAGAAGGAGGCTACGGGCGAGCTCGAAGCGCATGTCCAACCGCTCGTGCGCGTCGACCGCCGCAAGACCCAGCGCGCGGGCCTCTTCGTCGGGTCCCTGCCGCTCGGCGCGCAGGGCGGCTCGCAGCCGGAGCAGGACGGCGTCCACGTGCGGGCGATGGGATCCCGCCACTGAGCGCTCCAGCCGACCGAGCTCCACCTCGGCGGCGTCCGTCTCGCCGACCGCCAGCAACGCCTCGGTGAGGTCGCCGGGGCACGGGTCCCAACCTGGGTCGGCCAGGCCGGCCGCCGCCGCGTGGATGGCGGCGGTGCGCAGGGCGTCGACCGCCTTGGCCGGCTCGCCCGCGGTCGTGTGCAGCCGGCCGAGGATCGTCCACGCGATGGCGAGCAGCCACGGGTCGGCGAGGTCGTCGGCAAGCCCGAGCGCTGTGCGGATCGACTGCTCGCTCCCGGACTGTCCGGCATGCGCGTCGCCGGCGGCCACCTGGAGGAGGGCGAGCACCCGGGCCGAGGACATGCCCAGCACCTCGGAGAGGGCGAGCGCCTCGCGAGCCACCCGGCCGCTCCTGTCCAGGCGACCCGCGCGGAGCTCGACGTGTCCCAGGTTGAGCAGCAGAAGGGGCTCGGACACCTCGTCGCCGCGGTTCCGGGCCTCGTCGAGTAGCCGGAGCAGAGCGTCGCGCGCGGTGTCCAGCCGAGAGGTGAAAAGCAGCTCCTGTGCCAAGGCGAAGCGCGCCCCCTCGGCCACCACGAGGGCGGGGAACCGGGCCTCCAGTGCGGCGGCCTCGCGGAGGCGGGCCGCTGCGCCCGGCTCGGCGCGCATCAGGTCCGCCTGCGCGGCGAGGCCGGCGGCGGTCGTGCGCAGCGAGCCGACCAGGGCGTCATCCGGGTCCGCGCCCGCCAACGCGTCGAGCGCCGACGTGGCGTACCGGGCGGTGGCCGCCATGTCCGGGGCGGTGTCAGCCAGAGCGATCCACGCCGCCGCTCGGTCGGTGGCGAGCAGGCCGGGGGTGGCCAGTGCCGCCTCGGCGTGGCGCACGACGTGCTCGGCGGAGCCGCCGAGCACGGCGTGCTGGGCGAGCAGGACCTGTGCGCGGCCCGCGTCGTCCCCGCCGGTCGCGGCGACCGCCCTCGCCATCTCCCGGCAGGTCTGCAGGTCGCCGTCTCGGAGCGACCAGCCGGCCAGCTGCAGGCGCCGCGCTGCGGCGGCCGGGTCGCCGGCGGGGGTGGCCGCCACTGCCCTCGTGGCCAGCTCGCGAGCTACCGGGTGCGCGCCGCGGTCGCGGGCCCGCCGGGCGACCGCCGCGAGCTCCTCGGCGAGTGCCGGATCTGGCCCGTCGGCGGCCATAGCCCGGTGCCGGGCGCTCACCTCGGGGTCAGGTTCGAGGTCGGCGAGCCGCCGGTGCACGGTCCGGCGCTCCTCGATGCCGGCGTCGCCCACAACCGCGGCCGCGTGCAGCGGGTGCGCGAACCGCAGCCGACCGCGGTGAACGGTGGCCACATCGGCCACCGCCACGACGGCGCCGTCGAGCTCGGTGCGATCGAGACCGGCCGCGCGAGCGAGCAGGTCCGGCTCCGGGTCGTGCGCCAGTGCACCTGCCAGCAGCAGGCGGCGTGCCGAGGGGGGCAGCCGGCGGACCGAGCCCGCTAGCAAGCCCTCGAGCGTCGGTGTGAGGACGGCGACTCCCGGGACCTCCAGCGCCGCCAGCTCGAGGGCGAACATCGGGTTGCCGCCGGACTGCTCCTCGATCCGGTGCAGGTCAGCGCGGCCCAGCGTGCGGCCAAGCCGGTCCCGCACGAGTTGGAAGAGAGCGGCACCGCCAAGACCCCCCACGGCGATGTCGACGCGACCCGGCGCCGTCGGCCAGGGATCCTCGCCGGACACCGGTCGGGTGGCCACCAGCACCGACACCGCGCTGGCGGTCAGGCGGCGCAGGGCGTGCGGCAGCACAAGGCCGGTGGCGTCGTCCAGCCAGTGTGCGTCGTCGACGACGACGAGGACCCGCTGGTCCAGCGCAGCGCTCGCGAGCAGGGTGCGGAGGCCGGCCGCGACCGCACGGGGGTCCGTGTCCACGCCCCGAGCCGGTGGGTCGAGCGCGAGGGCCTGGCGCAACGCGAGCAGCTGGGTGGCCGGCATGTCCACCGTCGCCAGGTCCGGTCCGTCGCGCAAAAGGTCGGTGAGCGCGTCGAACGCGAGATGGCGCTCGCTCTCCCGGGGCCGGGCGGCGAGTACCGGCACGGCCATCGACCGGGCTCGCGCCGTGATCACGTCGACCAGGGTCGACTTCCCGCTGCCCGGTCCACCGGTGACCACGGCCACCCGGAGGGAGCCGTCCTCGGGCGCTAGCAGGCGGCCGAGCTCGGCCAGCTCGGTCTCCCGCCCCACCGCCTCTGCTTCCATCGCGCGCTCACCCCCGCTGGAGGTTAGCGGCGACGACCGGCCCACAAACGGCGGTTACGGTGAGCCGTGCTCGTCGCCGCCGCGGTCTGCCCGCACCCGCCGCTGCTCGTCCCGGGTGTCGGGGCCGGGGCCTCCGGCGAGCTCGACGACCTGCGGGTCGCGTGCGACGCCGCGGTCGCCGACCTGATGGCGGTCGACCCGGCACTCGTGGTGGTCGTCGGCGGCGCGCCTGTGGTGGGGCCGTTCCCCGAGACCGCGTGGGGGAGCCTGACGCCGTACGGCGTGCGGGTGCCGGTCGGCTCGGGGGAGGGCCGTCCGACGCTCCCGCTCGCGCTCACCCTCGGTCGCTGGCTGCTCGACCGCGCGCCCACGGCGCCGCCCGCCCTGCTGTTCGGCGTCGAGCAGGACGCCGCCGCGGACCGTTGCGCGGCCCTGGGCGAGGCTCTCGCGGCCCGGGCCGACCGGGTGGGGCTGCTGGTGATGGGCGACGGCAGCGCCCGGCGCAGCCTCAAGGGGCCGGGCGGGCTGCACCCGGACGCCGAGGTGCTCGACGCCGAGGTCGAGGCGGCACTACGGGCCGGCGACCCGGCCCCGCTGGCGGCACTCGACCCGGGCCGGGCCGACGACCTGCTGGCGGCCGGCCGGGCCCCGTGGCAGGTGCTGGCCGGAGCCGCCGGGGGCCGCAGCTGGCGCGGGTCGGTCACCTGGGTCGGCGCGCCCTACGGCGTGACCTACCTGGTGGCGACCTGGCTGCCCGCCGGCTGAGCCCGGGTCAGGGCTGCGGCGGCTGCGGCGGCTGGGCCTCGGGCTTCGCCTGCGGGTCGTTCGGGATGTCGTCGTCGCGACCGTCGAGCTTGTCCAGCGCGCCCTTGGCCGCGGCAGCGCCCTTGGCGATCTGGCCGCCGTGCTTGCCCTTGGTCTTCTTGTCGGCCACGTCGGCGGCCTTGTCGATGCCCGACGCGATCTTGCCGCCGTGCTGGTCGACCGCGGCCGTGGCCTTCTTCTTGAGGTTGTCGAACATGCCCATGCGCCCACCGTAGTCGTCGAGTGCGCGAGACTGCCGTCCCGTGACCTCCAGCGCCGCGCCGGCCCCCGTGGTGGCCGTGGTCGGTGCCACCGCGGTCGGCAAGAGCGACCTGGGGGTCGCACTCGCGCAACGGCTCGGCGGCGAGGTCGTCAACGCCGACTCGATGCAGCTCTACCGCGGCATGGACCTCGGCACCGCGAAGCTCACCGAGGCCGAGCAGGGCGGCGTCGTCCATCACGTCCTGGACGTGTGGGACGTCCGCGCCGAGGCCAACGTGGCCGGCTACCAGCGGATGGCCCGTGCCGCGTTCGCCGCTGCTCGCTCGCGCGGCGCCGTACCGGTTCTCGTCGGCGGGTCCGGGCTCTACGTGCGCGCGGCCCTCGGACCGGCTGGAGTTCCCGGGGACCGACCGGCAGGTGCGCGCCCGCCTGGAGGCGCTGCTCGCCGCCGAGGGTCCCGGTGCCCTGCACCGCCGGCTCGCCGAGGTCGACCCCGCTGCGGCGCGAGCGATCCTGCCGAGCAACGGCCGTCGGCTGGTGCGCGCGCTCGAGGTGGTGGAGCTGACCGGTCGGCCGTTCACCGCGACGCTGCCCGAGCACGCCTACGAGGTGCCGGCGGTGCAGCTCGGGCTCAGCCTGCCGCGGCCGGTCCTCGACGAGCGGATCGCGGCGCGGGTCGACCGGATGTGGGACCTTGGGCTGGTCGAGGAGGTGCGCACGCTGGCCGGCGCCGGGCTGCGAGAGGGGCGCACCGCGTCCCGGGCGCTGGGCTACGCCCAGGTGCTGCGGCACCTGGCCGGCGAGTGGACCGAGGAGCAGGCGCGGGAGGAGACCGTGCGCGCGACCCGGCGGTTCGCCCGCCGCCAGGAGTCCTGGTTCCGCCGGGACCCCCGGGTGGTCTGGCTGGAGGCGGCCGACCCCGATCTGCTCACCCAGGCACTGGGCGAATTGACCCGTTACTGGTAGGGATGTCCGCATGATTCTTCGCCGCCACTCACTGCTCGCGGCCGTGACCGCCCTGGCCGTCCCCGCCGCCCTCCTCGCCGGCACGCCGCAGGCCGCGGCCGCCGATGCCGCCGGGCCGCCAGCCGCGCACCGCGCCACGGCCAAGCAGCCCACCGCCGTCGGGCGCGGCGGTGCGGTCAGCACCGTCGACCCGGAGGCCACCCGGGCGGGACTGCGCGTCCTGCGTCGCGGTGGCAACGCCGTGGACGCCGCCGTTGCTGCAGCCGCCACCCTCGGGGTGACCGAGCCGTACTCCTCCGGCATCGGTGGCGGGGGCTTCTTCGTCGTGTACGACGCGGACTCCGGCAAGGTGCGCACGCTGGACGGGCGCGAGACCGCGCCGAAGGCAACCACGCCCGACACCTACCGCGGCCTGAGCTTCGACGAGGCCGTGACCAGTGGCCTGTCGGTCGGGGTGCCCGGGACTCCGCGGCTCTGGTCCCGTGCCCTGCGCCGCTGGGGCACCCTGAGCCTCGCCAAGGCGCTCGCGCCGGCGGCCCGGGTCGCTCGCCGTGGCTTCGTCGTCGACCAGACCTTCCGCGACCAGACCGCGGCCAACGAGGCCCGGTTCCGCGACATCGTGCCGACCCGGGACCTGTTCCTGCCGGGCGGAGCCCTGCCCGCTGTCGGCTCGGTGTTCCGCAACCCGGACCTCGCCAGCACCTACCAGCGGCTGGGTCGCAAGGGAGTCGGCTGGCTGTACGGCGGTCGCCTCGGCCGCGACATCGTGCGCACCGTGCAGGCGCCGCCGAAGGACCCGGCCGCGAGCCGCAACGTGCGGCCCGGCCTGATGACCCGGGACGACCTGACCGACTACCGGGCCGTCTCGCGCAAACCCACCAGTGTCCGCTACCGCGGGCTACGGGTGTGGGGGATGGCGCCGCCGTCCAGCGGCGGCTCCACCGTCGGCGAGGCACTGAACATCCTGGAGAACGTCGACCTCGGCGCGACCTTCCGGACCGACCCCACGAAGGCCCTGCACGACTACCTCGAGGCGAGCGCTCTGGCCTTCGCCGACCGTGGTGCCTACCTGGGCGCGCCCCGGGCCATGCAGCCCGGTGTGCTGCGCGAGCTGTTGTCGCAGCCGTTCGCCGACGAGCGGTTCTGCCGGTTGAACCAGACCCTGGCTGCTGTCAAGCCCGTCGGGGTCCCTGCGGGCTCACCCGACGGCCGCTACGACACCGACTGCAACGGCACCGACGACACCGGCCCCGCTGCCGCGCCCGACAGCGAGGGGCTGTCCACGACGCACCTCACCACCGCCGACCGCTGGGGCAACGTCGTCACCTACACCCTGACCATCGAGCAGACCGGAGGAAGCGCTCTGACCGTTCCCGGACGGGGCTTCCTGCTCAACAACGAGCTGACCGACTTCGACCTCGCGCCGACGTCGTCGGCGGCACCCAACGCACCCGGGCCGGGCAAGCGGCCGCGCTCCTCGATGTCGCCGACGATCGTCACCGACCACGGGCGACCGGTGCTGGCACTCGGGTCGCCGGGCGGCTCGACGATCATCACCACCGTGCTGCAGGTGCTGCTGAACCGGCTCGACTTCGGGATGTCGCTGCCGCGCGCCGTCGCAGCGCCGCGGGCCAGCCAGCGCAACACCAAGGATGTGCAGGCGGAAGCCGCATTCGACCGGGTCGGGCTGACGACGTACGGGCACACCTTCGTCGACCCGCCGGCGCCGGGCGAGATCGGTGCCGTCACCGGCATCCGGTTCGGCAACCGGGGCCGGATGGTGGCGGTGGCCGAGCCACTGCGCCGCGGCGGCGGTGACGCCCGGGTCGTGCGCTGAACGCGTCGAGTGGCGCGTTCCGATTTCCCGACCGGGAACCTGTGCAACGCGCCACTCGACGACGTGGCGCCGCCCGTGTGCTGAAGTGGCCCGGTGGACGCCGCGGATCTCGCCCGACGCTTCGGTCTGGACGGTGCCCCGAAGCTGTCGGACGGGCCGGTCGCGCGGGGCAGGCAGGGCGAGGTGTGGCGGCTGGAGACGGCGGGCGGCAGCTGGGCGGTCAAGGTGCCGTTCGGTCGGTCCGTCGCGGACGACGTGCGCGAGGCGACGCTGTTCCAGGAGGCGGCGCACGCCGCTGGTGTGCCGACCCCGCAGGTGCGGCGCACGACCGAGGGAACGGTGTTCGCCACCGTCGAGGGTCGACAGGTCAGGCTGTACGAGTGGGTGGACCTGCTCGCCCCCGACCCCCGGCTGGACCCGGCGCTGGTCGGCGCGGTCGTGGCGGCCGTCCACCAGGTGCCCGTCGCCGCACCACGGCGCGGTCGACCCCTGGTACGTCGACCCGGTCGGCGCCGCACGATGGGAGCAGCTGGTCGAGCAGCTGCGGGAAGCGCGGGCGCCGTTCGCCGGACGGTTGGCTGACCTGCGCGACGAGCTGGTCGCGCTCGAGTCGTGGATCGAGCCGCCCCAGATGCTGCGGACCTGCCACCGCGACCTGTGGGCCGACAACGTCCTGCCGACCGCGGCCGGCGGAGTGTGCGTCATCGACTGGGAGAACAGCGGGCCCGCCGATCCGAGCCAGGAGCTCGGCTGCGTGCTCTTCGAGTTCGCTCGTGACGACACCGGTCGCGCCCGCGCGCTCACCGACGCCTACCGGGACGCCGGCGGACCGGCGACCGTGAGCAGACGCGGACACTTCTCGATGCTCATCGCGCAGCTCGGGCACATCACCGAGATCGCCGCCACCGACTGGCTGGAGCCCAACCCTCGCTCGCCGGAGCGGGCCGACTCGGCCGCGTGGATCGGCGAGGTCCTCGACGAACCGCACACCCGCGAAGTGCTCGACACCCTGCTCGCTGCGGTGGGCGAGTCGTTCAGCTCGGCTGCTTCTCGAGGAACGCGAGAGTAGCCGCGGCGAAGAGAGGTGAGCTGAAGCTGTTGTAGTGCGTCAGGCCGGGCAGGATCGCGAGCGCGTGGCCGCCCTTGGGCCGGTTCTCGCCCATCCATCCGCCGTCCCGCAGGCCACCGTCCAGCAACGCGAAGGCCTCGACGTAGTGGCTCGGCGGGGCCATGTCGGAGTCGGCGCAGACGAGCATCGTCGGCATCTGGATGTCGCGGAGGTCCTCGGTGAAGTCGAACGGCTGCGCCATGTACGCGCCGATCTTGTCGAGCAGCTGGCCGAAGTCCTCCGGTCGCGGCGCGACGCGCTGGTAGAGCTGGTACATCGGCGTGTCCTTCATGAACTCCGCGGCTGCCGCGCTCACCTGGCCCTGTTGCGCCAGGATCGCGGGATCGGGGGCGTCCGAGCGGAAGTACGCGGACGCCACCACCAGCTTGCGCACCTTGTGCGGGTACTTCACCGCGGTCCGGAGGGCGACTCCGCCGCCGAGCGAGTAGCCGACGACGTCCGGTCGGTCGAGGCCCAGGTGGTCGATCAATGCTGCGACGTCGTCGGCCATCAGATCGAGGTCGATCGGCCGGGCGATGTCGGCGGTGCGGCCGTGCCCCTGGAGGTCGGGGACGATGACCTGGTGGTGCTCGGCAAGCAGGGCCAGCACCGGCCCGAACATCTCTCCCGACCCGAGCCCGCCGTGCAGCAGGATCAGCGGCCGGCCGGCGCCATGCGTCTCGACGTACAGGTTGATGCCGTTGACCTCGGCGTACTGGCCGGTGCCATGCGTGTCGGTGGTCCAGTCCGTGGCGGTCATCGTCGCTGCTCCTCGTCGTCGCTCCGGTGGTCTGCTGTCCATGAGACCGTGCCGGCGCGCGCTACTCATCGGCGAGGACCTCGCTCGATCCCACGACGGGCGATGGCGACCATCGTCGGGTTGGTGTGCAGGTAGTACGGCAGGGCGAACACGGCGTAGTACAGAACGAGCCCGCGGGCGCGTCGACGGGTGGCGTCGTCGGCCCCGACGATCTCGAGGAACGCGGGGCGGGTGTCCCGGTCGAGCAGGTGCCACGCGGGGGTGACGTCGTACGCCGGGTCACCGGTGGCCATCGCGCCGAAGTCGAGGACGCCGGCCAGGTCGCCGTCCCGGACCAGCAGGTTCGGTGGGATCAGGTCGGCGTGCAGCCAGACCGGGGGCCCGTCCCAGGCCGGCAGCGGCCAGCGCGTCCTCCCATGCCTCGGCCACCCGCCGTACGTCGATCAGCCCCTCGCACTGCGGCAGGATCTCGCGGACGGCGGCGTCCAGAGCCGCCGAGCGGCAGCCCCCGGGCGAACCCTTCGGAACCCGGGGCGGGCGCGCCGGTCATGTCGATGCCCTGCAGCTCGGCGACGAACTGGCCCAGCACCGCTGCCGCCTCGTGCAGGGACACCAGCGGCTCGGTCACGGCGTCCTCGCCGGGCAGCCACCGCACCACGGCCCACGGGAACGGGTAGCCCTCCGCGGGCTCTCCCGTCGCGACGACCTCCGGCACGTCCAACGACAGGTGAGGTGCGACGAGGGCCAGCCAGCGAATCTCCTTGAGCAGCCCGCCGACGGCGCCCGGGGTCATCGGCATCCGCAGGGCCAGGTCGTCACCGAGCCGGAACACTGCGTTCTCGGTGCCGCCCGAGGCCACCCGGTGCAGCCGCAGCCGGGCGTGCCGGGGCAGCTGCTCGGCGATCAGCCGGTGCGCCAGGGCAGCGTCGATGTCGACCTCGTCGTGGTGCAGGCGGGGTGGTGACATCCAGTCATCGTGGCGGAGGTCATCAGCAGGCGCGAACGACTTGTCGTCAGCGATCCGATGACCGCAGCACCTGCCGGAAGCGCGCCGCGGCGACGACTCCGACCACGGTGACCCCGGCGACGAGGATGAGCTGGTAACCCCGCTGGATGGCGGTGAGCCGGTCGTCGGAGTATCCGCCGTCGAAGAAGCCGGAGATGACGCTGACGAACAGCGCGGCCGCGAGCAGCCCTGACCCGACCAGTGCGAGCCGCCGGCGACCGGATCCCGCGGCGACAGCCAGGACGACCTGGGCGACGATCATGGGCAGCGGGATCGCGAGGCGTGCTTCCGGGCCCATCGCGTCGAGCAGGCTCGGGTTGAGGTCGGCGGCCACCGAGATCACGGCGCCGGCCGCGGAGATCGCAGCGAGCGTGAGGACGCCGTACAGGACGGTGCGGCTCGGCTCGACTGCGGCGCGCCGCTCTGCGGTCTTCACGGTCTCTACGGTCATCGGGTCCTCCCTGGTCCTCGTCTGGCTCCCTCGAAGCAAACCGCAGCCCGCTTGGTGGCCACTTGCAATCCGCTGACAGCGCCGCGGGCCGCTCCCTGCCCCGGCCGTAGGCTGGTGCCGTGATGCGCTTCGTCAAGGGCCATGGCACCGAGAACGACTTCGTGCTGCTGCCTGACGCCGAGGGCGGGCTCGACCTCACGGCCGACCTCGTTCGCCGGCTCTGCGACCGCCGGGCCGGCGTCGGAGCCGACGGTGTGCTGCGCGTCGTCCGCACCGAGGCTGACGACGAGGCGCGGGCGCTGCCGGGCGCGGCGGACTCGCGGTGGTTCATGGACTACCGCAACGCCGACGGTTCGCTCGCCGAGATGTGCGGCAACGGCATCAGGGTGTTCACGCGCTTCCTGGTCGAGGAGGGCCTGGAGCCGCCCGGTGAGGTCACCGTGCTCACCCGGGACGGCGTGAAGCGCGTGCGGCTGGATGTCGCGGGCGACGTCACCGTCGACATGGGGCCAGCGACGCTTGCCCGGCACCGACCGCAAGGTGGTCGTGGGTGGGCACACCTGGCCGGCCGTCGAGGTGACGACCGGGAACCCGCACGCGGTCGTCTTCGTCGAGGACCTCGCCGACGCCGGCGATCTGCAGTTCACGCCGGTCGTGGAGCCGCCGTTCCCCGACGGGGTCAACGTCGAGTTCGTCGTACGCCGCGGCCACCGGCACGTGGCGATGCGGGTGCACGAGCGCGGGGTCGGCGAGACCCGGTCCTGCGGCACCGGCGCCTGCGCGGTGATGGTCGCGTCCGCCCGCGCCGACGGCGCCGGCCGCGGCGCGACGTACGTCGTGGACGTGCCGGGCGGACGGCTGTCGGTGACCGAGCGGGCCGACGGTCACGTCGAGCTGACCGGACCGGCCGTTCTCGTCGCTACCGGTCAGGTCGACCTGTGACCGACCCGGCGGCCGCGCCGACAGCAGCCCGGCTCGAGGTGCTGCGCCGGGAGTCGAACCTGGCCCTCGCCGAGGTGTCGCAGGCACAGCAGATGGCCGCCGAGAACCTGCTCGAGAAGGCCGCGGTCGCGTTGCACCAGGGTGACCGCGACAAGGCGCGCGCGATGGTGAGCCGGACGCAGGCCCTGGGTCACGACGACCACGAGGGCGTCGACGTCTGCTCCTGGAGCGTGCACATGACCCTCTTCACCCTCGTCACCGACGTCCGCGACGACAGCGACGACGAGTGGGCGTGGCTCGATGCGGCGACGACGGTGCTGCCCACCGTCCCGGAGACCGGCCGGGAGGAGCTGATCGACGTGCTGGCCACGATCAGCCAGGACTCCGAGCTGGACCACGCCGCGTCGACCCGGCTGGGGCCCTTGGTCCGCGACGCGGTGCGGCGACCGGCCATCACCGAGGGTCGGGTGCTCACCGTCGAGGAGGTTCTCGACGTGCTGGCCACGATCGCCGCCTACGAGGACGCCGTCGACGCGCTCGAGGACGCACCGTCGTGACCGACGGCGCCGTCACCGCCGCGGCTGCGAAGCCGGTGGTGACCGGGCTCGGCGGGGCCTTCATGATCTCCGCACAGGCCAAGGCGGCCGGCAAGGACGGCGGCTACCGCGGCTGGCAGCTCTACGTCACCGGCCGGGCCGGCGTCCTCGGCGAGGTCCGCACCGAGGTGGTCACCGCCGCGCTCGGCTTCCATGCACCCCGACCTGGTGCGTGCAGGGCTGGGAGGGCGGGCTGGCCGTCGCGCCGCTGCCCGAGACCGTCGCCCGGTACGTCGAGGTGTGCCGCGCCTGGGGCCGGTCCCGGTACGCCGGGCTGGCGGAGGCCGACCGGCTGGCCGACCTGCTCGAGCGGGTCGCCCGAGCCGCCGACCCGGCGGGCTGGCCGCTGTTCGCCGCCTGGCGGGACCAGCCGCTGCCCGACGACGGGCCGGGGCGGGTCGTGCAGCTGCTGCACGTGCTGCGCGAGCACCGCGGCAGCGCGCACCTGGGTGCGGTCCGGGCTGCCGGACTGCGCCCGCTGGAGGCGATCGTGGCCGGCGACGGCGGACCGGGCAACGCCGCGTTCTTCGGCTGGTCCGACCCGCTGCCGGAGGTCACCGGGGAGCTGCGGGCCCGGCTGGCCCGGGCGGAGGAGGTCACCGACGCCCAGGTCGGACCGGCGTACGCCGTGCTCGACGACCGCGAGCGCGACGACCTGCTGCGGCTGCTCGGCGCCGCGGCTGCTGCCGCCCGCTCGGAAGCCTGAGCGGCCTCGCGGCGTTATCCGCAAGACGGGCCGCTCGGTCCCGTGTCACCCTGGAGCACGATGACTTCTGCCTTCGACGACCACCTCGACCCCGCGGCGCTGGTCCCTGACCCCGCCGCCCCGCTCTACGAGACCGACCCGCGCGACCACGACGGCGAGCAGTACGACCTGGCCGACCGGCAGGCGCTGCGCCGGGTCGCCGGGCTGTCGACCGAGCTCGAGGACGTCACCGAGGTCGAGTACCGGCAGCTGCGCCTCGAGCGCGTGGTGCTGGTCGGGGTCTGGACCGAGGGCTCCTCGCAGGACGCCGAGAACTCGCTGGCGGAGCTGGCGGCGCTGGCCGAGACGGCCGGTTCCCAGGTGCTCGAAGCCCTGATCCAGCGCCGGGACAAGCCGGATGCCGCCACGTTCATCGGCTCCGGCAAGGCGCGCGAGCTGCGCGACCTCGTGGTCGCCACCGGAGCCGACACGGTGATCGCCGACGGCGAGCTCACGCCCGGCCAGCTCAGCCAGCTGGAGGCCGTGGTCAAGGTCAAGGTCGTCGACCGGACCGCCCTGATCCTGGACATCTTCGCCCAGCACGCGAGCAGCCGCGAGGGCAAGGCGCAGGTCTCGCTGGCCCAGATGGAGTACATGCTGCCGAGGCTGCGCGGCTGGGGAGAGTCGATGTCCCGGCAGGCCGGTGGTGCCGGTGGGTCGGCCTCCGGCGGGGTCGGCACCCGCGGTCCCGGTGAGACCAAGATCGAGACCGACCGCCGTCGGATCCGGACCAAGATGGCCAAGCTGCGCCGCGAGATCCGCGACATGAAGACCGCCCGCGACACCAAGCGCCAGGAGCGCCGGCGCCACGAGGTGCCCTCGGTGGCCATCGCCGGCTACACCAACGCCGGGAAGTCCTCGCTGCTCAACCGGCTCACCGGAGCCGGTGTGCTCGTCGAGAACGCGCTGTTCGCCACGCTCGACCCGACCGTGCGGCGCGCCGAGACCCCGGACGGCCGCACCTACACCCTGGCGGACACCGTCGGCTTCGTCCGGCACCTGCCGCACCAGCTGATCGAGGCGTTCCGCTCGACGCTGGAGGAGGTCGCCGACGCCGACCTGATCCTGCACGTCGTCGACGGCTCGGACGCCGATCCCGAGGCGCAGCTCGCCGCCGTCCGGGCGGTGCTGTCCGACGTCGACGCGCAGAACGTCCCCGAGCTCGTCGTCATCAACAAGGCCGACCTCGCCGACCCGCTGGTGATCGACCGGCTGCGCCGGCGCGAGCGGCACAGCATCGTCGTGTCGGCGCGCACCGGGCTCGGCATCGACGAGCTGCGGCAGGTGATCGCCCGCGAGCTGCCCCGCCCGTCGGTCCCGGTCGACGTGGTCGTCCCCTACGACCGGGGCGACCTGGTCTCGCGGGTGCACGACGACGGGGAGATGCTCGAGCAGGAGCACCGCCCCGAGGGCACCCGGGTGCGGGCGCTGGTCAGCGCGGCGCTGGCCGCCGAGCTGGCGCCGTTCGCGCCCAGCCCCGCCCCGACCCGCTGACCGCGCGCCGGACGGTCGTGCACAGGCGGTACGACGGGTCGTCGGCCGCCGGCACTAGCCTCGGTCGGTGACCGCCGACCGTTCGGAGACCGCCGAGGCAGCCGACGGCGACGCGGCGCCCCAGCCCTCGGTGCGCGAGCTGCTCGAGGCAGCGGTGGCCGGCATCGGCGGCAGCGAGCGGCCCGGCCAGGTGCAGATGGCCGAGGCGGTCGCGACCGCGATGGCCGAGGGCAGCCACCTGCTCGTCCAGGCCGGTACCGGCACCGGCAAGTCGCTCGCCTACCTGGTGCCCGCGCTGCTGCACGGCGGGCCGGTAGTGGTCGCGACGGCCACCATCGCGTTGCAGAACCAGGTCGTCGACCGCGACCTGCCGGCCCTCGTCGACGCGGTCGAGCCGCTGCTCGGACGGCGACCGACGTACGCGATCCTCAAGGGCCGGTCCAACTACCTGTGCCGCAACAAGGTGCACGGCGGCATGCCGGACGACGACGGCGACGCGCTGTTCGACCCGTCGCCCACGACGGCACTCGGGCGCGACGTCGTCCGGCTGCGCGGCTGGTCCGACGAGACCGAGACCGGCGACCGCGACGAGCTCGACCCAGGCGTCTCCGACCGGGCGTGGCGCCAGGTCAGCGTCACCGCGCGGGAGTGCCTGGGCGCGGCCAAGTGCCCCTACGGCGGCGAGTGCTTCGCCGAGCTGTCCCGCAACCGGGCGGCCGAGGTCGAGATCGTGGTGACCAACCACGCGATGCTGGCGATCGATGCGCTGGAGAGCTTCTCGCTGCTGCCCGAGCACGACGCGGTGGTCGTCGACGAGGCGCACGAGCTGGTCGACCGGGTCACCGGGGTGGCCACCGACGAGCTGACCGCCCCGATGGCCGAGCGGGCTGCCAGGCAGGCGCGTCGCCTGGTGGACGGGACCGAGGACCTCACCGACGCCGCCGAGGCGCTCGAGGTGGCGCTCGAGACCATGCCCGAGGGTCGCCTGGTCACCCTGCCCGAACAGCTCGCCACCGCGGTGTCGATGGTGCGCGACGCGGCGCGGGACGTGCTCTCCGAGCTGTCACGGGCCAAGCAGGCCGACGACGGCGCACGCAAGGTGGCCAACGCCGCTGTCGACGCGGTGCACGACACGGCCGAACGGGTCGCCGCCCACTCGCCGTACGACGTGGCGTGGGTCTCCCGCGACCCGCGGCGCGGTGCCGTGCTGCGGGTCGCGCCGCTGTCGGTGAACGGGCTGCTGCGCGAGGCGCTCTTCGGCGAGCGGTCGGTGGTGCTCACCAGCGCGACGCTGGAGGTCGGCGGCAGCTTCGAGGCCGTCGCGCGGCAGGTCGGGCTCACCGGTGACGAGGCGCCGGAGTGGACCGGGCTGGACGTCGGGTCGCCGTTCGACTACCCCCGGCAGGCGATCCTCTACGTCGCGCGGCGGCTGCCGCCGCCCGGGCGGGACGGCACGTCGCCGGCCGCCCTGGACGAGCTCGCCGCGCTGGTCGAGGCGGCCGGCGGCCGCACCCTGGGGCTGTTCTCCTCGATGCGGGCCGCCGAGGCCGCGGCCGCCGCGATGCGCGAGCGGCTCGACGTGCCGGTGCTCTGCCAGGGGGAGGAGCGCACCGCGGCCCTGGTCGCGGCGTTCGCGGCCGACGAGGCCACCTGCCTGTTCGGCACGCTCTCGCTCTGGCAGGGGGTGGACGTCCCCGGCGACGCCTGCCGGTTGGTGGTCATCGACCGGATTCCGTTCCCGCGGCCGGACGACCCGCTGATGTCTGCCCGCGCCCAGGCGGTGGCCGACGCCGGCGGCAACGGCTTCATGACCGTGTCAGCCGCCCACGCGGCGCTCCGGCTGGCGCAGGGGGCCGGCCGGCTGGTGCGCCGCAGCTCGGACCGCGGGGTGGTCGCCGTGCTCGACTCGAGGCTGGCGACCGCGCGGTACGCCGGGTTCCTGCGGGCCTCGCTGCCGCCGTTCTGGCCGACCACCGACCACGAGGTCGCGGTTGCGGCGCTGCGCCGGCTGTCCGGCCCGGTCGACTGAGACGCCCGGCCGCCGGACGAGGTGTCCGGCGGCCGGGCGCTGCGTCGGGCCGCTGCTACCGGCTCGAGCTGGGGCTGCCTCCGCCGCGACCGAAGTTGCACAGGTCCCGCTCGTTGCCGGCGAAGGTGTTGCGCTTCTGCTTCACACCGTCGGCATCAACGAAGAGCAGACCGCAGCCGAGGTCGGAGCCGGTGTAGTAGTTGGCACTGACCGAGTTGCTCTCGACGAGACCGGTGCCGCCGAAGCCGACCTGGATGCCGTTCTGGGCGATGTAGCCGATCGGCCCGGCCCCCTGGACGGTGTTGCCGGTGACCGTGACGTTCACCGAGCCGTTCGCCACGATGCCGCCCTTCTGGTAGTCCCGCACCTCGTTGCCGTGGACGAGCACCGTCTTGTCGACCCCGGTTGCGTCGAAGGGCGCGTTGCGCACCTCGATGCCGTTGCCCTCCTGGCAACCACTCTCGCCCTGGTTGATGCCCAGGACGTGGCTGTTCAGGATCGATCCGGAGGCTCCGTCGAGCAGGATGCCGCGCAGGCGGTCGTCACCTCCGTCGCAGACGTCGGCGAGCTCGTGCGCCGTGACCGTGAGGTCCCGTACGTGCGCCACGTCGCCGCCGTTCGCCACGACGGCTCCCTTGAAGTGGTCACCGACCGGGTCGTAGGCGGAGATGGTGTGACTGTCACCGTCGAGGGTCCAGCCGTCCGGCACGTGCACAGTGCTGCTCGTGCTGCAGTCGCCGAGCAGGGTGCGGGTCTTGGCGACCGCGTCGTCCACGAACTGGCACAGACCGAGCTCGAGGCCCAGGAGCACCGGGTCGTGGTCCGAGGAGCGGAACGGTTCGGGGGAGTAGTAGCTCGCGACCTGGCCGGCCGACTTGAAGTTGGTGTTGTAGTCGAGCACCGTCGGCTCGTCGGCGTTGATGTGCCACTCGGTGAGGCCTGTGACCTGTGTGACGATGCTGGCAGTGCCGAGCGCGTGGTCGAGGTAGCCGGACTGGCCGTCGAAGACATACGAGTAGGCGTCGTCACCGACAAAGTCCTGGATGAGGTCGGTGTATCCGGCGTCCTCGATGTCCCGGATCGGGTCCTCCATCGCGTAGGAGTTGAGGTCGCCGACGATCAGAGCGTCGGGGTCACCGCTGCCGGTAGGGTCCGTGGCGAGCCAGTCGGTCAGCTCCTGCGCGGCGGCCCGTCGGGTGAGGTTGCAGTTGCCCTGACCGTCGCCGGTGTCCGGGTCGGGTCCGACCGGTGACGCGTTGTCGGCACAGCCGGAACCCTTGGACTTGAAGTGGTTCACCGCGACGACGACGCGCTCGCCGCTCTCGGAGTCCTGGAAGGCCTGCGTCACCGCCGGCCGGTGCCGGCCGATCGTCGTATCGTTCTGCAGGGTGTACTGCCCGAACGCGCCGGTGTTGAGCACCGCGGTGTCACCGACCGGCTCCACGCGGCTGGCGCGGTAGAGCAGACCGACCTTGATGGCGTCGGTTCCGGCCGAGTTGAGCTCGCCGGTGCCCGCGTCGGGGTCGATGACCTCGTACGGTCCGCCGCCGGCCGCGTTGACCGCGTCGGCCAGGTCGTGGATGGCGCTGCCGGGGCCGTAGCCATCATTCTCGATCTCCATCAGGCCGACCACGTCGGCGTCCAGACCGATGAGCTCGTTGACGATCTTGGCTTCCTGTCGCTCGAACTCGAACGCGTTGTCTGCCCCACGGCAGTCGGACGGTGCGCCGCCGACGCCGAAGAAGCAGTCGTCGAAGTCGTCGAAGCTGTTGAAGTAGTTGAGCACGTTGACCGCGGCGACCTTGACGGTGCCACCAACGTCCGCCGGCGCTGCGCCGCGTGGGTTCTCCGGCTCGAAGTCGATGCTCCCGCCGAGCGCGTTGAACGGGCGGAGCCGGAACGCGTATGCCGCTCGCGGCGTTGCCCGCCCAGGTGTAGGTCAGCACCCCCACCGTGTCGGTTGCGGTGTCCCCGATGCGCAGCGTGTTGTGAGCGCTGAGCGGGCCGCCGTCCCGGCTGAACAGGATCGGGTCGGGGTTCTGGCTCTGGGAGGCGTCGTCGATGATCAGCCGGGTCTGGTTGTTGTCCGCCTGGCGCTGGTTGGCGGCGGCGCCGGGCAGCACGACGTTGGTGGGCGTGGAGAGGCGGCCGGACGACGAGACCGTGACCTGGCCGAACCGGCCGAGCTGGAAGGTCTCGTTGACAGTCAGCCTCTGGGTGAACTTGGTGAGCATGCCCTCGTGGCGCTCGAGGTCCTGCGGCGCCGGCGCAGGGAGCTCGGGCAACGTCACCGCAGTTGGCGCCACCGCACCGGTGCCGCAGGCGACCGGCGTAGCTGTGTTGGACAACTGGGTCTGGTCCTGGAACTCCGCCACGGTGCCGGTCACCCGGACCCGGTCGCCGACCGCGACCTGGTCGATGCCCGAGCCGCGGAAGACGAACACGGCGTCCGACGTGGCGGCGCTGCCGTCGCCGGTTTCGTCCTGCAGGTAGAAGCCGCGGATCTGCGGTGAGGACCCGCCTTCGTAGTCGCCGACCACGATGCCCTCGGTGGTGACGGTTGCGCCGGACATCGTGGTGGCCGAACCCGATCCCTGGATCTGGTACGCCGGCGTGTACGGCTGCGTGCACGGGTCCCCGGCCTGGGTGACGAAAGACGCCACGTAGTTAGCGGCCATCTGGTCCGGGGGGTCGTTGGTGTCCTGGTCGGTGACCTGCGTGGCGACGATGGTCAGCGTGCACATCTCGTTCATGGCGAAGTCGACGACCGGGTCGAGGGCGTAGGTGGTCGCTCCACCGCTGAGCGTCATGGCATGTGCGCCGCTGGTCGCGCAGCTGAGGGTGAACGACGCGTCGGTGACCGTGACGGGCTCACTGAAGGTGACGCTCACGTTGCTGTTCACCGCCACGTCGGTCGCGTTGTTCGCAGGGGTGGTGCTGACGACCAGGGGCGCGACGTCTCCTTCGGTCGTGGTGCGCGAGCCGAACCCGTCGAGGGTGTTGACGGCGAAGCCGTTCCACTCTGTGGCCGGGTCGAAGGCGTCAGTTGCGTTGGTGTCCCCGGCCAGGATGGTGGGCTTGCGCCGGAGCGTGTTGTCCGCCGTGCTCGTCAGCCCAGTGCCCCACTCGGTGCCGGGATCGACGCCGACCTGGCCGATCGAGTCGATGACGGCACCGGCCTTGCGCAGGACGATGGCGTCGTCGCCGTTCCAGTTGATCGTGCCGCCGTTGACCGTGTAGTCGGCCGTGCGCCAGCAGGGCCGGGTCGGCCTGCGAATGGGCCCCGACCCAGACGTCGCCTGCAGCGATGGACCCCGTGAGAGCCACCGTCGAGGTCGTGGTCGCGGAGCCGTTGCGTGTAGAGCTCGAGGCTGTAGCCGGACAGCGGCACATCTGCGCCGGTGCCGTTGAATATCTCGATCGCCTTGTTGAAGCCTGTCCCCTCGATGTACTCCGAGAAGAACAGGTCGTCTCGCCGCGGCCCGCGCCGGTGCTGCAGCGACAAGCCCGGCGGCGAGCACGGCGAGCACGGACAGAACGGCGACGGGCGCACGGCGCACGCGGGCAGACAACGACACGAAGATCCTCCGTGGTCACGGGACGGCCGGGGGGTCTCCCCTGGGGCCGACAGGACCGTAACCCGTCGAGGCGACGGGAAGGAAGGGCCCTAGCGAGATTGGTGCCGGTACGACGTCGCGCCGTCAGTAGGTCGAGACGTGCACGTGGTCGTAGTGGTTGGCGGTGCTCGAGCCACGGTCGGACATCGGCCGCCACCCCTCGCTGCCGCGCTGCACGGTCCAGATGCGCTGCGCCCAGATGACCTCGCTGACACCGAGCTCACCGGCGTGGGCGCGCACGTAGGCCGCGACCGCGTCGCCGAGCGAGCCGGTGCACATGATGTCGAGAGCCAGGCCGGCGCCGTGGTCGCCGGAGCCCGAACGGCCACCCCACGAGCTGACTTCCGGGAACGCGGCGCACACCGAGCGGTAGACCTTGATCGTGTTGGCCTGCAGACCGCTCTCGACCGCCGAGCCGTCCGAGCAGGGCGCACCGGACACCCGCGCCGAGGGGCTGCCTCCGGCAGAGGGGCTGCCGCTGGCCGCGGGGCTGCCGGCTGTCGGCTCGCTGCGGGTCAGGTGCTTCTTGTTCACCCAGGCCAGCTGCTCGCGGTAGGAGATCTGCGCCCAGTCGCCGTGGACGACGCCGGTCGCCTGGACCTTGTCGCCGTCCTCGAGCACGGCGAGCTGGCGACTGCCTTCGTCGGAGTCGCTCCAGACCTTGAGGTCGTCGGTCACCCACCGGGGCGAGAGGTCCAGGGGGACGCGCTCGCCGGGGAGCTCCAGGGCGACGACGTCCGCCATCCGCAGGCGCGGGCGGCTCGGGGCGCACGACGTCGCGTGACACGGTGCGGGCCTGGGCCCGTTCGGCGGCCGGACCCGCGGTCTGGAAGGCCGCGGCCAGGCTGGGGGTCAGCCCGTCGGCCGGCTCGAGGGCAGCCGCGACGGGGACCACGGCCGTGGCCGCGAGCACGGCAACCGGCAGGGCCCCCCAGCGCTGCAGACGGACCTGCCAGGGCAGGGTTCTGCGGTGCCGGCCGGTAGGCAAGAGGGGAACACTCCGGTGCAGGGGGGACAAGTCGGTAGGAACGAGTGAAGCACAGCCACCGGCCCTGGCCCGAATCGGGCCGTGCGGTACGAATGGACCGTGCCCGGTCAGGACCCGCTGCCGCTCGTGCGCCCGATGCTGGCCAGCCCGGGTGAGCTGCCGGCCCCGGAGCAGGAGCACCGCTGGGCCTTCGAGATGAAGTGGGACGGCATCCGGGCGGTCGTCTACCTGGACGGTGGCGACCTGCGCCTGATGACCCGCAACGACCGGGAGGTCTCGGCCACCTATCCCGAGCTGCGCGGGCTGACCGCGGCGCTGGCCGGCCACCGGGTCGTCCTGGACGGCGAGGTGGTGGCCTTCGACGAGGCCGGCCGGCCCAGCTTCGGCGAGCTGCAGGCCCGGATGCACGTCCGTGCGCCCGGCCGGGCGCTGCTCGACCGGGTCCCGGTCAGCTTCCTGGCCTTCGACCTGCTGCACCTGGACGGCGCCTCCCTGCTGGGCCGCACCTACGACGAGCGCCGTGCGGCCCTGGAGGGGCTCGGGCTGGCGGGGGACCGGTGGGCGGTCCCGCCGGCCTTCGACGGGCAGGCCGCGGACGCCCTGGAGGCCTCCCGGGCGCAGGGGCTGGAAGGTGTCCTCGCCAAGCGGCACGACTCGACGTACCTGGCCGGCCGGCGCTCACCGCACTGGGTGAAGGTCAAGCACCAGCGCATGCAGGAGGTGGTGATCGGCGGCTGGTCACCCGGGGCCGGCCGGCGCGAGGGCGGGATCGGCTCGCTGCTGCTCGGCGTGCCCGACGAGGAGGGACGGCTGGTCTACGCCGGACACGTGGGCACCGGGTTCACCGACTCGATGCTGACCGACCTCGGGCGCCGGCTGCGGGCCGCGGAGCGGAAGACCGCGCCGTTCGCCGACGAGGTGCCGCGAGCGCACGCGAAGGATGCGCACTGGGTCACGCCGCAACTGGTCGGCGAGGTGCGGTTCTCGGAGTGGACCCGCGACGGCCGGATGCGGCACCCGGCGTGGCGTGGGCTGCGCCCGGACAAGGCACCGGAGGACGTACGCCGGGAGAGCTGACGGCTACGCGCCGGTCCGCTCCAGCGGGGTGAGGTCGATCCGGCCGGGCCGACCGAGCAGGTAGCCCTGGCCGTACGAGCAGCCCAGGCGGGACAGCATCCGGCGCTGGTCCTCGTCCTCGATGCCCTCCGCGACCACGTCGATGTGCAGCGCGCGGCACAGCGACACCACCGCCTCGACGATCGCGGTGCTGGCGTCCGAGCTGCCCATCCGGGCCACGAAGGAGCGGTCGATCTTCACGTAGCTCGCCGGCACGTCGACCAGGTGGGTCAGCGAGGAGTACCCGGTGCCGAAGTCGTCGATCGCCAGCCGGACGCCGAGGTGCACCAGCGTGTCGAGCTCGGAGGTCGCGGTGGGCGTGACGCCCAGCAGCGCGGTCTCGGTCAGCTCGAGGGTGAGCCGGGCAGGCGCGAGGCCGCTGCGGCTCAGGGCCCGGGCGACCAGTCCTGGCAGCAGCCCGCGCCCGACGTGCCGCGCGGAGATGTTCACGCTGACGTTGGGCACGTCCGGCCCGGTGCCCCAGGCCATCGCGTCGTCGCAGGCCCGCTGCAGCACGTATCGGTCGATCTCGAGCACCAGGTCGCTGGACTCGGCCACCGGGAGGAACGCGTCCGGCGCGAGGACACCGCGCACCGGGTGGTCCCAGCGGACCAGCGCCTCGTAGGCCGCCACGGTGCCGTCGCCGAGTCTGCGCACCGGCTGGTAGTCGAGGAACAACGCCTCGGTGCGCATCGCCTCGCGCAGCTCGTGCTCCAGGCCGAGGCGGCGGGTGGCCCGCTCGATGAGCTCGGGTGCGAACAGCGCGTGCCGGTCGCGACCGTTCTCCTTCGCGCGGTACAGGGCAGCGTCGGCGTTGCGCAGCAGCTCGGCGGCGGTGATGCCCGGCTCGGAGATCGCGATGCCGACGCTGACCGTCATGGTGACGTCGTGCGCCCGCTGCATGGGCCTGGTGATCTCGTCGATCAGCCGCTGCGCCACCTGCTCGGCGTGCGCGCGCGACGGCAGCGCCTCGCAGAGCACGACGAACTCGTCGCCGCCGAGGCGGGCGGCCGTGTCGCCGTCCCGGATGCAGGCCACCAGCCGTTCCGCGGTCTCGACCAGCACCGCGTCGCCGGCCTCGTGCCCACGGCTGTCGTTGACCAGCTTGAAGTGGTCCAGGTCGCAGAACAGCAGAGCCGTCGGGCGGCCGTTGACGCCGGCCCGGTCGAGCGCGTCGGTGGTGCGGGCGAGCAGCGTCGACCGGTTGACCAGACCGGTCAGCTCGTCGTGCGAGGCCTGGTGCGCGAGTGCCTCGTGCGCGGCCCGCTCGGCGGTGACGTCCTCGATCATGGAGATGAAGTAGAGCGGGTCACCGGAGGTGTCCCGCGCCAGCGCCACCGTCAGCTGGGCCCAGATCAGCCCGCCGGTCTGGGTCAGGTAGCGCTTGTAGATCTTGTACGTCTCGGCGCCGCCGGCCAGCAGGTCCGCGACGTGGGCCAGGTCGAGCGCGAGGTCGTCGGGGTGCGTGATGGCCTGGAAGGTCAGCCCGGACAGCTCGCCATGGCCGTAGCCGAGCAGCCGGCAGAACGCGTCGTTGCTCTCGAGCAGCACGCCGTCCAGCGAGACGATCGCGATGCCGATCGGGGCATGCTCGGCAGCCAGCCGGAACCGGTGCTCGGCGGCCTCCAGGGCCGCGGCCGCGCGCCGCTCGGGGGTGACGTCGACGGCAGTGACCACGGCGACCGTTGCGTCGTCGAGCTCCGCCGGGGTGACGTTGAGCCGCAGCCAGCGGGGCTCGTCGCCGGTTCCGGTCCCGGGCAGCCCGACCACCGAACCGGCGACCGGGCGACCGGTGGCCAGCGCGACCACCCAGGGGTGCTGCTCGGGCGCCAGCGGGTGACCCTGCTCGTCGAGCACGACGGCGAGCCGGCCGAGCCCGCCGACGAGGGCGTCGAAGGCGGAGTTGCAGCCCAGCAGGGTGCCGGTGGCGTCGAGAGCGGCTACGCCTTCGTGCAGGGCGGCGGCGACATGGTGGTACGCGAGGTCGGCGAGCACTCCGGCTCGACCCGACCCCGGCTCGTCACGAGATCCCCCCGTGAGCCCTGCAGCACGGTTGCCCACGTGTGAAGATCGGGTCCCGGGAGGCCGACCTTGATCGCCGCGGCCGGTCCTTGACCATCGCTTGACCCTGCTGCTCGGGCTTCAGACCCGGCGCAGCACCGCCGTGACCCGGCCGAGCACGGTGGCCTCGTCACCCGGGATGGGCTCGTAGGCCGGGTTGTGCGGCATCAGCCAGACATGGCCGTCGCGCCGCTTGAAGGTCTTGACGGTGGCCTCGCCGTCGATCATGGCGGCCACGATGTCGCCCTGCTCGGCGACCTGCTGCTGGCGCACCACGACCCAGTCGCCGTCGCAGATCGCGGCGTCGACCATCGAGTCGCCCTGCACCTGCAGCAGGAACAGGGTTCCCTCGCCGACCACCTGGCGGGGGAGCGGGAACACGTCCTCGACGGCCTGCTCGGCGAGGATCGGGCCGCCGGCGGCGATCCGCCCGACCAGCGGGACGTAGGCGGCGGCCGGGCGGGCGTCGCCGCTGCCCGTCTCCAGGTCGTGCACGCTGCCGCCCCCGTCGTACGACGGTGCGGCGACCGGTCCGGACTCCGGGCTGCGGACCTCGATGGCCCGCGGCCGGTTCGGGTCGCGGCGCAGGAAGCCCTTGCGCTCCAGGGTGGCGAGCTGGTGGGACACGCTGGATGAGCTGGTGAGCCCGACCGCCTCGCCGATCTCGCGCATGCTGGGCGGGTAGCCCTTGCGCTCGACGGCGGACCGGATCACCTCGAGCACCCGGCGCTGCCTGGGGGTGAGCCCGGCCTCGTCGGGCGGGCCGTCGGGGATCTCGGCGACCGTGCCCGCCGCTCGGCCGCCCTCGCCCCGCGCGGCGCCCGTGCCGACCTTGGCGTCCTGCCCGCCCGTGTCCCGTCGCGCCACCGGTGCCTCCAGCTCTCGGGCGCTCCGCGCGCCGCTCACGTGTCCGACTCCGCACCCGACGGTGCGCGCCGGGTGCGGGGGTTGTGTCCGACCCTCGCGGGACGGTCTCCCGGGACGAACGGTAGCGATATCGCACAGGTGTTTCAAACACCTGTTCGAACTTTCGCTGGATTTTGTCCCCGCGATGGGGTACAACTCGTACAGGTGTTCGATCGAACGAGTGTTCGACCGGCCCGGTCCGGACAGATCACAGGAGGCCACCATGAGCACGATGACCGTCAGCGCCGCATACGCAGGTCGCCGTAGCGCCGGCCGGCCGGTCCGGTCCGCGGCCGCCCCGGTCGCCGCGCCCCGGCCGGCGACCCGGCTGACCCGGCGCGGCCGGCTGCTGGTCACCGGGGTGGTGCTGCTGGTCCTCGTGGCGGCCGCAGTCCTGCTGTCCGGCGGCGTGCCGGCCACCGCCGGGACCGACCGGGGCGCTCCGGTCACCGCGGAGCGGGTCACCGTCGCGCCGGGGGAGACCCTGTGGCAGATCGCCGAGCGGGTCGCGCCCGGCACCGACCCGCGCGAGACCGTGGCGCGCATCCTCGACCTCAACGGCCTGCAGACCGCGCAGGTCCAGGTCGGTACGGCCTTGCTGCTGCCCTCCTGAGCCGGCGGGTGCGGCTCAGTGGCAGCCGTGACCGGCAGCGGCGCACGACGAACCGAGCGCCAGGTCCGCCAGCGAGTCCCAGGCACCCCGCCCGGCCGCGGAGCCGGAGGCGACGAACACCAGCCCGACGCCCTCCGCGGCGAGCACCACCACCACCTGCTGGGTGCCGTCGGCACCGGGAGCCGGTGAGCAGCTCGGACGCCTCGCCGAGCCGGGGGTCCCGGTCCCGGGTGAAGCCGCAGCCGACCAGCCGGTCGGTCGTGACGGACACCGCGCGGACCGCCGCACGGGCGTCCCGGTAGGCCGACACAGACTGCACGAGTCGGCCGTCAGGCGACCGGAGCTGCTGGGCCCGGACGGCGGTCGTACCCGACATCCGCGGGCCGGCGCACCAGCCGCGGGGCGCGGCCGACACGGTCCAGTCACCGCCGGCGACGGCGCCCACGCTGGCGGCGTCGAGCAGGGCCTCGGACGGCACCGTCGGCGCGCTGCCGTGCCTGCCGTCGTCCGGCTCGGTGTGTCCGGGGTCGGCGCTGCCGGTGCCCGGGTCGCCGGGCGGCAGGGTGGGCAGCGGCTGGCCGGACAGCGCCGGGTCGGGGGTGTCCGAGGCTCCCGGGCCGTCGCTGCCGAACGGCCCTTCGACCGAGCCGGTCGCCGGACCCGGCTCGCTGCTCGCCCCGGCCGCGGGCAGCCCGCTGCTCAGGCGGTCGGTGCCGGTGGTGCGGGCGGTCGGCTGCGATGAGCAGCCCACCAGCACCAGCGCAACGCCGAGCAGCGCGGCGAGGGTGCCGTGGCCACGTCGCGCGCGCAGCCGGTCGCGGGGCTCCCGGCTCATCCTGCCGGGCCGATCGTCACCGAGACGGTGCCGAGGTTGTCGGCCAGGTCCAGGTCGGCGACCCCGAGGGTGAGTGGCCCGGTCTCCCGCGGGGTGTAGGTCAGCGAGTAGGTGTGGGTCGTGCTGTCGCAGCGCCCGGCGCCGGCCGGCGTCCAGTCCGGCAGCGAGCCGTTGACCGTGACGTCACCGAGGTAGCGACCGTCGACCAGCATGGTCGAGCGGGTGCTCCGCCAGGTCGGGTCGGCCGTCGTGGCCGAGCACTCGGCGTCGGCGGTGACCCCCTCGGCGTACGTCCAGGTCCCGGTCGCCGTCAGCCGCAGCGTCTGGCCGGCCAGGTAGTTCCGGGCAGTGGCAACGGCCGGCTTGCTGGTGTCGAGCGCCACGGTCTCGGTGTCGACCACGGGGCGCACCCGCAGCACATCCACGGTCAGCGCCCCGGTGTTGTCGCCGGGCACCGGGTCGTCGACCCGCAGGTTGACCGCCGATGTCGAGCCCGGCCGGAGGGTCATCCGGTAGGTGTGCGTGTCGGCGTCGCACCCGTCGCCGTCCGGGTCCGAGACCGGCGTGAAGGTCACGTCGTGGCCGTTGACGAGCACGTCGAGGTGGTCGGCGGTCGGGTCCTCGGGCAGCACCGAGCGGTCCCGTCGCCACACCGGGTCGGCGGGGCTCGAGGAGCACTCGGCGTCGGAGACGACACCGCCGCCCGCGTCGACCGTGCCCGAAACCGTCAGCAGGTAGGTCCCGCCGCTCTCCAGCGCGCCCGGACTCGTGACGCCGGCGACGCTGGTGGCCGGCAGCGCCCAGGTCATCTGCTCGCGCGGGACGAGCGAGATCAGGCGGACGGTCAGCGCGCCGGAGTTGTCGGTGAGCGTGGTCGGGTCCCACATCGCCAGCGACACCCGGCCGGTGCGCGTCGGGACGTAGGTCCACCGGTAGGTGTGCGTGCGGGTGTCGCACCAGTCGCCGGCGTCCAGGTCCGGCTCACCCTGCAGGTCGACCCCGTCGACGTACAGGTCGAGGTGGTCCTCGGCCGGCTGCCACGGGTGCACCGAGCGCTGGCGACGCCAGCTGGTGTCCCCGGTCGCTCGCGAGCATTCCGCGTCGGCGACCTGGCCGGACCGGGTGCCCCAGCGGTAGGTGCCGGAGACCTCCACCAGGTAGGCCCGCCCGGCGGTGAGCGACCCGGCGGTGAGGGCACCCTCACCCGCGGCCGTCAGGGTGACGTGTCTCGTCGGCGAGCTCCGGGCCGGCCGGCAGCACGGCTGCGGGCACCGGACGCGGCCGTGGGGGCATGACCGTTCCGGGAGTGGTCGGGGTCGGCGTCGGGACCGGGACCGGCCCGGGCGGCGGGAGCGTCGGGGTCGGCGCCGCGCCGACGTCGCCGACCTTGCCGGTCCAGAACGAGGTCTTGGCGCGGGCGCCGGCCCAGGTGAAGGAGAGGTGCACGTGGTCGGTGTGCGGGCTCGCGCCGGTGTACTTCCGCCAGCCGCTGGACGCGTTGTAGGCGCCCCAGATCTTGCGGTTCCAGATCACGTACTGGATGCCGAGCCGACGGGCCATCGCGAACTCGTTGCCGTACTTGTCGGTCTTCAGCAGCCAGGTCAGGAAGCGGTTGACCTTGGCGCGGCCACCGGGGGTCTTCGCGCTGACGCCCCAGTCGAAGGCGCGCCCCTCCTTGTGCTCCGAGCGGCCGCCGACCGCGCAGCCGCGGACGATGCCGAGGCTTCGGGTGCTCGGGTAGGCCGCGAGCAGGCGGGCCGAGAAGTTCGCGACGCCCGCCTTGGAGGTGGGCGAGCAGGTGGTCTGCGGCTGGTAGCCCGCCAACGGCTCGATCGCCTGGGCGTAGGAGGCCCGGGCCGTCTTGATCCGTCGCGCCTCGGCCGGGCCCGCTGTCGCGGTCACGGTGCTGGTCAGGGCGAACAGGGCGACAAGCAGCGCGACGGTGCGGCTGCCCGACCGGTGGTGCGTCTCGGGCACGGCAGGAACTCCGATGCGTTCGGACGCCCCGGACCACCCGGTCGGCCCACCGGGACGGGCGCCGACACGCCCGCCCGACGGAGCCGTTTTCGTCTCCTGCCCGGCGGCCTCGGGTCGCTGACCTGCAGCGATGTCCCGGGCGCCGCCCCGGGCCGGGGCCGGTTCCGACGACTTTCCCGATGCCCTTGCACATGTGGTGGTCGAGGGGCATTCTTACCCCCACATCTTGTGAATCACACCGCTGTAGTTATCCACACGGTCCTGCACAGGATGTGCCCAGGAAAGGGCCGGTCGTGCACAGGATCGTGCACAGATCTGTCCACAGCAGCGGCCGAGAGGAGCCCCCCGCATGCACTGCCCGTTCTGCCGGCACGGCGACAGCCGGGTGGTCGACAGCCGCGCGTCCGACGACGGCACCTCGATCCGCCGGCGCCGCCAGTGTCCCGAGTGCGGCCGGCGGTTCACCACGGTCGAGACCGCGTCGCTCACGGTCACCAAGCGCTCCGGTGCCAGCGAGCCGTTCAGCCGCGACAAGGTCCTGGTCGGTGTCCGCAAGGCCTGCCAGGGACGCCCGGTCACCGAGGACGACCTGGCGCTGCTGGCCCAGCGGGTCGAGGAGTCGGTCCGCGCCAGCGGGATCGCCGAGGTCGAGGCCCACGAGGTCGGCATGGCGGTGCTGCCGCCGCTGCGCGAGCTCGACGAGGTGGCCTACCTGCGCTTCGCGTCGGTCTACCGGGCCTTCGACGACCTGGAGGCCTTCGAGTCCGAGATCGCGCTTCTGCGAGCGGAGCGAGAGCTGGCACAGGGCGCGGAGCTCGACACTCGCGACAGCGCGCCGCAGCCGGCGCTGGAGGAGGACCGCAAGGCCCCCTAGAGGTACGCCGGGAGGCCCGCGAGTCGGACTTTCTGTCGGTGCAGACGTGTTGAATCAGCAGCAGTTTCGGGAGGAGAAGGAATGACGGAGACGTCGCAGGACAAGCCCCAGGTGATCCGTCAGGGGGGTCGCAGCAAGGGTCTGAAGATCGAGCGCATCTACACCACCCCGGGGGTCCACCCCTACGACGAGGTGACCTGGGAGCGACGCGACGTCGTCCAGCAGAACTGGAAGACCGGCGAGACGATCTTCGAGCAGCGCGGGGTGGAGTTCCCCGACTTCTGGTCGGTCAACGCCTCGACCATCGTCACCACCAAGTACTTCCGCGGCGCGGTCAACACCGACGCCCGCGAGACCGGTCTGCGCCAGCTGATCGACCGTGTCGTGCTCACCTACCGCCGGGCCGGCGAGGAGCACGGCTACTTCGCGAGCCCCGACGACGCCGAGGTCTTCGAGCACGAGCTCACCTGGGCGCTGCTGCACCAGGTCTTCTCCTTCAACTCTCCCGTCTGGTTCAACGTCGGCACGTCCTCGCCGCAGCAGGTCTCGGCCTGCTTCATCCTCGCCGTCGACGACACGATGGACTCGATCCTCAACTGGTACCGCGAGGAGGGTCTGATCTTCAAGGGCGGTTCCGGCGCCGGCCTCAACCTCTCCCGCATCCGCTCGTCGAAGGAGCTGCTGTCCTCCGGCGGCACGGCGTCCGGCCCGGTGTCGTTCATGCGCGGCGCCGACGCGTCCGCCGGCACCATCAAGTCCGGTGGCGCCACCCGCCGGGCGGCGAAGATGGTCGTGCTCGACGTCGACCACCCCGACATCGTCGAGTTCGTCGAGACCAAGGCGCGCGAGGAGGACAAGATCCGCGCGCTGCGCGACGCCGGGTTCGACATGGACCTCGGCGGCAAGGACATCACCTCCGTGCAGTACCAGAACGCCAACAACTCGGTGCGGGTCACCGACGAGTTCATGCGCGCGGTCGAGCAGGGCACCGAGTTCGGCCTGCGCGCTCGGGCCACCGGTGAGGTCATCGAGACGGTCGACGCGCGCCAGCTGTGGCGAAAGATCGCGGTGGCGGCCTGGGAGTGCGCCGACCCCGGCATCCAGTACGACGACACCATCAACGACTGGCACACCAACCCCGAGACCGGCCGGATCACCGCGTCCAACCCGTGCTCGGAGTACATGTCGCTGGACAACTCGTCCTGCAACCTGGCGTCGCTGAACCTGCTGAAGTTCCTCTCCGACGACGACACCTTCGACGCGAAGACCTTCGCCAAGGTCGTCGAGCTGGTCATCACCGCGATGGACATCTCGATCTGCTTCGCCGACTTCCCGACCGAGGCGATCGGCGACACCACCCGCAAGTACCGCCAGCTCGGCATCGGCTACGCCAACCTCGGCGCGCTGCTGATGGCGACCGGCAAGGGCTACGACTCGGCCGGCGGCCGGGCCCTCGCGGCGTCGATCACCTCGCTGATGACCGGCACCTCCTACAAGCGCTCCGCCGAGCTGGCCGGCATCGTCGGGCCGTACGAGGGCTACGCGCGCAACGCCGACGCCCACAAGCGGGTGATGCGCAAGCACGCGGCCGCCAACGACGCGATCCGGACCTTCGAGACGCTGGACAAGGACGTGCAGCGCGAGGCCAACAAGGCCTGGGACGCGACGATCAGGGTGGGGGAGAAGAACGGCTACCGCAACGCGCAGGCGTCGGTGCTCGCGCCGACCGGCACCATCGGCTTCATGATGGACTGCGACACCACCGGTGTGGAGCCTGACTTCTCGCTGGTGAAGTTCAAGAAGCTGGTCGGCGGCGGCTCGATGCAGATCGTCAACCAGACGATCCCGCGGGCGCTGCGTCGGATGAAGTACTCCGAGGAGACCATCGAGGCGATCGTCGAGTTCATCGCCGAGAAGGGCCACGTCATCGACGCCCCCGGCCTGCGCCAGGAGCACTACGAGGTCTTCGACTGCGCGATGGGCGAGCGGTCCATCGCACCGATGGGCCACGTCCGGATGATGGCCGCGGTGCAGCCGTTCCTCTCCGGCGCCATCTCGAAGACGATCAACGTGCCCGAGACGGCGACCGTCGAGGAGATCGAGGACGTCCACTTCCAGGGCTGGAAGCTCGGCCTGAAGGCGCTGGCGGTCTACCGCGACAACTCCAAGGTCGGCCAGCCGCTGTCGGACGCCAAGGACAAGAGCAACGACACGGTCGTCGAGAAGGTCGTCGAGTACCGCCCGACCCGCAAGCGGCTGCCGAAGCAGCGACCGGCGCAGATGACCTCGTTCGCCGTCGGCGGTGCCGAGGGCTACATGACGGCGTCGTCCTACCCCGACGACGGGCTCGGCGAGATCTTCCTCAAGATGTCGAAGCAGGGCTCGACCCTGGCCGGCGTCATGGACGCGTTCTCGATCGCGATCTCGATCGGACTGCAGTACGGCGTGCCGCTGGAGACGTTCGTCTCGAAGTTCGTCAACATGCGCTTCGAGCCGGCCGGCCTCACCGACGACCCCGACGTCCGGATGGCACAGTCGATCATGGACTACGTGTTCCGTCGGCTGGCGCTGGACCACCTCGACTTCGACACCCGCTCGGCGTACGGCATCTACTCGGCGCAGGAGCGGTCCCGTCAGCTCGAGACCGGGTCCTACCAGGCCGAGGAGTCCGACGAGGAGGTCGAGGAGGAGCTGGAGCTCGATGGCACAGTCGGCCCCGGTGACCGAGGCCCCCAAGGCCGAGGCGCCGGCGACCGAGACCGCCAAGGACGTTCCCGCGGAGACGCGGGCGACGGCCAAGGAGGCTCCGGGTGGTGCCCACTCGTCGGCCGAGCTGCTCGAGGTCATCACCGGCAAGGTCTCGGACGCCCCGCTGTGCATGACCTGCGGCATCAAGATGCGCCCCGCCGGTTCCTGCTACGTCTGCGAGGGATGCGGCAGCACCAGCGGCTGCAGCTGAGGCGATGTGAACGGTCAGGAAATGTCCTGGCGGACTTGTCGGCGGGACATCGACCACGTGGTGGCGGACGGAGCCCCGGCCTCGAGGCCGGGGCTCCGTCTGCCGTCGTCGACATCGAGCATCGAGTGCGTCGAACCGACGCTTTACCCACCTCATGGGCGGTGCTAGAACCGGAGTAGCGGCCCGGTCCCATGGGCCAGTCCCATGGAGGCCAGCATGGATGCTCCGTACCAAAGCGCTCGCGACGTCCACGTCTTTCCCGCCAACCTGTCCTTGCCGGGCGTGGGCGTGCTGCCCATCAACGCCTTTCTGCTGATGGCCGAGGAACCGGTCCTCATCGACACCGGAATCGGGATCGACACCGAGGATTTCATCGCCGCCGTGAGCACGGTCATCGACCTCGAGAGACTCAAGTGGATCTGGCTCACCCATGACGACGCGGACCATACCGGCAGCATCCGCCGGGTGATGGAACTCGCACCGAACGCTCGGCTGGTCACCCACGCGAACAGCGCCCTGCGCATGAGCACCTGGTGGCCCGTGCCGCTCGACCGGGTGCACGCGATCCGCTTCGGCGACGAGATTCACGTCGGTGACCGGACATTGACCGCCGTGGCGCCTCCGCTGTTCGACAACCCGATGTCAACCGGCGTGCTGGACCGCTCCACCGGCGCCTTGTTCACGGTGGACGCCTTCGGCGCCATCCTTCCAGAGGCCACGCAGGACGCCGCTGACGTGCCGCCGGAGGCACTCGCAGGCGGCATGGTCGGCTGGGCCACCAGCGATTCGCCCTGGGCGCACGTGACCGACCGGGCCAAGTTCGGCGAGGTGCTGGATCGCATCCGACAGCTCCAGCCCAGTCGAATCTTCTCTTCGCACCTGCCTGCCGCCAGCGGAACCTCGATGGAGGCCTTCCTGAAGCGTGCTCGAGACGGTGCCAGACGCCGAACCATTCATGCCGCCCAACTCCGAGGAGTTCGCTCAGCTCATCGAGGCGATGGCTGCCGAGCAACACCAACAGCCGGCCCTTCCCGGCCAGCGGGACGAGGCGGCCCAGCGACGCCCCAGTCGAGAGGTAGGCCGCCGGCTGCGAAATCATCCGGCCGGCGGCCGGCCGTGCCGGAGCCGGTTCAGACGATGTCCTGCCGCGTCAGCGACAGCGTCCAGATGCTGCCGGCGAGGGCGACGGCGGCGGCGGCGCCGAAGGCCCACGGGATGCCGGCGGCCGCGGCGACGAGCCCCAGCACGATCGGGCCACCGCCGAGACCCAGGTCGATGAAGGCGCTGGCCGTTCCGGAGGCGGCACCGCGCTCGGCCGGTCCGGCCGTCGCGAAGATCGCCGCGAAGAACGCGGGGGTGCTGAAGGCGACTCCGAGTGCCATGACGGCGGCGCCGGCCACGACGCCCAGCGGCGTGCTCCAGGTGGCGGCAAGGGTCAGGCCGGCCGCCATCGTGGCCAGCGCCGCGGCGCCCAGTCGCAGCGGCGGCAGCCGGTCTGGCACCTTGGCGAACACGACTCGGCAGACGACCACGACCCCGCCGTACACGAGAAGCGGGAGGCTCGTCGTCGCGAGCCCGACCGAGTCCGCGTGCAGGGAGGCGAACGCGAGCAGACCGCCCATGGCGACGATCGAGGCCAGGAAGCCGAGGCCGGGTGCGATCGCCCGGCGGTGCACCAGCCGGGCCGGTCGGTCGGTTGCGGTCCCCGCGGTCCGGGTCTCGCCGACGCCCGCCGCGACAGCGGCCGCCAGCACGGCCAGCGCCGCGGCGACGTACCAGGCTCCGTCGAACCCAGCAGTCCGGACCACGACCTCGCCGAGGGGTGGGCCGAGCGCCAGCCCCAGGTAGAGGCCCAGCGAGTTGTAGCTCAGAGCCTCGCCGATCCGGTCCGGCGGCGCGAGGTCGGCGAGCGCGGCGATCGACGCGACGAAGAACGCCGCCTCCGCGACGCCGAGCACCAGCCGCAGGGCCACCACGGCCGGTAGCGTGTCGACGGATGCGGTCGCGCACATGACGACTGCGAAGAGCAGCGCGCCGCCGATAAGGAGCGGCCGGCGGCCACGGGTGTCGGCGAGGCGGCCGGCGAACGGCCGCAGGACGAGCGCTGAGACGGCAAAGCTGCCGAACGCCAGCCCGGCGCCTGCGGAGTCGGAGCCGACCGGCCCGGTGACGTAGAGCGGCAGGGTGTAGATCGCGACTCCGGCGGCCATGAAGTACGCCAGGTCCGCCATCGTGAGGCGGACGAAGGCCGGCGTGAGGAGCCGGGTGGGTGAGCCGTCGGGCCGGTGGACGCGGGGAAGGGTCGAGGTCGCCATGGCCGCCAGCGTCGGCGCCGGCCGCCCCTCGGGCATGGGCAGATCTACCCAGAGTCGCGCAGCAGGCCGTGCTCCATCGCGAACAGCGCCGCCGCCGCGCGGGTGGACGCCCCGATGCGGAGGTAGATGTCCTGCACGTGGTGCTCGGCGGTCCGGCTCGAGATCGCGAGCCGGTCGGCGATCTCGCGGTTCGATTTGCCGGTCGCCACCAGTCGGAGCACCGCGACCTGCCGTTCCGTGAGGCCGGCCAGGCCGCGGGCCCGGGCGCCACCGCGCTGGCCGACCGATCGCAGCACAGCTTCCACCGCGTCCCCGTCGAGACCGCCGGACCTGACCTCGCCGCGCAGGCGGTCGGCCGTCTGCGCGGGCGGGAGCGCCGCCCGGTGCGGCCGGCCCTCGACCAAGGTCCGGAACGCGTCGGCGGCCGCGAGCACCCGGGACGGCATCGTGAGACGGCTCGCGGTGACTCCCCGGTGGTACCCGCTGCCGTCGCAGCGCTCGTGGTGCTGGCCGGCCAGCACCGCGACCTCCGCCAGCGCGGGAACCCTGGAGAGGGCGAGCTCGCTCTGGTAGGCGTGCAGGCGGGCCTGGTCGCGCTCGGTCCGGCTGAGGGATCCGGGCTTGTCCCAGATCCGGCTCGAGATGCCGGCCCGCCCCACATCGTGGAGGTACCCGGCCAGCCGGACGCTGCGGACCTCGTCCGTGAGCCCGAGGTCGGCGACCGCGGCCGCCGCGAGTCCGGCGACACCGGTGGAATGGCCCTGGAGCCACGGGCTCTTCAGGTCGACGAGGTCCCCGAAGGTCCGGGCCACCTCCTCGGCCCCGTCATCGTCGACGAGGCGGACCGGGTCAGGCTCCGCGTCGAGCACCGCCTCGTAGGCGTCGAGCTCGTTGATGCCGTCGAGCAGCTCGGCGGACCGGCGTAGGAAGACCTCGCACAGGTGAGGGTCGAGCAGGTGGCCGGACCGGCGACGTACCGCTACGACCGCGGCTTCGTCGCCAGCGTGCAGGGCGAAGAGGACCGCGGTCGAGGCCACCTGCATGACGCGGGCGCTCAGCGGGACCGCCTCACCTGCCTCGGGCGGGTAGCCCTTGCCGTCCCAGCTGGCCACGGCGTGGAAGAGGCTGGTCTGCACGGACTCCGGGAGGCCGAGCCGTCGGGACGCGTCGCGGGCCACCTCGCAGGTCGCGGCGGGAGCAACCGCGCTCACCTTCCGCCCGGCAGTGGCCGTCGTGGCCAGCACCCGGGCGCGGGACCGCCCGGTCGCCTCGGACAGGCCCGCGACCCAGGTGCGCCAGACGTCCGATGGCGCGCTGAAATCGGTGAGAAAGGCCAGCCGGACCGACGCGACGTCGTCACCCCAGACCTGCGCGGCCTCGTGCGCGTAGGCGGTGCAGCCGAGGTGCTGCAGGAGCGAGGTGTAGACGACCTCTCCGACCTCGCTGTCCGCGCATCCTGCGGCTCGCGCGAGCCGCTGCGCGACCAGGCACCGCTTGAGCGACTCCTCCAGCGGCGCACCGGCTCCCATGTCGGTGGCGACCGACAATCCGCCGAGCAGCGCCAGCAAGCGGAACACACCGCCACGGTGCCACAGCGTTGGAGCCCCGTGCGCACGTCGAGACAGCGGCTTGGGCCTCGGCTGGCGGCCGGGGTCGTGAGCTTGGTCCTCGGACCGGTCAGAAGACGACCTCGGTACGTCGGAGGGAGCGCTCCGGATCCACCGCGGCGGTGTAGCCCGCGCCGGCGGGGCGCTTCTCGAAGTGCAGGTGGCAGCCGTCGGGTGCTGCCCGCTGGCCCGAGCGGGCGAGGACCTGACCCCGCCCGACTCGCTGCCCCGGTCGGACGAGCAGCCGGCGTGCGTGCCCGATGACGTAGTCGAACCGACCCGACCGGATCTTCAGCCCGTACCTGCCGTACGCCGGGCCGAGGTTCGGCACGCGCACGACCCGGCCGGTGACGGCTGACCGAAGCCGGGTGCCGCACGGCATGTACATGTCGATGCCGTGGTGCTTCCCGGACCGCGCCCGCGGGCAGGACGCGTCGCGCGGGTAGTACGGCGCGCGGGTGCAGCCGAACGGAGATCATCTCCTGCCATGCGCCGTCGTACCACGGCGAGGAGTAGTAGCGGTGGTCGTTGGTGTACACGGTGTCCGGGTCCGGGGAGGGCGGTGGCCCGCCGGTCTCGGCCGCGGCCGCCCCCGGACGACACCGCGGCGGTCACGACGACGGCGATGACGACGCGGCGGATGCGGCCGCCTCTCGACCCGGGCACACCGCGAGGGTAGGGCAGGCCGGCGCAGCCGACTCGACAAACCGGACGTAAAAGCCTTCACCTCCGCTGTCAGCTCGCCGGCTCGGGGCGACCCCTAGCCGAGACGTTCCTCTCGGCATAGGTTGCGGACGATCGGTCCTCGCATCCAGGGAGTGCCATGTCCGGGTCAGCAATACTCCGTCGCCGTATCACGATTGCCGTCGCCGTCGCGGCCACCACGGCGATCGCGACATCGATATCGGCGGGTGTCCCCGCCGCTGCAGGGCCAAAGCCGGCCAAGGACATGCCTGTCCAGCTGTTGTCGTTCAACGACTACCACGGTCATATCGAGGAGGATGCTGCCTCGGCGACTGCGCAGACCGACGGCAACGTCCGGAACGAGGCCGGCACCTTCGTGCCGGCCGGTGGCGCTGCCTACCTGGCCACCCACCTGGCCCAGCTGAGAGCAGGTCATGCGAACAGCTTCACGGTCGCTGCCGGCGACCTGATCGGTGGCTCGACCTTCACATCGGGCTTCTTCCACGACGAGCCGTCGGTCGAGACGCTGAACGCCATGCACCTCGACGCGTCGAGCGTAGGAAACCACGAGTTCGACGAGGGCGTCACCGAGCTGCTGCGGATGCAGAACGGCGGCTGCCACCCGGTCGACGGCTGCTTCCAGCAGGACGCAAGCGGCACCGACATCCGCTATCCGGGTGCCGACTTCCGGTGGCTCGCCGCCAATGTGGTCAACGAGCAGACCGGCAACACGGTGCTGCCCGCGACCTGGGTGAGGAAGGTCGGCAACGCCAAGATCGGCTTCATCGGGATGACGCTCGAAGGGACCGACTCACTGGTCGCGCCGTCCGGCGTCGCCGGCTGGGACTTCCAGGACGAGGTCGAAGCCGGCAACCGGGCGGCTGCGCAGCTGCGCAACGAGCAGGGGGTCAGGGCCATCGTCGTTCTGCTGCACGAGGGCGGTGTGCAGACAGGCACCTACAACGGGTGCGTCGGCATCTCGGGCCCCATCGTCGAGATCGCCCAGAGGCTTGACCCCTCGATCGATGCCCTGATCACCGGGCACACGCACCAGCCCTACAACTGCACGATCAACGACCCGGCCAACCAGCCGCGGAAGGTTGTCAGCGCGTTCTCGTTCGGCCGGATCATCACCGAGATGAACTTTGTCATCGACCACAAGAGCAAGGACGTGAACCGCGGCTCGGTCACCGCTGTGAACCACATCGTCACCCGCACGGTCGCCAAGGACCCCGTCCTTGGGGATCGTGGCGAAGTGGACCGCCAAGGCCAACGTTGACGGAAACGTGCTGGTCGGAACGATCACCCAGGACATCAGGCGGGCCTTCACCGGCACCACCGAGAGGCGTGACCTGGAGTCTTCGCTGTCCAACTTGATCGCGGACGCGCAGCTGGAGTCGACAGCCGAGAACGGCGCGCAGATCGCGTTCATGAACGCCGGAGGAGTCCGGGCGGATCTCCACTTCGCGAGCTCGACACAGGGCGAGGGCGACGGCGTTGTCACCTACCGCGAGGCGTTCAACGTGCAGCCGTTCAGCAACATCCTGCAGACGTTCGACATGACTCGTGAACAGATCGAGGCCGTCCTTGAGCAGCAGTGGATTGCCGGCCGGCCCGGGGGCCGCGACATCCTCCGCCTGGGTATCTCGGAGGGCTTCACCTACCAGTGGTCTCAGGCGGCACCGTTCGGCCAGAAGATCGACCCGGAATCGATCAAGCTGAATGGGGTCACTCTCGACCCGAACGCGCAGTACAGGGTGACCGTCAGCAACTTCCTGGCCGACGGTGGCGACTCGTACACGGCGTTCCGCAACGGCGCACCGCGCGCCGGTGGAAAGGTCGACCTGGACGCTCTGGTCGACTACTTCGCGGCGCACCCTGGCCTATCCGCGCCCGCGATGGCTCGAAGCGTGGCACTGCCATAGGTAGCCGTCGGGAGGGCATGTGACCCGTACACCCGTTCGCTCGTCCGCGCTCGTCGCGGTACCGGTCGAGGCCGCGGCAGTCGACGGGTTGCGGGCCCGGTTCCACGGCCAGGTCCTGGTCCCCGGGGACGAGCCGTTCGACGAGGTACGCCGGGTGTGGAACAGGATGGTCGACCGGCAGCCCGCCCTGATCGCGCGCTGCACCGGGGTTGCCGACGTACGGACCGCGCTCGGCTTCGCCAGGTCCGAGGGTTTCGACGTCACGGTGCGCTGCGGCGGCCACAGCATCGTCGGTCACGGCGTCGCGGACGGTGCCGTGCTGATCGACCTCTCGCCGATGCGCGGCGTGCGGTTCGACCCCGGAAACAGGAGGGTGTGGGTGCAGGGCGGGGCGCGGCTGCGCGACCTCGACCGCGAGACCCTCCCGTTCGGTCTGGGTGTGCCGGTGGGGGTCGTCGGCGACACGGGCGTCGGTGGGCTGGCGCTCGGAGGCGGCTACGGGTTCGCCACCCGCCGCTACGGGCTCACCTGCGACAACCTGGTCGGCGCCGAGGTCGTCACCGCCGATGGCGAGCTCCTTGTCGTCGACGAGGACCGCGACCCCGACCTGTTGTGGGGGCTGCGCGGGGGCGGTGGCAACTTCGGTGTGGTGGTCGGCATGACGTTCCGGACGCACCCGCTCGGACCGATCTCCTACGGCGACCATCTCTACCCGGTCGAGGCGGGCATTCCCCCGATGCGCGCGATGCTCGACCTGCTGCGAGAGGGCCCGGACGAGGTGAGCGCTTCGGCCGTTGTCGGGCCGGCGCCGGCCGCGGACTGGGTGCCGGCGGAGTGGCGTGGCCGTCCGACGGTGATGGTCTCGTGGGTGTTCCACGGTCCGATCGACGACGGCCGGGTCCTCTGTGCCCCGCTCGCGGAGGCCGGCCGGCCGGTCGCGTCGTCGGAGGCGGAGACGACGTACGCCGCCCTACAGGCTTTCAGCGATGTCGTGCCCGGCGAGGAGGGCCGGCGCTACTGGAAGGGGGCGCTGGCCAGCCACCTGCCGGACGAGGCGCTCGAGACGATCCTGACCCGCGGCGCCGGGCCGGGGGAGCCGCCGCCGAGCTGTGCCGTCGAGGTGTTCGGCCTCGGTGGGCAGTTCGCCCGCGAGCAGGACACCGCGTTCGGCCACCGCGACTCGCTCTGCGACGTCCTCGTCATCTCCGGGTGGACCGACCCGTCCGACGACGACGACCGCCTCGCGGAGGCGCGCGCGCTCGCTGCCCAGGTCGCCCGGTACACCGACGGGGCGTACGTCAACAGCCTCGAGGACGAGTCGGAGGGAGCGGTCCGGTCGGCCTACGGCGCCGAGGTGCACGACCGGCTCACCGCTCTCAAGGACCGCTACGACCCGACGAACGTCTTCCGCCACAACCAGAACGTGCGGCCCTCGACCGGGCCCTGAGGTCACCGTGAGGGTCAGAGGTGGAGCTGCCACTCGACCGCGGGCAGGAGCACCTGGTAACCGAGCAGCTCGTTCACCCCGATCATGTGCGAGTTCGACGCGGCGTTCCAGGTGACGATCTCCCGCAGCTGCGGCTCCTGCTCGCGCAGCCAGCGGAGCATGCCCACCTTCAGCAGGACGCCGAGCCGGTGCCCGCGATGGGCGCGGACGACGCTGGTGTCGTACTGCTCCGCGTACCACGGCTGCTCGGAGTCGACCGCCACTACCGTGACGCCGGCGAGCGCGCCAGTGGCGGTCTCGCGCGCGATGAGCCGGTAGACCCGTCGCCCGAGCAGGTCCTGCATCTGCTCGAAGGCGCGCAGCCGCTCAGGCGTGAAGACCTCGTCCTCGATGTCCAGGGCGTCCAGCGGAGCGTCGTTGATCGCCGCCGTCAGCTCGCAGACCGCCGCACGCATCGGCTCCGGCACCCGACCCGCCAACGGGACCAGCTCGTAGCCGGCCGCATGCGCGCCCGCGCCGTCGTACGCCGCGTCCAGGTGAGCCCAGTCCAGGGCAGCCAGGTCCTGCCGCCGCTGGACCACGTCCTGGGCGCGCTCGAGCCCCACGGACGCCGCGAAAGCCACCGAAGGGGCGCAGTCCACGGACTCCGCCAGCGCCACCGTGCGACCAGCGGCCCGGATGCGCTCGACCCCGGCCTGGAACAGGGCGCGACCGATGCCCTGCCGCCGGTCGCGCGGGTCGACCTGCACGTCGAGGAGACCGAGGTGCCGGTTGTCCCAGCACGGCAGGCTCAGCTGCAGCAGCCCCACCGGACGGCCGGTCTTGTCGCGCAGCAGGGCGGCCTCCGTCGGCTCACCGTCCCAGCCGTACGTCACGTTGGCCACGAACTCCCGGGTCGACAAGATCGGCCAGGCCGGGGTGTCGACCCGGCGCGCGGCCTCGCGGACGGCAACCGCGCCGGCCAGGTCGCGGCTGTCGAGGTGGTCGCGGTCGAACCAGGTCAGAGTCACCCGTTCAGGAAAGCGCGCGGCGGCCGATACCGCGAGCGAAATACCTGCCGTCACGGTCCCGCCGACACGCCCACCGAGGCGGTCGCCGGCCGACACGGCGACGTGCAGGCTCGCCGTACACGGGAGGACACCGTCATGCCACGTACGTCGACCGGCCGGCTCGCCGCTGTGCTGTTGCTCCTGCTCGGGTTGGTCGTCGGCTCCGTGTCCCCGGCCTCGGCGCGGCCGTCGACCCAGGCCGCCACCCCGCCCGCGTTCAGTGCCCAGGTCCGACCGATCGACGAGGCCCTCGCCGCGCGGATGCACTGGTCGTGGCGGCCCGGGTGCCCGGTGCCGCTGAGCGGGCTCCGCTACCTGAGGCTGTCGTACAAGGATTTCGACGGGCGGGCCCGCACCGGCGAGCTGGTCGTGCGCCGCCGTCTCGCGCCGAAGGTGGTCAGCGCGTTCCACCGGCTGTGGGACCTCGGCTTCCCGATCCGGCGGATGCGGCTGGTCGACGACTACCGCGGCGACGACGCCGCCTCGATGCGGGCGAACAACACGTCGGCGTTCAACTGCCGGACCGTCACCGGCGGGTCGGGCTGGTCGGAGCACTCCTACGGCCGAGCGATCGACATCAACCCGGTGCAGAACCCCTACATCGCACGAGGCACCGTCGCTCCGGAGGCTGGGTCGCGCTACCTCGACCGCTCCCGGTTGCGCCGGGGCATGCTCACCCCAGCTGCCCGCCGCGCGTTCACCGACCTCGGCTGGGGCTGGGGCGGCACCTGGCGGTCGCTCAAGGACTACATGCACTTCTCGTCGACCCACCGCTGAGCCCGTCGCCGGTCATGGCCGTGCCAGCACGCACCAGGCCGCCGCGGTGACCTCGAACGGGGCCGGTGGCAGCGTCTGTGCGCACCGGCGTCGCAGGTCGTCGCGCTGCGCCTCGTCCAGCCGCGCGACGTAGTCCCCGGCAGGCCCGACTCCCAGCGTGTAGGGCTCCCACCAGTCCTCGAAGGTCGGGTAGCGGACCGTCACGGTGAGCGACGTCGGCTCGACCTGGGTCAGCCCGGCGGCGTCGCACAGCTCGGCCAGGTGACCCTCCCGCGCGCCGGCCAGCCCGGACTCGTCGTGGGCCTCCGGATCGACCTCACGCACGGCGCGCCAGAAGGTGGCCACCGGTCCGGCGTCGCCGGCGTGGTCCCAGACGGAGGCGGCGACCAGGCCGCCGGGGCGGGTGACCCGGGCCATCTCGCGCAGTCCCGCGACCGGGTCGGTCATGAAGTGCACGACGAGCTGGGCGAGGGCCACGTCGAAGCTGTCGTCGGCGAAGGGCATGTTCTCGGCCGCACCCGTGTGCACGTCGATCTCGGGGAACCGCCGGCGTACCGCCGCGACGAAGGGGGCGGACGGGTCGATCGCCGCCACGGCGTCCGAGCCCAGGCGCTGCACCAGCGCGGCCGTCAATGCTCCCGGGCCGCACCCGACGTCCAGTGCGCGCTGGCCGACACGGACGTCGGCGAGGTCGACGAACTGCTCCGCCAACGGTTCTGAGTACCGGCCCATGAAGCGGCCGTAGGCATCGGCTGCGACGTCGAAGCTCATGGCGAGAATGTATGCCCGGCCGGCCTACGGGGCATCGCTGTTCTCATGACGGTCGTCGGCTTCCACGCCTCCCACGAGCAGGTGCCCCCCGCAGACCTCCTGACCGCGGTGCAGGCCGCCGAGAAGGCTGGCTTCACGGCCGCCATGTGCTCCGACCATTTCTCCCCCTGGAGCGCGCGGCAGGGCGAGAGCGGGTTTGCGTGGTCCTGGCTCGGCGCGGCGCTCGCGACGACCTCGCTCCCGTTCGGCGTCGTCAACGCTCCCGGCCAGCGCTACCACCCGGCGATCATCGCCCAGGCGTCGGCCACCCTGGCCTCGATGTTCCCCGGTCGGTTCTGGGCGGCTCTGGGCACCGGTGAGGCCTCCAACGAGCACATCACCGGCGACCGCTGGCCGCGTAAGGACGTGCGCAACGAGCGGCTGCGGGAGTGCGTCGACATCATCCGGGCACTGCACCGCGGCGAGGAGGTGAGCCACGAGGGACTGGTTCGGGTCGACCGCGCCCGGCTCTGGACCCTGCCGCCGGAGCCGCCGCTGCTCCTCGGGCCGGCGATCAGCGTCGAGACTGCCGGCTGGGTCGCCGGCTGGGCGGACGGGCTCATCACCATCCAGCAGCCGCACGACCATCTCCGGCAGATGGTGGACGCCTACCGGGACGCCGGTGGCCGCGGCCGGACCCACCTGCAGGTCCACCTGTCCTGGGACCCCGACGAACGGACCGCGCTGGGCATCGCCCACGACCAGTGGCGCAGCAACGTGTTCCCGCCGCCTGTCTGCTGGGACCTCGAGCAACCCGAGCACTTCGACGCGGTCAGCGAGCATGTCCGGCCGGAGAGCCTGCACGGGCCGGTGCTGGTGTCCAGTGACCTGGGCCGGCACGCGGAGTGGTTGAACGAGCTGGTGCAGATCGGGTTCGACGAGATCTACCTGCACCACGTCGGTCGCGAGCAACTGCGGTTCATCGACGCGTTCGGTACGTCGGTGCTCCCGCAGCTGGGGATCAGCGCCAAGCCCCGCTAGCGCCTCCAGCACCGTGCAGACAGGCGGGCATCACGGCACGTCCATGTGCACCAGCTCCCAGACGTGACCGTCCAGGTCCTGGAAGCTGGCGCCGTACATCGGGCCGTCCTCGACCGCGGGCCTCCAGGGGTTGCCTCCAGCAGCGATCGCCCGCGCGACCAGATCGTCGACCTGCTCCCGGCTGTCGGTCGACAGGCAGGTGATCACCTCGGTGGCCGTGGTGGCGTCGCTGACCTCGCCGGTGACGAAGCCCGCGAACCGCTGCTCGACGAGCAGCATCACGAAGATGTTCTGGTCGACGACCATGCAGGCGGCGTGGTCGTCGGAGAAGTCCGCGTTGAACGCGAAGCCGAGCCCGGTGAAGAAGGCCCGCGAGGCGGGGAGGTCCCTGACCGGCAGGTTGACGAAGATCATGCGCATCGGGGCGGCTCCTCGCGGCGGGGGTCGGCGGTGATGCCGGTACGACCGAGTGGGCACCGCCGACTCATCGCGACGTGACCGATGAGTTCCGGTGCGCCGCATCGTCTGCACCTGTGACGGACCTCGGCCGACGCAGGAGGCACGGAGAGATGATCGACCAGAGAGCCGACGAGGACTTCCTCGAGGTCACCGCCCCCTACCGGCGCGAGCTGCTCGCCCACTGCTACCGGATGCTCGGCTCGGTCCACGACGCCGAGGACCTGGTGCAGGAGACCTACCTGCGGGCCTGGCGCTCCTACCACGGCTTCGAGGGCCGGTCCTCGCTGCGCACCTGGCTCTACCGGATCGCCACCAACGTCTGCCTCACCGCGCTGGACAGCCGCAACCGGCGGCCGCTGCCGACCGGGCTGGGCGCCCCCAGCTCGGCCCCGGAGGACAAGCTGGTCTCCGAGGGCGAGGTGCTCTGGCTCGAGCCGGTGCCGGACGTGATGGTCGGTGCATCCAGCGACCCGGCGGCGGTGGTCAGCGACCGGGCCTCCGTCCGGCTGGCCCTGATCGCCGCCCTGCAGCACCTGCCGCCGCGGCAGCGCGCCGTCCTGGTCCTGCGCGACGTCCTGCGGCTGCGCGCCGCGGAGGTCGCCGAGATGCTGGACACCTCCGTCGCCGCTGTGAACAGCAGCCTCCAGCGGGCCCGCGCCCAGCTCGACCAGGCGGGCCTCACCGAGGACGACATGGTCGAGCCCACCGACCCTGCCCAGAAGGCGCTGCTCGACCGGTACGCCCGCGCGCTGGAGGCCAAGGACATCCCGGCCATCGTCGCTGCGTTCACCAGCGACGCCGTGTGGGAGATGCCGCCGTTCGTCTCCTGGTACCAGGGCGCGGAGGTCATCGGCCGGCTGATCGACGTCAACTGCCCGGCCGGCCCGGGGGAGCTGCGGTTGGTCCGGACCGAGGCCAACGGCCAGCCCGCGTTCGCGGTGTACCTCCTCGACCGGGACGGCAGCTGGAACGCGTTCCAGCTGCAGGTGATGACGATGACTGCCCGCGGCATCTCGCACGTCACCGCGTTCTTCGACCTCACGCTGTTCCCGACCTTCGGCCTGCCGGTCACCCTGCCCGCCGAGGACCGGGCGGCCCTGGCGACCGCCACCCGATGAGTGTCCGGGACGGTACGGCGGCGCTGAGCCGTGACGTCGCCCTGCTGGAGCGCGCCATGGCCTACACCCTCGGCAGCCTGAGGCTCGTCACCCCGCAGGCCATGGCGAGCCCGACACCGTGCTCGGCCTGGGACCTGCGGGCCCTGCTCCTGCACATGAACGACTCGCTGCTGACGCTGCACGAGGCGATCACCAGCGGTCGCCTCGACCTGGTCGCGGCCACCGGCCCGGACGCCGACCACAGCGATCCCGGAACGGACCCGGTCGCGAGCCTGCGCAACCGGGCCTGCCAGATGATCGGGTCCTGGGCTGCCGGGGCGCAGGAGCCGCGGCAGATCGCCATCGCGGACAGTGAGCTCGGTGCCGGCCTGGTCGCCGCGACCGGGGCGATGGAGGTCGCGGTGCACGGCTGGGACGTGGCTCGGGCCTGCCGGCAGGACCGGCCGGTCCCGGCCGCGCTGGCCGAGGAGCTGCTCGTCCTCGGCTCGCTGCTGGTCGGCGCCGAGGACCGGCCGACGCGGTTCGCCGACCCGGTGCTGCTGTCCGGGCCGGCCAGCGCCAGCGACCGCCTCGTCGCCCTGCTCGGCCGGCGACCCGGCTGAACCGGGACGCCGCGTCGTGCTGATGCGACAGTCAGCGCACCGTCGACGGGTCGAAGGAGACGTCGCGTCCGGCGAGGGTCACCCGGAAGCCGTCAGCGGTCGCACTCACCCGGCGTACCGTCACGCCGTCCGGCAGGGCCGGGCGCAGCGGGTAGCTGATGGTGAAGCGGTCGTCGAGCAGCCCGCTCAGCGTCGCGTCCACCGCTCCGCCGTCCGGTAGCCGGAACGACTGCGGGCGCACCCGCAGCCGGGTGTCCCCGACCTTCACCCGACCGACTGCGACGACCTCGACGGTGCGTCCGAGCAGGTCCACCTCGCCGCGCAGCCGGACCCGACCGTCCCCGGCGGGTGACATCGCCAGCTCCGGCCGGCCGGCCCGCTCGAGCACCTCGTCGTACGGCACCAGCACGTGCGCACGCAGGCCGCCGGCCGTCGCGTCGGCGCCGGAGGGCAGCTCCACCTGCCGGGCCCGCACCCGGATGTCGGACACCCGTGCCCGCCCCACCACAGCCCCGGTTCCGGTCAGCGTCACGTCGTCGAAGCGGCGGGAGACCAGCTGGGTCAGGAACGGGAAGCCGGACACGTCCACCTGGGGGTCCGTGACCCCGTTCTCGGCGAGCCGTTGCTCGGCGTCCGAGGTGACCAGGTGCTCGGCAACCCGGTCACCGGCGACAGCCGCGACGGACAGGACCAGCAGGACCACGAGCAGGGTGCGCACCCTGCACGGTAACCCGGGCCGGATGACCACCTGCCCACTGGTCGGTGGCCATTTGCGGCCTACCGTCCGTGCTATCGGCGACACCTCCAAGGGGGCCGTTGCGAGATGCTCCAGAGGTGCTGCGAGCTGCTCGACCGGGACATCGACGTGGGTGCGCCCTGAGTCCTGCCCACCGCCGGGCCGGCGGTTGCCCACCTGGCTCGCGGTGGCGGGCCTCGTCGTGGTCGCCGGCTGCAGCGGGGGCGAGCCGGACGGCTCCGCCGCATCGGCCGGCCCGAGCCGGTCCGCGTCCAGCACGCCTGCCCCCACCCCGGCCGCGAGCACCCCCGCGCCGAGCGCCGCCTCGACCGCTCCGGTCGACCCGGTGTCGCTGCAGGCGTTGATGGCCACGGAGTACGACGGCCGGGCGCTCCGCACCCGCCGGGTGCTGCTCCGGACCGGCGACTACACCCGCTACGCGGTCACCTACCGCAGCGGGGGCCTGCGGATCTCCGGCGTCATGAACGTCCCGCGCGGCAAGGGGCCGTTCCCGGTGCTCGTGCTGCTGCACGGCTACATCGACCCGGCCGTCTACAACACCGGCCAGGGCCTGATGCGCGAGCAGGACTTCCTGGCCCGGGAGGGGTACGTCGCCCTGCACGTGGACTACCGGGGCCACGCCGGCTCGGACCCCGCCCCCCGGGCCGAGGAGCAGCTGCGCCTCGGCTACACCGTCGACGCCATCAACGCCGTCCATGCCGTACGCCGGTCGTCGTTGCCCTACCTGGACGGGGACCGCGTCGGGCTGCTCGGGCGCTCGATGGGCGGCGGCGTCCTGTACAACGCGCTGGTCGCGCAGCCGGGACTGGTCGACGCCGCCGTCGCTTTCGCCCCGGTCAGCTCGGACACGGTCGACAACTTCGACCGCTGGACCCGACCGGAGCGCTCCGAGGTCGCGGCCGACATCATCGCCGCCCACGGCTCGCCGGAGCAGAACCCGGACTTCTGGCGAGCCGTCAGCCCGCGGACCTTCTTCGACCGGATCACCGAGCCGCTGCTGATCCACCACGGGACCGCCGACGAGAGCTGTCCCTACCGTTGGAGCCGGACCTCCCTGCGCGCCCTCGAACGGGCCGGAGTCGACGTTCGGCTGCTCACCTACCAGGGCGAGGCCCATGCCTTCGGACCGCAGTGGCCGCTGTCGATGCGCCGCACGGTCGCCTTCTTCGACCGCCGGCTGCGCGCCTGACCGCTAGTGGCCGAACCGGCCGACCAGGGTCGCCCGGGCCAGCGTGTGCGACGAGAGGTTGAACCCGAGGTAGGCCGGCGACGCGTCCTCGGGCAGGTCGGCCACCGCCCAGTGCCAGAAGCCGCTCGCGGTGGGGGCGCACGGGTCGTACACGGTCACCGCGAAGCTCTGGGTCGCGTCCGGGAAGCCGGACCAGGACAGCTGCGGGGACAGGTCCTGGCCACCCGGGACGCCCATCGCCCCGGAGCGCTGCGCGGTCGGCATCTCGCCGCCGTCGGTGACGTCGTCGCTGCGCACGGCGAAGGAGGGGACCGGGTCGAGGAACTGGTACGGGTCGGGAAAGTTGTCGGCCTTGGTCATGGCGGCAGCGTGCCAGAGTTGGCCGTATGACGACCTTCCAGGGGTTCTCCGACCGGGCGGTCGAGCTGTACGCCGGCCTGGAGGCCGACAACAGCAGGGAGTACTGGTCGCGGCACAAGGCGGTCTACGAGTCCGAGGTCCGCGGGCCGATGCTCGCGCTGCTCGACGAGCTCGAGGGCGAGTTCGGCGAGGGCAAGCTGTTCCGGCCGCACCGCGACACCCGGTTCAGCAAGGACAAGACGCCGTACAAGACACATCAGGGCGCGTTCGTCGGCGGGACCCTGGGCGTCGGCTACTACGTGCAGATCGACTCCGAGGGGCTGCTCGCCGGCGGAGGCTGGCGGGCCCACGAGCCCGGGCAGGTCGAGCGCTACCGGACCGCGGTCGACGACCCGTCCGCCGGTGACGAGCTGACCGGCATCGTGGCTGCGCTGCGGGGGAGCGGCTTCGACCTCCATGGCGACGAGCTGAAGACCCGGCCGCGTGGCTACCCGGCCGACCACCCGCGGCTGGACCTGCTGCGCTGCCGGTCGCTGATGGTCAGCCGCCGGTTCGGCGCGCCGGGCTGGCTGGCCAGCGTCGACGGCCCTGGAGCAGGTGCGCGGGACCTGGCGCGAGGTCCGGCCGCTGGCCGAGTGGGCAGCGACCCACGTCGACACCGCCTGACGGCGGCCCGGAAAGTGCCTGGACGGGTCTGTCCGGCCCCCGGCCTAGGGTGGGGTTTCGTGTCCGGAGAGAGCCGGTCACGCCGTACGCCGGAAGGGCTGTCATGACCGATCTCGCCGCCGCCGACCCGGGCCCGGCCGTACCTCCGGCCCCGCCCGCCGAGGGTCTCGAGCAGCTCGAGGCCCACCGCATCGAGCTGACGGCCTACTGCTACCGGATGCTCGGCTCGTCGTTCGAGGCCGAGGACGCCGTCCAGGACACGCTGGTCCGCGCCTGGAAGGGCCTCGACCGCTTCGAGGGCCGTGCCTCGCTGCGCTCGTGGCTCTACCGGATCGCCACCAACGTCTGTTTCGACTCCCTCGACGGTCGGGCAGCGCCGCGCCCTGCCGATGGACCTGGGGCCGGCGCAGACCGCCGACTCCGCCCTCGGGCCGCCGCTGCCCGAGGTCGCCTGGCTCCAGCCGGTGCCCGACGCACGGGTCGTCCCCGCGGCCGGCGACCCGGCCGAGGTGGCCGAGCTGCGCGAGACGGTGCGGCTGGCGTTCGTCGCCGCTCTCCAGCACCTGCCGCCGCGACAGCGGGCCGTCCTGATCCTGCGGGAGGTGCTGCAGTGGCCGGCCGCCGAGGTGGCCGACCTGCTCAGCACCTCGGTGCCCTCGGTCAACAGCGCGCTGCAGCGGGCCCGAGCCACCCTCGCCGCGAACGACGTCGGCAGCAGCGACCCGCCCAGGCCGCTCGACGACGAGCAGCGCGAGCTGCTGGCCCGCTACGTCGACGCGTTCGAGCGCTACGACATGACGGCCCTGACCTCGCTGCTGGCCGAGGACGCCACCTGGTCGATGCCGCCGTTCGAGCTGTGGCTGCAGACCCACGACGACATCCGGCGCTGGTGCCTGGGCCAGGGAGCGGCCTGCGAGGGCTCCCGCCTGGTGGCGACCTCCGCCAACGGCGCGCCGGCGTTCGCGCAGTACAAGCCGGACCCGAAGGGCGGCCACTCCGCCTGGTCGCTGCAGGTCCTCGAGGTCGACGGTCCGCGCATCACCGGCATCATGTTCTTCCTCGACGTCGCGGCCATCTTCCCGATGTTCGACCTGCCGCTGCACCTCGACACCTGAGCGCGCCGCCGCAGACCGCTGTACGAAGATGGGTCCGTGATGCTGCCGTGGGACGAGTCCACCCGACCGAAGGCCGATCGAGACACCGAGGTGGGCACCGATCCACGCGGTGCCACCGCCGGGCAGCACCTGGTCGACGTGCACGACCACTACCGCCAGGAGCTGACTCGGCTGCGCGACGTCCTCGAGCAGGTGCGGGTCGGGGCTCTCGGCGCCGGGGCCGCCAGGTCCGAGCTGAACGACATGGCGGTCCGCGCCAACACCTGGGTGCTGGGCTCGGTGTGCCAGTCCTACTGCTTCGCGCTCACCCAGCACCACTCGATGGAGGACGCCGGGATCTTCCCGCACCTGGGCGGTGAGGACGACGGCCTGCGGGCCGTGATCGACCGGCTGGGCGAGGAGCACCGCGCGATCCACGACCTGCTCGAGGCGGTGGACCTGGCGTTGGTGGCCCTGGTGCGCGAGCCGGGCGCCTTCACGGTTCGGTCGACGCGGCGGTCGACGCGCTGAGCCGCGTGCCCTGCTGTCGCACTTCGCCTACGAGGAGCGCGAGCTGGTCGGTCCGCTGAGCCGGCAGCGGCTTCTACGCCGGCCAAGCTCGTGCAGTCAGCGATCGGGCCGCTCAGGTCGTGAGGTCGAGCACCTCAGCGTCCGGCAGGCGGGTGAGGTCGACCCCGGCGACCACCAGCTTGGAGCGACGCAGGCCGGACCCGATGACGACGTACGGCGTGCCCGCGACCGCTGAGTCGACGAGGACCGGCCAGCCTGTCGGCAGACCGACGGGGGTGATGCCGCCGTACTCCATGCCGGTCTCGGCGACCGCGAGGTCCATGGCGGCGAACGATGCCTTCCGCGCGTCCAGCCGGCGGCGCACGACGCCGTTCACGTCGGCCCGGCTGGTGGCCAGCACCATGCACGCGGCCAGCCGGGTGTCGGCACCACGCCGGCCGGCGACCACGACGCAGTTGGCCGAGACCTCCGGGGGGACGGCGTAGCGCTCGCAGAAGGCCGCGGTGTCCGCGACCGCTGGGTCGATCTCGGCCACCCACATCTCCGGTGCGCCGGGCGCGGCCAGCGCCGCGGCCACCGGCGGGCCGAGCAGGTCGAGCCGGTCGAGCGCCGGCACCGTGGTGAGGTCTCCGATCACCCGAGCGACCCTAGGCGCCCAAGGTCAATCTCGCCGAGGTGGGAATGCAACCTGGCCGTCACGTGATTGCACCTGGACGTAACCCCAGCACGTGATGCTGGTCCGGCGGCACCCCGATCCGGCGCCGCCCGCCCGTTCGCCCGACCTGCCCGTCCTGCCAGAGAGTCCGTGCCATGCCCTCGCGCCAGCTCGCGGCCGTGCCGCGCGCCGGAACCGACCCCAGCACCGCCGACCCCAGCCGCACGAACCGGGTCTGCCACCGCGAGGTGCCCGTCTGGGCGAGCCTGCTCGCGCTGGCCGTCGGCGGGTTCGCCATCGGCACCACAGAGTTCGCCAGCATGGGTGTCCTGCCGGACATCGCCGGCGACCTCGGCGTGACCATCCCGCAGGCCGGGCACGCCATCACGGCGTACGCCCTGGGCGTCGTGATCGGCGCTCCCGCCTTCGCGGTGCTCGGGGCGCGGCTGCCGCGCAAGGGCCTGCTGCTGGTGCTGATGGCGGCGCTGACCATCGCCAACCTCGCCTCGGCGATGGCGCCGACCTTCGGGTCCCTGGTGGTGGCGCGGTTCGCCAGCGGCTTCCCGCACGGCGCCTACTTCGGCATCGGGGCGGTCCTCGCCACCTCGCTGGTGCCGCGGCACCGCCGGGCGCACGCCGTGGCGATGACGATGATGGGCCTGACCCTGGCGAACGTGGTCGGGGTCCCGCTGACGACGCTGCTCGGCCAGACGTTCGGCTGGCGCAGCACCTATGCGACGGTCGTGGTGATCGGCGTGCTCACCCTCGTCGCGATCGAGCTGCTCGTCCCGCGGGTGATGGCACACGACGGTGCGAGCCCCCGGCAGGAGCTGTCCGCGCTCCGGCTGCCGCAGGTGTGGCTCACCCTGCTGGTCGGGGCGGTCGGCTTCGGTGGCTTCTTCGCGGTCTACAGCTATGTGGCGCCGACGCTGACCGAGGTGTCCGGCTTCGCCGAGGCCGGCGTGCCGGTGGCCCTCGCGCTGTTCGGCGTCGGGATGACGCTGGGCACGATGCTCGGCGGCCGGTTCGCCGACTGGTCCGTGCGCAAGACCCTGGTCCTGGCACCGGTGGCGACGCTGGTCGTCCAGCTGGCGTTCACCGTGACCGCGCACGCCGTGGTCCCGGCGGCCATCACGCTGCTCGTGATCGCCTTCACCTCCTCGGCCAGCCTGCCCGCGCTGACCGCGCGGCTGCTCGACGTGTCCGGTGACGGCCAAGCGCTCGCCGCGACCCTCAACCACTCGGCGCTCAACGTCGCCAACGCCCTCGGTGCCTGGCTCGGCGGCCTGGTGATCGCCGCCGGCCTCGGCTACACCGCCCCGGCCGTCGTCGGCGCGGGGCTCTCGGCCGCCGGCCTGGGGGTGCTGGCCGTCTCCCTGGGCCTCGAGCGCCGCGACCGCCGCCGGGCCGTCGAGGCGCAGGGCGAGCGCCGGGCGGCCTGACCGGCCGCGGGGGCAAGGCACCTCGGGACGCGTCGAGCAAGGCGACGCACCGGTCGCCTGGCCAAGTTTTGACCTGATTTGGGGCAACTGGGGTTCAGGTGACGCCTGGGACGACCGAGCATGACCAGGTACCGGCCAGCACTGACCAGGGGAGTCGTCACCGTGCCGTGGGTCCACCGCACCACCTGTTCCGCCGTCGCCACGCTCGCGCTGGCCCTGATCCTGGGTGCGCTGGGCACCGGTGCGGCCCAGGCCGCGGTGCCCGACCCGGTGCCGCCCGCCGAGCTGGGCGTGGCCGAGGGGTTCACCCCCTACCTGCCGCAGGTCTCCTGCGACCCGGTCACCAAGCCGGGGACGTCGGCGCTGCGCTCGCTGCTGATGGCGACCTACGGTGGCCGCGACCTGGGCATCACCCGGGGCTGCGAGATCGGCGCGCTCAGCGAGCACAAGGAGGGCCGGGCGTGGGACTGGGGTCTCAGCGCCGCGGTGCCGGCCGAGAAGGCGCTCGGCCAGCAGTTCCTCAGCTGGCTGATGGCCCCCGGCCCGAACGGCATGGCCGCGGCGAACGCCCGCCGGCTCGGCGTCATGTACGTCATCTGGAACGGCAGGATCTGGAGTGCCTACCGCGCGTCGGAGGGCTGGCGCTCCTACAGCGGCGGCGAGTCACACGCCGGGCACCTGCACATCTCGCTTGCCTGGAACGGCGCGATGAAGCACACCTCCTGGTGGACCGGGAACACCGGCAGCGTCGACTACGGCCCGTGCGTCGCTGTCGAGGGCGACCCGGCCCCGACCTGGACCGCGCCGCGCGCGACGCCGTGCCCGGCACCCATGAGCGCCATGTCGCTCACCGGCACCCCGGTGCTGGCCCGCGAGTCGACCGGGGCCTATGTCATCCAGCTGCAGCGACTGCTGAAGGTCACACCGGTCACCGGGTTCTTCGGCCCGATCACCGAGTCGGCCGTCACGAAGCTCCAGACTGCCCGCGGCCTGCCGGTCACCGGGACCACCACACCGGCCACCTGGGCCGCCGTCCGCAACCCCCTGGCGCCGGCCACCACTCCTCCGCCGCCCGCGCCGAGCGCCCAGCCGGTCGTCGCGGCCCGCTCGCTGCCGGCCACCATGCGCTACAAGGTCCGCAGTGGTGACTCGTTGAGCGCGATCGCGACGAAGTGGGGCTCCACGGTCGCGGCGATCAAGTCGGCGAGCCGGCTGCGCAGCACGGTGATCCGGGTCGGCCAGGTGATCACGGTGCCGGTCCGCTCGGGTATCACCAAGTTCACCTACACGACCCTGCGCAAGGGAAGCAAGGGCGTCGCGGTCAAGGCGCTGCAGTCGGCGCTGCGGATGCGGCCGAAGTACCGCACAGGGGTGTTCGGTGACATCACCAAGGGCCGGGTCTCGGCCCTGAAGCGCAGTCGCGGCTGGCGGGCCAACGGGATCGCCGGGCCGGCGGTGTGGCGCGCCCTCGGCGCCTGAGCCGGCCCGGAGCGGGCGGGCCCTAGGCTCGCGGCATGACGGACAGCGCGGCGGAGACCCTCCCCGGCACGACGTACCTCGTCGTCGACGGCGAGAACATCGACGCCACCCTGGGGATGAGCGTGCTCAACCGGAGACCCAATCCGGACGAGCGGCCGCGGTGGGAGAAGGTCCGCGACTTCGCGGAGGCCGAGTGGGGGCAGCCGGTCAAGGCGCTGTTCTTCCTCAACGCCACCTCGGGCCACATCCCGATGCCGTTCGTCCAGGCGCTGCTCGCGATGCAGTACCGCCCGGTGCCGCTGTCCGGTGACCCCGGCCAGAAAGTCGTCGACATCGCGATCCAGCGCACCCTGGAGGCGTTGCAGGACCGCCCTGGCGACGTCCTGCTCGCCAGCCACGATGGTGACTTCCTGCCGCAGGTCACCTCGCTGCTCGGCGGCGGCCGACGCGTCGGGCTGCTGGGTTTCCGGGAGTTCGTCAACCTGAAGTTCGCCGAGCTGGCGGAGCAGGGGCTGCGCATCTACGACCTCGAGGACGAGGTCCGCTGCTTCACCGGCATCCTGCCGCGGGTCCGCATCATCCCGATCGAGGAGTTCGACCCGGTGCGGTTCCTCTGATGGCACGGCTGCCCTTCCCGGAGCCGGTCCACGAGCTGCTCGCCGCGCCCAACCCTGCTGTCATCACGACACTGCGCTCCGACGGGCAGCCGGTGTCGGTGGCCACCTGGTACCTGATGGCCGGCGACGACCGGGTCCTGGTCAACATGGACGAGGGGCGCAAGCGACTGGCCCACCTGCGCCGGGACCCGAGGGTCAGCATCACAGTGCTGCAGGACGGCGACTGGTACACCCACGTCAGCCTGGTCGGCGCGGTGGTGGAGATGTACGACGACGTGGGACTCGCCGACATCGACCGCCTGTCCCGTCATTACCGGGGTCGGGACTACGCCGTGCGCGACCGCGGCCGGGTCAGCGCACTGGTCGAGGTCGAGCGCTGGCACGGCTGGGGCGCGGCCCGAGCCACCGGCGAACACGACCGACGGGGGCGGTGACAAACCGCCCCCGTCGACGCTGTTCGGTGCTATGCGGCCGCGCCGTGAGCCAAGCCACCGCCTCCCTCTTCGGCGAACGTGCCCTCGGGACCAGCCGGTGCCGGCAGGTTGAACTTGGGACCCGGGACCTTCTTGCCTGCGACTCCGTTGACCGTCTCGGTTGAGTAGGCGAAGGTCAGCATCGCGAAGGCGATGAGGTCGCTGTTGACCTCGAGCGCGTGCAGGTCGACGTTCTCGAATGTGTCGCACGCCTCGTGGTAGCACGGGTCGAACTGCTCGCCGGCGGTGCCGCCCCAGATCGCCTCCTGCTCCTCGGTCTTGATCTCCTCGGCGCCGGTGAAGAGGCCACTCGAGGGGATGCCGGCCAAGATGAACGCCTCGTAGTCGCTGCGGCCGGAGAACTCCGTGTCTTCGTACGGCTCACCGATCGCGGTGTAGTACCTCTCATAGACGTCCTCGATTGCCGCCGAGCCCGGCGGGATCGGGACCGGCGCCGGGAACGTCGACTCGTCGGCGTCGTAGACCATGAAGATGTAGTTCGGCGAGCCGACCATGTCGTAGTTCATGTAGAGCGCGATGCGGTCCCGCTCGGCCTGCGAGAGGCCCGCGACGTAGTCGGCCGAGCCGACCAGCCCCTGTTCCTCGGCGGCCCACCAGCCGAACCGCAACGTGTTCTCGGGGTTGAGGTTGGCCATCAGCAGGGCGGTCTCGAGCAGTGCGGCAGAGCCGGAGCCGTTGTCGTTGATCCCGGGTCCCTCGATCACGCTGTCGAGGTGGGCGCCTGCCATCACGACGTTGTCCTCGTTCTTACCCGGCAGTTCGGCGATGACGTTGTAGTCGGTGCGGGTTTCGGCCGGCAGCACCTCCACCAGCGCGGTGGAGTTGGCCTGGGCCAGCGCAGAGCCGTCGGCGAAACTCGCGCCCACGATGGGGATCGATGCCGCGGGAGCCGCGCTGCCGTCAGGCAAAGCAGCGGTGGCCACGATCAGGCCCGAGCGCTCGGGCGTGTTGCCCTGGTTGAAGATGATGACCGCGGCCGCACCGGCGGCTTCGGCGTTCGCAGCCTTGAGCGCGAAACTGCACCCGCCCCGCTGGATCAGCGCGATGCTACCGTCGACGAAGCCTGCGAAGTCGTCGGGCCCGACGGGATGCGAGACGAGCGGTGCGCCGACGGCGGCTTCACTGAACGCTCCGTCGCAGCCACTCGTGTTGGCGCGGTCACCGCCGAGGTTGATGTCGACCGGAATGACGTTTGCCGTCACGACCCCGTCACCGCTGCCGGTGAAAACGCCAGTCTCGTAGTCGGCGTGGACCGGGGTCAGCTGGGTCAACACCGCCGGGAAGTTGAAGGTGATCTCGACCGGGTCCAGCGTGACCTGGTAGCCGGCGTCGCGGAGCAGGCCGGCGACGTACTCGACGCTGTCCGCGTACCCGTCGGTGCCAGCCGCGCGGGTTCCCGGGTAGACCGGATCGGTGCTGTTGTCGGCGATCTTCTGCAGCGCCGCCTGGTGCTCACGGACGCCTTCCAGCGTCATGCACTGCAACAGCTTTTGGTAGGTGTTGTTGCTGCGGTTGTCGCAGGCAGCCCCAGGCTTGGCGGATGCCGCCTGCCCGGGTAGCAAGGCTGTCGTCAGCAACGCCGCGGCGCCCACTGCCACCAGGCGCTTCGCGCCGCTGCGCGACGCCCATCGAAGATGAGCCATTGCCCATCCCCTTTCTGGTCGGGAGTCCCGGTCCGGGAAGCTCTGAGGAACGTCTTACGCCAGCCGACCCTCGCTGCCTAGATCCCGCAGACGTGTGTGACGTGGAGTAATGCGTTCGTTACGACCCGTCACGCCATCGCGCCGCGAGGGAATACGCATGGGTGCCGCTACCGCAGGCGACAGCCGGGCCGACAGCTCCGATCAGCCTCGTGCTGCTCTGCGGGCGCCACCACCGGGTCATCCACCACCGTGGCTGGGACGTCGACATCGGCGCCGGCCCGGACGGTGGACCCTTGCTCGACCTCTCAGGGGTTCGTCGAGGTCACCACGACGTCGTCGAAGGCCAGGTTGTACGACTGACCCGTGGTGTTCTCGCCGAGTATCACCCGGCCGATGGGCGACGCGCCCAGCTGGGTGACCGTCGTCGACAAAGTCGTGATCTTGATGCCGTTGAGGAAGACCTCGATCGTGCTCGTAGCGCCGTTGACGACCACGTGCATGCTGGCCTCGTGCCAGACGCCTTGACCGACCTGCGTCGTGCTCTGCGTGGTCTGGTTGGTGACGTCGTTGCGCACGCCGAGCCGCCGGTCGCTGATGAACAGGGACACCAGGCCACCGCCAGTGGCGGTCTGGAGGCGCATGACGTGGACGGTGTCCTTCTTGCCGTTCAGCGGCTGGATTCGCAGCCGGTAGGTCAGGTCGGTGTGAGTCTTCGGCAGGGTCTTGGAGGCCCACTCGGCGGCGGACTTCTGGCTCCTCGCCTCGGCGCCGTAGGTTCCGGTCGTCTTGTAGACGCTCTGTGCGGTGATGCCGTTGTTGGTCGTCCAGCGGCTCAGGTCGCCGGTCTCGAAGCCGTCGGTGAAGACGAAGGTCTTCCCCAGGCCCGCTGCACTCGCCGTCGTCGATACGTTGCCGGCGCCGTCCACCGCACGGACCGTGTAGGACGACGTGGTGTCCGCGGGTGCCGCCGTGTCGGAGTAGGACAGCACGGCGCCGAGAGAGGCGATCTGGTCTGTCCCGCGGAACACCTGGTAGCCCGTGACGCCGACGTTGTCGGTCCCGGCGGGCCAGGTCAGGTCCACCCTGGTGTCCGACACACCTACGGCCGTGACGCTTGCAGGTGGCTGCGGCGGGGTCGTGTCGGCGCTGGTGACCGTCGCCGGGCTGCTCGGGTCGGACTCGTTCCCGGCGGCGTCGAGCGCCGTCACCCGGTACGTGTAGCTGGTGGCGGAGGCGACGCTGGTGTCGTCGTAGCTCAGCGCCGGGGCGTTCACCGAGCCGATCAGGTCGACCTGGTCGGCGCGGTAGACCCGGTAGCGGTCCACGGCGACGTTGTCGGTGGCAGCGGTCCACGTGACGACGACCTTGTTCTGGCCGGACACGGCTGTAGCCACCACGTTGGTGGGAGCCGTGGGCTTCGTGGAGTCCGTCGTGCTCGCCCGGACCGGGCTGCTGGCGGGCGACTCGTGGCCGACGGCGTCGAGAGCAGTGACGGTGTAGGCGTAGGTCGTCCCTTCGGCCGCCGTGCCGTCGGCGTACGCCGTGAGCGAGCCGTCGATCGTCTGCAGCGGGAGCCCGTCGCGGTAGACGCGGTAGGCCGACACCCCGACGTCGTCCTCCGCCGGGTCCCACGCGAGGTCGATCTGATGCGCGGTCGCTCCGGTTGAGCGCAGGTTGCCGGGTGCCGTCGGCGGGCCTGTGTCGACCACCGAGGTGTTGCTGGCGACGACACCGTCGAACGCGACGTCGAAAGTGCGCAGGTCGGAGGGGTCACCGATCTCCAGACGGCCGATGCCCGTCGTACCGAGAGACGTCGTGGTGGAGACCACTGTGACGCCGTCGAGCTGGATCTCGACCTGACTGGCGGCGCCGGCGACGTTCGCATGCAGCTGCAGCGTGTGCCAGGTGCCGGAGGACACCGTCTGCGTGCTGGTCGTGCTGACCGCGGTGACATCGTTGCGGAAGCCGACCTTCCCCACGCTGGACACGAACGCCGAGGCGAGCGCGCCGTTGGCCGCCGTCCGTAGACGCATGAGGCCGACGGAGTTGGCGCCCTGCGACTCGATGCGGAAGCGGGTGCGGTAGTAGAGATCGTCGACGCTCCGGTCGAGCAGGGTCTGCGCCGAGGCCCCGGTGCCGCCGAGGTCGCGCGCGCGCGCCGCCCAGGACCCGGAGTCGACGACGTCCTGGGTGGTCGTCAGCCCGGCGTTGGTCGCCCACTTGGACAGGTCTCCCGACTCGAAGCCGTCGGTGAAGACCTCGCCGGTCTGGGCGAAGGCAGCATTGCTGAACCCGCTCGCGTTGTTCGCGCCGTCACGCGCCACGAGGCGGTAGGTGTAGCTGGTCAGGGGGGCGACCGTCAGGTCCCGGTAGGTCGTGGCGGCCGGCGTCGTGGCGATGAGCTCGCCGTTCCGGTAGACGTCGTAGCCAGTGACCCCGGTGTCGTCGGTCGCCGCAGCCCATGACAGGTCGACCCGGAGACCCGAGCGGGCTGTGGCGGTGAGCCCGGTCGCCTCGGTAGGCGCGGTGACGTCGCTGATGAACGAGGTGTCGAACGCCACCTCGTCGAACGAGACGTCCCACGAACGTGGCGTCGTGACGGAGTTCGGGTCCCCCAGCTCCACCTTGGCGACCGGCTGGGTGCCGAGGTCGACGCCCGTCCCGGTCAGGTCGTCGACGGCCACGCCGTCCAGCCACACCTCGGTGCTGCCCGCGCTCCCGGTGGTCGGGTCGACGCGCACGTGCACCTGCACGGTGTGCCAGGCGCCGGGGGTCGCCGTCGTAGCGCTGGTCGTCGTCAACGGCGTCGTACCCCCGTCGTTGCGCAGCGTGAGCCGGTTGTTGCCCGACAGCCCCAGGGTCGCGATCGGGCTGGACGCGGCGTTGCCCTGGCGGAACCTGAGCATGCTGACGGTCGAGGGGTGGCTCGCGGCGTAGAACCGGGCGACGTAGTACAGGTCGTTCGCCGGGTCGGCCAGCGACTTCCAGGCGGCAGCGCCCTGCGTGGTCGCGGCGGAGCGGGCGGCGTACTGGCCGTCGAACACCGGGTCGGTGCTGGCCACCAGGCCGGCGTTGGGCGGGTTTGTGGATCCGCTGGGGTTGGTCCACCCGGTCAGGTCGCCGGACTCGAAACCGTCGTGGAACAGGACGGAGACCAGCGGGGTGGTCGCGGATGCGAGCGGACTGACCGCGGATTCGTTCCCGGCCGCGTCGAGGGCGGTCACCCGGTAGGCGTGGGTCGATCCTGGGGCCACCGACTTGTCGGAGTAGGTGCTCTGGGCGCCCAGCGTCGTGAGGGGCGAGCCGTCCCGGTAGACCCGGTAGCCGGTCACGCCCACGTTGTCGGTCGCCTCGTCCCAGGCCAGCTCGATGCGGGACTTGTAGGGGGCTGTCGCCGTCAGTGTCGCCGGTGCGCTGGGGTTCGCGTTGTCAGAGGTGGTCGTGTCGCACTTCACCGAGCCCGAGTCGAGCGTGGTCCCGTTGACGGTCGTGAACTGGTAGGCAGCCCCGGCGGCGTTGAGTCCGAGCTTCAGCGCACCGAACTGGGCGGCCTTGAAGGCGACCCGGCTGTCGGAGCGCGGGAAGGTACCCAGGGCGTGGCCGCCGGCACCGGAGATGAGCTGGGTCATGCCAGTCGCACTCGGGTTGCCCGCGCCGTCCAGCGCCTGCCACCGCTGGTAGCTGTGGTCGTGGCCGTTCACCACCAGGTCCGCCCCGTGGCTGGCGAGCAGCGACCAGATCGGTGCCAGCGCGGTGGTCGGCGACTCGTCTCCGACGTTGTACAGCGGCTGATGCCAGAGGGCCAGGGTGCAGGGCTGCGAGTTCTTGTTGAGGTCGTCCACCAGCCACTCGTACTGCGCTTTGCCGGGCCCGAACTCGTTGAACGCGCTGTTCGCATCCAGGCTGATGACGTGCCATCCGTGGGTGTTCACGCTGTAGTAGTGCGGCGCGTTGTCCCAGTAGTCGAAGTAGCCGGGCGCCTGGCCGGCGGTGTACTCGTGGTTGCCGATGGTCGGGTTGGTGATGTCGCGGAACCGGCCGTAGAACGTGTTGCCCGGTACCGGGAAGCCGTACCAGTTGGCGAACTCGGTCGGGGTGCCCTTCTCGTAGACGTCCCCGGTGTAGAGGAACATGTTGGGGTCCCAGCCGGCGATCAGGTTGGCGACCGCGGTCTCGCTGGCGTCACCGCCGGCGCCGTCACCTGCTGCGGCGACGGTGAAGGTGCGTCCAGGGCCCGGCTCGGTCCCCGGGGTCGGCGACCAGGTGTTGGTGTTCACCGGCGGGGTGGTGATGCCGTTGGCGAAGGTCAGTCCGATCGACGTGGGCGCTGTGGTGAACGTGTCGCGCATCAGCGCCTCGGCGGACAGGCCGTAGGAACCGTCGACGAACTTGGTCGTCGGCAGGACGAACGTGTAGGGCGACTGGTAGTCGGTGAGCAGGTATGTCTGGCCGCCACCCGGGGGCGTGTACCGGAAGACCAGTCTCTGGGTGCCGGGGCTGGTGCCCGCGACCGTCGCGACGGTGGCCGTCACGGTGGTGGCGCCGCTGACGGTGGCACCGTCGGACGGCGCCGTCAGGCAGACGTTGACCGTGTAGGTCCCCCCGACCGGCCCGCTGGTCTGACAGATCGCGGCCGCAGCGGCCTCGGTGGCGAGCAGGACGCTCGCCGAGCCGAGCATCAAGGCGACGATCACTCCTGATGCCCGACTTCTGCCGTGACGCACCGAGGCAATGATCATCAGTTCCCCCTCCACACGGCAGACCGGTGCCGCCCCCCAGGCTGACTTCTCCGATCATCGGGCCCCAGCAGGCCGGACGCCATCGACACCCGGGATGGCGTCGGGATGGCCCGTGGGGTGAGACCCGGTACGTCATCTGTGGTGGACGAGACTCCTGCATCTCCCGATCGCAGGGGATCCCGTCCGGTCGCTCAGGTCCGCATGTGGAGCGCTACCACTAGGGCAGACTCAGTCGAGCCGGTCGATGCCGGTGACCGTGACGACCGCTGAGCCCGCCTCGTCGGAGGCGGCCAGCTCGACGTCGGCGCTGATGCCCCAGTCGTGGTCGCCGGCCGGGTCGTCGAAGATCTGCCGCACCCGCCAGACACCGGGCTCCTCGGTGATGACGATCAGCGCCGGGCCGCGGGCATCGGGGCCGGTCTGCAGCGAGTCGTGGTCGGCCCAGTAGCCGGCCATCGCCTCGGCCCAGGCGTCGGCGTCGTAGCCGGCCTCGGCGTCCATCTCGCCGAGCAGGTCGTGCCGGCGCAGCGCCGCGAGCTCGACCCGGCGGAACATCGCGTTGCGCACCAGCACCCGGAACGCGCGCACGTTCGCGGTGACCGCCGGCGGCTTCTCGTCGCGCACGAGGGCGGCCGGGTCGACGGCGTCCGGGGAGGTCAGCCGCTCCCACTCGTCGAGCAACGAGGAGTCGACCTGGCGGACCAGCTCGCCCAGCCACTCGGTGAGGTCTCGCAGCTCCTCGGTCCGCATCGTCTCCGGCACGGTCTGCCGCAGCGCCTTGAACGAGTCGGCGAGGTAGCGCAGCACCAGTCCCTCCGAGCGGGCCAGCCCGTAGAACCCGACGTACTCGGTGAAGGTCATCGCCCGCTCGGACATGTCGCGGGCGACCGACTTGGGCTTCAGCTCGTGGTCGGCGACCCACGGGTGGCCCTTCCGGTACGACTCGTAGGCGTGCTCGAGCAGCTCGGCCATCGGTCGCGGGTAGGTGACCTCCTCGAGCAGCTCCATCCGCTCGTCGTACTCGATGCCCTCGGCCTTCATCGCCGCCACCGCCTCGCCGCGGGCCTTGCTGCGCTGCGCCGACAGCACCTGCCGGGGGTCCTCGAGCGTCGACTCGAGCACGGACAGGACATCCAGCGGGTACGACGGGGAGTCGCGGTCGAGCAGCTCCAGCGCGGCCACCGCGAAGGTCGACAGCGGCTGGTTCAGCGCGAAGTCCGGCTGGAGGTCGACGGTCAGCGCGACCGACCGGCCGTCCGGCAGGGGAGGGTCGATGCGCTCGACGACGCCGCCGGCCAGCAGCGCCCGGTAGATCGCGATCGCGTGCCGGATGTGCCGTAGCTGAGCGGCCCGCGGCTCGTCGTTGTCCTCGAGCAGGTGACGCATCGCGGTGTACGGGTTGCCCGGTCGCGCGATGACGTTGAGCAGCATCGCGTGCGTCACCCGGAAGCTCGACGTCAGCGGTTCCGGCTCGGCGTGCACCAGCCGCTCGAAGGTCGGCTCTCCCCACGAGACGAAGCCGTCCGGGGCCTTCTTCTTCACGATCCGTTGCAGCTTCTTCTCGTCGTCACCGGCCTTCCGGCGCAGCCGCTCGTTCTCCACGTCGTGGTCGGGTGCCTGCACGACCACCGTGCCGGCGGTGTCGAAGCCGGCCCGTCCCGCGCGCCCGGCGACCTGGTGGAACTCGCGGGCGCTCAGGTGGCGCACCCGGGTGCCGTCGTACTTCGACAGGGAGGTGACCAGCACGGTGCGGATCGGCACGTTGATGCCGACGCCGAGGGTGTCGGTGCCGCAGACGACCTTCAGCAGCCCGGCCTGCGCGAGGGTCTCGACCAGCCGGCGGTACCGCGGCAGCATCCCCGCGTGGTGCACGCCGATGCCGTGCCGCACCAGCCGGGAGAGCGTCTTCCCGAACCCGGCGGAGAACCGGAACCCACCGACAGCCTCGGCGATCGCGTCGCGCTCGGTGCGGGTCGCGACGTTGACGCTGGTCAGTGCCTGGGCCCGCTCGAGTGCGGCCGCCTGGGTCGGGTGCACGACGTACACCGGCGCCTGGCCGGTCGAGAGCAGCTCCTCGAGCGTCTCGTGCACCGGCGTACGGGCGTAGTAGTAGTTCAGCGGCACCGGCCGGTCGCCGGTGGCGACCACCGCGGTCGGCCGGCCGGTACGCCGGGTCAGGTCGTCCCGGAACCGGGAGACGTCGCCCAGGGTCGCCGACATCAGCAGGAACTGCGCGCCGGTCAGCTCGAGCAACGGCACCTGCCAGGCCCAGCCGCGGTCCGGGTCGGCGTAGTAGTGGAACTCGTCCATCACGACGAGCCCGAGGTCGGCGTCCGCGCCCTCGCGCAGCGCCTGGTTGGCGATCACCTCCGCGGTCGCGGTGATGATCGGCGCGCCGGGGTTCACCGCTGCGTCCCCGGTGAGCATGCCGACGTTGTGGGCGCCGAAGGTCGCGCAGAGCGCGAAGAACTTCTCCGACACCAGCGCCTTGATCGGCGCGGTCCACACGCCGCGACGGCCCTGCGCGAGAGCGGCGTAGAGGGCGCCGGTGGCGACCAGGCTCTTGCCCGAGCCGGTGGGTGTCGCCAGCACCACGTTGCTGCCGGAGACCAGCTCGATCAGCGCCTCGGTCTGCGCCGGGTAGAGGTCCAGACCCTGTTCCGCGGCCCAGCCGCCGAAGGTGTCGAACAGGGTGTCCGGGTCGGGTTCGGCGGGCAGCCGGTCGGCGAGGGTCATGTCCGGGACATCCTGCCCGACCCAGGCCCGGGCCTGGAACCGCGAGGTCGCCACCGTCGTGCACCCCGACCTGCAGCCCACGGCGTATGCCCTGCTGGCGCGGGTCGGGAAGGGATCGCCGGTCCGGGAGGTTGGCACCGAGGATGACCAGCACCGAGAAGAGGTCGGCGGTCGGCCTGCGCTCCGAGCGCGGGCCGGTCCTCATCGGGCTGATGCTCTCGACCTCGCTGGTCGCGCTGGACGCCACCATCATCGCGACCGCCGTGCCGTCGATCGTGCGAGACCTCGGCGGCTTCTCGCAGTTCCCCTGGCTGTTCTCGATCTACCTGCTCACCCAGGCAGTGACGGTGCCGCTCTACGGCAAGCTCGCCGACGTGGTCGGCCGGCGGCCGATCCTGTTCTTCGGCATCGCGGTCTTCATCGCCGGGTCGGTGCTCTGCGGCGTCGCCTGGAGCATGCCCGCGCTGATCGTCGCCCGCGCCGTGCAGGGCATCGGCGCCGGCGCGGTTCTGCCGATGACCATCACCGTGGTGGGGGACCTGTACTCCGTCGAGGAGCGGGCCAGGGTGCAGGGCTACGTCGCGAGCGTCTGGGGCCTGGCCTCGGTCGTCGGACCGACCCTCGGCGGGGTGTTCTCGGAGTACCTGAGCTGGCGGTGGATCTTCTTCATCAACATCCCGCTCGGGCGGTGTCGCCGCGTGGATGCTGTGGCGGCAGCTTCCACGAGCAGGTGGAGAAGACCCGGCACCAGCTCGACCTCGCCGGGTCCGCCTTGCTCACCGCCGGGTTCTCGCTGCTCATCCTCGGGCTGCTCGAGGGCGGCGTCGCCTGGGAGTGGGGCTCGCCGGTGAGCCTCGCGGTCTTCGCCGTCGGCGCGGTCGCGCTGGTCGCGTTCGTGCTGGTCGAGCGGCGGGCACCCGAGCCGGTGCTCCCGCTGTGGGTCTTCAGCCGCCGGGTCCTGATCGGCGGCAACCTGGCGGCAGTGGCCATCGGGGTGGCGCTGATCGGCCTGGTGTCCTACGTGCCGACGTACGTCCAGGGCGTGCTGGGCACCGGCGCGCTGGTGGCCGGGTTCGCGCTGGCCGCCATGACGGTCGGCTGGCCGATCGCAGCCGCGCTCTCCGGCCGGCTCTACCTGCGGATCGGGTTCCGCGACACCGCCCTGATCGGCAGCGCCATCGTGGTGCTGGGCGCCGTCCTGGTGGCTCTGCTCTCGGGGACCTCCCCGGTGCTGGCGGTCGCCGGCGCGACCTTCGTCATCGGCGTCGGCTTCGGGCTGAGCGCAGCGCCGACGATCGTCGCCGTCCAGTCGGTGGTCGACTGGCGGCGCCGCGGCGTGGTGACCGGCACGAACCTGTTCTGCCGCAACCTGGGCAGCGCGGTCGGGCGTGGCGGTCTTCGGCGCCATCGCCAACGCGACGCTGGCCGACCGGTTCGCGAACCCGCCGGACAGCGTCGCCGGACGGCTGCCGGAACGCACCGAGGCCGAGCGGCTGGTGCTCGACGGCGACGCCGCGCCGGGGCCGGTCACCGAGTTCCTGAGGTCCGCCCTGCTCGACGCCTCGCACCACGTGTTCCTCGGCGTCCTGGCCTGCGCGCTGGTGCTCTTCGGGGTGCTGTGGCTGATGCCGCGCCGCACCGAGCCGCTCGACGTCGGCTGAGGACCCAGTCCCCACGGCTGGCGGCGCCGAGGAGGGCACGAGGCCCCGCCCGGTCTGCACCCGGGCGGGGCCTCGTCGTGGGCGACTGGATCAGGCGTTGACTGGCCTTAGCAAGCCACAACCCGGGCGTCGAAGCCGTACGCCGTGACGCCCAGGTCGGGCGAGCTGGACCGACCCAGACGCACCGCTCAGGCACGGCGAAGGATGGCTCACGGGCGACACCGTCGTAGGTCGCCACCGTCGTACCCGTCGCGTCTTTGATGTTGACGTAGTCGTAGCCCGCCTCGGTCTCCAGCCGGTCGAAGTGGAAGGCGAACGAGCCCCCGCCAGTGTTGCTATAGGTCCACGTGCAGTCACCATCGTTGCCGTACGGGTGCGGCGTCGAGAACGTCACGCCGAACGCACCGGGCCGCCGGTGCACGGCGGCGGCGGCGGCGTCCCGGGCGCGCAGCCCTGGACGACACCGACCGCGTCCAGGCACGCCGATCTCCGCTGCTGGGTCTTGCGAGCCTTGCCGGTGCTGACGGCCGCGAGGGTGGAGTTGCGGGCGTCACAGAAGTTGGCGTGCTCCGGCAGGCTCGTCATGCCGCGGTAGAAGATGCCGCGCGTGGTCTGCAGGCCGAGACCCGCCACGTTCTCGTCGCAGTTGGCCTGGTGGCGGTGCGTGCTCGAGCTCGTGCCGCAGCCAGGGTTGGCGCCGCCCTCCACAGAGAGGTAGTAGGCGAGGTTGGGAATGCCGCTGTTGCTGTGCACGCCGCCGCCGTCGTCCGGCCCGGTGTAGCGCTCGGCGTAGTGGTCGGGGTCGCCGTCCTCCTGCGGGTCGGTCATGTTGCGGAAGCCGGGCTCAACGTCGGCCGGGACGTAGACGTCCTCGCCGATGAAGAAGTCGGGTGCGACGGTCGGGTCGAGCCCACCTTGCTGGGCGAAGTACTCGACCGTGTTGCCCATCATGTCGCTGAACGACTCGTTCAGCGCGCCGGACTCGTTCTCGTAGATCAGGTTGGAGGTGTACTGCGTGACGCCGTGCGTCAGCTCGTGGCCGACGACGTCCAGCCCACCGGAGAGCGGCCGGAAGACCTTGCCGTCGCCGTCGCCGTAGGCCATCTGCTCGCCGTTCCAGAACGCGTTGTTGTAGTTGCGCAGGACGTGGACGCTGGAGATGATCTGCATCCCGTTGTCGTCGATGCTGTCGCGGCCGAACACCGAGGCGTAGAAGTCGTCGACGACGTTGGCGTAGTAGTGCGCGTCCACTCCGGCCGGTTGGCTGGGGCTGGCGTCCGGCGGGGTCAGCAGGTTCCACTGGTCGTCCGCGTCCCGCATGATCGTCCCGCGGCTGCCCTTGTTGCCGGAGTCGTACGTCGCCTGGCGCCCGTCCTGGGAGACCAGCTGGAAGCCGCCGCCCGGCGATGCCGTAGTGCTGAACGTCTTCTGGTCACCCTTGACCCCTGTGCCGCTCCAGTGAGCCAGCGAGTCGATGTTCTTGCGGACCGCACCGGAGCCCGCGTCGACCCGGTGACCCACCGGTGGTCGAAGGTCTGGGTGATCACCTCGTAGAACGTTCGAGCGGTGACCGGGTCGATGCGCAAGGTCGTCGTCCGCTTGCCCGCACCCACCCTGCGGCAGCCTTCGACCGGGCGTCCGCCGCTGTGACGGCTCGGGCGTTCTTGGCCTGCAGCCCGGGGGAAGTGGGCGCCGATGACGGCGCTCGCCGTGCCGGAGGCGTCGCGCAGCACGGTCACCTGCCCCCCGAACACCGTGGCACCGGAGACCACCTGCTGGTAGCGCGTCTGGGTCCCGCCGTCGTCGATGTCGGAGGTCCAGACCTTCGCCACGTCGCCAGGCAGCTGGTAGGCCGCGGCCTCGGCACCGGTGAGGGTGAAGGACCCGCCGCGGTCGGGCGAGCCGGTGCTGTCCGCAGCCGGTCCGGCCGCGTCGTCGGCGGCCGCGCCCAGCCCCGAGACACCGGTCAGGCCGGTGCTCAGCAGGGCTCCCGCGACGGTGGCGATCAGGATGTGACGCCTCATGATGCTCCCGTTGGGTGAAATGAGTGAGATGTTGCCACACGCTAGCGCACAATGTGACGTGGAGCCGCGCGTGCGCAGCTCAGGTGACACACCGTGACGATGCCACGCGGTCCCGGCGGAGGAGTCAGGGGTCGAGGGCGTCCATCGCGCGGTAGATCCGCTTCTCCGACACCGGTGACGGGCGTGCCGAGCTGCTGGGCGAACAGGCTGACCCGCAGCTCCTCCAGCATCCAGCGCACCGCCCGCACCTCCGGGTCGTCCCGCCGCTCCGGGCGCAGCCCGGCCAGCCAGGCGGCGTGCTCCTGCTCGACCTGCTCGACCCTGGTCAGCCGCTCGCGGTCCCGCGCCGGTCGCGCCGGGCAGGGCGTCGAGCCGGCGCTGCACCGCCGTGAGGTAGCGCAGCAGGTCGGGCAGCCGGTCGACGCCGGTGGCGGCGACGAAGCCGGGGTGGACGAGCCGCTGCAGCTGGGCCCGGACGTCCAGCCAGGCCGGCAGCACTGCGGGCGGACGCCGCGCCGGACACCCGGGTCGACACCTCGTGCGCGACGGCGAGGATGCGCGCGACGCTCACCATCACGTCGTACGTCGTCTCGGGAGCTCGGCCCGCACCGCGGCGCGCAGCCGCTCGAATCCCTCGGCGTCGCGGGGCGGCCCGCCGTGCCGCGCGAGCAGCGCGTCCAGCGCCGCGGTCACCCCGTCGTCGAGCAGGGCGGGCACCGAGCCGTGCGGGTTGTTGCCCGAAGGCCAGCTTGCTCGCGTTGTCCAGCCGGCCCACCACGCCCTTCAGCGGCGAGGGCACCGTGAGGGCGAGCAGCCGCCGGACGCCGGCCCAGGTCGCCGACTGCGCCTCGCGCTGCCGAGCCCAGCACCCGCAGCGCGACGCTGCGTGCCCTCGTCGACCAGCGCGGGGAAGCCCTGCCACGGTGCGGCCGTCGACCTCCCGGGCGAACGTGGCCGGCAGGTCGCCGAACGACCAGGACGTCAGCCCGGCCCGCTCGACCTCGGCGGCCGCCGCGGCGACCGTGCGCCGCACCGTCGGGGCCAGCCGGTCGCGCAGCGCCGCGAGGTCCTTGCCCTCGGCGACCACGGCCGCCGTCGTCCTCGACCCGGAACGTCATCCGCAGGTGGTCGGGGACCTTCGCCAGGTCCCAGGCCTCGCGCGGGACGGTGACCCCGGTGGCGTGGCGCAGCTCGCGCGCCAGCGCGTCGGCGAACGGCTCGTCGCCGACCTCGGGTCCGATCTGCCGCAGCGCAGCCGCGGCGCTGTCCGGTGCGGGGACGAAGCTGCGGCGCAGCGCCTTGGGCAGCGAGCGCAGCAGCGCGGTGACCAGGTCGGCTCGCAGGCCGGGCACCTGCCAGTCGAAGCCGTCGGCCGACAGCCTGTTCAGGACCGTCAGCGGCACGTGCACGGTGACGCCGTCGGCGTCGGCACCCGGCTCGAACTGGTAGCTCAGCGGCAGGGTCAGGTCGCCCTGCGCGCCAGCTGTCCGGGTAGTCGGCGGCGCTGACCTGGTCGGCGTCGTCGCGCACCAGCATCGCCGGGTCGAAGGTGAGCAGGTCCGGCTGCTCGCGGCGCGCCTTCTTCCACCACGCGTCGAAGTGCCGGGCCGAGACCACGTCGGCGGGCACCCGCTCGTCGTAGAACGCGAACAGCGTCTCGTCGTCGACCAGGATGTCGCGGCGCCGGGCCCGGTGCTCGAGCTCCTCGACGTCCTCGAGCAGCGCGCGGTTGGCGTGCGAAGAACGCGTGGTGGGTGCGCCACTCGCCCTGCGACCAGCGCGTGCCGGATGAACAGGTCGCGGGAGACCTCCGGGTCGATCCGGCCGTAGGGGACCTTGCGGCCGGCGACGAGCGGGACGCCGTACAGCGTCACCCGCTCGACGGCCATCGCGGCACCCTGCTTGGCCGACCAGTGCGGCTCGCTGTAGGTGCGCTTCACGCAGGTGCTCGGCCAGCGGCTCGACCCACTCGGGCTCGACCCGGCCGAGGTCGCGACCCCACAGCCGCGAGGTCTCGACCAGCTCGCCGGCCATCACCCAGCGCGGCGGCTTCTTGAACAGCGCCGAGCCGGGCCAGGCGGCGAACCGGGCGCCGCGCGCGCCGACGTACTCGCGCTTCTCGGGGTCCCACAGCCCGACGTGGGACAGCAGGCCCGGCGAGCAGCGAGACGTGCACCGGCTGCGGGTCGTCGCCGGGCCGGGACAGCTCGCCGGTGGTCGACAGTGCCGAGCGAGCGGGCGACCTGGCGCAGCTGGCCGTACCAGGTCCTGCCACTCGCGGACCCGCAGGTAGTGCAGGAACTCCGCTCTGGCACAGCCGGCGGAAGGCGCTGGAGGACAGCGCCTTCTGCTGCTCCTGCAGGTAGCGCCACAGGTTGCGGTAGGCGAGGAAGTCGGACCGGTCGTCGACGAACCGGCGGTGCTTCTCGTCGGCCGCCTGCTGCTGGTCCGGCGGTCGCTCGCGCGGGTCCTGGATGGACAGCGCGGCGGCGATGACCAGCACCTCGGGCAGGCAGCCGTTGCGGTCGGCCTCGAGCACCATCCGGCCCAGCCGCGGGTCGACCGGCAGCCGGGACAGCTGCCGGCCGGTCGGCGTCAGGCGCTTGCGGACGTCGGTCTGCGCGGGGTCGAGGGCGCCGAGCTCCTCCAGCAGCGCGACGCCGTCCCTGACCTGGCGGCGGTCCGGCGGCTCGACGAACGGGAACGCGGCGATGTCGCCGAGGTCCGAGCGCGGTCATCTGCAGGATCACCGACGCGAGGTTGGTGCGCAGGATCTCCGGCTCGGTGAACTCCGGCCGGGCCAGGAAGTCCTCCTCGGAGTAGAGCCGGATGCAGATGCCGTCCGCGACGCGGCCGCAGCGGCCGGCGCGCTGGTTCGCGCTGGCCTGGCTGACCGGCTCGATCGGCAGCCGCTGCACCTTGAGCCGGTGGCTGTACCGCGAGATCCGCGCGGTGCCCGGGTCGACGACGTACCGGATGCCGGGCACGGTCAGCGACGTCTCGGCGACGTTGGTGGCCAGCACGATCCGGCGGCCCGGGTGCGGCGCGAAGACCCGGTGCTGCTCCGCCGCCGACAGCCGCGCGTACAGCGGCAGCACCTCGACCGGCTCGACGGCCGAGGCGAGGTGCCGGCGCAGCGCCTCGGCGGTGTCCCGGATCTCGCGCTCGCCGGAGAAGAAGACCAGCACGTCGCCCGGTCCCTCGACGCGCAGCTCGTCGACCGCGTCGAGCACCGCCTGGGTCTGGTCGCGCTCCTCGGCGGCCGGGTCGTCGGGGTCGGACGAGCGGCCGGTAGCGCATCTCGACCGGGTAGGTGCGCCCGGACACCTCGACGACCGGCGCGTCGCCGAAGTGCTCGGAGAACCGTTCGGTGTCGATGGTGGCCGAGGTGATGATGAGCTTGAGGTCGGGCCGGCGCGGCAGCAGCTGCTTGAGGTAGCCGAGCAGGAAGTCGATGTTCAGGCTGCGCTCGTGCGCCTCGTCGATGATGATCGTGTCGTAGCGCTCGCAGGTCGCGGTCGCGCTGGATCTCGGCCAGCAGGATGCCGTCGGTCATCAGCTGGACCAGGGTGTCCGCGCCGGCCCGGTCGGTGAACCGCACCGTGTAGCCGACGGCGTCGCCCAGCGTCGACGCCGAGCTCCTCGGCGATCCGGTCGGCGACCGTACGCGCGGCGATCCGCCGCGGCTGGGTGTGGCCGATCAGCCCGGCGACGCCGCGGCCGAGGTCGAGGCAGATCTTGGGCAGCTGGGTGGTCTTCCCGGAGCCGGTCTCGCCGGCCACGATGACGACCTGGTGTGTCCCGGATCGCCGCGGCGATCTCCTCGCGGCGCTGCGCGACCGGCAGCTCGGCGGGGTAGGTGATCGGCGGCGTGGAAACCTGGCGCGGCCGCGGTGGGCGGGCGGGCCGCCTTCGTTGCGGCCGCCGTGTGGTGCTGTCCGACATGGGCTCCGAGCCTATGCGAAACCCGAGCACTCCACTCTCAGAGCAATGCGACCGAGAGGGCGCCTTCGGCGATGCCATCCGGGTCACCGGGTAGCGCGATCTGTTGGCGCAACGCCAGCAGGCCGGCACGTACGGCGGGCGGCGTGGCTCCGGGATGAGTCAGCAGGTAGAGCGCGGCGCCGCCGCTGACGAAGGGTGCCGCAAAGCTCGTGCCCGAAAGGACAGCGATGTCGCTGTTGACGTAGGTACTGCCGATGCACTCGGCGGGAGCCGCGATGTCGATGTCCGCCCCGAAGTTGGAGAAGGCGGCAAAGGAGTCGTCGACGTCGCCGTCGCAGGCCAGGGGCCCGAGCCCACCCGGCTGCCCGTCGCTGTCTGCCAGGCCCGACACGGTGATGACTTCGTCGTAGGACGCCGGAGCCTTGGTTGCCACGTCGACGGCGTCGTTGCCCGCCGACGTGACGTAAGTGACGCCGGCGGCCACCGAGCGGCAGATCGCCTGGTGCAGCAGGTCGCGCTTCGTCCGACCGCAGTTGCCGTCATCCGACCCAGTTCCACCGAGGCTCATGTTGGCGACCTCGATGACGTCGGAGTGGCCGGTCACCCAGTCGATCCCGCAGAGCAGGCCGGAGGTCCGGCCACGCAGCTGCTTGTTGAGCACCTTTACCGCCCAGACCCGCGCGCCCGGGGCGACCCCGACCACCCCGAACGAGTTGTCGAGCGCGGCCGCCACCCCAGCGACCATGGTCCCGTGACCGTTGTCGTCCGCGTAGCCGTCCTTGCTCCTCGTGCAGTCGACGCCCCCCACCACGCGCAGGTCGGGCTGGTCCGGCTGGATGCCGGTGTCGAGAACGGCGATGTCGACGTCGAGCGTGGCGTCGATTCCGTCGATCGCGGCTGACGGGCTGTCGGTCGCACCCACCCACCGCGTGCCACGCGGGATACGCTGAGGTGAGGCTTCGATCGGTGTCCCGGCGTCCGCTGTGAACTGCTCGTCCCGAGCAATGCCGCGGAAGGCGCGGTCACTCTCCAGCCGGCGTCGCTGCTGGTCGGTCACGGAGGCAGCGAAGCCGTCCAGTGCCGAGGTGTAGACAAGCCGCGCGGTCAGCCCGTACTGCGACAGGACGCGACCGGTCTCGCCCGGTGCCACCAGAACCACGACATCGGACGTGGTCGCTTGGGCGGCACCGGTCGCCGGCTGCGCCGCCGCCCCCGTGGCGACGGCGACGCCGACGGCGGCCGCTGTGGCGACCACCCACGGAAGCGACGGGCGGGCCCGGCCGCCCCCGTCAGCCGAACGGTTGCTCACTTCAGCTTGTCGCAGAGGTTGCCGGACAGCTGGTAGATCCCTGAGATCCCGGTGATCGACCCGGTCTCCGGGTCGCGCTGGACGACCAAGTTGCCTGTCGCCAGGTAGAACCCGGACATGAAGTCGAGCCCGTCGAAGAGCGTGAAGAACGTATGGCCGGGGAAGCGGGTCGAGTCCGTACCGAACATCTGCGGGCCGGTGCCGTTGACGACGATCGACTTGGACGGGTCGTCGAGGTTCGTGAGCCGCACGCGGTAGGCACCGGTGGCGAAGAGCCGCCCGTCGGCGAAAAACGTCAGCGTGTTGTGCGAGGACAGCTCCTGGTACTCGACGGGGACCGAGCAGACCACACCGGCATCGAAGACGTACCTTCCCGGCTCGAGGTGGATCCTCTCCGGCGCGGCGGCCGACGCGGACGTCGTCGTGGTGAGACCCAGCAGGGCCAGAGCGGTACAGAGCAGGACTCGTAGGGACTCGGTGCATCATCGCCTCCGGCCAGGTGCTGCGGTCGCGCCGGCGGTCCGGCGTCAGGCCAGTGCCAGCATGCACAGCGGGGTTGAAGAAACCCTGACGATGGCCGGCCTGCGCTGGCATGCTCGGACCGGCTGGGGGCCGCGTTGCTGGAACAGGGGGCGGCACGTGGGGCGGGTGCGTCTCGATGTCCTGGGGCCGGTCGTGCTGCTGGACGAGCAGGACCGGGAGATCCCCCTGGGCGGGCGGCGGCCACGGGCGGTCCTCGCAGCGCTGGCGGCCCGGGCGGGAACGGTCGTATCTGCAGCATCGCTCGGCGGCTGCCGTGTGGGGCGCTGAGACCGTGAACAACGCGCAGGTGCAGACCTCGGCGCTGCGCAGGGCTGCCGGTCCCGACCTCGTGGTCACTGGAGGTGGCGGCTACCGCCTAGGACCGGACGTCGACCTGGTGCACCTCAGGTTCCTCGACCTGGTACGAAGGGCGAGCGCAACCGAGGCGACCGATGCCGCGGCGGCTCTCCGACTGGCAGAGGAGGCGCTCGCGGCCTGGCGTTCCGACCCGCTGCCGGAGCTCACCGAGGACCCCGTCGGCGCAGCGGTGCGCGACGACCTCAGACGGTCGAGGACCGCGGTCACAGAGGTCCTGCTGAGAACGAGGGCGGCGCTCGGCCGCGCCGCCGGCACCGCGGATCTGGCCGAGCAGCTGGTGAGCTGGGAGCCGCTGAGAGAGCCCGCCTGGCTCCTGCGCCTCCAGGCGTTGCGAGCCGAGGGTCGGCGAGCGGAGGCCCTGCTGGCCTACGCCCGGCTACGCCGAGGCCTCGTCGAGGAGCTCGGGACGGAGCCCGGACCGGAGCTGCGGCGGCTCCACGAGGAGCTGTTGGCCGAGGACCGCGAGACGGTCACCGTCGGGTGGCCGTCTCGACGCCCGCGGCCTGGTCCGGCGATGGTGGGTCGGACTGCCGAGCTCGCAGCCGTGGCGTCCGCGGCGGTCGCCGGGCGGCTCGTGACCGTGGTCGGGCCGGGCGGTGCGGGGAAGAGCCGCCTGGTCGCCGAGCATGCGCGACTCACCGCCGACGGCCCGCAGTTCAACGTGGCGTGTGCCGCTGCCCGGTCGCCGCAGGAGCTGGTCGAGGTCGTCGCCCAGGTAGGTGCTGGCCGGACCGGCTCGCGGTCCCCTGGTCGACTCATTGCTCGACGTCCTGCGCTCCCTGCAACCGGTGCTCATCCTCGACGATGTCGACCAGGTGCGCGACTGTGGCGACCTGCTCCGTTCCTGGCTGAGCGCGGCGCCCACGCTGCGGCTGCTCGTCACCGCACGGACGCCCCTGGGCGTGGCCGGCGAGCGGATCGTCCGCGTCGGCGGGCTCGCGGTCCCTCCTACTGATGACGTGGCGGCCGTGCTCACCTCACCCGCGGGTCAGCTGTTCCTCGCACTGGTACGGGAGGTCCGCCCCGGCTACGACCTCGTGCCCTCGGACCCGGCGACGGCGCGCGATGCCGGCCATGTCGCCTCGATCTGTCGACGGCTCGACGGCCTGCCCCTCGGCCTGGAGATCGTGGCAGCGCGCAGCAAGATCCGCTCCATGGTCGAGCTGGCCGCAGAGATGAGCGACCTCGCGAGCATCCGGCGTCCCGACACCGCCGCCCCGGAACGACACCTCAGTGTCGCTGCGGCGGTGGACTGGTCCTACCAGCTCCTCGACGAGGACAGTGCCGGCGCTCTCCGCTGCCTGTCGCTCGTCGAGTCCGCCGGCAACGACCTGGTGGCACTGATGCTCGGTCGCAGCACCGCCCGCACCGGGGAGATCCTCACGGACTTGGTGAAGCGCAGCCTCGCGGTCGATGCCACAGCCGCCGGCGACCGGGCGCCCAGGCTCCGGCTGTTGGAGACGGTCCGCGCGGTGGCTGACGGGCACATCGGTGCGGAGGAGCGGGCACGGCTGCACCAACGGCTCGACCAGTGGTGCAGCGAGTGGGCGGCACCGGGACATCTTCCGGGCTATGCGCAGTCCGTCGCCGAGGTGACGTTCTTCTTCCGGGAGTCCCCGCAGCTGCGGGCTGCCCTTGGCCGACTCCGGGCGCGTGACCCGGACGCCTGGGTCGAGCTGCTGCTCGGCTGCTGGGGCCCCTGGGGGCAGCTCGGCACCGGCGACCTGGTCCCGGCCTTCGAGGACGCCTTCCGAGTCGTCCCTCCTCATCACCCGCGACGGACCGACGTCGTCCGCTGCCTGGGCATCCTCGAGGCCCACCTCGGCCGCTCCGACCGGGCACGTCTGCTGCTCACAGAGGTCATCGAGCGGCCGTGGGGCGAAGCCGACCGGCCAGGTCGCGCGCTCGCGCTCTCCTACATGGCCTGGGTGCACGCCCTTGCCGGTGAGCTCGACCTCGGGTGCCGCGTCGTCGCCGAGGCCCTCGAGCTCGCTCGCCGCGGGGGACCTCCGTGGGTTGTCGCCGCCACCCTCATGACCCGTGGCGTCCTCGAGCAGCTGCTCGGCTTGGCCGACGAGGCGCTCGAGACGAGCCGTGCTGCGATGGACGCGGCGCGGTCAGGCCGGGCCGCCACCCACGAGCTCGCCGCCATGGTGAACGTCGCCATGATGCTCGGGCAGCGCGGCGAGGAGCGGTCGGCGGCGCTGGTCCGCGCCGAGGCACTCACCCTCGCGCGGACGATGCGCAACCCGGCCCTCGAGGCCGCCGCGCTGGCCGACGGCGCCGCGGCGGCGCTGGCAGCCGAGGACGTCACCGCGGCCAGGCGCCTGGCCGACCAGTGCGGCGAGATCCTGGTGCGTATCGGCCACGGGCTCTACCTCGCGAACCTGGTCCGCCTGCAGGCGGCCGTCGCCGCTGCCGAAGGCGACCTGCCACGGGCCCGGACGCTTGCGGGTGGTCACCGTCGGTGGGCCGACCCGGGTGGCTGGATCGGCGACCCCAGGGAGGAGTCGGTGCTGAGCCGGGTGCTCGGCGACGTACCGCCGGACCAGACCGCACCGCCGCTGCGCGACCTCGCGCGAGCCGGGACAGGACGCAGCTCGAGCATTTCCTGACGGCTGTCGATTTCGGCTCACGCCGACCGTCGAGGTGGTGCCAGAGTCGAGGTGAGCGCGTCCGAGGGGACCGCTTCGAGAAGGGGACGACATGAGTGAGTACCTGATCCTGATCTACGGCGACGAGCAGGCCTACGCGGCGGCGGACGACGCGTTCGCGCAGCAGCTGATGGAGGCGCACAACCGGTTCTCCGAGCAGATCGTCGAGCAGGGCGCGAAGATGGTCGGCGGGAACGCCCTGCAGCCGACCGCCACGGCCACCAGCGTGCGCGGCGACGTCGTCACCGACGGTCCCTTCGCCGAGACCAAGGAGGCGCTCGGCGGCTACTACCTGATCGAGGCGAACGATCTCGACCAGGCGCTGGCGATCGCGAAGCTCTGCCCGGCACCGTTCGGCGGCGTCGAGGTCCGCCCGCTCATGACCTTCCCGGAGGGGTGACCGCGGCGGCCGACAGGCCCGCGGACGTCGAGGCCGCGGTCGCCGACGCGCACCGTCGCGAGTGGGGCTTCGTGCTCGCCGCGACGGTCCGGGTGGCGGGCAGCGTCGACCTCGCCGAGGAGTGCGTCCAGGACGCGTACGGCGCGGCGCTGGACGCCTGGCGCCGGCAGGGCGTGCCGCGCTCGCCCGGTGCCTGGCTCACGACGGCAGCCCGCCGCCGCGCGCTCGACGTGCTGCGCCGCGAGCAGACGCTGCGGCGCAAGCTGCCGCTCCTCGTCGAGCCCGGGGTGCAGGCGGCCCGGACGCGGCTCTCGCGGAGGCGGAGGACGAGGTGATCACCGACGAGCGGCTGCGCCTGGTCTTCACCTGCTGTCACCCCGCGCTGGCCCGCGAGGCCCAGGTGGCGCTGACCCTGCGGCTGCTCTGCGGGCTGACCACCGCCGAGATCGCGGCCGGCTTCCTGGTGCCCGGAGGCGACGATGGCGGCGCGTGTCACCCGGGCGAAGAAGAAGATCACCGCCGCGGGCATCCCCTACCGGGTGCCGGGGTCGGTCGAGCTGCCCGACCGCCTGGACGCGGTCCTCACCGTCGTGCACCTGGTGTTCACCACCGGCCACACCGCGCCCAGCGGGGACGCCCTGGTGCGCCACGATCTGGTCGACCGCGCGCTCGAGCTGGGCCGGCTGCTGCGCGCGCTGATGCCCGACGAGCCCGAGGTGCGCGGCCTGCTGGCACTGATGCTGCTCACCGACGCGCGCCGGGACACCCGGGTGGACGACACCGGCCGGCTGGTGCTGCTCGCCGACCAGGACCGCGGTCGCTGGGACCGCGACCAGGTGCTCGAGGGCCTCGCCCTGGTGCGCGACCTGCATCACAGCCGGGTCGGGCGCTTCGGCGTGCAGGCGGCGATCGCGGCCGAGCACGCGCTGGCACCGTCGTACGCCGAGACCAGCTGGCCGCGGGTCGTGGCGCTCTACGACGCGCTGCTGCGGGAGTGGCCGTCGCCGGTCGTCGAGCTCAACCGGGCGGTCGCGCTGGCGGAGGTCGCCGGACCGGAGGCCGCCCTCGCCGAGGTGGACCGGCTCGTCGCCGACGGGCGGCTGGCGGGCTACCGGTACCTGCCCGCGACCCGGGCCGACCTGCTGCGCCGGCTCGGGCGGCCGGCGGAGGCGGCCGCGGCGTACGACGACGCGCTCGCCCTGTCGGACAACGACGCCGAGCGCGTGTTCCTCACCGCCCGCCGGGACGAGGCCCGCCGGCCCTGAGGTTGCTCGCCGGTCAGCCCCCGTCGGCCGCCCTCTCCAGGGCGGCGACGTCGATCTTGGTCATCTGCAGCATCGCCGCCATCGCGCGCTGGGCCCGCTCGGGGTCCGGGTCGCTCATCAGCCTCGGCAGGGCGGTGGGGATGACCTGCCACGACAGGCCGAACCGGTCCTTGATCCAGCCGCACCGGCTCTCGGCCCCGCCGCCCTCGAGCAGGCGGGCCCACAGCCGGTCGACCTCCTCCTGGTCCTCGCAGCTGACCTGGAAGGACACGGCCTCGGTGAACGGGAACTCCGGGCCGCCGTTGAGCGCGGTGTACTCCTGGCCCTCGAGCATGAACGACACGGTCAGCACCGTGCCCGCCGGCCGCGGCCCGCCCTCGCCGTAGCGGGAGACGTCGAGGATCTTGGCGTCACCGAACAGCGAGACGTAGAACTCGGCGGCCTCCTCGGCCTCGGTGTCGAACCAGAGACATGGGGTGATCTTCTGCATGACAGGTCCTCTCGTCGATGGGGCTGTCCACGTGATGACTGCGGCGGCGAACAGGAATCATCGCCGGACGCGGAGGCCCTTCGGGCGGCGGGGGAGCAGCGCGACCAGGGCGACACTGAACACCGCGGCCGAGGCGAGCTCCATGGTGAACCGGTGCACCTCCTCGTCCTGGATCCGGGCGTGCGCATGGTCGAACCACCGCGGGAACGGCGAGCGGCCGAAGAACACCCGGCCCGGCTTGTCCAGGTCGGGCAGGCAGGCGCCGAAGATGCCGGCCAGCACCGGCAGCAGCCGGTCCGCCGGCGTGGCGCGGGCGATCGCGGCCACCGCAGCGAGCCCGACCAGGCCGTCCGGCACCGCGACCTTCATCAGGTGGGCGTCGTCGACCCCGAAGTGCGGGAGCCCGTCCAGCACGAAGTGCGACAGGAAGCCGAGCGTGGCGGCCTGCTGGACGTCCGGGGCGACCGCGCCTATCACCGCGCCGGACAGGACGTGGTTGGTGATCAGCACCCGTCGAGAGTGCCAGAGATCAGTCCCTGGGGGAGCCGGTCTCCGGTTCGCGGTGGTGCCCGGTCAGGTCGTGGGTGTGCCCGACAGGGTCGGCGTGCACGAGCGCGGCGTGCAGCCGAGGCACGTCGTGCAGCAGCCGGTGCTCTGCGGACTCGGCGATCCGGTGGGCCTCGACGACGGTCAGGTCGTCGGCCACGACGATCTCCAGCTCGGCTCGCAGCCGGTGCCCGATCCAGCGCATCCGCACGTCGCCCACGTCGCGGACCCCCTCGGTGCCGCGCGCGGTGGCCTCGACGAGGTCGACCAGGGCGGGGTCGACGGCGTCCATCAGGCGCCGGTAGACGTCCCGCGCGGCGTCCCGCAGGACGGCCAGCACGGCCAGCGTGATGAGCAGGCCGATGACCGGGTCGGCCTGCTCGATGCCCGCCCAGGCTGCCGCGGCGCTCACGACCACGCCCAGGGAGGTGAAGCCGTCGGTGCGCGCGTGCAGCCCGTCGGCGACCAGGGCGGCCGAGCCGATCTGCCGGCCGACGGTGATCCGGTACCGCGCGACCGCCTCGTTGCCGAGGAACCCGATCAGCCCGGCGGCGGCGACCAGCCCCAGATGGTCGAGCTCGCGCGGGTCGGCGATCCGCCGCACGCTCTCGACGGCGGCGAACACCGCGGATCCGGCGATGACGAGGACGACCACGATGCTTGCCAGGTCCTCGGCCCGCCCGTAGCCGTAGGTGTAGCGCCGGGTCGCGGCCCGGCGGCCGAGGGTGAAGGCGACCGCGATGGGCAGCGCGGTCAGCGCGTCGGCAGCGTTGTGGATGGTGTCGACGAGCAGCGCGACCGAGCCGCTGACCACCACGATCACGGCCTGCAGCAGTGCGGTGACGGTGAGCGCGACGAACGACAGCAGCAGGGCCCGCATGCCGCGGCGGCTGGCCTCGAGCTCGGAGTCCATCGACACCGCAGCGTCGTGGCTGTGCGGGGCGACCAGGTGGCGCAGCCGGCCGAGCAGGCCGGTCGGCGCGTCGTGCTCGTGCGCGTGGTCGTGCGTGCCCGTGCTCGTGCTCCTGCCCGTGGTCGTCGTGCCGGTGCTCGTCGTGCCCGGTCACGGTCGCCCCGCCCCGACGTCGTGCAGGTGGTGGACCCAGTCGTGCACGAAGTAGCGCCCGAGGGTCTCGACGGTGAAGACCGCCCCGTCGCTTCGCCGGCCGGTGCGGACCCACTGCTCGCCGGTCACCGAGTCGAACCCGGCGGCGACCACTTCCGCGGCGTCCGCGAGCTCTCGGGCCACGGTGGCGGGCAGCTGCTCGCCGTACCGCTCCCGCGCGGCGGTCTCGTCCTGGTCCCAGTTCTCGAACGCCGGGTCGTCCTCGGCCAGCATCCGTGCCAGCCGGCCGCCGAAGACCCGGTAGGCGTCGCGGACGTGGCAGGCGTACTCCAGCGGCGACCACACGCCCGGTGCCGGTCGCCGTGCCACGTCCGGGCGGTCGAGCACCTGCTGCCAGGCCGCCGCGTTCGCCCGCGTCATCGGTCCGACGTCTGCGCCGGCCACGGTCTGCGCGTCGAGGCCGCAGTCGGGACACCGCCGGCCGAGGACCCAGGTCCAGTCCTTGGTGTCCGGGACGACTTCTGGTTCATCCTGCATGGTCGGGCACGATACGACCGTGGAACACCGCACCTTCGTCGCCCTCGGCGACTCCTTCACCGAGGGGCTCGAGGACGACCTCGGGCCGGACGGCCGCCACCTCGGCTGGGCCGACCGGGTCGCCGCCGCCCTGGCCACCCACGAGGGCGGCCTGCGCTACGCCAATCTGGCTGTCCGCGGCCGACTGCTCCACGACGTCGTCGAGAGCCAGGTCCCGGTGGCGCTGTCGCTGCACCCGGACCTGGTCTCCTTCCACGCCGGCCCGAACGACGTGCTCCGGCCGCGCCGGGACATCGCTGCGGTGGTCGGCCGCTACGACGCCGCGGTCGAGGAGCTGGCGGCGGCCGGCGTCCAGGTCCTGCTGTTCACCGTGATCGAACGGGCCGGCGGGACGGGACGCACGGCCGCCCGGCTGGCGGCGCGGTTCGCCCGGTTCAACGCCGGGGTGCGCCGGGCCGCCGAGCGCACCGGAGCCCTCGTCGTCGACGTGGGTGCCGAGCCGGCGCTGCAGGACCGCCGCTTGTGGCACGAGGACCGGCTGCACCTCGCGCCGGCCGGCCATGTGCGGGTCGCGGCGGCGGCCCTGGAGACCCTCGGAGTCGAGGACCCCGAGCTGCTCGGCGGCCCGGTCGGGTGGTGGCGCGATCCGCTGCCGCCCGGCGCGCGCCCCGGGCGGCGGGCCGACGTGCTGGCCGACGTGCGCTGGGTCCGGCGCTACCTGGCGCCCTGGGTGAGCCGTCGGCTGCGCGGGGTCTCGAGCGGGGACGGGCTGTCGCCCAAGAACCTCGAGCTGGTCGACCTGGTGCCGGAGCGGCCGGAGGACGGGTCAGCCGGCTGAGGAGATGCGCTGCTGGTAGATCCGCAGCGCGAGCACCCGGGTGGCTGCCTCGGCGAGCCGGTCCGCGGGCAGCCGGCCGGAGCCCACGGCCCGCCGCACCGCCCGGCGGGCCCGGTCGGGGTAGGGCGAGTTGAGCACCAGGTCGTTGCCGGCGAGCAGCGAGCGCACCGCGCCCTCGGCGGAGTTGTACGGGCCGTTGATCGGCCCCATCCCCTGCGAGTCGGTCACCGCCACGCCCTGGAAGCCGAGGGTGTCGCGCAGCAGGCCCTGCACCACCCCGGCGCTGATCGACGCCGGCATGCCGGCCTCGATGGCGTCGACCGCGACGTGCCCGGTCATGATCACCGGCGCCCCGGCCCTGATCGCCGCCTCGAAGGTCACCAGGTCGGTGCGCCGTAGCTTGGCCAGCGACTTGCCCTGCTCCGGCAGCGAGTGGTGGCTGTCCCCGGTGACCGTGCCGAGGCCGGGGAAGTGCTTGACCGCCGGGACGATGCCGGCCGCCAGGTAGCCCTGGACGGTGGCGGTGACCATCTCTGCGGCGACCCTGCGGTCGGGGGAGTAGGTGCGGGAGCCCATCACCGAGCTGCCGTCGGGGTCGACGTCGGCCACCGGCGCCATCACCATGGTCACGCCCAGGCGGCGCAGCGTGCGGCCGTTGTCGCGGGCCACCTGCCTGGCGTACGCCGGGTCGCCGGACGCGCCGACCGTGGCCGCTGCGGGCACCGGGTCGACCCCGACCTTCAGCCGCTGGACCACCCCGCCCTCCTGGTCGATCGACACCAGCAGCGGCAGGCCGTCGGGCCGGTCTCCGACGTCGTGCAGCTCGCCGGCCAGCCGGTCGACCTGCTCGGCGTCGGCGATGACCTCCGGGCGCAGGAACACCCCACCGAACGGCGCGGCGGCCAACACCTCGCCGGCCGAGTCGACTCCGTGCATGACCTGGTTGAGCTCGGCCTCCGCGGGGGTCGGGTCGGCGGCGTCGTATCCCCAGAAGCCCGGCATCAGCACCGTGCTCGCCTGCTCCGGCAGCGCCATCGCGGCCACCAGCTCGCGGGCCCGGGCCAGCTCTCCCTCGGTGGGACCCCAGCCGCTGGGCGTGTCCGGGTCCACCGTCGGGGTGGCCGAGGCGGACGGCGAGGTGTCCTCGCCGCCGGCCGGCGCGCTGCGCGGCGCGGTGTCCGGGCCGGGCGAGCAGCTGACCAGCAGCGCCAGCAGGACCAGCGTGACGGCGGAGGCGACGGCGGCCGGGTGCCGGCTCGAAGGGGTGCGGCTCATCGCCGTCCACTGTGTCACCCCGCCTACGCTGGCCCGGTGGCCGACCCGCTGGCGCCGCGCGCCCTGACCGAGCCGCATCCCTCCCGGTTGCTGCCGGACACACCGCACCGCGAGGAGCTGCTGGCCGCCCACGCGGCGGCACTGGCGGCCGGTGACGCGGGCTACGTGGACCCGGTCAGCGGCCTGTTCGTCCTCACTGCCGGGTTCCTCGCCGACCGCGGGACCTGCTGCGGCCGGGGCTGCCGGCACTGTCCCTACGTCGACCACTGACGACCCTTCCGACGTTGATGGTCCAGGGCTGCACCGGGCTGTGACCGGGTCCGGATGGTGGACAGGGTCGGGGGCGCCTGTGGATGCAGCGGTGGATGACGCGGTGGACAACTCCCGGTTTCCGGGGGACAACCTATCCACACCTGTGGACCGTCCTGTGGACCCGGAAAGTCGTCGAAATAGCTGCCGGAAAGCCCTTGTGGGGCTTGCCGTCCGGCTACTAGACATCTCCTTGTCACCGGGAACGGGGACTGGCCCGGAGGGAGACTTCCGGGGCGCGGGCAAGCAGCGGGAGACCGTTGCTGGCAGCGGGTTCCCGAGCACCGGTGATGGGTTCCGAGGTGTGGACGGACGAGCAATCGTCAGGTCGCACCACGGACACCCGTTCCGCGACGACATGTCCTGAGCAATCAGGGCACGGCGAGGCGGGGCGGTCTCGCGCAGGCGGGCTCCGAGTGATCGGAGCAACGTCGGCGGGGCACCCGTTCCGCGTAGGAGCCGGACCCGAGCGATCGGGACCGGCGGACCGCGCGGGGCACCCGTTCTGCGCGATTCGGGTCCCGAGCGATCGGGACACGGATCATGCGGAGCAGTCCGGCAGGCCGGTGGACGCCGAGCGATCGGCGAAAGCCAGGCGGCAGGACCGGCGAGGCCCCTCCATCTCATGCATGGAGGGGCCTTCGTCGTTCTCGGGACCGGGGCGCGGCCAAGGGCAGCCCTCATCCCCCGATGGTCGATCCGACCAGCGGGGGAGGGTGACGGCGGGCGTCAGGCCTGGTCGGGCAGGTGCAGCTCGGCCAGGACCATCTCGGACTCGACCACCTCGGTGACCTGCGCGTTGGCCTTCTCCACCGACGTCTTCCGGATCTCCGCCGCGACGCGCCGGCTGTCCTCGAGCGCGAGCCGGTCGACGAAGGTGACCAGCGAGACGCCGCGGCCGGCGTCCAGGTCGATCAGCAGGCCGGCGCTGGCGAACCCGTCCAGCATCGACAGCGCGGGCACCGTGGTCGTGCGGTAGATGTCGACGAGCTGCTCGGCGTCCCCCACGTCGAACTCGAGCCAGGTCGACCGGTTGGCGAACCCCCTCCGCGGCCGGCGTACCCGGTAGAGCTCGGCCACCTCCCACTCCTCGGCCCTCGGCCGACCACCCATCAGGGCGCCCGCCTCCTCACGGGCCGAGGTGACCAGGCGGTCGCTGGCCGCCATGGCTGCCCGGGTGCCCCACAGGGTGCTGGTCTCGGTCTGGCCGGTGGTCCGGTTGACGAGCATCGTCAGGCCCAGGGCGCCCTCCAACCCGGCGACCAGCGGGAGCACGCGGTCCCGCACGAAGGTGATTCCGTCGTCGATCCGGGCGCGATCGGCGTCGATCACGGTGCTGCGGACGAACATGCGCACCCCTCCAGACGGCGGGCCGCTCCCCGACGGCGCGGCCGACGAGACCACGGTCCACCCATCCCGGGTACCTGGCAACACCCGATCGAGCCATCCGCCGTGGCACCCGGCGACCGGGAGCCGCCTCGCAGCGTCCTCCCAGCCACCACCCAGCCTGCTCCGGCAGCGTCCTCGGCATGACCATGCTGCTGCCACCCCGGTCCCGCGACCCATGGTCGGCTGGCACGCCGCCGGCGTCGCCCGCGGCCGCCGACCTGGTGCTTCTCGCCGTCGGCCTCTCGGTGGTCGTCGCGGTGTCCCTGTGGCTGGCCGGCCGCGGGCTGCAGGATCTCGCCGTCGGGCCCGGCCCGGGCCTCACGTCGATCGGGCGGGTGACCGGGCTGGTGGCCTCGGACCTGCTGCTCGTGCAGGTGCTGGCGATGGCCCGGGTGCCCTGGGCGGAGCGGGCGTTCGGCCAGGACCGGCTCGCCAGGTGGCACCGGATGCTCGGCTTCACGTCGTTCAGCCTGATGGTGGTCCACGTCGTCCTGGTGACCCTGGGCTACGCGGTCATCGCGCAGGTCGGCGTGCTGCCAGAGCTCTGGGACCTCGGTGACGACCTACCCGGGCATGCTGCTGGCGGTCGTCGGCACCGGGCTGCTGGTCATGGTCGTCGTGACGTCGGTGCGCGCCGCCCGGCGCCGGCTCCGCTACGAGTCATGGCACCTGCTGCACCTCTACGCCTACCTCGGGGTCGGGCTCGCGCTGCCGCACCAGCTCTGGACGGGCACCGACTTCGTCTCCTCGCCGGCGGCCCGCGTCTACTGGTGGACGCTCTACGTCGTCGCGCTGGCCGCCGTGCTCGTCTACCGGCTGGGGCTGCCCGTCGTCCGCACCCTGCGGCACCGCCTCCGTCTCCCGGGTGGACGAGGAGGCGCCAGGTGTCGTGTCGGTGTACCTGACCGGGCGCGCCCTGCACCGGCTGCCGGTCCGGGCCGGGCAGTTCTTCGTGTGGCGCTTCCTCGACGGGCGGGGTTGGAGCAGAGGACATCCGTTCTCGCTCTCGGCCCGGCCGCACCCGTCGATGCTGCGCATCACCGTCAAGGACCTGGGCGACGGCAGCCGCCGGCTGGCCGACCTCCGGCCAGGCACCCGGGTGCTGCTCGAGGGCCCGTACGGCGCGCTGACGACGACCGGCGCACCCGGTCGCCCGGGCGACGCTGCTCGGCGGCGGGCATCGGCATCACCCCGCTGCGCGCCTGCTGGAGGAGCTGCCCACCCGGCAGCACCCTGGTGTACCGGGCCCGCGACGAGGCCGAGCTGGTGCTCCGGGCCGAGCTGGAAGCGCTGGCGGGCTCCCGTGGCGGCCGGGTGGCCTACCTGCTCGGCCCGCGCGCCAGGGACGGGTCGTGGCTGCCCGCGGCCTGGGGCCACTTCGGGCGAGGCCGCCGCCCTGCGCCACCTGGTGCCCGACGTCGCCGGCCAGGACGTCTATGTCTGCGGCCCCGAGGCCTGGACCGACGCCGCCATGGCCGCGGCCCGCGCGGCCGGCGTGCCCGACGCGCAGGTGCACGTCGAGCGCTTCACCTACTGACTCGACCGGAAGGACTCTCTCGTGCGCAGGATCGTGGTCGCCATCGCCGGCACCGTCTCCGGGCTGATCATGCTGTTCAGCTACCACACGTCCACGGCCGGCACGGGAGGTGCTGCTGCCGCCGGCGGCCATCGGTGCGTCCACCACCACCACGGCACCCTCGGGCGGCGGGACGACCTCGGCCGCGGGGGCGTCGACCGTCACGGGGAACACGGTGCAGACCCGGTGGGGACCGGTCCAGGTGCAGATCACGGTCGACGGCCGGGCAGATCACCGACGTCGCCGCCGTGCGGTACCCCAACGGCAACGGCCGCGACCAGGAGATCAACTCCTACGCGCTGCCGGTGCTGGCCCAGGAGGCGTTGGCCGCCCAGAGCGCGAACATCGACCACGTCAGCGGCGCCACGGTCACCAGCAACGGCTACGTGCAGTCGCTGCAGTCGGCCCTCGACCAGGCGAGCCTGTGACCGCCCCCGTGAGCACCGAGCGCCGGGCCTGGGTGGAGCAGGTGATGGGCTTGCCGGTGAGCGTGCACCTGCGCGGGCCAGGCAGCCGGTCGGCCGCGGCGGGGGCCAGGGTGGCGGCTGTGTACGACGAGCTGCGGGCGATCGACCAGCTCTTCTCGCCGTACCTGCCGGACAGCCAGGTCCGGCGGCTCGACCGTGCCGAGCTGACGCTCGAGGACGCGCACCCGCTGGTCTGCGAGGTGGTCGGGCTGTGCGAGACCGCCGGCGTCCTGACCGGCGGGTCGTTCGACGCGTGGCGACCCGCCGGTGGTGGCAGGCGGGCCTTCGACCCGACCGGGCTGGTGAAGGGGTGGGCCGTCCAGCGGGCCGCCGAGCACCTGTCGGCCGGGCTCGGCTGCGACGTCAGCGTCAACGCCGGTGGCGACGTGGCGATGCAGCCCGGAGCCGACCCCCGGCCCTGGCGGGTCGGCATCGAGGACCCGACCGACCCGCTGCGGGTGCTGGCCGTCGTCCCGGTCCTGGCCGGTGGGGTCGCGACCTCGGGCACCGCTCGACGGGGCCGGCACATCGTCGACCCGCGGGACGGGTCGGCGGCCGACGACCTGCTGTCGGTCACCGTGGTCGGGCCCTCGCTGCTGTGGGCCGACGTCCTCGCGACCGCGGCATTCGTCCGCGGCCGCGATGCCCTCGACTTCCTCGAGGGGATGGCCGGCTACCAGGCGCTGGTCGTCGACGTGCGGGGTTCGGACGACTCCGGGCTGTGCCTGCGGCTCAGGCGTTGATGGGGGACATGTCGGGGTAGCGGTCGCCGGCCGTCACGCCGGCCGGCGCGACCTCGTCGAGGCGCTCGAGGTCCTCCGCGGTCAGTGCGATCTCTGCCGCCGCCGTGTTCTCCTCCAGGTACCTCACCCGCTTGGTGCCCGGGATGGGCACGACGTCCTCGCCCCGGGCCAGCACCCAGGCCAGCGCCAGCTGGCTGGCGGTGACCCCCTTCGCCTGCGCGATCTCGCGCACCCCGTCGGCCAGGCTGAGGTTCTTGGCGAAGTTCTCGCCCTGGAACCGGGGGTGGTGCCGGCGGGAGTCGTCCGGCGCGAGGTCGTCCAGGCTGCGGATCTCGCCGGACAGGAAGCCCCGGCCGATCGGCGAGTAGGCCACGAACCCGATGCCGAGCTCGCGGACCGTGGCGAGGACGCCGTTCTCCTCGACGTCGCGGGTCCACAGCGACCACTCGGTCTGCAGCGCCGTGACCGGGTGCACTGCGTGGGCCGCGCGGATGGTCGCCGCCGACGCCTCGGAGATGCCGAGGTGGCGCACCTTGCCTGCCTGCACCAGCCCGGACAGGGCCTCCCACGTCTCCTCGATGGGCGTCGAGCGGTCGACCCGGTGCTGGTAGTAGAGGTCGATGTGGTCGACACCGAGCCGCTGCAGCGAGGCGTCGCACGCCTTTCGGACGTACTCCGGCCGGCCGTTGATGCCGAGCCGGCGGCCGTCCTCGCCGCGCTCGTTGCCGAACTTGGTGGCCAGCTGGACCTCGTCGCGCCGGCCGGCGATGGCCTTCCCCACGAGCAGCTCGTTCGTGAACGGCCCGTACATGTCAGCGGTGTCCAGGAAGGTCACGCCGATGTCCAGCGCCCGCCGGATGGTCTCGCTCGACTGGGACTCGTCGGCGGTCCCGTAGAACTCGCTCATTCCCATGCAGCCCAGCCCGACGGCCGAGACGGTCAGGGCCGCGTCGCCGCTGCCCAGGGTGCGGGTCTGTGTCAACGTTGTCATGCCGCCTGCCTACCCCACGTGCGCGGTCCCCGCACGGGAGGTCGGGTCGGCGTCCGGTCGCGGCCACGGTCGCGGTGCCTCGCCGTCGTGCTGCCGGACGAACTCCTCGACCAGCCAGCGCCGCAGGGCGTGCACGTCCGGCGTCGCCGCGAGGCTGATCAGCTCCCCGCTGCGGCAGAAGTCGTCGGCCCGCTCCATCAGGCGGGCGTAGCGCAGGATGCTGTCCCGGGAGTCCTCACGGACCGGGTAGCGCAGCTCGGTGTACGGCTCGCCGGCGGCGTGCGCTCGCTCGAGCTCCTCCCGCGGTCCGGTCAGCACCTCGCCCCAGTCGGCCAACATGGTCGCAGCGAACTCGACGACCTCGTGCAGCACGTGCGTCTCGGTCTCGCCCAGGAGGATGAGCTGGAACTCGCGCATCATCTCCGCGGTCTGCTGCTGCTGCTCGACCGCCACGAGGACCGGGTAGTCGATCAACCTGATCTCACTGGTGGCCGGGACCTCGGGAGCCGGCCGGGCCTCCAGCGCGTCGATCCAGTCTGCCGTCATGAGGCAGAGCCTGGTGCCCGGAAGATCCGGCGCGCAAGGCGCCCGGCCCTCGGCGTTAGGCTCACGGGACTTCACAGGGACCTCACAGGGAGTGTGCAGGAAGGCAGCAGGGCGGCCCGGGAGGATCAGGACCATGACAGCGACCAGCCCGCACCCGACGACCCAGGGACGATCCGTGACCACCGACCGCGTGCCCGAGGCCCGGCTGCTCGTCGTCGACGACGAGCCGAACATCCTCGAGCTGCTCGCGACCAGCCTGCGGTTCGCCGGGTTCGAGGTGGCTACCGCGACGAACGGCCGGGACGCGCTGGCCGAGGCCCGGCGGCTCCGGCCCGACCTGGTCGTGCTCGACGTGATGATGCCCGACATGGACGGCTTCGCGGTGGTCCGCCGGATGCGCGGCGAGGGCACCACCGCCCCGGTGCTGTTCCTCACCGCCCGCGACGCCACCGAGGACAAGGTCACCGGCCTCACCGTCGGCGGCGACGACTACGTCACCAAGCCGTTCAGCCTCGAGGAGATCGTGGCGCGGATCAGGGCGGTGCTGCGCCGTACGTCGGGTCACAGCGGGCCCGGCGACGACCAGGCCCGGCTCACCTTCGCCGACATCGAGCTCGACGACGACACCCACGAGGTGTGGAAGGCCGGCGAGCTGGTGGCGCTGTCGCCCACCGAGTTCAAGCTGCTCCGCTACTTCATGCAGAACGCCGGTCGGGTGCTGTCCAAGTCGCAGATCCTCGATCACGTGTGGCACTACGACTTCGGCGGCGAGGCCAACGTGGTGGAGTCCTACGTGTCGTACCTGCGCCGCAAGGTCGACACCAGCGAGCCGCGGCTGCTGCACACGCTTCGCGGCGTCGGCTACGTCCTACGGATGCCGCGCGGGTGAGTCCCACGACGCCTCGATCCGTGCTGCAGCGCGCGCCGCTGCGGGTGACGCTGGTGGTCGCCCTCGTCCTGCTCGCCGCCGCCGGCCTGACGGTGACCGGTGTCGTCGTCACCACCCAGCTGCGCGGCTACCTCGTCGCCCAGGTCGACCAGGACCTCGCCGGGGACATCCCCCCGTCGTTGCAGGGTTCGGGACGTGGCGACGGCGACTCCCCGTTCGGCCGCGGACGCCCCGAGTGGCTGCGGGTCGCCGGTCCGGGCGGCGCCCTGCTGGTGCCCGACCGGGAGACCGACCCCTCGACGTCACCGCCGTCGCTGTCCAGGGAGCAGCTCCTCGACTCCGGCCCCGAGCCGTTCACCGTCTCCGCGGAAGATGGCGGCGGGCGCTGGCGCGTCGTCGTCCAGTCCGGGACCATCCGCGATGTCGGGCCCGTCCTGGCCGCGCGGGCGATCTCGCTGGGCGACGTCGACGACACCGTCGGCCGTCTGGTGCTGCTGGAGCTGCTCGTCGGTCTGGTCGTCCTCGGCATGCTCGGCGGGCTCGCCTACGTGGTGGTCCGGACCTCGCTGCGACCGCTGGAGGAGGTCGAGACGACCGCTGCGGCGATCGCGGCGGGCGACCTGACCCGGCGCGTGCCGGAGGGCGACCCGCGCACCGAGGTCGGCCGGCTGTCCGGCGCGTTCAACTCGATGCTCGGCCAGATCGAGGCTGCTTTCCGGGCCCGGGAGGCCTCCGAGGGGTCCGCCCTGGCGTCGGAGGCGCGGATGCGGCGGTTCGTCGCCGACGCCAGCCACGAGCTGCGGACGCCCCTGACGTCGATCCGCGGCTTCGCCGAGCTCTACCGCCAGGGCGCCGTCCCGGACCGGGATGACCTCGACCGGGTGATGCGCCGGGTCGAGGACGAGGCGGCCCGGATGGGGCTGCTCGTCGAGGACCTCCTGCTGCTGGCCCGGCTGGACCAGCAGCGGCCGCTCGCGCAGGAGCCGGTCGACCTCCTCCAGGTCGCCGGCGACGCCGTGCACGACGCCCGGGTGCTCGACCCGGATCGCCCGATCGAGCTGGACCTGCGTGGTGGGGGAGCGCCGGTCGTGTTCGGGGACGAGAGCCGGCTCCGGCAGGTGGTCACCAACCTGGTCACCAACGCGCTCACGCACACCCCGGCCGGGACGCCGGTGTCGGTGTCCCTCGAGGTCACGCCCGGGCCTGACGGCGATCCGGACCGGGTGCTGCTCGCCGTCGCCGACCAGGGACCGGGGATGACCGAGGCGGACCGGGCCAAGGTCTTCGAGCGCTTCTACCGCGCCGACCCGTCGCGTACCCGGTCCGCGGGCGGGAGCGGGCTCGGCCTCTCGATCGTGGCTGCCCTGGTGGCGGCCCACGGTGGCCGGGTCGGGGTGCTGTCCGCACCCGGGGAGGGCACCCGGTTCCTGGTCGAGCTGCCGCAGCACATCGCGGCGGCGGACTCACAGGCTGGTCACAGGTTGCCGGAGGATCATCGGCGGGAAGAGCCCGTGCGCCCGCCCGCCTGAAGTCCCGAGGTGAGAACCGTGAGCCCCACCGACCCGACCCCGACCGACCCGTGGCGCACCGCCCCGGCGGACGCCATCGATTCCGCCCCGCCGCCCCGCTCGGACCTGCGCCGGGTACTGCTCGTCGTGGCGGTGGCGGTGCTCGGACTGGCCGCGGCCGGGGCCACCGGCGCGGCGCTGGCCGGCGGCGCGGCCACGGAGGGTGAGGTGTCGGTCGCGGCGTCCACCGGCTCGCCGACCCCGAGCGGCGACCCGGACGAGAGGTTCCGGCACAAGGACGGCAGGCACGGCCCTGGCCACCTCCTCGGCGGTCCCCGCGGCGCCGTGCACGGCGAGTTCGTCGTGCCCGACGGCTCGGGCGGCTACCGCACGATGCTGACCCAGCGGGGGACCGCGACCAAGGTCAGCGACTCGTCGATCACGGTGCGCAGCGAGGACGGGTTCACGGCGACGTATGCGATCACCGACGCGACCCGGGTGGGTGCCACCAGGGACGGCGTCGGCAGCATCAAGAACGGCGCCGACGTCGCGGTGATGGCGGAGCGGAAGGGCAACGCCGCGACCGCGCTGGCCGTGGCCGACCTGGACTCCTGGCGCGGACCGGGACTGCGGATGGGGCAGCGCCAGGAGATGGGTACCGGCTACGGCGCCTGAGCTCCTCGTTAGGCTCGGCCGGGTGACCTCAGGAGCACTGACCCGCTACCGCGTGATGGCCTATGTCACCGGGGTGGTGCTCGCGCTCGGGGCCCTGACCGGGCTCAGCTTCTGGCCCTGGTACGTCGGCGAGGGCCCGGCCGGGGTCCTCTGGACCGCCCACGGCTGGCTGTACGTGCTCTACGTCGTCGCCGCGTTCCACCTGTCCTACCAGCTGCGCTGGAAGCCGGTGAAGACCGTGCTCGTGCTGCTCGCCGGCACCGTGCCGTTCATGTCGTTCGTCGCGGAGCGACGAGTGGTGGCGGACCTGCGTCGGGACGGGCGGGATCGCGTTCCCGCTGCTCCAGCACCGCCCGCCTGAGCACCGACCACCAGAAGAACACCGCCGCCGCGGCGAACACCCACCACTGCAGCGCGTACGCCAGGTTCCGCCAGCGGCCGATCCCGTCGGTGGCGGCGGCCTGCGCCTCGGGAGGCACCGGCGCGACGGCCGGAGCGGGCTGCTCGGAACGCAGCGCGAGGTAGCCGTCGTACAGCTGTGCGGCGCGGTAGGGGAGTGTGTCCAGCAGCGTGACGGTCGCGACGTAGGGCAGCTCACCGTCCGCGGCGACCGCGGTCGCCCCCGTCGGGCGGTCCCGCCTCGGAACGCTGCAGCAGGCCGACGACCCGCACCCTCCCGGAGGTCGGCGCGACGGCCGGCGAGGCCGCCGAGCGCACCCAGCCGCGCACGACCGGGAGGACGCCGGCCGCGGTCCGCAGCGGCGACACCACCAGGAAGCCGTCACGGCCGCCGTCGGGGTGCTCGCGTCCCGGCACCAGCAGCGTCCGGCCGGAGTCGTACCGGCCCTCGGCGTGCACCCGGCGACCGAGGTCGTCGGACTCCAGCCGCCCGCCCGGCTCCGCGAGCCGGTCGAGAGGGACCACCGCCCGGGACGGGGGAGCATCGACGGCCTTGTCCTCGAAGGCCGACAGCTGCCAGCCACCGAGCCAGCCGAAGGAGACCAGGACAGCGACGAGCAGCAGGTGCCAGGCCAGCCAGCGGGGCTGCAGGGCGAACCGGGTCACCACCCCACGCTAACGGCTGCCACGATGGCGGCCATGCCCTCCTCGATCGACGAGCTGCTGTCCCTGCTGGACCTCGAGCCGATCGAGGAGTGCCTGTTCCGCGGCCGCCAGCCGGAGACCTCGCTGCAGCGGGTGTTCGGCGGGCAGGTGGCCAGCCAGGCCCTGGTGTCGGCGGCACGCACCGCCGACGTGGACCGGGTGGTGCACTCGCTGCACGCCTACTTCCTGCGGCCGGGCGACACCAAGGTGCCGATCCTCTACGACGTCGAGCGCACCCGGGACGGCCGGTCGTTCAGCACCCGGCGGGTGGTGGCCCGTCAGCACGGTCGGCCGATCTTCTACATGTCGGCGTCCTTCCAGGTGCCCGAGGAGGGCCTGGACCACCAGGACCCCATGCCGCCGGTCGCCGGGCCGCTCGACTGCCCAGAGCTGGGCGACGTGCTGGCCGGCCTGACCGGGCGACCGCGCGACGACTGGGACCGCGAGTGGGCGGCACTCGACGTCCGGTACGCCGGGGACTCGCGGGCGGGCGGCGCACTGCAGGACGACCGGCACCCCGCGCTGGCCAGGGTGTGGCTGAAGGCCTCCGGCCCGGTCGGCGACGACCCGGTGCTGCACGCGGCCGTGCTGGCCTACGCCTCCGACCTCACGCTGCTCTCGGCCACCGTCGTCCCGCATGGCACCTACATCGGCGACCCGCGGTTGCAGCCGGCCTCGCTGGACCACGCGATGTGGTTCCACCGGCCGCTGCGTGCCGATCAGTGGCTGCTCTACGACCAGGTCTCGCCCAGCGCCTCAGGGGGACGTGGGTTCGCGACCGGGCGGCTCTTCACCGAGGACGGCCGGCTGGTGGCCACCGCCGTCCAGGAGGGCCTGGTCCGGCTCCGGGGCTGAGTGCGCGGAGCCTGGCGAACGCCTTGTGCCGGGCGCACACTGGGGGCATCGGAGGTGGGCGACGTGGCCTGGCTGGTGTCCGGGATGACGGTGGCGGTCCTGCTCGCCGCCGCGCTCCTCGGCCACCTGGGCTGGCTCGGTCGCCGCGTCGCCGCGCTGCGGGCGCGGGTGCACCCGGCTCCGCCGCAGGCCGACAACGTCAGCGTCGAGCACCTCGCCGCCGACCTGCGCCGGCTCGCCGCCGAGCTCGAACGGGTGCACCGCCAGGACCAGCCGGCCAAGATGGCACGGCTGACCGCGGCGGCGCTGGCCTACGACTGGGTGCTGCTCTCGGCCGCGCGCACCCTTGACGTGCCCGCGCCGGGCAATGCGCCGCTCGGCCCGGTCGAGCGGCTCGAGACCGAGGCGGCGCTGGCGGCCCAGGGCCTGGACTGGTAGCGGCTGGCACAGTGGGGGCCGTGCAGTGGCCCTCGCTCCTGGTGGCCTCCGGCGGCCGGG